>NZ_BAAGBE010000005.1:0-6601 GCF_047149785.1 Nitrobacter sp. | reverse complement strand
TGCGATGCACCTGCAATACGACTGGTTTTTCTTTGCCGAGGTGTTCTCGATCGGGCTGCTGTTCGGCTACCTGCGCTATCGCAGCGGCTCGATCCTGCTCACCGTGATCCTGCACGGCCTCAACAATCTCGCGGCGACGCTACAGACGCTGTGGATCGCCGGCCACTCCTGACGCCGGCGCGATCCGCACTGCCGCGCATTCAGTCCGATCCGGAAGACCGTCGCTGCGCCGCAAGCCGATCGAGCGCGCCCTGCAGGATGAAGATCGCGGCATGTTCGTCGATGACCTTGGCACGCCTTGCGCGGCTCATGTCCATTCCGATCAGTTCGCGCTCGACGGCGGCCGTCGACAGCCGCTCGTCCCAGAGGCCGATGGCGAGATCGGTGAGTTTCGCCAGATTGCGCGCGAAAGCCCGGGTCGACTGCGCGCGTGGTCCTTCGCTGCCGTCCATGTTGATCGGCAGCCCGAGCACGAAGCCGACGGCGCTACGCTCACCCGCTATCGCAAGCAGCCGCGCGGCATCCGCCGTAAAAGTCTTGCGCTGGATGGTCTCGACGCCGGTGGCGAGGCGGCGATCGGGGTCGGACACCGCCACGCCGATGGTCTTGGTGCCGAGGTCGAGCCCGACGAGGGCGCCGCGTTGCGGCCAGTGCATGGCGGCTTCGATCAATTGCAGGACTGAGGCGGGCATCGCCTCGCATAACATGCGCGCGACGGGCATGGCAAAATGGCGCGGCAAAACGCCGGGCCGAGGATCGATGGCCGCCTTGCGTGCCGGTATGCTAAGGCGCGGATCACCAACCCCTTGCGAACGAGAAGACCATGTGGCCGGACCGCAGACTGATCGATCTTTTTGGCATCGAGTTTCCAATCGTTCAGGCGCCGATGGCGGGCGTCATGGATGCCGAACTCGTCATCGGGGCGGCGGAGGGCGGCGCCCTGGGGTCGCTGCCGTGCGCGATGCTCTCGCCCGACAAGGCCCGCGAGCAGGTCGGCATCATCCGGCAGCGGGTCAAGGCGCCGATCAACATGAACTTCTTCGCCCATCGCGCGGTGGCCGCCGATCCACACCGTGACGCCCAATGGCGGATGCGGCTCGCCTCTTATTATAGAGAGTGGGACCTCGACCCGTCAGCCCCGACCGCGCCCGCGAGCCGCGCTCCGTTCGATGCGGCGATGTGCGACGTCGTCGAGGAGGTGAAGCCGGAGGTGGTCAGCTTCCATTTCGGATTGCCGGACAAGCCGCTGCTCGATCGGGTGAAAGCGACCGGCGCTGTCGTGGTCGGCTGCGCCACGATCGTGCGCGAAGCGGTCTGGCTTGAGGAAAACGGCGTTGATGCCGTCATCGCGCAAGGCGCGGAGGCGGGCGGCCACCGCAGCATGTTTCTGACCGACAATATCGCGGCGCAGCCGGGTCTCTTCGCGCTGGTGCCGCAGATGGCGGATGCGGTGCGCGTGCCGATCATCGCGGCGGGTGGTGTCGCCGATGGCCGGGGCATCGCGGCGGCGTTCGCGCTTGGCGCGGCCGGCGTGCAGATCGGCACGGCCTATCTTCGCTGTCCTGAATCCAGGGCGTCCGCGCTGGGCCGCGCTGCGCTTGCCGCCGCGGGCGACGAGTCCACCGTCATCACCAATGTCATGACCGGGCGTCCGGCGCGCGGGATTGCCAACCGCGCGATGCGCGAAGTGGGGCCGGTCTCGCCCGATGCGCCGGCGTTTCCCCATGCGGCCGCGGCCTTCGCACCGCTCAGGGCGGCCGCCGAGAAGCAGGGCAAGGTCGATTTCACCAACCTCTGGGCCGGACAGGGGGTTCGTCTTGGCCGCGAGATGCCGGCGGCGGAACTCACGCGCGCGCTGGCGGGGGACGCGTTGAAGCGGTTGAGCGCCTTGTGAGTTGTAAGAGGAACAGTGCGGTTGCAGCGCGAAAGCCGGGTCTGCTATAGGCGTGACGCCTATTGGTGGCAGCACTTGAACAATTAGACGCCTGCGAGGCCCTGAATAATATGTCTGTCGATGCCGCTACTGTCCGCCGTATCGGGCACCTTGCGCGGATCGCGATCAGCGAGACGGAAGTTCCCGCGCTTCAGGATGAACTGAATGCGATCCTCGCATTCGTCGAGCAGTTGCAGGAAGTGAACGTCGACGGTGTCGAGCCGATGACCTCGGTGATGCCGATGACGATGAAAAAGCGGGCCGATGTGGTGAATGACGGCAACATCGCGGACAAGATTGTCGCCAACGCGCCGGTAACGGATGACCATTTCTTTCTGGTGCCGAAGGTCGTCGAATAACAGGTTGTGAGCCCATGTGTCTGCTGTGTAGCGATGAGAAGGTCTATCGGACCTATATGGAACGTCTCGACGCGTTGAAGCGTCGGGGGGAGACTGTGGATCCCGACGCGGTATTGGACGCCGTCTTCGAGCAGCTCCAGGCGGAAGAAAAGCTTCGCGCCGCCGATCCCCGAAACGACAGGACGCTGTCGCCATTTTTCTGTAGCGCGGTCGATAAATGACGGATTTGACGTCGCTCACGCTGGCCGAGGCCCGTGATGGTCTTGCGACCAAGTCATTCACCGCGATTGAGCTGACCGACGCGCATCTCGCGGCGATCGAGCGGGCGCGCGTGCTCAATGCCTATGTGCTGGAGACGCCGGAGCGGGCGAGAGCGATGGCGCGCGAGGCCGACGCGCGGATTGCCAAAGGCGAAAGCGGGCCGCTCAACGGCATTCCGCTCGGCGTCAAGGATCTGTTCGCGACGGAAGGCACGCGGACCACGGCATGTTCGCAAATTCTCGACGACTTCAAGCCGCCTTACGAATCCACCGTGACGTCGCAGCTCTGGCGCGACGGCGCCGTGATGCTTGGAAAACTCAATAACGACGAATTCGCGATGGGCTCGTCGAACGAGACCTCGCGTTTCGGCCCCGTGATCAATCCGTGGCGGCGGCAGGGGTCCGATGCGAAGCTGGTCCCCGGCGGTTCGTCGGGCGGGTCGGCCTCGGCGGTGGCGGCCGGACTGTGTCTTGGCGCGACCGCGACCGACACCGGCGGTTCGATCCGCCAGCCCGCTGCCTTCACCGGCACCGTGGGCATCAAGCCGACCTACGGACGCTGCTCGCGCTGGGGCATCGTCGCGTTTGCATCGTCGCTCGATCAGGCCGGGCCGATCGCGCGCACCGTGCGCGACGCCGCCATTTTGATGCGCTCGATGGCTGGCCACGATCCGAAGGATACGACCTCGGTCGATCGCGAAGTTCCCGACTACGAAGCTGCGGTCGGCAGATCCGTGAAAGGAATGAAGATCGGCCTTCCCAGGGAATATCGGCTCGACGGCATGCCCGCGGAGATCGAGAGACTGTGGACGCAGGGCGCCGAGTGGCTGAAAGCCGCGGGCGCCGAACTGGTCGAGGTCTCGTTGCCGCATACGAAATACGCGCTGCCCGCTTATTACATCGTGGCGCCCGCTGAGGCGTCGTCGAACCTCGCGCGTTACGATGGCGTTCGTTACGGCGCACGCGTCGACGGCCGCAATCTCGTCGAAATGTATGAGAATACGCGCGCGAAGGGCTTTGGCGCGGAGGTCCGCCGTCGTATCATGATCGGCACCTATGTCTTGTCCGCCGGTTACTACGACGCCTATTACCTTCGTGCGCAAAAGGTCCGCACCTTGATCAAGAAGGATTTCGAGGATTGCTATGCGGCGGGGGTCGATGCGATCCTGACACCCGCGACGCCGTCAGCCGCCTTCGGCATCGGCGAGAAAGCCGGCGCCGATCCGATCGAGATGTATCTCAATGACATCTTCACCGTGACGGCGAACATGGCTGGACTGCCGGGCATCGCGGTGCCTGCGGGCAAGGATGCTCATGGACTGCCGCTTGCATTGCAACTGATCGGCCGTCCGTTCGACGAGGAGACGCTCCTTTCGCTTGGCGAGATCGTCGAGCAGGCGGCAGGACGCTTTACGCCGGAGGTGTGGTGGTGACGCCGGATGCTTTCAAGACCAGCCTGACGAACGCGGAGCCGCCGCAGGGCGTTTCGGCACCGCTTGCGGCATTGTGGTGGGCCGCGAAAGGCGACTGGAACAAGGCGCACGTCCTCGTGCAGTCGCAAGTCGGCACCGAGGCGGCCTGGGTGCATGCCTATCTGCATCGGCTTGACGGACGCGAGATCGGCAACGCCGCCTACTGGTATCGCCGCGCGGACAAGCCGTTTGCGAAAGGTTCATCCGAAGACGAGTGGAGTCAGATCGTCGTGGAATTGCTGGGCGGCGAGGGCGGCTAGACAGACGGGGCGGGGCGGGACAGCTAATCCTGTCATGGGCGAGACTGTCCGGCTCTGCGCATCAATGGCGACATCGGCGGGGGCGATTGCACGGCCATGCGTTCAGCATTTGCGATCACTGGATTTTGCGCGGTGCTGCTTGGCTGCGCGTCGATCCAGAATGCGCCGGTCAACCAGCCGGGCAGCAGCGCCGATCTCGCGGGCCAGCTTCACGAAAATTTCGAGGAGCGGGCAGCCGCCGACGATGATCTGGTCGGCTTGTCGTTTTCCGGGGGCGGAACCCGGGCGGCGGCCTTTTCCTTCGGCGTGCTGGAGGAGTTGGCGCAAATACCGGCGCGCGGCGGCGGCGGCGTGTCGATGCTTGATCGCATCGATTTCATTTCCGGCGTGTCGGGCGGCTCGGTTACCGCGGCCTATTTCGGGTTGCGAAAACGCGCGGCGCTGGCTGACTTCCGCGAAAGATTTCTGCTGCGCAACGCGGAGGAGGGGCTGCAGACCGATCTCAACCTTGCCACGCTCGGCAAGGCCTTCGCCGGCGGCATCAACGACTCCAGCGGCCTGCCGCGCTGGCTCGATGCCAACCTGTTTCATGGCGCGACCTTCGCCGACCTTCGCAAGACGGTGCGCCCGCGGGTCTGGATCAACGCCTCCGACATCTACAATCGCACGCCCTTTGTTTTCGGCGTGACCGCGTTCAGCGCGATGTGCAGCGACCTCGGATCCTATCCGCTGGCGAATGCGGTGGCCGCGTCGGCAGCGGTGCCTGTTGCGTTCGCGCCGGTGGTGATCCAGACCTTTCCGGGCCGGTGCAAGGATCCGCTGCCGGCCTGGATCGTGAAAGCGCGCGACAACCGCAACGCGCCGCCGATGCTGAGCGCGTTTGCGAAAGCGGTCAGCCGCTATCACGATGGCGAAATCCCCTATATCAAGCTGCTCGACGGCGGCCTGGTCGACAACTACGGCTTGGCCGGTTTCACCATCGCGCGGCTGTCGGCGAGTACGCCCTATGGACCGCTGTCGCCCGATCAGGCGGTCGCGCGCTGTTTCTGGTGATCGATGCGAAGACCGGCCTCGCCGGCAACTGGATCAATACCATTGAAGGCCCGAGCGGCGTCGACCTGGTCAAAGCCGCCGCGGACACCGCGATCGATGCCAGCGTCGGCGCGGGCTATACCGCCTTCGAGCGAACCATGGGCGACTGGCAGACGGCGCTGATCCGCTGGCGCTGCGGCCTGTCAGCCGCCGATCGCGCCCGTTACGGCGCGCGTCCGGGCTGGAATTGCCACGATTTGAAATTGTTCGTCGGACGGATCGGCTTCGATCAACTCGATCCCGCGCGGGCCGCGAGCCTGGAGACCGTTCCGACCCGCTTCCATCTGCCGCCGCAGCAGGTCGACGACGTGATCGCCGCCGGGCGCGACGCATTGCGGGCGAGTCCAACCTTCCGCGCGTTTGCCGGCAGCATGTGAGCTGGCGCAAGCGGCCGACTCAATTGATTTGGACGGGGGTTTTCCCGTCGCAACCTCCGGGGTAAAAGCCGCGCATGAACGCACCTGTCAAACCGTCGAACCTGATCAAGGGCGCCACCGGCGAGTGGGAGATCGTGATCGGGCTCGAAGTCCACGCCCAGGTCACATCCAACGCAAAGCTGTTCTCCGGCGCGTCGACTGCCTTCGGCGGCGATCCCAACAGCCACGTCTCGCTGGTCGACGCCGCGATGCCCGGAATGCTGCCTGTCATCAACGAGGAATGCGTCCGGCAGGCGGTGCGGACCGGATTGGGACTGAACGCCCGGATCAACCTGCGCTCGGTGTTCGACCGCAAGAACTATTTCTATCCCGACCTGCCGCAGGGCTATCAGATCAGCCAGTACAAGTCGCCGATCGTCGGCGAGGGCGAGGTCGTGGTCGACCTGGCCGATGGCACGAGCATCACGGTCGGGATCGAGCGGCTGCATCTCGAACAGGACGCGGGCAAGTCGCTGCACGACCAGCATGCCGACATGAGCGCGATCGATCTGAACCGCTCCGGCGTGGCGCTGATGGAAATCGTCTCCAAGCCGGATATGCGCTCGTCGGAACAGGCCAGAGCCTATGTGACGAAATTGCGGTCGATCCTGCGCTATCTCGGCACCTGCGACGGCGACATGGAGAAGGGCAGCCTGCGCGCCGACGTCAACGTCTCGGTGCGCCGGCTAGGGCAGCCCTTCGGCACCCGCTGCGAGATCAAGAACGTCAACTCCATCCGCTTCATCGGTCAGGCGATCGAACACGAGGCGCGACGCCAGATCGGCATCCTCGAGGACGGCGGCAGCATC
>NZ_BAAGBE010000004.1:0-7065 GCF_047149785.1 Nitrobacter sp. | reverse complement strand
CTCCTGTCGAACTCGATCAAATTCACGCCACAGGGCGGCGAAATCTGGCTGAAGGTCGGATGGACCGCTTCAGGCGGGCAATATCTCAGCGTCAAGGACAATGGCTCTGGAATCGCCGAAGACGAAATCCCGATCGTGCTGGCGTCATTCGGGCAGGGTTCGAATTCGATCAAATCCGCCGAACAAGGCGCGGGCCTCGGACTGCCGATCGCGAAGAGCCTGGTCGACATGCATGGCGGCACGTTCACTCTGCGATCCAAGCTCCGTATCGGCACTGAGGTTATCGTCACGTTTCCCCCGGAGCGCGTGATGTCCGCTTTGGCGCCAATGGCGGAGGAAGCTCCGCCGCTGCAACCGGCTCCGGCAGCCGATCCGACCATGGATGAAAGGCGTCGCATGCGGAACAAGCCGATCATGAACGCGGGCACAGGTCTTTAAACAAGGGTTCGGGAGTGCATGAATGATCGTCATGATCCTGAATGAGTATCGAACCGCCATGCCGAGCACGTCGCATCGACCCACGACAGCCGAAAACATGATGGGTGCATCGTGATCCGTATCCTGCTTGTCATCGGGATGCTGGCGGCGACGGCGGGCGCCGTGGTCGCTTATGGCGATCCGGCTCGAATATCGGCGGCGAAAAGCGTGGTCTCGACCATGCTGCGGGAGGCCGGGGCGGGTCCCCCGCGCAGCGTCCAGATTCCCCGCGCCCAGAGCGGCGATTTTACGCTGCACGCCAAGATCAACGGCGTGAAAACGGCGATGATCATCGACACCGGCGCAACCTCCGTCGTCCTCACCTACGAGACCGCGAAGGCGGCCGGGTTGCCGCTGGAATTGCTGAACTACGACGTCGACGTCGAAACGGCGGGCGGACACGCGCGCGCGGCGCGGCTGACCCTCGACCGCCTTGCGGTCGGAAAGCTCGTGGAGCGATCCGTGCCGGCCCTCGTGGTGCCGCGCGGCCAGATGAAAACAAACCTTCTCGGGATGAGTTTCCTCAACAGGCTCGAGAGCTGGGAAGTTCGCGCAGACCGATTGATGCTGCACGGCTATCCCAGATGAAAACAAACCTTCTCGGGATGAGTTTCCTAAAGCGGCGTTCGATTGCATGGAACGGGATCGATCCGCTTCCCGCGCGATGCGCGGCAATGACATCTCCACGTCGAACGCTGAAGCGGCCACAGCGCGAGCTTTGAACAGCATTTGTCACAAAAATGCGCACTTTGATTGAGAGCTTGTAAGCGTTGATTCGCTGCGTCTCTCTCGACTCTTGTTTTCCATATTTTGTCGGTCATCCGTTATCTCTATGGAAGAGCCGCTCCATATTTCAAATTCGATTTGACGGAATTGTTCGTACCGCGTCATTGCCGTTTCGGCGGAGGGCATTTTGACGACATTGCGATCCTGGATCGAGAGTAACGATTGGCTTCAAGGCATACTGTTAACATCGACGATTGATACGCTTCTCAGCGGACTCGAAGTTGATACCGCCACCATCAGCGACCCGGTCGGCGGATCCTATAAAGGCGAAGCGCACGCGGGAGCCGCGGCGCATCCGCTGTTTTTCGATCTCTCGCTCGCGCCGTTTGGTCCCCCGCTGCCGTTTCGTTTCGCCCTTCGGCCGGACGGCTTTGATCTCGCCTTCGACCTCGGACAGGTGCCTCCCGCCACTCGCTTCACCGATCTCGCGGCCGACAGCGCAGGACGCGCATTCACGCCCGCGATCCACAATGGCGTAGCCGGCGGCGAGGAATGGCTCACCGCGACGGCGGGCCAGGTCAAGGTGATGGGTGCGACGATCGCACTCGTGATCGAGGGCCGGAAGGGCGCGCAGGCGACCATGCGCCTCGGGCCATCGATCGATCAGCCGGACGGCGTGGTCAAGCTTACGCTCGATCCACCGACCGTCATGCTGGGATCGAGCGGTTTCGGCCTCGAGCTGCCGGATGGCTTCTTCATCGACATGAGCGCGCAAGCCACTCCGCCGCCCGCATCGGTCGACGGCCATCCGATCGCGCTGCCCGGCGATACGCCGGCGTGGAAAGGATTGTCGATCCGCAACGCGCGCTTCTATTTGCCCGAGAGCGTGCCGCTGTTCGGCCGCACCGCCGTCGATGCGCAGATCGAGATCGGGCTTGATCCCGCAGGGATCGCGCTATCTGCGGAGGCTCATGTGCCGGCGCGCGATGGCAAGCCCGCAATGACGGTGCGCATCGAATGCATCGATCCGACGGCGACCGGCCTCACCTCTTTCCTTCCAACATTGGTCGAGGTCGCGGTGGAATTACCGGTCGACCAGTATCATGAGAACGTTGGTGGCGGGACTTTGCATGTTCTCGCCAGCCGGCCGCTGATCGCACGCGCCCGCTTCGCGCGCGAGACCAATGACGCTGCCGCTCCCACGCGGCTGTCGATCGGCATCGAGGCGCAGGGCGATAACGGTATTCTGGCGGTCAGTGCCGAGGGTGGCGGCGCCGCCGAGAAAGGCTTCATTGCTGCCGGCGCGTTTGCGACCGCGCTGATTGCGGAGAAGAATCTCGGCAGCGCCGGCGCGGGGACACCTGCGGCCGGGCTTCTCACCGCCGGAATGGCGTTCAGCGCGCTGCTCAACGACAAGGGCCGTCTCGTGGTCCACGGCGTCGAGCTTGCCACCGAAGGCAAGCCGAAGGGCCTCGCGCTCACCGACAAGCAGACCTTCACGCTCGACTATGCAGTCGATGTCGCGATCGTTCCCATCAAGCTCGGCGTGATGTCGGTCTCGCTGGCGCCCGAGGAGCCGCTGCGCATCCGCTTGCGCGGCGTGGTGCTCTCGCTCGACCATTCCAAAAGCGGCCTCGGCATGATCGGGCTCGACTACCGGCACGCCACGATGGAGGTCGAGGATCCCGGCCGCTGGCTCATCGAAGGACCGGGCTCGTTGTTCGACGTGCTGGGCTCGCGCAGCGGGCGAGGTTCGATCTGGCTCGAGGTCGATCTGCGCTTCAAGCTCAACCTCGGCCCGATCCGGGTCTCCGGCGCGACCATCCGCGCGACGCTCGATCCCGACACCCACAAGATCACGGCAAGTATCCGCGGTCTCGACGCGCAGATCACCATGCCCGGCGTCATCGAGGGCGAAGGCAAGGTCAGCGTCAGCGACGCCGGCTTCGAGGCGATGATCCGCGTGCAGGTCGTGCCGGCCGGATTCAATGCCGAGGCGTCGCTGCGATTGCATGGCAAGATGGTGCTGCTCGAACTCGCAGCCGACCTGCCTGGACCGTTGCCGCTCGCCAACAGCGGGCTCGGCCTGTTCGGCGTCGGCGGCACGTTCGGTATCGCGACCACGATCGCACCGCCGGCTCCGGGCGAGGACCCGATCGAGCACGCGCTGCTGTGGGACCCGCAGGAGCCGCCGCCGCCCGGCCGCCCCGAGCCGTTCAACGAGTCCGCCGGCAACTTCACCTTCGGATTGGAAGCCGTGATCGGGACGCTGCCCGACATGGGCTTCGCCTTCAGCGCCAAGGCCGGCCTGTTCCTCACGGTGCCGGACCTCGTCGTGCTCGGCGCGATCGACGCTACGATCCTCTCCGGCCGCATGAGCATCACGCACAAGCCGGATCCCGATCCCGACTTCCTCGCGCTGCGCGGCGCGATCATCGTCGACCCCGCCGACGCGGTGACGTTCGGCATAGCGGGCACGCTGAACATTCCGGTGCTGCTGACGGCAAGGATTCCGTCTGGCGGACGCTTCCCCGTCACCGGCGATATCTCCGACTGGTCCCTCTACATGGGCGCCGACGGCTACGACGGCCAGGGGCGCGGCATCGGACCGGCGACTGTCAGAGTCTTGCCGGACATCTTCAACGTCGGGGCTTCCGGCTACTTCATGCTGCGCGGGAACGGCATCGAGAAGTGGCCGCGCGGCGGTCCGATGAGCTTCGACGGCTTCATCCTCGCCTTCGGTTTCGGCATCGACCTGAACTTCGGCCCGCGGCCGATCGTGTGGGCCGAGGTTCATGCATCGGCCGATATCCTGGTTGCGACGAGTCCGCTGATCCTCGCCGGCTTCGGTCATGTCGACGGCTCCGCGCATATCGGCCCGGTCTCTGTCGGTGTCTCTGCCGACCTGCAAGCCTTCATCGCCGAGGGCAACACGTCGATCTACGCCAAGGTCTGCGGACACGTGAACCTGCTGTTCACGAAGGTCCGCAAGTGCGTCGAATTGAAATTCAGCTCCGAACCACCGCTGACGGTGCCGCCTCCGACCTCGCTGCCGCTCGACCGGCTCGAAGGCGGGCAGATCGTCGGCCAGAACGCTCTGCTGATCGACGACAAGTACCAGCTTCTCCACGAACTGCGGCAGTCGCCGGAACAAGCGCAGACGGTCTGGCCCGACGCGCTCATCGCCCTCACCTTCGCGTTTCCGCCGCGTCTCGCCGGCGGCTGCGGCGGCGCGCAGTTTCCCACCATCGACCAGTATCCCGAGGGCGATCGCGCCCGGCCGTTCGGGAGCAACCTGCTCGATTATCAATGGGAGCTGCGCAGCCTCCAGCTTTTCGATGTCACCGGCGACGAACACGGTCTGGGCACACCGGTGCCGGGCGACCTGAGCGCCGCGTGGCAGGCGGGACGTACCGGCAATCCCGGCACGTCGGCGGAACCGGCCGAACTGATCCTGTTCGATATCAAGGGGACGTTCTTCATCGACCGCATGAGCGACGCCGGCCAGTCGCTGCCGGGCGATCCGATCGGCGCGCTCGGCAGCGTTTGCAGGCCCGATGCACGAGCACGCATCGGCTGGACGCTGGGCATCGACGCGGTTGCGCATGAGGAACTCTGGCGCCTGACGCCAGAGACCGTCAACGCCGATCCGACGCGGAGCCGCGTCGGCGGGCTGCTGATGCCGGGGTTCACGCGGTCGGACGTGCAAACCGTCACGCCGCTCGACGAGATCGGGCGTCAGGCGCTGCCGCCGATGGTGAACTACGTGAAACCGCGCGGCGCGTCCCTTCCCTCTCCGATCAAGGTCGAACGGGACTTTACCGGCGCGCTGCTGCTGGAATACGCGATTCCGGCCGATGGCAGTGAACTCGCATTCGAGAGGCTCAACCTTCGCTTCAACGCGACGATCTATCTCGACGAACCGATCGCCAGCAGCGGCTTCCTGTTCCTGTGGGCGCCGTCCGTAAGTCTCGACGGCAAGGGACCTGGCCTGGTGCGCGTGTACGATCCCAAGGACCGGAGCAATGCGTGGTATCCGGACACGAAGGACATCGGCAACGGCCAGCAGGTGCTGATCTTCAAGGCCCCCGGCACCGTGACCGCGCTGCGGATCGAGTGGCCGGCGACGCAGCAGCTTGGCCTGCTCGGACTGGAAGGCATGACGGCTACGGCGCTTGCCGCCGCACGGGCGCGCAACGATGCGCAGGCCGCGGCCGCCGCCACCCAACAGCAGGCCACTAACCACGGGCCGCTCACCGATAGCGCACATCAAGGCGGCGCCTCGCGCTGCCTTCTGCAACCTGGCAAGACCTATCGCCTCGACGTGGAACTGGCGTGGACCGGCACGCTCTACAAGCAGATCATCTATGGCTTGCGCGTGCCGGCCGCGACGTCAAGCTCCGACGTCGATCCGACGCTGCCGACAAAGCGCAGCTATTTCTTCAAGACCACGCCCTTGCCTCCGACGCCCGCGCCGCAGCCTCATCCGGCGCCCGGCGGCACCGTCTATTACGGGCAGCCGATCGCAGCCGTGAAGTTCGGATTGCCGAACTATCTTCAGACGCTACACCGCGCGCAGGATACGTTCGCGCCGGAACTGCTGGAACGCCACCTCTCCGGCCACGAGCCGGCACAAAGCGAAGTCGCGCGCTTCCGCCACGATCCGCTGCGCGCGCATTTCGACGTCGGGCATGTCGAAGCGCTCGCCAGACTCTACAATTACACGCTCAAGCTCGGCCTGCGCCGCACCGATACCGCCGAACCGTCCGGCAATCTGTCCCGGCTGGTTGCCGCATTCAGCGCGGCGCTCAATCCGGCATTCCTGAGCAGCGCCGACCAGCGCCGCTATCAGGTCGCGACCGGCGTCGCCCTGATCGATGGCGATGTGGTTGTGGCTGAGACACATCCCTGCCCGGTGCCCAAGCCCGGCCTCACGCTCGACGCCACCGCAGAACTTGAGCCGCAGGCCTGGTACGAACTCTACGTTCATATCGATTCGACAATCGCGGGCGCGCCCGCCGCGCGACTGCCGGGCGTCAGCTTCCAGACCTCGCGCTGGTTCGCGCCGGCCGACATGCTCGCCGCCTTGAGCTTCGGCGCGACGACGGCCGGCGCTGCGACTGGAGATCTCGAGATCCAGGCGGTTTCCGGTTTTGCGCGCGGACCCGTGCTCGGCGACGACGGCGCATTCGACGACGCGCTCCGCCGGATCGGACTCGAAGGATGGCCGATCGCGGAGAAGCCGCGCACGAGTCTCTTGTGGCTGCCGCGCGCGGACGACAGCGGCTGGGATTGCGCCGGCGTCCTCATCGAATCGCCCGAGCCGATCCATCGCGACGGCCGCTGCACCATGGACGGATTGAGCGCCGTGCTTGCGCCGAGTCATCCGGTCGTGACCTTTAACACCCAGTTCCGCGACCGCTCCGGCTCGCGCATCCTGTTCCTCAGCGATACGCCATTCCTACCCTCGCCCTGGTTCGACGTTGGCCATCTCGTTCCCGGCAGCAAAATCCCCAGCGGGAGTTTCAAGCAGCTTGCCAGACCGATAACGAAGGCCTTCTCGGACGCCGCGCCCCGAACCGCGACGACGCGCACCAAGGCCGCACGGCGCTCGCTCAAGGGGGCGGTTGCGCCGTCGGTCGCTGGCCACTCAAGCCACCTCATCAAGCCAGGAGGAGTGAAGCCGCTGCCGATTCCTCTGAGTCACCAACCCATGTTGCGGCTGAACATGACCGACCACCGACCCGATGGGACAATCGCGGCGCTCACCGGACTCCTCCTTCTTCCCAAAGCGCCGCTGTTCGCGGGAGAAGCCCGATGATCCGCTTTGCTTCGCCTGCCTGGCTTGCGCTGTTCGCATTG
>NZ_BAAGBE010000003.1:0-9195 GCF_047149785.1 Nitrobacter sp. | reverse complement strand
ACGAAAACGTCGTCGACAGCGACGTCGTTGGAGCCCGTTCCTTTCAGGCCGGCGGCGTTCCACATGTCGATAACGCGGTAGTCTTCGCGGGGAAGCAGAAAAATCCTGTATTCGATGCCGTCGGCTTCATCATCGGATGAGACGATCCCCGCGAGCATGTTCCAGTCGCAGCAATCCACACCGGACGAAAACGGCCAGTGGCCCTGCAACCGGTAACCGCCCTCGACCTTCCTGGCGCGGCCGGACGGAAATACGAAGGATGAAGCGATCAATGCGGTCGCATCCTTGCTCCAGACGGCGTCCTGCGCCTGGCTTTCGAACATGCCGAGCATCCAGTGATGGCTCGCAAGGTTCGCCAGCGTCCACGCCGCGGATGCGTCGGCCATGGCGATCGCTTCCGCGAAGTCGACGAGAGCCACGTAGTCGAATTCGGAGCCGCCGACCCGCCTGGGCTGCAGAATCCTGAACAAGCCGGCCGCATGAAAATCCTTCTCGGTCTCGGGTGGCAGCCGCCGCAACTCTTCCGTCCTCGCGGCCCGCTCGCGCAATTGCGGCACGAGCGCCCGTGCTCGCGCCATCATGGCGGCATAGTTATCGTCGTAATCCGGTTCTGACGACGGATTCGCAGGCGGGCTGATACCTGCCATCTGGTATTCCTCACTGTCCGCTGCGCAACGGACCACCTTGCGGTACTTGCCCAATCATAGGCGAGTATGACGGGGATCACCAACCGATAGCAACCGGCGAAGACGCGCGACCGCTTACTGCTCGGCGACCTTGTGCGATTTCGCAGCGGCCAAACCCTTGTCGAGCTCGACGCGGCAGCCCGAACTGAGGCTGGGGCGATTCTTGACCATGCAGGCGGTGATCCGGCCGATATCCGGAATTTCAGAGCTGCACAGGCGGAACGCATCGCCGGTGCACTGCCGTTGCGCTTCGGCCGTGAAGGCGTGGCTCGCGCTGGCCTGCATGACGAAGAAACCTGTGATAGTCAGGGTCACGGCGATCTGACGGAAAATCTCGGTACGAACGGTGGTCATCTTTGGCTCCTCGATTGCGATGAACTCTGCGGCCATTGTCGATGGCGCATCCTGGATCATCGGTGCCGGGGAGACCGTGAGGTTCATCACTCAGGCCAGAGCCAAATAAATACAAATAATATCAATAAGGTATATGCGCCATCCGGCGACATCGCCGAACCGCCCGCGGGCATGTCAGCTCAGCAGGACCGGTTCGGTTCAGGTTATTTGCATCAACGAATCGAGCCGGGCATCGACGAACGGATGCAGGCATTGACGGGACGCGGCTGCGCCTGCCATTCAAGCAAGCAGCGGCTGAACTGAAATACATACAATAGGCGGATTTCTGCCTATCGTACCGCCAAATCAAAATGGCGCGCCTCACGCGCATCGCATAGCCGGACAACAACCGTCATGGCCGGCTTCGCCTTCCGTTCCGGAAGGCTGCATCGTCAATTTCAGCACTGTTACGATAGGCAAGAGAGCCATGAAGATAATCCGCGCGGCAATTTTCTTCATCGTGTTTCTAGCGTGGCTGCCGTTGCACGCCGGAACGCCGGCTCCCGGAAATGGCGGCACCGCCAAGCCGGCAAGCCCGGCGGCCGCGCCTCCGCCGGCGGCTCCCGCTGAAGATCTGCCGTCCGTTCCGGCACCGCAGTTTCCTCAAGCGCAGTCGAAACTCGACGGCTGGAAGCAGACGCTCGATCAGATCGAAGCTGTCCTCGGCGCCCATGTGATCGACGATGCCGTGTTGAACAATCTGCGAAACCGGACCGCTGCCACGCAGGGTGAAGCGCGCGACCTGATCTCTGAAATCACGCCGCCGCTCGAAGCAGCGACTGCACGGGCGGCCGAACTCGCGCCAAGCCCCGACGCGACCGCTCCGCCATCTGACGATGTGAAACTCGAGCGCGCCAAGTTGCTGGCTGAAGTTGCCGCGCGGCAGGGCATCATTCAGCAGGCCAAGCTCATCAACGTGCGGGCTCAGCAGACGATCGAGGCGATTTCCGATCGACGGCGCGCGATGTTCAACGATTCGGTGCTGCAACGCTCCGCGAGCCTGGTCAATCCCACGTTCTGGATCACCGCCGCCACGGCCGTTCCGGTTGCCGCCGGCCACTTGACCGATCTCCTCTCCAAATGGGGCCGGGTGCTGGCGTCACAACCGCTTCGCGCGGCGTCGGGTTTCGCAATCGCTGCCGTCGTTGTGCTGGGGTTCTTCCTGTCGCCGGGCCGGCGCTGGTGGTCGCGCTGGACAAAACGCGATCCCGAGATCGCCAGTCCGAGCCCGCTGCGGAAGACCGGGTCGGCCGCCGTCATCGTCCTTGCGGACACCGCGCTCACCGCCGTCTCGCTGCTCGTGCTCTATCAGGCGCTCATGATGCTCGGAGTGCTGCCCGACGACGTGAGTCCGATCGTTCGCGCCTTGTTCATCGGCATCACCTTCGGCTTCTTCTTCGTCCGCCTGACGATCGCGGTGCTGGCGCCGGGACGTCCGACCTGGCGTCTGATCGAAATGGACAATGCCGCTGCCGACGGCCTGATATCCTACGCGGTGCTGCTCGCCATGGTCATCGCGTTCGGCGTGGTTGTGGACGCCATCAACCTCGCGATCAGAGCGCCGATCGAACTTTCGATTGCAAGCCGGGGCGTGGTCGCCATTGCCAAGGCGCTGCTCTTCATGGGCGCGCTTCGCGTTGCGGCCACAACCGAAGCCGACGACGAAACCACTCCCTCCCCATCGACCGCAGTGAACAAGTCGGCGTGGCGCCTGCTGATTCCGGTCGGCTGGGTGATGGCCATGGCCGCCATTTTCGGACCGCTCGCGGGATATGTCGCCTTGGGCCGGTTTATCACGATCGAAATGGTGGTGGTGATCGCCGCGCTGATGAGCTTCGTGCTGCTGAGCCGGTTCGCAGCGGTTCTCGTCAATGCGACTTTTGCGTTTCACGGCGCGGTCGGCCGCTTTTTGCGGCAAACCGCGGGTCTGGGCAGCAGCGCGGTCCGCCAGATCGCGGCGGTGCTCGGCGGCCTCGTTCAACTGGCGCTGATCGGGTTGACGGCCTTCGTTGTGCTCACGACCTGGGGAATCCGTTCCGACGACCTCGCCACGTCGATGTCCACGGCGTTCTTCAGCATCCAGATCGGCAATATCACCATCGCGCCGTCCGTGATTCTCGGCGCGGTTGCGGTTTTTATCATCGGCGTCGTGGCCACGCGCGCGCTCAAGCGCTGGCTTGAGGAGCGTTTCCTGCCGGAAACCAGTCTCGATGTCGGCGTTCGCAGTTCGATCGGCACGGGGGCTGGGTATGCCGGCGTCATTCTCGCCACCCTGATCGCGCTATCCTATGTCGGCCTCAACCTGCAAAACGTCGCCATCGTCGCCGGTGCACTGTCGGTCGGCATCGGATTCGGTCTGCAATCCATTATCAACAACTTCGTTTCAGGACTGATTCTCCTCGTGGAGCGCCCGATCAAGGTCGGAGACCGCATCGAGGTCGGCACCCGCATGGGCGTCGTGAAACGCATCAACGTGCGCGCCACCGAAATCGCGACCTACGACAACGTCTCGGTGATCGTTCCGAACGCGGACCTGATCAGCGGGCAGGTGGTCAACTGGATGCATGGCAGCTATTCGGCCCGCCTGTCGGTAGCGGTCGGCACCTCCTATGATGCCGATCCGGACAAGGTCATCGAAATCCTGCTCGATATCGTCGCCCACCACCCCCGCGCGCTGAAATCACCCGAGCCGTTTGCCGTTCTCGGCAATTTCGGCGCCGACGCCCTGGAATTCACGGTGTTCTTTCACGTCGCGCATATCGGCATCGACGCCGGTGCCGCCAACGAGGTCAGGCTCCAGATACTCAAACGCTTCCGCAAGGAGGGAATCAACCTTCCGAACCCTCAACGGGATCTGCATGTGCGGGATCTGGACCGCATCGAGGCGCTGGTGCGCGACCTGGCCGGACGAGACGTGGCCGCACAAGACTTGGCCGCACAAGACTTGGCCGGACGAGGCTTGCCCGGAACCGAACGGTCCGCCGCGCCATAGCGCGCTCGCGGCCACTGTGCGCGCGAATCACTTCCAACACGGCAAGGTGATCGTGGATTAGTACCGCCCGCTCTTCTCGAAGGGCAAGCGCACTCGATAGCATCATTCGAAAGCTGACGTTCAACATGGAATGATGTATAGTTTCTGTTTCCAGATACCATCGGGCGTGACATGCAGGCTTCATCCAACAAATCAATCCCCTCGTTGAGCTTGCGGATCGATCTCGACCCAAAGGGCCGTATTGGACCGGGCAAAATCGAGTTGCTCGAGAGCATACAGGCTTGCGGTTCGATTTCGGCCGCCGGACGCGCCATGGACATGTCCTATAAGCGCGCCTGGGATCTCGTCGATGAAATAAACCGCATCTGCCGGCAGGCCGCGGTCGCGCGGCAGACCGGCGGCAAGAATGGCGGCGGCGCGGTCCTGACCCCGTTCGGGGTCTCCCTGGTCGCTCGCTATCGCAAGATCGAGCGCGATGCCTCAACTGCCGTCCACAAGGAACTCGAGGCGCTGCGGAACGATATCCGGCACCCGAAAAAAAACGTGGAACGAGACAAAGACACCAGGGCTCGTTGATCCGAAACGCCACGACGTCGGGCGACCGGCGAGGCTCAGCCCAAACAGTCGACCGCCGGCAGCGTTCCGCGCTGGCCTGATCCTCCCAACGTGATATATGTTTAGCTATAACGTCGGGACTTGGCCGGAAAATCGCGGCGAGCGCCGCGACGTTGATCGAGGAGGCGAATCATGTTCGACGCCCAATGCGACCTCGCTGCCCTGGTTTATACGGAAGGTCAGGATCCGGACGCGATCCTGCGTGAGTTCGCCTCGGGTCTGAACGCCAACGGCCACCGGGCCGTGGGCATCGTTCAACTCGGCCGTTACTGTCCCGATGCGAGCCTGTCGGCGACGCTTGTTCCTACCGGCGAGCAACTTCAACTATTTCAGGACAGGAACGCTTCGGCGGGGTGCCGGCTCGACGTCGGACAGTTGACCGGCGTCGGCGAGCGGATTGCGAGAATCCTCGACGAAGGCGCGGACATCCTGATCGTCAACCGCTTCGGCCGCCAGGAGCGCGAGGGCAAGGGCCTTGCCCACCTGATCGCACACGCGCTCGGCGCCGACATTCCGGTCGTGATCGCGGTGCCGACCCACCATTTTTCAGACTGGATCACGTTCGCCGGCGGCATGACCGTCAAATTGCACTGCGACCGCGAATCGCTGGATGCGTGGTGGCGCCTCGTATCGGCCCGCAACGCCAGCCTGCGCCGACCCGATCGCGCAACGGTCTGCGAGATCTTCAAATAGGCTCCCGCCCGCACAACCTTCTTGACACGACCGCGGCGCTTCATCTGTAGATGCCTGCATGCGAGGTCTCGTGATCGCGGTGGACGTCGGATCGAGCAGCGCGCGCGCCGGCGTGTTCGACAAGCGCGGCATCCTGCTTGCGCGCGCCGAAGCTCCGTTTTCGACCGCACATCCCCTGCCCGATCATGCCGAACAGAGTTCGGACGAAATCTGGACCGCGGTCTGCCAGGCGGTGCGCGGAGCCGTTGCGGTCGGACACATCGCAGCGGATGAGGTCAAGGGCATCGCCTTCGACGCCACCTGCTCGCTCGTCGCCCTTGACCGCGCCGGCCGGCCGGTCACGGTTTCGGTGACCGGCGAGGATCGCTGGAACGTCATCATGTGGGCCGACCATCGCGCCACCGCGGAAGCCGAACAGATCACGGCCACCCGCCATCGCGTGCTGGACCATGTCGGCAAGGTGATGTCGCCGGAAATGGAAATTCCCAAGCTGCTCTGGCTGAAGCGGCATTGTCCCGATGCGTGGAGCCGCTATGGGCTTGTGCTCGATCTTACCGACTTCCTGACATGGAAGGCGACGGGACAGGCCGCGATCTCAACCTGCACCGTGACATGCAAATGGACCTATCTCGCCCACGAGAAACCCGGCTGGCAAGGCGATTTCCTGTCGCGCATCGGGCTCGACGATTTGCAGGACAGGGCGTCGCTTCCCGCCTTGACGCAATCGATCGGATCGAGCGCGGGTCCCCTGACAGCCCAAAGCGCCGCCGAACTTGGACTGCCCGGCGACTGCATCGTCGGCGTCGGCGCGATCGATGCGCATGCCGGCGGCATCGGTGTCCTCGGCGGGCTCGACGCCGCCGGGCTCAACGAGACGCTCGCCATGATCGCCGGCACCTCCTCATGCCACATGGCGGCCTCGCCCGATCCGAGGCAAATCCCAGGCGTATGGGGTCCCTATTACGACGCGATGCTGCCGGGCTACTGGCTGAACGAGGCCGGCCAATCCGCCACCGGCTCGCTGCTCGATCATATCCTCGACCTCCACGCCGAGGGACAATCGCTCGGCGCGGACCGCCACGCGGTGATGGCGGCACGGATCGAGGCCGCGCTGGCCGAGAGCGGCCTGGCGTTCGTCGAGGGCCTGCATGTGTTGCCGGACTTTCACGGCAACCGCTCCCCGCTCGCCGATCCCGATTCCGTCGGCGTGATCCACGGTCTGCGCCTCGATGCCTCCGCCGATTCGCTGACCCGGCTTTATTTCGCGACCGCGATCGGCATCGCGCTGGGAACGCGACATATCATCGATGCCCTGAACGACGCCGGCTACGCCATCGATCAGATACGGTTGACCGGAGGCCATGCCACGAGCCCGCTGCTGGTCCAGCTTTACGCCGACGCGGCCGGGGTCTCGGTCTCCCTGCCCGAACAACCCGACGGCGTGCTTTCGGGAACCGCATGTGTCGCCGCCGCCGGCTGCGGGCTCTATCCGTCGCTCACGGCCGCCGCCGCGGCGATGACCCGGATCGGCCGCACCGTGCAGCCGACCCCCGCATCGCGCGACTTCTTCGAGCGCCGTTATCGCGCGTTCCTATTGATGCACGAGCATCGCCGAGCGTTATCGCGGCTCGCATGACGGACACCAACACCTACCGCTGCAGCCGGACGCCGAGCATCACCACGGTCGATGCCGAACTCGCGCCGGAAATGTTCGAGCTCAGCATGTCGCGGCGCACCTGCGCCTTGATCTGGAATTCGCGGGTCAGCTTGTAAACCAGATCGCCGGAGATCGAGTAGATCTCGTCGGAGCGGGTCGAGCCCTGATAATCCTGCGTGCCGTAGGTGAACCTGCCGACCGCGCTCAGCCAGCGGCGGAAATCGTGATCGACCTCGAAGGTATAGGTGCGCGTCAGCACGCCGGAGACGCCGGCCAGCGTGGATTCGTCCACCGACGTGACGGAGATGAACTTCGCGGTTGTCAACGGCGTCGCCGACCACACCAGCGACGCGCTGGTGAGCAGGCCGGTCAACTGGTTGAGGCGCGGGTCGGCGTAGCTCCGCGCGGCGTAGCCGATCGAGGCTTCGCCGGTCAGCAGCCGCGTGAACTCGAAGCTGGTCCCGGCCTTGGCATAGCCGCCGCTGGAATCGCGCTGGAAGCCGTTGCGGTCGAGCCGCGTGTCGTGGACGCGCGTGTCCGCTTCGACCTCGCCGAACGGCTTGACCCCAGGCATCAGATCGTAGCTGACGCGCGCGATGCCGCCGTACTGGTTGAAGTTGCGGTCGTCATTGGGCGTCGAGGTGCCGTCCGTCAGCCGCGAGTCCTGATACGTCGTGCGGTCCACGGTCCCGTTCAACGAGACTTGCAGGCGGTTGAAGTCGTGCTCGATGCCGGCCGTCCCGCCGGTGGTCGCATAAAGCGGATACCGCGCGAGACCGGCCTGGATATTGGGGCTGCCGGGATTGTCGGTGCCGATCCGCAACCGCAGCTCCGAATTGAGGCGGGTATCGTGCGTCACGTCGAGGCGTCCATCGGCCTTTCCGGTGAAATCCGGCCGATCCACGTTGGTCGGCACCGGCGACGCGACCGGCTGGCCGGAATTGTCGAATCCCGGAGGAAATGTCCTCTCGTAACCCGTAAACGAGCCGCGCAGATCGACGAGCAGGGAATGGCGTTCCCAGTCGGATGCCGCCACGAATTCGGGCGACACCATATAGAACGCCGATCCCTTCGGCTTGTCGAACCGGCCAGGATTGGTGTCGTAGCCGCCCGACAACTCCACCGCCGACTTGACGAGGAAACCGCCGACATAATTGCCGACCGCGCCGAACGGATCGTCATCACGCTTCAAGCGGCGGCGTGCGGGTTGTCCGTCCACCCTTCCCGCCATCGCCGGCGCGACGGGAGGCTTGTTCGCGGTCGATGACGGCGGCACCGACAATGGCGGCGGCGGCGGAACGGCAATGAAGTTGCCTGGCCCCGGCGGCTGCTTCGGTTTCGGCGCGCCGGAATAAAGCTTCGGCTTCTTGCGGCGTCGATTGAGCGAGTCGTAACCGGTGTCGCCCGCCCCCGCTGCGGCAGACACGCCGTAATCCGGAATCCGGCCGATGCGCGAGGGGGCTGCCGTCGACGAGGCAGGCGCGGCATCGTCCGCGCCGGCGTCGCTGATCCTGCGCAAATCGGAATCCTGCGGCTGGAAGAATCCGCCACGGACCGGATTCATCAGATCGCGGGTGAGCGTTTGCGCCTCGGCCGTCAGGCATCCGGGACCGATGAGGACAAGGCAGGCCAAAACCGCGCGCCACAGGGAGGCGCGCTGGCGGCGGCCCGTCGCTGGACCCAAAGTCACGACCCGAAAAACTCCAGCAGGAACTTATGCTTGCAAAGGCGCGCCGTGAGGCGCGACTATCGTTAATGGAGTTAAAACAATTATGGTTAATGGGCCGTTGAGACGGGAATGCTGCATCGCATGGTACGCGCCGGCGTGCTAAAGCAGATCGCAACGACACTCGTCCGTCTCATCGCGGAACCAGGCATGACTTCGCTAAAATCACGACCGGCAACATCCGCCATGACCGATCAGGCGACGGCCGCGATCGAGTCCGCGTTGCGGACGTTCGAGGCGGAGGCCGGCGGCGTGACTGCGCTTGCCGCAGCCCTGAACTCCGATCTCGGGCCTGCATTCGCCGCTGCTGCCGACATGATCCGCAGCGCCAAGGGACGGCTGATCGTCACCGGTCTCGGCAAGTCCGGCCACATCGGCCGCAAGATCGCGGCGACTTTCGCCTCGACCGGAACGCCGGCCTTTTTCGTCCATG
>NZ_BAAGBE010000002.1:0-11201 GCF_047149785.1 Nitrobacter sp. | reverse complement strand
CGATGGCCGCGCGTTCCAGCACGATCCCGCCGTCGGCCCACTCGATTCGGCAATCGCCGGTCTCGATGTCGGGTTCGGCGAGGATGACGAGTTGTCCGGCGAACCCGTTTTGTTTGGCGATGCGCTCGATCTGCTCGCGCGCCGTCTCATAGAGTTGATCGTTGATCCGCACCACGAGATGCGGCGTTGACACCAGATGCCGGAAGCTGTCGCAGACCAGCGCGGCGATCTCCGTCAAGGGTTCGGCGGCGATCAACTCGCTGCACAATTTGCGTGCGACGGCGACGGCAACGTCGACTGCCTCGGTCTCCATCCGCGCTTCGACGCCTGCGACGCTTTGGGCGATTGCTCTGACTCCGGCGGAAATGTTCTCGATCGCCAGCGCGATACGGCGGTCGCTCTGCACCCTGGCTTCGCGCTGCGCGGCATCGAACCCGTTCTGATAGGCCCTGGATTCGGCGGCCGCGATCTGTTGCGCGATCTCCGGAGCCGTGGGCGCACGCTCGTTGGATTTATGCGAAACCGAAAAGTCCGTATCGAACAGGAATTTTGCCGGAGCGCCCATCAGTACACCAGTTCGTCGTCGGCGCGGTTTTTCGACAGCATGATTTCGCCCTTGGCGGCGATNCGCCGCTCGATCCGAGCACCCGGCCATAGCTTCGTCCCGCCGCCGCCGGAACGACGTTGTCTTCGGTCACGATCAGGCGCTGCGCATTGCGGCCGGTATCGTCGCGCGGGGTCTGACCCTGCGAGGATTGATCGCGCAGGCTGAACTGCAGGCCGCCGTCGCCGGTCTTCAGGCCCGCGTCCTGCAGCGCGCGCTGGAGTTGCGGCGCGTCCTGCCGCAGCATTGCAAGCGTTTCCGGCTTCTCGACGGTCAGATGAGATGTGACCCGGCCCTGACGGTCGACGTCGAGGCGGACATCGATGCGGCCCAAATCGGCGGGGTCGAGCCGGATTTCGAAGCGGCTCTTGCCGCTTTGTGCCGTGACCGCGATTTGGACTGCCAGTCCGTTCAACGGCACAGCGGCGCCAGCGGCGACCGCGACATTGTACTGCGGCGTTGCAGGCGTTGGCGCGGCGCTGGATTGCGCCTGCGGCTGCGCAACGGCGCTATTGATGCCCTGCGGTTGACCGTTGTCGGGTTGCGGCTGCGCCGCGCTGGCGTCGGTCGCCTGGGCGGAATGCTGCGGTGCTGCTGCTCCCTGCTGCGTCGCGGGCGTGCCGGTATCGGATGGGGCCGGCTTTGTGCTGTCGCTGGCGGCGGCATCATGCTTGTGCTCGCCGAGCGTGGCGTCGTGCGGCGCGTTCGGGCTCGCGGAGGCGGCTGACGGCGCTGATGCATCCGAGGTCGTTGGTGGAGGCTGGAGACCGGTCATGACCGACGCGGCCGTCTTGGCCGGCTGCGCATTGTCCGCTGTCTTTGTGCCCGCCTTCGCGGTGGCCGGTGTCGCCGCGGCGACCGCGGCTCCGAGGGTCAGCACGGCGGTTGCCTGCGCGGCCTGCTGGGAAGCCGGCGGGACTGTCGCCTCTTTCACGAATGCTGCTGTGGCAACGGCCGTATCCGCGGCCGCGCTGGAATCGGGGCCCGCCAGCGCGGCTTGACTAGCGGAAGCGGCGTCAGCAGCCGAGGCCCCGGCGGCTCCGGTTGATGCGCTTGCCGAATCGGTGGCTGCGGTCCCGGCGGACGCAGCAGCCGCCGACGGTGTCGCGGCCACCGGTGTCGCGACCGGAACCGCGACCGCAACCGGCGCCACCGCGACTTGCGGTGAGGTGCCCGCGTCTGTGGTTGTGACGTCCGGGGTCGTCAGCGCGGGATTGGAAGCGTCCCCGGCGACCTCGGTATCTCTGTGTTTGGTCCCATGATGGTGTCCGGCGTTCGATGCCTTCGTGCCGGCATCGGACTTCTGAGCTCCGGTGGCTGGTTCCGCGCTCGAATTGGCTTGCTGTGCGGTGGATGATGGCTGGGAACCACGTGTCGGTGCATTGTTATCCATCGGCACAGTGCGGTCTGGAGCGGAGGCGTTGGAAAGCCGCTCGGGACGCATGGCATGCTGATCGGACCAATTCGACGCGGGCGCGGCCGGAGCCTGCGAGGCCTGTGCGCTGATGTCGACCAGGGCCTCAAAAGAGTTCCCCATCGGCTGGTCGTCCCGCTCGGGCCTCTGCCGCGTATTCGGTAACGACGCGCTGGTGGCGGCTTCTGGTGTCACGCTAAGCACAGGCAACCTCTCGCGATAGGGTGCCAAGCGAGCAGCAAGGACCGGGCCATCGTCCGGTTTGAACTTATGATGAGTATATTCAATGAGTTATACAGCATGTCCAGCCGTCGGCCCGGCCGGTTCGGCTGCTTGCTTTCTGCCCGGCGGCAAGATTTGCCGCTGGTCCGGCGCCGTCATCCGGCCGTGATTGCCTCGCAGGAATACGAACTATATTACTATACAAAAGCTGGTCTTTCGGTCGGCCGGACGGAACGGAATTCCCGCTCCGGAACACCGCGAAAGTCTCCGATCGGCAAGGCGTGCGACCTTGCGCGATCTCATGTATGACGGGATCAATGCTCAACAGTCTGGATCTGGAAGGCCGTCCTCAGGATACGCGGGTCGTGGTCGCCATGTCGGGCGGTGTCGATTCGTCGGTGACGGCCGCGCTGTTGAAGTCCGAGGGTTATGATGTCGTCGGAATAACGCTGCAGCTCTACGATCACGGCGCGGCCACCCATCGCAAGGGAGCCTGCTGCGCCGGCCAGGACATTCATGACGCCCGCAACGTTGCCGAACGCCTCGGCATTCCGCACTACGTGCTGGATTATGAAAGCCGCTTCCGCGAAACCGTGATCGAGAATTTCGCGGACAGCTATGCGTCGGGCGAAACGCCCGTGCCCTGCATCGAGTGCAACCGTCTGGTCAAGTTTCGTGATCTCCTCGCCACCGCGCGCGAGCTTGGCGCCACCGCGCTGGCGACCGGTCATTACGTCGCCTCACACCGTCTGGCTGGCGGCTCGCGTGCGCTGCTCTGCGCGGCGGATTCGGATCGCGATCAGAGCTACTTCCTGTTTGCCACCACGCGCGAGCAACTCGATTTTCTGCGTTTTCCGCTGGGCGACATGACAAAGGCGCAGACCCGCGAACTGGCGCGGCGCTTCGACCTGTCGGTTGCCGACAAGCACGACAGCCAGGATATCTGTTTCGTGCCGACCGGGCGCTACACCGACGTCATCAGCCGGCTGAAGCCGAACGCATTGGAGCCGGGCGACATCGTCGATCTCGACGGGCATGTCCTCGGCCATCATGAGGGCATCGTGCATTTCACGGTCGGACAGCGCCGTGGCCTCGGCATCGCCTCCGGCGCGCCGCTTTACGTCCTCAGTCTCGATGCCGCCAACCGGCGTCTGGTTGTCGGACCGCGCGAAGCGTTGAAGATGCATCGTATCGTGCTGCGCGACGTGAACTGGATCGGCGACGGCGCGCTCGATCGCGCCGTGGGCGCAGGACTCGAACTGTTCGTGCGGGTCCGCTCGACCCGCAAGCCCCAGCCGGCGTGGCTGCGCGCCATCGACGGCCGCTATGAGATCGAACTCGTGGCCGGCGAGGAGGGCGTGTCGCCCGGTCAGGCCTGCGTGTTCTACGATGGGCCGGAAGGGCAGGCGCGGGTGCTCGGCGGCGGGTTCATCGCGCGTGCCATGGCGAAGCGCGCAAGCGGAACGGCCATGCAGAGCGGCACGCCGGTGGCACCTCTCGCCGCCGAACTGCGCGGATAGGGTTCGGGACGCGCGGACAGCATGGGCAACGACATCGACCGCGCCGGCGTCGCGAAGGCCTATGGCCGCTGGGCGCCGGTCTACGATCTCGTGTTCGGCAAGGTTTTCGATCCGGGCCGTCAATCCACCATCGCCATAGCCGATACGATCGGGGGGCGCATCCTTGACGTCGGTGTCGGCACCGGACTGTCGCTGTCGGACTATGCCTCTACCACGAAACTGTATGGCGTCGACATTTCCGAACCGATGCTGCGCAAGGCGCAGCAGCGCGTGCGTGCGCTCAATCTCACAAACGTCGAAACGCTGGCGGTGATGGACGCCAGGAATCTCGCCTTTGCAGATTCGTTTTTCGATGCGGTGGTGGCGCAATACGTCATCACGGCGGTGCCGGACCCCGAAGCGACATTGGACGACTTCGTCCGCGTGCTGAAGCCGGGCGGCGAATTGATTCTCGTCAATCACATCGGCGCCGAGCGCGGGTTCCGCCGTCTGTTCGAACTGGCGTTTGCGCCTCTGGCCCGGCGGCTCGGCTGGCGCCCCGAATTTCCGTGGCAGCGCCTTGTGAACTGGGCTGCGAAGCATGGCGGCGTCACGCTCTTCGAGCGTCGCCCGATGCCGCCGATGGGGCACTTCTCGCTGATCCGCTATCGCAAATCCTGATCCTCGGTTCCGGCGGAACATCGGCTGTCGCCGTTCGTTGCCACCCCATGCGGATGACAGTCAGGTCCTTATTTGTGTTGGTCGCCCTTGTTGCGCTTCCGGAGATCGCCTTTGCACAGGCGCCGCCGCCGGGCGCACCCCCTGCCACGACGCCGGCTCCGTCCCCGAACGCAGGCAATTGTGCGCCTCACGATACGGCCTCGCCGAGCGGAACGACGACCGGCAAACCCGGGGAGCCGCTCGGGGACAAATTGGCGAAATCCGACGGCGTGCTGTGTCCGCCCGCGGGCGTCGATCCGGAGATGCGCGCGCCGACCCCGGAAGGCGGCAATACGCCGGTTATTCCGCCACCCGGCAGCCCCGGCGGGGATCCCAACGTGCGGCCGAAATAAGCCCCCAGCAATAAACCGGCATATCGGTCGGCTTTGCTTGACACGCCATTGAGCGGCTTTTTATATGCCGCGCGTTCACGGCTTTCGTCGTGAACACTGTGGCGAGGTAGCTCAGCTGGTTAGAGCACGGGAATCATAATCCTGGGGTCGGGGGTTCGAGTCCCTCTCTCGCTACCATCATCCCCTTTATATCGGGGAATATCGCGAATCCCCGAAAATCGCCGTCACCCGGTCTTGGCCCGCGACTCTTGGCCCGCGACGTCGGATGTTCGGCGCGGCGCGCGTGATCGCCGTTCGCGGCTATCGCGCCGGCCTGTCTCCTCTCAGCACGACATAAATTGCCGGGATAACGAGCACGGTCAACGCCGTCGATGATGCGAGGCCGAACAACAGCGAGATGGCGAGCCCCTGGAAGATCGGGTCGGCGAGAATGACGGCCGCGCCGATCATCGCCGCGATCGCGGTCAGCAGGATCGGCTTGAAGCGGATTGCGCCGGCCTCCAGCAGCACCTCGGTCAACGGCCGGCCGGGCCGGCGTGCATGGCGGATGAAGTCCACCAGCAGGATCGAGTTGCGCACGATGATGCCGGCCAGCGCAATGAAGCCGATCATCGAGGTCGCCGTGAACGGCGCGTTGAACAACCAGTGGCCGAGCATGATGCCGATGAAGGTGAGCGGGATCGGGGTGAGGATGACGAGCGGCAACTTGAACGAGCCGAACTGTGCGACGACGAGGATATAGATCCCGAGGATCGCCACCATGAAAGCCGCGCCCATGTCCCGGAAGGTCACCCAGGTCACCTCCCACTCGCCGTCCCACAACAGGGTCGGGTGGGTTTCGTCGTCCGGCTGACCGTGCAGGGCGATCACGGGCTTCGGAAGGTTGCCCCAGTCGATCCGGTCGATCGCATCACGCACCGCCAGCATGCCGTAGATCGGTGCTTCATAGGCACCGGCGAGTTCCGCCAGCACCATTTCGGCGGAGCGGCCGTTGTGCCGGAAGATCGGCCAGGACGCCGGCTCACGGGTGACGCTGACAACATCGCCGAGTTCGACCACTCCACGACCGCCGGGAAGCGCGTTGGCGGGCACCGGTGTCGTCAGCGCGCGCGCATCCATCACGGCGTTCGCCTTGGGCAGCGCGAGGCGGATGACGATCGGATAGCGTCCTCCACCACGCTGGGAATAGCCGACCGTGGTGCCGCCATAGAGATCGCGCAGCGTATCGTAAACGTCAGATTGTTCGACCCTGTAATATTCGAGATTGTCCTGATTGATGGCGACGCGCACGCGCTCAGCCTGGTTGTGATAGCTGTCATCGACATCGACGATGAACGGCACGCTCTTGAACGCCGCGCGCACCTTGGCGGCGACCGCGCGCCGGGTGTCGGGGGTAGGACCGTAGATCTCCGCAAGCAGCGTGCCCAGCACCGGCGGCCCCGGAGGCGGCTCGATCACCTTCACCACGGTGTCCTTCGGCAGATCGAGACCGCTCAGGCGCTGCCTGAGTTCAAGCGCGATGGCATGGCTGGCGCGCGCGCGGTCGCCTTTCGCGAGCAGGTTCACGGCAATATCGCCCTGCTCGGGACTGGAGCGGAGATAATAGTGCCGCACCAGCCCGTTGAAATCGAACGGCGCACCCGTGCCGGCGTAGGTCTGGAACGACACAATTTCGGGTACGGATGCCAGGCGATCGACCATCGCCTGCAGCGTTCGGTCGGTATCCTCGACAGACGAGCCCTTCGGCAGGTCCAGCACGACCTGAAGATTGGCCTTGTTGTCGAACGGCAGCAGCTTCACCGTGACATGCCTGGTGTAGAACAATCCGAGCGAGGCCAGCGTGGCAAAGCCGACGACCAGAAGAAAAGTCCAGGACCGCCAGCGGGAAGCAAGGATGGGTCTTGCGACCGCAACGTAAATGCGGCCTAAGCGACCGCCGCCCGCATTCTCGTGGTCGCCGCCGGTCGCGCCAGATTGTTGTTTTGATACGTTTTCCGGACGCGAACCGGATTCCGCTTCGCTTGAAAAGGCTGCACGGCGACCGCCGAATTTCATCATCAGCCACGGCGTCAGGATGACGGCGACGAAGAAGGAGAACAGCATCGCCGCCGAGGCGTTGGCCGGAATCGGGCTCATATAGGGTCCCATCATGCCGGACACGAACAGCATCGGCAGCAGCGCCGCCACCACCGTCAGCGTCGCGACGATGGTCGGGTTGCCGACCTCGGCCACCGCATCGATCGCGGCCTGCGCGCGCGGGCGGCCATCGCGCATCGCCCAGTGGCGGGCGATGTTCTCGATCACCACGATGGCGTCGTCCACCAGAATGCCGATGGAGAAGATGAGCGCGAACAGGCTGACGCGGTTGAGCGTGTAGCCCATGATCCACGAGGCGAACAGCGTCAGCAGGATCGTGGTCGGGATCACCACCGCCACCACCAGCGCCTCGCGCCAGCCGATGGCGACGGCGACCAGCACCACGATCGACACTGTGGCGAGGGCGAGATGGAACAGAAGTTCGTTGGCCTTCTCGTTCGCCGTCTCGCCATAGTTGCGCGTGATCGTCATCTCGACATCCGACGGGAAGATCTGGCCGCGTGCCTGCTCCAGCCGCCGCACGATCTCCTCGGCGATCACCACCGCATTGGTGCCGGGACGCTTGGCAATGGCGAGCGAAACGGCGGGCGCGCGTTCAAGGCCGGCATCTGCCGTCTTGCGGATGTCGGTGACGCGATTTTCGGCCGGCGAGGTTGCAAGCACGACATTGGCGACGTCGCGGACATAGACCGGGCGGCCGTCGCGCGCCGTGAGCAGGATATTGCCGATCTCGGGCAACGCCTGCAGGGACTGCCCGGCGACGATCGCGCGTTGCTGCGTATCCTCCCGCACCGTGCCGATGCGGAATGAACGGTTGGCGCCTTCGATCTTGGCAGCGAGTTGCTGCAGGGTGATGCCGTAGAGCGAGAGCTTTTCCGGATCGGGTTCGACACGAAACTGCTCCGGCTGCTCGCCGACGATGTAGGTGAGGCCGACGTCGGGCAGTTTGGACACCTCGACCTGCAGCTCGCGGGCCAGCCGTGTCAGCCCGTTCGCGGTCCAGCGCGCGGCGGCATCCGGCGTCGGGCGCAGCGTCACCACCACGATCGCCACGTCATCGATGCCGCGGCCGACGATGAGCGGCTCCGGAATCCCGACCGGGATCCGGTTCATGTTGGCCCGGACCTTCTCGTGCACGCGAAGAATGGCGGCGTCCGGATTGGTGCCGACCTTGAACCGCGCCGTCACCACGGTGCCGTCGTCCTCGGTCTGGGAGTAGACGTGCTCGACGCCGTCGATGCTCTTGACGATCGTTTCGAGCGGCTCGGTGACGAGCTTCAAGGCGTCCTCGGCCTTCAGCCCATTGGCAGCGACATGGATGTCCACCATGGGCACGGATATCTGCGGCTCTTCCTCGCGCGGCAGCGAGATCAGCGCGACAAGCCCGAGCGCAAGGGACGCGAGCAGGAACAGCGGCGTCAACGGGGAAGCGATGAAGACGCGGGTGAGGTTGCCGGCGAGCCCGAGCTTCATGGCAGCATGATCCGGTCGCCGTCGTGCAGGCCGGTAAGGATTTCCGTGCGCCTTTGGCCGCCCTCTTCGACGGCCTCGCCCAGAATGACGGCGACATCCATTTCTCCGGTGGACGTGACGAGGCGTACGTAGTCGACGCCGTGCATCGTCCGGATCGCCGCCGGCGGCACCGGCAGCACCGTGCGCTTGCCGACCGGGATCGACACCAGCGTGCGCTCGTTGACGAAATAATCGCCGATCCCTTCGACCTCGACATCCGCGATCACGCGTCCGTCGGTGATCTCGGGATAGACCTTGACGATACGGCCGCGATGCGGGGCGGACAGCCCGCCCGGCGCGGTGAGCCCGCGCGCGCCGACCGTCACGTCGGCGCCCTGTCTGATCTCGCCAGCATGACGCTCCGGCAGCGACAGCCGCAGATAATACGGACCCGGCGCGATGCGGGCGATGTCCTCGCCGGGCAGGATCACCGAACCGAGGGTGACGGGGACCGTGAGCACCCGGCCCGTCGCCGGCGCGAAGACGGTGCCCTCGCGCGCGCTCTGCTCGATGACGGTCTTCTCCGCCTTGGCCGCAGACACCTGATTGGTCGTCACCTCGAACTGCATCTTGGCCTGATCGAGGCTGACCTGCGTGCCCGACCCGCTCGCCCGAAGCTGCTGCGCCCGCTCGAGCTGGACGCGTGCATTCGAAAGCTGCGAGTTGAGCGCCTCGATCTTGGCGTCGGCGGCGTTGAGCTGAAGCGCGAGCTTGTCATCGACGACGACGGCGATCGCCTGTCCTTCCCTGACTTCGTCGCCCTGCGTGACGCGAAGCTCGCGCACCGAGCCGCCGATGCGGGCACGCGCCGGCACCACGATGCGGCTCTCGACCTGGCCGAAAACGGCCTTCATCTCGGGAATCGTCGTGGCCTTGACGACGAATTCACCGGCATTGGCCGCGGTCGCGCCGGCGATCGCGGCGCCGGCGAGAACGGCTGTCAGGAAGCGCAAGATCGGTCGATGCATGAGCGTGCAGCTTTCACGGAGCGATCACGAGTTTCGCCCGGCCATCGGATGGAAAAAGCCTGGTCGTTATTTGAATGCGACGCCGGCCGGGCAGCCGAGCCTTCTGAAGACCATGGCCGCGGGACAAAAGCCTGAGACCGACGCCTGGATCAGGTTCAGGCCCACGAAACCCGTGAGCAGAAACCACCAGGGCGACACGTAAAATCCGAGCCCCAGCGAGACGAGAACCATGAAGCCGGCAAACATCATCACGGCGCGATCGATCGTCATTGTCGTTTCTCCTCTGCTTCAAGACTGCGCCTGTTCGGCCGTCTCCACGTGAATTTCCTTCAGCTTCTTGATCCCGAGCATGTCGAGGACGAGGTTTTCGTAGAAGGTCTCGGCCTTGCCCTGGCGTACCTTGCGCAGGAAGTATTTCTCAAAGCCGATCTTGGCTGCGTGGACCCATTTGCCTTGCGACGACCAGTTGACGTTGCGCGGCGGAATCTGGGGCTGGGCGACGAAAGCGATGCCGTCGTCGCCGAAGTCGGCGAGGCAGACCGCGTTCCAGGTTGCGACCGCTTTCGGCTGCTCGCCCTTGAGGAGCGAAGCGATGTTCTCCGCCGTGGCGGTGACCATGGATTCGATCATGAAACCGGTCTTCGGCACGCCGACCGCGAGCGGGGTCTTGCCGACCGGCGGAATGGCGACGCAGACGCCGACGCCGAAAACGTTCGGGAAGACCGGGTTGCGCTGGTGCTTGTCGATCACGATAAAGCCGCGCGGATTGGTCAGACCCTCGACGCCATGAACGGCCTTGACGCCCCGGAAGGCCGGCAGCAGCATCGAGAAGGCGAAGGGCAGTTCGTGTGTCGCCTTGAGCGAACCGTCGTCGTTGACCTCCTCGACGACGAGCTTTTCAGGATCCACCCTGGTCGTGCGCGCATTGGTGATCCATTTGATGTGGCGGTCACGCATTGGCTTTCGATCAGGCCCTTGGTGTCGCCGACGCCGTCGAGCCCGAGATGGCCGATATAGGGCTCCGGCGTCACGAAGGTCATGGGCACGCGGTCGCGGACCCGCGCATTGCGCAAGGCCGTTTCGAGGATGAAGGCGAATTCATAGGCCGGGCCGTAGCAGGATGCGCCTTGCACGGCGCCGATCACCACCGGTCCCGGCGTCTTGACGAGTTTGTCGAATGCGACTTTGGCCTGAAGGGCATGATCGGTCTGGCAGACGGACTGGGTATGGGCAGTCGGGCCCAGTCCCGGCACCTCGTCGAAGGCAAGGTCAGGTCCGGTGGCGATAATCAGGTAGTCGTAGGTAATGGATGTGCCGTCGTTGAGTTGAATCCGATTTTCAGCCGGCTCGACGCGTTTGGCCCCCTCCGGCCGCAGTTCGATGCCTCTCTGTTTCAGCACCGGAGCAAGGTCGACTTCGATATCCGCCGGCTGTCTCCAGCCGACGGCGACCCATGGATTCGAAGGCACGAACGAATAGGTCGAGCCGAGATTGACGACGGTGAGACGGTCGTCGCGTCTCAGCTTGGTCTTCATCTCATAGGCCATGATGGTTCCACCGAGGCCCGCGCCGAGAACGACAATGTGAGACATGGACTATTCCTCCGATTTATCCGCCGAGTTTCCCTGACATCGCGCATTGCGTCTTGATCTGGTTCAAGGCAGGAGCAAACTGTCCTTTGAACCTTGCGCCGACCTCTCGGAAGGCCGGACACCTTGCACATAACATTCAAGGAGTATAAATTCAATACTATGAATGTAGGAGATATGATGCCGGCGGCGGAGTCGGCCGCGGAACTGATGCGCAGCCTGT
>NZ_BAAGBE010000001.1:2475000-3594853 GCF_047149785.1 Nitrobacter sp. | reverse complement strand
GCCGCCAACAAAAACGCCAATCCCAGAAACCGGCGGCCAAACCGGCGGCCAATCAGGCCCTTCGACATCTTCATGCCGCTCGCGCTCCTTGTCATAAATCCGTACCAGCACCTGGCGGCCTTCGACACGACCCAACAAGCGCATTACGTACCGGCCGTTTCTTAAAGGAGTATATTTTAAGATGCAAGCGCCGTTCATGCTGCTATGCGGCAACGACCGATATTATAACGATCATGAAGACTGATTGCGTCTCCGCAGCAGCAGCAAGCGTCTCGTTGAGGTTTTTTGATTCAATGCGCGAAGGTGCGTGTCGACGATCAGATGAGATAAGTTGCGATCGCGCAATCAGCGACCGGAATCTTCTTACTCTTTCTTGACCATGTACTAAGTTCCAGGCAGCGATAACTTTGCAATACCATCATCGCAGCGAGATTACGCATGTTTTGCGCCCGAAACAGCTTTTCAGTGACATTCGCGGCTTTGTCGCGCAATCATTTGTCGAAGCGCAAACACGAGGTCCATCCCTTTGCGACCTGAGCATCTTAAAGACAGAGCCTTGAAACACGGGTTCGCGATTTCGTTTCCTGCGCTGGATCGCATGCCTCCAATGCGTGCTCGACATTCCCGTGAGCAAACAGCAAAACTCGAATTCGGTCATGAGCAATCAGCACGAGCACATCAGCACGACAAGGTCGTTCAACGCCGAGGTTCCATGTTCTCGACGCAGTTCGCGAATTTCGAGCGTCGACCCTCCATGCGCCGCGACCGGAATTAACTGACAATGGAAAGCGCGCAGGAATAATACAGGAATAATATCTTTGGCGCAGGCCTCCTCCCGGGACATCCCAAATGACGATCAGCATGCAATCGATAGCCACCGTGCGCAGCCCGTTCGCGAATGGCGTGCGAATGTCCCGTCGCGACATTGTCGCGGACATCGTCGTCCGCGAGGATCTCGCGGCGGCGCTGACCGGCATCGAGGATTGGTCACATCTGATCGTGCTGTTTTGGATGGATCAACTCGTCGGCAAGCCCGTTCCGTTAACCACGCATCCTCGGTATCGCGCCGATCTGCCCGAGGTGGGTTTGTTCTGCGCCCGCGGCCCGGAACGGCCCAATCCGATCGGGCTGGCCGTGGTCGAATTGCTGAAGCGCGACGAGAACATTCTGACTGTCAAGGCATTGGACGCCTACGACGGCACACCGGTTCTCGATATCAAACCCTACGATGCCTTCGACGCCGTCACCGGACTTCGGGCGCCGCAGTGGTGGTTGACGGCCACTGGCCGCCTGACCCCGTGAGACATCAAATCTGTTCTGCTTAGCCGCAACGCTTGTTAGACTTCGACCCTTGCGTGATCAACGTGATGGCCGACGCGTTGGCGCCGACTGACGCCATTGTCGCGACAGGCTTATCAGGCGCTCCCGGGAAATCGACGTGCCGTGATAAACGGCGCGCGACACGCTGGCCGAACCCAGCACGGCGTCCCCAAATTCGTGCCGTCGCATGAAGGGATGATGCGGCAAATAGGTTCGGACCATTTCTTTGTATTTTTCCATGTCGGACGGCGAAAGCCTGACGCGGCCGGCGCCCTCCAGCGGCTGCGAACTGACGTACTGAGCAAGCAGCGACAGTTGCTCCTCGACGTCATAAACCGAATTCGGCAGCGCGGACTCGCATCGCTCGCTCAGTACGTCCCGCAACTTGTCCTGTTCGCGCCCCAGAATTTCGTACAGGACCGCTTCGATCACACCCCATGCCTCGCGCCCCCCGTCTGCTTTAAGATTTCTGGCCACGTTGGTGAAATCGTCGATAGCAGCGAGGATCGACCCCAATGCCGCAAGCACGGGAGCGTAGCCGGCAAACACCTTGCCTCGCTGGTTCTGCCACAATTCCCCCGCTGACAGACCGAGAAACGTTTCGATTGCGTCGAAGAAGGTGGTGATGAAGTCTTGCGCCTGGTCCGGGTGCTGCTGATAGTGAGAGCCAGGCTTGGCCACCGTCGCAGCGTAGGCGTGGATCAACTGCTCGGCTCCCTCTTTGTCGAAGAATTCGATATTGGCCGTGACATGCGTCACCCCGGGCGCGTCGCGTTCGAACTGCTCCCTCGCCAATTCGGTCGACTCAAATCTTCCCAGCAAGATAAGCTTGGGCCGCGAGCCACCGGTTCGGTTGCTTCGCAGAAACTCCGCGGTGGACTCGAGAAACTGCTCGATGCCCGTCTCGCTCGACACCAGTCTGCCTTCGTCCAACGCATCCACGATCACTGGAATCCTGCCCTCGTGAAACGCGGCTACCGGATCGCTTTTATCGTCAGCCTTCAGATCGGTCAGCAAAGCGCGCAGCGATCCCGCCGAAACCGGGACCTGAGCCAGGTCGAGGATCGGCACATCGAGCGTGGCCGATAGTTGTCTCGCGAACGTGCTCTTGCCGACCGCCGCTGACGCCTCGATAAAAATGATCTCCTTCCCGAGATCCGACGGGCTCTCCCCCTCGATCTCCAGTACCGGCGACACGAAGGGCGTGGGCCGCTCCCCGACGAAAAGGCCTCCGGTCTGATCAGATTTCGGCCGATGGACGGGGCGGTTCAGCACGTTGATGAGTGCGCTCAGCGCGATTTCCGACATTAAATGACCTCTTCGGGCGAAGGCCGACGTTTACAATCGGGAACCCGCCGGTTCAATGGGAACGGTGTTGCGGCCTGCTGACAGGGCTCGCGCGCGATACGTTTGAAAACGGCGCGCGAGGTTCGTGGCGACGCGACACATGTCGTTTGTCATTTGCGTGTGAGAAGCTCGTCTGCGCGTGAGAAGCTGTTTTCAGAGAGGAAAGGTTCGCTCAGCCGGATGGGGACGATCGTTTGCCCGTTTCCGTCGCGGCAGCCTGTCGTTGCCGCAATGCAATATCGGCGAATCCAGCCCGTCATCATGATCTGTGGCAAAGCAATCGCAACACGATAATACGTCCGACCCGGATATGTACGCCGGCGAAAATCCGTGTCATAGTATAGATATGCTGAAGGGTTGGAAGATCAGTTCTGTAAGGCCGGGCAGAGGCGCCAGCGGCGCATTGCGCCGCGAATTCATTCTTGTCGCCATTTCCGACCAGGCCGAGGCTCTCCGAGCGGTCAAGGAATGCCTTCCCGATGCCGAAATCACCGTGGATTCAGAAGCTACTCCAGATCTTCTAGCCGAATATCAGGTCATCGAAGGCGAAATGGTTGTGCTTGCCGAGTGACCCGGATTGGTGAGGAAAGGCGCAGCATCGCCGCCGCGAAACGCGAAGACAGACCATAATATTTTATATTTCGCACCCGGCGCCGCTCGGGCATTTTGGATCGATAGCGGCGCTCGCCAGGCGATCATGGTTTTCGCATTCGGTTGCGACCGGCATCGGACGCAGAAGTCGCTCTGCCGGCACCGGCAACGAAATCTATTTTCCGGTCGACAGGGTCGGAATTTCTTCATAGCAACGTCTAAATGAGGTATCGCCGGTCGTGGGCAGCGCGGCGGCAGGACAGACAGCCTGGATTGGCAATTGCAAAGTCCGGCGCTATTCCAGCAGTTCCCGCGTGCCAGTCCGATCAGATTGCCGTAGGAACAGGCAAAGCAGTCCGTGATAAGGGCCCGCGCCAGAGACGCAGAAACCGCTGCCCAGCGCCTTTTCGCTTCCGATGGCATCAGAAGCGGGCGCTCGGATTTCGATTTGACGCGTTTTCGTCAAGCGAGCCGGTATCCGCTTCGCTCGAAAACGCTATAAGGAGAGGATAACAATGCGATACCGTACCAACCAGGGGCTGCTGATCGAAGCCGAAACGTCGGTGGATGCAATCCGCCGCCTGCGCGAATCGAGCTGGAACGAGCAAAATCTGAGCGACCGCGCATATATGGAAGCGGTCGCCGATCGCATGTTCCAGGAGGGCATTCACGTTTCGACGGTCAGCGCCGACATTTTCATCGCAGGGCTGTTAAGCGCCGGACTGCTGACGCGCGAAACCGACGATGCGCAGCCGAATGCGGCGAAGCAGGAAAACTGATCGATAATCGGGTAAAAGGCCGGCGGCACGAGCGACAGCTTGTAAGTCTGACGCCGTCCTCGCGGCAATTGATGCAAACCGGCTGGATGCCTATATAGCTGGACCAGCGGAGGAACCAAATGACTGACAAAATCCCGGTCACCGTGCTGACCGGCTATCTCGGTGCCGGCAAGACCACATTGCTCAATCGCATTCTCTCGGAGGAGCACGGCAAGAAATACGCCGTCATCGTCAACGAATTCGGCGAGATCGGCATCGACAACGACCTCGTCGTCGGCGCGGACGAAGAAGTGTTTGAGATGAACAACGGTTGCATCTGCTGCACCGTGCGCGGCGACCTCATGCGCATCCTCTCCGACCTGATGAAAAAGAACGGCAAGTTCGACGCCATCATCGTGGAGACGACAGGGCTCGCTGATCCAGCGCCGGTGGCGCAGACGTTCTTCGTCGACGAGAATGTTGGAGAGAAGACCAAGCTCGATGCGGTCGTCACCGTCACCGACGCCAAGTGGCTCAACGACAGGCTCAAGGACGCACCCGAAGCCAAGAACCAGATCGCCTTCGCAGATGTGATTCTGATCAATAAGACCGATCTGGTATCGGCCGCCGAACTCAGCGACGTCGAAGCGCGCATCCGCAGTATCAATCCTTACGCGAAGCTGCACAGGACCCAGCGGGCGCAGATCCCGCTCAACGAAATTCTGGAACGCAACGCCTTCGATCTCGACCGCATTCTCGATTTCGAACCGGCATTCCTCAAGAGCGATGACCACAGCCACGATCACGGACATGATCACGATCACGGGCATGATCATGATCATCATCATGACCACGAGCACGAGCACGCGGACCACAATGGCGGGCTCAAGCACTACCACGACGAGGAAATGCAATCGATCTCGCTCAAAACCGACAAGGCGCTCGATGCCGACAAGTTTTTCCCGTGGGTTGAGGATCTGGTGCAGAAAGAGGGTCCGAACATTTTGCGAAGCAAGGGAATCCTCGCCTTCAAGGGCGAGGATCGGCGCTTCGTGTTCCAGGGTGTGCATATGATTCTCGATGGCGACCATCAACGCCCCTGGAAAGAAGACGAGAAACGCGAAAGCCGCATCGTTTTCATCGGCCGCAATCTGCCTGAAGAGAAAATCGCCGAAGGGTTCGAGAGCTGCATCGCCTGATGGAGCGATGGCGCCGGAGCTTTTCCGCCTCTGATGAAGTCAGAGGCGGCGCTCCAGCCCACCGGTTCGCGTAAAGGAACGCGTCAAATCAAAAACATGGAGCCCCGCTTCCGACTTCATCGGAAGCGGAAAGGCTCTGTAGCGCACCCGTGGTGGTGAGCGGAGAATTACAATCGCTGCAAGCGTGACCGTCGCCGGCTCGCTTACGTCGAATGAGGCCGGGCCCGGTCCCCGCTGAAGACGCGCCGCGGTTTTCCGAAATGGGCTGCACGTCACGACCGGAAAGGCCGCGCCGCAACCCATCAATCCCAATAGTTCAGAGCGGGGATGCGTATGGAAAGTCGCTACACGCTCTTCCTCACTCCCCGCCCCACGCCGACAATCGCCACAGCGACGACGACGTCGCCAGGCAGATAGAGGCAGACACCGTTGAACTGCCTCCCGACACCTCGTGACATCCAGGCTCTACGGCTCTTCGGAAGGCCGCGAGAAAATGATGAGCAAGAACCCAACCACGGCTATCGCGGCGCCGTAATAGACCCATTCGGTGTGCCTGGTCCCGATATCTTCGGGGAAGCCGTAATAACGGAAGCCCTGTCCCATGAAGCCCAGGCCGGCGACCAGGGTGATAACTCCGACGATTCTCAATAGAGCATGCATTCTAAGGCGTTATCCCCGATGTTGATGTTGTCGAAAAGAAATCAGGCAGTGGTTCGCTATACTATGCGTCCTCGGGTTTTGCTTCAACTCCATTTGCACTTCACATCGCGGGTGCAAGCGAATCTCCGCGCAAGACCGGCAGAGCCCCGTCGGCTTCTTAATCGGCGCGAGATCTATCCACGACGCCGATTCATGACATACTGACAAGCCTCGCTCGCTGCGGCGCAGCGAAGAAGTGATAGTTCATGTGCTCGTCCTCGATGGTTTCGGGTAGGTCAACGAGGGACGGTCCGACATACGCTTAAGGGACAAGGTTGACCGGGTAGGCGTCCCGCGCATTTTTTCCGTCAGAAACGGAAAAGCCTCTGGCAGATTGTTGAAAAACCTTTCCAGTCATATTTCTAACGCCGTACCAGCGGCGATCCGGAATCCAGACATTCACCGACGATTCGTGAACCAGATTCCAGGTTTGCGCTGTCGGTGCGGCAACCGGAATGACACCGTCGAGACTTCTCAACATCCCTGCAGCAAATCGAAAGTTGCGGCGGCCTGGATCGTAATGCTCCAGAGCCCGGCTTTAGAGCGTGACCCGAAAAGTGGCGACCGCTTTTTGAACAACATCATGCTTGTTCAAAAAGATAAGTGGAGAGTTTGATTCAAGGTCGATGAACCGAAACTCTCGGTGTTCGGGGCCCGGCTTTTATGAACTCAATAATTGCCTAGCTTCATGCTGCACCGGGTAAACTCATTGCCTGCTGATGACTTTGCTTAGCCGGATATCGCGGTCGATACGCCGTGGCGTTTCAAGCGAAGTCGATGCAGGCCGATCCACATAAAACACATCAAATCAAAACTATAGAGCCTCGAAACTATAGAGCCTCTACAGCCGATTCCATCTCGAAAGCAAAAGACCTTGAACAGGGTCGTTTCAACGATAAACGTTTCAATGAATCAAACATGAATCGACCGCGGAAACGCTACCTTGTTTCCAAGGCAAGTGCGTTTTACCGCGGTCGTATAAAAATAATTCGCTCTTGGCCTATAGCTACGCGGCCGAGGCAGACTTGGCTTTAACCACCTCCGGCTTCTGAGCCGCAGGAGCTTTTACCGTAGGCACACCATTTTGGAAGCTGACTTCGACATCTCCAATACCGGCGGCCATTTCAGCCTCGAGAAGCGAGGGCTGCTTGGGAGCAGTAAACCTCTGGAATGATTCCGCCAGCGCCATGGATAGATCGATGGCGGTGCCGCGGAATGTATCCCACAACATAACCGCACCCTGGTTCGGCACAAACATTCCCTGCTTGCGCGAACTCCGATTCAGGGCGAGGCGAGAATCCCGCGCGCGCCGATGTCCGGCATGCGCATGATCGTGCTCATCCTGCGGCGCGTTGGCAGGTAGCTGCAGCACGGTGGCGGTTTGACCGCTGACGAGTTGCGTAATCTTCAGAACCTGCCCGTTCGGGAACTCCAGAGCGTCGTGCTGAACGTGGGGATTATCCACATCAACCTTCCGGAAGCTCGCAACCTTGTGATCGACACGAGCCTTTCCGGAAAACTTTATGCCGAGGAAGCTGCGGGGGCATTCATACTGAACGTTCTCGTCAAAGGCGAGTTCCGTTCCAGGCAGCAAGCAGACCGCCAGCTCGGGCGGGCTGTCATGGATCACAAGCTTGGGGCCCAGCTCACCAACGGCGGCGAAGCCGCGCACGTTTGATTTCGCAAGCTCCATCGTAACCAGTTTATCGGCGACCTTGGCAGGCCGCGAAGCTACGTGATGCAGACTGTAGTCGCACATGAAGGGCTCCTCTGGTTGGGACTACGCACTCCCCACATCAATAACAATACCCGCGATGCGAACTCGTTCCGCCGATGTTTAGTGGTCGATTAGGCGGCTGCGTATTTTAGTCCAACGATCCAACCATGCTAAATTGGTATAACTAGAATCTACCACGGCAAGAACGTTCGCGTCAACTCCATTCCGAGCAGATACCGGGGTTACTCACCACCCTGAAACGGTCTGCGCAACCGCCGGCAATCGAGGCGAATGCCCCCTTTTGCCACCGTCTTTCGGAAGCCGCAACGCCGCTAGGATTGTCCGATTTGATAGAATTGCTCCAACTGGCAAGGTCTTGATCCGCTAACGCCGCCGTGGTCGCGAGGTTGTCCTTGTCAATCCGCAACGCGGACGCCACCTTAAAATGAAAGGGTCGAAGAGGTAACAGCATCGGACGGATAGCGGCCGGCCCGCTTGCGCGTCATTTGGCGCCGCGCCCTGTGGCCGCCCGCGAGGCCGACATCGAGGCGCTCTTGTTGCGCTTGGAGAAGGCTTGCAACTGCGCTATGTACAGTAGGCACGCTGCCTAAAGCCAAAGGCTGCATTGGCGAACGCCCTTGATGACGTTCGAAACGGAATACACATCCGAATTCGGAACTTGTGTGACCACTCAGGCCAGCCTGGTGAGGATCGTTCGCCAAAGCGCAGGAGTATCAGTATGACCGACGAGGCGAACCGAGATCGACCCGAAACCGCTTACCCGGTTGAGACCGACACCGCCGATGCGACAGATCGGCCATCGAGCGTGCCGCCCGATGAAATGGCGCGCATGGGAGAGGACGTCATCGGCGCGCTCAAGACGGTCTATGATCCGGAAATTCCGGCCGACCTCTACGAGCTCGGGTTGATCTATAAAATCGTCATTGATGACGATCGCATGGTCAATATCGAGATGACGCTGACCTCGCCAAACTGTCCGTCCGCGGCGGAACTGCCCGGACAGGTCAGGAACGCGGTCACGAGCGTGTCCGGCGTGCGCGATGCCAAGGTCGCCATCGTCTGGGAGCCGGCATGGGACCCCAGCCGCATGTCGGACGAGGCCCGCACGGTGCTCAACATGTGGTGATGATCGGAAGATCACCCCGGTTTTTGAGTTCCACGAACGGCTGACGCATCGGCGGGTCGGCAACAGCCAAGTCGGCGGCAACCGCCAGGCTTATTTAGAAACAACGCCAGCTCCCGTTGCGATGCAGCAACCGACGAGACGCCAGAAGGCACGCCGCGGTTTCCGCCTGAAGGGCTGTCCTCATGCGAAGAGAGGCAGCGCCAAGGCAAAGGGTGAACTATAGCGTTTTCAAGTGGATACAGGTTCGCGTCAAGAAGACGCGTCAAAACAAAAAGCCAGAGCCCGCTTTGATTCCATCAAAGCCGAAATGGCTCTAGATCTGAGCCCGAAAAGTAGGAACCGGTTTTGGGATAGATCATGCTCATTCAAAAGAATGAGTCAGAAGTCGATTCAACGTCGTTGAAACAGACTCAACTCGTATACGACCCCCGCAGCGGCAAACGCGAGCCAGGTGCTCGCGAGTGCCGTGGGTCTAAACGTTCTCATACTCAAAACTCAGCAAGCCATCTTGCTGTTGAAGTCATGGACCTCCGCTCGGAGGCCCTCCTTGCCGTTCGAAGACTACTTCGGCAGCGGCACAGGATTCTTCGAGAGCGTGGCAAGATAGGCAACCACGTCGGCGCGCTTGTTCTCGCTCTTCAAGCCGGCGAAGCTCATGGATGTGCCCTTAACGTAAGCACGCGGATCTTCTATCCATTTGTTGAGTTCGGCGAAGGTCCATTTGCCGCCCTTGGCCTTCAAGGCCGCGGAGTATTTGAAGCCCGGCTGCGAAGCGACCGGCCGGCCCACAACGCCGTAGAGGTCAGGACCGATCTTGGGGCCCTTGCCTTCCTCGGTGTTGTGGCAAATCTGGCATTGCTTGACGAGCCCGGCGCCGCGCTCTGCGGAAGCGCTGGCAAGCGCTTTGTCGAAGGATGCCGTTTCAGCAGCCGTCGGCGCGGCGGCAGCTGCCGTGGTGGCGGTTTTATGGGCCGCTTCAGCGTGCGGTTTCTCCGGCGCGCTGAACGACTCGTCGATGATGCGTACCGTTTGCACAAACAACAATGTTCCCAGCAGCGCGCCGAGAATTGCGTTGGTCCGGTTTGAATGCACTGTATCACTCCCAGAGCTCATTACTGTAGTACTCCCAGCGGTAGAGGAGCCAAAGAAACCCGGGAATACCCCCGGACGAACCGAAAGGATCGATAGCAGCGGCAGCCCCCGGCTCATCGATCCTGAACAGCCCCACTCCAGCCCGTTTTGCGTGCCTAAGGGGAGCGGCGGGCAAACACATATCAAATAGAAGTTTGTCGCGCAACGGCTCAGCCTGACGCCTGACGCTGCATTTTGCACTGCGAATGCTGTCTTGGACAGCTACCCGCGAGCACCTCCGTGTTGCGCGAAACCGGCTCGTTGGATTATCGCGCACCGACGAAAGCGCAAAGCGCGATGCATAGTGCAGCGCACCAGCGTTCTTGACGACGCCACGGAGCGGCAAGGATCACAGCCAGGGGGCGGAGATATCCATCGCAATAAGCTGCTCGATTTCGATGCGCGGGCGGACGACGGCATACCGGTCGTCCTTGACCAACACTTCGGGGATCAGCGCGCGCGTATTGTAGGTCCCCGATTGCACTGCGCCGTAAGCGCCCGCGGTCATGATCGCGAGAAGGTCGCCGGCTTGCGGCTCCGGCAGATTGCGCCCGAGCGCCAGATAGTCTCCGGTCTCGCAGACCGGACCGACCACGTCGGCGACCATCACCGGGGCATCCTTGGGCGCCGCGCGCACAGGCATGATCTGGTGATAGGCCTCGTACAGCGTCGGGCGTATCAGATCATTCATGGCGGCGTCGATAATGACGAAATTCCGAGTGGCGCCGTGCTTCACGTAGATCACACGCGTCACCAGAATGCCGGCATTCCCGACGATCATGCGACCCGGTTCGAACATCAGCGTGCAGCCGAGATTATGGGTCACGCGCTTGACCATTTCAGCATAAGCAAGCGGCTCCGGCGGTGCAGCGCGATCCTCGTAATACGGAATGCCGAGACCGCCGCCGAAATCGACGTGGCTGATGGTATGGCCGTCGGCGCGCAACGCCGTGACGAAATCCGCGAGCAGCCGGAACGCGACTTCCATCGGGCCGAGATCGGTGATCTGGCTGCCGATGTGCATGTCGACGCCAGTGACCGAGATTCCCAGCAGCGTTGCCGCGCGGGCATAGACAGCGCGCGCTTGTGCGATCGGGATGCCGAACTTGTTCTCGGACCTGCCGGTCGAAATCTTGGCATGCGTCCCGGAATCGACATCGGGATTGATCCGCAGCGAAATGCGCGCCATGCGCCCGGTTTCAGACGCAAGCCTGGACAGCAGGTCGAGTTCTGGCTCGGATTCCACGTTGATGCAGAGAACGTCCGCATCGAGCGCTGCGCGCAATTCGGCTTCGGTCTTGCCGACACCCGAGAACAGGATCTTGCTCGGCGGAATTCCCGCCGCCAGCGCGCGCTTGAGTTCGCCGCCCGACACCACGTCCGCCCCGGCGCCGAGCTTCGCCAGCGTCCGCAGCACCGACTGATTGGAGTTGGCTTTCATGGCGTAACAGATCAGATGATCGACGCCTGCGAACGCATCGGCAAAGACGCGGTAATGCCTCTCCAAAGTCGCGCTCGAATAACAATAGAACGGTGTGCCGACAGCCTCCGACAGCGTCGAAAGATCGACGCCCTCGGCGTGAAGCACGCCGTCGCGATAATCGAAGTGGCGCATGGAACTAGCGTCCCGGATCCGAAGTTCGCCTCATTATGCAGCACCCTCCGTAGCGAACTTCGGATTCGAAAGGACACTGTTTCCAGTGGTCCTTCGATTCTAACGTTTGCAAAGACTTCTCTGCGACGGGATGCAAATGTTAGAACCGGACGACTGGCCGCCTCAGTGGCTATCGAGCAGCGGATCGAGAATAAAGGATTTCCTGGTGCCCCTGGCCGCCGCCGGATCACTGTTCATGCCGTAGGAAGGATCGAACAGGTTGCCCTTGGTCGCCGCTTCGCGGTCATGGTCATCCGCCGCCGCCGCGGCACGTGACTGCTCCGAGGCGGTCGGAGGCAGGTCAAGGCCGCCCTTGCGCCCGCAACCGGCCAGCGCCAGCATCGCTGTCGTCAGGAAAATCAGCGCCCATCTCGTGGGCACCGGGCTTGAAGTGCTGTTCACGGCGATATCCCCAATCGGCGGCACCATACAAAGAATGCCCTGTTCTGGCGAGACCCGGAAGTCCGGAAAATTCGAGACAATGTTTCGGGTCAGCCCGGCTTTTGCTCTTTTTCCAAGCGCTTGAGCCAGGCATTGGCTTGCGCGCGGACATTCTTCGGCGCGGTCCCGCCATAGCTCGTGCGGCTTTTCACGGACGCCTCGACGGACAGCATCGCAAGCGCATCGCGCGTGATGCGCGGCTCGACCGCCTGCATCGCGGACAGCGGCAACTCTTGCAGCGCGACGCCCTGCTTCGATGCGGCGGCAACGATGCGCCCGGTGACATGATGCGCATCGCGGAACGGCATCTTCAGCGTCCGCACCAGCCAGTCCGCGAGATCCGTTGCGGTGGCATAGCCCTCCCCGGCCGCGGTCTTCATCCGCGCCTCGTCCGGCACTAGGTCGGCGACCATGCCGGTCATGGCGCGGATCGCCAGCGAGAGCGCGCCGAAAGCTTCCATCGCGCCCTGCTTGTCCTCCTGCATGTCCTTTTGATAGGCCAGCGGCAAGCCCTTCATCACGATCAGCAACGCCGTGAGCGCCCCGACGACACGGCCGGTCTTGGCGCGCACCAGTTCGGCGGCGTCCGGATTGCGCTTCTGCGGCATGATCGAGGAGCCGGTGGTGAACTTGTCCGACAGTCGCACGAGGCCGACCAGCGGCGAGGTCCAGATCACGATCTCCTCGGCGAAACGCGACAGGTGGGTCGACGCGATCGCGGCGGCCGAGAGCGTCTCCAGCACGAAGTCGCGGTCGGACACCGCGTCGAGCGAATTCGCCATCGGGCGATCGAAACCGAGTCCTTTCGCGGTGGCGCCGCGATCGATCGGAAAGGATGTGCCCGCCAGCGCCGCCGCCCCCAGCGGGCTCTCGTTCAGGCGCTTGCGCGCATCGGCGAAGCGGCCGCGGTCACGCGCCGCCATCTCGACATAGGCCATCAGATGATGGCCTAAGGTCACCGGCTGCGCGGTCTGCAAATGCGTGAAGCCCGGCATCACCGTCCCGGCATGCTCCAGCGCGCGCGTCGCCAGAACGTGCTGAAAGGCCGCGAGCGCGGCGTCGGTCTCGTCGATGACGTCGCGGACATAGAGGCGGAAATCGGTCGCAACCTGATCGTTGCGCGAACGCGCCGTGTGCAACCGCCCGGCGGCGGCGCCGATCAGTTCTGCGAGCCGGCCCTCGACATTCATGTGAATGTCTTCAAGCGCCCGCTTGAAATCGAAGGAGCCCTTGCGAATCTCTGACAAAATCGTGTCTAGACCCTTGCCTATGTTTTTTGCATCATCGGCCGTAATGATGCCTTGAGCGGCAAGCATGGCAGCATGGATCTTGGACGCGGCGATGTCCTGGGCGTAGAGATGGCGATCGACGTCGATAGAGACGTTGATCTCTTCCATGATCGCGTCGGGACCTTCGCCGAACCTGCCGCCCCACATCTTGTTATTCATGCCGCGCCGCTCATTTCATACCTGCCTGATCGATCCATCTGGTTCGTTCCAGGCCATCTTTGGTTCGTTCCAGGCCGTCTAAAGCCGAAGCCTGCATACCCGCATCTTGTACAGGATGACAAACGATATGACTGAAACTACCCCCCCGCCCCGCCCCGGCCAGAGCGGACTTCCCACAGGCCCGCTGGTCGCGGTCATTATCGTCGTCGCGGTCACGGCCACGCTTCTGGGCGCGGGGCATCTCAGGTCCGCAAGGTTGGCGGCCCGCGCCAGCGTGCCCTGTGGCCCCGCTGTGGAGCTCTCCAGAAAACTCGCCCCCCACGCCATCGGCGAAGTGGCCGCCCTGACCATGGCGTCGAAGCCGCGCCAGATGCCGGACCTGGCTTTCATGGACGGCGACGGTCAGGCCAGGAAGCTTTCGGACTGGAAGGGAAAGACCGTTCTCCTGAACCTGTGGGCGACCTGGTGCGTCCCCTGCCGCAAGGAGATGCCCGCGCTGGATAAACTTGAGGGCAAGCTCGGCAGCGACAAATTCGCGGTGGTGGCCGTCAACATCGACACCCGAGATGCCGACAAGCCGAAGGCCTTCCTGAAAGAGGCCAACCTGACCCGCCTCGGCAATTTTCACGATGACAAAGCACAGGTATTTCAAAAGCTTAAAGAAATAGGCCTAGCGATAGGCATGCCGACCTCGGTTCTGATCGACGGCCGCGGCTGCGAAATCGGCAATATGGCCGGCCCCGCCGAATGGGACAGCCCTGACGCGATCCACCTGATTCAGGCATCGTTGGCGCAATAAGCGATCCGCACCGCTGCACGCGCTGCGGAAACGATGCTTGCGATCAACGCGTCGGAACCGGCTTTTCGCCCCGATAGTCGTAGAAGCCGCGCTGGCTCTTGCGGCCGAGCCATCCGGCCTCGACGTATTTCACCAGCAGCGGACAGGGCCGGTATTTGGAATCAGCGAGCCCCTCGTGCAGCACCTGCATGATCGACAGGCAGGTGTCGAGGCCGATGAAATCGGCGAGTTCGAGCGGCCCCATCGGATGGTGGGCGCCGAGTTTCATGGCGACGTCGATCGCCTCGACGTTGCCCACGCCTTCGTACAGCGTGTAGATCGCCTCGTTGATCATCGGCAGCAGAATGCGGTTGACGATGAAGGCCGGGAAATCCTCGGACACGGCAATCTGCTTGCCGAGGCTGGTAACGAACTCCTTGGCCGCATCGAAGGTCGCATCACCGGTTGCGATGCCGCGGATCAGCTCGACCAGCTCCATCAGCGGCACAGGATTCATGAAGTGAATGCCGATGAACTTCTCCGGACGGTCGGTGGACGCGGCAAGCCGCGTAATCGAGATCGACGACGTGTTCGAGGCAATGATGGCTTCGGGCTTCAGCACCGCGCACAGAGATTGAAAGATCTTGCGCTTGACCTCCTCCTTCTCGACGGCGGTCTCGATCACCAGATCGCAGTCGGCAAGCCCGTCGAGGGTTTCGGTTTGCCCGATCCTGGCAAGCGCCTTCTCACGCATATCGTCGGTGATGATCTTCTTCGACACCTGGCGCGACAGGTTGCTGTTGATGGTGGCCATGGCCGACTTCAACTGATCGGGGGAAAGATCGTTGAGGATCACGTCGAATCCGGCGAGGGCCGCCACATGCGCGATGCCGTTGCCCATCTGCCCCGAACCGATCACGCCGACTTTTCTGATCATTGCCGCCATCTTGCCATCTCACCGGGTCCCGAACCGCGCAGACGCAGTCCGTTCCATTCTTGCACAACCGCTCGCCGAAGTCCGTCGCTCCAGGCGAACATTCTTCGGATCGTCATCAGCGGCCAAGCTTACCCAGTTCTTGGGTGAGTTCGGGGACCGCCTCATACAAGTCCGCCACCAGGCCGTAATCCGCAACCTGAAAAATCGGAGCGTCCGCATCCTTGTTGATCGCGACGATCACCTTGGAATCCTTCATTCCAGCGAGGTGCTGGATCGCTCCGGAGATACCGATGGCGATGTAGAGGTCCGGCGCCACGACCTTGCCGGTCTGCCCGACCTGCCAGTCGTTCGGCGCATAGCCCGCATCCACGGCGGCGCGCGAGGCCCCGACACCGGCGCCGAGCTTGTCCGCCAGCGGTTCGATGTACTTGGCGAAGTTCGCGCTGCTTCGCATGCCGCGGCCTCCGGAGACGATGATCCTGGCCGACGCGAGTTCCGGACGATTGTTCCTGGCGACCCGCTCGCCGACGAAACTCGACAGACCCGGATCGGCGACCGCGGCGATGGCCTCCACCGGAGCATCGCCGCCATCGCCGGTCGCGGCGAAAGTGGAGGTCCGCACCGTGATGACCTTTTTGGCATCCCTGGACTTGACCGTCTGAATCGCGTTGCCGGCGTAGATCGGCCGCTCGAACGTGTCAGGCGCGACCACCTTGATGATTTCCGATATCTGCATCACATCGAGCAGCGCCGCGACACGCGGCATCACATTCTTGAAGCGTGACGTCGCCGGCGCAACGAACGCATCGTAGCCCGGCGCCAGGGAACGGATCAGCGCCGCGAAGGGCTCGGCGAGATCGTGGGCGTAGGCCGGATCGTCCGCGAGCAGCACTTTCGCGACGCCTTTCAATTTCGCGGCTTCCTCGGCGGCGCCCCCGGCCTTTTCACCCGCGACGAGCACATCGACCGGCGCGCCAAGCTGGGCGGCCGCGGTCAGCGCCTTGCCGGTGACATCCTTCAGCGCCGCGTGGTCGTGTTCGGCAATCAGCAGCGTGGTCATCGGATTACCCCGGCCTCGTTCCTGAGCCTGGACACCAGTTCGGCGACATCCTTGACCTTGACGCCCGCCTTGCGGCCCGGTGGCTCGGCCGTTCTGAGGACTTCGAGGCGCGGCGCGATATCAATGCCGTACCGGTCGGCGGCCCGTTCCACGATCGGTTTCTTCTTCGCCTTCATGATGTTCGGAAGCGTGGCATAGCGCGGCTCGTTGAGCCGCAGGTCCGTCGTCACGATCGCCGGCGCTTTCAGCCGGATGGTCTGCAAACCACCGTCAACTTCGCGCGTCACCTTGAAGTAGGCTCCGTCGACCTCAAGCTTCGACGCGAAGGTCGCCTGGGCCCATCCGAGCAGTCCCGCCAGCATCTGGCCGGTCTGGTTCGAATCATCGTCGATGGCCTGCTTACCGAGAATGATCAGACCCGGTCCCTCCTCTTCGACGATGCACTTGAGGAGCTTGGCGACCGCCAGCGGTTCAACCGGTGCGTCGGCCTTGACCAGGATACCGCGGTCAGCGCCCATGGAGAGGCCGGTACGGATGGTTTCCGCGGCTTCGGCCGGCCCGATCGACGCCAGCACGACCTCTGTCGCCTTGCCGACCTCCTTAAGACGCAATGCTTCCTCGACCGCGATTTCGTCGAAGGGATTCATCGACATCTTGAGCTTGGCGAGATCGACGCCGGACCCGTCGCCCTTGACGCGAATTTGCACGTTGAAATCGACAACCCGCTTGACCGGCACCAGAATCTTCATCGACCCTCTCTCGAACCGAGCTTTGGCTGGATCAACCGGGAGTGTGAGCTTCGGCGCGGAACCTAAAGGTCCCGTTTCCGGCGGTCAACGCGCGAAGGCCAAAAATCGCAGTCCTTATAGCGTTTTCGAGCTAAGCTTCGCCTCGGGCCTGATCCGCGAGGCTAGGCACCTGTTCGCGTCAAGAAAACGCATCAAAACAAAAACCGGATCCCCGGCTTTGATCCCATTGCGGCTTTGATCCCGTTAACGTCGTGATGGTTCCGGTCATCCCAATGACCTGCCGGCTGCCGATCATCTGTTCTGACCCGGCACCCAGAGCACATCGCCCGCGCCCCTGTCATTCATAAACCGGCTGGCCACGAACAGGAAGTCCGACAACCGGTTCATGTATTGGATCGCGGCCTCGTTGACCGGTTCGCCGGACCGCGATGCGAGTTCCACCATCATGCGCTCGGCGCGGCGACAGACGGTTCGCGCCAGATGAAGATACGCCGCGGCGGGCGTCCCTCCCGGCAGCACGAACGATGTCAGCTCAGAAAGCCCGGCATTGAGGCTGTCGATATCATTCTCCAGGCGCTCCACCTGGCTGGACAACACGCGCAAGCGTTCGGCTTTGCCCTCGCGCTGGGGCACCGCAAGGTCGGCGCCCAGATCGAACAGATCGTTCTGGATGCGGCCAAGCATCCCGTCGAGATCGGGCGCGCCGGAAAGATGCAGACGGGCCACGCCCACCGCGGCGTTGGTCTCGTCGACGGTTCCATAGGCGCCGACACGGAGGTCGTATTTCGGGCGGCGCTCACCGGTGCCGAGGGCGGTCGTGCCGTCGTCGCCGGTACGCGTGTAGATTCGATTGAGAACGACCATTGGCCCCCCGGTGCCGGACCATCGATCCCGTCACTGTCCCATCACCCAGATCGTCACCATGGTGATGACGATCGCAACGAATTGCAGGAAAACCCGCATTCGCATCAGTTTCTGCGAGCGGTTGGGACTGCCGCCGCGCATCATGTTGATGAGACCCATCAGCAGCACGGTGACAACCGAAGCCACCGCGACCGGAACCAAGATCATGCTCAGAAATACTGTCATTCTTCATACATAGCACCGCAGCCACGGCTGCGCCATCGTCTGCAACGAGATTCAGCCCTGCGCAACGATCTGGCCTTTTATGTATTGATATCAGAGAGTAAAATGGCTTCGACGAAGCGCCCTTCGACCTTGACCAGGGTGAAACGTGAAACAAATCCGCTACGTCTATCTGGTCGGGACGGACGCCTTCTACACGTTTCTTGCCGACGACGGCTGGGCGATCGCAAGCCACATCGCGCTATCCACGCTGATGGCGCTCTTCCCGTTTCTGATCGTCCTGACATCACTGGCGGGCTTTTTCGGCTCCAAGCAGCTTGCCGACCAGGCGGCCGAACTGATGCTCCAGATCTGGCCGGTTCAGGTCGCCAATGCATTGTCCGGCGAAATCCATGATGTGCTGACGACGACGCGCGGCGATGCGCTGACCGTCGGCGCCCTGCTCGCGGTCTATTTCGCGTCGAACGGCGTCGAAAGCCTGAGGGTGGCGCTCAACCGCGCCTACGCGGTGGTCGAGCACCGCCGCTGGTACTGGCTGCGGCTGGAATCGATCGGCTACACGCTGGTTGCCGCGGTGACGGCGCTGGCGATGGCGTTCCTGATCGTACTCGGTCCGCTGATCATCGCCGCCGCGAAGCGCTACGTCCCGTTGATCGTCGAGTCGAATGAAAGCCTGCTCAACATCGCCCGCTACGGCATCACCGGTCTTGCGATGTTCGTCGCGCTCGTAATCCTGCACGCGTGGCTGCCGGCGGGCCGCCGATCCTTCCTTCAAATCATCCCGGGGATCGTCTTTACCATGCTGGCGTCGTTGATCTCGGGCATCGGCTTCGGTCTCTATCTTGCGCGCTTCGCCAACAACTACGTCACGATGTATGCGGGCCTGGCCTCGGTCGTCATCGCGCTGGTGTTTCTCTACTTCATCGCCGCGATCTTCGTGTTCGGCGGCGAATTGAACGCGGCCATAATCAAGTCGCGGCTGCCGCGCGGCGTTTCGCTTCAAGCAGCGCAGTCGCCAAAGCGCGCGGAGAGATCGGTTTGACCAGGAACGCATCCCCGCCGGCCGCGCGCGATGCCGCCTCGTCGTCGTTTCTGCCGGAAACGCCGATGATGGCGACCCGTCCCGGCGGCGCATCAAGAGCCCGGATCCGCCTGATCGATTCGATCCCGCTGATGCCGGGCAGCACCATGTCCATCAGCACCGCATCGAAGTCCCCTTGCGCGATGCGGCGGACGGCGTCCTCGCCTCGCCCGACGAACTCGGCCTGATGGCCGAGTTCCGTGAGAATTGCGTTGAGCACGACGCGGCCGAACGGATTGTCCTCGACGCTGAGAACCCGCAGTCCGTGCGAAGAAACCGGAGATGTGTCGGGATCGTCGCCCGGCCGGGTCACTGTCGGCCCCTCGGCCAGCGCCAGCAGCACGGTGAGGGTGAACGTGGTGCCGCCGCCGCGCCGTTGCGCCACTATGACGTCGCCGCCCATCGCGCGCGCCAGTTGCTTCACCGAGGACAGCCCGAGGCCGGCGCCGCCGAAGCGCGACGCAATCGAGACGTTGGCCTGCGAGAAGGGGCGGAACAATCGTTTGATCTCGGCAAGCGACAGGCCGATACCGCTATCGGACACCGCAAACGTCACCCCGACCCTTCCCTTCGACCGCCGCGACGCCGTGGCCTTCAGCGCCACGTCGCCCTGCTCCGTGAACTTGACGGCATTGTCGATCAGGTTCTCCAACGCCGCGCGCAGGCGAACCGGATCGCCGGTCACGAACACGGGCAGCCTATCGGAGATTTCGACCGACGAGCGCAGCCCCTTGGCGGTTGCGCGGCCGGCAAGCGAATCGCCGGCGTTGCGCGCCAGCGCGCGCAGATCGAAGAAATCCTGTCGCCCGCCTGGCGCGGATTGGCGGCTTCGCGCCGCATCGACGAACAGCGTCGCCAGACTGGCGAGGTGGTCGGCGCCGGCCTTGATGGTCTCGACCCAGCGTCGTTCGCGCTCGCCGAGATCGGAGGTGGCGAGCAGATCGCTGACGGCGAGAATTCCGGTAAGCGGCGTGCGCACCTCGTGCGCGAACGCCGCCAGCGCAGCCTCGACGATGGCGGCCGGCGATTGCACCGACGCCCGCCTGCCTTTCCGCGGCTTCGCAGGCTTCGGAGCACGCGTTTTTGCCGGCCGCTTTTTAGGCTTGTGCGGCTTGCGCGACGCACGCGATGTCGGCGCCATGATGTCCTTCCCCCAGCCCCGCGCCAGCATGCCACGGCCCAGCCGCTGGAGTCACGCGGGAGCAATTTGAATCCAAGCATTCCACGTTGCGGCAATTTCAGGGCAGGCCGATCAGTCTCCTGATTTCCTCGGCCGTGATCCCCCGGGCACGCAATTCCCGCAAGCCCGTCGCCTCCGACGACTTCGACAACTTCTTGCCGGCGCCGTCGCGGATCAGATCATGGTGGCGATAGACCGGTTGCGGCAGGCCGAGGACCGCTTGCAGCAGCCGGTGCACGGCGGTCGACCGGAACAGGTCCTGCCCGCGCACCACCTCGGTGACGCCCTGCAGGGCGTCGTCGATCACCACCGACAAATGATAGCTGGTCGGCGTGTCCTTGCGCGCGAGGATGACGTCCCCCCAGGCTTTTGGCCGCGCGACGATCTCGCCCGTCTCCCCGCCGGGGCCGGAGCCCCGCTCCGTCCATGTGAGATCGCCGGCGAGCCCGCACGCGGCGTCCATGTCCAGCCGCAGCGCGTAAGGCGCGCCGGATCGCAGCCGCCGCTCGCGTTCGACGACGGAAAGCGACTTTGCCGTGCCTGGATAGAGCGGCGCGCCGTCGGGATCGCGCGGCCAGTATCCGTCCGTTTCCCGCGCCTTCACCAAAGCCACGATCTGGGCGCGGCTCTCGAAACTCGGATAGAGCAACCCGAGCGCGGCCAACCGGTCGAGCGCCCCGCGATAATCGGCAAGATGGTCCGACTGCCTTCGCACCGGCGTTTCCCAGGCAACCCCGAGCCAGCCGAGGTCTTCGTAGATCGCAGCCTCGAATTCGGCACGGCAGCGGGTCGCGTCGATGTCCTCGACCCGCAGCAGGAAACGTCCGCCGCCTCGCCGCGCCAGTTCGGAATTCAGCAGCGCCGAATAGGCGTGGCCAAGATGCAGAAAGCCGTTCGGCGACGGCGCAAAACGGAAAACGGGTGGCAACATGACTTGATATCCATATCCCGTCATGGCCGGCCATAACCGTTTGTAGAACGGCGGCGCTGCGCGCGCCTGTGCCTGGCCATCTATCTTTCCAAGACTGTTCTTACCCAAGACTGTTTTTTCGATATGAGATGGATGCGCGGGTCAAGTCCGCGCCTGATGACCTCGAATCGAACTTCCAATGACCGTCCACCTGAAAACCCAGGCCGATCTCGACGACGCCTTGACCGCGCTGGTGCGACAGGATCCGCGGCTGAAGCCGATCCTCGAACGCACTGGCCTTCCCGCGCTGCGCCGCCGCGCGCCCGGCTTCGAAGGGCTCGCCACGATCGTCTGCGGCCAGCAACTTTCGACCGCAAGCGCGAGCGCGATCTGGGGACGGCTCAGTTCCGCCTTCGCGCCGTTCCATCACGATGCGATCCGCAAAGCGCGCGCCGACCGGCTCGGCCGGCTGGGATTGTCGGCGGCGAAGATCACCACGCTGAAACTGCTCGCGCGCGAGATCGCAGCGCGCCGCCTCAACCTCGATGTGCTCGCGAAAGAGGATGCCGACGCCGCCCATGCGGCGCTGGTCCGGTACCGCGGCATCGGACCGTGGACCGCCGACGTCTACCTGCTGTTCTGTCTCGGCCATGGCGACGCGTGGCCTGCCGGCGACGTCGCGCTCCAGGAGGCGATCAAGGTCGGCCTCGGACTGACGACGCGGCCCACGCCTAAGCAGATGGCGCCCCTCGCCGAGCCGTGGCGACCGTTGCGCGGCGCGGCGGCGCACCTGTGGTGGGCGTATTACAAGGCCATCAAGACCCGCGAGGGAGTGATCTCCGGCGCGAAATGAGTTGGCGGCGTTGATGGAGCGCATCGCTCGATTTGGTCCGCAGGACCATCGGAAAAGCGCCGGCCTCCAGGTTGGCGTTGACCGGCCGGAACCTATCACGTCCCGTTCTGTTATCCACGGCTGAGGCTATGGGGCCACGATGCCGAACACGTTAAGAAACAACAAGAGCATCAAGGACATGTTCGACAGCGAATGCCGCTTTCGGCTACTTGTCGAAGGCGTCATCGATTACGCAATCTTCATGCTGGATCCGACCGGGATCATCATCAACTGGAACACGGGCGCGGAACGCATCAAGGGTTACCGCCCGGACGAAATCATCGGCCAGCACTTCTCACGATTTTACACCGACGCCGACCGCGCAGCCGGGCGACCCGCCCGGGCGTTGCAGATTGCGAGCACCGCCGGCCATTACGACGAGGAGGGCTGGCGAGTCCGCAAGGACGGGTCGTTTTTCTGGGCAAGCGTCGTCATCGACGTCATCCGCGACGACTCGGGAGACCTCATCGGTTTTGCAAAGGTCACCCGCGACATCACGGAACGCCGCGAGGCCCAGCAGAAACTGGAACGCGTGCAGCGCCAACTCGCGGAATCCCAGAAGATGGATGCGCTCGGGCAGTTGACCGGCGGCGTCGCTCATGACTTCAATAATCTCCTGATGATCGTCAGCGGAAACGTCCAGACGTTGAAAACAAGAGTTGCGAACGATCCCAAGGCGCTGCGAGCGGTTCATGCGATCGAGGCGGCGACCCAGCGCGGTGCGGCCCTGACACGGCAGCTTCTGACATTCTCCCGCCGCCAGAACGTCAACCCTCTGCCGATCTGCATCCCCGACCGCGTGCGGTCGATCGCCGACGTTCTCAAAAGCGGTCTCGGCAGCGCGATCGCTCTCGACATCGACACGCCAGGCGACGTCTGGCCCGTAACGGTCGACACCACCGAATTCGAAACCGCCCTGCTCAACCTCGTCATCAACGCGCGTGACGCCATGACCGATGGCGGACATGTCATCGTGCGAGCACGAAACGTGCGCGCGACCGAGGACGCCGGCGACACCGTCGCGATTTCGATCGAAGACGCGGGCCACGGAATTCCCAAGGACATTCTGGCGAAGGTATTCGATCCGTTCTTCACGACCAAGCCGGTCGGGAAGGGAACCGGCCTTGGACTGTCGCAGGTCCATGGCTTTGCCCATCAGGCCGGCGGGCGCATCGACATCGACAGCGAGCTTGGCCGCGGCACCGTGGTCACCATCTATCTTCCGCGAACCGAGACGTTGGGCATCGAGAATGAGCCGCACAGCCAGCACGATGACGCCACAAACACGATCCTCCTCGTCGAAGACAATCCGGACGTTGCGAGTGCGAGCGCCGGATTGCTCGAGGAACTCGGCTACCGCGTGCGCATCACCGGCAACGCCGAGTCGGCCCTGAAGGAAATCGAGAGCGAAGGCATCGACCTGGTGTTCAGCGACATCGTGATGCCCGGAGGAATGGACGGCCTTGACCTGGCCAAAACCCTTCGCGCGACGCATCCAGATCTGCCCGTATTGCTGACGACCGGCTACAGCGAGGCGCTCGCCGGCGGGCAAACGGAGTTCCTGATTCTCCGGAAGCCCTATGCCATTCACGAACTCAGCCGGGCGCTCGCCAAGCTGTGCCACTGAGGCTCCCCGGGCCGCAACCTATCGAGAGCATTTCGAACGCAGGAAACCCGCCGGACGGACCGGCAGGTTTCTCGTGAACCGCGCGCCTTTGACGACGGCGCCGGCAGCGTGCATGCGATCAGGTACGATCGCCCGCTTCCGGGCCCCCAGGCCACGCTATAGCGTTTTCAAGCGACGCATGTCCTCAAGCTTGACCCGATGGCTACCGGTCCGCGTGAAGAAAACGCGTCAAAATAAAAACCGAGAGCCCGGCTTGATCCCATCAAAGCCGGAATGGCGCTAGCGGCCGATCGTGTACGTCGCGAACACGTCCTTGAAGGTCCACGGCGCCGGCGGCGCGACGGGGCCGACAGTGGTCGGGAGAGGGATGCAGCCGCCGTCATCATAGATGCCGCCGGAAACCAGCTCCAGCTCCGAGTCGTCCAGCGCGCGCAGGTCATTGCCTTCGAAATCGGAAATCCGGGTCATGTCAGTTCCTTCCTTGTCTGGGTGGCCCACGGACCGGAATTGATCCGCATGCGCCATGAGGGGAAGTTTCCCGGAAGCCGCTGCCCGCATCCGTGATCCATGTCACAAAGACGAGGACGCGTTTGTGCGGGGTCACATTTCGAAAATGGACGTGAATGCGACGCCTTTGCCAGCAAGGCCGGTGCGCGGCGCCACCGCGCCATGTCGCGCGGCACCTGCATACAACGCTCGGTCAACCAACAGCATCGGTCTCAGACGTCGCCCACAATTTCGCGGCGGCGATGCTCCGATTCTTCCGCATAACGACGCATGGCGTGGGCCTCGGTGAGAATCCCGACCGGGCGCTTTCCGCCATCGGCCTCAACCACCGCCAGCGTCTCGGCTTCGGCCGCATCGAACGCGGCGATCGCCTGCTGGATATTCATCGCAGGATGCAGGACCACGTCCTTGTAATGCAGGATGCCCGCGAGATGGGTGATCTCGCGGGCATCCGGCGTATGCGCCTCGGCGACCAGCGCCAGCCCGGCATAGCGACCCTGCTCGTCCACCGCGATCACCTGGGTTTTCGAGCCGAGCGGAAATTTCTCGCGGAATTCCTCCATCGGCATGGTCGAAACGACGGTCACAGTCTCGGGCCGCATCATGCTCTTGACAGTGAGATCACGGATCCATCCGACGTCTGCGGCGCTGCGTATCGTTTCGCCGCGCAGATGCATGCGCCAGGTCGCGAACGAATAGCCGAACAGTTCCCGAGTGATCTGCGTCGAGATGATGACCGCGATCAACACCGCCGAGGTCAGCCAGAGATTGCCGGTGGATTCCAAGGCGATGAACGACATCGTCAGCGGTCCGCCGATCACCGACGCCGAAAGCGCGCTCATTCCGATCACCGCATAGATGTCCGGATTAAGATCGAGACCCGGCCACACCACGTCGAACCCGGCGGCGAACAGTCGGCCGCCGAGCGCACCGAGAAACAGCGTCGCAAAAAACAGTCCGCCGCGAAAGCCGCTGCCGAGCGAGACAATCGACGCCAGCGATTTCAAGATGAACACGGTCGCGGTCATCTCCAGCGGCATCGTCACGATGCCGGAATAGAACAGCGCGCCGTGTCCCGACGACATCACCTGGGGCGTCACCAGCGCCAGCGATCCGACGCAGAGCCCTCCGGCCGCCAGCCGCGCGGGCGGCCCGATCCCGATCCTGGTCAGCGCCGCCTCGCACAGGGCGACGCCGCGCATGATGCCGATGCCGGTCAGCGCCGCGAGAATGCCGATCAGCGCGGCGATGGCGAGATCGTGGCTGAAGATCACGCCGAAAGGCCCGACACTCACGCCGAGCGAGAGCGGCAGGAAGTTGTGGGCGACGAGATAGCCGATGACGGCGGCGACGCCGACTGGTGTCAGACTGGCAGGCGTATAGCCGCCGATCACCAACTCGAACGCATAAAACGCGCCGGCAAGCGGCGCGCCGAACGCACCCGCGATCGCAGCGGCCGCGCCGCAGCCAACCATGATGCGCTGATCGGCGCGGCGCAGGTGGAAGGCGCGTCCGATCGAGGCGCCGAGGCCGCTTGCAAGCTGGGTATAGCCGGCCTCGAGGCCGACCGATGCGCCGACACCGCTCGACCAGACCGTCTGCAATGCGACGATGATGCTGCCGCGGAACGACATCCGTCCGCCATGCAGCGCGTTGGCCTCGATCGGGTCGACCTCGCGCGCAGGCCGCCAGCGCAGCAGCAACAGAAAGGCGCCGCCCAGCAGCAATCCCCCGATACCCGGCACCAGCACGGCGCGCAGCGGATCAATCCTCTCCTGGCTGGACAGATGCTCCCCGGCCGGAATGGCGAACAGCACCTCGTGCACCTTGAGGACGGCGGCGCCCATCGCGGCAACCACCAGCCCGCCAATGGTTCCCGTCACCGCCGCCAGCAGGATGAGGCTCGCTTCATGCGCCCGCACGAAGGCCCGGAGCCGCTGAGGAGCTTCGATGAAAGGGAAATCTGCAACCATCCGTCGAGTCCGGGCGATGTCAGGCGGCGACATTCCGCTTGAGGCGGTTTAGAGCATGATCCCGTGAAGTGGGAACTGGTTTTCGGATAAGATCACGCTCAATCCAGCCGTGTCGGGCCCGGTTGTGACTACGAAGGTTCAGCCCAGCCTGCAAGGTAGCCCGCCGATGCGCAATTTGTACCTTCACAATTCCATCACGCTACCTGTAGTATGCCGTCGTCAGCCGCCCTCACGTCGGCGCGGCGGAACAAGAGGCTCACCGTACGCTGCAAAAGGTGCCGATTTTGCGATCAGGGTTGCGCGCAAGTCATAATTGGATGCATTTTCTGCGGCAAACCGGCGCTACGCTTGCCGTAAAATGCTCTGGAGGCGCTTCTTGAACGCGCATGTCTCGCAAGGCGGCTGGCCGGTGCTGGTCTTGAACGCAGACTTCCGGCCGCTGAGTTACTATCCGCTGTCTCTTTGGTCGTGGCAGGATGCGATCAAGGCGGTCTTCCTTGAACGCGTCAACATCGTCGAACACTATGACCGCGCCGTGCGCAGCCCCTCGTTCGAAATTCAGCTCCCGAGCGTGGTGTCGCTGAAGTCCTTCGTCAAGCCGTCGACCCACCCTGCCTTCACCCGCTTCAACGTGTTCCTGCGCGACAGATTCATGTGCCAGTATTGCATGGCGGCCGAGGAGCTTACCTTCGACCACATCATCCCGCGCAGCAAAGGCGGCCAGACCACATGGGAAAATGTCGTCGCGGCCTGCTCGCCGTGCAATCTGCGCAAGGGAAACCTGACGCCGCAACAGGCCGGGATGTTCCCGCGACAGGCGCCGTTTGCGCCGACGGTGCATCAACTGCACCGCAACGGCAGGCTGTTCCCGCCGAACTATCTGCACGATAGCTGGCTCGACTATCTCTATTGGGATACCGAACTCGATCCGTAGGGCCTGCGCTGCGTTCCCTCCCGAAAACCGGTTCCACCTTGCGGGGACGATGCCCTGAGCCTTTCCGCCTCTGATGGAATCAGAAGCGGGGCTTTTGATTCGACGCGTTTTCTTCACGCGAACCGGTAGCCACTTCGCTCGAAAACGCTCTATTCGCTTTTCCCCACCGTTCGGGAGTTGGCGCAGGAATGACGCACGCGGGCCTGCTGTCTTGCCGCCTGCGACCCGCGCTGATCGCGCTCAACGGATTTCGTCAACTCGTCAATCTGTTCGCGGTGAATCCAGCCGGCGGCTGGCCGCAAGGCCTGCAATCGGGCAGCGACGCGGGCGCGATCTGCGGCGTTCCCGAGCTTAATTCCGATCTCGCAGGCGAGCAGCGCGATCTGATGATCGGGATCCTCAATAAGAGGACGCAGCCGAGGCCAATCGCGACAACGCAGACCGATTTCGGAAAGAATTCCGAGCGCGCTCCTACGCTTACGCAAATGGGAATCGCTTTCCCATTCTCGGCCTTCACCGGGCTCCGACGCGGCCGTCATCAGGGCAGGCCGAGCTTTGGACCCGAAGCCTCGCAGGATCGCTTCTGCAGTCAAACGAAGGTGGTCTTCTTGAAGCGCATCAACGAAGACAGGCAGCGAATCCATGCAGAGGAACGACCCGAGCCCTGCCAGAATTCCCTGAAGTGGACGGTGGCGGGCAAGGTCCGCGAGCAACTCGTAGACCCAAGGCTCACGAAGACGCGCGATCGCGCGCGCTGCGGCGCCGACGACCGCGTCGTCGCCAAGCCGCTCAACCGGGTCGGCAACGTCGCGGCGCTTTCGAAGGAAATCGCCGAGAACGGAGAACGCCTTGAGTGCCGCCAGCGCTTCGACCGCACGACACCGAGCCTGGAAGAGTCCACTCGGCTCGCGCCGTGTCAAAATCTGAGCGAGCGCTGGCATAGCGTCGGCTCCAAGCGCCAATACCTCGGACACGCCGCCATCGCTATCGTGGAACGAGGTCAAGTGATTCAGTGCGCGCTCCATACGCGCATCAAGAGTCTGGTCCGGATAACTGATGGATAAGGGGTGCGCCGATCTCTCGGCGATCCTCACAGCAACAGCGACGCTGCGCGAACGAGAACCGCGTTTCTGCATGACAAAGACCTCCGCCCGCAGATCGCGCCGAGGAGCTTCTCAGCACACTCCTCCTGACGCGGTCAGCGCATCCGCAGGAGTCATTAGCCATTAGCGGCGGTCATCAGGGGACTCCATCCCCGGCATGTATTACATAGGATTACCCGTGCTCCCGGCAAGAAACCGGATGACGCCATAGACAAGCCGGGAACCATCAAACTTGAACGTAACAGGTCGAACGCCGCAATTAAGCAACGCGAGAAATGACACGCTGAACAGAAGGAATGAAGGTCAAAAAACTGAAGGCGATAGTTCTGTTGCCGACGGCGCGGGGAACGAGTTTCTCGGAACCGTCATGCGGCGAGTGACTCAAAAATCGTTGTCCTCAGGTGCTCACGGCGCGCAAATCTTCGCGGTCAAACCGGAGCGTCCGTTGCGTGATAACCATAGATCTGCTATAAGCTTATAAAATTATAATAATAATCGACATCGCCGAAACGGCGCTGATCGCTAAATCATGTAGGGGAACGCAATGGCCGATGAAGCGAATGCCGGCATTGTCCTCGAAACGGTACCGCCGGCAGAGATGGTGGCCGCGCTGGCCGCAGATGCCGCCAAGAAAGCCAAGTTCGGCACCATTCACCTGCTCATTCGCGGCTTTTTGTGCACGCCCTTTCTGGCCTACGGAGCCTGTGTGACCTTCGCGATGGTCGCCGCCGGCATCCCGCTCGGTGCGGCCGGTCTTATCTTCCCGGCCGGTTACGTCACGCTGAGCTTCCTCGGCCTGGAGATGGCGACCGGCAGTTTCGCGACGATGCCGATCGGCATGTACGCCGGAACGGTCACCCCGTCCCAACTGGTTCGCAACTGGACCTGGACGCTGATCGGCAACCTGATCGGAGGCTTGTTCTTCGCCTGGCTGCTGTGGTTCTCATTGACCAAGGGCGGGGCCATCGAACCGGACAGCATGCTCAAGGTCATCGCCAAGACCGCCGAGGCCAAGGTGAGCTATATCCACTACGGCGTTCTTGGCTGGTGCGCCGCCATCGGCAAGGGCATCCTTTGTAACTGGCTGGTGAGCCTCGGGTCCGTCATGTCCAAGGCCACGCGCAGCACCGTGGGCCGGGTAGTCCTGATGTGGATCCCGATCGGGATGTTCTTCGCGCTGGGGTTCGAGCACACCGTGGTCAACATGTGGCTGTTCCCGACCGCTATCCTCTCCGGCGCCCATGTAAGCATCTACGAGTGGTGGGTGTGGAACCAGATCCCGGTCACCATCGGCAACATCTTCGGCGCGATGGTGCTCAACGGTACGCTGTGGTACTACACTCATACCTTGCAGAAAGAATAGCGGTCCACGTTCATCGCTGAGGTGTCGCTAAAAAAGCGAACCAGCTACTAGAGCGTTTTCAAGCGAAGCGGATACCGGTTCGCGCAAAGAAAACGCGTCAAATCAAAATCATGGAGCCCCGCTTCTGATTCCATCAGAAGCGGAAAGGCTCTGGACTTCGGTTCCGGCCATCGCCCTGACCCGGGTTTCGGTCAGGGCAACCACAGCGATGCTGGCCCAAGTTTGAACAGCTTCCTTTGAAATCGACAACGCGGTGATTGTCCCGGCATCTGTGGCCACAACACGCACGCAGGTCGGCTGAAAGTGGAAACGCCGGCGCACCTGTTGGATCTTACCTACGTCGCCATCGCAGGCAGCTTTTTCCACGCGGCCGCTCCGCGTCGTCGGCTATGAAGTCGGCCGGTTCATCGAAGCGCTCTGGCGGCGTGCGGCACCGATCGATTTTCATGCCGCTTTCGCCGCGAACGTTTGCGGCATAAAATCGTTGACGCAACAACGGCACACGCCACCAGCCTCGCATCCGCTTATCGAACGGAGAGCCCGCATCATGGCATCATTGACCGAATGGAGGGTGCCCGCCGCGGCACAACCACGCCAGGAGGACCATGAATTCGATCTGGACCGCGCGCTGTCTGCGGTGGTCGGACTACATTCGATCATTCCGGCCGACGCCTTCACCGCGGATACCCTCGGCGAGGAGCGCGCGGGCAACGGCGTCGTGATCGAAGACGGGCTCGTTCTGACCATCGGATACCTGATCACCGAGGCGCAGACCGTGTGGCTGCATCTCGCGGACGGGCGCGTGGTGCAGGCGGACACGCTCGGCATCGATCGGGAGAGCGGTTTCGGTTTGTTGCAGGCGCTCGGCCGATTGGACCTCGAGCCGCTGGCGCTGGGTTCGTCGGCCGCGGCCGGGCTGAACGACCGCGTCGTGGTGGGAGGGGTCGGCGGCCGGACCCGCTCGCTCGCCGGCCGCATCGCCGCCAAGCAGGAATTCGCCGGCTACTGGGAATATCTGATCGACGAAGCCATCTTCACGCACCCGGCTCACCCCAACTGGGGAGGCGCCGGCGTGATCTCGGCTGCAGGCGAACTGATCGGGATTGGCTCGCTACAGCTCGAGCGCGAGCACGGCGGCCGGAGCGAGCACCTCAACATGAACGTGCCGATCGATCTCCTGAAACCTGCGCTCGACGACCTGCTGAAATTCGGACGGGTCAACAAACCGGCCCGCCCCTGGCTGGGCATCTACACCACCGAGATCGAAGACAGGATCGTCGCTGTCGGAATTGCGCCGAAGGGACCGGCGGCCCGCGCCGAACTCCGCTCCGGCGACGCGATCCTGGCAGTGAACGGTGAGAAGGTGTCAGACCCGGCGCAGTTCTACCGGAAATTATGGGCGCTCGGCCCAGCGGGCGTCGACGTGCCGCTGACGCTCTATCGCGAGGGCGATATTTTCGATGTGGTGGTGACATCGACCGATCGCGACCGGATGTTGAAGAAACCGAGGTTCCATTAGAGGGTTTTCAAGCGAAGTGGCTGCCGGTTCGCTCGAAAACGCTCTAAGCGGAATCCCGCACCGGGGACGGCAAGCCGTTCCCGCTTTATTGCGGCGACGTCCCCGGCGGAATGCCGAGCAGGCTCGCAAGACGCGCGCGGGGCGCCACGAGATCGGCCAGCGTATATGCTTCGAGCACCTCCATGAACGCCTCCTGCGCCCGCTCCAGCGCGCGCTTGAGCACGCAGCTCGGATTGATCATGCAGGGTGCGTTGACCGGCTTGAAGCACGTCACGATCGCCATATCCGGCTCGGTGATCCGAATGACCTCCGCAAGGCCGATCGCCTCGACCGGCTTGGCGAGACGCAACCCGCCGCCCCGGCCACGCACCGTCTCGATGTATCCGGCCACACCCAGTTGATGGACCACCTTCATCAGGTGGGCCTCGGAAATATCGTAGCTTCGGGCGATCTCGGCGATGGTCGACAGCCCGTCGGACCTGAGCGCGAGGTACATCAGTACCCGCAGCGCATAGTCCGAATAGGTGGTGAGTCGCATGCATGTCTCCCGTGGGGGCGGTCACGCAAAAGCTATATTTCAAATATTGCTTTTATACAACCGCGGATGTATAGCGGCGCTATCCTTCTGAAAGGAGAGCCCCATGAGTTCAACGAGTGAGAACCACACGATCAGCGATGCCGTCGCGAGACCTTTTTTGTTGCCGGGAACGGTTGTCTGCAACGCCCTCGGACTCCACGGCGACAACCCCGGCGACTATTCCGACCTGGTCCGCATGCTGGTCAATTCGTTGGTCTGGACAATAGCCGGCGTCATCATTATGGCTTACTTCGCATGACGCTCGCGCCCGAAAGAATGGATCATGTCTCCGAGGACGGCATCGTCCGGCTGGTGGACGCCTTTTACACGAAGGTGCGCGCCGATTCAGAGCTGGGGCCGATTTTCGAGAACAAGATCAGGAACAACTGGCCCCATCATCTCGAAAAGATGTACGCGTTCTGGTCGTCGGTGATGCTGACCACCGGCCGCTACAAGGGCAATCCGATGATGAAGCACATGGTGATCCCTGGCCTGAGGCCGGAGCTCTTCACCCAGTGGCTCGCCCTGTTCGACGAGACCTGTCGCGAGCTGTGTGAAGAACCGATTCGCGCAGCCTTCATGGAAAAGGCTGAACGCATCGCGGAGAGCCTGAAAATCGCGGTGTTCTATCGGCCCGACCGGCCGTGGCCGCCGCAGGCCTCAGCCAACCTGACCTGACGCCGCATCACTTCTTATCACGGGCCGCCTTGCGCGCGTCCGCGATAGCCTGGTCGAGCTGCGCCATGGTCAGCACGCCGGGCACGCGGAATTTTCCGATGATGAATGCCGGCGTCCCGTTGAATCCGAACGCGGTCGCCTGTTCATTATTGCGCGTCAGAATGGCATCGATCGGACCGGCGTTGGCGGCCATGTCCTTGAGTGCGCGTTCGACATCGATCCCTGCACCGCTCAGCAGTTCGCGAATGCGCGGCTCGGTCAGTCGTGAACTGGTGCTCATCAGCGCTTCATGCGCGGCGACGAACTTGCCCTGGTATTTGGACGCCAGCGCCAGACGCGACGCAGAGACCGAGACGGGTCCGAGAATCGGCCAGTCCTTGAAGATCATCCGGACCTTGCCGTCATCATAGACGACCTGAGCAAGCTCGGGCGCGAGCCTGCGGCAATACGGGCAATTGTAATCGAAGAACTCGACGATGGTGATGTCGCCATGCGCGTTACCCGCCGGCGGAATCTCCGGATCGCGCAGCACCTTGGCCTCGGCAAGAACATCGTCAGAGTCGGCGGCAAACGCGGGGGCAAGTCTCAGACCCGCCATCGCCGCCCCGAGCCCGCAAGCGCCAAGCACCCGGCGCCTGCTCATCGGGATGCGGGTCCCGCCTCGCGATTTGAGCATTTATCTCAGACGCCTTTCAGCCTCTTGGTACATTGGCTGTAGTAGCCGCCGCCCTTCATGATCCACTTCAACCCGCCATTGGCGTTGGTGGTCTTGTTGATCCTGTATTGATCGAGGCAGGTGTGCTCGCGCGCCTTGCCCGCGGATTCGTTGGCATATTTCGGCGAGACCGCCGACGGGAAGACGGCATTGCCGACCGGCGCGGCCGGCGCTGCCGCGGTCCTCGGCGCGGGCGCGGGCCTGGCCGCAGGTGCCGCAGCAGTCGGAGCCGCAGCAGGCGTCGTGGCGGCGGTGGCTCCCGCCCTGCATTCCGCCTTGCGGAAGTCATTCCACTTCTGGCCTTTGAGCGTGCCCGCGGATTTCGCGGCCTGGTATTTCGCGCTGCATTCCTGTGCAGTCAGCGCGCTGGCGGGCAGCGCCGAAAGCAGAAGCAGGCCGGACGCCGTCACAGCGCCAAGCAACTTCAAATGACCTGTCATGTCTGTCCTCCCGGACATCAAGGATGGGACGGATATCCTAGAACGTGATCCCGAAAAGTGGAAACCGATTTTCGGGCAAGAGATCATGCTCGATCAAAAAAATGTGGCTGCATGTCACGATCATCCCCGGTGCCATTCATTCGCCGTTCAGCCGGGCTCCGCGACCTTGCTGCTCTTTCAACCCTGAGGGACTGCCCATGACCCTATCTGCCCGCGTCATCGCAATCGTTGCTGCATCGCTGTTGCTCGGCGGAACGGCGTTTGCTCAAACGACGGCGCCCACGACCGCGCCTGCTTCAAAAATGGCGCCCGCCGCCAAAAAGGCCAAAAAACCCCAAACCGCAGCTTCGCTCGAATGCTCGAAAGAAGCCGACGCCAAGGGTCTGCACGGCAAGGCGCGCAAGAAATTCCGCTCCGAGTGCAAAGCCAAGGCGGCCAAGCCGAACTGATTCGACGCGCCCGATAGTGTCGGTGGTTAACCAGCCTCCGACATTGTCGGGCTCGCCCTCCGGCAAGAGCGGGCCATTACCTGACTTTGCCTGCCAGGGCTGCGATGCCCCATCCGGCCAGAGCCGCCATCAACAGCGAGATCAGCGCGTTGTAGCCGGCAAACGACAGGCCGAGAAAGCGCCACTGAACCTCGTCGCACCGCACGACCTTCACCTTGTCGAGGTTGTCGAGCAGGCCCGCCTTGCCGAGATCGAGCACCGGTCCGGTGCAGTCGGTCGGTCCCGGCCAGTATCCCCATTCCACGCCGGCGTGATAGGCGCCCAGCCCGGCATTGCCGAGCGCGGCCAGCGCAAGAACAGCGAGACCCGGCATGATGAGGCAACGCGGCGCGCCCTTGGCGGCGATAAACGCCACGAACAGGCCGAGGGGAATGGCAAGATAGTAGGCGTAGCGCTGCTCGAGACAGAGCGGGCATGGCAGGATGTCCAGCACGAGCTGGAAGAACCATGCGCCCGCGAGAGTCGCCGCGGCGATGAGAGCCACGGCCAGCGCCGTGGTCAACGCAGTTTTTTTGCCGCGAGCCGCAGAGGAGGATTTGACGACGGCATCGGAATTCACGGCGGGCTCCGGCTGGCTGCTTCGATTGCGCTGGATCACGATGGTTTTGGATCCAATCGATCCAAAATCATGAACGTGATCGATTCTAATCGTTCGAGCGGGGATGCGGGTGGAAAACCGCTCCACACTTTACTTTCCTTATCCCGCTCAAACGTCGTAACCTCGCGCCTCGTCGCTGTCGAGCCGGCGGTCATCACACTGCGTTGTCTCGGCTGTCGCGGTCCCGGCGGCGCAGCGCCGCGCCGGGTTGACCGGGAGGGAACGCCCGCTATAGTCCGCCCGCTTCGCGGCTCGCCTTTTCGGCCGGCTCGCGAATGCCCCTGTGGCGGAACTGGTAGACGCGCTCGACTCAAAATCGAGTTCCGCAAGGAGTGCTGGTTCGATTCCGGCCAGGGGCACCAAACGCGATCGTATCCGAGCATTATGGCGTCCGGGTTTTTTTACGACTGCTCAAATCAGCGACGCGATAGCCTCTAGCCCGATGATGCGCGCGAGCGCGCGCGCTTCGCGCTTCTGGTCCTCGCGCAGCCGCGACAGCAGCGGCCGGGCGGCGACCTTGATCTGCTCGATCTCACCTGGACTGAGAGCGGCCTGCCGCCCCGGCGCTGCACGCCGCTCGTGGATCTTCCGGGCGAGATCGCGTAAAGCGCTCTCCACAGCCGGCCAGTAGGGCTCCTGCGCAGAGGTGAGTTGCAGCCGCCCCTTCAGCGCTGCGATCTGCATGTCGCTGAGCAGCGAGTAATTCTTCTGAACGAGCTGGTTTGCGAGCTTCGGCCGCGGACGAGGCAGCCGCGGGTCCTTGATCGGCGCCGTCGGCGGCCCAAGCTCGGCATCGAGGGGAAGGTCGATTGCAAGGGCCTCCCGCGACGGTGCAGGCGCCCCCACCTCCTCACCAATGTCGCCGGCAGCGACCTGCGTCACGACCGGGAGCTTATCGGCTTTGGCATCGCGATTGGCGACCGGCGGCGCTTCCGCCGCTGGCCGTGGCTGCTCTGCGACAAACCGCACGAACAGAACGTCGCCGTGGCCGAAGACCCCCGCCAACGCCACTCCGGCGACGACGCAGCACGCGAGCGCCAAAACCGTCATGGTCCGCGTCAAAGAAAATCTCCGGGTCAGCCACGAACAGCCGCCGATTGTCCTCACAAATCGATAGGAATCAAGGCTTGCCCGTGCAAGGCAGGCTGTTTCTCACGGTGATCCCTGGAGCCTAGATCGGCCGCGCGTCAAACCGCCAGAATATAGGCGTTCTGGATGTCGGCGACGAGTTCGGATGCCTCCCATATGGCGTCCGGCGGGACCGCGCTCATGCTGACGGTCCAGTTGGCGCCGCTACGGGTCCTCGGCGTTCTGACAATGTCGAACCGCACGTCGCGACACAGTGGGTGCCTGCCGAACGCGGCGGCCACGCGCGCCTGCAGTTCATTGATGGTCGCCGGTGTCTTTTCCGACGCGAGATCGCGATTCATCACCCGTTGCCCGTACCGGCCGGAAATCGACGGCGCCGGCAGCAAATTCATACCGGCTCGGGAATTGAAGGTGCCTCAGTTATGGTTAATGGATCGTTAACCGGGAACCCGTCATTGTCCGAACCGGCGCGGGCGCGCCAGGCATCGGCCGATCACTTGAGCCGCTTGAGCTCCGCCAGCACCTCGTCGATGGTCGCGAACTCCGTTTCGACGGCCTGGCGAACCAGCGTGTAGCGTTTGGGACCATCGGGGTCATCTGCATGGCGAACAACCAGCCCGAGTCGGAACGCCAGCGCCTTAGCTTGCCTGAATTTCTCCAGCTCGTCATTGCTCCTCATCGTATCGTCCTCCGTGCCCCGCCGAGCTGAAAGGTGATCTTATCCGTTGGAATCGCGATTTCGCGTCCATCTATTCCAACTCCCGCTTAGCCATCAATGCCCCCTAGATCAGGCGGAACGCGATCACGAATCCAAGGACGATGACGGCGGCGCCGGTCGCGACCCACAGGCCGAGCCGTTTCTCGATCTCCCGCCGGATGGCGTCGCCGTAGCGATTAAGCACGATCGCGACGATAAAGAAGCGGCCGCCACGGGCAACGATCGAGCACAGAACAAATAGCCAGAGATTGTATCCGGCGAACCCCGAGGTGATGGTGACGAGCTTGTAGGGGATCGGCGTCAGCCCCTTGCCGATGATGATCCAGGCTCCCCATTGCGCATACGACTCGCGAAATGCCTCGACCTTGTCGCCAAGCCCGTAGAGCTGAATGAGCCACTGACCCAGCGAGTCGTAGAGCAGCGCCCCGATCGCATAGCCGAGCACGCCGCCGGCAACCGAGGCAACGGTGCAGAGCGTCGCAAACAGCCAGGCGCGCCGCGGCCGCGCCAGCGACATCGGCAGCAGCATGATGTCGGGCGGCACGGGAAAGAACGAGCTTTCCGCGAAAGCCACGGCTGCCAGAATCCACAGCGCGTAAGGCTTGTCGGCGGCGGCGATGCACCAGTCATAGGTCCGTCTCAGCATGGCGCGATGAACCATTGCGTGGCCGATTTGTCCATGGCTGAGGCGGGGATTCATAGCGTTTTCGAGCGAAGCATGTCCTCGGGCTTGACCCGAGGATGGAATCCGGCTCGCGTGAGGAAAACGCGTCAGATCAAGAACTGGAGTTTTTCACCGTTTCCATGAAACGGTGACAGACTCTAGCGTCGCTTGCGCAGCCGATGAGCGTCGAGCGCGACGATCGGAAGCCGGGCCATTCCTTCGGACTGCTTGACCGATTTCGCCGCGGCCTTTGGCAATTTCTCGGCTATTCCGAACCTGCGCTCGCGATGATTCATCTCGGCCCAGACGTCTTCGGGGCGGACCCCGACCGCGGCCCAAAGCACGGCGAGATTGTAAAACAGATCGGCGCTTTCGCGGACGACCGCGCCGGCCTTGCCGTTCACGGCATCGATCGCGACTTCGAAGGCCTCCTCGGCGACCTTCTTGGCCATCTTGGCGGGACCGCGCTGAAACAGCCGCGCGGTTCGCGAGGCGGCGGGATCGAGATCCCGCGCCGCGATCACCGCCTGATAAAGCCGCTCCAGCGAATCACTCATGACGGCCACGGTAGCGCAAACACATGGCCGCCATATTAACGCCGGCATTCAAAACGACGCCGGCCGCGACCGCAGCCGGCGTCCGTCGCACTTAAATTCCCGGAAATCCTCAGTAAGGAACGTAGTATCGGGGGCCGCCGGAGTAATAGCCTCGCGGCGGGCCATAATATCGGGGCCCGTAATATCCGGGACCGTAGTCGTAATAGGCGTCACGACGGGCCTGGCTGGCCGCGATCGCGCCGACGGTGCCCATGATCCCGGCGAACGCGGCGGCCGCCGCCGCATCACCTCCTCGATAATGACGGCGGTGATGCCGGTGCCGACGCGCCGCGCTGAAATCCGTGACGCCGCCGGACAATCCCGTCGCCGAGATTTTCTTGGAGGCGGGCGCCGCCGAGCCGGCGAAAGACGGGCCAGCCATAGTCAGAGCCATCACCGCAACCGTCGCCAAAACGACACTCCGGCCGGTCGAAAATTTAACATTCCTGCGCGACATCTGAAATATCCTCCGATGACGTTCCGGGCCCTTGCCCCGGGGCCCTTGAGGCCGATCCAACGACAACCATCGGCTCGAAATCGAGTTCCCGATCCGGTGCCCGGGCCCCCGCGGCAAATCGTGACAGTCATCCATCGCGCTTTCAGATTGTCTCTGTTAGAGTGCAACAGGCTCTGAAATTCGCGTACTCTCCCACAACCCTCCGCAACCGGCCAATCGCTGCAATATCCCATGCAAGCACATTCGATGCGTCCTCTCTGGTTTGTTCTGCTTGTGCTTCTGGGCACGGTCGGTATCGCGCGTTTCGGCATCGCGGACAGCCGGGCCGGAGCCGGCGCGCCCATCCAGGTCGAGTTTTCGCTCGATGGCCCGATCAATGCCGCCATGGCCCCGGTGGTGCTGGCATCGACCAGGGGTCTGTTCCGTGCCGAAGGCCTGAATGTCAACACGACCGTCGCCTCCGACACGACGGATGCCATTGCGCGCGTCGCGGTCGGCACGAGTCAACTGGCGCTGGCCGACATCAACGCCCTGATCCGTTTTCGTGACGAGGCGGGCGTGCCACCGGTCAAAGCGGTATTCGTGCTGTTCGACAAGGCGGCCTATGCGTTCATTGCGCGCAAGAGTCGGGGCATCAACACACTTGCCGACATGCCAGGCAAGCTGGTCGGCGTCACCGACGGCGACCTGTCCATCAGGCTTTGGCCTGCGCTCGCGCGGTTAAACCGGTTGTCGCTCAAAACCGTGAAACTGCAGCAGGTCGGTCCCGCCGTTCGCGAACCGATGCTGTCGGCAGGCCAACTCGATGCCATATCCGGTCTGTCCTATCTGTCGGCGATCGACCTGCGCAATCGCGGCATCCCGGCCGACGATATCACCGTGCTGCGATTCGCCGACTACGGCTGCGCCGCTTACGGCAAGGTCCTGATCGTCAACCCGGAATTCGCTTCCCGCAAGCCGGAGGCGGTGAAGGCGTTTGTGCGCGCGGTGATCGCCGGACTGCGGCTGACCATCAAGGCGCCCGAGCAGGCTGTCGACGATGTGGTGGCTCAGATGGATAACGGATCGCGCGAGGTTGAGCTTGAGCGTCTCCATGCGGTATTGAGCGACAATATTCTGACCGGCGCGGTCAAACACAGCGGTATCGGGGGTATCGATCCGGCCCGGTTCGAGAAGTCGCTCGACCAGATTGCGGAAGACTTCAAATTCCGTCATCGCCCGACAGCCGCAGATATTTTCGACGACAGTTTTCTGCCGCCGGCCGGCGATCGCAACATCACGCAGGCCGAATAACACGGCACAAGCCGCTGTATCCCCCGGCTGGTCCCTGATTGGAATACCGTCGCGTCTTCCAGCCCGGCGCTTCTCTCCTTCGCTGCCGGAATACCGCCGCTGCGCGATCCGCAAGAGCGTTTTCCCGATGACGATGGCCCACCTTTATACACGCGTTCTTGAATTGCTCGGCAAGGAAGCGCGGCTTGGCTGGATTCTTGCCGCCGCCAATCTCCTTCTGGCCGGCGCGCAATTCGCCGAGCCGGTGCTGTTCGGCCGCATCATCGACGTCCTCTCCGGCAATCCCGCCGCAGGCCCTTTCGGGACGACGTCGACTTCGCCATGGCCTCTGCTCGCGGTTTGGGCGGCCTTCGGCCTGTTCACCATCCTGTGCGGCGTGATCGTAGCCTTGCAGGCCGACCGTCTTTCGCATCGTCAGCGCCAGGCGGTGCTGACGGGCTATTTCGAGCACATCATGCAGCTACCGCTCACCTACCATGCCGGCACTCATTCGGGCCGGCTGATGAAGGTGATGCTGCAAGGCACCGACGCGCTGTGGCGGCTATGGCTCGGATTCTTCCGCGAGCATTTCGCGGCGCTCATGTCGCTCGTGGTGCTGCTGCCGCTGTCGCTCTATATCAACTGGCGGCTGGCGATCCTTTTGTTCGCGCTCTGCATCGTGTTCACGATGCTGACGACGCTGGTGGTGCGCAAGACCTTCGACATGCAGAGCGAGGTGGAGACTCATTTCAGCGACCTCTCCGCGCGCGCCTCCGACGCGCTCGGCAACGTCGCGCTGGTGCAAAGCTTCGTGCGCGTCGATGCCGAGGTCCAGGGCCTGAGGTTCGTCGTCGATAAGTTGCTGGCGGCGCAGATGCCGGTGCTGTCGTGGTGGGCCGTCGTCACCGTGATGACGCGCGCCTCGACCACGATCACCATTCTGGCGATCTTCGCCGTCGGCATCGCGTTGAACCAGCGCGGAATGACATCGGTCGGCGAGATCGTGATGTTCGTGAGCTTCGCCACCATGCTGATCCAGAAGCTCGAGCAGGTCGTCTCCTTCATCAACGGCGTCTTCATGGAAGCGCCGCGACTCAAGGAGTTCTTCAACGTGCTGGACGCCGTTCCCGCAGTGCGCGACCGTCCCGACGCCGTCGATCCCGGCCGATTGCAGGGTCTCGTCGAATTCAACGACGTATCGTTTTCCTATGACGGCAAGCGGCCCGCGGTTGACGACCTCTCCTTCGTCGCATTGCCCGGCCAGACCGTTGCGCTGGTCGGTCCGACAGGCGCAGGCAAGTCCACCGCCATCGCCCTGTTGCACAGGGCGTTCGACCCGCAATCCGGCATCATCAAGATAGACGGCATGGATATCCGCGGGCTCACGCTGACGGCGTTGCGGCGAAACATCGGCGTGGTGTTTCAGGAGCCGTTGCTGTTCGACCGCTCGATCGCCGAGAACCTGCGCGTCGGCAAACCCGAGGCATCCGAAGAAGAGATGCGACTCGCGGCCGAACGCGCCCAGGCGCTGGATTTCATCGAGCGCAGCGAGAAGAAATTCGACACTCACGCCGGCGAGCGCGGACGCATGCTGTCCGGCGGCGAACGGCAGCGGCTGTCGATCGCCCGCGCGCTATTGAAGGATCCGCCGATCCTGATCCTCGACGAGGCGACCTCGGCACTTGACGCCGTGACCGAGGCCAGGGTCAATGCCGCGCTGGACGAGGTGATGAAGGGCCGCACGACCTTCGTCATCGCGCACCGGCTGTCCACGATCCGCAATGCCACCCGCATTCTGGTTTTCGAGAACGGGCGCGTGATCGAAAATGGAACCTTTGACGAACTGCTGGCTGCCGGCGGCCATTTCGCCCGGCTTGCGAAAGCGCAATTCGTCTCCGGGGACATTCCCGCAGGCCAAGCGTCGTCGCAAACTCCTTCGAGCGTCGAAATTCGGCCCCTTTCGTCGGGGAATTAGCACCTTCCCCCTGTTCCAGCCTGTCGAGCGGGTATAGGTTGGGACCGCCGCGAACGACGGCGCCGGACACGCTTGAAACCCGAAAGCAGGCCTCCTTGCCAAAGGCGGGTCTCAAAGGACCGGAACCACCGTGCATTTATTCATCGTCCCGCTTCGCCAAGCCATCGTCCTGTTCCGCAAATCGTTGCCGGCCTGGATGGTCCTTGCGGCCGGCCTGATGGTTGCGGCCGCGCCGTTGCGCACGGCTCACGCCACCGAAGCGCATCTCCTGATTGAAGCCGATTCCGGAAAAGTGCTGGAGGCGGAGAACGCCACCTACCCCTGGTACCCGGCATCGCTCACCAAATTGATGACCGCCTACGTCACGCTCACGGCGGTCAAGCAAGGACGCATCACGCTCGACACGTTGTTCACGGTATCGCCAACGGCAGCCGCGCAGTCGCCTTCGAAGATGGGGTTCCGGCCGGGCACCCAGGTGACCGTCGACAACGCGCTGAAGATGATGATGGTGAAGTCGGCCAACGACATGGCCTACGTGCTGGCCGAAGGCGTCGGCGGCGGATCGGTCGACAATTTCCTGGCCGAAATGAACGCAACCGCACAGCGGCTCGGCATGACTCAGACGAGCTATGTCAACCCGAACGGGTTGCCGGCCGACGGCCAGATCACCTCGGCGCGCGATCTCGCCATTCTCGCGCGCGCGATCATTCACGATCTGCCGGAATATGAATACTTCGTGCATATTCCCTCGATCCGCTACGGCCACCGGGTGACGTACAATTTCAACAAGCTGATCGGGCGCTTTCCCGGCGCCGACGGCTTCAAGACCGGCTTCATCTGCGCGTCCGGCTACAATCTCGTCGGCTCGGCCACGCAGAACGGCAAACGCCTGATCGCGGTGGTGCTCGGCGCTTCGTCCGGCACGATGCGCGCGGTGCGCGCCGCGCAGATGCTGGAGCGCGGCTTCGCCAACAACACATTGTCGTGGCTGCGTCCGGCGCTCGGCACGGTCGACAAGCTGGCGCCGATCGCGGCCGCGCCTCCCAATCTGCGCGACGAGATGTGCGGGCCGAAACGCAAGCATCCCGCCAGCGACGAGGATGACGATGTTGCCGCCAACACAACGGCGACCGGCGCCGCTGTGATGTCGTTTCTTTCGACCGGCCTGCAGCCGCCGGCTCTGCGGCCGGCCGACCTGATCGCGGCGGCACCGGCTCCCTCCGAGCCCGTCATCGTCTATACCGGACCGACGCGAACCGGCGCCGCCATCGCCGCAGCCGCGGAAGCCGACGCCGCGCGCGACGCTCCTCCGAAAGCCAGGAAGCGCGGCAAGATCGCTCACGCGAAACGCGGCGGCAACGCCGCGCCCAAAACCGAAGTCAAATCCGAAGCGGGCGCCGAACCGAAATCGAAGCACCGGGCGTCGGTGACGATCAACCCCGGCAAGACCGCGAAACCGTCCGCGGCCAAAAGCGACCGCACCAAGGGTGCGAACGCCAGGGCCACCCGCGCCAAGCAGGCCGCCGCCGCTCGGGCCATCAAGCCGAAGCAGGCGGGAAACGCCAAAAGCGAAGCCAGACAGTAGCCCGCGGCGGTGCTGATGCGTCGTTACCGCACAGCCGCTTGCCTTGGACAACCGCCTTGCTCAATACTCCCCGCATAGACCTGCCTTCGTTGCACGAGGGATGATCCGGGGAGTCACATGGAGCGCATCTGGCTCAAGCAATATCCCGCCGGCGTGCCCGCCGACATCGACGCGTCGCAGTACGCCTCGCTTGTCGAGTTGCTCGAGGAGAGCTTCGCCAAATACCGTGATCGCAAGGCTTTCATTTGCATGGACAAGGCGATCACCTATCGCGATCTCGACGAAAAGTCGCTCGCGCTCGGCGCCTGGCTGCAAGGCAGGGGACTGAAGAAAGGCGCGCGCGTCGCGCTGATGATGCCGAACGTGCTGCAACATCCGGTCTCGACGGTGGCCGTGCTGCGCGCCGGCTATGCCGTCGTCAACGTCAACCCGCTCTACACGCCGCACGAGCTTGAGCATCAGCTCAGGGATTGCGGCGCGGAGGCGATCATCGTGCTGGAGAACTTCGCCGCGACGGTGCAGCAGGTAGTCGGCAAAACCGGCCTCCGGCACGTCATCGTCGGCAGCATGGGCGACCTGCTCGGCATCAAGGGCGTGATCGTCAATTTCGTGGTCCGTCACGTCAAGAAAATGGTGCCACCCTCAGCGATCCCCGGCGCGGTCAGATTCAACGACGCGCTCGCCGCGGGGCGCCGCATGACGCTGGTCAGGCCGAAACTCGCGCCGGACGACGTCGCCTTCCTCCAATATACCGGCGGCACCACCGGCGTCTCGAAGGGCGCGACGCTGCTCCATCGCAACATCGTCGCCAACATGCTGCAGAATGACGCCTGGCTGCAGCCGGCGCTGAAGAAGCCGCCGGCGGTCGACCAGCTTTTCGTCGTCTGCGCGCTGCCGCTCTATCACATCTTCGCGCTGACGGCGTGCTTCATGCTGGCGATGCGCGCCGGCGGCGTCAATCTGCTGATTCCGAACCCGCGCGACATACCCGGCTTCACCAAGGAATTGATGAAGTATCAGATCAACTGCTTCCCGGCGGTGAACACGCTCTATAACGCTCTCCTCAACGCGCCTGGTTTCGACAAGGTCGACTTCTCCAAGCTCAAGACCTCGGTCGGCGGCGGCATGGCGGTCCAGAAGGCGGTCGCCGAAAAGTGGCTGAAGGTGACGGGTTGCCCGTTGCTGGAAGGCTATGGCCTGTCCGAAACCTCGCCGACGCTGACCTGCAATCCCTCCGACAGCGACAGATTTACCGGCTCGATCGGCCTTCCCATGCCCTCGACATACATCTCCATCCGCGACGATGCGGGCCGCGAGGTGCCGCTCGGCGAAGCGGGCGAGATTTGCGCCAGGGGTCCGCAGGTGATGCCGGGATACTGGAACAGGCCGGACGAGACCGCGCAGGTGATGACGGCGGACGGCTTCTTCCGCACCGGCGACATCGGCGTGATGTCACCGGATGGCTACACAAAAATCGTCGACCGCAAGAAGGACATGATCCTGGTCTCGGGCTTCAACGTCTATCCGAACGAGGTCGAGGAGGTGATTGCGAGCCATCCGGGCGTGCTGGAATGCGCCGTGATCGGCGTCAAGGACAGGAAATCGGGCGAGGCTGTGAAAGCCTTTGTGGTCAGGAAGGATCCGAACCTCGCGGCCGAGGACATCATCAAGTTCGCGCGCACGGAATTGACGAGCTACAAGGTGCCGCGACAAATCGAATTCCGCGACTCCCTGCCGAAAACCAATGTCGGAAAAATCCTCCGCCGCGCGCTGCGCGAGGAGAGCAAAACGGCGGCGTGATGCCACTCATGGTCGTCCCGGCCAGGTGCCGTTTCGCACGAGAGCCGGGACCCATATGGCGGGGACTCCGATTTCGGTTGATGACGTCGATCCTTTCCATCTCCATCGACGCCAAGCGTTGTAGATTCCCGCGCGCGCGAAGACGACGATGGAAACCGTTGTGTGATGAATTCCGATAATCCGCCCGCTTCCATCTCCTCTCCCGCCGACGTCCTTGCCTTCTGGCGTCATGCCGGCATGGCCAAATGGTACACCAAGGACGAGGCGTTCGACGCCGAGGTGCGCCGCCGCTTTTTGGAGCTTTGGGAGGCGGCGCGCGCCGGCGAACTCGCCGCGTGGGAGGCGACCGACGACGGCGCGCTGGCGCTCGTCATCGTGCTCGACCAGTTTCCGCGCAACATGTTCCGCGGCGACGCGAAAACATTTTCGACCGATGACCGGGCGCTGGCGGTAGCGGAGCGCGCTATCGCACGAGGAGCCGACGCGCGCATCGCGCCCGACCTCGTCGAATTCCTTTATATGCCGTTCATGCATTCCGAACGGCTTGCCGACCAGGACCGCTGCGTCGCGCTGTTTCGCAGCCGCGGCCGGCCGGAAAATCTCAAATTCGCGGAAGTGCATGCCGACATCGTTCGCCGGTTCGGCCGCTTTCCTCACCGCAATGCGTTGCTCGGCCGCACGACAAGCGCGGAGGAACAGGCCTTCCTCGACGCGGGCGGGTTCGCCCGATAGCTCCTTTGTTTTGTCGCGCGTTCCGCTTCGCCCAAAAACAAGCTAATGACGGAACGGTGAGCAGCCCCGATTGCCGTTTCGCATCTGCATCATATTGTGCCAATGCCCGCCGCGGTCCACATACATGCTACATTCCAGGGAGATACGACGATGACCATCAAAGTTGGCGACCGCCTGCCCGACGCGACGTTCCGCATCATGACCGAGGGCGGGGTTCAGACCAAAAGCACCGCCGATATCTTCAAGGGCAAAAAGGTTGCGTTGTTCGCGGTGCCGGGCGCCTATACCGGCACCTGCCACAAGCAGCATCTTCCGAGCATTTTCGCCAGCGCCCGCGCCATCAAGGACAAGGGCGTGGACGAGATCGCCATCACCTCCGTCAACGACGTGTTCGTCCTGAACGCCTGGAAGCGCGACACCGACCAGCGCAACGAGGCGGCGTTCCTTGCCGATGGCAACGCCGAGTTCGCCAGGGCGCTCGGCATGGAGTTCGATGGCACCGAGAAGGGGCTCGGCATCCGCTCCAAGCGCTACTCCATGCTGGTCGAGGACGGCGTGGTAAAAAAGCTCAATGTCGAGGACTCGCCCGGCAAGGTCGAGGTCTCCGGCGGCGACGCGCTATTGGGACAGTTGTAATTGCTCCGGTCATCGTCCGCGAAGGCGGACGATCCAGTATCTGCCAGCGCTCGATGGAGCCGGTATATCGGTGATTACTGGATGCCCCCGCCGGCGCGGGGCATGACTGTGCAGAGCAGGAGGGAGTCGCCTCAAGTCTTTCCCTCTCCTTGCGGGAGAGGGAAAATCACTTCAACCTCGCCATCTCCACGCCTTCGCGCGCGAGTTGATCGGCGCGCTCGTTCTCCTCGTGGCCGCGATGGCCCTTGATCCAGTGCCAGCGCACCTGATGCGGCTGCAGCGCCGCGTCGAGCCGCTGCCACAGGTCGGCGTTCTTCACCGGCTTCCGGTCGGCGGTGCGCCAGCCGTTGCGTTTCCAGTTGTGAATCCAGCCGGTGATGCCCTGCCGCACATATTGGCTGTCAGTTGTGAGATCGACCAGCGCCGGACGCTTCAGCGCCTCCAGCGCCGAGATCGCCGCTACTAATTCCATCCGGTTGTTGGTGGTGTGCGGCTCGCCGCCCTTCAATTCTTTTTCGATCTCGCCGAAACGCAGGATCGCGCCCCAGCCGCCAGGCCCCGGATTGCCGGAGCAGGCGCCGTCGGTGAAAATCGTGACATGCGGAAGCGCAGGCGAATTCAAGCCACCAGCCCCGACACCGCGAGGCCATAGTCGCGGATATTGACGACGCGTTGCTGGAAGCGCAGCTTGCGGACGTATTCGAGCGGGTCCTTCGGTTTTACCAGCGCACCCGCGGGCACGTTGAGGGCATCGACCAGCCGCGTCAGCAGAAACCGCAGCGCGGCACCGCGCGCCAGAAGCGGCAGTGCCTCCTGTTCGGCCTCGGACAGCGCACGTTCGCGATTGTAAGCGCCGAGCAGCGCGCGCGCCTTGGTAACGTTGAAGGAATGATCCGGCTCGAAACACCAGGCGTTGAGGCAGATCGCGACGTCATAGGCGAAAAAGTCATTGCACGCGAAATAAAAATCGATCAGCCCCGACAGCCTGTCGCCGAGAAATAAAACGTTGTCCGGAAACAGATCGGCGTGAATCACGCCCGACGGCAGATGTTTCGGCCAATGCTGTTCGAGATGATCGAGTTCGGCCTTGAGAAAATCGTGCAGACCATGCTGGACGGTATCGGCGCATGGCGCGGCCTGATCGAACAACGGCCGCCAACTGAAGACCGACAGCGCGTTGTCGCGTCTCATGCCGAAATCGCGGCCGGCGAGGTGAAGCTTCGCCAGTGCCTCGCCTGTCGCGGCGCAGTGTCTCACGGTCGGTTTGCGCGGCCATACCCCCTCGAGGAAGTCGATGATGGCGGCGGGACGTCCCGCAAGGCGGCCGAGGGTTTCGCCGTCGCGAGCCTTGACCGGTTGCGGACACACGATGCCGCGCGCCGCGAGGTGACCCATCAGGCCGAGAAAGAACGGCAGATCGGCCGCCGCGACGCGCTTTTCATACAACGTCAGGAAAAAGGGGCCGGAGGTGGTATGCAGCAGATAATTGGAATTCTCGACGCCTTCGGCGATGCCCTTGTAGGACAGCAATTCCCCGATATCGTAGGCTTTCAGGAAATCCGCGAGTTCGTCGGCGGCGACGTCGGTATAGACCGCCATCTCGTATCCCCATTCCGAAGACCGCAGGCCGCAATCAGGCCGCGTCGGGCCGCAGCGAGCGCGGCAGCGGGAAGAACTCGTTCTCTTCCGCCGCCGAGACCGTCTCCACATCGAGTTCGTATCGCGCCGCGAAGGCACCCATGATTTCCTCGACGATCACTTCCGGCGCCGAGGCGCCCGCGGTGATGCCCAGGCTCCTGATGCCTTCGAACATGCCCCAGTCGAGATCGCCGGCACGCTGCGCCAGCACCGACACCTTGCAGCCCTCCCGCTCGGCAACCTCGCGAAGCCGCTGCGAGTTCGAGGAATTCGGCGCGCCGACCACGATCAGCGCATCGACCACCGGCGCCACCTTCTTGACCGCGAGCTGGCGGTTGGTGGTGGCGTAGCAGATGTCTTCCTTGTGCGGCCCGTGGATATTGGGGAAGCGCTGTTTCAGCACCGCGACGATCTCGGCGGTGTCGTCGATGGACAGCGTCGTCTGGGTCACGAAGGCAAGATTATCGGCGTCCTTCGGCGCGAACCGTTCGGCGTCCTCGGCGGTCTCGATCAGCGTCACCGCACCCGCCGGCAGTTGCCCGACCGTGCCGACGACTTCCGGGTGATGTGAATGACCGATCAGCAGAATCTCGTGACCGCGCTTGAAATGGATCGCCGCCTCGCGGTGGACCTTGGTGACCAGCGGACAGGTGGCGTCCAGCGAGAAGAAATTGCGGCGCTGCGCGTCGGCCGGCACCGACTTCGGCACGCCATGGGCGGAGAACACCACCGGCGCCTTGGTGTCGTCGGGGATCTCCGCAAGTTCCTCGACGAAGATAGCGCCCTTGGCGCGAAGGCTGTCGACCACGTAACGGTTATGCACGATCTCGTGACGCACATAGACCGGCGCGCCGTACAGCGCCAGCGCGCGTTCAACGGTGTCGATCGCCCTGACCACTCCCGCGCAGAAACCGCGGGGCGAACAAAGCACGATTTTCAGCTTCGGTTTGGCTTCCATTAAGGCGATCCAGGGCCGAATCACCCCCACCCCGGCGGGGCGCGAACGGCCAATGCGAGAAACGACTTTGGACGGCTTTCGGGCGCTGTCAAGGCTGTTCCGTCAAGCCGATCCATCAAGCCATGGGGCCGTCGGCAGCAAACCATTGCGCACTCCACCCCCGCCGGCTTATATAGGCCAATTCCCGTCATCGTCGATGACCAAAAGGCTCTGCTCCTGAGGGGTGGGCGGAGCGCAAAGGAGATTTGCCATGAGCAATGCACCGCTGATGCCGAAGGCGACTGCCGTGTGGCTCGTCGACAATACCGCGCTGTCGTTTGACCAGGTCGCCGATTTCACCAAGATGCATCCCCTGGAGGTCCGCGCCATCGCCGACGGCGACGCCGCCCAGGGCATCAAGGGCATGGACCCGATCTCCACCGGACAGCTCACCCGCGACGAGATCGAGAAGGGCGAGAAGGACCCCGACTACCGCCTCAAGCTCAGCGAGAGCAAGGTGGTGCTGCCGCCCGCCGCCAAGAAGAAGGGTCCGCGTTATACCCCGGTGTCGCGCCGTCACGAACGGCCGAGCGCGATCCTCTGGCTGGTGCGCAACCACCCCGAATTGAAGGACGCGCAGATCATGCGCCTGGTCGGCACCACCAAGACCACGATCGCCGCGGTCCGCGACCGCACCCACTGGAACGCCTCGACGCTGACGCCGATGGACCCGGTGACGCTCGGCCTCTGCTCCCAGATCGAGCTCGACTTCGAGGTGCAGCGCGCGGCCAAGGAAAAGCCGACCGATCAGCAGTATGGCGGCGCCACCCTGCTGCCGGCGTCCGAGACCACGCGCAAGGACGCCGAATTCGAGCCGACCGAGAAGCAGCGCGAGGATCTCAACGTCGACGCCGTGTTCGCCAAGCTGAAGACCATCGGCGGCAAGAAGCGGGAGGACGAGGAATAAAGGTTGTTGCCTCGACCTCGAAAATCCCGGACCCGACGGTATGATAGCAGGCCGGTCTGAAGGAACGGCGCCGATGCGTTACGCGGTGGTGATCGAGAAGGCAGGAAACAACTTTTCGGCTTATGTGCCGGACTTGCCCGGCTGTGTTGCTACCGGGGCGAGCGTGGAAGCCGTCGAACGCGAAATCCGTGATGCCATTCGCTTTCATATCGCCGGTTTGAACGAGGACGGGCTGGCGATCCCGGCTCCAGCAAGTATCGCCAATTACGTCGAAGCTTGACGAATCCGCTACTGCCCGTTCAGCATCCGTTCGGCAAGATCGCGGTGGGTGCGCTCCATCCGATCCGACCGGGTGGCGGCGACGTCGCGATCCTTGCGGCAGGCGCTATAGGCCGCGGAACCCTGCGGCCCGCCATGCGCCTGGCAATAGGCATCGTCATCGCCCTGCGAGACGGCGCTTGGATTGTGCCGCTCGAGATTGGCGCAGCCGCCGAGCCACAGCGTGGCCACGGCGACAACCGCGAGGGGCATGAATGTCTTTAGGTGCATCGTCGTTCCCGGATTGTCGCAGCTTGTTCGGACTCAATTGCGGGAATTGTAAGTCCATCGCATATCCGACGCACCATTCACGTCCGCTTTTCCAGCGCGGCCTCGATCTCGTCGAGCGCCTTGGGATCCTCGATAGTGGCGGGCATCGTCCATTGATCGCCATCGGCGATCTTTTTGATGGTGCCGCGCAGGATCTTGCCTGAGCGCGTCTTCGGCAGCCTGTTCACGGTGACCGCAAGCCTGAAGGCCGCCACGGGCCCGAGCTTCTCGCGGACCAGCGCCACGACCTCCTTCTCGATCTCGCCGGGATCGCGGCTCACGCCGGCCTTCAGCACCAGAAGGCCGCACGGAACCTCGCCCTTGATCGCGTCCCTGACGCCGAGAACCGCGCATTCCGCGACATCGGGATGCGACGCGAGGATCTCCTCCATGCCGCCGGTGGACAACCGATGGCCGGCGACGTTGATGATGTCGTCGGTGCGGCCCATGACGAAGATGTAGCCGTCGCCGTCCTTGTAGCCGGCGTCCGAGGTCTTGTAGTAGCCGGGAAACTCGCTGAGGTAGGCTTCCCGGCAGCGCGCGTCCTGCTCCCACAGCGTCGGCAGGCAACCCGGAGGCAACGGCAGCTTGATGACGATGGAGCCCATCGTGTTCGGCGGCAGCGGTTTGGCCGCTTCATCCACGATATCGACCTGATAGCCCGGCATCGCCACTGTCGGCGAGCCGTGCTTCACCGGCAGCATGCCGAGGCCCACAGGATTGCCGGCGACGCACCAGCCGGTCTCCGTCTGCCACCAATGATCGATGACCGGCCGATTCAACTGCCTTTCCGCCCATTCCACCGTCGGCGGATCGGCGCGCTCACCGGCCAGAAACAGCGTGCGGAATTTTGACAGATCGTATTCGCGGATGAAGGCGCCGTCAGGGTCCTCCTTCTTGATGGCGCGAAAGGCGGTCGGCGCGGTGAAGAACGCCACCGCCCCGTGCTGGGAGATCACGCGCCAGAACGCGCCTGCGTCCGGCGTGCCGATCGGCTTGCCCTCGTACATAACCGTTGTCGCGCCGTGGATCAGCGGCCCGTAGACGATGTAGCTGTGGCCGACCACCCAGCCGATGTCGGAGCCGCACCACCAGACCTCGCCCGGCTCGACGCCGTAGAGGTTGAACATCGACCATTTCAGCGCGACCAGATGGCCGCCATTGTCGCGCACCACGCCTTTCGGCACCCCGGTGGTGCCGGAGGTGTAGAGAATGTACAGCGGATCGGTGGCGAGCACCGGCACGCAAGCCGCGGACTTCCCGGCCGCCATCGCGGCTTCGCGCAGCGCCGCCCAGTCGTGATCGCGGGGCGCGATCAGGTCGCAGCGCTGCCGCGGCCGTTGCAGGATGATGCAGGCCGGCACCTTGTGCGCGGCAAGGTTGATCGCCTCGTCGAGCAGCGGCTTGTAGTGCACGATGCGGCCCGGCTCCAGGCCGCAGCTCGCCGAAAACACCAGCTTCGGCTTGGCGTCGTCGATCCGGGTCGCAAGTTCCCTGGCTGCGAAGCCGCCGAACACCACCGAATGCACCGCGCCGATCCGCGCGCAGGCCAGCATCGCAACCACGGCCTCCGGCACCATCGGCATATAGAGAACGACACGGTCGCCCTTGGCGACTCCGAAATCCTGCAACACGGCGGCGAGCGTCGCCACTTCCTTGAGCAGTTGCGCGTAGGTGAAAGCGGTGATGACGCTCGGCCCGCCCGGATTGGCCAGCGGCGAATCATGGATCAGCGCGACCTGCTCGGCGCGGGCTCCAGCAACGTGGCGGTCCAGCGCGTTATAGCAGGTATTGACGACGGCGCCGGCAAACCAGCGGCCATAAAGCCCCATCGACGGATCGAAGATCTTTTTCGCCGGCTCGATCCAGTCGATGTCGCGTGCGACGTCGGCCCAGAAACCCTCGGGATCGCCGAGCGAGCGGGCGTAAACTTCGCGATAGCGGCTTTTCTCCTGAATGTTCATGGCACCTCTCCCGTTCATTCATTGTCACGGGACGCGGTGCCCATTTCAAGGGCGACGGGCCTTGTTCTTACGGAACATCCCTTCTTCGAGGGAAGCCCGCTCCGGCGACCGGTGGTCGCCCAAGCCGCCTCGGCCTAAAGCCGGGGCGGCATCGCCATTTACTTCCGCTTCTCTTTCAGACGCTCGACGTTATCGGCCGCCGGCTCCGCAAACACGCGGCTGGCAAGAACGTCGGATGCCACCACCGACTGGACATCCTCGACCGACAGAATGGCGTTCTCGTCCGCGACCAGGCGATTGGCCTGGCGCAAGCGAATACGATCGAGCGCATTGCGGATCGAACGCGCATTGGAGAACAGGGGCTGAGCCTTGCGCAAGGCGATGTAGCGAACAAACGCATCGCGGGCGTCGGAGGTGAACTTATAGTTCATGTTGCGCAGCATGACTTCCGCGATCGCGAGCAGTTCCTCGTCGGAGTAGTCGGGGAAGTCGATGTGATGCGCAATGCGCGAGCGGAAGCCGGGATTGCTGGAGAAGAACTTCTCCATGCGGTCGGCGTAGCCTGCGAGAATCACCACCAGATCCTCGCGCTGCGATTCCATGACCTGAAGCAGAATCTCGATGGCTTCCTGGCCGTAGTCGCGTTCGTTGTCGGGCCGGTGGAGGTAATAGGCTTCGTCGATGAACAGCACGCCACCCATCGCCTTTTTCAGTATTTCCTTGGTCTTCGGAGCGGTGTGGCCGATATACTGTCCGACCAGTTCGTCGCGCGTGACCGACACGACGTGGCCGCGGCGCACGTAACCCAGCCGATGGAGGATATCGGCCATCCGCAAGGCAACGGTGGTTTTGCCGGTGCCGGGATTTCCGGTAAACGACATGTGCAACGTCGGGTTCTCCGACGTCAGCTCCAGTTTCTTCCGGATCCGCTCGACAAGCAGCAGCGACGCGATCTCCTGGATACGCGTCTTGACGGGCTTGAGACCTATCAGATCCTGATCGAGCTGCTTGAGGATCTCGCCGATTCCAACGGCCTCGAGTTCCTCGCGAAGGTTGATTTTTTCTTGCATCAACGCCGTCCTGCTAACTCGATCTGGAGCTTTTTTCGAAAACTGCTCCGTGAGAAAAGCTCCGTCGTCATCAAGACGACGGAGCAGTACATCCGGAGCCGGGCGATCGGGAGGACGAACCGCCCTGGCTTGAACCGGATGGAATCATGTCACGAGGAGTAACGCTGACCCTCGGGACGTGCGGCCACCGCATACGACGTCGTGGTGTAGCGGATGTTGCGGTCGTCGGATTCCTGGCGCTCGAGCCGGAATCCCGGCTCGTCCTTCGGCCTGTTGACGATGAACGACAGCTTCACCGACTCCCAGCCGTGGCTGGAATCGAACGCGGAGATCCGGATGTAGCGGTCGCCATAGACCTTCCGGCACTCGTTCAGCTCCATCAGCACGCCTGCCGCATCCGGCAGATCGAACATCGGGAGATTCCACATGTCCCAGTAGGTGTTGCGGGGATGCGGGTCGTCGGTGAACTCGATGTTCACCGCCCACTTCTGGCTGAGGCAGTACTGGATCTGCCTGGAGATCTGATCGTCGGTCAGATCGGGCAGAAACGAAAAGCAACCTTGGGTAATACGCATGATATCCTCCATTACGCCGCGGGAACGGCGGTCGGCACATAATCGGGAGCGTCGGTCGAGGCGTAGTTGAAGGAGACGTCCTTCCACACCTCGAGCGCCTGCTTCAGCGGCGTGCAGCTTGCGGCCGCCTTGGCCAGAATGTCCGGCCCTTCGTGGACGTAATCGCGGCCCTCGTTACGGGCGAGGATCATCGCTTCCAGCGCCACGCGGTTCGCCGTCGCACCGGCCTGGATGCCCATCGGGTGACCGATGGTGCCGCCGCCGAACTGCAACACCACATCCTCACCGAGGTGCTGGATGAGCTGGTGCATCTGACCGGCATGGATGCCACCGGAAGCGACCGGCATCATCTTGTTGAGGCTCGCCCAGTTCTGGTCGAAGAAGATGCCATGCTCGAGCTGCATCGGATTGTACTCTTCGCGGCAGACGTCATAGAAGCCGCGCGTGGTCAGCGGGTCGCCTTCGAGCTTGCCGACCACGGTTCCGGCGTGGATATGATCGACGCCGGCGAGCCGCATCCACTTGGCGATGACGCGGAACGACACGCCGTGGCTGCGCTGCCGGGTATAAGTCGAATGGCCGGCGCGATGCAGATGCAGGATCATGTCGTTCTTGCGCGCCCAGTTCGACATCGACTGGATCGCCGTGTAGCCGATCACCAGGTCGATCATGACAACCACCGAGCCGAGTTGTTTCGCGAACTCGGCGCGCTCGTACATGTCCTCCATCGTCGCCGCGGTGACGTTGAGGTAGCTGCCCTTGATCTCGCCGGTCGCAGCCTGGGCGCGGTTGACCGCCTCCATGCAGTAGAGGAAACGTTCCCGCCAGTGCATGAAGGGCTGCGAGTTGATGTTCTCGTCGTCCTTGGTGAAGTCGAGACCACCCTTCAGCGCCTCATAGACAACGCGGCCGTAGTTGCGGCCGGACAGGCCGAGCTTCGGCTTGACGGTGGCGCCGAGCAGCGGACGGCCGAACTTGTCGAGACGCTCGCGCTCGACGACGATGCCCGTCGGCGGGCCCTTGAAGGTCTTCACATAGGCGGTCGGCAATCTCATGTCCTCGAGACGCAAGGCCTTGAGCGGCTTGAAGCCGAACACGTTGCCGATCACAGAGGCGGTGAGATTGGAGATCGAGCCGGGCTCGAACAGGTCGAGATCGTAAGCGATATAGGCGAAGTACTGGCCTTCCGCCCCCGGGACCGGATCGACCCGGTAGCACTTGGCGCGATACTTCTCCGCCGCCGTCAGACGGTCGGTCCACACCACGGTCCAGGTGGCGGTCGAGGACTCGCCGGCCACCGCCGCCGAGGCCTCGACCGGATCGACGCCGTCCTGTGGCGTCACCCGGAACAGACAGATGACGTCGGTGTCCTTCGGCGTATAGTCGGGCTCCCAATAGCCCATCTTCTTGTAGGCCATGACGCCGGATTTGTAGCGATCCTTGCCGCGGACGGTCAGCGATTTCTCGTTTTGGGCATTCATATCGTGCTCCTTCTCTCTTCTCTCTGTTGATCCGCGGAGGTTCGATCCAATCTCACTCCGCGGCGACGGCCGTATCGCCGATGCGCGGATCAAGTTTGCCCGTGCGATAAAGCTTGGCCATTTCAGCCAATGGGATCACCTTGATCTTCGCGGCATTTCCGGCGGTACCAAACTGTTCGAAGCGCTCGCGACAAAGGTCGCGCATCGCGTCCATCGCAGGCTTCAGAAACTTGCGCGGATCGAATTCGCTTTTGTTGTCGGTCGCGACTTTTCTAAAGACCGCCGTCATCGCCAGACGGCAGTCGGTATCGATATTGACCTTGCGGACGCCGTGCTTGATGCCGCGCACGATTTCCTCGACCGGCACGCCCCAGGTCTGCGGCATCTCGCCGCCGAACTTGTTGAACTGGTCCTGCAGGTGCTGCGGCACCGAGGACGAGCCGTGCATCACCAGATGCGTGTTGGGAAGACGACGGTGGATCTCCTCGACCACCTTCATGGCGAGAATGTCGCCGTCCGGCTTGCGCGAGAACTTGTAGGCGCCGTGCGAGGTACCCATCGCGATCGCCAGCGCGTCGACCTTGGTGGCGCGGACGAAATCGACGGCCTGATCCGGATCGGTCAGCAGTTGATCGTGGCTGACGGGGCCTTCGATGCCGTGGCCGTCCTCCTGCTCGCCGCCGCCGTGCTCGAGCGAGCCGAGCACGCCCAGTTCGCCTTCCACCGAAGCGCCGACCCAATGCGCCATGTCGACGACGCGGCGGGTGATGTCGACGTTGTAATCATAGTCCGCCGCGGTCTTGGCGTCGGCCTTGAGCGAACCGTCCATCATGACCGAGGTGAAGCCGTACTTGATCGCGGTGGCGCAGGTCGCCTCCTCGTTGCCGTGATCCTGATGCATGCACAGCGGAATATGCGGATACATCTGGTCGAGCGCGTCGATCATGTTCGCCAGCATGATGTCGTTGGCGTAGGAGCGCGCGCCGCGCGAAGCCTGAAGAATGACAGGAGCGTCGACGGCGGCGGCCGCCTCCATGATCGCGAGACCCTGCTCCATGTTATTGATATTGAACGCCGGCACGCCGTAGCCATGCTCGGCCGCATGATCCAGCAATTGTCTCAGAGTAATACGAGCCATTTTTTCCTCACCCTCACACTTTGGATGCGCTGATACGAGTCACGACGGGGATTATACTCCCGTTGCCCATGTACCGATCAACCACCTCGATGTCGCGGTTCCCGCCGTCGTTGCGGCGGTTCCTCACGTCCGCGATTTTGCTTGTCAGCATCGATTCGCCGGTCATGCGCGCCTCTTCCGTTCGATAAGCTGAAGGATCAGCGGCGTCAGGATCAACTGCATGGCCAGATCGAGCTTGGACCCGTGAATGACAATCGAGTTCGCGCGCGACATGAAGCTGTTCGGGATCATCGACAGCAGGTACGGGAAATCGATGCCGCGCGGATTCTTCATCCGGATTACGACCATCGACTCGTCGGGCGTCGGTATCCATCTGGCGATGAACGGATTCGACGTATCCACCGTCGGCACGCGCTGGAAGTTGATGTCCGTCTCTGCGAACTGAGGGCAGATATAGTTGACGTAATCCGGCATGCGGCGAAGGATGGTGTCGGTAACCGCTTCGGTGGAATAACCCCGAGCGCTGCGATCCCGGTGCAGCTTCTGGATCCACTCCAGATTGATCACCGGAACGACGCCGATCTTGAGGTCGGCATACTGGGCGACATTCACCTTGTCGGTCACGACCGCGCCGTGCAGACCTTCGTAAAACAACAGGTCCGAGTTCTCGGGCAGTTGCCGCCAGTCCGTGAATGTCCCGGGCGGGACCCCATGCAGCGCCGATTCCGCATCGTCATGGACATAGTAGCGCGTGTTGCCGGTTCCGCTTTCGCCATAGCTGCGGAACACGGATTCGAGTTCGGCGAACAAGTTGGTCTCGGGACTGAAGTGGCTGAAGTGCTTGTTGCCCTTGTCCGACTCCTCGGCCATGCGCGTGCGCATCTCGGCGCGGTTATAACGGTGGAATGCGTCTCCTTCGATGTACGCGGCCACGACATTCTCGCGGCGGAAAATCTGTTCGAAAGTGCGCTTGACGGATGTCGTTCCGGCGCCCGACGAACCGGTGATGGAAATGATGGGATGTTTTCTGGACACGATGAACAAAAACCTTCGAAATCAGATGCGAAACAGGCCACGATGCCCGAACAACGGCGCGTTGGCTTCCAACGCGACCTCGGGCTGTGAATGCATGTGTTCGACACGCTGGACGTTCTTGATCGAGCCCATGATCAGCGGAACGCGCTGATGCAAGCTGGCGGGTGAGATATCGAGAATGCGCGTGCGGCCGGTGATGGCGCCGCCGCCCGCCTGTTCGACGATGAACGCCATGGGGTGAGCTTCGTAGACCAGACGCAACCGCCCTTCCTCGTAGCCACGACGACCATCGCTCGGATAGAGGAAAATGCCGCCGCGAACGAGAATGCGGAAAGCTTCAGCGACCAGCGAGCCGATCCAGCGCATGTTGAAGTCCTTGCCGCACGGGCCTTCCGCGCCCATCACGCATTCCTCGATATAGGAGCGCACCGGCGCATCCCAATGACGCCGGTTCGAAGAATTGATCGCGAACTCATTCGCATCCGGTGGGATCTGCACCATCGATCCCGTGAGCTTGTATTCGCGCGAGTCGCGATCGAGCGTGAAAATATCGACGCCGTGACCGATGGTCAGGACGAGAGACGTTTGCGGTCCGTACACGACGAACCCGGCGGCAAGCTGCGCGGAGCCCGGCTGAGTGAAAGTCGCGCTCGGATCGGCTGTCGTGGGCATGATCGAAAAGATCGTGCCGACCGACATGTTGGTGTTGATATTCGATGAACCGTCGAGCGGATCGAACGCGATGCTGATCGGAGCGTTCGCATCGAGGATGTCCAAATCCGCCATCTCTTCCGAAGCGAGCACGCCGATCGGAAGGCGGCCAAGAGCCGCGCGAATGATGTCGTCGGCGCGAACATCAAGATCCTTCTGCACGTCGCCGTCGGTATTGCGTCCGCGTGCCTGTCCGGTTATCCCCGCGAGCGCGCCACGGGATGTCAGGTCGGAGATTTCGATCGAAGCTTGCGCAAGCGCGGCTACGGCGTCCTTGACCGCTCGGTGAAGCGGATCAGGACCCGCGCATGCTTCCAACCGCTGTTGTAATGTAAGCTCCTGGCTCATCCAGATTTCCTCTCGGCCGCAATCTCCAAACAGCCGTTTTGGCGCTTTCCAGAGCATTGCGGGATATTGACTCGTTGCATGTAATAAGTACAATTTCAATATCCTTCATCGGGCCAAAAATTTTCTTATATGCACTCCAGTCTCCGCGACGCCACCATTCGGCAACTGCGCGCCTTGGCATCTGTTGCGACCGGTGGCAGCGTCACGGCGGCGGCCAACAAGCTGCATCTGACCCAACCTGCGGTCACCCTGCAGTTGCGCAACCTGCAACAACTCTGTGGACTGCCCCTGCTTCAGCGAACCAGCGACGGCATGGTTCTCACGCAGGCGGGACAGGAATTGTACAAGCTTTTCGAACGCGTCGAGGCCGCGATCGAAAGCTGCGCGACGTCGCTCGACATGATTGCCGGCCGAACCGGCGGACGCGTAGCGATCGGCGCCGTCAGCACCGCAAAATATTTTGTTCCTTTTGCGATTTCAGCATTCTCGAAGCTTCATCCGGGGATCGACATCAGTCTTACGATCGTCAATCGCCACGATATTCGTCAGGCGTTGCACGGTTATGCGCTTGATTTTGCCATCATGGGCCGGCCGCCGCCCGACATCGAAATGGATCTCCATCTGCTCGGCGACCATCCGCACGTCGTCGTCGCGCCGACCGGACACACGCTTGCGGGCGCGACGCAGCTAAAGGCGGCTGATCTGGCACAGGAAACCTTCATTTCCCGCGAGGCGGGCTCGGGGACGCGGTTCCTGATGGAGCAGTTCTTCGAGAACATCTCTCTTCGGCCTCAGATCGGCATGGAGATGAGCAGCAACGAGACGATCAAGCAGGCGGTTATCGCCGGTCTGGGGATTGCATTCATTTCAGCGCACACGGTCGCGACCGAGCTGAAAGAGGGCCGGATGATTATGCTCGACGTTGCCGGGCTCCCGATCGTGCGACAGTGGTTCGTCGTCAGGCGAAAGGACAAGGTCCTGCTCCCTCCGGCGCAGGAAATGCTCGATTTTCTGGTCGCCAACGGCAGGCAATTCCTGCCGCAGGCGCCGGTCGGCGGCGGTCGCGGCAAAAACTGATCGTTTCGACGCGTTCGCGCCTTGGCCGCCATCGACCGGTGATCACCGGAGCCCGTCATATGGCCAAAAGCATGCATGACGGGTCAATTCGTCGCGCGGCTGCGTTGCGCGGCCGAGGCATCAAAACTATAAGTCATTGAAATAATGGTCGGAGTGGCAGGATTCGAACCTGCGACCCCTGCGTCCCGAACGCAGTGCTCTACCGGGCTGAGCCACACTCCGACAAGACGCGGCTTATAGCCTCGGGTTTCGCGCACCGCAAGAAGCTGGATCGAGAACCGAAATTCCGATGACCGTGGAATTGACAACGCAGATCAGACCGGCCGGCGAAGCCGCGGCGTCAGCGGCCGTTCGCACGCTCCGCGACGGCGGACTGGTCGCGTTCCCGACCGAGACGGTCTACGGGCTCGGCGCCGACGCCGCCAACGCGGAAGCCGTCGCACGGCTCTACCGTGCCAAGGGCAGGCCCGCCTTCAATCCGCTGATCGTGCATGTCGGCGATCTCGAAGCCGCGCGACGGATCGCCTGTTTCGATGCCACGGCGCTTGCGCTCGCTGACGCGTTCTGGCCGGGCCCGCTGACGCTGGTGCTGCCGAAGGCTCCGCACTGCCCGGTGGCCGAACTTGCCACGGCTGGCCTCGACACCGTTGCAATCCGCCTCCCCGCCCACCCGGTGGCGCGCGCCATCCTGCGCGAGTTCGGCGACGCGGTGGTTGCGCCGTCCGCCAACCTGTCCGGCCATGTCTCGCCGACGACGGCGGCGCATGTGCAAAGCGATCTTTCAGGGCGGATCGACCTGATCGTCGACGGCGGGCCGGTCGAGGTCGGCGTCGAATCCACCATCGTCGGCTGTTTCGCATCCCCGACGTTGCTGCGTCCCGGCGGAATTCCTCGCGCCGACATCGAGCGCGTGCTCGGTAGTCCGCTGGCGCGACCCGATTCCGGCGCGATCGACGGACGACCGCCGGCGTCCGGGATGCTGGCCTCGCACTACGCGCCGCGCGCCAAGGTCCGCCTCGATGCCACGAGCCTTTCACGCGGCGAGGCGCTGCTGGCCTTCGGTCCGGCCGCTCTCGCGGGCAGCGAGACCGCGACTGCGGTGATGAACCTGTCCGAGCGTGGCGATCTCAAGGAGGCCGCCGCCAATCTTTTCGGCTATCTTCGCGCCCTCGACGCCAGCGGCGCGCGGACCATCGCGGTGATGCCGGTCCCCGACCATGGACTCGGAGAAGCCATCAACGACCGGCTGCGTCGCGCCGCCGCGCCGCAAGACTAAAGCCTTTCCGCTTCTGATGGAATCAGAAGCAGACTCTATGTTTTTGTTTTGACGCGTTTTCTTTACGCGAACCGGCAGCCACTTCGCTCGAAAACGCTTTAATGGACACATCGTCCAATCCATCGGACACCTGACGCGCCATGACCATCGTTCCGCCAAGATCCGCATCGCCACCGCTGTCGCCCGATCTGATCGCGCGCTTTGCATCGATCGTCGGCGACAAATATGCGGTGACCGACGCTGACGAGCTGGCGCCATACCTCACCGAGCAGCGCAACCTGTTTCACGGACGCTCTCCGCTGGTGCTGCGTCCGGCATCGACGGCGGAGGTGTCCGCGATCTGCAGGCTGGCGACCGAGCACCGGATCGCGCTGGTGCCGCAGGGCGGCAATACCGGCCTCGTCGGCGGACAGACGCCGCATCATGGCGAGGTGGTGGTCTCGACCCGGCGGATGGATAAAATCCGCGAGATCGATACCGCCTCCAACACCATGACGGTCGAAGCCGGCGCGGTGCTGCAGATCGTCCAGCAGCGCGCCGGCGAGGTCGACCGCCTGTTTCCGCTGTCGCTCGGCGCGGAAGGAAGCTGCACCATCGGCGGCAATCTCTCGACCAATGCGGGCGGCACCGGCGCGCTGGCCTTCGGCGTGGCGCGCGACATGGCGCTCGGCCTCGAGGTGGTGCTCGCCGACGGGCGCATCCTCAACGGTCTGTCGAAACTGAAAAAGGACAATACCGGCTACGACTTGCGCAACCTGTTCATCGGCGCGGAGGGCACGCTCGGCATCATCACCGCCGCGGTCCTGAAACTGTTTCCGCGACCGCGCGCGGTGGCGACCGCTTTCGTCGGCCTGACGTCGCCGGCCGATGCCTTGAGACTGCTGGCCATTTCGCAGGCCGAAGCCGCCGACAACCTGACCGGCTTCGAACTGATCGCCGAAATCTGCGTCGATATCTGCATCAAACACGGCTCCGATATCCGCGATCCGCTTACCCACCGCCATCCCTGGTACATCCTGATGGAAATCTCGTCGTCGCGCGACGACGCGGCCGCGACCCTTGAAGCCATTCTGGGGCGGGGCGCGGCGGATGGTGCCGTCAAGGATGCGGCGATCGCGGCCAGTCTCCAGCAGCGCGCGGCGCTGTGGAAACTGCGCGAGGTGATCCCGATGGCGCAGAAGCCGGAGGGCGGCTCGATCAAGCACGACATCTCGGTGCCGGTCGCCGCGGTGCCCGCCTTCATCGCCGAGGCGGATGCCGCCGTGACGAAGCTCATTCCCGGCGCGCGCCCGGTCGCCTTCGGCCATCTCGGCGACGGCAACATCCACTACAACGTCAGCCAGCCCGCGACCGGAACGACGGCGCAGGAATTTCTCGGCCGCTGGCACGAGGTCAATGCCGTGGTCTTCGCCATCGCACTGCGGATGGGCGGGTCGATCTCCGCCGAGCACGGCATCGGCGTGCTGAAGCGCGATGACCTGCCCGGCGTGAAAGACAAGACGGCGATCGAAGTGATGCGCGGCATCAAGGCGCTGCTCGATCCGCTCGGCATCATGAATCCGGGCAAGGTGCTGTGAGCGCCCGCGCGAGCCGGCGCGCCCGAGACCCCACGGTCGTCCGTCAAAACAACGAGCCCTGGCCGTCATCGCCGGAGACGGCGCGCGTGGCCTTGCGAACCGCGGCTGGCTTCATCGCCTTCGTCGCCTCGGCCTCCGCCTGCTCCACAGAGATCGGCAGCACCAATTGCGCGTCATCGTTGGCGACTCGGTTCACGCGCGTCGAGACTTCATGCCAGACGAATTCGCCGTCTCCCGGCGCGCGCAGCAACGACACGGCCTCTCCGGCATCGGCAGCATTGCCGTCGAGCCAGCGTGCATAATCCGCAGGCGCGATCGTCACCGGCACCCGCGGATGCAGGGCAGCGAGTTCGCCATGCGATGCCGTTGTGACGATGGCCACCGTATCGAGTTCCTCGCCGTTCGGCCCGGCCCAGGTCTCGGAAAGCCCTGCGAAGGCGATCATTCCGCCGTTGCGCGGCCGGATGAAGAGCGGCCGCTTGCGTCCCTCCGATTGATGCCATTCGTAATATCCGTCGGCCGGAAGCAGGCAGCGCCGCCTTTTCATTGCGTTCTTGAACGCAGGCTTGTCCAGCACCGTCTCGGTGCGAGCGTTGATGAGAAGCGCGAACTGCCGGGGATCCTTGACCCAGGCCGGAATCAGGCCCCATCGCATCAGGCGGAAATGCCGGCCTCCATTTTCCAGAACGACGGCCGGAACCGGCTGCGTCGGCGCAATATTGTACCGTGGCGGGAAATTCGGCTGCTCGGCGTAGTCAAACGCCCGGCGAATCGCCTCCGGCGGCGACAGGATCACATAGCGTCCGCACATTTTGTTGTGTTCCGGAGGTGAGAAATTCAACTGGTATTAATCGGAAAGTCTAACACTGCAACCAATGGCATCGGCGTCGAGCAAACCATTCCGCATTTCAACCGCCAAACGGATCGACCTCGACAGGGCCGGTTGGCAGGCCATGCTCGCGGCTGCCAACATCAACCCGCGAACCGGTCTCGCAACCGACTATCTCAATCATTTCAACGAAGCCATCATGCTGCTCGAGATGATCCCGGACATGCCAGAGTGCGCCGCAGATTTCCTGGACTGGCAACCACGGACCTATCCGGAGCACTTCACGGCCTCGAACTTCAAGGCCCGCGATCTCGCGATCGAGGCTTATGAACAGGCCGAACCCGACATTCGCACTCAGTTCGACAAGCTGACCGACGACATGACGACCATCCTGACCGCCGTGGCGTCAGCGATGAAAGGCGTCCGCCAGGACAAAACCCGCGCGATCCTCGCCATTCAGGCGACGAACTGGATCAAGCCGCTGGTCACGCTCGCTGGCGGCGTCATCAACGGCGAGCGTGGCGAAACCGACGTCGATTACATCATGAACCACTGATGCCGTCGCCCGAGCCTTGCCAAACTCCCCGGCTCGCCGTCAGCGCCGCGATCTTTCGCGACGGCAAGGTTTTGCTGGTGCGCCGTGCCCGGCCGCCCGGCAAGGGCTTGCATTCGCTGCCCGGCGGCCGCGTCGAATTCGGCGAGACCATGACGACGGCGCTGCATCGCGAGGTGGCGGAGGAAACCGGGCTGAGGATCGAGATCGTCGGTCCCGCGGGCTGGCGCGAGGTGCTTCCGGCCAAGCCCTCCCACGGGCATTTCGTGGTGATGGCGTTCGCGGCGCGCTGGGTCGGCGGCGAGCCCGTCCTGAGCGACGAACTCGACGGCTTCAGTTGGCTCGCGCCGGACCTGCCGGACGATTTGCAGGTCACCGAAGGGCTGCAAAGCATCATCGATTCGGCGCGGCGGCTCATCGCGGCGTAAGCCGCAGTCTTTGAAAGCTGTCCGCCGACCACCGCTGCCTTGCTTCCATCGCATTGAAAAGGCATATCACGATGGTTCTGGGTTCTTTATGCGCAAACCGGTTTTTGCCGTTGTTGTTCTGACTGCGATCTGCTGCGCGTTGCCCGCGCGCGGGCAGGAAGGGGCTGCGCCGTTCGATGCCGACCTGCAGCGGCTGGCCGAGATCCTCGGCACGCTGCACTATCTGCGCGGCATCTGCGGCGCCAATGAAGGCGCCAAATGGCGCAATGAAATGCAGGCCCTGGTCGACGCGGAGACGCCCACCGGCGAACGCCGCGCCAGGATGATCGCAGGCTTCAACCGCGGCTACGCCGGGTTCCAGCAGACCTACCGGGTATGCACCCCGGCCGCCAATGTCGCGATCCGCCGCTATATCGCGGAAGGCGCGAAGATTGCCCGCAACCTGACCGCCAGATACGCGAACTGACCGGCGTCGTGCTCTCGCGCTCGCAGACAGCCCCGAATTCCAACTCAAATGCGCCGAGGTCCGTTAACCTTTCCTAAAGAACTGGCTGTCGAGCACCGAATCGCGTGCTAAACCAAGGCCGTTAAGCGCTTCGTTTCGTCAGACGACCGGATTTTTCATGCGCCCGCCATTTACCTTCAGCCCGGCCCGCGACTCGCTGCCCGATCAGGAGCAGAAACAGGCTGCGCTGAGTTACCTTAACGAAGCGTGGGCGGAGGCGCGGCACGACGGGGTCGATGGTGACTGCCTGGCGCAGGCCAGCCTGTTCGCGGCCTTCGCGGAACTCGTCGGCACCTATGGCGAAGATGCCGTGGCGAATTTCGTCGAAGGTCTTGCAAGCCGCGTCCGCAACGGCGAATTCTCGATCGCTCTGGCGAAGCAGTAGCTATTCATCCGCCGCCGTCATCGCCCGGCCCGACCGGGCGATGACGATATTCCAGCCCACCTCAGCGCTCTGCAATACTGGATGATCCGGCTTCGCGGATGATGACGTCCGGGATTGCAGCCCTCGCTATGCCTTGAGCGTCTCCAGAAAGCGCACCGGTTCGCCCGCGGATGGCGTCGTCAATTCGCCCTGCCACATCACGCGGCGGCCGCGCACGAAGGTGCCGACCGGCCAGCCCGTCACCTCGACGCCGTCATAGGGCGTCCAGCTCGCGCGCGAGGCCACCCACTCGTTGGTGATGGTCTCGCTCCGCTTGAGATCGACCACCGTGAAGTCGGCGTCAAAGCCGGCCGCGATCCGGCCCTTGCAGGCGATGTTGAAAAGCCGCGCCGGTCCGGCGCTGGTGAGATCGACAAAGCGCGCCAGCGACAGCCGGTCCGCATTGACGTGATCCAGCATCACGGGCACCAGCGTCTGCACGCCGGTCATGCCCGAGGGCGAGGCGGGATAGGCTTTCTGCTTCTCCTCCAGCGTGTGCGGCGCGTGATCGGAGCCGAGCACGTCGACGATGCCTTGCTTGATGCCGTTCCAGATGCCTGCGCGATGCGCGGCATTGCGCACCGGCGGGTTCATCTGCGCCAGCGTGCCGAGCCGCTCGTAGCAGGCGGGCGCGACCATCGTGAGATGGTGCGGCGTCGCCTCGCAGGACGCCACGTCCTTGTGGTCGCGCAGATACTCGATCTCTTCCTTGGTCGAGATATGCAGCACGTGAATGCGCTTTCCGGTCTCGCGGGCGAGGCTGACAAGCCGCTGCGTCGCCTTGAGCGCGGCGGTCTCGTCGCGCCACACCGGATGCGAGCGCGGATCGCCCTCGATACGCAACCCCTTGCGGTCGTTGAGGCGGTATTCGTCCTCGGCGTGGAACGAGGCGCGGCGGCGGATCACGTTGAAGATTTTTCGCAGGCCGTCGTCGTCCTCGACCAGCAGCGCGCCGGTGGACGATCCGACGAACACCTTGACCCCGGCGCAGCCCGGCGCGCGCTCCAGTTCCGGCAGGTCCCGCACGTTGTCGCGGGTGCCGCCGATGAAGAAGGCGAAGTCGCAATGCATGCGATGGTGCGCCGCCTTCATCTTCGCGGCGAAGGTTTCCGCCGTCACCGTCAGGGGATTGGTGTTCGGCATCTCGAATACTGCTGTCACGCCGCCCATCACGGCGCTGCGCGAGCCGGTTTCGAGGTCTTCCTTGTGAGTGAGTCCCGGCTCGCGGAAATGCACCTGGGTATCGATGACGCCGGGCAGGACATGCAGTCCCCGGCAGTCGATCACCTCGCCGGCGTCGGCGTGGCCCAATCCGCCGATGGCGGCGATGCGGCCGCCGGAAACGCCGATGTCGCCGATCCCCTCGCCGTCCTGATTGACGATGGTGCCCGCTCTGAGAATCACGTCAAATGTCTTGGCCATTTGTTCCGATCATCGTTTCCGACAGCTTTTTCCGCACGCCGCAGCGCCATGCGGACCCTTGTTGCCGGCACCTTAGCGGCTTACGTTGCGAAGCGAAATCGGCACGCAGGTTTCCCCGGGGTACTGCGCAAGACCCGCCAAGACAACAATGCCCGGCCAAGAGATAGTGTCATGAAAGCAGCGTTTCTTCCCGACCGGGGGGTGGTCAAGGTCAGCGGCGACGACGCACGCAATTTTCTCAACGGTCTCGTGACCACCGATGTGACCAAGGTCCAGCCGGGGCTCGGGCGGTTCGGCGCGCTGCTGACGCCGCAGGGCAAGATCACCTTCGATTTCCTCATCACCGAAGCGCAGCCCGGCCATGGCGGCGGCTTTCTGATCGACTGCCCGCTGCCGCTGGCGCAACCGCTTGCGACCAAGCTCGGCTTCTACAAGCTGCGCGCCAAGGTGACGGTCGACAACATCTCCAGCACGCTCGGCGTGCTGGCGGCCTGGGACGGAGAACCCGCCATGAAGCCGGACCTGACCTTCGCCGACCCGCGCAGCGACAAGCTCGGCTGGCGCATTCTCGCACCGCAGGACCTCGCGGCCCGGGCGGCCACCGTGATCGGCGCCGAACTGGTCGAAAGCTCCGACTATGAGGCCCACCGGATCGCAGCCGGCGTGCCGAGCGGCGGCGCCGATTTCACGTTCGGCGACGCCTTTCCGCATGAAGCCAACATGGACCGGCTGCACGGCGTCGATTTCGACAAGGGCTGCTATGTCGGCCAGGAAGTCGTGTCGCGCATGGAGCATCGCGGCACCGCGCGCAGCCGGATCGTGCGCGTGCTTTTCGACGATGGCGCGCCGGAGGCCGGCACGGCCGTCGTCGCGGCGGACAAACCGGTGGGCACCATGGGCTCGTCGGCCGCGGGCCATGGGCTTGCGCTGTTGCGGCTGGATCGCGCCGCGGACGCGATCGAGGCCGGGATTGCGTTGACGGCGGGTGCCGTGACGATCCGTATCGCCGATCCTGATGACCTCAAGCTCGCGGCGAAGAAGACGGTCGCATGACGCAATCCGCGCGCCTGCATGCCGACGGCCTGACCCGCTGTCCGTGGCCCGGCGACGATCCGCTCTATCTCGCCTATCACGACACCGAATGGGGCATACCCGAATACGACGACCGCGCGCTGTTCGAAAAGCTGATCCTCGACGGCTTTCAGGCGGGCCTGTCGTGGATCACGATCCTGCGCAAGCGCGACAACTTCCGCAGCGCCTTCGACGACTTCAACCCGGAAAAGATCGCGCGCTATGGCGACAAAAAAATCCACGCGCTGATGAACGACGCCGGCATCGTGCGCAACCGGGCGAAGATCGAGGGCGCCGTCGCAAGCGCGAAATCCTATCTGGCGATCATGGAGCAGGGTCCGGGCTTTTCCGTTTTGCTGTGGGACTTCATGGATGGCGCGCCGAAGGTCAATCGCTTCAAGACCACCGCGACCGTGCCGGCCTCGACGCCGCTCTCGATCAAGATCTCGAAGGAACTGGCCTCGCGCGGGTTCAAGTTCATCGGCCCCACCATCGTCTATGCCTTCATGCAGGCGACCGGCATGGTCAACGACCATCTGGTGACGTGCCATTGCCATGAGAGATGCGGCAAGCAGACCCGCAAGCCGCGCCTTGCGACGATATGACGGCAAAAGCGGCTCCGAAAATCTCGTCGCGCGCATGGCAGCGGATGCTGTCCGGCCGACGGCTCGACCTGCTCGATCCCTCCCCTCTCGATATCGAGATCGCGGATATCGCCCATGGCCTCGCCCGGGTGGCGCGATGGAACGGCCAGACCCGCGGCGCGCATATTTTCTCGGTCGCACAGCACACGCTGCTGGTCGAAGCCGTGATGCGCGAGCATACCCCGCGCGTCGATATCGGCGTGCGGCTGGCGGCGCTGCTGCATGACGCGCCGGAATATGTCATCGGCGACATGATCTCGCCGTTCAAGGCGGTGATCGGCGGTTCCTACAAGACGGTGGAGAAGCGGCTGTTGTCGGCGATCCACGTCCGCTTCGGGCTGCAACCGGCGCTGCCCACCGATATCGCGCGGCAGATCAAGGATGCCGACATGGGGGCGGCCTATCTCGAGGCGACGCATCTTGCGGGCTTCTCCGAACCCGAGGCGAAGCGCCTGTTCGGCAGCGATCCCGGCCTGCCGGCGGTGCTGATCGACGACTACCTGACTCCATGGTCGGCAGGAAAGGCCGAGAAGCGGTTCCTGGCGCGGTTCAAGAGCCTGCAGGCTTGATGGCTTAGGCTGGCTCCAGGCGGTTCCCAGGCGGGAGACCGCCTTTCGCCCCTGCGCTTACGAGCCTATATTCCCGAGAAAACCAGGAATGCCATGATCCACGTCTGCTCGCTTGCCCTGCTGGCCGATACCGTCAGAACCACGGGCGCCAGCCATATCCTCACCGTGATGGCCAATGTCGATCAGGTGCAGCGTCCGCGCTCCGTGCTCGAAGCCAATCATCTGAAGGTGTCGATGGACGACATCAACGAGCCCGCGGACGGCTTCATCGCGCCGAACGACGGCCATATCATCCAGCTTCTCGCCTTCGTGCGCGGCTGGGACCGCAAGGCGCCGCTGGTGGTGCATTGCTACGCCGGGATCAGCCGATCGAGCGCGAGCGCCTTCACCGCCGCCTGCGCGCTCAATCCGCATCGCGACGAGATTTCCATCGCACGGCAGATTCGCGCGGCCTCGCCGGTCGCGCAGCCGAACCGGCTGATCGTGGCGTTGGCGGACAAGGCGCTCGGCCGCGAGGGACGGATGCTGCGCGCGCTCGACGAGATAGGCCCCGGCAACATGGCGATCGAAGGCCGGCCGTTCCGCGTCGATCTGGATTGATGCGCGGTCAGCGTCAGGCCCTCACCTCCTGACGCTGGAACACGACGTAGCCAATCACGAACAGCGCGATGGTGCCGGCGATCAACCCGACGGTCTGCGGCCAAACGATGATCAGGCTCTGGCTCAAGGGAAGCGGCGAACCCAGCACCGCGCCACGCAATTGATCGAGAAACACCGGGCCCAGCGTTCGCGTCGTCGGCGACAGCACGGCGACCATCGCTTCGCTGAACAGATCGTTCGGCGATATGCGCGAAAGCATCTGGGTCCAGATCGCGGTATCCGGCGTTTCCATTCCCAGTATCGCGTAACGCGGATCAGGCGGCGCGATCATCTGTGCAATTGCCGGCGCCAGCATCGGCCACAGCACCGTCAGGAACAGCCAGATGCCGAGCGCCACCAGCGCCGCCGTGGCGGCCGAGCGAAACACGATCGACAGCAGCATCGCGAGCGCGAGCCAGACACCTGCGTAGAACACCGCGATCACCAGGAAGGCCAGTGACCGCGACATCTCCTCACCGCCCGGCGGCACGCCGAGGAAGATCAGGCCCAGACCGATCACCATCAGCCACAGCGCCGCGAGACTCATAGCCAGCATCACCAGACCGGCAAGGAACTTTCCGATCAGCAGCGCGTCGCGGTAGATCGGCTGCGCCAGAATACGCGACAATGTGCGCCGGTTATGCTCGCCGTTGATCGCGTCGAAACCCAATCCGATCGCCATCAGCGGGATCAGGAATCCGAGAATGGCGACGAAGGAAGGCAGCGGCTCGTGGTTGACCGTAAACAGCCGCAACAGCAGGAACGGATCCTGCGCCGTGGTGCGCCGCAGGCTGTCGATGGCGCTGTAAAGGGCTGCGAGCGCCGTCAGCACGATCAGCCATTCGAGCACGAACATGCGAGCGCTTGAAAGATTGTCCGCCAGTTCCTTGACGACGACAGTCCCGACACCCTGAAAAGGCGATCCCTCACGCCGCATGCCGCGCCCCCTGCGTTTCTCCGGACTGGTCCTGGAAGTAGCGCGCGTAGATGGTCTCAAGGCTCGGCTCGTCGACCGAAAGGCGCCGCAGCGATCCGTTGGCCGCCACCACCGCACGCGCGGCGTCAGGCCGCACGTCGCGGTCGGCGGTCAGACGGAAACGATCCGCTGCCAGCGTCTCGACGCCGGTGACGCCCGGTATCGCGGCGAGCCGCCGGTCCAGACCGCCGCCATCAGCCTCCACCTCGACCACGAAGCCCGCGCCCAGCACCTGCCGCGCCAGGTCGGCGACCGCGCCCATCAGCACGATGCGTCCGGACTGGAACAACGCAACGCGACTACAGACCCGCTGCACCTGATCGAGCATGTGCGACGACAGCAGCACTGTGATGCCATCCGCCCTCAGCTCGCCGACCAGGCCGAGAAACTCGATCGTCGACTGGGGATCGAGCCCGGAGGTCGGCTCATCGAGGATCGCGATTTCGGCCTGCTTGACGATGATTTCGGCGAGCCCAAGCCGCTGACGCATGCCGCGCGAGAACGTGGCGACGCGTTTGTCAGCTACGTCGAGCAGCCGGACACGCCCGAGCGCCGCGGCGATCCGGCGCGCCCGTTCCGCGGGTCGAAATCCCATCAGCTTGGCGGTGTAAGCCAGGTTTTCGACCGCGGTAAGGTGATCGTAGAAGCCGACCGAATCCGGCAGATAGCCGACCCTGCGCTTGACTTGAAGCGGCGCTCGCGCCGGGTCGCTGCCGAGCACGCGAACCGTTCCTGCGGAAATCTCGGTCAGTCCGAGCATCATCAGGATGGTGGTGGTCTTGCCGGCGCCGTTCGGTCCGAGCAATCCAAAGGTTTCACCCTTGGCGATGTCGAAGTTGATGCCATCGACGACGTGAGCCTTGCCATAGCGTTTGGTCAGGTCGCGCGCGGTGATAACGATGTCCTCTCCCGTTTCGCTGGTCATCGGCGTCCAAACCTTGCAACCGCGCCCAGCATCAGAAGCAGCGCAGCGCCGATGACGCCGGCGCCGGCAATTCCCCAGACCGTCGATGTGGAGACCATGACGCGAAACTGACCCGAGGCCGTATCGCCTCGTGAGGTCGCGGTGATGGTGGTCATGTAATCGCCGGCGAGCGATTTATCGCTCGGCGTGAGCAGCGCCTGCACCTGGGCATCCTTGCCCGGCACCAGCCGATCGATCGTGGCGGGCTGAAACGTAACTTTCCAGCCGGTCGGCGCGCTGGCCGAGAGGCTGATGTTGTCGGCGGGCGCGCTGCCGCTGTTGGTGACGACGATCGGGATCGAACTCTGCTTGGCGGCAACCGCGCTTGCGCTCAGCAGTCCCTCGCGTCCGGAAACATGAAGCTGTGGCTGACCCGTGATATCGAGCGCAAGCTCGGTCTTCGCGGTTGCGTCTTCGGCTTTCACGGTCACGCCGATAGGAAAGTGCCCGCCGTCGATCGTGCCGGGAGGCCGCACCTTGAGCTTGATGTCCTTGGACTGGCCGGCATTGATCGGAATCGACGACAGTTCCTGCGTTCCGTAGGCTTCCGTGAACGACGTTTCGAAATTGGGCGGCGCGTCGGCGGCAAAGCTCGCGACCAGATTGCGGCCGCTGTCGTTCTTGATGGTCAGCGTATATTCGAAATTCGATTTTGGACTGCCGCGCAGCTCCGGCAGCTTCGACTCCACCGTGAGCTTGGCCGGCAAATCCTTCGCCAGCGCCACGTCGATCGGCAAGACCGCCTGATTGCCCTGCCCTTCCGCCTTCACCGTCAGGGTCTTTGCGGTCATGCCGGCATTCTTCGGCACGTCGAGGCGCAGTTGAAGCGAGACGTTGGAGTCGGGCCCCGGCATCGCCGCTGCGACCGGCTGGCCTCCGCCCAGCAGCGTCGCGGTCCAGCCGCCCGGAACGCCGGCGATCGACAACTGATATCGCTCCGGCGCGAGACCGTAGTTTTGCAGGCGGAGCGGAATGGTGGAGGTCGTGCCGGGCCTGACGGTGACCGCAGGATAGTCGGTCATCAGATACAGACCCTTGATATCGTGGGAGTCGGCGGAGTCAGCCGCCTGCGCGGCCGATGCGCTCAGACAAAAGGCCATGGCTAGGGGAGCGAGGAAAAGCGCTCGCATGGGACACTCCATGAGGTGTTACAGGGTCTGGTCAGGTCGCCACGTGCAGGAGTCGACCGGGGAGAAGTGAGGGTGCGACGGTAGATGCGGCGATTATTGAGTCAATCGTGACCAAAACCGTACGAAGTTTTGAAGATTTTTTGGCGGCGGATGACGAGTTCGCGAGTAACACTCAGGCCACGCACCGACGCGCAAGCAGCGCCTCGCCGAACGCCTCAAACAGCGCGCGGTTGATCGAATTGCGCAGCGGTTCATATTCGGCGTGCCATTGAACGCCGAGCGCGAAGGCCGGCGCATCCGCGATGCGGATCGCCTCGATGGTGCCGTCCTCGGCCACGCCTTCGACCACGATGCGCTTGCCGGGTTCGAGGATACCCTGCCCGTGCAGCGAATTGACGCGAATGGTTTCGCGGCCGAGCAATCGCGCGAACGCTCCGCCCTGGACCAGCCTGACATCGTGGCGATCGGCGAATATCACGGTCGGGTCCGGATGAATCTCGCCGTTCTCCAGCCGCGGCATCCGGTGATTCAGGCGTCCCGGCAACTCGCGAATCTCCGGATGCAGCGAGCCGCCGAATGCGACGTTCATCTCCTGCAAGCCGCGACAGATGCCGAAGATCGGAACGCCACGGGCGACGCAGGCTTGCGCCAACGACAATGCGAGATCGTCGCGGTTGAGGTCGTAAGGCTCATGCCTCGGATCCGGCTCGGCGCGGAAACGGCTCGGATGGACGTTGGCGCGCGCCCCGGCCAACACAACGCCATCGACGACATCGAGCAGCGCTCCGATGTCTGTGACCTCCGGGCAGCCCGCGAACATCAGCGGCAACGCGCCCGCGACCTCCGCGACCGCCCGCAGATTCCTCTCGCTGACCATCTGCATTTCAAATCGGCTCTCGAGGCGGTGCGAATTGCCGATCACGCCGACCACCGGCTTTTTCATCGCCAGACACCCAACTCTGATAGCGGGTCGCAGATCCGGATATGCATTTTATGGTTCGCTGAGCAAGCGGCGCGGCAAATCGACTCCGATATAATTATAATCCCTTGACGACCGCAGCCTGATCAACAACCGGCGCTCGCTGACCGCACGATGGCCGCGCGTTGCCTTTTTTCGATGAAGGGCGCGCGCCGGGTAATCGATCCGGCACGTTTTTTCGCCCTCCGCCCGATTCAGTCCGTGGAACGGCGGAGTTCCAAGGCGCCCTCGACCTTGGCCGGCTTCGCTTCCGGCTTGACGGGGTCGAGTCCGGCGCTCTCCACTCGCGGGGTCTCGACCCGCGCGGTCACCTCCGTCTTCGGCGCGGCGGCAGTGCGCGAAACCTTGCGGCGAGCGCGGGGATGCGCGGCGGCGCGCGCCAGCAGCATCTGCCTGCCGCCCTGATGGTTGAAGTCGCAATAGGCAAAGCCCATGCCGGAAACCGAACCGCGGAAGCTGCGATCGCTCTGCTTGTCGAGATTAAAGCACGGCTCGAACGGAAGCCCTTTGAGCGAGGCGCAGACCGCCTGACCACGCACCTGAAGCGTATTGCCCGGCAGCCTCATGTGGCGAACCGGACCAGAGCCGCTGAACTGCACCGCGCCGGCCGCGCTGCCGTCCTCGAACACCCGGCCCGCGCCGCGCGTGCCGTCGAAGCAGGTGAAGGCGAAAACCTTGCCGGCGACGAAACGCCTGGCCTCGTCGGCATTCATCATGTGACCGGCCATTGCCGGTGCGGCGATCGCACCTGCAACCAGGGCCCCTGACACGAAACGCGCGAGCATACTGCAACTCCGACAAACATGAGCGCGGGGTAACCGCCAACGGCTGACGCCTTTACCCGCTGCTTACCATACCAACCGTGGCAACATTGGAGCAGGTTGGTTGGTAAAGTCTGAACATCCCTAGAGAATTTTAACCACGATGCGCCCGCGGACCCTGCCGGCGAGGATCGACGCGCCACTCCCGATAACGTCGTCCAGCCCGATTTCATGAGTGATTTCAGTCAGCTTCGATCGATCCAGATCGGTCGCAAGCCGCAGCCATGCGGTATTCCGCAGTTCGATCGGGCACATCACGGAGTCGATGCCGAGCAGACATACCCCGCGCAGAATGAACGGCGCGACCGAGGACGGCAGGTCCATGCCCCCGGCGAGGCCGCAGGCGGCGATCGCGCCCCGGTATTTCGTCATCGACAACAGGTTGGCGAGGGTGGTGGACCCGACGCTGTCGATCCCGCCGGCCCAGCGTTCCTTCGCAAGCGGCTTGACCGGACCCGTCAGTTCGTTGCGGTCGATCACCTCGGCCGCGCCGAGATCCTTGAGATATCCGGCTTCCGACAGACGGCCGGTGGAGGCGATGACATGGTAGCCGAGCTTCGAGAGGACCGCCGTCGCCACCGACCCGACGCCGCCGGCGGCTCCGGTCACGATCACCGGACCGTCCTTCGGCATCACGCCATGCCTTTCGAGCGCCAGCACCGCCAGCATCGCCGTGTAGCCCGCGGTCCCGATCGCCATGGCGTCGCGCGCCGTCACACCTTCGGGCAGCGCCACCAGCCAGTCGCCCTTGACGCGGGCCTTTTCCGCATAGGCCCCGAGGTGGGTTTCGCCCATGCCCCAGCCGTTGCAGATCACCTTGTCGCCCGCCTTCCAGGAGGGATGAGAGGACCGCTCGACCGTGCCGGCGAAATCGACGCCCGCGATCATGGGAAAGCGCCGCACCACCGGCGCCTTGCCGGTGAGCGCCAGGCCGTCCTTGTAGTTCAGCGTCGACCATTCGACGCGAACGGTGACGTCGCCATCCATCAACTCGGCTTCATCGAACTGGGTCAGCGCGGCCGTCGTGCCGTTCCCGGTCTTGTCGATCCGGATCGCCTTGAATGTCGCCATCGCTGCCGCTCCCCGATATCTGGACGAGCCTTCCGGGAAATTGAACCCATTAGGCAGGCTGCGCAACCGCCCGCCGGACCGGGCTTCGACGATCGGCAGGTTGATCACCTGCGGAGCTACCGCCTGGCGCGCAGTTCGGCCGAGCTGTGCGCGGCCTCCGCCAGTCTCGCAGAGATCTCGGCGGTTTGGGCCGTCGAGCCCCAACTCGGCTCATCGCGGCCGTCGCCCCAGGCGCGCGGGCGATAGAAGGTGTGAACGCCGGTACGATACATTTTCCTCATCTCGTGGACCCACGACGGGTGCACCCAGTACGCGTGATAATGCGTCGACTTGCCGACTTCCGGCAGCCACAGCCGCCCATCGAGCGTGGCCTTCGCGATCCTGCGGGCGCGGTCCCACATGTCCGGTTCGGTGACCACGTCGCGAATGCCGTCGCAGGCGAAGGTGAACTGGCAAGCCAGATGATGGTTCGCATTCTGATAGACCACCCCGCACACGGTGGTCGGGTAGTAGCCCGAGAACACGCGGTTCATGACCACCTGCGCGACCGCGATCTGGCCGCGGACCGCTTCGCCGCGCGCTTCGAAATAGACCACTTCGGCAAGGCATTTTTCTTGCTTGGCGCGTTTCTTCTGGTCCAGCAAGCCGAGTCGCTCCGCCGGCGTTTCGATCTTGCCCTTGCCGACGACGGTTTCGCCAGCCTTCCCGACGTCCTGCCGCGGCGGCATGGACGCCTTCATATCGGGATCCGCCGCCGGACCCGGCGTCACGATCGTCGGCTCCTCGCCGGGCTGCCAGCGTTGAAGGCCGCCGCTCTCGGCTCCCAGCGACGAACCGCCGAAATACAGGCTTGCCGTCTTGATCGAGAACCCATCGGCGAAAGGCTGCGGCTCGATGGCCGCATCGTCGGCTTTGTCATGCCGCTTGAGATCGTCGAGCGGCTGCGACTCGGGCGACAGCGAGACATCGTATTGAGGCAGCGGCGGTGCGTTCAGGGCGTCCGTCAATTCGGGGTCGAGAGCCACGGGATCGGCGGCATGCACGGCCGTCGCCGTCTTTTCACCCATCACCGATGCATTGGATGTCGATGGATCCGTTGGCGCAACGCTCGGCGGCACGGCCGTTTTCCTGCCCGGCGTCACGATGGTCAAACGATCGCCTTTCAGCGCCCGATTGACCTTGGGAAAATCCGAAGCCCGATAACGCGGCGGTGGCCGCATCAGCCGGTTGTGCGTGAAAGCGTCAACATCCTGGCCTTCGAGACTGGCAAGCATGAGCGTCGCCGCACGCGGCGCTGAAGTCCCTACCGGACGCCCGAAGCTGAAGGTCGCGACCTGAATGGAACTGACCGCGGAGGCGAAAATACGCTTCTGCCAGCGTTCCGCCACGCCGGGTTGGCGCGCAAGCAGCGCGGCAATGTCCTGATAGCCGGTTTCGTTCGGGATCAATGCGAAGAAGCAGAGGGCTAAACCGAAAAGCGCAAGGCGCGCACCCTTCGGCTGGTTACGCAACACAGACATCGATACGCTCACGCAACGCCACACACGCGATCGATCCGCAACGTCCGGTGCAATTCGATCGATTTCGGTAATATCCCATTAAAGTTGCGAGGGCGTTAACCGGCGGTGCGCGCGCGCCACAGGCAAGAGCGCATCGCGATCGCGCCGAGAAACTGCAAACGTTGGTAAACAACGGCTCCGGCGGAATGGTAAAGATCAGGTCAACGCCGGCCGCAGCCGGCCGCAGAGCGAAGGGACAAATCCACGCGAGCGAAGGCCGCGGCGTGATCAAGATGGGGCCGGCATAATCCCGACCAGGCGGGCAATCAGGCCTTGCTTGCGACGGTCTTTCGAAGCGCGGCTTGCGCGGCGGCAAGGCGCGCGATCGGCACGCGGTAGGGCGAGCACGACACGTAATTCAATCCGATCTCGTGGCAGAACGCCACCGACACCGGATCGCCGCCGTGTTCGCCGCAGATGCCGACCTTGAGATTCGGCCGGGTCTTGCGGCCGCGAACGACACCGATCTTCACCAGTTCCCCGACGCCGCCGCGATCGATCGAGATGAACGGATCGATCTCCAGAATGTTCTTCGCGATATAGGTGCCGAGGAAGCTCGCGGCGTCGTCGCGGCTGATGCCGAAGGTCGTCTGCGTCAGATCGTTGGTGCCGAACGAAAAGAACTCCGCGCTCTCAGCGATCTCGCCCGCCACAAGGCAGGCGCGCGGCAATTCGATCATGGTGCCGACCTGATAGCTCAGTTTGGCGCCGGTCTCGCGCATCACCGACTGCGCGGTCACATCGATCCGCGCCTTGATCAGATCGAATTCCGCCTTGGTCGCGATCAGCGGCACCATGACCTCGGCCGCGACGACCTTGCCGGTGCGCTTGCCCGCCTCGACCGCGGCCTCGAAAATCGCTCGCGCCTGCATCTCGGCGATCTCCGGATAGACGATCGCGAGGCGGCAGCCGCGAAAGCCGAGCATCGGATTGAACTCGGCCAGACTGCGGGCGCGCTCGGCCAGCCGCCGCGGATCGGTATTCATCGCGCGCGCGACTTCCTCGATCTCGGCTTGCGTATGCGGCAGGAACTCGTGCAGCGGCGGATCGAGCAGCCGGATCGTGACCGGCAAGCCCTTCATGATCTCGAACAGCTCGACGAAATCGGCGCGTTGCATCGGCAGCAGTTTCGACAGCGCGGCGCGGCGCGCCTGCTCGTCTTCAGCCAGGATCATCTCGCGCACGGTGCGGATTCGGGTCTCTTCGAAGAACATGTGCTCGGTGCGGCACAGGCCGATGCCCTCGGCGCCGAATTTCACCGCCGTGCGGGCGTCGGCCGGCGTGTCGCCGTTGACGCGGATGCCGAGCTTGCGAACCTCGTCGGCCCAGCCCATCAGCGTGCCGAACTCGCCCGACAGTTCGGGTTCGATCATCGGCATCTGTCCCGCCAGCACCTCTCCGAGCGATCCGTCGATGGTGATGACGTCGCCGACCTTGAAGACGCGGTCGCCGACGCTCATGGTGCCGCTTCCGTAATCGACGCGGATGCCGCCGCAGCCCGACACGCAGGGCTTGCCCATGCCGCGCGCGACCACGGCCGCATGCGAGGTCATGCCGCCGCGCGTGGTCAGGATACCCTCGGCGGCGTGCATGCCGTGGATGTCTTCGGGGCTGGTCTCCATCCGCACCAGGATGACCCTGCGGCCGTCGGCCTGCAGCTTGGCCGCGTCATCGGGGGAGAACACGATCTCGCCGGCCGCGGCGCCCGGCGACGCCGGCAGCCCGGTGGCGATCACCTCGCGCGACGCGTCGGGATCGATGGTCGGATGCAGCAACTGGTCGAGCGAGGCCGGATCGATGCGGGCAACCGCATCCTTCTTCGAGATCACGCCCTCATTGGCGAGTTCGACCGCGATGCGCAGCGCGGCACGCGCGGTGCGCTTGCCGCTGCGGGTCTGCAGCATCCAGAGCTTGCCGTCCTCGACGGTGAACTCCATGTCCTGCATGTCGCGATAGTGCTTTTCGAGCAGGGTGTAGATGCGCGTCAGCTCCTTGAAAGCTTCGGGCATCGCGGTTTCCATCGATGGCTTGTCGGAACCGGATTCCTGGCGCGCCGCCTCGGTGAGGTCCTGCGGCGTGCGGATGCCCGCCACCACGTCCTCGCCCTGGGCGTTGATCAGAAACTCGCCGTAGAGACGGCCCTCGCCTGTCGAGGGATTGCGCGTGAACGCCACACCGGTCGCCGAGGTCTCGCCGAGGTTGCCGAACACCATGGCCTGCACGTTGACGGCGGTCCCCCACGATTCCGGAATGCTGTGTAGGCGGCGATAGGTGACCGCCCGCGCATTCATCCAGGACGAGAACACCGCGCCGATCGCGCCCCACAACTGCTCATGAGGATCCTGCGGAAAATCCTTGCCGGTCTCGCGGGCAACGGCGGTCTTGTACCTGCCCACCATCTCGATCCAGTCGTCGCCGGTCAGGTCGGTGTCGAGCGAATAGCCCTTGGTGTCCTTGAACGTATCCAGAATATCTTCGAAGTGATGATGCGCGAAGCCGAGCACGACGTCCGAATACATGGTGATGAAGCGTCGATAGCTGTCATAGGCAAATCGCCGGTCGCCGGACATCGCGGCCAGCGCCTCGACGGTCTCGTCGTTGAGGCCGAGATTGAGCACGGTGTCCATCATCCCGGGCATCGACGCGCGCGCCCCCGATCGCACCGAGACCAGCAGCGGGCGCTTTACGTCGCCAAACACTTTCCCGGTAATTTTTGCGATCTGTTGCAGCGCCTTTTCGACCTGCGGCTTCAATTCCTTGGGATAGGATTTGTCATGCGTATAGAAAAACGTGCAGACCGAGGTCGGAATCGTGAAACCGGGAGGCACCGGCAGACCGAGATTGGCCATCTCGGCGAGATTGGCGCCCTTGCCGCCGAGCAACTCTTTCAGCTCCGCCTTGCCTTCCGCCTTGCCGCCCCCGAACGCATAGACCCATTTGTCCTTCAGGAGCGGCGCGGCTTTTGTCGCCTTATTCATCGCCTTGCGCGCGCTGCCGGAGCTTGCGGCCTTGGCCGGAGGTGTCGCCGATGACTTTGATTTCGCAGCGGGCTTTTTGGACTTCGAGGCGACTTTGGCCATGCGGTGAAACCATTCCACGTGAAGGAAAGCGTGTTCGCCTTACACCACGTTTCGACGACTCCACGCAAGCTGCGCGAGCCGCCGTTTCCTTGGCCGAACGCTTTCCGCGCGCCTCACCCATTCCGGCTTCGCGGCAATGCCAATCGTGAAAAACAGTCGAATCGTGAGAACAGCCCGGCTTGCGCCGGGCTGTTCTGTTTCGTCTGCTGTTCGCCGATAGACGGTTCGCGAATGACCTCAGGCCTGCGGCTGCGGTTCGAGACCCGGATCCGGGTCGGAGCGCGGCGGATGGGTTTTTCCGGCCGGCGGCACCGCCGAGGTGCGCGGGGTGGCCGGCTCCAGCACCGATTCCCGGTTCGGCTTCTTGCCGTTCAGCAAATCGGTGATCTCGTCGCCGGTCAGCGTTTCGAATTCAAGCAGACCTTTGGCGAGCGTCTCCAGATCTGCCCGCTTCTCGGTGAGAATACGGGTCGCATCCTTGTAGCCGGCTTCGACCAGACGCTTGACCTCGGAGTCGATCTTTTGCGCGGTCGCCTCGGAGACGTTCTGCTGGCGGCTCACCGACATGCCGATGAACACCTCGTCCTGGTTCTCGCCATAGGCCACGGTGCCGAGTTCTTTCGACAGGCCCCAGCGCGTCACCATCATGCGCGCCAGGCGCGTCGCCTGATCGATGTCGGAGGCCGCTCCGGACGTCACCTTCTCGTGTCCGAAGATCATTTCCTCCGCCACGCGCCCGCCCATCATGATGGCGAGCCGCGAGGTCATCTGCTCCAGCGACATCGACAGCTTGTCGCGCTCGGGAAGCTGCATCACCATGCCCAGCGCCCGGCCACGCGGAATGATGGTGGCCTTGTGGATCGGATCGGTGGCGACGACATTGAGGCCGACGATGGCATGACCGCCCTCGTGATAGGCCGTCAGCATCTTCTCTTCCTCGGTCATGACGAGCGACTTGCGCTCGGCGCCCATCATCACCTTGTCCTTGGCTTCCTCGAACTCCGACTGGGTTACCATGCGCTTGTTGCGCCGGGCGGCCGTCAGCGCCGCCTCGTTGACGAGGTTCATCAGGTCGGCGCCGGAGAACCCTGGCGTGCCACGGGCAATGGTCTTGAGATTGACGTCCGGCGCCAGCGGCACCTTGCGGACGTGCACCTTCAAAATCTGCTCGCGGCCGACGACGTCCGGATTCGGCACCACGACCTGCCGGTCGAAGCGGCCGGGACGCAGCAGCGCGGGATCGAGCACGTCGGGGCGGTTGGTCGCGGCAATCAGGATCACGCCCTCATTGGCCTCGAAGCCGTCCATCTCGACCAGCAACTGGTTCAGCGTCTGCTCGCGCTCGTCATTGCCGCCGCCGAGACCGGCGCCACGGTGACGGCCGACCGCGTCGATTTCGTCGATGAAGATGATGCAGGGCGCGTTCTTCTTGGCCTGCTCGAACATGTCGCGGACGCGGCTCGCGCCGACGCCGACGAACATCTCGACGAAGTCGGAACCGGAAATGGTGAAGAACGGCACATTGGCCTCGCCCGCGACTGCGCGCGCGATCAGCGTCTTGCCGGTGCCGGGCGGGCCGACCAGGAGCACGCCGCGCGGAATGCGTCCGCCGAGCCGCTGGAACTTGCCGGGGTCGCGCAGGAACTCGACGATCTCCTGCAGATCCTGCTTGGCCTCATCGACGCCCGCCACATCCTCGAAGGTGACGCGGCCGTGGGCCTCGGTCAGCATCTTGGCGCGCGACTTGCCGAACCCCATCGCCTTGCCGGCGCCGCCCTGCATCTGGCGCGACAGGAAAATCCACACGCCGATCAGCGCGATGAAGGGCAGCCACGAAATCAGCAGCGAAACGAACCACGGTACGGCGTCGCCGGGCGGCTTCGCGGTGATCTGCACCTTGGCGTCATAGAGCTTCTTGACCAGTCCCGGATCGGCCGGCGCATAGGTCTGGAAGTTGGAGCCGTTGGTGAAGGTGCCGTGGATCTCCTGCCCCTGGATCACGACGTCGCGGACATTGTTCTGATCGACTTCGGTCAGCAACTGCGAGAACGAGATATCCTGCGCGGCCGTATGATGGCCAGGATTCTGGAACAGCGTGAACAATGCCAACAGGAGCAAGACAATGATGACCCAGAGGGCGAAGTTGCGCATATTGGCGTTCATCGATTTTCCTTCGGGGCCGCGCGGATCGCAGCCGGATGTCCCTGCATCGACTCAACAGATAAGGGTTGCCGACACGTATACAATCTAGGCGCGACGATTGCCGCTGCCAAGGGAACCGCGCGAGACTCTCGTCAAATTTAAACCTATTCGGCCGGGATACGTTTACAAGGCATTTCAGCTACAAGGCATTTCAGCGCCGCGGGGCCGGGTTCTGTCACCTCTTTGATCCGCTTCACCTTTCAACGGGCTCAGGCGATCGGCATGGCCCTTCACGCTTCAGTTAGGCGCATGATCGCCGATGCACGCAGGCCTCATATGGAACCTGGCGCAATATAGAATATATAACCCTTTTCCGGCTCGTCATGACGCGGCGTTTTGCGCGACGGTTAACGCGCCGCCCTCGCAAGGCCCTGCCGCGTCAGCCCTGTCGGCGCCGCGGCGGCGCCGGCTCAACGGTGATCCGCTCGGCGGTGAGCGTCACCAGCGCTCCCGCCAATGTCCGCCTCAGCAGAATCCGACGCCCCGCGGCGACGTTATCCGCCGCCGCGCGATCAAGAGCCGCCAGAAGGGACTCGACCTTGCCCAGTTCGACCGATCCTTCGCAGCCGACGCGACCGATCGCCCGCAACAGCAACCGAACCCTGATCTCCTCGGACAGGGCGGCAAAGGCGCTTGCCTGAAAACCTGAATGGTGCGCGGCGCGATCCCGCAACGCCAGATAGCGCTCGGCGCCGTCGACAAGAAGTTCGAGCGCCATATTAGCCCGCGCCAGACGCCACGCCAGCCGCGCCAGGTTGCGGGCGTCGCATCCTTCGTTCGCCAGCGCCGGCATCAGCGCGCGCAAGCGGGGCCGCGTGAAGCTGACGTCGCGGTTGGTCGGGTCCTCCGCATAGCCGATTCCGGCTTTTCCGAGCGTCGCGATCAGCCGCGACTTCGGGACATGCAGCAACGGGCGGGCCAGGGCGGCCCCCTCACGCGAGGTTTCGCGCGCCATGGCGGACAGGCCGGCAATGCCGCTGCCGCGCGATATCCGCATCAACACCGTCTCGGCCTGATCGTCCAAGGTATGCGCGGTCAGAACGTGGCTGGCGCCATGGGACCGCGCCGTCTTGAACAGCAGCGCGTATCGCGCCTCGCGCGCGGCTGCGGGCAGGCCGGTCGCCGGCTTCTTGCCGATCCAGCGCAAGGTGCGATGAGAAATGCCAAGAGACCTGGCGAGTTGCTTCACATTGCGTGCCTCGCGCGCCGCTTCGCGCCGCAAGCCATGATCGACGGTGACCGCAATCAGATCGGGGCCGCATTTCAGACCGCGCCGCCAGCGCGCCGCAAGCCACATCAGCGCCATCGAATCCGGGCCGCCGGACACGGCGAGGACGAGCGCGCGGGCCGCTTTCCAGTCCGCAAACAAAAGCTTGGCTTCCGTTGCCAAAATCGGCGAGGCGTCGTCCTCGATCATGCCGCAATGTTTAGAGCCTTTGCGCCGCTGATGGAATCAGGCGCGGGGCTCGTTCTTCAGCACTTCACCCGCTTCTGCTCGCGGTCCACGGCCTGCTTCACCCCGGCGGAAGCGCGGGGATATTTGCGCGTGACTTCGCCGAGCGCGGCGCAGGCGGCCTCCTTTTCCTTCAGCGCGGCCAGCGATTGTCCGAGCCGCAGCAACGCATCGGCCGCCTTCGGCGAACTATCGTACTTCGTGGTGACGCCGAGGAAAGCTTCGGCCGCGTCGCGATATTTCTGGCGCTGAAACAGGCTTTCACCGAGCCAGTACTGCGCATCGCCGGTCAGCGCATCGGACGGGTATTTCTGGGTGAAATTGCGCATGGTTTCCTCGGCGAGTGCATAATCCTTGCGCTCCATGTAACCGATGCCCAGATCGAACTCGTCGCGCGGCGACGCCGAAGGCGGCAGGGTGGTCAAGCCCCCGGTATTGGACGGAGCGGATTCGGGCGGATAGTATCCCGGACGGCGGGAACCGGTATTGGCGAGATCGAGCGGGGCGCCAGCCTCCCGGCCGCCGGGCGCATCGACGGCTTCAGCGGGCAGCGGCATCCGACCACCGCCCAGCGCGCGAGGAGCGCCCGGCGCGTTGGGATTCTGGCTGGGATCGAAGGCATCGCCGCGATGGCCTTGCGCGGGCACGGTCACAGCCTGCTCCTGAACGGCGGGCGCCTGACCTCCCTGCTGATCGTAGCCCGGCTGGCTGTACCCCGGACCCGGTTGCGGCGGCGGAGCGGCGGCGGCGACGCCCGACGGCGCGGCTCCAGGCTGGAGCTGCTGCAATTGCTGCTCGAGCAGCTTGTTGCGGTGTTGCAATTCCTCGTTCTGCCCGGTCAGCGTTCTGAGCTGATCTTCAAGCTGCTGAATGCGGATTTCAGGGTCGCCATCGTATTGCGCGAATGCGGGTGACGACAGCGCAAGCACGGCGGCAACGGCCGCTGCGCGCGCAAGCCTCGAGGCTATGGATGACATTTTGGCCTGACGATTGAAATGAACGTCACATCGAAAGCGCATCCATTGAAAACCCGACTGCGCCGAAAATGTGACTTGGTCCAACACCGGCAATCACTTTACGACGATCTTCCGTCCCGGCCAGTCTCATCTCTGAGCCATTCCGCTGCCGATGGAATCGGAGGCCGGTCTACGGTTTTGATTTGACGCGTTTTCTTCACGCGAAACGGTATCCATCCCCGGTTCAAGCGTGAGGACATGCTTCGCTCGAAAACGCCACAGACGTTTTCTTGGTCTTGGTCTTGGATGGTCTTGGTCTGGATGGTCTTGGGTTCCGTCCGAAACAGAACCGGCGCCTCGAAGGCGCCGGCCGGAATCGACATGCGGGAAACGTCAGGAACTGGCGTTCAGCACCGTGACGGCGCGGCGGTTCTGGGACCAGCAGGAGACGTCGTTGCAGACCGCAACCGGGCGCTCCTTGCCGTATGAAATGGTCCGCATCCGGCTCGGGTCGATGCCGCGCGATGCAAGGAAGGCCCGAACCGTCTGCGCGCGGCGTGCGCCGAGCGCAATGTTGTATTCGCGGGTGCCGCGCTCGTCGGCATGGCCCTCGATCGTGAAGGAATAGCGATTGTAGGTCTGCAGCCAGCGCGCCTGTTTCTCCAGCGTCGTGATCGCCTGTGGCGAGAGATTGGTCTGGTCGCTATCGAAGAAGACGCGGTCGCCGACGTTGACCACGAAATCCTGCTGGCTGCCGGGGGTCGCGGCATTGGCCATCGCGCTCCCGTCCAGAGGATTCTTGTTGGCGCAAGCCCCCATCGACAACGCCACGGCGAGCACGGCAGCCAGCTTCAATCCCCGGAGCATTCGCTTCTGATCTAACATTCCGGAGCCTCCACGCTCACGTTTTTCCAACTGTCATCCGCTCTACAGCGCGATGGTTAAGCGAACGTTCCGTCAACCTTGATGAGACGTTGCCCGACTGCATCAAATGCCATTTTTTTCGGAAGAAGCGCCCGCATGGTTAATGGGTTGGAAATGTGGCGTGACGGTGAACCGGCAGCGGTTTTCCCGCCCGGCGCACGTCCGCAGCCGCTTCAGAATTCACGGCGATCGGGCATCGCACCGTCGTCCGACAAGGAACAGGATCAAGACTTCGGGACGATCGAGGCGCGGGCGAACGGAAGCGCGGAACCGGTCAGCGCCGGGGCCAAGGCGCCGGATCCACGCTCAAACAACATCCGACGTTCGAAATAACTTGAACGCAGATAAGGATAGCGGGCGAAAACCTTTTCGCGGGACGCCGGAAAATCGACCGCCATCAGGCAAATCGGCTTGATCAGGCCCGGATAGACGCGAGGCGGGCTTAGCGGCTGGTGATTGAACAGCCGCGTATAGAAGGTGCGGTGCTCGGGACGAACGGTGGCCAGACCGAGATCGGCATTGAAGAAGTTGCAGGCGACGAAGCAGAGCCGGAGCGTGAGGTAGGGCAGTTCGGGAAATCGTCCCGCGATTTCCGGATCCGCGACAAAGCGGGTCGGATCAACCATGACCTTGCCCCGATCCACCTCCGGCTGGAGGTAATCCTGAAACACGTCCACCGACGGACAAAGCGGATATTCCGGCGATGAAATGCTGAGGCGAATGGAGCTGGCCAGCGCGCCGTCCAGATAGACGCCGAAAATCCAGGAGTTCGGCATGTCGTCGAAACGATCGGTGATCCTGCGATCCGGGTTAGGGTCGATCGCGGCTTCTTTCAGATAGGCGCGATATCGAAGGCGGTAGATGATGTCCCGGTCCGCGGGCGTCTCCATCAGACGATAATCGATGCGATCGAGAAGCTCGATCCCGCGTTCCGCCGGCTTGGCCGCCACCTGTTGAGCTGAACCCATTGGAACACCCCCGATCCATTTTGAATCCCAGCCGACGGCCAAAGGTTAGCGCTTTGCTAACATATTGCAAAGATAACGAAGCATTAGAGTTAATTCGTCTCCTCCTTGTTATTTTATTTCGTATCGATCTTAACAATTCCATTTCACCGGGATTAGAAGATTTTCAATTCGAGGCGGGCGAATTGGAGGAGAAAATTTCAAGCGATAGACCGGGACGGTAGCACCTTCACATTGTCGCCACGCAAATGCCGTCCATGTGAGGCATCCAGAAGCTGGCGAATCCGCGCCGCGGCCACCGGGCGGCTGAACAGATAGCCCTGCGCTTCCGACACAGTGCCGTCCGCACTGATGAGTTCGAGCTGCTCGTTGGTTTCAATGCCTTCGACGACGACGGACATGCCGAGATCTGCGCTCAGACGTGCCACGCCGCGGAGCAGCGTCAGCGGCCGGTCCGCCTCGATCCCATCGAGGAACGAGCGGTCGATCTTGACCTTCTGAAGCGGGAAGTTGTGCAGATAGCTGAGGCTCGAATAACCCGTGCCGAAGTCGTCGAGCGAAATCCTCACGCCTGCCGAGCGCAACTGCGTCAGCGCGTCCCGCGTCCAGTCGGTGTTGCGCAGCAAGGACGATTCCGTGATTTCGATTTCCAGACGGTGCGCGGGAAGACCGGACACCTCCAGCGCGTAACGAACTTCGCTCAGGATGTCGCGCTGGTGGAACTGCTGTGACGAAAAATTGACGGCGACGCTGACGGCGTCCGGCCACGTCATGCATTCCATGCAGGCCTTGCGCAAAATCCAGCGGCCGAGATCGATGATGAGACCCATCTCCTCCGCTACCGGAATGATGTCCATCGGGGAGACGGTTCCGCGCGTCGGATGATTCCAGCGCAGCAGCGCCTCGCAAGTGGTGATCCGTCCCGACCTCAGGTTGACCAGCGGCTGATAGAACAGCTCGAACTGTTCGTTGGCCAACGCCTTGCGCAGATCGAGTTCGAGGACTCGACGCGCTTCGACGATTTCCGCCATCTCGTTACGGAAGAAGCAGAAGGTTCCGCGGCCGTCGGCCTTGGCGCGATAGAGCGCCATGTCGGCGTTCTTGAGAAGGTTGTCGGCTGTGACGCCCGGCGACGTCAGCGCGATGCCGATGCTCGCGCCGATCTCGACCAGGTGGTGATCGACCTCGTATCTCTCGGTCAGCCGCTCGACGACGCGGCGCGACAGCGTGGCCGCCTCCTCCGCTGACCGGATGTTCTGTTGGAATATGACGAATTCATCACCGCCGAAACGCGCGACGAAATCCTCCGGGCGCAGCATCCCGCGCAGCCGGTCGGCAACGATGCATAACAGGCGATCGCCGCAGGGATGGCCGAGGGTATCGTTGATCTGCTTGAATTGATCGAGGTCGATGAACAGCAACGCCGACAACCGCGACTCGCTGTTCGAGAAAGCCAGCAGGCGTTCGATTTCGTCGCGAAAGCTCAGTCTGTTGGGCAGTTCCGTGAGCGAATCGAAGCGGGCGAGATGGCTGATTCTCGCTTCCGCCTCGCGCCGCTCCGTGATGTCCTCGACGAGAATGACCGTGCCGCCGCAGGCCATCGGCTGGAACGTCCACGACAGTGCCCGACCGTGTTCCGTATCCGCGTCGGCGGTCACGATAGCCCCGTCCAGCGAATTCTCGACCTCCGAGATGATCGTCTTTCCGTTTTCGGATGACATCGCTCCCGCTGCTACGCATGCCGCGATGACCTCTGCCGCACCGACGTTGCGATGCACGAAACCGTCGGGGAGACGCATCATTTCGCTGAAGCGGTAATTCATCACGCCGAGACGACCGTCTGCGCCGAACATGCACAGGCCATGAGGCATATTGTTCAGCGCGGTGTCGAACTGGCCGGCGAGCGCCGCTTCGCGCTCGCGCGCGATCAGCGCGCGAACGAAAATCGCCTGCAGCCTTGTCGTGATCCTCTCCAGGCCGAGGAAATACAGCACGGTGAGAAGGGCCGTCCCGACATAGTAGGGGTCGGCGCGCAACGCCATCGCTGCCGCCATCGGTCCGCTGGTCAGCAGAATCTGCAGATGGAAAATCCACGGGCGCCCGTAGGCGCGGCCGGCGCCGGCCGCCACGTATCCCGTGGTGACCGAGATGCAGATCATATGCGCAACAGCATCGTCAGTCATTAGAAGAGCGATGGCGCACCACGCGCCGAGCACGATCGCGTAAAGCACCGCTCCGGTCTGGTACCTGATCTCCCAGCGCGTTGCCTCGGTCGCGGTCAGCTCCGAGCGGCGGCGCTTGTATTTCATCATATCGAAGCTGCGGAGCGCGCCGATGAGGACCAGGAGCACCGCGCACGGCCACAGCAGATGATTGCCGGTTTTCAATGCGGTCATGGTGGCGGCGATCGCCGCGCAAACCGCTCCGGCGAACATCGGCGCCGGGTTCTGAAATAGCGACCCTACGAGCGCCGCATATATCGCTGGCGACATCGTATCGGGATCGCGATGGTGATCGGCCAATTGCATCGGGTGCGTGCGCATCCTTTTTCCGGATGCACAGTGTTACCGAGTGCCGGTGAAGCCTTTCTGAGCGAACATCGTTAGCGAGACGTTGAGCCAATCATCGAAAAACGGGATTTGTCTCCCCGAATCAGCAGGCTAGCGAACTTTCGCGCCTCGTTTCCGCGAACCTTCTTGCGAATGTTAAGGGCGGGGAACCCCTAGCAAATATACGTGGCCGGCATAGCCTCGAATTTAACATTCGCGCCCCGAACGCGCCCCCCGAACGGGTCGCCAATGTCAATTCACTCGGTGTGGCGATCCGGGCTGCGGGGCTGCATGCAGGACGACGCGCCCGGGACTATGAAAGCAGGGGCGACCATGCCGGATCGGATGCGAAACCGGGCGTGGGTTCCTTCAATTCATTGCGGCCGGAGATGTCGATGGTATAGAGCGACGGCCCGCTGTTGCCGCCGGGGTCGCGAAAGAACATCAGGACCCGGCCGTTCGGCGCGAAGGTCGGCCCTTCGTTGTGAAATCCCGAGGTCAGGATCCGCTCGCCCGAGCCGTCCGGCTTGATGATGCCGATGGAAAACTCGCCGCCGCCCTGCTTGGTGAATGCGATATAATCGCCGCGCGGCGACCAGACCGGGGTCGAATAGGTGCCGTCGCCAAAGGAGATGCGCTGCGCCGCCCCGCCCGTCGCAGCCATGATGTAGATTTGGGGTTTGCCGCCGCGATCCGACTCGAAACAGATGCGGCCGCCATCGGGCGAATAGGACGGCGAGGTGTCGATGGCCAGCGTGTCGGTCAGGCGCGTCGTCGACTTCGAGCGAAGATCCATCACGAACAGGTTGGCGTTGCCGCCCTGCTGCAGACTCATGATGATGCGTTGGCCATCGGGTGCAAAACGCGGGGCGAATGACATGCCGGGAAAGTTGCCGACGATTTCGCGCTGCCCGGTCTCGATGTTGAACAGATAGACCCGCGGATCGCCCTGCCCGAATTCCATGTAGGTGATTTCCTGGGTCGACGGCGAAAAGCGCGGGGTGATCACGAGGTCGGCGCCGCGCGTGAGATAACGCACGTTGGCGCCGTCCTGATCCATCAGGGCCAGACGCTTGATGCGGTGCTGCGCCGGCCCGCTCTCGTCGACGAACACCACCCGGCTGTCGAAATAGCCCTTTTCGCCGGTCAATCGCTCATAGATCTGATCCGAGATGATGTGCGCGATCCGCCGCCAGTATTCGGGCGAGGTGAAATATTGCTGGCCCGCAAGCTGCTGGCCGGTCGCGACGTCCCACAGGCGAAACTCGGCCTTGAGCCGCCCGTCGCCCTGACGCGTCATGCGTCCGGTCACCAGCGCCTGCGCGTTGATGGCCTTCCAGTTGGCGAACTGCGGCGGCACGTCGATATTGGTGATCTTCTCGATATACGCGGCCTGATCGATCGGCGCGAACAATCCGCTGCGCTTGAGGTTATTGGTGATGACCTGCGCAACGCCGACGCCGACTTCGCTGTCCGACGGCGAACCGGCGACGAAGTTCGGAATGGCGATCGGAATTGGCGCATATTCGCCGCCCGGCACCTCTACGCGCGTCTGCCCGAAAGCGAGGCCTCCAGCAAGCGCGAATCCGATCGCGCTGCCGCCGGCGATCAGTTCGCGGCGCGAGAAATAGATCGGCATTTTCGGAAACCTGCTGTCTTTCGTCATTCCACTCGCCCTGGGCACAAACGGTTGCACCGTTAGGTCTGATTCTCGGTGAACACCGGCTCGAAAAATTTCCACTCATCGAAAAACTGTGCAGGCAGATTGTACGGCTGGCATTCGATGATCGCGCGCATTGCGCTCTCCTGATAGACACGGAAGTATGGCGTGGTCGGATTGCTGACCGCGACCGGCGTCGTCTCCAGCGTGCCGTCGCGCTTCAGCTTGATCGAAAAGATGGCCTGCGTTGTTCGCGCCTCTAGGCCACCGTACGGCTTCTTCCAGCAGCGCTCGACCTGGCTGCGAAACATCGCCCCCCATGTCGCGGAATTATCGGCAGACTTGCCGTGGGCAAGGCCGAGCGCGGCGTTCGAATTCAGCGTGGCGCCGGCGACCGAACGGCGCGTTGGATCGCGCTTGTCCAGCAGCGCCGCGATTTTCGACTCGTCGAAGACTCGCTCGGCCTTCGGCTTTTCGGGCCTGGGCGTGGCGGCCTTGGCCTGCTGCTTCGGCTTGGGCTTCTTGGCTTCTTCCTTCTTCAGCGCCTCCGCGATCGGATCGACCTTCGGCGGGTCGGGTTTCTTTTCGATCGGCTTCGGTTCCTGCTTCGGCTTGTTCTCGACGACGGGCTTGGGCGGATCCGGCTTCTTCTCGACCGGCTTCTTCATGGGCTTCGGCGCCGGTGGCGGCGAGGTCTCGGTCACGACCGGAGGCTTCTTGTCGTCGATCTTGCCGACAGTGTCCTCCGGCGGCGGCGTAGGGTCGGCAACCTTCTCGACCAGCGGTTTCGGGTTTTCCTTCTTGCCGGTCTTCATGCCCGCCGTCACATGGGCGAGCTGGTCGGCGGAGATGATGTCGACCGGCAGGGATTCCTCCGGCACCGACTCCAAGGCCTTCGACGAAAACGACACCAGACCCCACCCGATCACGAGGACGTGCAGGGCGATCGACGCCGCCAGTGTCTTGTCGACCTTGAGCTTCAAGCTAGTGCCCCAAAGTTCGCACGTCCAACGCGGGTACCGGATGCCAAACTCACTCCACTACGATCCTTGATCCACCTCGGTGACCAGCGCCAGACGCTTGAAGCCGGCGCCCGACAGCTTGCCCATGACCCGGGCCACCGTTCCGTAGTCGGCCTTCTTGTCGGCACGCATGAAAATACGCTCGTCATGGCCGCCGCGCGTCTCGGTGATCGCCGTCAATTTCGGGATCAGTTCCTCCATCGTGACTTCGGTGTCGTTGATGAAGATCCGTCCCTTTATGTCCACCGACAACTGCAGCGGCGTCTTGTCCTGCTCGAGGCTCTTGGCCTGGGTTTGCGGCAGATCGAGCGGTACCCCTACCGTCAGGAGCGGCGCCGACACCATGAAGATGATCAAAAGCACCAGCATGACGTCGACCATCGGCGTAACGTTGATCTCGGCCATCGGCTGGGATCGCCGCCGCCCGCGCCGTCCACCGCCGCCGGAAGAAGCCGCTGCCGGATTCATCGACATGATCGACCCTCCGTTTTCATGTCTTTGACCCTCACGTCCTCTCGTCGATCTGGCGCGACAGGATCGCGGAAAACTCGTCGGCGAAACCCTCAAGCCGCTGAGCCTGACGATTCACTTCCGAAGTGAACTTATTATAGAAAATAGTCGCCGGAATGGCGGCGATAAGGCCGACCGCCGTTGCGAACAGCGCTTCGGCGATTCCCGGCGCCACCACCGCGAGCGAGGTATTCTTCGACGCGGCGATCGACTGGAAGCTCGACATGATGCCCCACACGGTGCCGAACAGCCCGACGAAGGGGCCGGCCGAACCGACCGTCGCGAGCACCAGCAGCCGCCGTTCCAGCCGTTCGATCTCGCGGGCGATCGAGACGTTCATCACCTTCTCGATCCGCATCTGAAGTCCGGCGAACGAACGCGCCTGGCTTTCGAAAGAGCGTTTCCACTCGCGCATCGCCGCCACGAAACAGGCGGCCATCGACTGCGTCGGCTTGGCCGACAGCGTCCGGTACAGATCCTCGATCGACTCCCCCGACCAGAAAGCCTGCTCGAAGCGGTCCATCGCGCGTTTGGTCCGGGCGTAGAGAAACGTCTTGTCGATCGCGATCGCCCAGACCCACACCGAGCAGCCCAAAAGGCCCAGCATGACCGCCTTCACGATCCAGTGAGCGTGGAAAAAAAGCGTAATCAGCGACACGTCGGCTGAGGCGAGGGGCAAGGCGGACTGCGCCACGTCGGCCGGATTCATGAGCAGTGTCCTCTCAACGCAAGATATCCCCTATTGACCCGGAGCGGCTCCGCCGCCGGTTCCGCCGCCGGTTTCGCAGCCATGCATCGCGCGCGGCGTAAAGCGCCAACGCGAAAACCCCGTTGAGTCACATGGAGGGCCCGTCCAAAGGCGGGTCCTGCATCCCCCGCCAACGTGTCAAAACGAGGGCTGCCGGCGCGGCTTCACGACTGTAACCAAGCGCTAATCTTGGTTAAAACCGGGTTACCAAAAAGATATTCCCCCGTGAAATCGCTTTGTTTCGCTGTGCCTTGCGAGGCGAGCCGCGGCGCGAACGGACTCGCTTCGGTGCGCGCGCAAAAACCGCCCGCCTGTCGGACAGGCGGGCGGTGATGTCGGCGTCGAACGTTGTGGCGGCACCAAAGCCGATGATATCCGCGCGCAGTTATCGATCTCGATTTACCATGGCGTTTTCGAGCGAAGTGGAATCCGGTTCGCGTGAAGAAAACGCGTCAAATCGGAAACCCGGGTCTTTCACCGTTTCCGTGAAACGGTGAAAGACCCCAGTCTCGATTATTGACCTTGGGACTGATCGTTGGACGGCGTCGGACGGGTGCGATGCTGCGCCATGAAGGCATCGAACTCTTCCTTGTCCTTGGCGTGGCGCAGCCGCTCCAGGAAACTCTTGAATTCCTTTTGCTCCTCCTCGAGCCGCCGCAGCGTCTCCATGCGATACTCGTCGAAGGCGCGGTTGCCGCTGGAAGGCGCACCGAAGCCGGTGAAGCCGAAGCCCCTGCGCTCCATGTGATCGCGCATCCGCTCCATCTTGTACTGCATCCGCTGCATCTTGTTTTCGAAACGATCGTTGCTCCAGCAACCCATTTTCCTGCTCCCGAGTGTGAAGAAGAGAATCGCGAGACCGATCGGCCACCACACCATGAAACCCAGCACGATCAGGACGATCCGAAGCGGATGCCACGGCGCGTTCATGAAGCGGGAATAGGGGTAGCAACCTTGGCCCTGCATGTGGTTGGGGCCGTTCCAACGGTCGTAGTCAGCGGTTTGGGCCATGGCCTTCTCCATGAACGGCGTCATGCCGCGTGAATGTAAATAACATTTACATAAGTAGATCATTAAGGGATTTTGTCAAGCGCGGAATGGCCCGGAAACAGCGGTGTTAATGGACGCGCGGTTCCCGATTGTGACGACCCATCACATTGGCGCCGTCCGGTCTCCGAGCTGTCCCGGGGTAAAAAGACGATCCGCCAGAAGATTTTGGCCGTATCACGCATGCGGCGACGGATCAGACCGGCCTCCGAATGGACGCGCCCGCGCGGTCAGGTCGCGGATTTGTGACCCCACGGTCCCCGCGGCGGCCCAGGTTCCGGCGGCGGTTCAGGTCGAGCCGCCTCATTCGGCGGCTTGCGCTCGGCGGGAAAGCCGAGCCCGCGCAGATAAATCAGCACGCCGGCCTCAAGCAGGTCTTCGGCGGACATCGGCAGCTTGCGGCGCGCCGCATCGCCGCGGCCGAACAACGAGGCAATGCCGTGCGACATCGACCAGATGTGCAGCGCCATCATCAGCGCCGGCGGCCGGGCGACGCCCGGCGGCGTCAGCGCGGCGAGCCGTTCCGCCGCCGCGCGGATGATGGCGAAGGCGCGTTCGCTCGCAGCCGACAGCATCGGATTGACGTCGACCGGCACGCCCGATTCGAACATCGCCGAATAATAGGCAGGCTCGTTGCGGGCGAAGGCAAGATAGGCACGGCCGACGCGCTCGAACGCGCTGACGGTGTCGGGGCGGCCATCATCCCAGGCTTTCGTCAACACCGCCTCGAACTGCTCGAAGCCGCGCTGCGCGATGCTCGCCAGCAATTCGTCGCGGTCGCGGAAATGCCGGTAGGGAGCCGCCGGGCTGACGCCGGCCGACCGCGCGGCATCGGCGAAGGTGAAACCCGCCGGTCCCTTCTCCGCGATCAGGCCGAGCGCCGCCTGTAACAGCGCTTCCTTCAGATTACCGTGATGGTAGCCGCGCTCGGGGCGGCGATGGTCCTTGCGCCAGCTCATGTGAATGATGTTTACATGAGGCGCGGAGGGACGTCACTGGTTTCGTTCGGCTCAGCCCGGAGGCCGACCAATCTTTCCGCCCGGCCCGGCCCCGCAAAAATTTTTCGGCGCGCAAGCCGGCCTCTCAGGCGCCCTCTGCCTGGTCGCCCTGGGGAAACATATGGAAGTACGGCTCGGCGTCCCTCAGCACGCGGGCATAGGACGGCCGCGCCTTGAGCCGCTCCAGGTAGGCGGCAAGATGGGGATGGCTGTCCGCATACGGCAGCACCTTGGCGGCATAGAACAGCGCCGGCGCGGCCGCGCAATCCGCCATGGAGAAATCGTCGCCGGCGGCCCAGCGGCGGGATGCCATCTCGCGCTCGGCGATATCGTAGGCGGCGCGCATCCGGGTCTTTGCATCCTCCACGCCCTGCGGGTCCTTGCTGCCCGCGGGCCGCAGCCGGTCGCCGACCACCTTCTGCATGTGGTTATGGATGTGCAGGTCATAGAAGCGATCTTTCAGCCGCACCTCACGCGCGACATCGTAATCCTCCGGCACGAACCGCGTTGCGCCCGGATAATACCGATCAAGGTATTCGATGATGATGCTGGATTCCGGCACCACCTTGCCGCGCGCGGCATCCTGCAACACCGGAAACTTGCCGATACCCCACAGCTTCAGCAGCACGGCGCGCTCGTCCGGATCGCCGAGATCGACTGACGCGGCCGTAAACGGCGTCGCGTTCTCATGGAGCCCGATCAGCACCTTGTGGCAATAGGACGACAGCGGATGGAGATAGAGCGTCAACGACATCATGGTCTCCTTGATGCGGCGGCAGCGCCGGCGCCCATGCGTGTATCGATCTTGTCGGATATTGCCTATTGCCGACCGGCTGACGACTGGCAAGCGAAGGCATCCTCACCCGGATGACCCATGTGAACATCCTCTATAAGCAGAAGGGAAGGCGCGGGACCATCAGGAGCGAGCGCTTGCAGCACCGCGCATGATGAGACGATGGCGCGCAACGGACGCTGTCACGCGCCGCCAGACAAGATGCAAGCGCATCGCGCGCGTTTCTTCGCAAACAAATTCCTGCCGCATTGCTTGATCACGCTCGCATCATTGCTTCGGCCGTGGGGACAAATGCGGCCGCAGCATTCCAAGGGGCGTTCCGCGTACATCGATTCCGATTCTGGCTCGCGCAATTCGCGCCGCGATGAGTCATGCCAAAACCATCCCGGCCAAAAACCGTCGGCCAAAGCAAATCGCGGGGATATCATGACCGATGCAACAAAGCGGACGTTTTCCGGCGCGCTCGCGCACCTGTTCGCACATGTCATGGCGGTGACGTCGCTGCTGGTGATCGCCGCCTGCATCTTCTATGTAAGATAGGTCTGCGCCCGATCGCTTTCCATCAGCCGATCGACATGCATGCGGACAGCGCCGCCTCAGGCGTTAACCGTTCCGTTCGCAGCCGCCTCGATATCGGCAATGACGATCTTTTTCATCTTCAGCATCGCCTTTATGGCGCGGCTGGCCTTGGCGCGATCCGGATCCTGCAACAGGCGCGGCATCATATCGGGCACCACCTGCCATGACACGCCAAACCTGTCCTTGAGCCAGCCCCCCTTGAGCGGGCCGCCGCCGCCGGCGGTGAGCTTGTTCCAGTAGTAGTCGATCTCGTCCTGCGACTTGCAGTCGATGCTGAACGAGGTCGCTTCGCTGAACTGGAAATGCGGTCCGCCGTTCAACGCCAGGAAGCGGGTGCCGTCGAGCTCGAACTCTATGGTCAGCACGGTCCCGGCCGGCTTCGAACTGCCTTCGCCGTAATACGTCGTTTCGACGATCCTCGAATTGTCGAACACCGAGACATAGAATTTCGCAGCTTCCTCGGCCTGGGTATCGAACCAAAGGAAGGGGGTGATCCTGGGCATGGCGCGCTCCAATCGTTGCATGCAAGCTGATGCATGCGAGGCAACTCGCCAGCGACCGGCGGGTTCCGGCGAGACATGATCGCGCCGCGGACCACGCGATCCTGCGAACGTGATCGCCGGTGATCAGACTTGATCCGCCTTCATCGCCAGGCGCAGCGGCTTCGGTATCGGCCTCGCCTGCCCGCCGGAAACGAACGCCACCTTCACCTTCGCATCCAGCAGCAGCACGTCGCCGCGCCGCACCTCCTGATGCAAGGTGATCGAGGCGCCGCGAACCTCCAGCGGCCGGGTCACGATGTCGAGCACCTCGTCCATATGCGCGGGCTTGATGAAATCGAGTTGCATCGAGCGCACCACGAACGCAAAGCCCGGCGCTTCGCTTTCGGCCTCGTCGAACAGCGCGCGTTGATCGGCGCCGAGCAGGCGCAGGTAGTTGCTGCGCCCGCGCTCCATGAAGCGCAGATAATTGGCGTGATAGACGCGACCGGTAAAATCGGTGTCCTCGTAATACACGCGAATCCGCATGTGATGCTTGCCGTCGCGGATGATACCGTCGAGCTGTTCGGCCTGCGGCGGCGCGTTCATGGGGCGAGCATTCATTGATCTTCGTCCTGCCCAAACAATCCGAACTGCGCCGGATCGCGCGAGGGCTCAGTCAGGCCGAGATGGCGGAAGGCGTGCGCGGTGAGCAGCCGTCCGCGCGGGGTCCGCTGCAGATAGCCGCATTGAATCAGAAACGGCTCGATGATGTCCTCGATGGCGTCGCGCGGCTCCGACAGCGCCGCCGCCATGGTTTCCACACCCACAGGCCCGCCGCCGTAGTTCAGCGCGATGGTGGTGAGATAGCGGCGGTCCATGGCATCGAGCCCCGCGGCATCGACTTCCAGCGCGCCGAGCGCGTGATCGGCGATCCTGCGATCGATGGCGGACGCATCCGCGGCGGACGCGAAGTCGCGCACCCGGCGTAACAGCCGACCGGCGATGCGCGGAGTACCGCGGGCGCGGCGGGCGATCTCGTTGGCGCCGTCCGCCGTCATGCCGACTTCGAGCACGCGCGCGCCGCGGCTGACGATCTTCTCCAACTCATCGATGGTGTAGAAATTCAGGCGTACCGGAATTCCGAAGCGGTCGCGCAGCGGATTGGTGAGCAGCCCCGCGCGCGTGGTGGCGCCGACCAGCGTGAACTTCGCCAGCTCGATCTTGACCGAGCGCGCCGCCGGACCTTCGCCGATGATGAGGTCGAGCTGGAAATCCTCCATCGCCGGATACAGCACCTCCTCCACCGCCGGCGAAAGACGATGGATTTCATCAATGAACAGCACGTCGCGCTCTTCGAGATTGGTCAGAAGCGCCGCGAGATCGCCGGCCTTGGCGATCACCGGGCCGGAGGTGGCGCGGAAGCCGACGCCGAGTTCGCGCGCGACGATCTGCGCCAGCGTGGTCTTGCCGAGACCGGGGGGGCCGACGAACAGCACGTGGTCGAGCGCCTCTTTTCGTTTACGGGCGGCATCGATGAAGATCTGCAGGTTGGCGCGGGCCTGCGCCTGCCCGACGAACTCGGCCAGCTTTTGCGGCCGCAGCGCGGTGTCACCGACATCATCGGCGCGGCGCTCGGGCGTGACGATGCGGGAGGGCGTGGTCATGGGCACGCCAGGCCCCGATCGGTCTTCACCTCTCCCGCTTGCGGGGGAGGTCGGCGAGCGAAGCTCGCCGGGAGGGGGCTGTCACGCCATAACGGCTCGCCGGCAGATGCCCCCACCCTCGATGCCCCCACCCCAACCCTCCCCCGCAAGCGGGAGAGGGAGCGCTCCGTCACCGGGGCAATCGCATGAACCATCAGTACTCTCACCGCGCCAATTCCTTCAGTCCGAGCCGGATCAGTTGCGCGGTCTCCGCTGTCTCGCCGGCGCTGCGCGAGGCGGCCGCAACCGCAGCCGCCGCCTGAGGCTGACCGTAGCCGAGATTGACCAGCGCAGAGATCGCATCCGCCACCGGACCCGGCGCGCGGCGGTCATCGATCGCGCCGGCGAGATGCACCACCGCAGGATCGACATTGGCGAAGGACGGTGCCTTGTCCTTCAACTCAGTCACGATGCGTTCGGCGACCTTCGGGCCGACGCCGGGCGTGCGCGCAACCGACGCCTTGTCGCGCAAGGCAATGGCGTTGGCGAGATCGGCCGGCGACAGCGTGCCGAGCACCGCGAGCGCCACCCGCGCGCCGACGCCCTGCACCGTCTGCAACAGGCGAAACCACTCGCGCTCGTGATCGGTGCGAAATCCGAACAGCTTGATCTGGTCCTCGCGCACATAGGTCTCAATCGCCAGCACCGCCGCCTCGCCCGGCGACGGCAGCGCCTGCAACGTGCGCGACGCGCAATGCACCTGATAGCCGACGCCGCCGACATCGAGGATGACGTAATCCTCGCCATAGGAGTCGATGAGACCCTTGAGCTTGCCGATCATGGATAGCTCTTTCACCTCCCCCGCTTGCGGGGGAGGTCGACGCAACCGGCAGCGCCCTCGCGCGCCGAGGTGCGGCGGGTGGGGGCCGCCGCGCCTCCGGACAACAAGACCCTGCCCCCTCCCCAACCCTCCCTCGCAAGCGGGAGAGGGAGCAGCCTGCGCCCACCGTTACCCCTGATACAAACCAACACATTCATCATCCCGCCACCTTCATCCGCGCCGCGATCGCCGCGCTGCCCCGGTGATGCGCGTGGGTGATGGCGATGGCGAGCGCGTCGGCGGCGTCGGTGCTCTTCGGGTCGGCCTTCGGCAGCAGGATCTTCAGCATCGCCTGGATCTGGGTCTTGTCGGCATGGCCGGCGCCGACCACCGTCTTCTTCACCTGATTGGGCGCGTATTCCGAAACCGCGATGCCGAACATCGCCGGCGCCAGCATGGCGACGCCGCGCGCCTGCCCGAGCTTCAGCGTCGCCACGCCGTCCTTGTTGACAAAGGTCTGCTCGATCGCCGCCTCGGCCGGGCGAAACCGGTCGAGGATCTGGCCGAGCCCCTCATGGATCGCCAAGAGCCGGCTCGCCAACGCCACCCCCTCGCGCGTCTCCACCGAGCCGCAGCCGACGAAGATCAGGCGGTTGCCCTCGATGTCGAGCACGCCCCAGCCGGTGCGGCGAAGGCCCGGGTCGATGCCCAGGATGCGAATCGGTGAGGAGGTCATGACCCATGTTACCGCAACCGCCCCGCCGCGTCCGCCCCGGGAAGGGCCACGGCGGGAGCATCTCCTCTCGTCATGGCCGGGATCGTCCCGGCCGTGACGACGGAGATGGAGGAGAGTGCGGCAGCGCCGCTACAGCAGCGTCCCGCTCAGGATCAGCAGCGCGACGCTGAAATAGATCATCAACCCGGTGACGTCGACCAGCGTGGCGACGAACGGCGCCGAGGCGCTGGCGGGGTCGAACCCCGCCCGTTGCAGGATGAACGGCAGCATCGAGCCCGCCACCGAGCCGAACGTCACCACGCCGATCAGCGCGGCCGCGACCGTGATGGCGACGAGCACCCAATGCTCGCCGTAATCGAAGATGCCGAACTTCTGCCAGATCACCACCCGGGTCATGCCGATCACGCCGAGGATCGCGCCGAGAATGATGCCGGTCGGCAATTCGCGCAACGCGACACGCCACCAGTCGCGCAGCCTGACCTCGCGCAGCGCCAGCGCGCGGATCAACAGCGAGGTCGCCTGCGACCCGGAATTGCCGCCGGAACTCATGATCAGCGGGATGAACAGCGTCAGCACGATGGCCTTTTCCAATTCGCCCTCGAAGTGCTGCATGGCGCTCGCGGTCAGCATCTCGCCGAGGAACAGCACGCAGAGCCAGCCGCCGCGCTTGCGGATCATGCCCGGCAGTCCGATTTGCAGATAAGGCTCGTCGGTCGCGGCCATGCCGCCGAACTTCTGCACGTCCTCGGTATTTTCCTCGATGATGGCGTCGATGATGTCGTCGACCGTGACGATGCCGAGCACATGGCCGGCCTTGTCGACGACGGGCACCGCCAGCATGTCGTGCCGCGTGATCAGCCGCGCCACGTCCTCGCGGTCGGCCAGCGGCGAGGTGGTGATCGGCGAGCGCGCCAGATCGGCGATCCTGGCCAACGGTTCGCCGGCGACCAGCCGCCGCAGCGACACCGCGCCGACCAGGCGGCGGGTGAACGCGTCCAGCACATAAATGGCATAAACCGTCTCGCGGGTGCGCTCGACCTGCCGGATATGCTGCAGGGTGCGCTCCACCGTCCAGGTCGCGGGCACGCTGACGAATTCGGTCGTCATCATCGCGCCGGCGGTATTCTCCGGATAGGCGAGCAGGCCCTCGATGGTCGTGCGCGTCGCCGCGTCGAGACCCTGCATCAGTTCGGTGCGGGCCGGCTCCTCGAGCTGCCGCACGATGTCGGCGGCCATGTCGGCCGACATGCCGGCGAGCAGAATGGTGGCGGTCTGCCGCGGCAGCGCCTCGACGATCTCGGGTCCGAAGTTCAGCTCTGGCTTGTCGAGGATCTCGACCGAAATATCGACGGGCAGCAGCACCAGCACCGCGGCCGCGTCCTGCGGCGCGAGCAGGTTGAGGATTTCGACGTTGTCGGCGACGTGGCCGTCGCTCAGGCGCGAGGCCAACGCGAACACGTCGAGGTCGCCGTCCGTGGCGGTGGGGGTATCCATCATAGCTCACCTTCGGGGTCTGCCGGCAACGGCAGGCCTTGTGAGCTCATCAAGCTCTCAGACCGGTGCCGCTGTCGGCGAGGTACCTGGCAAGGTACCTGGCAAGTTACCAGGACTGTCGCTTGGCATAATGAGTGGTGTTCCAGTGAAGGGCGCGCGGCCGGGGCCGCAGCATCCCGCTTGAGCCTGACATGATCCTTCGGCCGGACCGCGTCAAGGGAAAAAGCGCGTGGTGGTGATATCGGGCGTCATTGCCGGGCTCGACCCGGCAATCCATCCTTTTTGACGATTGATGGGTACGCGGGTCATAGGCGAGTGGAAGCGACGCCGTTCTTCGAACGGCTATGCCCGCGTATGACGCAGAAATTCTGGTGACGACGTTGTCACGGTCGCCCGCGGAAGAAGGCTACCCGCCGAGCTTCGCCATCAGCGCGTCGGAGACCTCGAAGTTGGCGTAGACGTTCTGGACGTCGTCGTGTTCGTTGAGAAGATCGATGAGCTTGAGCAGCTTCTCGCCGGTGTTGTCGTCGACGGCGACCGTGTTCTGCGGCTTCCAGATCAACGCCACCTTGCGCGCCTCGCCGAACCGGCCTTCGAGCGCCCTGGCGACGTCGCGGAAGGTTTCCTGCGAGGCATAGATTTCGTGACCGCCCTCGCCCGACGCCACGTCGTCGGCGCCGGCCTCGATCGCGGCTTCCAGCATGTCGTCGGCGGACGCCTTGTCCGCGTCGTATTCGATCACCCCGAGCCGGTCGAACATGAACGACACCGAGCCGGTTTCACCGAGGTTGCCGCCGGACTTGGTGAAGTAGGAGCGGATGTCGGAAGCCGCGCGGTTGCGATTGTCGGTCAGGACTTCCATGATGACGGCGACGCCTCCCGGGCCGTAGCCCTCGTAGCGCAATTCGTCATAGGTCTCCGCATCGTTGCCGCTCGCCTTCTTGATCGCACGCTCGATATTGTCCTTGGGCATGTTTTCCGCCCGCGCCGCGATCATGGCGGCGCGCAACCGCGCATTCATCGCCGGATCGGGCGTGCCGAGCTTGGCCGCCACGGTGATTTCGCGCGCGAGCTTGCTGAACAGCTTCGACTTCTGGGCATCCTGCCTGCCCTTGCGATGCATGATGTTCTTGAACTGGGAATGTCCGGCCATCGGCAGGTCTCTCTCGAATCCGGGGCAGGTGCCGGCGGCGGCACCGGCGCCCTCTTGCAAAGGTGGAAGCGGCGCGGCGTTATAAGCCGGGACCGGTCGAAATCAAAGACTGGCGCGAAGCATCCGGTATCCTTGATCGAAGTTTGATCGCCCCTCACGACCAGAACGCAGGCTCCGCCTGCTCGAGCCGTCCGCCGAGCCGCACCGGCGCTATCTTTAGTGCCAGCCCGGTCGCGTCATCGGTCTCGACCGCGACGCCGCTCAAGGTGGCGACGCCGCCGGCCGGCTCGAACCGGCCGCTCGGGATGCCCGTAGTGAAGCGGCGCAGCGGCTCCTCCCTCTGCATCCCGATCACCGAGTCATAATCGCCGGTCATGCCGGCATCGCTCATATAAGCGGTGCCACCGGGAAGGATGCGATGATCCGCCGTCGGCACATGGGTGTGCGTGCCGACCACGAGGCTGGCGCGGCCGTCGCAGAAGAAACCCATGCTTTGCTTCTCGCTGGTCGCCTCGCCATGGAAATCCACGACGATCGCGTCCGCCGCTTCCCGCAGCGGGCAGGCGTCCAGCTCACGCTCGATGGCGCGGAAGGGATCGTCGAGCGGCTCCATGAAGATGCGCGCCATGGCGTTGATGACGAGCGCGCGGCGGCCGTCCCTGATATCGATCAGCGCGGCGCCGCGGCCCGGCGTATGCCGCGGAAAATTCAACGGGCGAATGAGCCGCGGCGCGCGCTCGATGAACACCAGCGCCTCTTTCTGATTCCAGGCGTGGTTGCCGAGCGTGACGGCGTCGGCGCCGGCATCGAGAAACTCCTGGTAGATCGCCTCGGTGATGCCGAAGCCGCCGGCGGCATTCTCGCCGTTGACGACGACAAGATCGAGCTTCCACCGGGCAATGAGCGCCGGCAGGTGTTCGCTGATGGCGGTTCGTCCGGTCTTGCCGACGACGTCGCCGATGAAAAGAATACGCACGGCTTTACTGTTCCGATTTCAACGCGGCTTTCCAAAGCTGAAAAGCCCGGCTTCGGTTAGCACATAATCGAGCCGCGCGTCGTGCGCCAATGCGGGCACCTGCGGAATCTCCTGCACCGCGAAAGCGAGACCGACGGCGGTGATCGGCTTGCTCTCGCGCAACTGCGCAAGCGTGCGGTCGTAATAGCCGGCGCCATAGCCGATCCGATGGCCGGCGCGATCGAAGGCCGCGAGCGGCACCAGCACGATGTCCGGGACGACGTCGGTCAGGGTGGCGGGCGGCTCGGCAATTCCGAACGCACCCCGCACCAGCGCCTCGCCGGGCTTCCACGCGCGGAATAGGAGCGCGGCGTTGCGCGCTGCAATCGCCGGCATCGCAAGCACGGCGCCCCGCGCGGCCAGGCTCTTCATCAGCGGCACCGGATCGATCTCGCTGCGGATCGGCGCGTAGCCGGCGACGACCGGCGACGACGTTGTTTCGAGCGGCGGCATCCGCGCCGCGATCGCGCGCGCCGCCGCGACGCGCTGCTCCGCGCTCAAGGCATCGCGACGAGCCAACGCTGCGGCGCGCAGCTCGCTTTTCGATGGGGCGTTCGGGGAAACCGACATGCTGGATGTTTAGTTCAACGTCATCGTCTGCGAAAGCGGATGATCCGGTACATCCAACGCGAGCGACATGAATAGGAGCGGGTTCGCTTTAGACGGAATCAGCAACCCGTCATGCCCGGCTTTATGCCGGGCATCCACGTCTTACGGCCCCCACCCTACCCTCCCCCGCAAGCGGGGGAGGGATAAAGGGAGGGGGCCGTGGATGGCCGCGACAAGCCCGGCCATGACGCAACGGGTGTTTCCATCAAAACCTAAACCGCTATAGATGCCCGCATTCGCGGACGTGACGGCCGATGGAGAGGAAAGGAAAGCGCGAAGCCGCAATCGCCGTTGAATCGCCCGATCCCGGAATTGCCCGGCTGCCCCGGCGATCCCCATTCAAAACTTGTAGTTCACACCCGCCCGGACAAGGTGGAAGTTCGCCTGGTCTTTTGCCGTCACGAACAGGCCGGCGCCTGGATAGGACGCGTCATTGTCATAAAAACGGTGGGACCTGCTGCCGAGATCGACATAGGCATATTCGCACTTGATCGTCAGGTTATCGGTGAGGGCATATTCGGCACCGCCGCCGACCGTATAACCGGTGCGGGTATCACTCTCCGACCCGTTGATTCCGGCCAGCCGTGCTCCCGTTGCATAATCGTAGTCATTGATTCCGGCCTGCGTTTTGACTTGGCCGTAAGCAAGACCGCCGGTCGCAAAAATCATCAAGCGATCCGTTGCAACAAATCCAAGACGGGGGCGAACCGTTCCGAACCACTCGACATGGTTCTCCGCCGATAGGACGTCATGGTAGAGGCCGAAACGGTCACCTCCAGCAGCATATGTCGTTTTCAGACCCACATAATTGATGTCGGCTTCGAGACCGAGGACGATGCTTCCAATCTGGTAATTGTAACCGATCTGGGCACCGCCGGTAAACGAAGCACCATTCGAATTCCGCAGGAAATCAAAACCGTCAAGGGAACGCGAAAAGCCCGGAATAACCGTGCTGTTCACATCGACATTCTCAAGCGTCCTGTCGTCGCCCCAGGCATAGCCGGCGTTCACGCCGACATAGGAACCTGTCCATGCGAAGAGGGGAGCGACATGGGGAGCCGGTGCCTTGCGAGCAGGAAGATCAGCCGCGCTCGCACCCGAGCAAAAAGCGGCCGCAGACATTAAAGCAAAAACGATCTGTTTCATTTTGTTACCCCCAAAGACGATGAGACCAAGGGGATCGCCCCTCGACCTGATAAATCCTGTTTTCGGATAAAAGTGTCAAGGAGAAATATTCAGAACTGGGATTAATTTCTGAAATGAACGGTTCTTGCGCTCCATCTATGAGACAGATTACCAGCGTCTTCTGGCGGCCTTGAAAAAGGCACGGCGAGAACGGCGTGTCACGCAGAAGGCCATCGCCGACGCTCTGCGAAGACCCCAATCGTTCGTGTTCAAGTATGAAAGCGGAGAGAGGCGGCTGGACGTCGCGGAAATGGTTCACATTGCCCGGTTGCTGGGACTGGAGCCATCAAAGCTGGTGAGGGACATGGCAAAAGATGTCGCCCCGCTGCCATCGGACCGAAAGTACGCGTTCAGAGGTTAATCGGCTGTCCATGGCGGCGAAGGGCGCAAGAGCGAAGCGTATTGCGTCGATCCGCAAGGCGAGCGGATGACGCTGCGCGCCGAATGTTTAGTTCGCCGTCATCATCCGCGAAAGCGGATGATCCAGCGCAGCCCAAGCCGATGACGTGAATACTGGATGCCCGCTGGAGCCCGTCATCGGGCCTGCGAAAGCCGGACCCGTTGGCGAGCATGACGCCCCAAGACGGAGCCTTGGAAAAGTGCGAAGCCGCGATCGCCGTTGGAGCGCTCGATCCCGGAGTTCCCTACGAAAGTAGGTGGGCACCATATGATCGGGTCCACGGACCCGGCCAGGGACAGTTCCCTTAAGGATCGATAAGGCCCCGGGGATGTGTGGCTCCTGACGCGCGGCGCAGCCTCGCGACGCTAATGTAGGCGGGAATGGACGCGGATGCCAGCGGCGTCTCAGGTGACGACGTGTATCTATCGGCATGTCGCGGGCGCGATGCGGCGCATGACGTCGCTTCGCAGAACCGGAACCGTCCCGGAAACTTCGCAACGGCCCCCGATCAGCAGCGCATCATGCCAAACGGCGTGCCGGCGGCATTACTATTTTATTTAATCGAGCACGATCTTATCCGAAGCCGGTCCCCACCTTTCGGGATCATGCTCAAGGCACGAAACGGGCCGGCGCCAATCGCGCGAGCGACCCAACACGTCCGCAGGGAATCGTCACCCGATGGCGATGCCGCCGCCGACGGTGCGGTTCAGGACCTGCGTGGTCTTTTCGATGCGCTGCGCCGCCATGTTCAGCGCGGCCGCCACCGCCGCCTGCGTGGCGCGCGCGCGCTCGGCGGCCGCAGCGCGCACGTCGCCCAATGCGTTGATCTCGTTCTCCAGTGCGTGGATGCGCTGATGCGCATCCAACAGTTCGTCGGAGGCCGTCAGCGCCGCCATGACTTCGAGCCGCTGATCGCCGATCTCGCCGAACTTGCCGCGCAACTCGCCGATCCGGCGTTCCAGATCGCCTGCAAGTTTCTGCAGCCGGTCTTCCTGGCCATCCTCGCAAGCCATCCGGTACTGTCGACCGTTGATGGTGACGTTGACATGGCTCATGGCTTCTCTCCCGCCGCTTCGAGCACGGACCTGATGGTGCCGATCGCCGCGTCGAGCTTTTCGGCGATTTCGCGATTGGCGCGTTCGAGCTTGCGCGTGCGCACCAGCGAGCCGTCGAGTTCATCCGCGAGCCGCGAGCGGTCCGCGCCCAGCGCCTGAATGCGGCTCGCCAATTCGTCCTCGTCGCGATCCGCCTCGCGCCGTCGCTCCACCGCTCTTTCCAGCGCATCGAGCGCGGCGGTCAATCGTCGGGTCGCAGCGTCGATGTCGACCGTACCGTTATTGGCCGGTTCGGCACTGGCGGAACGGTTGGCGGGTCGGTCGTTCATGTTCGCTCTGCACGCCTCTCGGCCGGTTGTAGACCGGATTACAAAGCTACGGCTCGGCAAGCCCTTAGAGACTGAAATTTACGTGGCGGGCGAGGCCAGCGCAACGCCGCAGCATAGCTATTCACCGCAAAACATTCTCCCCGTGAGGGGGCTCTCCCGCACTTGGACTCCGCCGACGCAGGTGCTATGCCCCCGGCACGCCAGTCCGGCTCCGCCGGGCTGCATCGAATTCCAATGCGAACCGTTTAGCCCTCCTCATCTAGTCTGGACCGGATATCCCACATGCCGACCGTCGATTCCTCCCGTATGGCGAATGCAATCCGCGCGCTCGCGATGGACGCCGTAGAAAAAGCAAAATCGGGCCATCCCGGCCTTCCCATGGGCATGGCCGACGTCGCCACAGTGCTGTTCACCAAATTCCTGAAATACGACGCCGCCGATCCGCATTGGCCGGACCGCGACCGCTTCATTCTCTCCGCCGGCCACGGCTCGATGCTGCTCTATGCGCTGTTGTACCTGACCGGCTACAAGGAGATGACGCTCGACCAGATCAAGAATTTCCGGCAGCTCAACTCCAAGACTCCGGGGCATCCCGAGAATTTCGTCACCGAGGGCGTCGAAACCACCACCGGCCCGCTCGGCCAGGGCGTCGCCACCTCGGTCGGCTTCGCGCTCGCGGAACGCCTGCTGGCCGCCCAGTTCGGCCGCGACGTGGTCGATCACTACACCTATGTGCTGTGCTCCGACGGCGACCTGATGGAGGGCATCAGCCACGAGGCCATCGCGCTGGCCGGTCATCTCAAGCTCAACAAGCTGATTTTCTTGTACGACGACAACGGCATCACCATCGACGGACCGATCACGCTGGCCGACGACGTCGATCAGGTGGCGCGCTTCAAGGCCTGCGGCTGGGACGCAAGACGGGTTGACGGTCACGATCAGAAGGCGGTCGCGGCCGCGATCCGCCGGGCGCAGAGGTCCGACAAACCGTCGCTGATCGCCTGCAAGACCATCATCGGCTTCGGCGCCCCCACCCGCGCCGGCACCTCCAAGGCGCACGGCGAAGCGCTCGGGGCGGAAGAACTCGCGGGCGCGAAGAAAGCGCTCGGCTGGAATTACGGCCCGTTCGAAATCCCCGACGATGTCCTCAAGGTCTGGCGCAGCGCGGGACGCAGGGGCAAGCGGCACAATAAGGAGTGGCGCGCGAAGTTCGCGGCCAAGTCCGAGGCCGAGCGCAGCGAGTTCACGCGCCGCGCCGTCGACCGCAAGCCGCCGCAAAACCTCGACGAGGTGATCCGCAAGCTCAAGGACAAGCTGGTCGCCGAGCCGCCGACGGTCGCCACCCGCAAGGCCAGCGAAATGGCGCTCGAGGTGCTGGTGCCGGCGGTGCCGGAACTGCTGCTCGGCTCCGCGGACCTCACGCCGTCCAACAACACCCGTCCCAAGGGATTGAAGGAGGTCGAGCCGGGTCACGACGACGGCCGCTACATCCATTACGGCATCCGCGAACTCGGCATGGCCGCGGCCATGAACGGCATTGCGCTGCATGGCGGATTCGCCCCCGCCGGCGGCACCTTCATGTGCTTCACCGACTACGCCCGCCCGGCGATGCGCGTTTCGGCGCTGGCGCATATCCCGGTGATCTACATCATGACCCACGATTCGATCGGGCTCGGCGAGGACGGCCCCACCCACCAGCCGGTGGAGCATCTGGCATCCTTGCGCGCGATGCCGAACATGCGCGTGTTCCGCCCTGCCGACGCGGTGGAGACCGCCGAGTGCTGGCAGCTCGCTCTGGAGCGGCCGAAAGGACCCACGGTCCTGGCGCTGTCGCGGCAGAACCTGACGCCCGTGCGCAAGACCCCGCATGCGGACAATCGCTGCGCGCATGGCGCCTATGAACTGGTCGCGGCCTCCGGCGAAGCGAAGGTGTCGATCTTCGCGTCGGGCTCGGAAGTCGAGATCGCGGTCGCGGCGCAGCAACAGCTCGCGGGGCGCGGCATCGCGTCGCGGGTCGTCTCGGTGCCCTCGCTGGAACTGCTGCTCGAACAGCCCGAGGAACGCCGGCATGCCATCATCGGCAAGGCGCCGGTCAAGATCGCCGTGGAAGCGGCCGTCCGCTTCGGCTGGGACGCGGTGATCGGGCCCGACGGCCTGTTCGTCGGCATGCACAGCTTCGGCCACAGCGCGCCCGCCAAGGATCTCTACAAGCACTTCGGCATCACCGCCGAGGCCGTGGTCAGCGCTGCGGAGAAGCGCCTTCGTTGAGGTTGAGATTGCCTCAAAATCAAAAAGGCGCTAGCTAAAACGCGCGGAATGCGGAATGCGGAATGTGGATTTGACATGAGCGGATCGGCCTCCCACAGGTTCGAGATGCGAATGTCAGATCCAGGTTTCCGCCGGCAGTTTATTTTGCCGGTGGTCCTTTGATTTTGACGTTCGCGGATTCTCTCGCTCAAGGCGGGACGCGAATGCTAAAATCGGATCGCTGGACATCACCAATGGTCGCCGCCCGGCGGAACCGGGCGACACAGCGTCGATGCTCGCGCGCGGAGCTAAACTTGCGGTTGCGCGGAGATGACGCCCCTATTTGAAGGAGAAGGAAGACATGGCAGTCCGGGTCGCAATCAACGGGTTTGGCCGCATCGGCCGCAATGTTTTGCGCGCGATCTACGAGGCCAACCGCGACGATCTCGAGATCGTGGCCATCAACGATCTCGGCCCGGTCGAAACCAACGCGCATCTCTTGCGCTTCGATTCCGTGCATGGCCGCTTCCCGTATGAGGTGAAGGTCGAAGGCGACAGCATCGTCATCGGCAAGAACAAGATCAAGGTGACCGCCGAGCGCGATCCCGCCAAGCTGCCCTGGAAGGAACTCGGCATCGACATCGCGATGGAGTGCACCGGCTTCTTCACCGCGCGCGACAAGGCCGCCGCGCATCTCGCCGCCGGCGCCAAGCGCGTGCTGGTCTCGGCTCCGGCCGAGGGTGCCGACATGACCGTGGTCTACGGCGTCAACCACGACAAGCTGACCAAGGACCATCTGGTGGTTTCGAACGGCTCCTGCACCACCAACTGCCTCGCGCCGGTCGCCAAGGTCATCAACGACCTGGTCGGCATCGAGACCGGCTTCATGACCACGATCCATGCTTACACCGGCGACCAGCCGTCGCTCGACACCATGCACAAGGACCTCTACCGCGGCCGCGCCGCGGCGCTGTCGATGGTCCCGACCTCGACCGGCGCCGCAAGAGCGATCGGCCTGGTGCTGCCGGAGTTGAAGGGCAAGCTCGACGGCGTCGCGATCCGCGTGCCGACGCCGAACGTCTCGGTGGTCGACCTCAAGGTGATCGCCAAGAGAGAGACCACCGCTCAGGAGATCAACGAGGCGATGAAGCGCGCCGCCTCGCAGGAGCTGAAGGGCATTCTCGGCACCACCGACCAGCCCAACGTTTCCAGCGACTTCAATCACGATCCGCATTCCTCGACGTTCCACATCGACCAGACCAAGGTGCAGAACGGCACGCTGGTCCGCGTGCTGTCGTGGTACGACAACGAATGGGGCTTCTCCAACCGCATGACCGACACCGCGGTCGCGATGGCGAAGCTGATCTGAGTGTTTTCGTCATGCCCGGCCTCGTGCCGGGCATCCGCGTCTTACCAACCTTGCAAGTCAAAAGACGTGGATGGCCGTGACAAGCACGGCCATGACGGCAGAGGTGAACCATGAGCAACTTCCGTACTCTTGACGACGTCGATCTCCGCGGCAAGCGCGTCCTTTTGCGCGTCGATCTCAACGTTCCCATGGAGCAGGGTCGCGTCACCGACACCACGCGGCTGGATCGCATAGCACCGACGATCACGGAAATTTCGGACAAGGCCGGCAAGGCGATCCTGCTGGCGCATTTCGGCCGGCCCAAGGGCCCCGACGCCAAGGACTCGCTGCGACCGGTCGCGACCGAACTGGCGAACGTTCTCGGCAGGCCCGTCGCGTTCGCCGGTGATTGCATCGGCGAGGCCGCCCAGAAGGCCGTCGCCGCGATGAAGGACGGCGACGTTCTTTGCCTGGAAAACACCCGCTTCCACAAGGAGGAGGAGAAGAACGATCCGGCCTTCGTCGCCGAACTCGCCAGGCTCGGCGACATCTGGGTCAACGACGCCTTCTCCGCCGCCCATCGCGCCCACGCTTCGACCGAGGGCCTCGGCCACAAGCTGCCGGCCTATGCGGGACGCACCATGCAGGCCGAACTCGAAGCGCTGAACAAGGCGCTCGAGGCGCCGACCAAGCCCGTCATCGCCATCATCGGCGGCGCGAAGGTCTCGACCAAGATCGACCTTCTGGAAAACCTCGTCAGCAAGGTCGATGCGCTGGTGATCGGCGGCGGCATGGCCAACACCTTCCTGCACGCGCAGGGCGTCAACGTCGGCAAATCGCTGGCGGAGAAGGACCTCGCCGCGACCGCGCTGCGCATCCTCGACAAGGCCCAGGCCGCCAACTGCGCCATCATCCTGCCGGTCGACGCCACGGTGGCGTTCCATTTCGCCGCCAACGCGCCGTCCCACGCCTACGGGTTGGACGCGATCCCGGCCGACGGCATGATCCTCGACGTCGGGCCGCAGTCGGTGGAGCGTGTTCATTCCGCCATCGACGATGCCGCAACGCTGGTCTGGAACGGCCCGCTCGGCGCGTTCGAGCTGACGCCGTTCGATCGCGGCACCGTGGTCGCCGCGCGACACGCCGCGGCCCGCACCAAGGCCGGGAAACTGGTATCCGTCGCCGGCGGCGGCGATACGGTCGCGGCGCTGAATCAGGCCGGGGTGGCCGGAGACTTCTCCTACGTCTCGACCGCCGGCGGCGCCTTCCTGGAATGGATGGAAGGCAAGCCGCTGCCGGGCGTGGAGGTGCTGCGGGCAAAATGACGCTGCCGCTCGCGGCAAAATGAGTTGCAGCACCCAAAAGCGGCAGTTCCGATGCCCGCCTGTTCTTGAAACCGACATCTTCGTTTCGGAAAAGCTCGCAGGAGGAGACGCTGCAGGAGGAGACGCTGATGAACCTCGCTGACCTCAACAAGGTGGCGCAAGCCATGGTCGTGCCCGGCAAGGGCATCCTCGCCGCCGACGAATCCTCTCCCACCATCACCAAACGGTTTGACGCGATCGGCGTGACCTCCACCGAGGACAGCCGCCGCGACTATCGCGAGATGATGTTCCGCTCAACCGACGCCATGACGAAATACATCTCCGGCGTCATTCTCTATGACGAAACCATCTGGCAGGACGCCAGGGACGGCACGCCGCTCATCAAGCTGATCGAGCAGGCGGGCGCCATTCCCGGCATCAAGGTCGACGAGGGCACGCAGCCCCTGCCCGCATGCCCCGGCGAACGCGTGACCGTCGGACTGGACCGGCTCGCCGAGCGATTGAAGACATACTACGAGCGGGGCGCACGCTTCGCGAAGTGGCGCGCGGTGATCGACATCAACGCAGGCGGCATCCCGAGCATGACGGCGGTCGGCGTCAACGCCCATGCGCTGGGGCGCTATGCCGCGCTGTGCCAGGCCGCCCAGATCGTGCCGATCGTCGAGCCCGAAGTGCTGATGGACGGCGATCACGACATCGATCGCTGTTACGAAGTTACCACGCGGGTGCTCAACGTGACGTTCCAGGAGCTGCGCAAGCAGCGCGTCGCGCTGGAAGGCATGATCCTGAAGCCGAACATGGCGATCTCAGGTAAGAAGTGCGCGAAGCAGGCGTCGGTGGCGGAGGTCGCGGAAAAAACCGTGCGCATGCTGAAGACCTGCGTGCCGGCCGCCGTTCCCGGCATCGCCTTTCTGTCCGGCGGGCAGTCCGACGAGGAGGCGACCGCTCATCTCGACGCCATGAACCGGATCGGCAACCTGCCGTGGAAGCTCACCTTCTCCTATGGCCGCGCGCTCCAGGCCGCGCCGCAGAAGGCGTGGTCCGGCAAGGCCGCGAACGTCACCGCCGGGCAACGCGCCCTCAACCACCGCGCCCGGATGAATTCGCTCGCCAGCAAGGGCGAATGGAAAGCCGACCTGGAAACGAAGGCTGCGTGAGCTTTCCGCACGGACCTGATTTCGCCGTCATTGCGAGCGCAGCGAAGCACGCCCAGTTCGCATTGAATTGCAACGAGTAACTCGTCACCTCTCCCGCTTGCGGGGGAGGCCGACCGGCGAAGCGCAGCGAAGCCGGTCGGGTGGGGGCCTCTTCATTGCCCCCTCCCTAACCCTCTCAGCGTTGCTCGCGGCGCGGCCCGCAAGCGGGAGAGGGAGTTTCGCAGTGCTCGACGATGCGTTTCTTCATCATCTGAAACGCTCAAAAGGTTCAGGCTTCAGATGTCGCCGAAAGTCGCGCCGTCCCGACCGCTCCCGCGAATCTATCTCGCGACGCCGGTCGTCGTCGACCCGTCGCCAGTAGCGGCACGGCTTGCCGCGCTGCTCGCCGCCGCCGACGTCGCAGCCGTCCTGCTGCGTCTGTCCCCTTCCGATCCGCGCGCGCTGATCTCGCGCATCAAGGCGCTGGCGCCCGTGATCCAGGCCGGCGGCGCGGCGCTCCTGCTCGAGGGTCACGCCGATCTGGTCGCACGCTCCGGCGCCGACGGCGCGCATCTCACCGGCATCGCGGCATTGCAGGAGGCGCTGCCGACGCTGAAACCCGATCGCATCGCCGGCGCGGGCGGGCTGTCGACGCGCCATGACTCGATGATCGCGGGCGAGGCCGGCGCCGACTACGTGCTGTTCGGCGAGCCGGACAAAGCCGGCGAGCGGCCGTCCTCGGATGCGATCGCGGACCGGCTGGCCTGGTGGGCCGAACTGTTCGAACCGCCCTGCGTCGGCTACGCCGCAAGCCTGGACGAGGCGCGGACCTTCGCCGCGTCCGGCGCGGATTTCATTCTTGCGGGCGACCTCGTCTGGAACGATCCGCGCGGCGCGGAGTCGGCACTGATAGATGTCGCGCAGGCGATCAGGCATGGTCACGGTTCGCAAGGCGACCGGGCGATGCCCGCGAACGCAGCCGGACAGGGAGGTGACGCCGGATGATTGTCCTGCATCCTGCCGCCCGTCCCCTCGCCGTTGTCGCGGGCGTTCTCATGCTCGGAGGAAGCGCGCTGGCGCAGCTCCAGTTGACGCCGACCGATGCGCCGCCCAAGGCGAGCAGGAGCGTCAGGACAAAGACCATCAAGCCCCCGCCGCCGAAGGAGGCCGCGAAACCCGCGAAGCCGGCGCCTGCGGCGGACGCCAAGGCCGACGCGCCGGCTCCCGACAATCCGAACGTCGATCTGGTCTACGGCGCCTATCAGCGCGGCTTGTACAAGACCGCTTTCGATCTCGCGATGAAGCGGGCGCAGGACAACAAGGACCCTGCCGCCATGACCATGCTTGGCGTGCTCTACGCCAACTCGATGGGCATCAAGCGCGACTACGGCAAGGCGATCGAGTGGTACCAGCGCGCAGCCGATCTCGGCGACCGCGAAGCGATGTTCGCACTCGCCATGCTTCGGATCAGCGGGCGCGGCAGCCCACCCGACAAGGAGGCGGCCGTGAAATTGCTGGCCTCGTCGGCCAAGCTCGGGGAGCCCAAGGCTGCCTATAATCTTGCGCTGCTCTACATGGACGGACAGACGCTGCCGCAGGATTTCAAGCGCGCCGCCGAATTGCTGCGCTTCGCCGCCGATGCCGGCAACCCGGAAGCGCAATATGCGCTGGCGACGTTCTACAAGGAGGGCACCGGCGTCGAAAAAAATCTCTACAAGTCGGTGCGCCTGCTGCAGGCGGCCTCGCTGGCCGGCAACGTCGACGCCGAGGTCGAGTATGCGATCGCGCTGTTCAACGGCACCGGCACCGAGAAGAACGAGGCGGCCGCGGTATCGCTGCTGCGCAAGGCCGCCAGGCAGAACAGCGCGATCGCGCAGAATCGTCTCGCGCACGTCCTCGTGTTCGGCATGGGCGCGCCGGTGGACAAGGTCGAAGGCCTGAAATGGCATATCGTTGCGAAAACCGCCGGCAAGGGCGATTTGCAGCTCGACGAGGCGCTGGCGCAGGCGACGCCTGAAGAGCGCGCCAAGGCCCAGGACGCCGCCCGCAAATGGCTCGGAATCAAATGATGCCTTGACGGGGGCGTTGGCGCAGGGCACCCAATCCGCACCCTTCATTCCGAGCCGAAATCATGCTGCAATCCGCCCTCATGAACGTCATGGTCAAGGCCGCGCGCCGCGCGGGCCGCAGCCTGAAACGGGATCTCGGCGAGATCGAAAATCTTCAGGTGTCGCTGAAGGGACCGGCGAATTTCGTCAGCCTCGCCGACAAGCGCGCCGAGGAAATCATTTACGAGGATCTCAGCAAGGCGCGGCCCGGCTACGGCTTTTTCGGCGAGGAAGGCGGCAACCGCGAGGGCACGGACAAGAGCCACACCTGGATCGTCGATCCGCTCGACGGCACCACCAATTTCCTGCACGGCATTCCGCATTTCGGCATCTCGATCGGCCTGCAGCGCGACGGCGTGCTGATCGCGGGGCTGGTCTACAATCCGGCGACCGACGAACTCTATACCGCCGAGCGCGGCAAGGGCGCATTTCTCAACGACCAGCGGCTGCGCGTGGCCGGGCGGCGCCAGATGAACGATTGCGTCATCGCCTGCGGCCTGCCGCACATCGGACGCGGCGACCACGAACTATCGCGGCGGGAAATGGCGGCCCTTCAGCCCAAGGTGGCGGGCCTGCGCCGCTTCGGCGCGGCCTCGCTCGATCTGGTTTATGTCGCGGCCGGACGTCTCGACGGCTACTGGGAACGCAACCTGCAACCGTGGGACATCGCGGGCGGACAGATCATCGTGCGCGAGGCCGGCGGCATCGTCAGCGGCATCCAGGGCGATGACGATCCGCTTGTGACCGGCGACGTGATCTGCGGCAACGAGTTCGTCCACGGCGAACTGGTGAGGATCATCAGGCCGTTGTGATAATAAAAATATGCGTCATTGCGAGCGAAGCGAAGCAATCCAGCTCTTTCTTGTGGCTTCTGGATTGCTTCGGCGCGGTGCGCCTCGCAATGACGTCAAGGGGTTACGGACGATCGTTCGAGGGTAGCCCGCTCACCCGGATCGCTCCGCGTTACTCCGCCGGGCGCAGCGGCGCCGGCGGCCCGTGGATTTCAGGCTCGCCCGCCGGCTCCAATCCGCTTTTGTCGCGTGCGAGCACGCGCATCACGGCGACGAAGAACACCGGCACCATCAGCAGCGCCAGCACCACCACCGCAATCATGCCGCCCATCACGCTGGTGCCGAGCGCCTGCTGGCTCGCGCCGCCCGCTCCCTGCGCGACCACCATCGGCAGCACGCCGCAGACGAAGGCGAGGCCGGTCATCAGGATGGGACGGAAGCGCAGCGCGCAGGCCTCGACCGTCGATTCGATCAGCGGCTTGCCCTGCGCGCGCAAATCCTTGGCGAACTCGATGATGAGAATGGCGTCCTTCGCGGCCAGGCCGATGATGGTGACGATCCCGACGGTGAAATAGACGTCGTTGGCCAGGCCCCGCGCGCTGGCCGCGATGACCGCGCCGCAGATGCCGAGTGGCACCGTCAGCAGCACGGCCAGCGGAATGATCCAGCTCTCGTAGAGCGCGGCAAGACAGAGGAACACCACCAGCGCCGAGAGCGCGAGCAGGAACGGCGCCAGCGAGCCCGACAGTTTTTCCTGCAACGACTGGCCGGTCCACTCGTAGCCGAAACCGCGCGGCAGCCGGCTCGCGAGCCGCTCGACCTCGGCGATGGCGTCGCCTGACGTGTAGCCCGGCCGCGCCTCTCCGGTGATGCGCATGGCCGGATAGTAGTTGAAGCCGACGATCTGCGTCGGTCCCTTCGACCATTCGATCGAGGCGAACGACGAGAACGGCACCAGCCGTCCGCTGCTGTTCTTGACATTGTAGTTGAGGATATCGTCAGCCGTGGTGCGGCCGTCGCGGTCCGCCTGCACGATCACGCGCTGCATCCGTCCGCGGTTGGGGAAGTCGTTGACGTAGGTGGATCCGAGATTGGTCGACATGGTGTCGTTGATGGCCTCGAACGTGACCCCGAGCGCGCTGGCCTTCTCACGGTCGATCACGAGATTGACCAGCGGCGCCGGCGGCAGGCCTTCGACATAGACGTTCTGCAGAACCGGGCTGGCATTGGCCTCCGCGACCAACTGTTTGGTCGCCTGCATCAGCGCCGCATAGCCCTTCTGGCCGCGATCCTGCAGGCGGAAGCTGAAGCCCGAGGAATTGCCGAGGTTGTCGATCGGCGGCGGCTGCAGCGCGGTGATCTTGGCGTCGCGCAGCGATGACAGATCGCGATTGATGTCGGCCACGATATTGGCGGCGGAATCCTTCTCCGGCCGTTCCGACCAGTCCTTCAGGGTGATGAACGCCTGCGCCGTGTTCATGCCCTGTCCCGAATAGGCGAAGCCGGTGAGGAAGGTGACGTCCTCAATCCCGGGCCGCTTGGCCAGATATGTCTCGACCGCCTCGACCGCCGCTTCGGTCCGGCCGTGCGACGAATCCGACGGCGTCTGCACGTCCGTCGTGATGAACCCCTGGTCGTCCACCGGCACGAAGCCGGCAGGCAGGCGGACGAATGCGAAGGCGAGAACACCCACCAGGACCGCGTAGATCAGCATCAGCCGTCCAGTCCGCTTCAGCGACCAGCCGACAGTCGAGACATAGCGGCCGCGCACGCCGTCGAGGGTGCGATTGAACCAGCCGAACACGCCCTTGCGCGCGTGGCCGTGCCCGGCCTCGACCGGTTTCAGCAGCGTGGCGCAGAGCGCCGGCGTCAGCGACAACGCCATCAGGGCGGAGAAGCCGATCGCCGCGACCACGGTGATGGAGAACTGCCGGTAGATGATGCCGACCGAGCCCGGAAAGAACGCCATCGGCACGAACACCGCCATCAGCACCAGCGTGATGCCGACGATGGCGCTCGTGATCTGCGACATCGCCTTGCGCGCGGCCTCCTTCGGCGGCAGGCCCTCTTCCGCCATGATGCGTTCGACGTTCTCGACCACGACGATGGCGTCGTCGACCAGAATGCCGATCGCAAGCACCATGCCGAACATCGTCAGCATGTTGATGGAATAGCCCGCGGCCAGCAGCACCGAACAGGTGCCGAGCAGCGCCACCGGCACCACGATGGTCGGAATGAGGGTGTAGCGGATGTTCTGCAAAAACAGGAACATCACGAGGAACACCAGCACCACCGCCTCGATCAGGGTATGGACGACCTTTTCGATCGAGGCCTCCACCACCGGCGTGATGTCGTAAGGAATGTCGTAGGCGATGGTCGCCGGAAAGAACTTCGACAATTCCTTCATCTTGGCTCTGACCGCGCTTGCGGTGGCAAGCGCGTTGGAGCCCGGCGCGAGCATCACCGACAGGCCTGCGGTCGGCTTGCCGTTGAGACGGGTGGTGAAGCGGTAATCCATGCCGCCGACCTCGATCCGCGCCACGTCGCGCAGCCGCACCGTGGAGCCGTCGCGGTTGGCGCGCAGTACGATGGAGCCGAATTCCTCCGGCGTGGTGAGCTGCCCCCTCACCAGGACCAGCGCCGCGGTTTGCTGCCCGGCCCGGCTCGGCGGCGCGCCGATGCTGCCCGAGGCCACTTGCGCGTTCTGCGCCGCAATCGCCTTGGTGACGTCGTCCGATGTCAGGTCGTAGCCGACCAGCTTCTCGGGATCGATCCAGATGCGCAGCGAACGTTCAGTGGAAAACAGCGTGGCGCGGCCGACGCCGGGAAGGCGGCGGATCTCGCCGATGACGTTGCGCATCATGAAATCGCCGAGGCCGACCTCGTCGAGGCTGTTGTCGGTCGAGCGCAGCGTGATGATCTGCAACGTGTCGCTGGAGGCTTCCTCGACCAGGATGCCTTCCTTCAGCACGACGGCCGGCAGCCGCGCCTCGATGCGCTTGATCCGGTTCTGCACGTCCACCGACGCCATGTCGAGTTGGGTGCCGGGAACGAAATACGCGGTGATCTCGACCTGCCCCAGGGAGTCGCTGGTCGATTCGAAACTGAGGATGCCGGAGGCGCCGTTGAGCTGCTCCTCGATCAGGCGCGTGACGCTGTTGTAGAGGTTCTGTGGCGACGCGCCGGGATAGGCGGTCGAGATCGAGATCGAGGGCGGCGCGATGATCGGATACTGCGCCACCGCCAGAAGGGGAATCGAGATCGCGCCGATCAGGCAAATGAACAGCGCGATCACCCATGCAAAGACCGGCCGGTCGATGAAGAAAGCCGGCATGGTCGGCTACCGCCGGGCGGATGCGGTCTCGCCCGGCAGCGCGCCGGTCTCCCGCGACGCATCGGCTTCCGCCCACATCACGGCGCGAACCTTGTCGCCGGCTGTGAATTTCTGGAAGCCCTCGACCACGACGCGGTCGCCGGCCTTGAGCCCCTGGCTCACCATCGACAGGCCGTCCTGGACGAAAGCGGTCCGGATCGGGCGCGCGATCACGCGGCCGTCGTCCCGGACGACAAAGACCTCGCTGCCGCCGCCGGAGTCGCGCTGCACCGCCTGCTGCGGAACGGCGATCGCATCGCGATCGACGCCCTGCTCCAGCAGCACGCGGACGTACATGCCCGGCAAAAGCTCGCGCTTCGGATTCGGGAATTCGCCGCGCAGCGTCACCTGCCCGGTCGAGGCATCGACCTTGGCTTCGGAAAACAGGAATTTTCCGGGCAGCGGGTAGAGCGATCCATCGTCGAGCACGAGGCGGACTTTGGCCGCGTCCGGCGCGATGCGCTCCAGGTCGCCGGTCTCGAACGCGCGGCGCAGACTGTTGAGTTCGCTCACCGATTGGGTGAAGTCGGCGTAGATCGTGTCGAGTTGCTGCACCGTCGTGAGGCTGGCCGTCTCGTTCTGGACGACCAGCGCGCCCTCGGTCACCTGGGCGGCGCCGACGACGCCGTCGATGGGAGCGCGAATCGTCGTGTAATCGAGATGCAGCCGCGCCCGGGCGAGGTCGGCCTTGCGGCCGGCGACATCAGCCTCCGCCTGACGCATGCTGGCGATCGCTTTCTCGTTTTCGGCCTCGGACGTGGCGTGCCGGGCGGTCAGTTGCGCGATGCGCCTCGCATGGTGGGACGCCTGCTCGAATACGGCATCGGCCTTCGCCAGCGCCGCCTCCGCTGCCTGTACTTCGACCGCGAACGGTTTGGGATCGATCTGATACAGCGGATCGCCGGCCTTGACCTCGCCGCCCTGCGTGAACAGGCGCTTGGTGATAATGCCGGAAACACGCGGACGCACCTCGGCAACGCGCAGCGGCGCGATCCGGCCCGGCAACTCGCGCACCATCGCGTGGGGTTTCGGAACCACCGTGACGACGCTGACTTCGGGAGTGACCGCGCCGGTCGAAGCTTCCGCCGCGGTCGGCTCGTTGCAGCCGCCAAGGAGCGGCGACAATCCGGCGATCAAAACAGCGACGGACGTCAGTCGTCTATTCATACTTGGCATTGAAACCTGGAGACCCCGTGATGCGGTAGGTGTGCGGAGCGCTGAGGACCGCATTCCACGAAGCGCGACGCTTTGCGGAATCATGCGCGAATCCGTGCGATGTCTGATCGGCTCAGCTTAGACGGCACCACCTGCGATGCAATAACCGGTCGCGGCGGCGCAATGTCACACAAAGGTCATGGGGTTGACGGCACTTGTGTTTTTCAGATTCACACGGTCGTGAGCCGGGTTCCATGCCGATCGAAGGAAAAAAGTAAGCAGATGCGGGGCCGCAACATGCGACGTTGCGCCGCGTACGGCAACGCGCGGCCGGAGCATGCCGGGCGCGAAGCCGCGCGCATCGTCCTCGCCTACCGACGGACAAAAAGATACCCGCTTCGCGCGCGGGCCGCAAAACCGGTGGATCAGCTATTTTTTGCCTGCGACACCGTGGCATAATGCGGCCCGTCGCGACTCTCGGCCTCTCTCCTCACGGATGAACAAGCTCGCTCATGGCGCAAGGCACGACCCCCCGCTCCGCACCGGAGATCGAACTGACCAAGCTGTCGCCGCCCCGGATATTCCTGGTGCGCATGCTGGTGTTCGTCGTGTTGTGCGCCCTGGTGACGGTGGTGCTCTACAAGCAGATCGTCCTGGCTTTCTTCGCCAATCCCGGCCTCAACGCGCTGATCGCCGCGGTGCTGGCGATCGGAATCATTTTCGCATTCCGGCAGGTGATCCGGCTTTATCCCGAGATCGCATGGGTCAACAGTTTCCGCATCGCCAGCCCGGGCCGGGCGGGGCCCGCCCGGAAGCCCCGGCTGCTGGCGCCGATGGCCGCGATTCTCGGGGACGAACACGCCGGTCGCATGTCGATCTCGCAGCAGACCATGCGGCATCTGCTCGATTCCGTCGCCACCCGGCTCGACGAGGCCCGCGACATCTCCCGCTACATGACGGGCCTTCTGGTGTTCCTCGGTCTGCTCGGCACGTTCTGGGGCCTGATCGAAACCGTCGGCTCGGTCGGCAAGGTAATCGACGGTCTGAAGGTCGGCGGCGACGCCGGATCGCTGTTCGACACGCTGAAGGAAGGCCTCGCCGCGCCGCTCGGCGGCATGGGCATCTCCTTTTCGTCGTCGCTGTTCGGCCTCGCCGGATCGCTGATCCTGGGCTTTCTCGACCTGCAATCCAGCCAGGCGCAGAACCGCTTCTATACCGACCTGGAGGACTGGCTCGCCACCACCGTTCGCGAGTATAGCAGCGAGACCCGCGCCGATCCGGCCGCCGAGATAAAGACGGCGATCGAGCGGCTTCGCGTCACAGTGGCGGAGACGGGATCCGGCAAGGATACAACCGCCGCGATGGCCGGCCTCGCGGAAGCCATCCAGGGGCTCGTCAGCCACATGCGGACCGAACAGCAGATGATCCGCGAATGGGCCGACGAACAGGGCGAGCAGAACCGCGAGATCAGGAAACTGCTGGAGCTTCTCGCACAGCAGACGGGAGAAGAACTCACGGCAGCGGTCTCCCTGCCTCCGGCGGCCGCCTCGCGCCCGGCGTCGCCCGCGGCCGGGGCCGAAGCCTGAGAGCAAAGAAAGATGGCCCTTGCGCGCACCCGCAGAAACGAGAGCGGCTTCAACTACTGGCCGGGATTCGTCGACGCCCTCTCGACGCTGGTGCTCGCGATCGTCTTCCTGCTGTCGGTGTTTCTGGTCGTGCAGTTCTTCCTGTCGCAGGAAGTCTCCGGCAAGGACAAGGCGCTGGACCAGCTCAATGCCAAGATCGCGCAGTTGACCGATCTGCTGTCGCTGGAAAAGCTCGGAAAGCTCAGTCTCGGCGACGAGGTCAGCCAGTTGCGCGCGGGCCTCGCCTCGGCGGAAGCCGAGCGCGACCGCATCAAGGGTCTTTATGACGGCCTCGCCGGCGCCGGCAACGACGCCGCCGGCCGCAACACCCAACTGAACAAGGCGCTGGCTTCCGAGAAACAGATTTCGGCCCGCGCGCTGGCGCAGGTCGAGGTGCTGACGCAGCAGATCAGCGCGCTACACCGGCAACTGGCGGCGCTGGAGGACGCGCTCGACGCCTCCGAGAAAAAGGACAAGGAGTCGCAGAACCGCATCGCCGATCTCGGACAGCGCCTGAATGTCGCGCTGGCCAAGCGGGTGCAGGAACTGTCGCGCTACCGTTCGGAATTCTTCGGGCGCTTGCGCAGCATTCTCGGCAACCGGCCGGATATCCGGGTCGTCGGCGACCGCTTCGTGTTCCAGTCGGAGATTTTCTTCGATACCGGGCAGGCGACGCTGCTGCCGGAAGGAAAGGCCGAACTCGACAAGGTGGCCGGCGCGTTGACCGATCTCGACAAGCAGATCCCGAGCGAGATCGCCTGGGTGCTGCGGGTCGATGGTCATACCGACGTGCGGCCGATCAACAGCCTGGTGTTTAAGTCGAACTGGGACTTGTCGGCTGCGCGCGCGATCTCGGTGGTGCAGTATCTGATCTCGCGCGGCGTGCCGCCGCAGCGCCTGGTCGCCGCCGGCTTCGGCGAATTCCAGCCGCTCGATGCCGGCACGACGGAAGAGGCCTACAAACGCAACCGCCGCATCGAATTGAAGCTGACGGAGCGGTGATGCCATTATGCGATTCCTTGTTTTTCGTCATGGCCGGACTTGTTCCGGCCATGACGGCAGTGCTTGGATGACGGCCTCGTTTCAGCTTCGCCCCTACGCGCCTGCCGACGAGGACGCCGCGATCTCACTGTGGCAGGCGACGTGGCAGCGGACCTATCCCGCGATCGACTTCGCCGCGCGCGTGCCGTGGTGGCGCGAGCGCTGGCGCAACGAACTGGCGCCGAACGCTGCGATCGTCGTCGCCGAGCGATCCGGCGAACTTGTCGGCTTCGTCACCATCGACAGGGAAGGCTATCTCGACCAGCTCGTGGTCGACCCCGCGCATTGGGGCGGCGCTATCGCAAACGCGCTGATGAACGAGGCGAAGCGGCTGTCGCCGTCGGGAATCACGCTCCTGGTCAACACCGACAATGCGCGCGCCATCCGCTTCTATGCGCGCAACGGGTTCGCGCATGCGGGCGACGACGTCAATCCGACGTCGGGGCGGCCGGTCAAGAAGATGGTATGGAAGGCGTGACCACTTTTACTCTCACCTGTGGGAGCCGTGTCCCGCACGCGGTGCAGCGTTTTGACGCTGCTCCGCAGAGCCGGGACCATCTCAACCGGTGGCTTTTGTAGCGGCCCCGGATCAGCAGCGCACCGCTACGCGCTACGCGGCATCCGGGGCACACAAGAGACCGTCTACACCCCCTCGAACTGCAGCCGCGCCAGGCGCGCATACAGTCCGTTGGCGGCGACCAGCGAAGCGTGCGTGCCCTGCTCCACGATCCGTCCCTGATCCATGACCATGATGCGGTCGCAGGAGAGCACGGTCGCGAGGCGGTGCGCGATCACCAGCGTGGTGCGGTGCTTCATCAGCTCTTCCAGCGCGGTCTGCACCAGCGTCTCGGATTCGGCGTCGAGCGACGACGTCGCTTCATCGAGCAGCAAAAGCGGCGCGTCGCGCAGGATCGCGCGGGCGATGGCGATCCGCTGACGCTGTCCGCCGGACAGCGTCACGCCGCGCTCGCCGAGCAGCGCCTCGAAGCCGCCGGGCAGCCGGCGGATGAATTCGGTTGCATGGGCGAGTTCGGCGGCCCGCTCGACCTCGGCGTCGGACGCATCGGGCCGGCCGAAGCGGATGTTCTCGCGGGCGGAGGCTGCGAACACCACCGAATCCTGCGGCACCAGCGCGATGCGCGCGCGAATTTCGCGCGGATCGGCGGAACGCAACGGAACGCCGTCGAAGGAGATGGTGCCCGAGGCCGGATCGTAGAACCGCAGCAACAAGTGAAACAGCGTGCTTTTCCCCGCGCCGGACGGGCCGACGACGGCGACTTTCTCGCCGGGTTTCACCGCCAGCGAGACGCCGTCGAGCGCCTTGATCTGCGGCCGCGACGGATAGGCGAAGCTGACATTGTCCAGCGTGACGTCGCCGCGCGACGGCGTCGGCAGCGCGCGCGGCGACGGCGGGGCCGCGATCACCGGCTTGACACGCAGCAGTTCGAACAGCCGCTCGGCCGCGCCCGATGCCGCGGCGACCTCGCCCCAGACTTCGCTCAACTGGCCGAGGCCGGTCGCGGCGAACGCGGCATACAGCACGAACTGGCCGAGCCGGCCCGGCGTCATGTCGCCGCTCAGAACGTCGCGAGAACCGATCCAGAGGATCAGCACCACGCTGGTGAAGACGATGAAGATGATGATCGCGGTGAGCACGGCGCGGGCGCGCGCCGAGTTGCGCGCCGCGACATAGGCCTGTTCGACCTCGCCGCCGAAACGCACGTCGGCAAGCCGTTCGTTGGTGTAGGCCTGCACCGTCCGGATCGCACCGACCAGTTCGGAGGCGTAGGCCGTGGCATCCGCAAGATTGTCCTGCGCGCTCCGCGACAGGCGGCGCACCCAGCGTCCGAATGCGACCAGCGGCAGCACGATCAGCGGGATCGCCGCGAGCACCAGGCCGGACAGGCGCGGACTGGTGATGACCATCATCGAGGCCGCGCCGAGGAACAGCACGAGATTGCGCAGCGCGATCGAAACCGACGATCCGACCGCGGACTTGATCTGGGTCGTATCGGCGGTCAGCCGCGAGATCAGTTCGCCGCTGCGGGCGCTGTCGAAAAACACCGGCGACAGCGAGATCAGATGGGCGAACACGTCGCGCCGGAGATCGGCGACGATGCGCTCGCCGGTGGTCGTGACCAGGAAATAACGCGCCGCGCTGGCGCCGGCGAGAACGGCGACGACGCCGATCATCATGCTGAAGTAGTTGTTGATCATCGCGACGCCTTCGGAGGTGAAGCCGAAGTCGATGATCCGGCGCACCGCAACCGGCACCACCAGCGTCGTCAATGCGGCGACGACCAGCGCGACCAGCGCGAGCAGCGCCCGTCCGCGGTAGCGAGCGATATAAGGCATGAGCGCGAGCAGCGGTCGCAACCGCGCACCGCGGGCGGTGGACGGCTGCGGAGCCGGGCCGGTCATGGCGGGCTCGGCAGCCTCCGGGCCTGGCTTCAGACGGCCGTCGACTTTCGACGCGCCGTCGAGCGGCAGCGCAATGACCTGGGATTTCGAGGTATTCTCACGCACGTCTACCGAGCTCATCGTCGAACCACGCTGTTGCTGTTAAAGCACGTAATAGGCCCCCCTGCGCGCGCTGGCAAATCCGCGAGGCGCGCTTGTCCGTCACACCCTGGTGCGATATAGAGCGGGCCAAATCCGCCCAAAACCATCCGCCTTTGCTAGGATATGTCATGAAAGCCGAAATTCACCCGGATTATCATACAATTAAGGTCGTGATGACCGACGGCACCGAGTACCTGACCCGTTCCACCTGGGGCAAGGACGGCGACACGCTGAACCTCGATATCGATTCGAAGTCGCATCCGGCCTGGACCGGCGGCTCCCAGCAGATCCTCGACCGCGGCGGCCGGGTCTCACGATTCCAGAAGAAATTCTCGGGCTTCCTCAAGAAGGACTGAGCCCTGGCGCAGGTCGTTTCCCGCCGCCCGAAGCGATCCCCGGACATTTGAGACGAAAAAATCCCCGCGCATCGCCGTGGCTTTTTTCGTTAGAGCCTGTTTGAAAAGTTTGCTTTCCGGTGTCCCGGGCGCGCTGCGGCACGACGAGACGCTGCGCAGACCCGGGATCGTTGCAGAAAACCTCGCAAAGACCCCGGCTCAGCAACGCACCGTTTCACGCTGCGCCGCGTCAAGGGGAACGGCCGGGAGGTGGGTGCCCGGTGCCTTCCCAAACAGTCTCTAGACCGGTTCCTGTTTAGGCGGAATCGGATTTTGGTTTTCAAATCAGGGGTCTTCTGATTCAAGATTCTTGCTGGATTGGAGGCCAGCAAGGATGGGACGACCACTTTCTGGCGATCTTCGACGGCGGGTTGTGGCAGCGGTCTCGAAAGGTGAGAGCTGCCGCTCGGTTGCCTCACGGTTCGGGGTTGCGATTTCCTCGGTCGTGAAGTGGTCTCAACGCTATCGTGCGACCGGGTCCGTTGCGCCGGGCCAGATGGGCGGCCATCGCAAGGCGGTGCTGGAAGCGCATCGCGCCTTTATCGCGGCCCGGATCCGCCAGACGCCTCATGTGACGCTGCACCAGCTCAGGGACGAATTGGCCGCGCGCGGCATCAAGGTCGGGCATAATACGATCTGGCTGTTCCTGCGGCGCGAGGGATTACGGTTCAAAAAAAACACTGTTCGCCCTTGAGCAGGGCCGGCCCGACGTCCTGCGCAGACGTCGACGCTGGCGATCATGGCAAGCGGGCCTCGATCCTCGCCGGCTGGTCTTCATCGACGAGACCTGGATCAAGACCAACATGGCGCCGCTGCGCGGATGGGCTCCAAAGGGCGAGCGCCTGCGGGCCTTCGCACCGCACGGTCACTGGCGCACACTGACCTTCCTCGGCGCGCTGCGCTGGAATCGCCTCACGGCCCCTTGCGTCTTCGACGGGCCAATCAACGGCGAGTGCTTCCGCGCCTATGTCGCCCAGCAACTCGTGCCGGTTCTCAAATCCGGCGACATCGTCATCATGGACAATCTCGGCAGCCACAAATCCGCAGAACTGCGCCGCATGATCAACGCCGCAGGAGCCAGGCTCTGGTATCTGCCGCCTTATTCTCCCGATCTCAATCCAATCGAGCAGACCTTCGCAAAGATCAAGCATTGGATGCGCATCGCGCAAAGGCGAACCATCGACAATGTCTGCCGCACCCTCGGCGAACTCGTCCAAGCCATCCAGCCAGCAGAATGCCAAAACTACTTCATCAACGCAGGATACGCTTCTACCTAAAAAATAGGAAATGCTCTAAGACCCTGGGCGGACTATTCCGCCGCAGCCGTGCTGATCCTCGCCCCGGCATGCTGGCGAGCAGACCATTCCTTTTCATCCGCCAGCGGCACACTGAAATCCTCGCACAGCTTCCGGCTCAGCACGATCACGGGAACAACCAGCAAAGCCCCTGCGATCACATCCACCGCATAGTGGGCACCGGACACGGGCGTCGTCGAGATAATCGCCACGTTGAGCAAGACAGCGGGCCAACGCACCCATTTTATCGGCCAAAGCGCCCACGTATACAAAATCGCCGACTGGGTGTGAAAACTTGGGAAGGTGATAAACCCCTCAATATTGAGCAATGAGATCGTCGTCATCTCGCCCCGTCGAAGGGCATCGAGGGTCCGGGCATAGCTTGGTAGTTCCGCATAGCTCAACGACGGCAAATCGATAAAGACGAGCGCTCCAACGGCCGGCATGAAAATAAAGATCGCCGACGTTAAGACCAATGCCAGTCCGTAAGCGGCGATAAACCTCTGGAATCGCTCGGTACGCCGGGCCAGGATCAGGACCAGAGGTATCACGGCCATCTCTGGCAGCATCGACAGATAGACGGAATCGCTAAGCTTCTGCTTCCAAGGCTGGTCGGTGAAGGCACGGAGATAAGCCGCCCGGTCGAACCCAAGCCACTGATCCAATTGGTACAACGAGGCGTCCCGATACGGAAATCCCGCCTTTGCCGCCGGGTATGTCAGGACAGCGCAGATCAGGACGATCAAAAGAAGCTGAATGAGCCCGGACAGCGCATTTGCCAGCCCCGCATCGGGGCGTATCCTGGAATAGAACCAGGCCCCGGCGGCAAAGATCGCGACCGGAGCCAATATCGCCGGACTTGCTTTGAGATCGACGCTCAGGCCCGTTGCCAACAGGCTCGCGACTGTCGTTACCAGCAGTATCCCGATCCCGATCCAGAGATTCCGGCAATTCCGCCGCAGGACTGCGGCGGACGCAAGTTCTGAGGGCGGCGCAAGTTCTGAGGGCAAGGATGAAGAATGCGGCATCCTTTCACTTTGCCCGTATAAATTTAACGCGCGATGTATCGCGCGGTGAAACTCCCCTGAACGACGCCAGACCACGAAACGGTAAAAATCTTAGAGCCCGTTTGGAAAGTCACCGGGCACCTCCCGGCCGTTCCCCGGACGCAGCGCAGCGTGAAACGGTGCGCTGCCGAGCCGGGGTCTTTGCGGGACTGCGCGGCGTCACTTCGTGCCGCAGCGCGCCCGGGACACCCGGAAAGCAAACTTTTCAAACAGGCTCTCAGCCGGTCTGGCGCTCGAAGGCTTCCCTGAGGCGGTTGAGGTGCGGCACCAGCGGATTGCCGGTTGCCCCCTGCTCGGCGGCCGGCGCGTGGATGGTGGTGTCGAGACGGCGCACCCGCGCCTGCAGGTTCATCGACCGCACGATCAGGTCCTGCAACCGCTCCGGCAGTTTCATCACCATGTCCTGCGGACCTGGATCCGCCGCGGTCAGCTTGACCCTGGTCTTTTCGCGGTTGGCCTGCGCCAGCGTCATCTCGCCTTCCTTCACGGCGCGATGCAGCAGGAGCCACGACGCGAGTTGCATCAGCCGCGTGGTCAGCCGCATGCTCTCGGTCGCATAGGTCAGGCTGACCGAGCGCTCGAGCGCCTTGGCCTCGGCGCGGCCGTCACCGTCGAGATAGGCTGCGGTTTCCTCGACCAGATCCATGCCTTCCCGGAACAGGGCGGTGAATGCCGAAGAACCGGCGAGACGTTCGCTGAACTGGATCGGACCGGTAGTGTCCACCAAGAAATCGGACATGTTCGCGCCTCACGCCACTGGAAACCCCGTCTGCCGGGCTTTCTTGCGAGCCGGCTTATGATGAACAAATCATTGCCCGCCGGAAGGGCGGAAGTCCAGCGGAGGTATCGGCAAAGGTTAATGAGGGTTGATGGATTCCCGAAAACAGCGCGCGGCGCAGTTCCGAACTTCGAGCCGTAACGTTGCAGGGCAAAAAAAAAGAGCCGCCGTTTCCGGCGGCTTGAAGTTGATAACAGGGAGGCGTCAAACAGAGTGGACAGGAAGCCACTCGAATGTCCAATGAAGGACATTCGAGTCATAACCGGGAAAGCTTAACCAATCGTAAACGAACGAATTTCTTCAGCTTTCGTTTGCAATTTGGGCAAGGCAAGGCCCGCTGTATTATCCTTTCCTCCCGCGGACGACATTCAGGACCTGAAAAAGCGGTCGGCGGCGTCCTTCGAGGCGCGCTTCTTCGCCTCTGCGGCTCGCAGGCGGTCGATCTCCGCCGTCAGCAACGCGATGCGCTCGCCAAGCTCGTCCACCGAAAGCAACGAGAGATCCTGACCGATCTCGTGGGCGACCTTTTTCCTCGGCTTGTCGTCGTCTTCGCTCGCCATGGATCGTGCTCCCGCCTGCGCTCGTCCGTGAAGCGTGGTTGCCAGCTCGCGACCGGCCGTCTAATCAAAAAGGGCCGCTGATTTCCCGCGTTTTCCCCGGTGACAAAACATGGAAAAGCTGCCTGCGCAAATGACCGTCATCGGCATCAGCAAACCCGGCGGGCCGGAGGTCCTTGTGCCGGAGACCCGCCCGGTTCCCGCGCCAGGCCCGAACGAAATCCTGATCAGGGTCGCGGCGGCAGGCGTGAACCGCCCGGATGCCCTGCAACGCTCCGGCAGCTATCCGCCGCCGCCGGGGGCGAGCGACCTGCCCGGCCTGGAAGTCGCCGGAGAGGTGGTCGCGCTCGGCAAGGCCGTCAGCAGGTACAAGCGCGGCGATGAAGTGATGTCGCTGGTTGCGGGCGGCGGCTACGCGCAATACTGCGTCGCGCACGAAACGATCGCGATGGCGATCCCGCCCGGACTGTCGATGCTGGAAGCCGGCGCAACGCCCGAAACGCTGATGACGGTATGGCACAACGTGTTCGAGCGCGGCGGCCTGAAGGCCAACGAGACGCTGCTGATCCATGGCGGCTCGTCCGGCATCGGAACCATGGCGATCCAGCTCGCCAAGGCGTTCGACGCCAAGGTGATCGTGACCGTCGGATCGCAGGACAAGGCCGACGCCTGCCTCACACTCGGCGCCGATCACGCCATCAACTACAAGACCCATGATTTCGTTGCGGAGGTGAAGGCGCTGACCGGCGGCGCCGGCGCCAATCTCATTCTCGACATGGTCGGCGGCGACTACATCGAAAAGAATTATGACGTCGCGGCGATCGAGGGGCGCGTCGTCCAGATCGCATTTCTGGGCGGGGCAAAGGCGAGCGTCAACTTCGCCAAGCTCATGGTGAAGCGGCTTCATCATACCGGCTCGACGCTGCGGCCACGGTCGGTGGCCGACAAGGCCGCGATGGTCAGCGCTATCGAAGCGAAGGTGCTGCCGCTGATGCGCGAGGGGCGAATCAAGCCGCTGATCGACAGCAGCTTCCCCCTCGAAAAGGCGGCGGACGCCCACCGGCGGATGGAAACCGGCGCACATATTGGCAAAATTGTGTTGACGGTTTAGACCGCCGCGAACCTGCTAGAGCCTTTCCGCTTCTGATGGAATCAGAAGCGGGGCTCTATGATTTTGATTTGACGCGTTTTCTTTACGCGACCCGGTAGCCACTTCGCTTGAAAACGTTCTAGTGGAGTCGAATTTGACATTCGTTACCTCCTTTGCAGCAAACCCAGCGAGCGAATCGCAAATTCGAAACCCACTAGAATTGCTGGTGGTCCCGTAACATTCGCACCTGCTGAAACGGGGGGCGAATGTTAGAACCGGACCACGAGAGCCTATAATTTCTTTTCCGATTATGTCATCTATCTCACCCAACCGTTGTGTTTCGGCGAAGGCCGGGGCGGCGGGGTTGCGCGAAATTCGCTTTCATCCTGTGACATGCAGGAATCGTCTTCCAGGGTCGTCTTCGCGCGGTACGATCGGTCACGCGCGCAATGCGGCGAGACTGCAAGTTGAACGTGGGGAATTGACATTGCGTGCGGTCAGGTGGCTTGCGTGTCTCGCACTGGCCTTCATGATTCTGGCCGCGGCATCGCCGGCACGCGCGATCGACGCGGTCAGCGTCCGCAGCGACGCGCCCGCCATCGACCTCACCGCCATCCTCGATCATCAGCACAGCGACACCGACCGCATTCAGGTCTCGACCGCGCCAGGCACCGACGGCATCGTTCGCCGCGTCGAGGTGCGCGCGCGCGAAGGCGGCCATAACTGGGTGGTGTTCGCGCTCGCCAACAACACCGACGACCAGCTCGACCGCCTGATCGTCGCGCCGCATTATCGCCTGGTGTCGTCGGGACTGCTCTGGCCGGACCTTGGTCAATCGCGCATCGCGACCATCACGCCGTCGACCGGCGATCGTCCCGAGCGACAGGAGAGCAACACCGCCGACGTCTTCCGCATCACGCTCGATCCCGGCGCCGTCATCACCTTCGTGGTGGAATTGCGCACGGACAAGCTGCCGCAGCTCTATCTCTGGGAGCCCGACGCCTATAAGGACAAGATAAATTCCTTCACTCTTTACCATGGCATCGTCATCGGCATCTCCGGGCTGCTGGCGCTGGTGCTGACCATCCTGTTCGTGGTCAAGGGCAGCATCATGTTCCCGGCCGCCGCCGCGCTGGCCTGGGCGGTGCTGGTCTATATCGGCATCGATTTCGGCTTCTGGGGCAAGGTGCTGGACATGTCGGCCGGCGCCGAGCGGATCTGGCGCGCCTCTGGCGAAGCGATCCTCGCCGCGACGCTGCTGGTGTTCCTGTTCGCCTATCTCAATCTCAACCGCTGGCACGTCCGCTATTCGCACATCACCCTCGGCTGGCTCGCGTTTCTCGGCTCGCTGGTGGCCCTTGCTCTGTTCGATCCCGCGGTCGCCTCCGGCATCGCGCGGATGTCGCTGGCGCTGATTGCGGTGTTCGGCTTCGGACTGATCGTCTATCTCGCGATTCACGGCTTCGATCGCGCGGTGCTGCTGATCCCGACCTGGTTCCTGCTGGTGGTGTGGGTCGGCGCCGCCGGCATGACGATCGAAGGCAACGTCACCAACGACATCGTCGGCCCGGCTTTGCTCGGCGGCCTCGTGCTGATCGTGATGCTGATCGGATTCACGGTGATGCAGCACGCGTTCGCGGGCGGCGGCGCGGCCGCCGGCGTGGTGTCCGACGTCGAGCGCCGCGCGCTGGCGCTGACCGGCTCAGGCGATCTGGTCTGGGACTGGGACGTCTCGGCCGACAAGGTCTTCACCAGTCCCGAAACCGAAAGCCTGCTCGGCCTGAAACGCGGCGCGCTCGAAGGACCGGCGGCGACCTGGCTGGAGGTGCTGCATCCGCTCGACCAGGATCGGTTCCGCGCGGCGCTGGACAGCGTGCTCGATCAGCGCCGCGGCAGGCTGGTGCAGGACTTCCGGTTGCGCACGCCCGACGGCCACTTCATGTGGTTCGCGCTGAAGGCGCGCCCGGTGGTCGGCTCCGACGGCGAGGTCTCCCGCGTGGTCGGCACCCTCACCGACGTCACCGAGATCAGGAAAGCCGAGGAGCGGATGCTGCACGACTCGGTGCACGACAATCTGACCGGCCTGCCGAACCGCAAGCTGTTCATCGACCGCCTCAACGCGGTCGCGACCTTCGCCAAGACCATGCCGGGCCTGCGGCCGGCGGTGATGGTGATCGACCTCGACCGCTTCAAGCAGGTCAACGATTCCGTCGGCGTCGCGGTCGGCGATTCGATCCTGCTGACGCTGGCGCGGCGGCTCACGCGAATCCTGAAACCCCAGGACACGCTGGCGCGGCTCGCCGGCGATCAGTTCGGCCTCATCCTGATGTCGGAGCAGGACCCGGCGCGCATCACGGCGTTCGCCGAAACCATGCGCAAGACCATCCGCGCGCCGATCGGCTTCAACGACCGCGAGATCTTCCTGACCGCCTCGATCGGGCTCGCGCTGAGCGACCCGCAGACGGAATTGACGGAGGAGATCATCAAGGACGCCGAACTGGCGATGTACCATTCCAAGCGCATCGGCGGCGATCGCATCGACGTCTACAAGCCGGCGATGCGCGCCCGGAAAAACGACCGGCTGACGCTGGAAGGCGAGCTGCGGCGGGCGCTCGAGCGGCGCGAGATCGCGATCCTGTACCAGCCGATCGTCCGGCTGGAGGACCGCTCGATCGCCGGATTCGAAGCGCTGGCGCGCTGGGATCATCCCAAGCTCGGACGGATGGCGCCGGACGAGTTCATCACCATCGCCGAGGAAGCCGGCCTGATTGTCGATCTCGGCACCTTCGTGATGGACCAGACCGCACGCCAGCTCGCGATCTGGCAACGCGCCATGCGGTCTCGCGCGCCGATCTTCGCCAACGTCAACGTCTCCTCGCGCCAATTGCTGCGCCACGACCTGATCCACGATATCCGCTCCGTGCTGTCGCGCTCCTCGATCGCGCGCGGCACGCTGAAACTGGAATTGACCGAATCGCTTGTCATGGAAAATCCGGAAAAAGCCGCGCAAATGCTGCAACGGATTCGCGAACTCGGCATCGGGCTCGCGCTCGACGACTTCGGCACCGGACATTCCTCGCTGTCCTATCTGCAGCGTTTCCCGTTCGACACCATCAAGATCGACCAGTCGTTTGTCCGCACCACCAAACGCGGCACCCGGCCCGTCATCTTGAAGTCGATCATCGCGCTGGCGCACGATCTCGGCATGGACGTGGTCGCCGAAGGCGCCGAGACCGACTCCGATGCGGTGGAACTCTATCAACTGGGATGCGAATACGCGCAGGGCTTCGCCTTCGGCGAGCCGATGGACGCCGATGCCACGATGCGGCTTCTGGCCCAGGAGCGGCTCGAGGCGGCAAGCTGAAGCGCGACGAAGCGGGGTTGAATCAACCTCTCCGCCCTGGCCGGGCAGGTAGGCAGCCGTCTTGGCGCGCAACTCCTAAAACACGCCATGTTGCGGGCTTCGGGATTTTCGCGACACGCACATTAGGCTATAGTCGGCGAACAGGCTTGGCCCGCGCCTCCTCCCTCCCATCGGGGAAGTATCGTTCATACGGGGTATTGAGATCATCGAACCATCTGTTCGAGCGCCGCATAAGGAGGGGTTGCGTTTCCTGCTCGGAATGGAGGTTCCGCGATGAAGCTGTCCGCTCCGATCTACCAACTGAAGCGCCGAGCCAGGTTGATGGCTCGGAATGAAAAAATTCCCCTGCACACGGCGTTGGACCGCATAGCGCGCGACGAAGGTTTTGCAGGGTGGAGCCTGCTTTCCGCCCGAGTTGCAACGTATGCGACGACAGGTGAAATGCTGTCCCGGCTTTCCGATGGCGATATGCTCTTGCTGGGAGCGCGGCCCGGCCACGGCAAGACCCTGCTCGGGCTTCGGCTCCTGCTCGATGCCATCCGTGACGGCCGGCGCGGTGTCTTCTTCACCCTCGAATATACCGAACAGGAAACCCATGCGCGCATCCGGTCGCTGGAAGGCGAAACCTCGGGCGTCGGTGATGCTCTGGAGATCGTAACCTCTGACGAGATTTGCGCTGATTATATCATGCGCCATCTTGCCGACGCCTCCCGGGGGACAGTCGCCGTTATCGACTACCTGCAAATCCTCGATCAACGGAGAAACAAGCCCGAGCTTTCGGAGCAAATAACGTCCCTTCAAAAGTTCGCTCGAAAGACCGGCATTATTCTCGCCTTCATCTCCCAGATTGACCGTTCATACGATCCAGAGGCAAAGCCTTTGCCGGGTATGCAGGACATACGCTTGCCCAACAAAGTAGATGTGGGGCTTTTCTCAAAAGCGTGCTTCTTGCATGAAGGCAAGGCGCAGTTTCGAGCCATGGCCTGATCACGCCCCTACCGGATGCGCTGCGGCACAACGTGTGTGCCGCTGCGCTACTCGGGGGTCGCCCCGAGCCGAGAGCGGGGCTCGCAACGGTCCTGGTCCGGCGGCGCAGCGCTTCACGGCTCGCGCAGCGCCCGGACACGGCGCTCTCTCTCATGACCGCACTCCCTCATCACGCCCGGATCAGGTCCGCGCGTAATGATGCCGCTGTCATGAAAAGCAGAAAACCGTCCGCTCAGGCGTGGCCGGCTTCGTTCGACAGCATGCCGGGATCGATGCCGATCTTGTGCAGCGCGCGGGCATATTTGTCCTCGATATCGCGGCCGAAGATCAGGTCCTGATCGGCCGGACAATGCAGCCATCCGTTGTCCTGGATTTCGGTCTCGAGCTGGCCCGGCGCCCAGCCGGCATAACCGAGCGCGAGAATCGCATGTTTCGGCCCGGCGCCTTTCGCAATGGCTTCCAGGATATCGAGCGTCGCGGTCAGGCAGATGCCCTCGTCGATCGGCAGCGTCGCGTCCTCGATGAAGAAATCGCTCGAATGCAGGACAAATCCGCGGCCGGTTTCGACCGGGCCGCCCTTCATCACCTTCATCGCCTCAGCGGTTTCCGGCAGCTTGATCCGGTCGGACCTCTTGATGATGTCGAGTTGCACCAGCAGGTCGGTGAAGTCGACGCTTCCGGCGGGGCGATTGAGAATGATTCCCATCGCGCCCTCGGAGGAATGCGCGCAAACATAGATCACGGAGCGCGCGAACCGCTCGTCTTCCATGACCGGCATCGCGATCAGCAACTGGCCGTCCAGATAGCTCCGGTCCGGATCGTCGGCGTCCGCATCCTCCGCCTGACGACGGCCCTTCACGGGCCCCTTACGCGCTGGATTCATCAGCAAATGACCCTCATCTTGCCCTCCCATCCTGATATCGGAGGTCCGTTCTGTCAATCAACCCTCGCGCCATGATCAAACAACGGATCACAAGCATTTCAATGGTTTGGCGCGCCACCAGCCTGTAAGGACGTCGGATGATCACCAAGGTTCCCTTTCACGCCGTGCCCGGCGTCGCGGTCGCGTTGCTGGCTTGCGCGCTTTCGGCCGCTGCGACGGCCCAGGATGCCTCGCCATGGCAGCGAGGCAGCCACTCGGCGGTGCGTCTGCTCGCAGGATCGCGCAGCGGCGCGGTGCTGCTCGGCGGCATCGCGTTTCAGCTCGACCCGGGCTGGAAAACCTACTGGCGTACGCCGGGCGATTCCGGCATGCCGCCGCGTTTCGATTTCTCCAAGTCGGACAACATCGACGCCGTGACCGTGTTGTGGCCGGCGCCATCGAAATTTCCCGACGGCGCGGGCGGGCATTCGTTCGGCTACCGTGATCAGGTCGTGCTGCCGCTGCGCATCGCGGCCAAGAATGCCGACAAGCCGCTCACGCTCCGCGCAACCATCAACTATGCGGTGTGCGCCAAGCTGTGCGTGCCCGTCGATGCCGATGTCGAGCTTCCTTTCGTCAGCGTCGCGAGCGCCGAGGACAGCGCTCTCGCCGCGGCCCTCGATACGGTGCCGAAGCCGGCCCGGATCGGCGATCCCAATCCGCTGACGATCCGTGACGTCAAGCGCAAGGGGAAATCGCGCGTGATCGTCGATGTCGTGTCCAGCAATCCCAAGGACGATGTCAGCCTCTTCGTCGAAGGCCCGACACCGGACTGGGCGCTGCCGATTCCGACCCGGCTCAGCCATGCGCCGCGCGGCGTGAAACGGTTTTCGTTCAAGCTCGACGGTTTGCCGCCGAACACGAGTCCGGACGGCGCCGCATTGAAGCTGACGCTGGTGGGCGGCAAGCAAGCCTACGAATTCAATATCAATCTGGACTGACGGCGCAGTCGTCGCAAGCCGGCCGATTACGGTTCCCGCCCAACCGAATCTTAACGAAGCGTTGCTAGGTCACGATCGTGGCGCGCTTCCCGCGCCCCAGGATTCCGCCGTGGCCGTAACGGACACCCACACCGCGCCTGCGAGGCGGCCGCCCGGCCTGATCGGGCGGTTGCGCGCGACGCTGAACGGATCGAGCGAGGCTTCGCTGACCAGGCGCCTCGCCGGCACGATCTTTATGATTCGCGTCATCAGCGCCGGCCTCGCCTACGTCGCGCAGATTCTGCTGGCGCGCTGGATGGGCAGTTCCGACTACGGCGTTTACGTGTATGTCTGGACCTGGGTGCTGCTGCTCGGCAGCATGATGGATTTCGGCATCTCGGCCTCCGCGCAGAAGATCATTCCGGAATATCGCGCCGGCGGTGACGACGCGCGGCTGCGCGGCTTCCTGAGCGGCAGCCGCTGGATGACGTTCATCGTCGCCGCGCTGATCTCGATTGCTCTCGCGGGCCTGGTCAAGGCGCTGTCGCCGTGGATCGATCCGGCGACGATCGTGCCGCTCTATATCGGCTGCCTGACGCTTCCGGCCTTTGTCGTCGCCAACACGCAGGACGGCATCGCGCGCTCCCACGACTGGATGCGGCTCGGGCTGATGCCGCAATTCATCGTGCGGCAATCGCTGATCATCGGCTTCACCGCCGGCGCTTTCGTCCTGGGATTCCATCTCAGCGCCACCGTCGCCATGCTGGCCAGCGTGGCCGCGGTGTGGATCGCCATGGTCGGCCAGATGATCGTGCTCAATCGCAGGCTCGGCACGGTCGTCGCGGCCGGGCCGAAGGTCCATGATTTCCGCGGTTGGCTGGCGGTCTCGCTGCCGATCCTGCTGGTCGAAAGCTTTTATCTGCTGCTGTCCTACACCGACGTGCTGGTGCTGCAGCAGTTCCGCTCCTCCGAGGAGGTCGGCGTCTACTTCGCGGTGGTCAAGACGCTGGCGCTGGTGTCGTTCATCCACTACGCGATGTCGGCAACGACCGCGCACCGCTTCACCGAATATCATGCCGCCGGCGACAAGGAGCGGCTTTCGGCCTACGTCGCTCATGCGATCAAGTGGACGTTCTGGCCCTCCCTCGCCGCGACGCTGGTGCTGCTCGCGCTCGGCAGGCCGATGCTGTGGCTGTTCGGCCCGCAATTCGTCGCCGGCTACAGCATCATGTTCGTCGCCGCGATCGGGCTCGTGGTGCGTTCCGCCATCGGCCCGGTCGAGCGGCTTCTCAACATGCTCGGCCATCAGCACGCCTGCGCGTCGGCTTACGCGCTGGCCTTCGGCATGAACGTCGCGCTGTGTTTCACGCTGGTGCCGCGCTACGGCGGCCACGGCGCCGCCGCCGCCACCTCGATGTCTCTCGTGTTCGAGACGGTGCTGCTGTTCTGGATCGTGCGCCGCAAGCTCGGCCTGCATGTGCTCGTTTTCGGGAAGCGTGCTTAGCTGACAACGGGCGGTCATACGCGGACGATTCGACTAGCGCCAAAGCCGGGGCCGTGAGCTCCTACAAAAAGGTGAATAGCCGCATCAAAAATCGAACGGCCGCTGCGGTTAGGCTCGCGGCGGCGTCGGTCCAGCGCCTGCGGGATTCGCAGGCTCAGATGTTGGCGGCGACGTCGGTCAGTTCATCGAACAGAATACCGGTGCTGATCAGCATCCGCTCGATCTCGTCGGCGGCATCGGCTACCGTGCGCGATGATGTATCGATCGTCAGTTCGACCGACTCCGGCGGCTGATAGTCATTGCCGATGCCGGTGAAGCCATGCAGCACGCCGGCGCGCGCCTTGGCGTAATGCCCCTTGGGGTCGCGGCTCTCGCAAACATCGGCCGGCGTTGCGACATAGACCTCGCGGAAGGCGGTATCGGCGATGCGCCGCGCCGCGGCGCGATCCTCGCGCGACGGCGAGACTGCGGCCACGATTGCAACATGGCCGTTGCGCGCCAGATGCGCGGCGACTTCCGCGAGCCGGCGGATGTTTTCAGCACGGTCCTGCGGCGAAAAGCCGAGATCGCCGTTCAGTCCGGCGCGCAGCGTGTCGCCGTCGAGCAGGATCGGCGAGCCGCCGTCGCCGAACAGTTTCCGCTCCAGCGCGCGCGCCAGCGTCGATTTGCCCGAACCGGGCAATCCCGTCAGCCAGACGACCGCGCCGTTGTGACGATAACGCGCGGAGCGCTCGTCAGGGCGCAGCGCCGATTCCACCGGCACGATGTCGACCGCCGCGCGCTGCCCCGCGTCGACGCTGAGCACGAGGCCGCCGCCGGCGATGCGCCCCTGGACTTCGATCACGAGGCGGCCGGTGCGGGGATTGTCGACGTAAGGATCGGCGGCGAGCGGCTGCGCCAGCGAGATGTCGATTTCGCCGACATGATTGCGTGCGATCGCCTTGGCCTCGGCGCTCGCCAGTTCGCCCGGGTCGACCGCCTTCTCGATGGCGACGACGACGGCGCGGGTTTCCTTGTTGCCGAGCCGGAGCAGAATGGAAGCGCCGGCCGCGAGCGGGGTCTCGTGCAGCCAGAAGATGCGCGCGCGAATCCGCCGCGTATCGCGCGGCGCCGATCCGACATGGGCGATGACGTCGCCGCGCTCGACGAACAGTTCGCGATCGAGCGTGATGCCGACGGACCGTCCGGCGCCTTGCGCGACAGTCGGACTTGACGGCCAGCCTTCGATGCTGCGGATCTTCGCGATCTTGCCGGCCGGCATGATCACGATCTCATCGCCAGCGGCCAGACTGCCCGACTCGATGCGGCCGGCGACGATGCGCCGATCGTCGAACTTGTAGATCGCCTGCACCGGCAGCCGCAGCGACAATTCGTCCAGCGGCCGCGCCGGTTGCAGAGCGTCGAGGGCTTCGACGACGGTCGGCCCTTTGTACCATGCGATCTTCGCGGTGCGGTCGGTAACGCCGTCGCCGTCGCGGGCGGAGATCGGAATCACCGCCGTCGGCGCGAGGCCGAGGCCGGTCAGGTGCGCGGTAATCTCGTCGCGGATCGCGTCGAAGCGTTCCGCGCTGAAATCGACGCGGTCCATCTTGTTCACCACCACCGCGACCTGTTTGACGCCGAGCAGATGCAGCAGATAGCCGTGCCGCCGGGTCTGGTCGCGCACGCCTTCGAGCGCGTCGATGATCAGCACCGCGCCATCGGCCTGCGCCGCGCCGGTGATCATGTTGCGCAGGAATTCGGCGTGGCCGGGCGCGTCGATCAGCACCACGTCGCGCGAGCGGGTGCGGAAGCGGATCTGCGTGGTGTCGATGGTAATGCCCTGATCGCGCTCGGTCTGCAGCGCGTCCAGCAGGAACGACCATTCGAATGGCATGCCGCGCCGGGCGCTGACGGCTTTCAGCATCTCCAGCTTGCCGTCGGGCAGGCTGCCGGTCTCGTGCAGCAGCCGTCCGACCAGCGTCGACTTGCCGTGGTCGACGTGGCCGACGATGACGATGCGGACCTGCGGACGTGTCGTGCCGTTCGGTGTCGCGAGGACGGTGTTCGGTGCGATGGTGGGGGCGATCATATTCATCGGAAAACGCTCGATTTCGAGTCAGGTCAGAGATAGCCGGCGACCCGAAGCCGCTCGAACGCGTCTTCGGTTTCATGATCGAGCGCGCGTCCGGCGCGTTCGGGAATCTTGGTGCCCTCGAGTTCGATCAGGATTTCGTCGATGCTCGATGCGGTGGAGGCGACGGGAAAGGTGATGTCGGCGTCGCCGAGCGAGCGATAGCGCTTGCCGTCCTTCGCGAGATAGAGCGGAATGATCGGGATGTTCTCGCGCTTGGTGTAGGCCCAGATATCGGATTCCGTCCAATGCAGGATGGGGTGGATACGCAGGTGCGCGCCGGGAGGCGGCGAGGCGTTGAACTGGTCCCAGAATTCCGGCGGCTGGTCGCGCACGTCCCACCCGCCCTCAAGGCCGCGCGGCGAAAACACCCGCTCCTTGGCGCGGGTCGCTTCCTCGTCGCGGCGGATGCCGGCGATCAACCCGTCGAAGCCGTATTTGTTCAGTGCGAGTTTCAGTCCCTCGGTCTTGCGCGCGGCGGAGCGCGCGGCCGGCGGCAGCGTCGGGTCGACCGCCTCGACCGGCGGGCAGTAATCGACCTTGAGGTCGAGATTCCATTCCTTCGAATAGCGCTCGCGGAACGCGTACATCTCGGGGAATTTCTTCTCGGTGTCGACGTGCAGCGCCGGGAACGGCACCCGGCCCAAGAAGGCCTTGCGCGCCAGCCAGATCATCACGTTGGAATCCTTGCCGAGCGACCACAAGAGCGCGAGCTTTTTCAACGGGCGAAGGCTTCCCGAAAAATGTAGATGCTCTGCGCTTCCAGCGCATCGAGGTGGTCCATTCCAGGCTGCATGGCCTGCTCCTTGGCTTACATGCGCGTTTGCTACAGGCGGTCGACGGCCAAGCCGCTGATCGTCGACGTCAGCGGCCGCCAAATTGCGGATTTCGGAGGCTGAGAAGATGCATCTCTTCCGTGCGGTATTTGGAAGTAGAAAGTTCTATACTTTCGTGCGCGCATAGAAGAAATAATTTTCTGTTTGATGAGCTTGCAAGATACATAAATAGAAAATAATTTCAGTCAACCCCGATGATGGGGAAGACGAAACATCAATGAAATTCCTTCCGATCTTTCTCGATACGCACGCCGGCCCGATCCTTCTGATCGGAGCGGGCGATCCAGTTCGGGCCAGGCTGCGCCTGCTGCTGGCCGCGGAGGCGCGCGTGCGTTGGCATGCGACCGACGGCGATTTTGCGATTACCGGTTTCGATCCTGCCGCCGCATCGCGGATCGAGCATGTAGAAGGCGACCCCCTCACGGCCGATCTGAGTGGCATCGCAGCGGTGTTCTGCGCCGGGGCCAGCGAGATCGGCGTGACTGTAGCGGCGCGCGCGCGCGCGGCCGGTGTACCCGTCAACGTGATGGACGATCCGGCGCATTCGAGTTTCATCGTCCCGGCGATCGTCGATCGCGGCGACGTGGTGGCGGCGGTCGGCACCGGCGGCGCGTCGCCGGTGGTGGCGCGCCGCGTACGCGAGCGCATCGAGGCAGCATTGCCGGCGCGGATCGGTGATCTCGCGGCCCTGATCGGGCGCTGGCGCAAGCCGGTTCACGATCGCATTGCTCATGCGCCGTTGCGTCGTCGCTTCTGGGAGCGCGTCGTCGATGGTCCGATCGGCGCTGCGGTTCTCGCCGGCCGCTCCAATGAGGCCGACGACGCGCTGACAGCGATTGCCGATCCGTCCGCTTACGCGGGCGAACAGGCATCGCGACAGGCCGAAGGTCGCGTCACGCTGGTCGGCGCCGGGCCGGGCGATCCGGATCTGCTCACCATTAAAGCGCTGCGTGCGTTGCAGGACGCCGACATCGTCTTCTATGACGAACTGGTTTCGCCGGAAATCCTCGATCGCGCGCGCCGCGACGCCGCGCGCATCCCGGTGGGCCGCCGCGTCGGCAAGCCCGGCATCGGCCAGGACGCGATCAACCGCCTGCTGATCGATGCGGCGAAGTCGGGGCAGCGGGCCGTGCGCCTCAAGGGCGGCGATCCCTTTATTTTCGGGCGCGGCGGCGAAGAGGTCGAGGCCTTGCGTGAGGCCGGTGTCGCCTGTTCGGTGGTTCCGGGAATCACGGCCGCGCTCGGCGCGGCTGCGGAATCGGAGGTGCCGCTGACCTTCCGCCACGAGGCGCTGCGCGTCACCTTCCTCACCGCGCACAAAGCGCGGGATGCGGAGAGCGTGGACTGGTCGGCGCTGACCGACCGGAAGATGACGGTCGTCGTCTACATGGGAATCACGGCGGCCGACGCGATTTGTGCCGGCCTGCTCGCGGCCGGGCGTTCGCCGGAAACCCCGGTCGGCGTGTTCGCGCGCGCCACCCGTCCTGATGCGAAAGCCGTCGTCGGCACGCTGGATCGCCTGCCGGCGCTGGTTCGCCGGATCGACGGCGGCCCTGCGATTCTCGTAATCGGCGATGTGGTTTCGCGCTCCGCGCCGTGGCGCAACTCAAACCCGAATTCACTGTCGCAGACATTCCGGATGGCGGCCGAATGACGTCTTTGCCTGACAACAAAAGTGCCGCTTCAAGCGCGGCGACACGGCCGGCGTCGACGAGCGCGACACCGGCGTTTCTGTCCGCGTCGACGCTGAACGACGCGTTGCGCGATGCTTCGCCAGCGGATGTCATCGAGGCGGCGCTGCGCACGGTCGGACGCGAAAGGCTGGCGCTGGTATCCTCGTTCGGCACCGAGTCGGCGGCGCTTCTGAAGGTGATGGCGGACGTCGATCCGGCCATTGCCGTGATCTTCCTCGACACCGGATGGCTGTTCGAGGAGACGCTCGCCTATCGCGACACGTTGATCTCGGTGCTCGGGTTGAAAGACGTCCGCTCCATTCAACCGTCCGAGGATGCGTTGAAACACAAGGACCCCGATCGCGAGTTGTGGTTCACCGATCCCGATGCCTGCTGCCGCATCCGGAAAGTGGAGCCGCTGGCGCGCGCGCTTACGCCGTTCGACGCCTGGATCAACGGTCGCAAGCGGTTTCAGGGCGGCCTGCGCGTCGACATTCCGGTGGTCGAGGATGACGGGGCGCGGCTGAAATTCAATCCGTTCGCGAATGCCTCGCGCGCCGACATCGAGGCGATCTATGCGTCGGCGAAGCTGCCGCCGCACCCGCTCGTCGCATCGGGATTTCTGTCCGTCGGCTGCATGCCATGCACATCGCGCGCCAGCGCCGATGAAGACGCGCGCGCCGGCCGCTGGCGCGGCAGGGCCAAGACGGAATGCGGCATCCACACGATGAAGACTTCGTAGTGGAATGACCCTGCGCCGCCGCAAACATTGAAATGTGGTTTCGTTGACTTGAAGCTGCCGTTTGACGAGTTTCATGGGTCCGCGGCGATGATCGCGCGAGCGGGCCTTATGGAGATGAAAATGCTTCGTCGTAGCTTTCTAGTCTTGGCCGGATTGATCTGGACCGGCTCTGCATACGCGGCCGACGTCTCGCTGTTGAATGTCTCATACGATCCGACGCGCGAACTCTATGTCGATTTCAACAAGGCTTTCGCCGCGGCCTACCAGAAGGAAACCGGCAAGAGCGTCGAGATCAAGCAGTCCCACGGCGGGTCCGGAAAACAGGCGCGCTCTGTGATCGACGGTTTGCAGGCCGATGTCGTCACGCTGGCGCTCGCCTACGATATCGACGCGATCGCCGAACGGGGACTGCTGGCGAAGGACTGGCAGAAGCGGCTGCCGCGGAATTCCTCACCCTATACCTCCACCATCGTCTTCCTGGTGCGCAAGGGCAATCCCAAGGGCATCAAGGACTGGAACGATCTGATCAAGCCGGGCGTCAGCGTCATTACGCCGAATCCGAAGACCTCCGGCGGCGCGCGCTGGAATTATCTGGCGGCATGGGGCTATGCGCTGAAGACATTCGGTGGAGAGGACAAGGCGAGACAATTTGTCGCCGATATCTACAAGCACGTTCCGGTGCTCGATACCGGCGCCCGTGGTTCGACAGTCACCTTCGTCGAGCGCGGCGTCGGCGACGTGTTGCTCGCCTGGGAGAACGAAGCCTTTCTCGCGCTCAAGGAGTTCGGCAAGGACAAGTTCGAGATCGTGGTGCCGTCGATCTCCATCCTGGCGGAACCGCCCGTTGCCGTGGTCGACAAAGTGGTGGACAGGAAGGGAACGCGTGCCGTTGCCGAGGCATATCTGAAGTATTGGTATACGCGGGAGGCGCAGGAGATCGCTGCGCGGAATTTCTATCGTCCGACCGATCCCGACATCATCAAGAAGTATGCCGATGCATTTCCCAAGGTTGAACTGTTCAAGATCGACGATGTGTTCGGCGGCTGGACCAAGGCGCAGAAGGTCCACTTCGGCGAAGGCGGCGTCTTCGATCAGATCTACAAGAACTGATGCGGCGGGGCGGAGCAGGACCACGTGAACGGAGGATCGGGACGACGACGGACCTTGCCGGGATTTGGCCTCACCATGGGGCTGACGCTGACATGGCTCTCGGTCATCATCCTGATTCCGCTTGCAGGTTTGTTTCTCAAGTCGTCCGACTTGAGCCTCGCCCAGTTCCTTGACATCGTCACCAGCCGGCGAACGTTGAATGCGCTCAAGATTTCATTCGGACTCGCGTTCCTTGCCGCGCTGGTCAACCTGGTGATGGGAAGCGTCATCGTCTGGGCGCTGGTGCGTTACCGGTTCCCCGGCCGCCGCATCTTCGATGCGATCGTGGACGTTCCGTTCGCGTTGCCGACCGCCGTCGCGGGAATCGCGCTGACGACGCTGTTCGCGCAGAACGGCTGGCTCGGCGCGCCGCTGGCGGTGCTCGGCGTCAAGGTGTCGTTCACCCCGCTCGGCATCTTCGTCGCGATGGTGTTTATCGGCATTCCCTTCGTGGTGCGCACCGTGCAACCGGTGCTGATCGATCTCGATCCGGAGATCGAGGAGGCGGCCGCGAGCCTCGGCGCCAACCGCTGGCAGACGGTGTCCCGCGTCATTCTGCCGAGCCTTCTGCCCGCGCTGCTGACGGGCTTTGCTCTCGCATTCGCGCGCGCGGTCGGTGAATACGGTTCGGTGATCTTCATCGCCGGAAACCTGCCGAACGTGTCGGAGATCGCGCCGCTCTTGATCGTGATCCGGCTGTCGGAATTCCGCTATGCCGACGCGACGGCGATCGCCGTCGTGATGCTGGTGGTGGCGTTCATGGTCATCTTCCTCGTCAACCGCATGCAACGCTGGGCGCAGCTACGCGTGCCGGCGCATTGAGAGGCGACCTCGATGCCTGAAACCGCGATCGCGGTTCCGCTCGAGCGGACCGACGCCCGTTCCGAGCCGCGCTGGGTGCGCGCTCTGCTGATCGGCTTCACCATCCTGTTTCTCTCCGTGTTCATCGTGTTGCCGCTGGCGATCGTATTCGCGGAAGCATTCGCCAGGGGGGCGCATGCCTATTTCGTCGCTCTTGCCGATCCCGAGGCTCTGTCGGCGATCGAGCTGACATTGATCGTCGCGGCGATTTCGGTCGGCCTCAATCTGGTGTTCGGATTGATCGCCGCATGGGCCGTCGCCAAGTTCGAGTTTCCCGGAAAGACGCTGCTCATCACATTGATCGATCTTCCGTTCTCCGTCAGTCCGGTCATCGCCGGTCTGGTGTTCGTGCTGTTGTTCGGCGGGCAGGGTCTCCTCGGGCCCTGGCTGCAGGATCACAACATCCAGCTTCTGTTCGCGCTGCCCGGCATCGCGCTGGCGACCACGTTCGTGACCTTTCCCTTCGTGTCGCGCGCGTTGATCCCGTTGATGCAGGAGCAGGGCACGGCGGAGGAGGAAGCGGCGCTGTCGCTCGGGGCGTCCGGGTTGCAGACCTTCTTCCGCGTCACGCTGCCGAACATCAAATGGGGGTTGCTGTACGGCGTGCTGCTTTGCAACGCCCGCGCGATGGGCGAATTCGGCGCGGTGTCCGTCGTCTCCGGTCATATCCGCGGGGAGACCAACACCATGCCGCTGCTGGTCGAAATCCTCTACAACGAATATCAGTTCGTATCGGCGTTCGCGATCGCTTCGCTGCTGGCCATGCTGGCGCTGGTCACCCTGGTGGTGAAGACCGTTCTCGAGCGGCATCTCGACGAAGGACAACGACCGAGTGACCATTGAAGTTCGTAATATCGTGAAAAAGTTCGGCGCCTTCGTCGCGCTGGACCATGTCGATCTCAAGGTTCCGCATGGCGAGCTGATGGCGCTGCTCGGGCCATCGGGATCCGGCAAGACCACGCTGCTGCGCATTATCGCCGGGCTCGACTGGCCGGATACCGGGGAGGTCTCGTTCGACGGCGAGAACGCGCTGGCGCGCGGCGCGGGCGAACGGAGCGTCGGGTTCGTCTTCCAGCATTATGCGCTGTTCCGCCACATGACGGTGTTCGAGAACGTCGCGTTCGGTTTGCGGGTGCAGCCCCGCGCCGTTCGCAAGGATGAAGCCGGCATCCGCGCGCGCGTCAAGGACCTGCTCGACCTCGTCCAGCTCGACTGGCTGTCCGACCGCTATCCGGGCCAGCTCTCGGGCGGCCAGCGTCAGCGCATCGCGCTGGCGCGCGCGCTCGCGATCGAACCGCGGGTTCTGTTGCTCGACGAGCCGTTCGGCGCGCTCGACGCCAAGGTGCGCAAGGAACTGCGGACCTGGCTGCGTTCGCTGCACGAGGAAATCAACGTCACCTCCATCTTCGTGACCCACGATCAGGAGGAGGCGCTCGAAGTCGCCAACAGCGTTGTGGTGATGGACAAGGGACGCATCGAGCAGATCGGAACGCCGACCGACGTCTATGACAACCCGCAGACGGCGTTCGTCCACGGCTTCATCGGTGAATCGATCGTCCTGTCGGTCGACGTTCAGGACGGGGTGATCCGGCTCGGCGACACGCCGCTGAACATCGCCGCAGAGTGCGGAACATCGGGGCCGTCGAAACTGTTCGTTCGCCGTCACGATATGCAGATCAGTCCGCCCGGCTGGGGCGGTCTCGAAGGAACCGTGCGGCGGGTACGGACCTTCGGCCCGATCCAGCGCGCCGACATCGCATTGTCCGGCAGCCGGGGCGAGACCGTCATTGAAATCGACGCACCGCGCGACCGCGATCTTCGCGACGGCGAGGTCGTCGGCCTGCAGCCCAGGCGCTACCGCATTTTCGCGGACCCGGCCTGAGATCGTTCACCTTTCAGCCACGGTTGGTGTGCAACAACGCCCGCTAATGGGGGAATTATGAATGATCCGTACCTTTGCCGCGATTCTCGGCCTTCTGGCGCTCGCCGGATGCGCCGCGGACAAACCGCCTGCTCCGGAGCAGCCGGCGTTTTATCTCGACATGGCCCACGGCGGGGCGAAGCTGGATCCCGTGGTGGCGGCGTCCATGATTTCCGGCTATCGCGCCAATAATGGTCTCGGTCCGGTGACGGTCGATCCGGAACTGATGCAGGTCGCCGAAACGCAATCGATGGCCATGGCCAAACGCAACAAGATGGACCACAACGTGGCCGGAACGTTGCCGAAACGGCTGGCGGCGGCGGGCTATCCGGCGACGCTGGCGGTCGAGAACATCGGCGCGGGCTATCACACCCTCGCCGAGGCATTTTCGGGCTGGCGCGATTCGCCGCCTCACCGGGCGAACATGCTCAAGAACGGCGTCACAAAACTGGGCATCGCCGCGACCTATGCTCCGGACACCAAGTACAAGGTGTTCTGGACGCTCGTTCTGGCAACCACCGAGGAACGATAACGGCTGCGTGAAGGCTCCGACAGGAGACAACGATGACGAATTTGAAAGGCAAGACGGCGGTCGTGACGGGATCCACGAGCGGCATAGGCCTCGCTTATGCGCGCGCCTTCGCCGGCGCCGGCGCCAACGTCGTGATCAACGGCTTCGGAGCAGCGGCCGACATCGAGAAGGAACGCTCCGCCATCGAGGCCGAGTTCGAGGTCAGGGCGGTCCATTCGCCGGCCGACATGACCAAGCCTGCCGAGATCGCGGGCATGATCGCGCTCGGCGAAACGACCTTCGGTTCGGTCGATATCCTCGTGAATAACGCGGGTATTCAGTTCGTCTCGCCGGTCGAGGACTTTCCGGTCGAAAAGTGGGACGCGATCATCGCCATCAACCTGTCGTCCGCGTTCCACGCCATCCGCGCCGCCGTTCCCGGAATGAAGACGCGCGGCTGGGGCCGCATCATCAACACCGCCTCGGCGCATTCGCTGGTGGCCTCGCCCTTCAAATCGGCCTACGTCGCCGCCAAACACGGCATCGCCGGGCTCACCAAGACCGTGGCGCTGGAGCTTGCGACCCACAAGATCACCTGCAACTGCATCAGCCCCGGCTATGTCTGGACGCCGCTGGTGGAGAGGCAGATTCCCGATACCATGAAGGCGCGCAACATGACCAGGGAGCAGGTCATCAACGATGTGCTGCTGGATGCGCAGCCGACCAAGCAGTTCGTCACCGTGGAGCAGGTCGCGGCGCTCGCGCTCTTTCTGTGCGGCGAGGATGCCGCGCAGATCACCGGCAGCAACCTGTCGATCGACGGCGGCTGGACCGCAGCTTAGCAAGCCAATATGCCTCCAGCCGCGTCGCCCAGCGCAAACCCGGAGGAGGTAATACCTTGGAGCAGTTGCGCACCGTCGTATCCGGAGGGCAGGTTGAGGCATGACGGTCGGCTGGCAACGCGTAAGCCACCGGAGGCAAGGTGAATTCGGTAGCCAAGAAGTTATCCGTGCAGGCGCTATTGCGTTGCCCGCGCTGCAAATCCCGCATTGAAGCTGTCGAGGAGGGTGCGCCGGGGCGCGCCTTCGTATGCAAGGACCCCAACTGCGAGCTATCGCAAGCTGGATTTCCGGCTCTCGACGGCGTTCCCCTCCTGGTCGATTTCGACAACTCCGTGCTGTCCCGCGAGGAGGTGCAGCTTACCGCTGGAAGCTCCTACAAAGACCGCAGCATGGGCTTTCTTCAGAAGGTCCACGGCTTCTTCTGGCGATCCGACAGCCCGACCGCCTCCAATGCCGATCGTTTCATCGCGGAGGTGAAGCGCCTGGATGCCCGCCCCACCATCCTGATCATCGGAGGCGGCGCAATCGGCAGCGACGCGGATGCGCTTTATCGAGATCCCGACCTCACCTTGATCGGAACGGATGTCTACAAATCCGACCTCACCGTGATTATCGCGGATGGGCACCAGCTTCCCCTGGCCTCGGGAGCAGTCCACGGCGTCTGGATCCAGGCCGTCCTGGAGCACGTCCTGACGCCCGAGCAGGTCGTCGCCGAGATTTATCGCGTCCTGGTCCCGGACGGCGTGGTCTATGCGGAGACGCCGTTCATGCAGCAAGTCCACGAAGGGGCCTACGATTTCACCCGCTTCACCCTTAGCGGACATCGCTGGCTGTTCCGCCATTTTGAAGAAATCGACGGCGGCATTACGCGCGGCCCCGCGATTGTGATGCTCTGGTCCATCCGCTACTTCGTCGGCTCTCTTTTCGGGAGCTATAAGATAGGCACGATGGCGGCGACCGGGCTGTTCTGGCTTCGCTATTTCGAAAGACTCTCCAAGCGGGCACATGCGGCCGACGGCGCGAGCGCGGTCTACTTTCTTGGCCGCCGGTCGGCGCGGACGTTGAAACCGAAGGATATCATCGCCTACTACAAGGGCGCGCAACAATAGCTGCGGCCCGGAATGCGCCCCTGCTGGTGGACCGATCGGTGGAACGGCAGACCGGTTTGCTTATGGGATTTTGATGCTTGCACGGCCACCTCGGGTCAGCAGGAGGTGAGCGAGCGACGCGCGTAGCCGTTCACGATTTCGGATCGAACCGATCCAGAATCATGAGCCTGATCGGTTCCGATATTGTTCCGATATTGTAAAGCGGGACGTGGGCGGAAACCGCTACACACTCTCCTCATCGCCCTCCAAGAGACCTTGGTCCTAGAGCATGATCCCGAAAAGTGGAAACCGGTTTTCGGAAAAGATCATGCTCAAACAAAAAGACAAGCGACGAGTCTGATTCAACACAGTTGAAACAGACTCTAGGCGTAGCGGCCGTGGCAGTGCTTGTATTTCTTGCCCGATCCGCAGGGGCAATCCTCGTTGCGGCCGACCTTGCCCCAACTCGCGGGATTGCCCGGGTCGCGGCCGGAAGGGTCCGCATTCACGACCGGCGCCAGCGAGGCCCGGGCAAAACTGCCTTGCGCGAACGCCATCTCGTCCTCGCCGGTATGGGGATCGAGCTTGTGGACTTCCATCGCGGGCAGCACCGGCTGCTCTTCCTCGGGCGGCACGATCTCGACGCGCATCAACTGGCCCGTTACCGCCTCGCGCAGGTGGGCAATCAGGGCCTCGAACAGGGAGAAGGCTTCCGACTTGTATTCCTGCAGCGGATCGCGCTGGCCGTAGCCGCGCAGGCCGATGACCTGGCGCAGGTGATCGAGCATTACCAGGTGTTCGCGCCAGAGATGGTCGAGCGTCTGCAGCAGGATGGTCTTCTCGACGTAACGCATGACGTCGGGACCCCATTGCCCGACCTTGGCCGCCATGTGCTCGTCGACCCGGCTTTCGATACGCGACAGCAACTCCTCGTCGGCGATGCCCTCTTCCGCGGCCCATTCGTCGACCGGCAGATCGATGTCGAGCACGCGCTTCAGCTCGGCTTTCAGGCCGGCGACGTCCCATTGCTCGGCGTACTGGTTCTCCGGCACGTGCTTGGAAACGAGATCCTCGACGAACGCATGACGCATGTCGGCGACGGTTTCCGCGACGCTGTCGTTCTGCATCAGATCGACGCGCTGTTCGAAGATCACCTTGCGCTGATCGTTCTGCACGTCGTCGTATTTCAGCAGGTTCTTGCGGATGTCGAAGTTGCGCGCCTCGACCTTCTGCTGCGCCTTCTCCAGCGCCTTGTTGATCCAGGGATGGGTGATCGCCTCGCCTTCCTTGAGGCCGAGCCGCTGCAGCATGGTGTCGAGCCGGTCCGATCCGAAGATCCGCATCAGGTCGTCTTCCAGCGACAGGAAGAACTTCGAGCGGCCCGGATCGCCCTGGCGGCCGGAACGGCCGCGCAACTGGTTGTCGATGCGGCGCGACTCGTGACGTTCGGAGCCGATGATGTAGAGGCCGCCGGGCCGGGTCACGGTCTTGGCCGGCTTCGAGCCCTTGGCCGGTTCGATCTCGACGACCTCCTCGGCCTTGAGCACCATGTCGCGGAAGCGTTCGATGTCGGCCTTGATCTCCGCGAGCTTCGCTTCCCTTTCAGCTTCGCCGGCGATGTCGGCGGTCTCGAACTGGGCGCGCATCTCCAGCGAGCCGCCGAGCTTGATGTCGGTGCCGCGGCCGGCCATGTTGGTCGCGATGGTGATGGCGCCGGGCACGCCGGCCTCAGCCACGATATAGGCTTCCTGTTCGTGGAAGCGGGCATTGAGCACCGCGAACAGCTTGGCCGGCTTGCCGGCGCGGGCCGCCGCGTACAGCTTCCGCATCGACTTGGGATCGGTGAAGTCGATCTGCCTGTAGCCGTGCTTCTTCAGATAGTCGGCGAGCACTTCCGACTTCTCGATCGAGGCGGTGCCGACCAGCACCGGCTGCATCCGCGCGTTGGCGCGCTCGACCTCGGCCAGGATCGCGGCGTACTTCTCGTTCTGGGTGCGGTAGACCTCGTCGTCCTCGTCGAGGCGCGCGATCGGCAGGTTGGTCGGGATCTCGACGACCTCGAGCTTGTAGATGTCGGCCAGTTCGTCGGCTTCCGTCGCCGCGGTGCCGGTCATGCCCGCGAGCTTCTTGTACATCCGGAAGTAGTTCTGGAAGGTGATCGAGGCGAGCGTCTGGTTCTCCGGCTGCACCGGCTGATGCTCTTTCGCCTCCAGCGCCTGATGCAGGCCTTCCGAATAGCGGCGGCCCGGCATCATGCGGCCGGTGAATTCGTCGATGATGACGACCTCGCCGTCGCGGACGATGTAGTCCTTGTCGCGGGTGAACAGCGAGTGTGCGCGAAGCGCCTGGCCGATGTGGTGGACGACGGAAACGTTCTCGATGTCGTAGAGCGATTCGCCCTTGAGCTGGCCGGCATCGCGCAGCAGCGTCTCGATCTTCTCCATGCCGGCTTCGGTGAGCGTCGCCGTGCGCTGCTTCTCGTCGACCTCGCAATCGGTCACCTTCTCAAGGTTCGGCATGAAGGTGTCGATGGTGTTGTAGAACTCCGAGCGGTCGTCGAGCGGGCCGGAAATGATCAGCGGCGTGCGCGCCTCGTCGATCAGGATCGAGTCGACCTCGTCGACGATGGCGAAGAAGTGCTCGCGCTGGACCATGTCCTCCAGACGGTACTTCATGTTGTCGCGCAGATAGTCGAAGCCGTATTCGTTGTTGGTGCCGTAGGTGATGTCGCAGGCGTAGGCCGCCTTGCGCTCGACATCGTCGAGGCCGTGGACGATCACGCCGGTGGTCAGTCCGAGGAAGGAGTAGATCTGCGCCATCCAGGCGGCGTCGCGGCGGGCGAGATAGTCGTTGACGGTGACGACATGGACGCCTTTGCCGGCGAGCGCGTTGAGATAGACCGCAAGGGTTGCGACCAGCGTCTTGCCTTCGCCGGTCTTCATCTCGGCGATGTCGCCCTCGTGCAGCACCATGCCGCCGATCAACTGCACGTCGAAGTGGCGCTGGCCGAGCGTTCGCTTGCCGGCCTCGCGCACGGTGGCAAAAGCGGGAACGAGGAGGTCGTCGAGGGTCGCCCCGTTGGCGAGCTGCTGCCTGAATTCGTCGGTACGCGCCCGCAGCGCTTCGTCGGACAGCGCGGCGATTTCAGGCTCGAGAGCGTTGATCGCCTTGACGCGGGACTGATATCCCTTGACCCGCCGATCGTTGGCGGAACCGAAAAACTTGCGGGCAAGCGCGCCGATCATGCCTAATTCCTGTCTTCGCGGTTCGGCGTTGCAGCCATGTGGCGGTCTCCTCGAGCCTGATCCTTTCGATCGAGCATGATCTTATCCGAAAACCGGTTCCCACTTTTCAGGATCATGCTCTGGATCACGACAGAATCACGACAGAATTCGCCGAGACCACGAAGCGAGCTTCTGAACCACCACGCCCCCCTTATCTGCTCAACTCATCGTGACGCATCAGGGCTGAAAGTCCCGGAAGCCGAGCATCCGTGTCATGGGTTGAGATTCGGCGACCCGGGGTTCAATCGCAAAAGCACAGCCAGAACCTGCCTTTGCCGTCGGCCCGGTCCGGCAGAGATATGGCCCACCCGGTGGGTTGTCAACGGTTGCCGGGCCACCGACGCGAAGCGCCCCACGGCTGAAAGCGCAGCCGCCTTCCTGTCCGGAAATTCATGATTTTGACAGAGTTTTCGCGTTGCCAAGGCCGCATGATTGAGCGAGTGTCCGCCGTCCCAAAACCACTCCTCCTGGAGATCAAGGACTTCCCATGACCACCTCATTGCCCGCTACGAAACCCAGCCTGCGCGTTCGCCTGGCCTCGTCCGCCCTCGGCGGCTGGCTGGCGGTGGCCCTGCTCGCCGGCACGCCGGCCCGCGCGGATGATTTGAATCCCGTGCTGGCGAAGGTCAACGGCTCGGAGATCCGCCAAAGCGACGTCAAGGTCGCCGAGGAGGAATTGGGTCCGAGTCTCGCGCAGATGGATCCGGCGGCAAAGCAGGAGAACGTGCTGTCGTTCCTGATCGACATGAAGATCATCGCCAAGGCCGCCGAGGACAAGAAGATCGAAAACAGCGACGACTTCAAAAAACGGCTCGCCTTCGCCCGCGAGCGTCTGCTCATGGACAAGCTGCTGGCGTCCGAAGGCAAGGCGGCGGTCACCCCCGAAGCCATGAAGGCAGTCTATGAGGATGCCTCCAAGCAGATCACCAGCGAACAGGAAGTGCATGCCCGCCACATCCTTGTGCCGACCGAGGAAGAGGCCAAGAAAATCGAGGAGCAACTGAAGAAGGGCGCGGATTTCGCCGAACTCGCCAAGAAGGAGTCCAAGGACCCCGGCGCATCGGACGGGGGCGACCTCGGCTTCTTCACCAAGGAGCAGATGGTGCCGGAATTTTCCAAGGTCGCCTTTTCGCTGGAGCCCGGCAAGATTTCCGATCCGGTGAAGACGCAGTTCGGCTGGCACATCATCAAGGTCGAGGAGAAGCGCAACCGCAAGGCCCCCACCTTCGATCAGGTGAAGCCGCAGATCGAGCAATATGTGACGCGCAAGGCGCAGGCCGATTACGTCGCCAAGCTGCGCGAAACGGCGAAGGTCGAACGCATGGACAAGCCGGCGGCTGCGGCAGGCGGAGACAAGGCCAGCGCCGCGAAGCCCGCCGACGGCAAGACGGCGCCGGCGAAGAAGTAAAATTCGCTGTCACTTCGCTAAAACCATAGTATTGACAATCGTCATGGCCGGGCAAAAGCGCGAAGCGCGTCTTCGCGCGGGCGTCCCGGCCATCCACGTCTTTGGAATGCGCTCAAAACAAGAAAGACGTGGATGGCCGGAATAAATCCGGCCATGACGACGAAATTTGCTGTCGACAGGCCCCACACATGTCCACCGCCGTCTCCCCCCTCGCCCCGACCGACGTCCCGGACATGCCCGCGGTCGCGGGCGTTCGCCTCGCGACCGCGGAGGCCGGCATCCGCTACAAGGGCCGCACCGACGTGCTGCTGGCGTTGCTGGACAAAGGCACCACGGTGGCCGGCGTGTTCACCCGATCGAAGTGCCCGTCGGCGCCGGTCGAGTGGTGCCGCGCGCGATTGAAGGACGGCAAGTCCTCCAAGGCAGGACTGGCGCTGGTGGTGAATTCCGGCAACGCCAATGCCTTCACCGGCAAGACCGGCCGCCAATCGACCAGACTGACCGCCGACATCGCAGCCAAGGCTACGGACTGCAAGGCAAACGACGTCTACCTGGCCTCGACCGGCGTGATCGGCGAACCGCTCGATGCGACGAAATTCAACGGCGTGCTGGAGAGGCTGGCGCGCGATGCCGCGCCCGATCGCTGGATGGACGCGGCCCGCGCCATCATGACCACCGACACCTTTCCCAAGGTCGCGACCGCGCGCGTGAAACTCGGCAAGACTACTGTGACCATCAACGGCATCGCCAAGGGCGCCGGCATGATCGCGCCAGACATGGCGACCATGCTGTCGTTCGTCTTCACCGACGCGCCGGTTTCGGCGGCGGCGTTGCAGTCGCTGCTGAAAAACGGCGTCGAGGACACCTTCAACGCCGTCACCATCGACAGCGACACCTCCACTTCCGACACGCTGCTGGCGTTCGCGACCGGAGCAGCGAGCGCCCACGGCGCGCCGAAAATCTCCCGCGCCGGCGATCCTCGCCTGAAGGCATTCGCGAAAGCGTTCCACGGTGTGCTGGCTGATCTCGCCGAACAGGTGGCGCGCGACGGCGAAGGCGCGCGCAAGCTGGTCGAGGTCATCGTCGAGGGCGCGGTCTCGAAGCTGTCGGCGCGCAGGATCGCCAAGTCGATCGCCAATTCGCCGCTGGTGAAGACCGCGATCGCCGGCGAGGACGCCAACTGGGGCCGCGTGGTCATGGCGGTGGGCAAGGCCGGCGAGCCGGCCGATCGCGACAAGCTCTCGATTTCGTTCAACGGCATCCGCGTCGCTACCCGCGGCGCGCGCGATCCGTCCTATGATGAGGCGGAAGTGTCAGCCGCGATGAAGAACCCGACCATCCGGATCAGCGTGGCGCTCGGGCTGGGCAAGGGCCGCGACCGGGTGCTGACCTGCGACCTCACCAAGGAGTATGTCGCGATCAACGGCGATTACCGGTCGTGAGCGATGAAGGATTCTTGCATTTGTCATGGCCGGGCAAAAGCGCGAAGCGCGTCTTCGCGCTGACGTCCCGGCCACCCACGTCTTTCTTGCTGCGCCGCTGTCAAGACGTGGATGCCCGCGACAAGCGCGGGCATGACGCTGTCATGTCTGACGGCTACTTTGCTTCCGACGCAAGGCATTCCAGATGAAGCTCACTCTCGTCGTCGCCTGCGCGCTGATCGACACCGACAACCGCGTGCTGATCGCACAGCGGCCCGAAGGCAAGCAGCTTGCCGGGCTGTGGGAATTTCCCGGCGGCAAGTTCGAGCCCGGCGAACGCCCCGAAGAGGCGCTGATCCGCGAATTGCGCGAGGAGCTGGGCATCGTGACGCAGGAAGCCTGCCTCGCGCCGCTGACCTTCGCCAGCCACGCCTATGAGAGTTTCCACCTGTTGATGCCGCTCTACGTCTGCCGGCGCTGGCAGGGCGAGGTGGTCTCGAAAGAGGGACAGGCGCTGAAGTGGGTCCGCGCCAATTGCTTACGCGACTATCCGATGCCGCCGGCGGACATCCCGCTGATCCCGCCGCTGATCGAGTTGCTGATGTAGAAACCCTTGCCCCGGACGCGCCGCAGCGCGAAGCGATGCTGCGCAGAGCCGGGGCCGTTGCAAAGGTTGCGTTCTCGGGCGGTCCCGGTTCTGCGGAGCGGCATCGGGAATGCCGCACCGCGCCCGGGACGCGATCATTCCGGCTTGCATTCGGTCTTGCCGCGTCCCTTCACCGCCTCCTCCAGGCTGGCCTTGGCCGATCCCGGCTGCAACGGCTTCTGCTGGCTCTCATGCGGCGCCCAGCCCGACAGCCAGACGATGTCGAAGGTCGCGCGGATGCGGCCGTCGGGGTCAGTGAAGCGCTCATGATAGATTTGCGCCATCCGCAACAGCGTCGCGCGACGCAACGGTGTGCGCCGCCGCTCGGTCATGATATTGGCCGCGCCCATACGGCGGAGGTCGTGCATCAGCGCCAAGGCATCGCCGTAGCGCACCACGACGCGGTCGACGTCCGTCACCGGCAGCGCGAAGCCGGCGCGTTGCAACAGCGCACCGGCGTCGCGAAGATCGGCGAACGGCGCGACCCGCGGCGAGACGCCGCCTTCAAGCTCGGACTCGGCGGCGGCGAACGCCTGACGCAATTCGGTCAGCGTCTCCCCGCCGATGGTGGCCGCGAGCAGCAACCCGTCCGGCTTCAGCGCGCGGCGGACCTGCGCGAGCACGCCCGGCAGGTCGTTGACGAACTGGAACGCCAGCCCGGAGACGGCGATGTCGAGCGATTGCGGCGTCAGCCCCAGGGCTTCGCTCTCATCAGTGGAAAGATCGACGCGCGACAATTCCGCGACCTGCGCCGCCAGCGCACCGCACACCTGATCGCCCGGCGTACCGACATCCGCTCCATGCTGGAAGATGCGCAACACGGCCCGCAGGCGCTCCGCCATATCCTCCGCGACGCGATCGAGCAGGAACGTCGCGGGTCCCGTTCTGGCCGCGCGGCCCTGCCGCACGCGCAGCAAAGCGCGGTCGAACAGAACAGGCGGGGACGGGTTCGGGGCCATGCGGCTTGGTACGCCGATCATGCGGCCGCTGGCAATCGCAACCGTTCACCGCAGGTCGTCCCTGCGCACGCAGGGACCCATACGCTCCTGCATCCGTCGGCTGCGCAATGCGGTTGTCTCGTTGCAGAACCGGCCGTTGCCTCGCAACGCGGCGGCCCCGGCTCAGCGACGCAATACTGCGTATTGCATCGCGTCCGGGGCAAGGGACTTGTTCTGTCCGGCTTGAGTACCGCCGCCTCGAGGATTAGCCTCATCACCCATGGACGCCTCGACGGACAGCCGGGCTTCGCCGCCCCGAGCCGATCGGCTGCGCGGCGTGTGGCGGGCCTGTTCCGGCGCATTGTCCCACGCGGCGCGAACGGCGCTCGATATCGCACTGCCGACGCTCTGCGTCGCCTGTCGCGAACCGGTCGCGGGCGTCGGCGTCTGTGCGGCGTGCTGGACGCAACTGTCGTTCATCGAACGCCCTTATTGTCCCCGCCTCGGCATCCCCTTTGTTTACGATCCGGGCTCCGACATGCTGTCGATGGAGGCGATCGCCGATCCTCCCGCCTATCAGCGCGCCCGCGCCGCGGTGCGCTACGACGATGTCGCCAAGGTGCTGGTCCACGCGCTGAAATATCAGGACCGCACCGGCCTCGCGCCCGCGATGGGACGCTGGATGGCGCGCGCCGGCACCGAACTGCTCGACGGCGCTGATATTCTGATTCCCGTGCCGTTGCATTGGCGGCGCGGCTGGAGCCGCCGCTACAACCAGTCCGGCGCGCTGGCGCGCGTCATCGCCGCACAATCCGGCGTGCCGGTCAGGGCCGATGCTCTGCAGCGCATCCGCCCAACCCGGCAGCAGGTCGGATTGTCGCGGACCGACCGCGCCCGCAACGTGCAGGGCGCGTTCAAGGTCGCGACCGCTCGCGCCGGCCAGATTCAAGGCCGCCGGATCGTCCTGATCGACGATGTCCTGACCTCGGGCGCGACGGTGGATGCTTGCGCGCGCGTGCTGTTGCGCGCCAAGGCCGCACAGGTGGACGTGCTGGTGTTCGCCCGGGTTGTCGACACCATGAAAGCTCCCATATAAATTGAACTTCGAACCCGGAGCCTCGTTCCTGTTCGCGGGCGAAAGGCAACGACATGAGCACCGAGACCACGTTCGTCGCGGCGATGATCCAGATGCGCAGCGGTCTTCTGCCGGAGCCGAATCTCGATCAGGGCGCAAGGCTGATCCGCGAGGCGGCGGCGCAAGGCGCGCACTTCATTCAGACTCCCGAAGTCAGCAACATCATGCAGACAGATCGCATCGCGCTGTTCGAGCACCTGCGAAGCGAGGACGACGACCGCTCGCTCGCCGCTTACCGCGATCTGGCGCGCGAGTTGAAAATCCATCTCAACGTCGGCTCGCTGGCATTACGGGCCACGCCCGACAAAGCCGTCAACCGCTCGTTCCTGATCGGGCCGTCCGGCGACGTCCTTGCGCGCTACGACAAGATCCACATGTTCGATATCGATCTCGGCGGCGGCGAAAGCTACCGGGAGTCCGCCAACTATCAGCCCGGCGAAACCGCCGTGATCGCGGACCTGCCCTGGGGCAGGCTCGGCATGACGATCTGCTACGACCTCCGCTTTCCGGCGCTGTACCGCGCGCTGGCCGAGGCCGGCGCGTCGTTCCTCACCGTGCCCTCGGCCTTCACCCGAAAGACCGGCGAGGCGCACTGGCACACGCTGCTGCGCGCCCGCGCCATCGAAAACGGCTGCTTCGTGTTCGCCGCCGCTCAGGCCGGTTTGCACGAGAACAGGCGCGAAACATTCGGCCATTCGCTGATCGTCGATCCCTGGGGCGCCATACTGGCCGAAGCCGGCGGCCTTGAGCCCGGCGTCGTGCTGGCGACGATCGACCCGGCCAAGGTCGCGGCCGCGCGCAACGCCGTGCCGTCGTTGCAGCACGGGCGACGCTTTTCCTTCGCCGATCATAAGTCGACAGGCGACCATCTGCATCTGGTGCGAGGTTCGGCATGATCCGCTACAATCTGCGCTGCGAGCGCGGCCACACCTTCGAAAGCTGGTTCCAAAGCTCCGCGTCCTATGACTCGCAGGTCAAACGCAAGCTCGTGACCTGCGCGGTCTGTGGTTCGGCGAAGGTCGAGAAGGCGATCATGGCGCCGCGGCTCGGGGGCAGCAAGAAGAAAGGCCCACGGCGGATCGCGGCCGCTCCCGCGTTCACGATCGACCCTCCCGAGGGAGGTTCGGCATGATCCGCTACAACCTGCGCTGCGAGCGCGGTCACAGCTTCGAAAGCTGGTTCCAGAGTTCGTCGGCCTACGATTCGCAGCTCAAGCGCAAGCTCGTGACCTGCGCGGTCTGCGGCTCGGCCAAGGTCGAGAAGGCGATCATGGCGCCGCGAATCGCCGGAACCAAAAAGCGCGGGTCGGCGGCGTCGGCGGATTTATCCGAGTCGGTAGCAATGGCGCAGGAACGCGAACTGCGCGCCGGGCTCAAACAGTTGCACGATCATCTTGTCAAGAACGCCGACGACGTGGGCGCGCGCTTTCCCAACGAAGCCCGTAAGATGCATTACGGCGATATCAAGCATCGCCCGATCTACGGCGAGGCATCGCCGGAGGAAGCGAAATCGCTGATCGAGGAAGGCGTCGACGTCGGGTCGCTGCCGCTGCTGCGGGACGACCGGAACTGATGAGCACACAGGCCCTTGCGAGCTGGCAAGCCTGGGCCGTGTTATCGGCCGTGTTCGCGGCGCTGACCGCCATTTTTGCCAAGGTCGGCGTCGAGGACATCAGTTCAGATCTCGCGACCTGGATCCGCACCATCGTCGTGCTGGTCGGCCTGAGCGCGATCCTGTTTGCAACGGGGCAATTCAGCCGACCCGGCTCGATCCCGACCCGGAGCTGGATTTTCCTGGTGTTGTCGGGGCTCGGAACCGGCGCGTCATGGATCTGCTATTTCCGCGCGCTGAAACTCGGCCCGGTGACGCTGGTGGCGCCGATCGACAAGCTGAGCGTGGTGCTGGTGGCGCTGTTCGGCGTCGCCTTCCTCGGCGAACGGCCATCGCTCAACGGCTGGCTCGGCATCGCGCTGATCGCAAGCGGCGCGGTGCTGATTGCATTCAAACGCTGACCAGCAGCCCGACGCCGATCACGATCAGCACGATCCCGCCAGCTTCACGTAAGGAAAGCGGCTGCTTGAACGAATAATACGACACCGCCTGCGCGAACAGCACCTCGACCAGCGCCAGCGTGCGGACGTTGGCTGCGGCGGTGAGCGCGAACGCCAGGAACCAGAATTGCGAGGCGAACGCGCCCAGAAAACCCGCGAACATCGACGGCCGCCACAGGGCGAGAATTTTTCCTGGCACGTCGGGCGCGCGCAGAAACAGATAGGCCGTCAACACCGCCGTCTGCACCAACAGGCCGAACACCAGCGTGTAGGTCGCCGCGGTGACGAACGATACCCCCGGCACAATGATGATAGCGCCGCGAAAGCCGACCGCGGACAGCGCGAAGCAGGCGGCCGCGAGCAGTCCCAACGTCGTCGGCTTGATGTCGGCGAAGCCCCTGGCGCCGCCGGGCCGGAGCGCGGTGATGATGACGCCGGCGGTCGCGATCACGATCGCGACCACTTTCAGCAAGGTCAGATGATCGCCGAGAAAAACAAACCCGAAGATCGCGGCCTGGATCGCTTCGGTCTTGAGATACGCTATGGTCACCACGAACGAGCTGTCGTTCATCGCAAGCAGCATCAGGCCGGTGCCGACGATCTGCGTGAGCGCGCCGAGCAGCAGCCACAGCCAGAAGACGGCGGACGGCCACGGGACCGGGTCGCCGGTGACCACGATCACCAGGGCGAAAAAGATCAGCGCAAACGGGAAACCGAACAGGAAGCGGATGTTGGTCGCGCCCCAGGTGCCGAGCGGACCGGTCAGCGACCGCTGCATCGCATTGCGCGCGACCTGTGCGAACGCGGCCGTGACGGTGAAGGGAATCCAGAGCGAGGCGATGGTGAACATGAAGGATGATGGGAGCTTGAACCGCTGAACGCCGCCCACCGTGCCGGTCCCCGTCATCGGCGTCAACGGGAGCGACGTCATGGCGGTAATGCGGGCCTGCTAAAAGTCGTCATAGGTGGGCTCGGCCCGCGTATCCATCTTTTAAGAAAGCGCTAGATTGCCGGGGCATAGACGAGCGAAGCGACGCCGGAACGGCTATGCCCGGCAATGACGAGCGATGCGGGCTGCGCCCGTTGATCTTTCACCCCACGGCTTCGGCCACCACCATGTAGTTGACGTCCATGTCCGACGACAGGCTCCATCTGTCCGCGAACGGGCTGTAGACCACGCCGCTTTGCTCGGTGATGCCGAGCCTGTTGCGCTCGAGATGACGCGCGAGTTCATCGGGGGTGACGAACTTGTCCCACTGGTGGGTGCCGCGCGGCAGCCAGCGCAGCACGTATTCCGCCGCCACGATGCCGAGCGCGAAGCTCTTCCAGTTGCGGTTGAGGGTGGAGGCCACCATCATGCCGCCCGGTTTCAGCATCGCGGCGCAACGATCGATGAACAGGCCGACGTCGGCGACATGCTCCACCACTTCCATCGCGAGGATGATGTCGAAACGCTCGCGCACATCCATGTCTTCCACGGTGGTGCAGCGATAATCGATCGACAGGTGGGCTTTCTCGGCGTGCAGCTTCGCCGCGGCGATGTTGGACGCGGACGGATCGACCCCGATCACCTCGGCGCCAAGCCGCGTGAAGGGTTCGCACAGAAGGCCGGCGCCGCAACCGATATCGAGCAGCCTCAAATCCGCCAGGCAGTTCAGGCTGCGCGCGCTGCGCTCGAACTTGCGGCAGGCGGCGTCGCGGATGAACTGGAGCCGCAGCGGGTTGATCTTGTGCAGCGGCGCCATCTTGCCGTTGGGATCCCACCACTCCTGCGACAGTTTGGAGAACTTCGCGATCTCGGCCGGATCGACCGTCGATCCCGACGCGGCCGAAGACCTTGCGGAAGGGTTGACTGGCGTGGTCATGGCTGCGCGGCTCCTATCGCGCCGTGATGTGGCTGCGGAACGCCAGCGGCGAAGCGATGGTTCTGATCCTCTCGGCTCCCTCGCCGACCCCGCGCACCGTCACGTCGCCGTAGTTGAGAATACGGCCGAGAATGCTCTGATTGACATCCACGCTCTCGACCTTGTCCAGACTCATCTCGAAAGTGCGCCGCCTGATAAAGCCGCTCTTGTGCACAACCCGCAAATTGGTCACGTCGGTCTCGGTGGTCCAGCGGCGAAACCATGCCCTCAGCATCCAGTACAATGCCAGGAGCGCGGCAATGACCGCCAGCGACAAGCATAGCAGCATCGGCGTCTCGGTCACGAACATCTGCGACCCCACGAACAGGGCGAGCGCCACGACCCAGGCGGCGATGGCCGGCAGATAGAAAATCCAATGCACGTTGGTCGAATACAACACCTTCTCGCCCGGTTGCAGAATATCGTCGATATAACGCCCCATCGGCCTGCCTCACGCGCGTTCCCTGGATCGTCCGGCCTCCCGCGAACTGGCCGAAAGCCGGGTTGCCCGCCCGCGACGGCGCGGGTATGTATACGCGCCTTCTCGCCCGTGCGTCCCGCTTTTCGCATGACATTATATCTATACCGCTAGCTCTTTTATCCAGTTCGCCTTGGGAACGCACCACCCGTCATGAGCCGCCTTGTGATGAAATTCGGCGGCACCTCCGTCGCCAATCTCGACCGCATCCGCAACGTCGCGCGGCATGTCAAACGCGAGGTCGACGCCGGCCACGACGTCGCGGTGGTGGTGTCGGCGATGGCGGGCAAGACCAACGAACTGGTGGCCTGGTGCAGCGACGCCTCGCCGATGCACGACGCGCGCGAATACGACGCCGTGGTGGCCTCCGGCGAGCAGATCACCTCAGGGCTGCTGGCCATCGCGCTGCAATCGCTCGGCATTCAAGCGCGCTCCTGGCAGGGTTGGCAGATCCCGATCCGGACCAGCGACGCCCACGCCTCGGCGCGCATTATCGGGATCGACGGCGGCGACCTCGTCAACCGCTTCAGGGAGCGCAAGGAGGTCGCCGTGATCGCCGGCTTCCAGGGCATCAGCCCGCAGACCGGCCGCATCACCACGCTCGGCCGCGGCGGATCCGACACCTCGGCGGTGGCGGTCGCCGCCGCCATCCGCGCCGACCGCTGCGACATCTATACCGACGTCGACGGCGTCTACACCACCGATCCGCGCGTGGTTCCCAAGGCCCGCCGGCTCGACAGGATCGCGTTCGAGGACATGCTGGAACTGGCGTCGCAGGGCGCCAAGGTGCTGCAGGTTCGTTCCGTGGAACTCGGCATGACCCAGAACATGCCGATTTTCGTTCGCTCCAGTTTCGACAGGCCGGAGGACATCGATCCCCATGGCACGCCGCCGGGTACGCTGATCTGCGGCGAGGAGGACATCATGGAAAGCCACGTCGTCACCGGCATCGCCTTCTCCAAGGACGAGGCGCAGATCTCGGTGCGCCAGATCGAGGACAAGCCGGGTGTCGCCGCCTCGATTTTTGTTCCGCTCGCCGACGCCAACATCAACGTCGACATGATCGTGCAGAACGTCTCGGAGGACGGCAAGACCACCGACCTGACGTTCACGGTGCCGGCGACCGACCATGCCCGCGCCAGGGAGACCATCGCCGCGGCCCGGGACACCATCGGCTATGCGCGCCTCGATAGCGCCACCGACGTCGCGAAAATCTCGGTGATCGGCTCGGGCATGCGCAGCCATGCCGGCGTCGCGGCACAGGCGTTCAAGGCGCTGTCGGACAAGGGCATCAACATCCGCGCCATCACCACCTCCGAAATCAAGTTCTCGCTGCTGATCGACACCGCCTATACCGAACTGGCGGTACGGACGCTGCACACGCTGTACGGACTCGATCAAGCCTGAGGGTTGCTGCGCCGCCTGAACCGGCGCAACGCAGTGCCGCCCGGGTCACGCGCGCAGGGTGCAGTTCTTCCAAACTGTGCGCCCGTCGGCGGCAGGTGTTTTGCTTGGCAAAACGGACGTCGATTGGCTATACGGCCTCATGACGTGGCCGTTCGCGACAGGCGCCACGGCTGCAGACAATCATTCGGCCATGCACCGCGCTGCTACGCTTCTGACGCGGTAAAGTCATTGTTTTTCCGAGGCTTATCAAAAGGCGGCCTCGCAGGGAGGATACCGGGACATGCGGAGCGCGTCGAGCGGCCCCCGCGTCTTGTTGAGACGGCTCCGCGAAGTCATGGCGGAGCCGGTCAGCGCACAGGAGCGCCTCGACAAGATCGTGGTGCTGATCGCCGCCAACATGGTGGCGGAGGTGTGCTCGACCTACGTGCTGCGCGTCGACAACACCCTGGAACTCTATGCCACCGAAGGTCTCAATCGCGACGCCGTGCATCGCACCGTGCTGACCGCGCACGAGGGCCTGGTCGGCCTCGTCGCGAGCGAAGCGACGCCGCTTAATCTGCCGGACGCGCAGAGTCACCCCGCGTTCTCCTTCCGCCCGGAAACCGGCGAAGAAATCTACAATTCGTTCCTCGGCGTGCCGATCCTGCGCGCGGGCAATACGCTCGGCGTGCTGGTGGTGCAGAACCGCGCCAGGCGCACCTATGTCGAGGAGGAGGTCGAAGCGCTCCAGACCACGGCGATGGTGCTCGCCGAGATGATCGCCTCGGGCGAACTGGCCGCGCTCGCCCAGCCCGGCCTCGAGCCGGCCGTGCGCCGCTCGATCCGCCAGACCGGCGCGATCCTGTCCGACGGCATCGCGCTCGGCCATGTCGTGCTGCACGAGCCCCGCGTCGTCATCACCAACTACATCGCCGAGGACCTGCCGAAGGAAATCAGGCGGCTTGAGGCGGCGCTCGCCAAACTGCGCGCCGACCTCGACCGCATGCTGGAGCGCGGCGACGTTGCGGACGGCGGCGAGCACCGCGACGTGCTCGAGGCCTACCGGATGTTCGCCAACGATCACGGCTGGTCGCACCGGCTGCAGGAGGCGGTCGCGACCGGCCTCACGGCCGAGGCCGCCGTCGAGCGCGTGCAATCGGATACCCGCGCGCGGATGCTGCGCTCGACCGACCCCTATCTTCGCGACCGCCTGCACGACCTTGAGGATCTCGGCCACCGCCTGATGCGGCAACTGGCCGGGCAGGACCATGCGCCGTCGCGCGAGCAGCTCCCGGAAAATGCGATTTTGATCGCGCGCGCCATGGGACCGGCGGCCCTGTTGGACTATGACCGCAAGCGGTTGCGCGGCCTGGTGCTGGAAGAGGGCACGGCGAATTCGCACGTCTCCATCGTCGCGCGGGCGCTGGGCATCCCGGCCGTCGGCGAGGTGCCGAACGCGCCCGGAATCGCGGACCCCGGCGACGCCATCATCGTCGACGGCACCTCGGGCGCAATCTACGTGCGACCGTCGGCGGAAATCGAATCGGCTTACGCCGAGCGCGTTCGCTTTCGCGCCCGCCGGCAGGCGCAGTACATCGCGCTGCGCGACAAGCCCTGCGTCACCCGGGACGGCCAGCCGGTCGATCTCATGATCAATGCCGGCCTCCTGATCGACCTGCCTCATCTGGAGGATACCAATTGCTCCGGCATCGGCCTGTTCCGGACCGAGCTGCAATTCATGGTCGGCCAGAACCTGCCGCGCACCAGCGAGCAGCTTGCGCTGTACCGCGCCGTTCTGGACGCCGCCGGCGACAAGCCCGTGACCTTCCGCACCCTCGACATCGGCGGCGACAAGGCGGTGCCCTACATGGAAACCGTGGCAGAGGAAAACCCGGCGCTGGGCTGGCGCGCGATCCGGCTCGGGCTCGACCGCCCCGGTCTGCTGCGCGGGCAGGTCCGCGCGCTGCTGCGCGCCGGCGGCGGACGCGCGCTGCGCATCATGTTCCCGATGATCTCGGAAGTCGCCGAATTCGATCAGGCCAAGGCCATCGTCGAGCGCGAACTCACCTATCTGCGCCAGCACGGCCACGCGTTGCCGGAACGCGTTGACGTCGGCACCATGGTCGAGGTGCCGGCGCTGCTGTACCAGCTCGACGAATTGCTCGGGAAGGTCGATTTCGTCTCCGTCGGATCGAACGACCTGTTCCAGTTCATGTTCGCGGTCGATCGCGGCAACAGCAAGGTATCCAACCGCTTCGATACGCTGTCGGCGCCGATTCTCCGGGCCCTGCGCGACATCGTGGCCAAGGCGAAAACAGCCGGGAAAAGCGCCTCGCTGTGCGGGGAAATGGCGTCGCAGCCGCTCGGCGCGCTGGTGTTGATCGCGCTCGGCTACCGCTCACTGTCGCTGTCGGCCACGGCGCATGGTCCCGTCAAGGCCATGATCCTCGATCTCGATGCGCAGAAGGCCGAAGCGGCGATCATGCCTCTGCTGGACGCCCCCTCCGGCAGCATATCCATCCGCGACAGGCTCAAGGACTTCGCCGACGCAGAAGGGCTGGCGTTGTAGCGTGCCACCGCCGCGCGTGCCCTTATCCATCCCGGAAATTCAATCATGTCCGCACTTCCCGAAGCCAAACTCGACCTCATGCTGGCCCGCCACGCCGCGCTCGAAAGCGAGCTGCTGAGCCAGGTCAGCGCCGACCGGTACGTGCAGATGACGCGCGAACTGGCCGAACTCAATCCTGTCGTCGAGGCGGTGAAGAACTGGCGCGTGGTCAAGGCCGAGATCGCCGGCATCGACGCCATGATCGCCGATCCCGCCACCGACGCCGAGATGCGGGCGATGGCGGAAGCCGAGCGCCCGGCGCTGGAAGCGCAAGGCGACGAACTCGCCCAGAAGATCCGAATCGCCCTTCTGCCAAAAGATGCGATGGACGAGCGTAACGTGATGCTCGAAATCCGCGCCGGCACCGGCGGCGACGAAGCCTCGCTGTTCGCGGGCGATCTGTTCGCATGTACGAGCGTTTCGCAGGCTTGCAGGGCTGGAAGGTGGAGGTGGTGTCGGCGAGCGAAGGCACCATGGGCGGCTACAAGGAAATCGTCGCCGAGGTGCGGGGCCGCGGGGCCTACGCCAAGTTGAAGTTCGAATCCGGCGTGCACCGGGTGCAGCGCGTGCCCGATACCGAAGCGCAGGGACGCGTCCATACGTCGGCGGCGACCGTGGCGGTGCTGCCGGAGGCCGAAGAGGTCGACGTCGAGATCAAGCCCGACGATCTTCGCATCGAAACCATGCGCGCGCAGGGCGCGGGAGGCCAGCACGTCAACAAGACGGAGTCCGCGATCCGGATCACCCACATCCCGACCGGCATCGTCGTCAACATGCAGGACAGCCGCTCCCAGCACAAGAACCGCGCTTCGGCGATGAACATCCTGCGCTCGCGCATCTACGACGCCGAGCGGCAGCGCATCAACGCCGCGCGCTCCGCCGACCGCAAGGATCAGGTCGGATCGGGCGACCGGTCCGAGCGCATCCGCACCTACAATTTTCCGCAAGGCCGCGTCACCGATCACCGCATCAACCTGACGCTCTACAAGCTGCCGCAGGTGATCGCCGGCGACGCACTGCACGAACTGATCGACGCGCTGACCACGGAGCACCAGGCGGCGCAGCTCGCGGCCGAGAATGGCGCGTGAGCGGTTCATTGGCCGGACAGAGCATCGAGACCGCGCGGCGATTGCTGACGGCGCGCTTCGAGGCCGCGGGGATCGACAGCGCCGCGCTTGATGCCCGAATGCTGGCCGGCGCGGCGCTGCAGCTCGATCTCACCGGGCTGATCACGCACGGTCCGCGCCCGCTCACCATGGATGCCGCAGCACGCCTCGACGCTTTCGTGCGCCGCCGGATCGCGGGCGAGCCGGTTGCGCGCATTCTCGGAACGAAGGAATTCTGGGGGCTGCCGCTCAAGCTCTCGGCGGAGACGCTGGTGCCGCGGCCGGATACCGAGACCGTGGTCGAGGCTTCGCTCGACATTCTCCGCGCCGAAGGCCGCGCGAAATCACCGCTCCGCATCGCCGATCTCGGCACCGGCAGCGGCGCGATCCTGCTCGCATTGCTGAGCGAACTGCCGAACGCCGCCGGCATCGGCACCGATCTGAGTGCGGCCGCGCTCGGCACCGCGAAAGACAACGCGCAAGCCCTCGGTCTTACGCCGCGCGCGGACTTCCTGGTCGGTGACTACGCGGAAGGGCTGACCGGCCTGTTCGACCTGATCGTCTCGAATCCGCCTTATATCCGCACGGCCGATATCGCGTCTCTCGCGCCGGAGGTCCGCGATCACGATCCGCATCTCGCGCTGGATGGCGGCGATGACGGGCTCGAAGCCTATCGCCGGATCGCGCCCCAAGCGTCAGGACTGCTATCGCCCGGCGGCCATCTCGTGCTGGAGATCGGACAGGGACGAGACGGTGACGTTGCCCAACTGGTAGCGGCCGCAGGGTTAACGGTCGCGGGCTCCCCAAGGGCCGACTTGGCGGGCATCGGCCGTGTCATCGTGGGGAAATTGCCTCCATAAAGCCCGATTGCACGATAAAAAACCACTTGGAATATCCCTCGGGAGCGATTACGTTTCGGTCAACATGGTCCCGGGTTGCTGGCTCCGCAGGCTTGCTGCAGGTGAGCCCACAGTTCTCGAGGAGAGAACCTGCCCGAGTGAACGATTCCTGAAGAGGCAGGTTATATCAAGCGCGAGAGCCGAGAGCTGCGCTGCTTGCGACCGGGAAGCGAACGAAAGCCTGATATTGCGCTTAAAGACCCACGCGAGAAGACCTGATTTGATTGGCTGGCTGGATGACTTGGCCATGCTGGTGTGATGCACCTGCCGGCGACCGGGGAACGCGTCTTTTGCTGAACGCGACGATTGACGAAACCGAGTATGGAGATGGATGGCGCCGATGCGCGCCCTCAGGCCGCCGCGGCGGCAATTACTGCAAAGCGACTGGAGCGGATGAGGAGTGTGTAGCGGTTTTTCGCCCGCATCCTGCTTCCCAAAATACGGAATTGATCACGCTCGTGATCTAGGCAATTCCCCAAGGATGGAAACTTCAAGACTGGCAACTGAAGGCGGGACATGAGAAACGGTCAGAATAACAACAAGCGGATGCGTAACCGGAACAACAACAATAATAATAACAATAACAACCGACGCGGCCAGAACCCGATGACGCGGGTTTTCGAATCCAACGGCCCCGACATCAAGATCCGCGGCACCGCCTCTCACGTCGCCGAGAAATACGTCCAGCTCGCCCGCGACGCCCGCTCATCCGGCGATCCCGTGGCTTCCGAAAACTACTATCAGCACGCCGAGCATTATTTTCGCCTGATCGCCGCGGCACAGGAACAGTTCCGCCAGAGCCAGCCGCAGCAACAGCCGCGGATCGACGTCGACACATCGGAGGATGCCGGCGACGACGATAGCGAAAACTATTCGAATTTCGGGGCGGAGCCGGGCTTCGTTCCGGTTCAGCAGCCGCGCGACAATCATCAGCGGGATCCGCAGCCCTTTCAGCGCGATCAGCAACAGCCCCGCGAATACCGTCAGCCGCAGCCGCAATACCAGCCACCGGCGATGCAACCCCCCGACAACAATGGCGGCGTCGATCGCCTGCCTTCGTTCATCACGGGATCGCAGCAGGCGAACGGCGGCCGGTTCGAAGGCAACGGCCATCAGGGCGGCGAGCGCAACGACCGATTCCCGCCGCGCCGTCGCAGACGCCCGCAGGGTCCGCGTCCGGAGGGCATGGCGCAGCAGCCGTCCACTCCCGGCGAGGATTTCAACACCAGCAACGAATAGCGCGACGCATCTCGCCCTGTCTCCGGATGGGGGCGGGACGGCTAAAGGTCTCGGTCGGATATCATTCGTCGGCACTGCATGACGACGGCGCCAGCACCGGCGGCAAAACCGGGATCAACCGGCTGTGCTCCCTCTTTGCGGCAATGGGGCGATAGACCTGCTTGGTCGCCTCCACGATATGAACGCCGGCGAATGGCAACGACAGCGCCGCGCCGATGCGCTCCCACGCCGCGGCCGAACGCAGGAACCAACCGCTCTTGATCGGCGGAACGAACAGCGCCTCACCCCATGCCGACGGCGTAAACCATGTCTGCCTCAGCAATTGGGTGATCTGCGGGCGCGAATACGGCCGGCCGTGACCGAACGGCGTTGCGTCGGTGCGAGTCCAGATACCGCGGCGATTGGGAACGACCGCCAACATACGGCCCGACGGCGATAGAACGCGCCACACCTCGCGCAGCAGATTTTCCGGATCGTCCGACATTTCGAGCGCATGGACCAGCAGGATGCGGTCCGCCACCGCGTCCTGCAGCGGCAACGAAAGCTCGTCGACCAGGGTCGCCAGCGCCGGCCGCGCCGTCGGCCATTTCAATACGCCCTGCGCCGCCGGCATGAGGGCGATACAGCGCTCGCAGCCCTCGCGGAACAGTCCGAGATAGGGCGTCGGATAACCGAGGCCGACCACGCACTGACCTTCCAGACTCGGCCAATGCGCTTGAATGCCGCGACCGATCAGCCGCCGCGCCACGACGCCGAGGCGCTGCGAATAGAAATCGCGGAGGTCGATAACATCGATCGCCATGGCTCACGTCTACCATGTCGCCGGTGGGACCGGCACCCCCGCCCGCCACGATTTATGCAATCGTCTCGCCACTGTTAACGCCGTGTTTCACCGCATACATGGCTATGCTAGAGCATGATCCCGAAAAGTGGGAACCGGTTTTCGAATAAGATCATGCCCGTTCGAAAGGATGGGTAGAGAGTTTGATTCAACGCCAGTGAAACGGACTCTAGAGCCATTCGGCTTTGATGGAATCAAAGCCCAGCCTGGTTTTTTGTTTTGGCGCATTTTCTTTAGATTTACTCCACTCGCGCCGACCTCCCGGCTTCACGGAGACGACATGACCGCCGAAATTCGCCTGTTCACTTGCCTCACCGATAATTTCGGCGCCCTGATTCACGACGCCGCGACCGATGCGACCGCCGCCATCGACGCGCCGGAGGCCGGGCCGATCATCGGGGCGCTGGAGCGCGAAGGCTGGAGGCTGACCGATATTCTCGTCACCCACCACCATGCCGATCATGTCGGCGGAATCGCCGAACTGAAGCAGAAATACAATTGCCGGGTGGTCGCACCGCATGACAAGCGTGCCGGAATCGCCAATGTCGATCTGCGCGTCAGCCAGGGCGATATCGTCAAGGTCGGGACGCTGCTCGGCCGCGTGCTGGAGACGCCGGGCCACACGCTGGATCACGTCAGCTATATCTTCGACGACGAGAAAGTGGTGTTCGCCGCCGACACTCTGTTCTCGATCGGCTGCGGCCGGGTGTTCGAGGGCACCTATCCGATGATGTGGGATTCGCTTTTGAAACTGCGCGCGCTGCCGGACGATTTCCGGCTCTATTGCGGCCACGAATATACCGCGTCGAACGTGAAATTCGCGCTGACCATCGAGCCGAACAATCCGGCGCTCAGGGCGAGGGCCGAGGACGTCGCGCGGCTGCGCGCCGGGGGCCAGCCGACGGTGCCGACCCTGATGGGCGAGGAGAAGAAGGCCAACGTGTTCCTGCGCGCCGACGATCCTGCGGTGGCGGCCGGAGTTCACATGAAGGGAGCCAGCGGGGTCGACGTGTTTGCCGAGCTGCGCGAACGCAAGAACAAGTCCTGAGCGCATGATCTCCGGCGCCATAGAGCCCCGCTTCTGATGGAGTCAGAAGCGGGGCTCTATGTTTTTGATTTGACGCGTTTTCTTTACGCGAACCGGTAGCCACTTCGCTCGAAAACGCTCTATTGCGTGCCGAGCGACCCGACCTCTCCCCGATAAGGGCGTTGACGCCCGTCTTCGACGGGCCATGGGGGAGAGGTAACGGCGAAGAGCGTCAAAACAGCGTGCGCTGCCGCATCGCGGCCGACAGCGTCCCTTCATCGAGGTAATCGAGTTCGCCCCCGACCGGAACGCCGTGGGCCAGGCGCGTCACCTTCACATCGGCGTCGCCAAGCAGGTCGGTGATGTAATGCGCCGTGGTCTGGCCATCGACGGTCGCATTCAACGCCAGAACGATTTCCGTCACACGCGGATCGTGCGCCCGCGACACCAGCGCATCGATGGTGAGATCCTGCGGGCCGACGCCGTCGAGCGGCGACAGCGTCGCGCCGAGCACGTGATAGAACCCGTTGGTGGCGCCGGCGCGCTCCAGCGCCCAGAGATCGGCCACGTCGGCAACCACGACAATGATGGAAGGATCGCGTCGCGTGTCGGTGCACACGGTGCATGGATCGCGCGTATCGATGTTGCCGCAGACCCCGCAGACCCGGATCCTGTCGATCGCCACCTGAAGCGCGGTCGCCAGCGGCGTCATCAATGCGTCACGCTTCTTGATCAGATGCAGCGCCGCCCGACGCGCCGAGCGCGGGCCGAGCCCCGGCAGCCGCGCAAGCAACTGGATCAGGCGGTCAATCTCGGGTCCAGTAACAGCGGACGACATCGTCTAGTTGCCCGATTCCAGCACTCGTGCCCCGATACTGAACGACAACACCCTGAAGGCCAATCAGCCGAATCCCAGGCCGGGCGGCAGACCGAGTCCCCCGGTCAATGCCTGCATCTTTTCCTGCATCGCGACCTCCGCCTTGCGGCGCGCATCGCCAAGCGCGGTCACCACGAGGTCTTCGAGAATCTCGCGCTCGTCCGGCTTGATCAGCGACGGATCGATCGAGATCGCCTTGACTTCCATCTTCGCGGTCATCCGCACACTGACGAGACCGCCGCCGGAGGTTCCTTCGACCTCGACGTGGCTCAATTCGTCCTGCATCTCCTTCATCTTGGATTGCAGTTGAGCCGCCTGTTTCATCATGCCAAGAAAGTCAGCCATCACACGTTCCTCTTTGCTATTCGTCGCCACCGTCGAAGCCGTCGGCCAGCTCGTCAGGAGCGGCATCGGAATCCGGCGGCGACAAAGCGAGCTTTCGTACCTCGACAACCCTGGCGCCGGGAAATCGCGCCAGCACGTCCTTCACGCGCGGATCGGCCTCGGCGGCGCGCTCGCGCTCGTTCTTTTGCAGCAGCGCCTGCGAGCGCAGCGTCGGCTGGCCCGCCTCATTGGACACGATCACGGTCCAGCGCCGGCCTGTCCACTGCTCCAGCTTGCGCGCCAGGTCGTTCACCAGGGTGCGCGCCGCGCTGCGTTCGAGCGCGACCTCGAGCCGGCCATCCTCCATGCGGACAAGGCGCATGTCGGCCTCGAGCGCGGCCTTGATGATCAGGTCACGCTTTTCGCCGGCAAGCGCCACGAGTTCGGTAAAACTTTCGAGCCGCAGCGCGGGTGCCGGATCGGCCATCGGCGCCACCGCCGGCGGGCGGGACACAGGCTCGGCGGCGGCGCGCGGCGCCGACACGGTGCGGGCGGCAGACGCGGAAGACACCGACGCACCGGAGGTTTTCTGCGGCGCAGTGCTGCCGGTAGCGACCGGCGATTCGCCGCCGCTCTGATGCAGCATCCGGATCGCTTCGTCCGGCGTCGGAAGGTCTGAGACATAGGCGATGCGCACCAGCACCATCTCGGCCGCCGCCGCCGGCCGCGTCGCGCCCTGCACCTCGGTGATGCCCTTCAGCAGCATCTGCCACATCCGCGACAGCACGCGCATCGACAGTTTCGCGGCGAAATCGCGGGCGCGCATCCGCTCGGTCTCGCCGAATGCGACATTGTCGGCGAGCGCGGGGACGATCTTGATGCGGGTGACGAAATTGACGAACTCGGCCAGATCGCTGAGCACCACGACCGGATCGGCGCCGGTATCGTACTGGTCGCGAAATTCGCCGAACGCGCGCGCGATATCGCCGCGCGCCAGCGATTCGAACAGATCGATCACCCGCGTGCGGTCGGCGAGCCCCAGCATCTGCCGCACGGCATCGGCCCGCACCATGCCGGCGGCGTGGGCGATGGCCTGGTCGAACAGCGACAGCGAATCCCGCACCGAGCCTTCGGCCGCCCGCGCCAGGATGCCGAGCGCTTCCGGCTCGACCTCGACGTTCTCTTTCGCCGCGATATTGGCCAGATGCGACACCAGGACGTCGGCATCGACGCGCCGGAGATCGAAACGCTGGCAACGCGACAGCACCGTCACCGGGACTTTCCGGATCTCGGTGGTCGCGAACACGAATTTCGCGTGCTCCGGCGGCTCCTCCAGCGTCTTCAGGAACGCGTTGAAGGCCGCCGTCGACAGCATGTGGACTTCGTCGATGATATAGACCTTGTAGCGCGCGCTTGAGGGCGCATAGCGCACGCTGTCGTTGATCTGCCTGACATCGTCGACGCCGGTGTGGGAGGCGGCGTCCATTTCCAGCACGTCGATGTGATGGCTTTCCATGATCGCCTGGCAATGCACGCCGAGCGTCGGCATCCGGATGCTTGGTCCGTTCACCGAGCCATCAGGCAATTCGTAGTTCAGCGCGCGGGCGAGAATGCGCGCGGTGGTGGTCTTTCCGACGCCGCGTACGCCGGTGAGAATCCAGGCTTGGGGAATCCGCCCGGTCTCGAAGGCATTGGACACGGTGCGCACCAGCGCCTCCTGTCCGATGAGATCGTCAAAGCTCGCAGGACGGTATTTCCGCGCCAGCACCCGGTACTCGGCGCCGGACTCGGATGCCCGCGCGCCGAGGTCGAGGCCGGTCTGGCCGGCGGCGTCATCGGAGGGCGTTGAGGAATGGCCAGCGTCGGTCATTGAGCGATCCGCAATTTTCTCTCTCGAAGCCGGCTTGCGGAGCAACGGGCGATCTTTCGGGCCGCGCCCGAATCGGCGCCGGCAAGAGTCCCGAAAAACATGGCTCGCCAAAAACAGGTAGGAGACTGACGAGCGACCCGATCCGGACCTCGTTAGGGCTGCTTCCTTCCGGACCTGACCCGGTTGGCGAGTGGCTCGTCCACCGCCAATCTCCCGGTCTCTATTTGGGGCCAAAAGGACCGGAAAGCAAGCGGCCGCGGCATTCCGTTCCGGGCCATTGACCTTCGTGAATCGTCGGGCCAGTTTGCCTCGGCACTCCTCAAAAAAGTGGCCGCAAACGATGTCCGAGGCCTGGTCGCTTCACCCGCAGCTCGACAATGACGCGGTCGGCATCGGCGACCTGCCGCTCAGCCGACTCCTGCTCAACAAGGACGCCAACTATCCCTGGCTCATTCTGGTGCCAAGACGGGCCGGAGCGGTCGAGATCATCGACCTCGATCGCGACGACCGCGCAAGCCTGATGACGGAGATCGGTGAGGTCTGCGAAGCGCTCAAGGACGTCACGGGTTGCGACAAGCTCAATGTGGCCGCACTCGGCAATCAGGTGCCGCAGCTCCACGTCCATATCATCGCGCGCCGCAGAGGAGACGCCGCATGGCCCCGCCCGGTCTGGGGGGCGGCGCCCGCGCTCGACTACGATGCGGCGGAACTTGAGGCGCTCATGGGGGCGATCAGGCGGAGGACAGGATTCGGTTAGACCGTTAGAATGTCGGTTGCGGAGACGACAAGGGAACCAGCGATGAACTTTCGTGACGCCGCGCCCAAGCGCCTGCCACGCATCCTGTGCGTCGGGATACCGGTGCGCGATCTGACCTTTCATATTCAGGGCCTGCCGGAACGCGGCTTCAAGATCGGCGCCGAGCGCTTCGAGGAAATCGCCGGCGGCAACGCGCTCAACGCGGCGGTCGCCATCTCCAGGCTCGGCGGCCACGCGTCGTTCTGCGGCCCCATGGGCGACGCCGGCGAGACCTCCAGCCGCTACATCTTCGACAAGGCGGCGGAACTCGGCATCGCGATGCAGGACATCGTCCACATGCCGGCTCTGGTGACGCCGATCTCCAGCGTCATGATCGATCCCGGCGGCGAGCGCACCATCATTACCTTCCGCGATCCCGAATTGTGGAAAGTGCGCCTGCCCGACACCGAGCGGCTGCTCACCGGCTGCGACGCCATCCTGGTCGAGAGTCGCTGCGCGCCCTTCTGCACCGATCTCTGCACGGAGGCGCGCCGGCGCGGCATTCCCGTCGTCGTCGATATCGACAGCGCCATGCCGATGCGCGGCGGCCTGCTGACCGCATCGTCGCATCTGATTTTCTCCAGCGAAGCGCTTCAGGCCACAGCCGGCACCGACGACGATGCGGCGGCGCTGCGGACGCTCGCCGGGCTCACCTCGTCCTTTCTTGCCGGAACGCGCGGACCGCAGGGCACGTTGTGGCTCGATTCCAACGGCGCGCTTCGGGAAACGCCGGCCTTTCCGGTCCAGACCGTGGACACGCTGGGAGCCGGGGACGTGTTTCATGGCGCGTTCGCCCTCGCCATGACCGAAAACCAGAAGATAAAGGAGGCGCTCCGATTCGCCTCCGCCGCCGCCGCGATCAAATGCACCCGCTTCGGCGGCGCCTTCGCCTGCCCGCAACGTTCTGAAGTGGAAGCGTTTTTGAGAGAAGCTGCCCCGACCTCTGCTTAGTGCAGAGCGACCGCCCTTGCATTGGAATATTTTTCTATATATGAGGTTGAATAACTTCCATATTGGAACAATGTTCTAATCATGAGCGATCTCGCCCTCCAGACCTCTGAGTCCGGCCGTCGTCTCGACGCCATCGACCGCAAGATCCTGACCGTGCTTCAGGAGGATGCATCCCTCTCCGTGGCCGAGATCGGCGACCGGGTCGGGTTGTCCTCGACGCCCTGCTGGAAGCGGATTCAAAGGCTCGAAGCCGACGGCATCATCCTGCGCCGGGTGGCGCTGGTCGATCAGAACAAGATCGGACTCGGCATTTCGGTGTTCGTGTCGGTGGAGAGCGGCGACCATTCCGATGCCTGGCTGAAGACGTTCGCCGATGCGGTCAGCGCCATGCCCGAGGTGATGGAGCTTTACCGCATGGCGGGCGACGTCGACTACATGCTGCGCGTCGTGGTCGCCGACATGGCGAGCTACGATCTTTTTTACAAGAAGCTGATCAGCGCCGTGGCGCTGAAGAACGTCACCTCGCGTTTCGCGATGGAGAAGATCAAATCGGTGACGGCGCTGCCGGTGCCGGCGGTGAGTGTGGTGTAGCGATTTCAATCGTCATACGCGGGCTTGACCCGCGTATCCATCGCCTGATGGATTGCCGGATCAAGTCCGGCAATGACATCCGCGTCAAATCTTCTGATTGTATTCGCCGACTTCGGGATGGGTGCGCAGCACGCTGTCCATCGCCTCGAACATGTCGTGCATGCGCTGCTCGGAGACCGGGCTTTCCACCACCACCACCAGTTCGGGCTTGTTCGACGACGCCCGCACAAGACCCCAGCTTCCATCCTCCGCTGTGACCCGGACACCGTTGACGGTGACGAGATCGCGGATCGGCTGTCCCGCCACCTTGTCGCCGTTGGCGCTGGCGGTCTCGAAATGTTTCACCACGCTGTCGACGATGCCGTATTTGGCTTCGTCGGCGCAATGCGGCGACATGGTCGGCGACGACCATGTCTTGGGCAAGGCGTCCTTCAGGTCGGCCAACGATTTTCCCGGAGCGCGGTCGAGCATCTCGCAGATTGCAATCGCCGAGATCAGGCCGTCATCGTAACCGCGGCCCATCGGCGCGTTGAAGAAGAAGTGGCCGGATTTCTCGAAACCGGCGAGCGCGCCGAGTTCGTTGGTGCGCCGCTTCATATAGGAATGGCCGGTTTTCCAGTAGGTCACCTTGGCGCCCTGCTTCTGCAAGACCGGATCGGTGACGAACAGACCCGTCGACTTCACGTCGACCACGAAATGCGCATCCTTGTGGATCGCCGACATGTCGCGCGCCAGCATCACGCCGACCTTGTCGGCGAAGATTTCCTCGCCGGTGTTGTCGACCACGCCGCAGCGATCCCCGTCGCCGTCGAAGCCGAGGCCGGCATCGGCCTTGTGCTCCAGCACCGCGTCTCGGATCGCGTGCAGCATCTTCATGTCTTCGGGATTCGGATTGTACTTCGGGAAGGTGTGATCGAGTTCGGTGTCCAGCGGGATCACCTCGCAGCCGATCGCCTCCATCACCTTCGGCGCGAAGGCGCCCGCGGTGCCGTTGCCGCAGGCCACCACGACTTTCAGCTTGCGCTTCAGCTTCGGCCGCTTCGTCAGGTCGGCGATATAGCGCGCCGGAAAATTCTCGTGAAACTGATAGGAGCCGCCGGTCCCGTCGGCGAAGGTGGCGCCGAGCACGATCTCCTTCAGCCGGTTCATCTCGTCGGGTCCGAAGGTCAGCGGCCGGTTGGCGCCCATCTTGACGCCGGTCCAGCCGTTGTCGTTGTGCGAGGCCGTCACCATGGCGACGCAGGGGACGTCGAGTTCGAACTGCGCGAAATACGCCATCGGCGTCATGCACAGTCCGATGTCGTGGACCTTGCAGCCGGACGCCAGAAGGCCCGAGATCAACGCGTATTTGATGGACGACGAATAGCTGCGGAAATCGTGCCCGGTGACGATGTCCTTGTTCTGGCCGAGCTCGCCAATCAGCGTGCCGAGCCCCATGCCCAGCGCCTGAATGCCCATCAGGTTGATTTCCTTGCCGAACAGCCAGCGCGCGTCGTATTCGCGAAAGCCGGTCGCCTTCACCATCGGCTCGGATTCGTAGGCATAGGTATTCGGCGCCAGAACGGGTTTCGGCTTCGGAAACATGCAGATGGCCTCGTCAGGATAAGGGCAGGAACATAAAAAGCGCAGCCTTGAAATGCCGTGGCTGCCGGAAATGCGGGAGCGGGTTTGTGAGAGGCAATTGCGGCATAATTCGCAGCGCCACGGCAGCGCGCGTGGCCTGCGACCTCGACAACGGCGGCCTCAGCCTATTGTTCCAGCACCATGCGGCCGTTGGCGTATTCGAAGCGCCTGAGTTTCGACAGAAACGACAGGCCGAGCAGGTTCTCCGACAGCGCCTCGTCGGGCAGCACCATGGCGTCAACGTCGCGCACGATCAGCCCGCCGACGTCGACCATGGCGAGCCGGGTGCGCGCCGCCTTGACCTTGCCGTTGGCCGTTGTCACCGTCGCGTCGTAATCGTTCTGCGAGGGCCGCACGCCGATCCGCGCGGCTGAACTTTCATTGAGCGCGATCACCGACGCCCCGGTATCGACCATGAAGCCGACGCGCTGGCCGTCGATCCGGGCTTCGGTCTGGAAGTGACCACGGCCATCGCGCGCGATGCTGACGCTGCGGCGACCGGCGTTATCCTCGAACGTCGCCTGCTGCACGGGTGTCGTCGCCCGCGCCGCCGCGGTTGCGGTCATCTTGTCGGCCAGTTGCGCCATGTAGGTGCCGGCTCCGACAAGAAGCGCGGCAAAGATCATCAGATTACGCATGGCGCACACTCACTGACAAACGAAACGGCCGTCGCGATCTTACGCGCGGTCATCGGCCGGCCGTAACCCGTAACGGCCGTGAGGCTCTTTATTTGGGAAAAGGATGAGCGAAGCGTTAATGCGAAATCCATGGCGCGCATCGACAACCCGCTGCACGCTTCCGTCATCCTGCGCCAGCATGATCTTACCCGAAAACCACTTTCACTTTCCGGAAATCATGCCCTAGCGGCCGTCTTCCGTGCTCAAGGCGAACGCCTTGATCTCATAGCTCTTGCGGATCAGCGCCAGCAGATCGGTCGGCCGTACCGATCGCTCGGCGCGCCGCCACGAGACATCGAATGAACAATCGATCGACCCGTCATCCTGCCGTTTCACATCGGCGAAGCGGGCGTGATAGCCGAAGCCTCCGATCAGGCGCGGCAGTTCGACGATCGCTCGCATGTCTGCATCGGCTGCGACCACCACCCGGACGCGGTGCTCGCGAGGGATGACATAGTCGACCCATTTCAGCGCCCAGAGAGTCATGACCGCCAGCACCGTCGCGGCGGCGCCAAGCACCAGTTGACCGCCGCCCAGGCAGAGACCGATCACCGTGATCAGCCACAACGTCGCCGCGGTGGTGACGCCGGTGATGAGATCGCCTTTCTTGAAGATGGTCCCGGCGCCGATGAAGCCGACGCCGGTCAGGATGCCGAGCGGCAAACGCATGACATCCATCTCGGCAAAGGACGCCGCCGTCCTGCCGCTCGCCGCCAGCAGGATGTTGGCCTGGATCATGGCGACCGAGGCGGCGAGTCCCACCAGAATGGTGGTGCGAAATCCGGCCGCGTGTCCGCGCGTGCTCCGGTCCAGGCCAACGATGCCGCCGGCGACCATGGTCAAGGCGAGACGGATCGCGATATCAGGCCAGGTCGGTTGCAGGGGCATGTCCATGGGAGCCTCGGATGGGAGCCTCGGGGCGAGATGTCGTGGCCAACGCTGCGTCGACAGCACGGGTTCCCGGATACGCGAGCCTTCAGGTCCCGCGCGGCTTGACCCGGCGTGTCGGCGGCGCGTTCGCCGGATCTTCCGGCCAGGGATGCCGGGGATAGCGCCCGCGCAGATCGGAGCGTACCCCAGCATAGCTGCCGCGCCAAAATCCGGGCAGGTCGCGCGTCACCTGCACCGGACGATGCGCCGGCGACAGCAATTCCAGAACCAGCGGCACCTTGCCTTGCGCGATCGTCGGGTGCGCCGTCAGGCCGAACAATTCCTGCAACCGGACGGCGATGGTCGGCCCCTGCTCCGCTCCATAGTCGATCGCCAGCATCGTGCCGGTCGGAGCCTCGAAATGCGTCGGCGCCTCCCGCTCCAGCCGTGCGCGCAAACTCCACGGCAACAGCGCCATCAGCGCGTCCGAGAGATCGCTCGCGGAGAAATCCTTCAGCGATGTCTTGTCGGACAGCGCGGGCACCAGCCAGCTTTCGGCTTCGGCGGCAAGTCCGGCATCGGAGAGATCGGGCCACTCATCGAGTCCCTTCCGGCCTTCCGCCCTGCGCAGGAACATCACCCGGTCGCGCCATTGCTTGAGCGATTTCGACCACGGCAGGCGGTCCGGTCCCGCACCCATCAGTCCTTCCGCGAGGATGCGCGCGGTCTCCGGCGAAGGAACGACCGCCAGCGGCGCCTCGGAGAGCGTGATCGCATGCAGCCGTTTCCGGCGGCGCGCCCGCAACGCCATCGCCGCGCGGTCGAACGTGACCTCATCATCGGCCTCGATCTGGTCGGCGAAACGAGCCTCGATGTCGGCCTGCGCGATCGGCGCGGCCAGCAGGATGCGGCCGTTGGCGGCGGTTCCGGTCAGTTCGGCAACCGTGATGAAGGGGTCTCGCGCCAGGCGGGAGGCCGGATCGACCGACGCGCCGCGGCCATTGGCGAGCACGAACGAGCCGTTGCCGCGATTGCGCGCCACGCGATCGGGGAATGCGAGCGCGAGCATCATGCCGGTCGAAATTTCCGTGTCACCTTCCCCCTTGCGGGAGAGGTCGGACCGCGCAGCGGTTCGGGAGGAGGGTAGATCCGGATATGTTGCTTGCCCCCTCCCCAACCCTCCCCCGCTCGCGGGGGAGGGAGAAAGAGGCGTCTGCACGCCGCGCGTCGGTAAATGCGCCGTGGCCTTCGTGCCGTTTTCCGCAGCCGCCATCTGCGACGCCCATCGCTCGGCGAGCTGCCTTGCGCCCGAGGCGCGAGGGGAGCGGTCGCGACGGAAATTATCGAGCCGCGCGTCGAGATCGATGCTGTCGCCGCCGAGGCCGCGCTCGGTCAGAACAGCCGCGATGTCGGCGGCCTCGCGGCCCGCGCCGAGCCGATGCGAATCGACGATCATGCGCGCGAGCCGCGGCGGCAGCGCCAGCGCGCGCAGGCTTTTGCCCTCGTCGGTGATGCGGCCGTCGCCATCAAGCGCGCCGAGTTCGCGCAACAGGGTGCGCGCCTCGTTCAAGGCGGGGACCGGTGGGGGGTCAAGAAACGTCAGCGTCGCCGGATCGCCCACGCCCCACTGCGCGAGATCGAGCACCAGCGTCGACAGATCGGCGCTGAGAATCTCGGGCTGCGTGTAAGCGGCGAGCGAGGCGGTCTGCGGCTCGTCCCAGAGCCGATAACACAGGCCGGGCTCGGTGCGGCCGGCGCGGCCGCGGCGCTGATCCACCGCGGCGAGCGAGGCGCGCACGGTTTCGAGCCGCGTCAGGCCGATGTCGGGCTCAGTAGCGCGGCACCCGCGCCAGGCCGGAATCCACCACGATACGGACCCCCTCGATCGTCAGCGACGTCTCCGCGATCGACGTCGCCAGCACCACCTTGCGATGGCCTCGCGGCGCCGGCGCGATGGCGCGGTCCTGCACCGCGGCGTCGAGCGCGCCGAACAGCGGAACGATCTCGACGGATGCGTCGTGAACCCGTTCAGCGAGCATATTTTGCGTGCGGCGGATTTCGGCCGCTCCCGGCAGAAATGCCAGCACCGAGCCGGCATCGGCGCGCAGCGCCATGGCGATCGCGTCGGCCACCTGCCGTTCGAGCGGCGCGTCGGGCCTGCGGCCGAGATAGCGCGTCTCGATCGGAAAAGCGCGGCCCTCGCTTTCGATGACCGGCGCATCGCCGAGCAGCTTTGCGACACGCGCGCCGTCGATGGTCGCGGACATCACCAGGATGCGCAAATCCTCGCGCAGTCCGGCCTGTACGTCGCGCGCCAGCGCAAGTCCCATGTCGGCGTCGAGCGAGCGTTCGTGAAACTCGTCGAACAGCACCGCTGCGATGCCGGTCAGTTCCGGGTCGTCGAGAATCTGCCGCGAGAAGATTCCCTCGGTGACGACTTCGATGCGGGTTGCGCGCGACACTTTCGAGCCGAAGCGCACGCGATAGCCGACCGTTTCGCCTGCGCGCTCGCCCCGCGTTTGCGCCATTCGCTCCGCGCTGGCGCGCGCCGCGATCCGGCGCGGCTCCAGCACGATGATCTTCCTGCCCGCGGCCCAGGGCGCATCGAGCAGCGCCAGCGGCACCCGCGTCGTCTTGCCCGCGCCGGGCGGCGCCACCAGCACGGCCGTATTGCGCGCGGCGAGCGCTCGTCCGAGTTCGTCGAGCACAGCGTCGATCGGGAGCGGCGTGGCGAATTCTCGGATCACCGTTTCGGTTCCGTCATCACCCGCGAAAGCGGGTGATTCAGTAAAAGCGGGTTTCAATGATTCCAAAGGCAGGGGTCCTGGATATCCCGCCCTCGCGAGGCATGACAACCGGTTCGCGCACACCGGCGATCCATTCAATGGTTAATGGCGCGTCCCGATCACGATCCCCGAAACCCGGCACATTATTTGATTGGTGAAAGGAGAACGCAACCGATCCTCCTGTAAACGCGTCCGATCGCGCCGAAAAGGGACACCCATGACCGGAAACGGCACAGCCGCATTGAAAACCGAGCGGGTCGACTGGGTCGACTATGCCAAGGGCATCTGTATCATCATGGTCGTGATGATGCACTCGGTGCTGGGGGTCGAGGCCGCAGCCGGACAGACCGGGTTCATGCACCTCGTGGTCGCCTTCGCCAAACCGTTCCGGATGCCGGACTTCTTCATGATTTCCGGCCTGTTCCTGCCGCTCGTCATCGATCGCGACTGGCGCATCTATCTCGACCGCAAGGTGGTGCATTTCGCCTATTTCTATCTGTTGTGGACCGCGATCCAGTTCGGTTTCAAGGCCCCCCACTTTGCCGCCGAGGTTGGATGGCCGGGCGTCGTCCATCTCTATCTGATGTCGTTCATCGATCCGTTCGGCACGCTGTGGTTCATCTATCTGCTGCCGGTGTTTTTCGTGGTCATCAAGGCCGCGCGCCGGATATCGCCATGGGCGATCTGGGGTGCCGCCGCGGCGCTGGAGATGGCGCATATCTCCACAGGCTGGACCGCGATCGACGAATTCGCCGCGCGCTTCGTCTACATCTATTCCGGCTACCTGTTCGCAAGCCATGTGTTTGCGCTGTCGAACCGTGCCCGCGCCTATCCGGCGCTTGCGCTCGCCGGACTGGCGCTGTGGGCGGTTACCGACGCCGGCCTCGTCTATATCGGCGCCAGCGAATGGCCCATTATCTCGCTCGCGCTTGGTCTTGCCGGCGCATGCGCCATCATCACCATCGGTACGCTGCTGGCCAAGATGCACTGGCTGGACGCCGTGCGCTATTGCGGCGAGCATTCCATCGTCATCTATCTCGCCTTCTTCCTGCCGATGGCCGCCTCCCGCACGATCCTGCTGAAGACGGGCCTCATTCACGATATCGGCCTGGTGTCGCTGATCGTCACCGTCACCGGCGTGATCGGCGCCTTGCTGATCTGGTGGGCCTGCCGCAACACGCGGGCGAACTTCCTGTTCGAGCGTCCTGACGCCTTCTGGATCGCGCCGAGAAAGCGCCCGGCCGCGCTGCAGGCGGCAGAGTAAAGCAAACGGTCACTGCACCATAAAGACGTCATCCCCGCGAAAGCGGGGAACCAGTAACCCGGCACAAGGATACTGGATCGCCCGGTCGAGCCGGGCGATGACTCGCGTCTGGTGATATGCCCGACAAAACCAATCGGAATCCTGCTCGGAGGCTGTCTTTCGCCGCAAAAATCCCTAAGTTGCGGCCATGCCGAAGAAGCCAGCCACTGAGCCCGCCGCCGCGACACCCGACGCAGCCAAGACCACAACCCGCACCGCTCCAGCAGCAGGTGGCGGCATGCAGGGCCGGCACGTCTTCCTGGTCGACGGCTCGTCCTACATCTTCCGCGCCTATCACGCGCTGCCGCCGCTGAACCGCAAATCCGACGGGCTGCAGGTCAATGCGGTGCTCGGCTTCTGCAACATGCTGTGGAAGCTGTTGCGCGACATGCCGAAGGACGACAAGCCGACCCACCTCGCGATCGTCTTCGACAAGTCCGAGGTCACGTTCCGCAACAAACTCTACTCGGACTACAAGGCGCACCGTCCGCCCGCGCCCGACGACCTGATTCCGCAATTCGCGCTGATCCGCGAGGCGGTGAAGGCGTTCGATCTTCCCTGCCTCGAACAGATCGGCTTCGAGGCCGACGACCTGATCGCGACCTATGTGCGACAGGCCTGCGAGCGCGGCGCGACCGCGACCATCGTGTCCTCGGATAAAGACCTGATGCAGCTCGTCACCGACTGCGTCACCATGTACGACACCATGAAGGATCGCCGCCTTGGCGTTCCCGAGGTGATCGAGAAATTCGGCGTGCCGCCGGAAAAGGTCGTCGAGGTGCAGGCGCTGGCAGGCGACAGCATCGATAACGTTCCGGGCGTGCCCGGCATCGGCGTCAAGACCGCGGCGCAACTGATCACCGAATACGGCGACCTCGAAACGCTGCTGGCGCGCGCCGGCGAGATCAAGCAGCCCAAGCGGCGCGAGGCGCTGATCGAGAATGCGGAGAAGGCGCGCATTTCGCGGCAGCTCGTGCTGCTCGACGATCACGTTGCACTGGACGTGCCGCTGGAAGACCTGGCCGTGCAGGAGCCGGATGCGCGCAAGCTGATCGCCTTCCTCAAGGCGATGGAGTTCACCACGCTGACGAAGCGCGTCGCGGAGTATTCGCAAGTGAATGCCGCCGAAATCGAGCCGGACAGAAAAAACGCGAGCGGCGCTGCTCTTTCTGCTCCCTCCTCCCTTGCGGGGGAGGGTCAAGGTGGGGGGGCCATACCAGGCGACCTCTTCGGCTCACCCCCCTCCCTACCCCTCCCCCACAAGGGGGGAGGAAACGCACAACATGCCGGGAGAAGCCAGGCCCAAGCAGATGGTCAACTCCTGACGCCGCAAGCCCTCGCTGCGGCGCGCCTTGAAGCCGTGCGCAAGTTGCCGGTTCAGCCGGACAAGTATGAGATCGTCCGCTCGCTGGACCGGCTGAAGAGCTGGATTGCCCGCATCGACAACGACGGCAGCTTCGCGGTCGAGGCGCTGGCGCCGACGATCGATCCCATGCAGGCCGAATTGTGCGGTATCGCGCTGGCGGTCGCGCCGAACGATGCCTGCTACATCCCGCTTGGCCACAGGCAATCCGGAGACGGGGCCGGGCTGTTCGCCGCCGGGCTTGCGCCGGACCAGATCGCGACCCCCGATGCGTTGAAGCTGCTGAAGCCGGTTCTCGAATCCGGCGGCCATCTGAAGGTCGGCTTCAACGTCAAATTCACTGCCGTACTGCTGGCCCGGCACGACGTCGTCATGCAGAACAATGACGACGTCGAGTTGATCTCCTATGCGCTCGATGCCGGGCGCGGCTCCCATGATCTTCAATCGCTGGCAAAGCGCTGGCTCGGCCACGTCAGTCAAATTTACGGCGAGTTGATCGGCAGCGGCAGGAGCAAACTTGCCTACGATCAGGTGCCGATCGATCGCGCCACCACCTATGCAGCGGAATATGCCGACCTCGCCTTGCGGCTGTGGCAGGTCTTGAAGCCGCGGCTGGTCGCCGAGCGCATGAACGCCGTCTACGAGACGCTGGAGCGGCCGATGATCGCGACGCTGGCGCGCATGGAACAGCGCGGCATCACCGTCGACCGCCAGGTGTTGTCGCGGCTCTCGGGCGAATTCGCCCAGACCGCCGCGCGGCTGGAAGCCGAGATCCAGGAACTCGCGGGCGAGCCGATCAATGTCGGCAGCCCGAAGCAGATCGGCGAGATCATGTTCGGCAAGATGGGCTTGCCGGGCGGCAGCAAGACCAAGACCGGCGCATGGTCGACCTCGGCGCAGATCCTCGACGAACTCGCCGAGCAGGGCCACGACTTCCCGCGCAAGATCCTCGACTGGCGGCAGGTCTCGAAACTGAAATCGACCTATACCGACGCGCTGCCGGAACACGTCGATCCGCAGACCCACCGCGTCCACACGACGTACGCGCTCGCCGCCACCACCACAGGCCGCCTGTCCTCGAACGAGCCGAACCTGCAGAACATCCCGGTGCGCAATGAAGAGGGCCGCAAAATCCGCCGCGCCTTCATCGCGACGCCGGGCCACAAGCTGGTGTCGGCCGACTACTCCCAGATCGAGTTGCGGCTGCTCGCCGAGATCGCCGACATTCCGGTCCTGAAACAGGCGTTCCGCGACGGGCTCGACATTCACGCCATGACGGCGTCGGAAATGTTCGGCGTGCCGGTGCAGGGCATGCCCGGCGAAATCCGCCGCCGCGCCAAGGCGATCAACTTCGGCATCATCTACGGCATCTCGGCGTTCGGCCTCGCCAACCAGCTCGGCATCCCGCGCGAGGAAGCGGCCGCCTACATCAAGAAGTATTTCGAGCGCTTTCCCGGCATCCGCGCCTACATGGATGCGACCCGCGACTTCTGCCGCGCGCACGGCTACGTCACCACCCTGTTCGGCCGCAAATGCCACTATCCCGACATCAGGTCGCCGAACCCCTCGCACCGCGCCTTCAACGAGCGCGCCGCGATCAATGCGCGATTGCAGGGTACCGCCGCCGACATCATCCGCCGCGCCATGGCGCGGATGGACAATGCGCTGGCCGAGAAGAAGCTGTCGGCGAAGATGCTGCTTCAGGTGCACGACGAACTGATTTTCGAGGTGCCCGACGACGAGGTGGCCGCGACGCTGCCGGTGGTGCAGCATGTGATGCAGGACGCGCCATTCCCGGCGGTGCTGCTGTCGGTGCCGCTGCGGGTCGACGCCCGCGCGGCCGACAACTGGGACGAGGCGCATTAAAGCATGCCTGCGGCCTGACCGATGAGCGACATTTTTTCGGGCTCGCTCGCCGCCTTCGCGCTGACCTCGCTCGTCATCGAGATGACGCCGGGGCCAAACATGGCCTATCTTACGGCGCTGTCGCTGTCGCAAGGCATCCGCGCCGGGCTCGCCGCCGTCGTCGGCGTCGCGCTCGGACTCTCCGTTTATGGGGCCGTGGCGGCGCTCGGCCTCAGCGCGGCGATCGACAATTCGCCGCTGCTCTATGAGGTGCTGCGGTGGGGCGGCGTCGCCTATCTGCTGTGGCTCGCCTGGGAGGCGTGGGGAAAAGAGGCGGAGACCGCCCCCGAAAAAGCCGGCGATCCCGACATCCGGCCCGGACAGGCATTTCGCCGCGGCCTGATCACCAACCTGCTCAATCCGAAAGCGGCAGTGTTCTACGTCGCGGTGCTTCCGGATTTCGTCCAGCCCGGCAGGGGATCGGTCGCGATGCAGACGCTTGCGCTGTCGGCGCTCTATGTCGGCATCGCCACGCTGGTCCACCTCGTCATCGTGCTGCTGGCCTCGCGCCTGCAAAGCACGATCCAAACGCCGGAGAAGCGACGGGGCATCCGCCGCGTGCTGGCGGTTGCGCTTGCCGCCATCGCCGTCTGGTTCGCCTTCAGCACCGCCCGCTGATGGTGCCGCACTGAACTGTTGATGGGCGCGCGGAAAAGTGGTTCACCCTGGCCTTATCTTTCTGACCGAGCATGATCTTGTCCGAAAACCGGTTTCCACTTTTCGGGATCATGCTCTAGATTGCCTCTTCCCATCACCCTTTCGAGCCTGTCCGTGTCCCAATCCGCCCGCGCCCGCCTCGCCGAGATCATCCGCACCCGCTCGTTCGGGCGCGGCGAAATCACGCTGGCTTCAGGCCGCAAGAGCGATTTCTACTTTAACCTGAAGCCGACCATGCTCGACCCCGAGGGCGCGGCGCTGCTCGCGGAACTGAGCTTCGAGGCGCTCAAGGACGACGGACTCGATTATATCGGCGGGCTGGAGATGGGCGCAGTGCCCCTCGCCGGCGCCATCGCACAGTTGTCATGGCTGAAGCATCGGCCGATCGCCGCGTTTTTCGTGCGCAAGAAGCCGAAGGAGCACGGCGCGCGGCTGGCGATGGAAGGCCTGGCCAAGGACGAGAGCCTCAAGGGCAAGCGCGTCGTCATCGTCGAGGACGTCACCACCACCGGCGGCTCCGCCATCAAGGCGGTGGAGTCCGTGCGCGAAGCCGGCGGCGAGATCGTGCTGGTGTTCACCATGGTGGACCGCGAGGAGGGCGCGGCGGAAACCTTCGCGCAGGCCGGCGTGCCGTTCCGCGCGCTGTACAAGGCGAGCGAATTCCTCAACCGGTAACCGCTTCGGACTTTATCAAGAACACAACCGGAACGCACGGGCTGCGGCGATGCCGCCCGGCGTTTACCACGTTCCCGACTCGGAACGTTTCCCGCTCCGTGATATTGAATCAGTTCTGCCGTCCCCCGGCCCGTCGCGTATGGAGTTTGTCCGATGGCCCCGCGTGCGAACTGGAAAGGCTTTCTGCGCCTTTCGCTCGTGACCTGTCCGGTCGCCCTGTTTCCGGCGACGTCGGAGTCCGAGAAGGTCAGCTTCAACCAGATCAATCGCAAGACCGGCCACCGCATCAAATATCAGAAGGTCGATGCCGAGACCGGCGAGGAGGTCGACAACGACGACATCGTCAAGGGCTACAAGGTCGACAGCGACACCTATCTCGAAGTGACGAAAGACGAACTCGACAACATCGCGCTCGAGTCCACCCACACCATCGAGATCGACCAGTTCGTGCCCCGCGCCGAGATCGACGATCTCTATATCGTCAGGCCGTATTATCTCGTGCCCGACGGCAAGGTCGGCCACGATGCCTATGCCGTGATCCGCGACACCATCAAGGCGACGGCAAAGGTCGCGCTGGCGCGGGTGGTGCTCACCAACCGCGAGCACGTCATCGCGCTGGAAGCGCGCGACAACGGGCTGGTCGGCCTGCTGCTGCGCTACGCTTACGAGGTGCGCGACGCATCGGATTATTTCGACGACATCAAGGACGTGAAGATCACCAAGGACATGCTCGATCTCGCGCGGCACATCGTCGAGCAGAAATCGGGCCGCTTCGAGCCGACCGCTTTTGAGGACCACTATGAGGCCGCGCTGCTGGACCTGATCGAGCAGAAAAAGGCCGGCCACCCGATCGCCAAGGCCAAGGTCAAAACCGAAGGCAACGTCATCAATCTGATGGACGCGCTACGGCAGAGCTTGAAGGGCGGAAAATCCGCGCCGGCCGCAAGCGACAAGCCGGCGCCAGCAAAAGGCAGGAAGCCCAAGAAGCGCATCGAGGGCCAGCGCGAGATGCTGTTTCCGATCGAGGGCAAGAAGGCGGCAAAGGAGTCCAAGCGCGAGCCTGCGAAGCGTCCGGCCAGGACGCGCGGCGCGAACAAGACGCCCGCGGCGAAGCGCAAGACCGGTTAGCTCATCGCGCCGATGCGCAAGTTGATCGCCTTCGACGACGAGACCATGGCGGCGCTGACGCGTCTTGGCCGGGATCGCATGGCGACGATACAGGATCTGGCCGACGAGGCATTCGCGGATCTTCTGAAGAAACACGGGGTGCCGATCGACTTGAAGGACGCGCTGCGCAAGAGCGCGGGCGCGAAACGCAAAAAATCGTAACGTCGCGGCACCCGCGAGCGTTTCCGGGCGTTGCACATCGGATGATCCAACTGGAACCGACGCCGTGCCCTCCCGAAAGCTCAGCACCTATATCAAGAAGCGCGACTTCTCGAAAACCACGGAGCCGAGCGGCAAAGCGCGCGTCGCGGCTTCAAACCAACGGCGATTCGTGATCCAGAAGCACGCCGCCACGCGGCTGCATTACGATTTCCGCCTCGAATATGACGGCGTGTTCAAGTCCTGGGCGGTGACGCGCGGGCCCTCCCTCGATCCGGGTGGGAAGCGGCTGGCAGTGGAGGTCGAGGATCATCCGCTCGACTACGGCGACTTCGAGGGCACCATCCCCAAGGGCCAGTACGGCGGCGGCACCGTGGAGATCTGGGACCGCGGCTACTGGTACGCCGAAGATCCGGCGAAAGGTCTCGCCAAGGGCGACCTCAAATTCGCGCTGATGGGCGAGAAGCTCAAGGGCGAGTGGGTGCTGGTGCGCATGAGGCATGACCGCAGCGGCGGCAAGCGCACCAACTGGCTGCTGATCAAGCACCGCGACGACTACGCCAAGCCGGGCAGCGGCGAAGACGTGCTGAAGCAGGACCGCTCGGTCGCGTCGGGCCGCACGCTGGACCAGATCGCGCAAGGCCATGGCAAGGCGCCGGAGCCTTTCATGATGACCGCGCGGATCGCCGGTTCCGATGCGGTCTGGAATTCCAACAAAGGCATTGCAGCAGAGGCGCGCGCGACAAAGACAAGCGCCCAACCTGCTTCGACCCGCAAGCGAGCGCCAAGTAAAGCCAAGATACCAGCGAGCAAGCCACAAACGAGCAAGGCAGAAACAAACAAGGCCCGCGCCATCAAGGACGATATGCCCGACTTCACCGGATTTCAGCTATGCGAAATCTCGGCGCGGCCGCCGACGGCCGAAGGCTGGGTGCATGAGATCAAGTTCGACGGCTACCGTATCCAGATGCGGATCGAGAACGGCGAGGTGACACTCAAAACCCGCAAGGGGCTCGACTGGACCGACAGGTTTTCGGCGATCGCAAAAGCCGCCGCAAGGTTGCCCGACGCCATCATCGACGGCGAGATCGTCGCCCTCGACAGCAAGGGCCATCCGGATTTTTCCGCAATGCAGGCCGCACTGTCCGACGGCAAGACGGATGACCTCGTGTTCTTCGCGTTCGACCTGCCGTTCGCCGAGGGCGAGGATCTGCGCCCGCTGCCGCTGCTCGCGCGCAAGGAGAGGCTTCGCAAATTGCTCGGGCGCTCGGCGCAATCGAGCCGCTCGCCGATCCGCTACGTCGAGCATTTCGACGCAGACGGTGAACAGATGCTCGCATCGGCTCGCAAGTCCGGCCTCGAAGGCATTATCTCAAAGCAAGTGGATGCGCCCTATCGCGCCGGCCGCGGCGGAAGCTGGCTCAAGGTCAAGAGCCGCCCCGGCCATGAGGTCGTGATCGGCGGCTGGAAAACAACGGGCGGAAAATTCCGCTCCCTGATGGCCGGAGTCTACAAGGGCGATCGTCTCGTCTATACCGGCATCGTCGGCACCGGCTATGGCCGCGACACCGTGAAGCGCATCATGCCGGCGCTGAAGGCCGCCGCGGCCTCGAAAAGCCCGTTCTCCGGCAAGAATGCCCCATCCGGCGGACGCGACGTGCATTGGTTGAGACCTGAGCTGGTCGCCGAGATCGAATTCGCCGGCTGGACCAATGACGGCATGGTCCGCCAGGCGGCGTTCAAGGGACTGCGAGCGGACAAGCCGGCCCGCGATGTCAAGGCGGAGATGCCGGCCCGTGCGGCGGTGCCCAAGCTCGATGCAAGGGCGGCGGCCGCAGCGCGCACGCAGACCACGACGTCGCGCCAGCCGCGCACCACCGCGGCGCGGGATCGCTCCACGGTCATGGACGTCGTCATCTCGCACCCGGACAAGGCGCTGTGGCCGGATGCCGGAGACAATCGGCCGGTGACCAAGCGCGATCTTGCTGAATATATGGAGACCGTCGGCGACTGGATGATGCCCCACATTCAGGGGCGGCCCTGCTCGATCGTGCGCGCTCCGGACGGCATCGACGGTCAACAATTCTTTCAACGCCATGCCATGCCGGGCCTGTCGGATCTTGTCACGCAAGCGAAGGTGTCCGGCGACCGCAAGCCCTATTTGCAGATCGACCGCGTCGAAGCACTCGTCGCAATAGCGCAGATCGGCGGTATCGAACTGCATCCGTGGAATTGCGCGCCCGATCAATATGCCGTGCCGGGGCGACTGGTGTTCGATCTCGACCCCGGGCCGGAAGTGGCGTTCGCCCGCGTTATCGCCGCCGCTAAAGAGATGAAGGAGCGCCTTGAAGCGCTCGGACTTGCAACATTCTGCAAGACCACCGGCGGCAAGGGCCTGCACGTGGTCACGCCACTTGCAATCAGGCCAAAGGACAGGTTGAACTGGAAGCAGGCAAAAATGTTCGCGCAGGCCGTCTGCGAACAAATGGCCGCCGACGCACCGGGAAACTATCTCGTCAACATGTCGAAGAAGCAGCGCGAGAACAAAATCTTTCTCGATTATCTTCGCAACGACACCAAGTCGACCGCGGTCGCGCCGCTGTCGCCGCGCGCGCGCGCCGGCGCCACCGTCTCGATGCCGCTGAACTGGTCGCAGGTGAAGGCCGGCCTCGACCCCAGGCGCTTCACGCTGCGCACCGCGCCTGATCTTCTGAACAAGAGCAAGGCGTGGTCGGACTACGGCAAGGACGCGCGCCCGCTGACGGCCGCGATCGGGAAGCTGGTCCGATGACGGAGACGACCGGCGGCCGTGCCGGACAGGTTGCGCTGCTCGGCGTTCCCATCGACATGGGCGCAGCGCAACGCGGCACCCTGATGGGGCCGGCGGCGTTGCGCACCGCGGGCATCAAGCCGGTGCTGGAGGGCCTCGGCATCGACGTGATCGATCACGGCGACGTCTCCATCGATAACCTTGCGCCGGCAACCGGCCCTGTTCCCGCAAACGCCAACCACTACCGCGACATCCAGGCGTGGACCCGCGCGCTCAGTCCCCGTGCCTATGATCTGGCGAAGTCCGGTGCCGTCCCGATCTTTCTCGGCGGCGACCACAGCCTGTCGATGGGTTCGGTCAACGGCGTCGCGCGCTATTGGCATGAACAAGGCCGCGAGCTGTTCGTGCTCTGGCTCGACGCCCACGCCGACTACAACACGCCGCTGACGACGATGACCGCGAACATGCACGGCATGTCCGCCGCCTTCCTGTGCGGCGAGGGCGGCCTCGACGGCCTGCTCGGCGACGAGCCGCGCGCTTCGATCACACCAGTTCATCTCGACCTGTTCGGCATCCATTCGATCGATCCGCTCGAGAAGAAGCTGGTGCATGACCGGCAGATCGCCATCGCCGACATGCGCGAGATCGACGAGTTCGGCGTGGCGGTGCTGATCCGCCGCGTCATCGATCGGGTCAGAGCGCGCAACGGCGTGCTGCACGTCAGCTTCGATCTCGACGTGCTGGATCCCGCCGTCGCACCCGGCGTCGGCACCACCGTCCCCGGCGGCGCCACCTATCGCGAGGCGCATCTCGTCATGGAGCTGTTGCACGATTCCGGGCTGGTCCGCTCCGTCGATATCGTCGAACTCAATCCGTTTCTCGACGAACGCGGACGCACCGCGCGGGTCGCGGTCGAACTGATCGCGAGCCTGTTCGGACGGCAGATCATCGATCGCCCCACCCCCAGCAACACTCTGAATGGGCGTTGAAGGCGAGCGCCGTCATGCCCAAAATCACGCGAATGCGGTCGTAACCGCGCGTCCGACCGTCGCCATGATCGTATCTTGGCGGTCAGCCGAGACTGCCGCTCCGGTGAGAAAGGCCGTTATGACAATCGGCGCCCGGTCCGGCGGCCAGATCACGGCGACGTCATTCGCCGTTCCTCGCTCGCCTGTTCCGGTCTTGTCGCCGATACGCCAGCCGGCCGGCAGTCCGGCGCGCAGGCGCTTGCCGCCGGTCGTGTTGGCGGTAAGCCATACCGCGAGTTGCGCGCGCGATTTCGCCGACAGCACATCGCCCAGCGCCAGCGCGCGCAGGCTGGACGCCATCGCGTTCGGCGTGGTGGTGTCGCGCGGATCGCCTGGCGCCGCCTCGTTGAGTTCGGTTTCGGTGCGGTCGAGGCGCGTCACCTCGTCGCCCAGCTTGCGCACGAAGGCGGTCAGGCCCTGCGGACCGCCGATGCTTGCGAGCAACAGATTGCCTGCGGTGTTGTCGCTGAGCGTCATGGCGGCATCGCAAAGTTCGGCAACGGTCATTCCGACCGGGCCGACATGCTTCTGCGTCTCCGGCGAATGCGTCACGAGATCGACGTCAGTGAAATAAATCCGTCGTGCCAGACTTTCCTTGCCTGCATCGACGCCGTGAAGAACGGCTCCCGATGCCAGCACCTTGAAAGTACTACACATCGGAAACCGCTCATCCATCCGATGACCAATGCGCCGGCCGGCCCCTGTATCGAGCAGCGTGACGCCCAACCGCCCGCCGCTTTCGCTTTCCAACCGCTTCAATTCGTCGACAAATCTTTCCTGCAAAGTCGCCGCGGCTTGAGCACTGCCCGCGCGGCCCATGGTAAAAGCCGCGGCCAGACCCACGCCCGCCGCATGCAACAAACGTCGTCTGCCGATCATGTCTTCATCTTCCCTTGCGCCAAGGATGTCGAAAGCAGCAGTATCAAAACACCTGGAGCCTTTCCGCTTCTGATGGAATCAGAAGCGGGGCTCCATGATTTTGATTCGACGCGTTATCTTTACGCGAACCGGTAGCCACTTCGCTTGAAAACGCTCTAACGTGACGACCCCGCATTAATAAGAAGACTCGGGATTAAAAAAGGCGAGGATCGAACACCCCTTTATGATTTCGCAAGATTGATCGTGCGGAGCCTACTCGGCCGCCATCCTGGCCTCGGGCGCCGCGGCACTCACCTCGGCATCGACGTCATTCTCGAATCTGGCGAAGTTCTTCCGGAACATGCCGACCAGAGCGCGCGCGGTCTTGTCGAACTTGGCCTTGTCGGCCCAGGTCCTGATCGGATCGAGGATATGCGGCTCGACGCCGGGCACCGATGTCGGCACCGCGAATCCAAAATACCTGTCGGTGCGGAATTGGACGTTGCGCAGGGAGCCGTCGAGCGCAGCGCCAAGCAGCGCGCGCGTGACCTTGATCGGCATGCGGCGGCCGGTGCCGTATTTGCCTCCTGTCCAACCGGTGTTGACGAGCCAGCAATCGACGTTGTGCTTCGCGATCCGCTCGCGCAGCATGTTGCCGTAAACGCTGGGATCGCGCGGCAGGAACGGCGAGCCGAAGCAGGTCGAGAATTCAGGCTGCGGCTCGCTGCCGAGGCCGCGCTCGGTACCCGCCACCTTCGCGGTATAGCCGGACAGAAAATGATACATCGCCTGTGCCGGCGTCAGTCGGGCGATCGGCGGCAGCACGCCGAAGGCGTCGGCGGCCAGCATGACCAGATTCCTGGGCTGGCCGGCGCGGCCGGTCGGCGAGGCGTTCGGAATGAATTCGAGCGGATAGGCCGAACGGGTGTTCTCGGTCTTCGAGCCGTCATCGAAATCGGGCAGGCGGGTGGATTTATCGTGCACGACGTTTTCAAGCACCGCGCCGAAGCGTTTCGAGGCCGCATGAATCTCCGGTTCGGCCTCCCGCGACAGCCTGATGCATTTGGCGTAGCAGCCGCCCTCAAAATTGAAGATTCCGTCCCGGCTCCAGCCATGCTCGTCGTCTCCGATCAGCGTGCGTTTTGGATCGGCGGAGAGCGTGGTTTTTCCCGTACCCGAGAGGCCGAAGAAGATCGCGCTGTCGCCGGCCAGGCCGACATTGGCCGAGCAGTGCATCGGCAGCACGCCTTTGTCCGGCAGCAGGTAATTCAGCATGGTGAAGATGCTCTTCTTCATCTCCCCGGCATAACGAGACCCGCCGATCAGAATGATCCCGCGGGTGAGATCGAGTGCCACGACATTCTCCGAGCGGACCCCGTGCCGTTTTGGGTCGGCGCGGAAGCTCGGCAGGTCGACGACGGTCAATTCGGGAACGAATCCTGCGAGTGCCGACGTTTCCGGCGGGCGCAATAGCGTGCGGATAAACAGCGAATGCCAGGCCAGCTCGGTGAAAACGCGGGTCCTGATGCCGAAATTCGGGTCGGCGCCGGCATGAAGATCCTGCGCGAACACCGTCATGCCTTGGGCGTGCTCGACGAAGTCGGCATACAGCGCCGCGAATTGCTCCGGCGTGATCGACTGGTTGCCGGCCCACCAGACGTTTTTGTCGGTGGTCGCGTCGCGCACCGTGAACTTGTCCTTCGGGCTGCGGCCGGTGAACACGCCGGTGTCCGCACACAGCGCGCCGTCGGCGTTCACCATCGCTTCGCCGTTGCGTAGCGCGTGCTCGTAGAGTTGCGGCGCGCCGAGATTCCAGTGGACGGCCTTGAGATTCCTCAGGCCGAACTTGTCGGCGCCGAAGTCATCGTTGCGCACGCCGCTCTCTTGCACGGAGAATTCCTCCTCGAACTCCCCCATCGCCGGCGCGACCGTCGCCAACCGCCTCCGCCGTCACGATATCAGTATAGCCATACAGATTCGGTCCGGCGAACGGATTTTGATGAATGCCGGATCCGGCGGGCCGATCCTGATACTCGGTTCAGTCCAATGCGGCCGAAACCCATCAAGACTGGTTTACGGCGCGGGCCTTCTCCGCCAGTTCCTTCAAAACAATGCGAAGCTCGCCGGGAGCGACGATCCGCCGCGGGAAATTTAGCCGCAGCGCGTCCTGTTTGTCGGCGCTCATGTCGAGGCCATCGGGATCGCAACCGGTACAGCGCCAGTCGGCGGCTTCCGCGCCTAACAATCGCGTCGCATAAAGATTCAACGCGTCGAGATGATCGGCGTTCATGTGATCGATCGCGCTCTGTTCGGCCTCGAGCAACGCATCCGCGCCCTCAAGGTCGGTCAAAATCTTTTCGGGCTTGAGATCGACGATGCGCCCGAAGCCCGCCACCAGATGAACGCCCGTCGGCCGGATCCGGAAGAACGAAAAATCATTGAAATCGGCGAAGGATTCCGCCGATGGATGGGCGTTGAGATAGCGCCGCCGCAGCGTCGTCCTCAGTTCCCCGCTGGCTTCCTCGGCGGTTCCCGCGACCATGATCCGCGAGCCTTCCAGCGGATCGCCCTCGGCGCGCTCGTCCAGCATCAGCGACACCCTGGCATCGGCGATCACATTCTTGGTATGGACGGCAAGCCGCGATATCAGAAGAATTGGTGAGCCATCGTAATGACTTGCAACGTTGACCAGGGAGCAATAGGGGTCGCCGGTGCCTGGCATGAGGGTTGCGAGCGCGCCCTGCCGGCTGCGACGCAACAGCGATCGGGCAAGATTCGAGGCTGTGAAATTGGCGGTCGGCTGCATGGCTAAGTCCTCAATTCCATTTGAAAAAACCACCCTTCCAAGCTAAAAGCGGATAGTTGAACAGTTACGGAACGGTGGCGCCTCTCGCGCGTTTCCGGGAACTCGGTCACACTTCAGCCCAGCTTGCATTGCTCGTTGACTGCGTTCTTTGAGCCACTCCAACGGCAGACGGTCGAATCATTCGCCTCTCGCCATCCGCTTCGGAAAGCAGGCATATATGCCCACAATTGCCCTGGTCGACGACGACCGCAACATTCTCACATCGGTCTCGATCGCGCTCGAAGCCGAAGGCTATCGCATCATGACCTACACCGATGGTGCGTCGGCACTCGACGGCTTCCGCACCAGTCAGCCCGATCTCGCGATCCTCGACATCAAGATGCCGCGCATGGACGGAATGGAAACGCTGCGACGGCTGCGTCAGAAATCCGACTTGCCGGTTATTTTTCTCACCTCCAAAGACGAAGAGATCGACGAACTGTTCGGTCTGAAGATGGGTGCCGACGACTTCATCCGCAAGCCGTTCTCGCAGCGGCTGCTGGTAGAACGCGTCAAGGCGGTACTGCGCCGCTCCTGTCCGAAAGACCCGGCGGCGACTCCCAAGGAGACCGACGCCAAGGCGCTCGATCGCGGCCTGCTGCGCATGGATCCGGAGCGCCACACCTGTACCTGGAAGAACGAGCCCGTCACGCTGACCGTCACCGAATTCCTGATCCTGCAGGCACTGGCGACCCGTCCCGGCGTCGTCAAGAGCCGCAACGCGTTGATGGACGCCGCCTACGACGATCAGGTCTATGTCGACGACCGCACGATCGACAGCCACATCAAGCGGCTGCGCAAGAAGTTCAAAGTCGTCGACGACGACTTCGAAATGATCGAAACCCTCTACGGCGTGGGTTACCGCTTCAAGGAAACCTGATAAACTGCCACTCCGGGGTGCGCAGCCCGCGAGCCGATTCATGCTTGGGGCAAGCCTTCCCGACGCGCGGTTCACATCCGAGGCAGGGCTCGGGCGCGGCGGCGAAACGTTGGTCGGCATGGATGCATCCTCAGCGTGAACGCGAAGTGCCGGGAATGACGATAGTGAATAGTGAAATGTGGGACCGATAACCGGGCAGTTTCAGTCATTGCTTGATCGAACGCAGCCTGATCTCAATCCGGATACCACCGAGGACACCTCGCAGGTCCTCGCGACGGAAGCCCCTGCCGATCATGTCGAGCCGACGCCGCGCTGGCGGCGGCCGCGGGAGTGGCTGAGCCGCGCCGGGCAGTTTCTTTTTACGCTCAGTTTTTCGAGCCTAACCCGCCGCATCGTGTCGCTGAATCTCGCCGGCCTGATCGCGCTGGCGGCCAGCATTCTGTATCTGTCGCAGTTCCGCGCCGGCCTGATCGACGCGCGCGCGCAAAGCCTGCTGGTGCAGGGCGAGATCATCGCAAGCGCCATTGCCGCTTCGGCGACAGTGGAGACCAACACCATCACGGTCGACCCCGACCGCCTGCTCGATCTCAAGCCCGGCGAAAGCTATGGCGCGCCGGACGAATTCTCCGGCCTGGATTTTCCCATCAATCCCGAGCGCGTCGCTCCCGTGCTGCGGCGGCTGATCTCTCCGACCAAGACCCGCGCGCGCATCTACGATCGCGACGGGGTGCTGATCCTCGACAGCCGCAGTCTTTTTCGTCGCGGCGACGTCATACGTTTCGAACTGCCGCCTCCGACCGACGTCAAACCCGGTTTCCTGGAGCGCACCATGATCGCGATCCGCACCTGGCTCAACCGCGGCGATCTTCCGCTCTACCGCGAGCTCGGCCCCGAGAACGGCAACGGTTATCAGGAGGTCGCGCAGTCGCTCAAGGGCGAGAAGTCCAGCATGGTGCGCATCAACGACCGCGGCGAAATCATCGTCTCGGTCGCGGTTCCGGTGGAGCGGCCGCGCGCCACCATCTTCGGATCGCTGATGCTGTCCACGCAAGGCGACGACATCGATCAGATGGTAACCGCGGAACGGCTGGCGATTCTGAAAGTGTTCGGCGTCGCCGTGGTCGTCATGATGGTGCTGTCGCTGCTGCTGGCCAGCACGATCGCCGGGCCGGTGCGGCGGCTCGCCGACGGCGCGGAGCGGGTTCGCCGCCGCATCAAGACGCGCATCGAGATTCCCGACTTTACCCGCCGCCGCGATGAAATCGGCCACCTGTCCGGCGCGCTGCGCGACATGACCGACGCGCTCTACAACCGCATCGAGGCGATCGAGACTTTCGCCGCCGATGTCTCCCATGAGCTGAAAAATCCCCTGACTTCGCTGCGTTCGGCGGTGGAGACGCTGCCGCTCGCGAAGACCGAGACCAGCCGCCACCGCCTGCTCGAAGTGATCGAGCACGATGTGCGCAGGCTTGATCGCCTGATCTCCGACATATCCGACGCAAGCCGTCTCGATGCAGAATTGCAGCGCCAGGACGTGGCCCCGGTCGATGTCCGGCGTCTGCTGACCACGCTGACCTCCGTCGCGAACGAAACCAAGCTTGGCCACGACGTCGGCGTCGACGTGCGCTTCGAAGGCAATCGAGCCGATACCTTCTCGGTGCCGGGGCATGACTCGCGGCTCGGCCAGGTGATCTCCAACCTCCTGACCAATGCGCAATCGTTCTCGAAATCCGGCGGCCGTGTGCGCATCGTATGCCGCCGCCTGAAATCCGAAATCGAAATCGTGGTGGAGGACGACGGGCCGGGCATCAGACCCGACGCGCTGGAGCGCGTGTTCGAGCGCTTCTACACCGACCGGCCGCATCAGGGGTTCGGCCAGAACTCCGGTCTCGGCCTGTCGATCTCCAAGCAGATCATCGAAGCGCATCGCGGGCGCATCTGGGCCGAAAACCGTCCCGGCCCAACCGATGCGCATGGCGACACGCGGATCGCAGGCGCCCGCTTCGTGGTCCGCCTTCCGGCAACATGACCGCGTCGTCCGGTTCAGGTCCGACGATCCACGGCTCCGCGGTGCTGGTCGGAGATCGCGCCGTTCTGATCCGGGGGCCTTCCGGGGCGGGCAAGTCGCGTCTTGCTTTCGATCTCATCCTGGCCGGCCGCGGCGGCCAGATCCCGCCGGCGACGCTGGTCGGAGATGACCGCCTTTGCCTGGAGCCGGCCCGCGATTGCCTCCTCGTCAGGCCGCATCCTGAACTCGAGGGGCTGTTGGAAATCCGCGGGCTCGGCATTCGCCGGCATGCCTTTGTCGCGGAGGCTCCGGTCGGCCTCGTCGTCGATCTCGACGCGCCCGATGCCGAGCGCCTGCCGCCGCCAGACGCGCTGCGAACCACCCTATTCGGGATCGAGTTGGCCCGAATCCCGGTCGCGGCCGCTTTTTCGCCCCTTCCAGTGACGCTCGCCGCGCTGACGACTGTCCCAGGTTGCGGCCACCCGCGTCCCGCCGCCGATTGCCCGGAGGAATTTGATAACCATATGAATCCCGCTAAAGCTACGGAATAGACGAGCTTCCTGAGCGGCCCTTTTCAGGGAAAAACCCGCCGTCCCCCCTTGCATGAGGGCTCCGGATGGTCAAAGTGGCCGGTTCGTGCGGTGCACCAAGGGCACCCGCGAGGAGTTTTCAATGATTGGTCTGGTACTTGTGACCCATGGGCGCCTCGCCGATGAATTCAAGGCGGCGCTCGAACACGTAATGGGCCCGCAAAAGCAAATCGAAGCCATCACCATCGGCGCCGAAGACGACGCAGACTTGTGTCGGGGCGATATCATCGAAGCCGTCAACCGCGTCGACAGCGGCGACGGCGTTGCCATTCTCACCGACATGTTCGGCGGTACGCCCTCGAACCTCGCAATCTCCTGCATGAGCCGACCAAAGGTCGAGGTGCTCGCGGGAATCAATCTTCCGATGCTGGTCAAGCTCGCCAAGGTGCGCGAGGAACGCACGCTGCCCGACGCCATCGCAATGGCGCAGGAGGCCGGGCGCAAATACGTCACGATCGCCAGCCGGGTGCTCGCCGGGAAATGACCGGGCAGCCGGACGACACTGTTTCGTCGAACGACGCGCAGGCGGCGAAGAAGACATCTCCCGCAGGCGCGGTCTCCCGCGAAATCTCGATCGTCAACAAGCGCGGCCTGCATGCGAGGGCGTCCGCGAAATTCGTGCAGATGGTCGAGCGCTTCAATGCCGACGTCAGCGTGACGCGCAACGGCGAGACCGTCGGCGGCAACTCGATCATGGGATTGATGATGCTGTCCGCAGGACCGGGCACAACCATCACCGTTTCCGCAACCGGCGCCGAAGCTGCCGAAGCGGTCAAGGCCATCGCCGATCTCGTCAGCAGCAAATTCGGCGAGGGTGATTGAGGCCGGTCCTGGCGTTTTCAGGCCGAAAGCGATTTGCGATCGACCTAGAGCCTTTCCGCTTCTGGTGGAATCAGAAGCGGGGCTCTATGTTCTTGATCTGACGCGTTTTCTTTAAGCGAACCGGTAGCCACTTCGCTTGAAAACGCTCTAGCTGGCGAAAGACTACGTAACCCCCGCCTCCACCGGCAGCACCTCTTTCGCCAGCGAACGCACCGCTTCAAGAGCCTCGGCGACCGGGATGTCCGGGATAAGCCCGGGACCGGTCACCACCCGATACGGCACGCCCCAGGGGGCCCACTCGGTCGCAAGGTCGCCTTGTCCGGTCAGCGTGACCACCGGTTTACCAAGCGCGGCGGCGATATGGACGATCGACGTGTCGGGGCTGACGACGAGATCGGCGAAGGACAATAATGCGGAGAAATCCTCCAGACGCGGCATTGGAGGGATTGAACGCACTCCGGCTTCGGCAGCGATCTGCTGCAACAGCCCCCCATCGGCAGGCGCCGAAAGCAACCCGATTTCGACATTCAAGCGTGCCAGCCCCCGCGCCAACGCGACAAAATTCTGAACGCCCCAGAATTTGCGTGGCGAAGAGCCGGAGATATTTATGAGGATAAAAGGCGCCTGCGAAACCCGCCATTCCGCGAGCAGAGCGCGGACTGTCTCACAGGACGAAGCCGGCAGCGCAATCGATGGCAGCGCCTGATCAGGCGTCACGACGACGCCCAAAGGCGTCAGCAGACGCAACAGACGCGGAACATGATGCTCAAGCCCTGCAGGATGCGGCACGGCCGCGTTGTAAAAGGCCGACGCGCTATCCTCGAAACCGATTTTCATCGCAGCACCGGAAACGGCGGTCGCGATCGCCGCGGTCACCGAGTCGCTTGGCAGCATATCGATGGCGAGGTCATAACGCTCCGCGCGTAACTTGCGGATCAATGACAGCATCTTCATCGCGCCGCGTTCAGCCACCAGAATTCTGTCCTTGAACGGAAGCAAAGAACCGGCCGCACGGTTACGCCGGCCCAGCACGACATCGATGCGTGCGTCCGGATAACGCTGCCGAAGCGCCTGCAGAACCGGCGTGGAGACGATGGCATCGCCGATCTTGTCGGTTCGCACCAAGAGAATCCGATTGACCTGTCGGATCTGGAAAGGTGCGGCACGTCGGAGACGAAACAGCGAGCCGACAGCACGCTGCGCGAAACGCCGCACCTTTCTCTCGAAACCTGGAAAGACCAATTGCACTCATCACCCCGGATTTTGGGTTTGACCGCAGAGGGTGCTATACGCAGCTCTTAGCTGGAACAACAGTCTATCAGGCTAGGAATGACGCGGGCAACCGATCGGCCAAGCTGGCGCAAGATCGCCGAAATTTTTCTCATCGCGATTGTCACAACGGTCGCTATCGCCACCACGATCCGCTACCGGTTGCCGCAAAATACGCTGCCTATCGCCGTCGCGGCGCTGATCTTTCTCGCGCTTGTCGCGCCGGGCGCCCGTGCGGCCATGAGGGACGTCTGGATTTCTGCCAGTCGGACATGGTCGGGAAAACTCGCCTGTCTTATCGCCGGCTGGATGTTGCTCTCGTCCTTTTGGGCGCCAGACCTGCATCGGTCCCTCACGCGCTCACTGACGATTGCGCTTTACATCGCCACCGCCATCACCGTTTCAGGTGCGCTACGAACCATCCCCAAGGCACGAATATTCCCGTGGCTCGTTGTCGCTACGATTATTGCGGTCGCGTTTGCAGTGTTCAACCTTCTCACCTCGGGAATCGCCCGGACGTTGATCCATTGCTGTCGCGAGGGTATGCAGCCCGACAAGACCGGCTCCGCCTTTGCCATCGCATTGACGGTATGGCCCGCGGCCGGATGGCTTGTCCTGACCGGCCGGAAAACGGCGGCGGCTCTGCTGGTTGCGGTCGCCGCAGCGCTCGTTTTTTCGTCAAGCAGCGGAGCATCGGGTATCGCCATATTGGCGGCGCTCGTCACGGTCGCTTTAGGCTCTTTCCACAAACGCGCGGCGGTTCTTTTTCCGTTCCTGATCGTGTTATTCGGTTTCGCGACAGCCCTGGTACTCGGCAAGCTTGACAGCCATCTGCTGTCGCTCAACATCGGCGAGCGCCTTGCAGCCTTTCATGCCAACGCGAGAATGCAAATCTGGGCGTATTATACCGATTTTTTCTGGCAACGGCCGTGGACCGGTTTCGGATTCAATGCGGAACACACGCTGGGCGATCCGGTTCTTTACAAGCATTACACGACGACGATCCCGCAGACGTTCGCCAACCTTCACACTCATAACGTCGAATTGCAGATTCTGCTCGAATTCGGAGTGATTGGCGCCGCACTGGTCATTCTGACCATGTGCGCCGGCGTGGCCCGGTATTGGAATGACACGCGACCAGAGATCGTCTTCTTCATGGCTGCGCTGTCGGCTTTCGCGGGAGCAACGCTGGTCAACTTTGGGCTGTGGGAAGACTGGCTGCTGGGCGTGGTCGCCATGACTGTGATTCTCTCCGTCCGGCTGGTGCAGCCGGACCCGCCGCCGCTCAACACCTCTGAAACGCCTGATTCGGCCGCGAATTCCTGACGATCCTCGCGATGGCAACGGTCATTCAACCCTTGGATGGGCGAGGTGCCAATGCTATCTACCCAGCCCGTGATCAGTGCCGCCGATTGAGTTTCCTCGCTTCGAGGAGGCGGCACCCCCTGACTTCCGAAGTTCGTGCTAGAGGTTGCCGCGATGTCTGACGAACTCCGGAAGCAGGGGGCGGCCTCCATTTCAAACATCCGCAACTTTTCCATCGTCGCCCATATCGACCATGGAAAGTCGACGCTGGCCGACCGCCTGATCCAGATGACCGGCGGCCTGAGCGATCGCGAGATGGCGGGCAAGGAGCAGGTGCTCGACTCCATGGACATCGAGCGCGAGCGCGGCATCACCATCAAGGCGCAGACCGTGCGGCTGAAATACCGGGCCAAAGACGGCAAGGACTATGTCTTCAACCTGATGGACACGCCCGGCCACGTCGACTTCGCCTACGAGGTCTCGCGCTCGCTCGCCGCCTGCGAAGGCTCGCTGCTGGTGGTGGATGCGAGCCAGGGCGTCGAGGCGCAGACGCTCGCCAACGTCTATCAGGCGCTCGACAATAATCACGAGATCGTGCCTGTCCTCAACAAGGTCGACCTGCCGGCCGCCGAGCCCGACAAGGTGAAGCAGCAGATCGAGGACGTGATCGGCATCGACGCCTCCGATGCGGTGATGATCTCGGCCAAGACCGGCCTCGGCGTGCCCGATGTGCTGGAGGCCATCGTCACCCGCCTGCCGCCGCCGAAGGGCGACCGCGACGCCACGCTCAAGGCGCTGCTGGTCGATAGCTGGTACGACGTCTATCTCGGCGTCGTCGTGCTGGTGCGCATCGTCGACGGCGTCATGAAGAAGGGCAGCCGCATCCGGATGATGGGCACGGGCGCCGCCTACGATGTCGAGCGCGTTGGCTTCTTCACCCCGAAGATGCAGCAGGTGGATGAACTCGGCCCCGGCGAAATCGGCTTCATCACCGCGGCGATCAAGGAAGTCGCCGACACCCGCGTCGGCGACACCATCACCGACGATCGCAAGCCGGTGACGGAGATGCTGCCCGGCTTCAGGCCGGCGATCCCGGTGGTGTTCTGCGGCCTGTTTCCGGTCGATGCCGACGACTTCGAGACGCTGCGCGCGGCGATGGGCAAGCTGCGCCTCAACGATGCCAGCTTTTCCTTTGAAATGGAAACCTCGGCCGCGCTCGGCTTCGGCTTCCGCTGCGGCTTTCTCGGCCTGCTGCATCTGGAAATCATCCAGGAGCGCTTGAGCCGCGAGTTCGATCTCAACCTGATCGCCACCGCCCCGAGCGTCATCTACAAGATGAAGCTGACCGACGGCGGCGAGATCGAGATTCACAACCCGATCGACATGCCCGACGTGGTGAAGATCGCCGAGATCGAGGAGCCGTGGATCGAGGCCACCATCCTCACCCCCGACGACTATCTCGGCAGCGTGCTGAAGCTGTGCCAGGAACGGCGCGGCGCGCAGAAGGAACTCACCTACGTCGGCTCGCGCGCGATGGTGAAATACGATCTGCCGCTCAACGAAGTGGTGTTCGATTTCTACGACCGGCTCAAGTCCGTCTCCAAGGGTTACGCCTCGTTCGACTATCATCTCACCGACTACAAGCCGGCCGACCTCGTGAAGATGCAGATCCTCGTCAACGGCGAGCCGGTCGATGCGCTGTCGATGCTGGTGCATCGTTCGCGCGCCGAGGGGCGCGGCCGCGCCATGGTCGAGAAGATGAAGGAACTGATCCCGCCGCACATGTTCCAGATTCCGATCCAGGCGGCGATCGGCGGCAAGGTGATCGCGCGCGAGACGGTGCGCGCGCTGCGCAAGGACGTCACCGCGAAGTGCTATGGCGGCGACGTCTCGCGCAAACGCAAACTTCTGGAGAAGCAGAAGGAAGGCAAGAAGAAGATGCGGCAGTTCGGCAAGGTCGACATTCCGCAGGAAGCTTTCATCGCCGCGCTGAAGGTCGATAGCTGACGCTTCGCGTCAGGCCGCGACCGCGCTGGCGGCAGATAGCTGAGCATCGCCTGAGTTCACCCGCCCAAACGGAACCCCCGCAACCGCCGAGCGTTTCGAGTCCATCGAAACGCAACCGGGAGAGGCATCATGCCGCGCGGCGACAAGTCGAGCTATACGGACAAGCAGAAGCGAAAAGCGCTGCACATCGAGGAAGGCTACGAGAAGCGCGGCCTGAAGAAGAAGGAGGCCGAGCGGCGGGCATGGGCCACCGTGAACCGCGAAAGCGGCGGCGGCAAGAAGAGCGGCTCGGGCCGCGGCCGCAAGACCACCAAGGTGTCTTCGAAACGCGGCGGCCGCATCGGCGGGCCGCGCGGCGGCAAGGCTGCGGCTTCACGTTCGGCAGCCGATCGGTCGCGCTCGGCCAGGAAGGCGGCGGCGACCCGCAAGCGTAACGCCGCGAAGCGTTCCACATCGAAGAAAACGACGCGCAAGCGATAGCGGAGCCTTGGGGCACACGCCTTCCGTCCCCTCTTAGAGCCTGTTTGAAAAGTGCGCTTTCCGGGTGCCCCGGGCGCACTGCGGCACGACGAGACGCTGCGCAGACCCGGGATCGTTGCAGAAAACCTCGCGAAAGACCCCGGCTCAGCAGCGCACCGTTTCACGCTGCGCTGCGTCCGGGAACGGCCGGGAGGTGTCCGGTGACTTTCCAAACAGGCTCTTAATGCAACCGGCTGCGGCCGTCATGGCGGCGGCGCGGCGGAACCACCATTGTGGCCGCGGCTTCGCGAAAACGCTATAGAATCGCCGGTCATGACCATCCGCGCGATTCTCTCCCTGCTTCTGGCCTCTGTTGTCGCCGTCCTGGGCGGCGGCGCGCTGGCGACCGGCGCCTTCGCGCAGACCAAGGGCACGCTGCACCCGAAGCCGTTGCCGCCGCTGGCCGATCCCGACGATCCCACGCTCGCCGCCAAGCAACTGTTTGGCCGCAAGCTGCTGCCCACGGCCGGCCCGCCGCACGTCATCGGCTTTTACGCCAAGGGCTGCATCGCCGGCGCCGAGGCGCTGCCGATCACCGGGCCGACGTGGCAGGTGATGCGACTGTCGCGCAACCGCAACTGGGCCCATCCCGCCATGGTCGCGCTGCTCGAGCGGTTGTCGGCCAAGGTGCACCGGGACGCCGGCTGGCCGGGGCTTCTGATCGGCGACATGGCGCAGCCGCGCGGCGGGCCGATGATCACCGGTCATGCCAGCCACCAGATCGGGTTGGATGCCGACGTCTGGCTGACGCCGATGCCGAACCGGCTGCTGTCGCGCAACGAGCGCGAGGACATGTCGGCGGTCATGATGGTGCGCAAGGATCGTCTCGACATCGATCCCCGTGCCTGGACGCCGAGCCATCTTGCCGTGATCCGCGATGCAGCGAAGGAGCCGTCGGTCGAACGCATTTTCGTCAATGCCGCAATCAAGAAGGCGTTGTGCCGAGAGGCCAAAGGCGACCGCGGCTGGCTCTGGAAGATCCGTCCCATGTACGGCCACGACTACCACTTCCATATCCGCATCAAGTGCCCGCCGGGCAATCCCGAGTGCGAACCCCAGCCCCCGCCGAAGGAGGATGAGGGGTGCAGCGCCCGCGATCTGGCCTACTGGTTCAGCGACGCCGTGCTGCATCCCAAGCCGCCGAAGGTGCCCCCGAAGCCGAAGCCGCCGATCACGCTGTCGCAACTGCCTGCGGATTGCCGTCAGGTTCTGGCCGCCCCCGCTGCCAGGCAATAGCCATGCCGCAGCCGCGAGCGAGAGGTTTCTTTCAGCCTGAGATCCCGCTACTATCGACCGTCGCCGCGCCGTAAGCGCCGGCGAGTCTGCGGACCAGAGCAACTGATCCCTTTGTCACCCCGTTTTCTCATCCCATTCCCCAACGCGGCGTTTTGTCGCGAGCGTGGCATTGCGACGAGCCGTCATGAGTATCGATGCATGCAACCGATCAAACGCACCGTCGTCGAGACGAAAAGCGATGACCGTACGCCCCCGCATCGGGAGCGGGAGCGGTTATATCCTGACGTCAAGATTGGTGAATTGACATGAACCCGAACCTATCACTTGCGCTGCTTCTGATTGCCACAACCCCGGCCTTCGCCGCGGACCCCGTCGGGTGCGACAAGTTCAAATGGCCGATGGAGAAGGAAATTGCGCTCCTCATCGCGCCTTCCTTGCCCAAACTGGCAAAGGGCGCAGAAACTCCGCCACCGCCGGCCGCCGTCACGATGACGCTGAGTCCTATCTCCGAGGCAGTTCTGCCCAAACCGCCGGAGCGCCAACAGAAGCCGGGCAGCTATGCCGGGTTCGTTCGCGCGGACGTGCCTTCCGCAGGACTCTACGTCGTGACAATATCGGAATACGGCTGGATCGACGTCATCCGCAACGACGCGTACCTCAAGGTAAACTCGTTCGGCGGCGTCACGGGCTGCGCCGGGGTCAGAAAAAGCGTCCGGTACGAGCTTTCCGCCGGCCCGGTGATCATACAGGTCAGCGGCGCCGCCAAGAATACCATCAACCTCGCATTTTCCCCGGCCACCCGCTAAAAACGAATAGCCGCAGCCCTTTACGTATGGACTGCGGCTGATATTGTCGAACCGAGCGATCTTTCCGGCTGGCCGTAAGCCTGCTGGAAACCCCTGGAACGGCGCTTCCATCGATCGCCTTGATCAATCCCTCGCAAAACCTGCGCGATCATTCGCGCCGGATCGATTTGGAGCGCCTCATGAAGATGTTCATCCGTTCATTCGTCTCGGCATTGCTGGTTGGTGCCTTCCTCGCCGTGCCGGCCTCCGCCAAGGACGCCAAGCCCTCGGCCATGGCGCCTGCCGCCGCACAGGACAAGACGCTGACCGTGTTCGCCGCAGCTTCAATGAAGAACGCGCTCGACGACGTCGATAAAGCCTATACCGCCAAGACCGGCGTGAAGATCGTTGCGAGCTATGCCGCGAGTTCGGCGCTGGCCAAGCAGATCGAACAGGGCGCACCGGCCGATGTTTTCATATCCGCCGATACGGCGTGGATGAATTACGTGAAAGACAAGAAAGCCATCAGCGAACCGACCCGCGTCAACCTGCTTGGCAACAGCATCGTGCTGATCGCACCGAAAGATTCGAAGATCGGCAAAGTCACCATCGACCAGGGGTTTGATCTCGCCAAACTCGCAGGCGACGGCAAGGTCGCGACCGGCGACGTCAAGGCCGTACCCGTCGGCAAATATGCCAAGGCGGCGCTTGAAAAGCTCGGCGCATGGACCGCAGTCGAACCGAAGATGGCGATGGCGGAAAACGTCCGCGCGGCGCTGGCGCTGGTGGCAAGGAACGAAGCCGTGCTCGGCATTGTCTATTCCACCGACGCCAAGGTCGAACCCGGCGTGAAGATCGTGGGCACATTCCCGGCGAACTCGCATCCGCCGATCGTCTATCCGGTGGCGGCAACCTCGACCGCTCATAAGGGCACGGACGATTACCTCGCCTTCCTGCGCAGTTCGGAAGCCAAGACGATCTTCGAGAAATACGGTTTCTCGTTCCTGGCCCACCCCGCCACCTAAATTATGCCGCCAGTGCGGGCTCGCGACGAAACCAGCTCCGGTCGGTTTTGCGCGTGAGCCGCAGCAATCCAACAAGTCTCCCTCCCTTCTCTCCCTCGCAAGACGCTGGACGATCAGGGAGGGGGAATTGCGTTGTCGCGGTCGGGACGATTGCGACGCATTGTTCTTGAGCCGGGAGCGATGTTGGCTCTGCCAATCGTGTCTCGGCCGTCATGCCAGAACATATCGAGACCTCATGTTTGATATCTCGCCCACCGAATGGACGGCGGTCCTGCTCTCGCTCAGGGTAGGCGTGGTCGCAGTGCTGGTGGCGACACCGATCGCCATCATGCTGGCGTGGGCGCTGGCGCGGTACGAGTTCTGGGGAAAATCGATCCTCGACGCTGCCGTTCACCTGCCGCTGGTCCTTCCTCCTGTCGTGACCGGATATCTGCTGCTCCTCACCTTCGGCAGACGCGGGCTGGTCGGCGGCTGGCTCGCCGATCATCTCGGGATCGTTTTCGCATTCCGCTGGACCGGAGCCGCGCTCGCCTGCGGCGTGATGTCCTTCCCGCTGCTGGTACGGCCGATCCGGCTGTCGATCGAAGCCATAGACAGGAGGTTGGAACAGGCGGCGAGCACGCTTGGAGCGTCGCCGTGGCGAGTTTTCACGACCGTGACCGTGCCGTTGGCGTTGCCTGGCATTATGGCCGGCATGGTATTGGGTTTTGCCAAGGCGATCGGCGAATTCGGCGCGACCATCACATTCGTGTCCAATATTCCCGGCGAAACCCAGACGATCTCCTCGGCGATCTATTCGCTGATCCAGACCCCCGATGGCGATACGGCGGCGCTGCGGCTGGTGATCGTGTCGGTCGTCATGTCGATGGTGGCGCTGGTCGCTTCCGAGGTGTTCGCCCGGCGCGCGACGCGGCGTTTGCACGGAAACTGACCATGCTGCGCGTCGAAGTTTCGAAACAGCTTGGCAATTTCTCGGTCGATGTCGCGTTTGCGAGCGAGGGACGCGTCACCGGGCTGTTCGGGGCCTCGGGCGCCGGCAAGACATCGCTGGTCAGCATGATCGCGGGGCTGCAAAAGCCCGATCGCGGCGTGATCTCCGTCGACGGTGAAGCGCTCGACGACACGACGAAGCCCCTCCATATCGCCGTGCATCGGCGCCGCATCGGTTATGTCTTCCAGGATGCGCGGCTGTTTCCGCATCTCGATGTGCGCCGGAACCTCGACTATGGACGCCGGATGAACCGCCTGACCCGCGACCCGGCGCAGGAAAAACGGCTCAACGACATGCTCAATATCGGTCACCTGCTGGATCGCCGTCCCGGCCAGCTCTCGGGCGGCGAGCGCCAGCGGGTTGCGCTCGGCCGCGCGCTGCTCTCACGCCCCAGGCTCCTGTTGCTGGACGAACCTCTGGGGTCGCTCGATGAGGACCGAAAGGCGGAGATCCTGCCCTACCTGATGCGGCTGCGCGACGAAGCCGGCGTGCCGATGGTCTACGTCAGCCACGATCCCGATGAACTGCGCCAGCTCGCTTCGCAAGTGGTGATGCTGAAACGCGGACGCGTCGCCGCATTCGGAGGCACCGAGATCCTCCCCGTCTGATTTGCTGGTCAAATCCGTGCAATCGACGACCAGGCTTCCGCCACTTTCTGTCGGAGCGCTTCCGTCCGTGTCAGCGGAGGCCGTTTCTCTTCGTCCTCGGGCAAACGGAGCCCGACCACATTGACGCGGCCCTGGCTGATGTTGCGCGCGACAAGAACGATGGCATCGAGCGGAAGCGTCGCACCCTCCTTCGGAGCGCGGTCGAGATGAACGTCGAAGTAATCCGCCAGCGTCAACTGCGCGACAGCGGGATCAACGGAGACGCCGTAGATTTGTGCGATATCACCGACGGTGATTTCGCCCGAGACAAGGAAATCGCCAAGCAGATGCGGGTCGGGCGATGCCATCGGCTGCATGTCGACGAAGAAACGATCGAGCGCCTCAGCCTTTTCAGGCGGCGCCAGCAGATAGAGGTAGTCTCCCGCCGCGATCGGCTCCGCCTCAACCGGCGTCAGGATTTTCTCGTTGCGGATCACGAGCGTCGGCTTCGACCAGGATGGAATCAGCCCACGCCGCAGGAACAGGCTCTTCTGCCGCACCGGATAGCCGACCAACTGCTGCTCGAGCTGCCCCGGCAGATCGAGTTCGACGCGGCGCGGCCCCCGTTCGGCGCGCGGCAGCGCCACATGCAGCCGCCGCGCGGCCGCGGCCAGCGTCCAGCCCTGCAGCAGCAGCGAGGTGATCACCACCACGAAAGCGACGTCGAAATACAGGTAGGCCTTCGACAGCCCCACCAGCATCGGAATCGAGGCGAGGAAGATCGCGACCGCGCCCCGCAGCCCGGTCCAGGCGATGAACAGCTTTTCCCGCCAATTGAAGCGAAACGGTGCGAGGCAGAGAAACACCGCGAGCGGCCGCGCCACCAGCATCAGCACCAGCGAAACCATCACCGCGGGCAGAGCGCTGTCCAGCAGGCGATGCGGCGAGACCAGCAAGCCGAGCAGCACGAACATCACGATCTGCGCCAGCCAGGTGGCGGCATCGAGGAACGTCACCACGGAACTGTGAGCGCGGGTCGGACGGTTGCCGATGATGATCCCTGCGAGATAGACCGCAAGAAACCCGGACGCGTGGGATATCTGCGCCACCCCGAAGATCACGAGCGCCGCAGTCGTGACGAAAGGCGCATGCAGCCCCTGGGGAAGCTCAACGCGGTTCAGCGCCGCGACCACGATCCGCCCCCCGATCAGCCCGACGACCCCGCCAAGCATGGACTCCCGAAGGAACTCAAGCACCACATGCAAGACCGAACTGTCGCCTACCGAGATCAGTTCCACCAGCATCAGCGTGAGAAACACCGCGAAGGGATCATTGGTGCCGGACTCGGCTTCCAGCGTCGCACCGACCCGCGGACGCAACCGCAACCCCTGGGCATGCACCAGCAGAAACACCGCGGCCGCGTCGGTGGAGGCAACGACCGCGCCGATCAAGAGCGCCTCGGTCCAGTTGAGGTCGAGCGCATATTTTGCGACCGGCGCGGTGACGAGCGCGGTCAGCAGCACGCCGAGCGTGGCGAGCACCATCGAGGGCGCCAGGACCGTGCGGATGTTCTGGAATCGGGTCTTCAGGCCGCCGTCGAACAGAATCAGCGCCAGCGCGGCCGACCCGACGAGATAGGTGTTCTGGACATCGCTGAAGGTCAGGCCTCCGGGGCCGGAATCGCCGGCCAGCATGCCGATGAAAAGAAAGACCAGCAGCAAGGGCGCGCCGAACCGCAGCGCCAAAAGGCTCGACAGAATTCCGGCCATGACCAGAATCGCGCCGAGCAGGATCGCCAGACTGACCGAATCCAGAGATGCCATCAGGGGTCCGAAGCGGTAAACACTTGCTTTTTCATCCTTATCGTCGCTGACGCGGCGCGCCAACCGATTTCTGTCCGCTGACTCATGCGCTCAAGGCTCGAAAGCGCGAACGCAAGCCGCCTTTGTCCTTTGACAGCGATGAGCCATCCCGATCCCCGTTCAGCCCCTGACAGCGCTGCACAGGTGCCGCTTGCGCTGACAGCGCCATCCATTAGATTAGAGGCCAACTGCTCCTGTTCGCCAACCAGACCGTCGATGACCTACGTCGAAGCCTCAGAAACCTCCCTGCGCAAAACCGGACAGATCAAGCTGCACGGCCCAAGCGGATTTGCCGGAATGCGCGAGGCCGGCGCCCTCACCGCACGCTGTCTCGACGAACTGACCGATCTGGTGAAGCCGGGCCTGCCCACGTCGCACATCGACGATTTCGTGCGCGAATTTGCTTTCAGTCATGGCGCCTATCCGGCGACGCTGATGTATCGCGGCTATCGCTATTCAACCTGCACATCCGTCAACCACGTGGTCTGTCACGGGATGCCCGGCGATCGCATCCTGAAAGAAGGCGATATCGTCAATATCGACGTGACGCTGATCGTCGATGGCTGGTACGGCGATTCCAGCCGGATGTACGCGACCGGCCCGATCGCGCGCAAGGCGGAACGGCTGATCGAGGTGACCTATGAGGCGATGATGCGCGGCATCGCCGCGGTCAAGCCCGGCGCGACGACCGGCGACATCGGTTACGCCATCCAGAGCTTCGTCGAACCGCAGGGCATGAGCGTGGTGCGCGATTTCTGCGGCCATGGCCTGGGCCGCATGTTCCACGACGAACCGAACATCATCCATATCGGCCGGCCCGGCGAAGGCGTGCCGCTCAGGCCGGGAATGTTCTTCACCATCGAGCCGATGATCAATCTCGGCAAGCCGCACGTGAAGATCCTGTCGGACGGCTGGACCGCCGTGACGCGCGACCGCTCGCTGTCGGCGCAGTTCGAACATTCGGTCGGCGTGACCCAGACCGGCGTCGAGATCTTCACGCTGTCGCCGCGCAAGCTCGACAAGCCGCCATACGGCGGCTGAACCTGCCCCCCGGAGAAGATCGCGCAGGACTGTGACTTCACATCCCTGAATTGGGGTTGCAAATGCCGCCGGCCACGGCAAGGTTGCGGTAACCAAGAGCTGGTTCGCTGCACCAATGCCCGCAGACACCGACAACCCCGCAGGATTTGCCGAAGCGCCGCATTATCACGGCCATCGCGAGCGGCTGCGGGAGCGGTTCCGGGACGCCGGGCCGGATGCGCTCAGCGACTACGAACTGCTCGAAATGGTGCTGTTTCGCGCGCTGCCCCGCCGCGACGTCAAACCGCTCGCCAAATCCCTGATCGGCAGGTTCGGGTCGTTCGCCGAAGTGGTTCATGCGCCCGACGCCCGGCTGCGCGAGATCAGCGGGCTCGGCGAAGCCGCGATCATCGAAATCAAGCTAATCGCAGCGAGCGCCAGCCGCGTGGCCAAGGGACAACTGAAGCAGCGAACGATGCTGTCATCGTGGGCCGCGGTGATCGACTATTGCCGGACTTCCATGGCATTCGCGGACAAAGAGCAGTTCCGCATTCTGTTCCTCGACAAACGCAACCAGCTCATCGCGGACGAATTGCAGCAGGTCGGCACCGTCGATCACACGCCGGTCTATCCGCGCGAGGTCGTCAAGCGCGCGCTCGAACTGTCGGCGACCGCGATCATCATGGTCCACAATCATCCAAGTGGCGATCCGACGCCGTCGCAGGCCGACATCCAGATGACGAAATCCATCGTCGACATTTCGGCGCCACTCGGGATTTCCGTGCACGACCATATCATCGTCGGCAAGAACGGCCACGCCAGCCTGAAAGGTCTGCGGCTGATCTAGATTCGTGTCATTGCCTCATGAGAATCAACGGATTCGCGGTGTCGGGAATGAGCCGCCACTGGGCGTTATCGTCCGCCTGGAAGTGCCAGGTCTCGCCGCTCGCGGATATCAGCAGGATTTCGCCATGCTCGAGCCGCCAGACTTCGGGCCTGAAGCCGGCGATCGCAGGATCGCATTTGGGTTTGAGAAATGCCTGGAAATTGTCCGGCGGGACTTCGGTGTTGGTCAGCGTGATGCCGCAGACGGTCTGGCCGTCGCCGCGTACGAAAGCCCAGTCGCCGATCATCTGGTCCATCGATCTGGCGAGCGAGCGGGCCTCGGCGAGATTTTGCAGGATGTAGATGCCTTCATTTTGCCGCCGGCCTTCGAGAATACCGCTCTCGACCTCGGTAAAATCGATCACCGGTTCTCCGGCGGCGGTCTGCAAGCGCACGATGTCGAGGCCGGCGACGGTCCAGGCCGCGATGTCCTTCGTGAACGGCAGCGAGGCCGCGCAGCCCGGTTCGAGGTCGAGCTTGAGACCGTGCGGCGATGGATCGCCCTTGAGCGTCACGACGCAGGTCTTGCTGCGCTCGGTGGTCGACAGCTCCCATTGCCCGATCATGTTCTTTTTCAAGGCTGCGGCATCCTGCGCCGATGCGGCCGATCCGCAAGTCATCAGCGGCACGACGGCGGCGGCGAGAAAGGCGCTCCGTTTCCGCCATGACGGCTTGCTGCGGTTTATGATCGTCATGCTAGCGTCCCTCCACCAGCGTTTCCGGAACCGGCGTCAGCGGCGGCTTACCGGCGAACCAGGCCGTGACGTTGTCGACGACAAGTTGATCCATCGCATTGCGCGTCACCACCGACGCCGAACCGATGTGCGGCAACAGCACCACGTTGGGTAGCGCGCGCAACTCCTCCGGAACGTGCGGCTCATGGGCGAACACGTCGAGACCCGCCGCCAGGATAACACCGGATCTCAGCGCATGGATCAGCGCCGGTTCGTCAACGACGGAGCCGCGCGCCAGGTTGACGACGACGCCGCGCGGCCCGAGCGCTGCCAGCACATCGGCATTGATCAGCTTCTCGGTCGATGCCCCTCCCGGCGTGATGACGATCAGCGTGTCCACCTCCTTCGCCATCTCGATCAGGTTCGGATAGTGCCGATGGGACACGCCCGCGGCCGCACGGCGCGAGTGGTAGACAACCGGCACCCGCGACGCAGCGAGCCGGCGGGCGATCGCCTGACCGATCCGGCCCATGCCGACCATGCCGACCGTGCGGTCGCGCAGCGAGCCGGCGCTCAAGGGAAAATTCCGCGTCGCCCACGATCCCTCCCGCACATGGCGATCCGCCCTGACGAAATCGCGTAGCGTCGCGATCAGAAGGCCGAGCGCGACGTCCGCGACCTCCTCGGTCAGGACGTCCGGCGTGTTGGTGACGACGATGTCGTGGTCGCGCGCGTAACCCGTATCGACATGGTCGTAGCCGACGCCGAAGGTCGATATGATTTCGAGTTCGGGAAAGCGCGCCTGCACCGCGCTGCCGCAAGGAACCAGACCGGTGACGGCCATGCCCCGGATTTTCCCGGCGACGGCAGGCGCAAGCCGGTCCAGATCGGCGTGTTGTTCGCAATGATGCAGCACGAACCCTTCGTCAAAGCCGTTGTCGATGGTCGGCTTGCGCGGCCCGTAAATCAGCAGGTCGATCTTTTCCGGCGGCCCGTTCGCGGTCATCAATTCTCCCTCCCGAGCGCGCTTTCGTGCCAGCGTCGCAACATCAGATACGACACCGCCGCAAGGCACATATAAATGACAATGCCCGCAACCGAGAGCAACAACAACGCCGCGAACATGCGCGGAATGTTGAGCCGGTAGCCGGATTCCGCGATCCTGTAGGCGAGACCCGAACCCGCGCCGGCCGAACCCGCCGCGATTTCCGCGACCACCGCGCCAATCAGCGACAAGCCTCCGGCGATACGCAATCCGCCGAGAATGTAGGGCAGCGCCGCCGGCAGCTTCAGGTAGCGCAGCGTCTGCAGCCGCGATGCGCCGTAGAGACGAAACATCCCCTCCAGATTGCGGTCCACCGAATTGAGGCCCAGCGTGGTGTTCGACAGCACCGGAAAGAACGCGACGATCCAGGCGCAGACGACGACCGCGGTCTGCTGCGGCAGGTAGATCAGAAGCAGCGGCGCGATCGCGATCACCGGCGTGACCTGCAGGATGATCGCATAGGGCAGGAGCGCATGCTCCAGCCATTTCGACTGGTTGAACAACAGCGCCAGCGCGATGCCGCCCACCACTGCCGCGGCAAAACCTTCCGCGGTGGTCAGCAGGGTCGTCAGCAGCGATTGCCACAGGATCGGCCAGTCCCGCACCAGCGTCGTCGCCACCAGCATGGGACCCGGCAACACATAAGGCGGAATGGCGTAGACCTGCACGACGATATGCCACGCCAGTACGCCGGCTCCCAGCACCGCGACCGGCAACAGCACGCGCGCGACCGGCGCGCCCCGGTCGCGCTCAGATGCCTCGCTGCCGGCTGGCGATGACGAAGCGGAGACGGTCATGGGCGTGCCGCCGCCCGCGACAGCGCGGCCGACACCTCGCGGCAATAGGCGGCGTATTCCGCCGAGGTCCTGAAATCCTCGTCCCGCGGCTCGGCCGTGACGATGCGGTGCTCGGCGCTGATGCGGCCGGGTCGCGGCGTCATCACCACGACGCGGCGCGAGAGATAGACCGACTCGAACACCGAATGGGTGACGAAGATGACGGTCTTGCGCAAGTCGCGCCACAGCGCCAGCAGGTCGTTGTTGAGGCGGAAGCGGGTGATCTCGTCGAGCGCCGCGAACGGCTCGTCCATCAAAAGAATATCCGGGTCGGTGACGAGCGCGCGCGCCAGCGACACCCGCATCCTCATGCCGCCGGACAGTTCGCGCGGATAGGCGGCCACGAATTCAGTCAACCCGACCCGCGCCAGCGCGGGCCGGACATGTCCCTCGATGTCCGAGCGTGAACGGCGCGCAAGTTTCAGCGGCAGCGCCACGTTGTCGCGCACGCTCGCCCACGGCATCAGCGTCGGCTCCTGAAACACGAAGCCGATGGAGCGGCCGCCGCCGGCAACATGAACCGTGCCGGAGGTCGGCGCGCTCAAGCCGGCGATGATCCGCAGCACGGTCGATTTCCCGCAGCCGGACGGCCCGAGCAGCGACACGAAATCGCCTTTGCGCACATTGAAATCGAGTGGTCCCAGCGCCGCCACGCCGCCGTCGTAGCGTTTTGTGACGTCCCTCAGCCTCACGGCGTCACCCGCGCGCGGATCCGTGCCGGCTTCGGACAGCGCTGAAGCGAATTCTGTCATCGGCACCCGATCTATTTCTTGATCTGCAAGTCCTCGGGTTTCAAGTCGAGGCCGACGCCCTTGTTGACAAACTGCAGCGTGTAGGCTTTGCGGAAATCGATGTCCCGGCGCACAACGCCTGCCCGCACCATCTTGTCGAAGAAGCTCGCATAGCGCGCATCGCTCATGGCGCCGATGCCGTCGCGCAAGGAATCGCCGGAATCGACGATGCCATACTCCTTCATCTTCGCCACCGAATAGGCCAGGAGATCGTCGGTCATTTCGGGATTGAGCTTCTTGATCATGGCATTGCCGGCCGTGTTGTCGCCGTACAGGTATGTATACCAGCCGACGATCGAGGCGTCGACGAAGCGCTGCACGAGGTCCTGCTTGTGCTCGACCAAATCACGGCGGGTTTCGATCAGGGTCGAATACGGGTTGAACCCGGCGTCGGCGAGCAGAATTACGGTCGGCTTGAAACCGGCCCGCTTCTCCACCGCGAACGGTTCCGAGGTGACGTAGCCCTGCATCGCGCTGTTCTTGTCGGCGAGAAAGGGCTGCGCGTTGAAGGTATAGGGTTTGACCTTCGCCCCGCTGAATCCGTACTCCGACTTGAGCCACTGGAAGTAGCTCGCGATGCCTTCCTTGGACACGAACAAAGTGAGCGGCTTCAGGTCCTCGATTTTCGTCACCTTCGATTCGGGATGCGCGAGAAAAACCTGCGGATCCTTCTGGAACATGGCGGCGACCGCGACGACCGGTACGTTGTTGGCAACCGCATCGAACGATTGCAGCGTGTTCGCCGTCATGAAGAAATCGAGCTTGCCGGAGATCAGCAAAACCCGGTTGTTCACGTTTGGGCCGCCCGGCACGATGGTGACGTCGAGACCGTATTTCTTGTAGGTGCCGTCGGCCAGCGCCTGAAAGAAGCCGCCGTGCTCGCCCTCGGCCACCCAGTTGGTGCCGAAGGAAACCTTGTCCAGCACCGGCGAGGCCGCCGCGCCCGCGGTGAGGCCGAGCGCCAGCACCAGTCCGGCCGTTAACGTTCGCAGCAGAAGGACAACACGCATCATTGGACTCTCTCGATGGTTCTGGCTCATGATCAGGAGGCGACCCGGACCGGCGCGAATCCCGGCGGCCGGAGGACATGCCCGGCTCGAAAACGCTATAACCCGCATTTCGGCTCGATGAAACGTTGCGCGATATGACCGGAACACCCCCGTTCGACTGGGCCGCCATCCGCTGGCCCGACGCGCCGCCCGGCGCGGCCGCGAACTGGATCGCGGTGCTGCCGCTGGCGGCGACCGAGCAGCACGGTCCGCATCTGCCGCTTTCGACCGACGTGCTGATCGCGGAAGCCTATCTCGCGCGCCTTCGCGAGCTGCTGCCGCAGGACATACCCGCGACCGTTCTGCCGGTGCAACGGATCGGCATTTCCACCGAGCACACCGATTTTCCGGGCACGCAGACATTGACCAACGAGGCGGCGCTGAAGGCCTGGACGGCGCTGGGCGAAGAGGTGGCGCGGCGCGGGTTTCGAAAAATCGTGATGGTGTCCAGTCACGGCGGCAACAGCGCCGCAATGACGATGGTGGCGCAGGATCTGCGCGCGCGGTATCGGATGCTTGCGGTCACCACCGCTTGGTCGCGTTTCGGCGTGCCGGACGGACTGTTCGATGCGGAGGAATTGCGTCACGGCATCCATGGCGGCGCGGTTGAAACCTCGATCATGCTGGCGCGCTACCCGGAACAGGTGCGCCGCGACAGGATCGCAAACTTCCGGCCTGCGAGCATCGCGATCGAAAAGACCTATCGCCGGCTCGGCACGCAACGGCCGGCGCCATTTGCCTGGCAGGCGCAGGACCTTCACCCGAGCGGCGCGGTAGGCGATGCGACGCAGGCGTCCGCGGAAAAAGGCGAGCGACTGATCGAGCACGGCGCGCGCGCGTTCTGCGAATTACTGGCCGATATGGCAAGGTTCGATCCGGCGGTGCTGGCGGACGGCCCGCGCGATCGGGGCTGAACGGCCGGCACATCCTGTCGTACCTTCGTCATGCTCAAATGGGATTCGGTGAGGACGTATCACCTCGCGGATCGCTTCAATAATTACTTGCTATTGCAAATCAGTTGCAATAAATGCGTGGAATCCGTGGGATCAATGACGGCGGCATTCAGCAAAATCCAAATGGAAACAGTGCTGGCTTCCCCCAGGGGAAACATGTGACAGCGGTCCGATTGAACAGGTCTGGTCAATTCGGCCTGGTGCAGGTGTCGCGTCCCGTGACATGCTTCCTCGCCGGCCTAGCGGTGAGCCTGCTGGCGCAGAAAGAGTTCGCGCGCGCGGCGGACCGGCCTGCGGTCAAGGCGGCTCATCCCCTGACGGCGTTCGACTGGACCGGCCTCTATATCGGCACCCATGCCGGGTTCGGCGGCGGCCGGTCGACGGCGTCGCTCACCGACCCCGCGCCGACCTCCGGCCGTAATGATTTCGGCGGCTCCATCGGCGGGCTCCAGGCCGGCTACAATTTTCGGCTTTCCTCGGGTCTATTGCTCGGCCTCGAAACCGACGTCTCATTTCCAAGCTACATAGAGTCCAATTCGATCGTCTCAACGCTCGCGACCCCTCGCTCCGAGGTCACGCATCAATGGGACTTCATCGGAACGGCGCGCGGACGGGTCGGCTATGCAACGGGCCCGTGGCTCGCTTATGCCACCGGCGGTCTCGCCGTTGCCGGCGAACGCTATCTGAACAATCTGCCGCCGGGCGATCAGGAGAAATTGCTGGACGCCCGGCTCGGCTGGGTCGCCGGCGGCGGACTGGACTATGCCTTTGCACCGCACTGGAGCGCGCGGCTCGAATATCTCTCCTACCGCTTCGACAAGACCAACCTCCGGTTTCCCTCGGGCGCGCAATATGCCGCGGCCATGGACTTCCAGTCGGTCCGCATCGGCCTCAACCGCGAGCTCGACGGATTTGGCGACATCCCCGACCCGTCGGCGAAGCCGCCGACCGATCCCGAATCCGACCGCTGGGAGATTCACGGCCAGACCACGTATCTCGGGCAAGGGTATCCGTCCTTTCGCGCGCCCTACAGCGGCGTCAACAGCCTGAGTCCGGCCGCGCAATATCAGGCGAGCTGGAGCAACAGCCTGTTTCTGAACGCGCGGCTGTGGGACGGCGGCGAGGTCTATTACAATCCCGAGCTGCTTCAGGGTTTCGGCCTCAGCAATACTTTCGGCGTCGCAGGCTTCCCGAGCGGCGAGGCGCAGAAGTCCGACTTCCCCTATCCCCATTACAATGCTTCACGGCTTTTTGTGCGCCAGACCTTCGGCTTCGGCGGCGAGCAGGAAGAACTGGCGAGCGGGCCGTCGCAGATCGCCGGCAAGGCCGATATCTCGCGGCTGACGCTGCAGGTCGGTAAATTCGCGGTGACCGACGTCTTCGACGGCAACGCCTATGCCAAGGATACCCGCAAGGATTTCATGAACTGGTCGCTGTGGGCGCCGGGCGCCTTCGACTATTCCGCCGACAAGCTCGGACTGAGCTACGGCGTGACAGCGGAGCTGAACCAGAAACGCTGGGCGCTGCGCGGCGGCTATTTCCTGATGGACTCGGAATCGAACTCCAACAGCTTCGACACCCGCCTGTTCAAGCGGGGCGAGTATCTGCTGGAACTGGAGACGCGCTATTCCCTGTTCGACCAGCCTGGCAAGCTCCGCACCATCGGCTGGCTCAACAGCGCCTACATGGGCAGCTATCGCGACACGCTGGACAATCCGGCGTTCGATCTCGACATCGCACGGACCCGCACAGGGCGCATCAAGTACGGCTACGTCCTCAACGTCGAACAGGCGGTCACCGACGATATCGGGCTGTTCGGCCGCTGGAGCTGGAACGACGGCAAGACCGAGATCATGGCTTTCACCGACATCGACGCCAGCCTCGCGCTCGGCGCCTCGATCAAGGGCACGCGCTGGGGGCGGCCGGACGACGTGATCGGCCTCGGCGGCGCGATCAACGCGCTGTCACGGGACCATCGCGACTTCATCGCCGCCGGCGGCCTCGGCATCCTCGTCGGCGACGGCCAGCTCAATTACCGCCGCGAACGCGTGCTGGAAGCCTACTATGCCTATGCGCTGGACAAGCGGTTCACGCTGACCGCCGACTATCAGTTCATTGCGAACCCTGCCTACAACGCCGACCGCGGCCCGGTGCACGTGTTTTCCGGACGGCTGCACGGGGAGTTTTGAAGACCATCGTCATGGCCGGGCCTGGCCCGGGCATCCATCATCCTGGGGAAAGATGGATTGCCGATCAAGTCCGGCAATGACGGATGCTTTGCAGGTGCCGCGACTTCAACCCGCCGGCGCGAACGAATCCGCCTGCGCCTGCGCCCAGGCATCGCGAAAGCGCGGATCGGCGGTGCCGTCGAGCAGTTCCCCTCGCCGCAATGTCGGATAAAGCGTATCGAACGACGCCACCTCGGTGTTCGATACGCGCTGCGAGAAGTGGACCGGGCGCAGCTCCCTCGGATGCTCCAGCCCCGCCGCCGCGATCAGTTCGGTCAGCGCCAGCAGCGTGGCGCGATGATAATTGTAGACCCGATCGAGCTTGTGCGGCACCACCAACGCGCGGCTGCGCGATGGATCCTGCGTGGCGATCCCGGTCGGGCAGCGATCGGTGTGGCAGTTCAGCGACTGAATGCAGCCGAGCGCGAACATGAAGCCGCGCGCCGAGTTGCACCAGTCGGCGCCCAGCGCCATGGCGCGCGCGATGTCGAAACCCGTCGCGATCTTGCCGGACGCGCCGATCATGATGCGATCGCGCGCATTGATGCCGATCAGCGCGTTGTGGACGAAGTTGACGCCCTCGCGCATCGGCATTCCGAGGTGATCCATGAACTCCAGCGGCGCGGCGCCGGTGCCGCCCTCGTTGCCGTCGACGACGATGAAATCGGGATAGATTCCGGTTTGCAGCATCGCCTTGCAGATGGCGAGGAACTCCCATTTGTGCCCGATGCAGAGCTTGAACCCGGCCGGCTTGCCCCCCGACAGCCGGCGCATCTCGGCGATGAATTTCATCATGCCGACCGGCGTCGAGAACGCCTTGTGACGAGACGGCGAAATGCAGTCCTCGCCCATGCCGACGCCGCGAATGCTGGAAATCTCCGCGGAGACCTTGGCTGCGGGCAAAACCCCGCCATGACCGGGTTTGGCTCCCTGGCTGATCTTGAGCTCGACCATCTTGATCTGGTCGTCGGCCGCGACGCGGGCGAATTCGCGGGCATTGAAGCCGCCGTCGCGGGTGCGACAGCCGAAATAGCCGGAGCCGACTTCCCAGATGAGGTCGCCGCCGCCTTCACGATGGTAGCGACTGACGCCGCCCTCGCCGGTGTCGTGGGCGAAGTCACCTTTTTTCGCGCCGGCGTTGAGCGCGCGCACCGCATTGGGGCTGAGCGCGCCGAAACTCATCGCGGATATGTTGAAAACCGACGCCGAATAAGGCTTCGCGCAATCCGGCCCGCCGATCGTGATGCGGAATTTCTCCGTCGCATGGGGCATCGGCGCTATCGAATGGTGCATCCATTCGTAGCCTTCGGCATAGACCCTTTCCTGGGTGCCGAACGGACGCTTGTCGAGCATCATCTTCGCGCGCTGGTAGACCACGGAGCGGGTGTCGCGGCTGAACGGCATGCCGTCCTTTTCGCTCTCGAAGAAATACTGCCGCATCTCGGGACGGATTTCCTCCAGCAGGAAACGGATATGCGCCGAAATCGGATAATTTCGCAGGACGGCGTGGCTCTTTTGCAGAAGGTCACGGATACCGAGCGCGGTCAGCGCTCCGAAGATCAGGATCGGAACGATCACGACCTTGAAAGTTTCGTGGTCCTCGATCCCGAAGCCGACCAGCAGCGCCGTGACCACCGCGCAGATCGTCAGGACGATGAAGCGCGGCGAAAAGGGAAGCAGCAACGTTTCCATGGATCCTCGCTGAAACGGGGCGCGACCGGCGAATACGCTGAGGGCCGGCAGGACGACGACCGCCGCCAAGTCCGGGCGCCGCCGCCCAGAGACGGTTTCCAGGCCCTGAGTCTCTCCGATACTACACGACATCCGCGGCGTTTGGACGCGCTGCTTTTCCTCAGGTCACCGCAACTCTTGTGCATAACCGGGAACGCAAGACCTCGGCGTGGGTTACCAAGCACTTGCTTTGATTTGGTGGATCATAGCTTTTCTTTTTTATTCAGGTCACCGGTGGCTTCGATGGCGGGCATTGAAAGCGGACTGATTCCAGGAATCACGAGATTCGATGGCATCATGGATATCGAATTCCTAAGGCAACAGGCAGAGCGCTGCCGCCGTCTCGCAAAGGGGACCGATCCGTTCACCGAAAAGCGCCTGCTCAAGCTCGCCGAAGAATACGAGGCACGGATCGCGGAGATCGAGAAACGCAACTCAGAACCCTGGAGCCATTAGAGCCTTAACCCGCCTCTGATGAAATCAGAAGCAGGCTCCCCACTGTTTTGATTTGACGCGTTTTCTTTACGCGAACCGGTGTCCGTCCTCGGGTCGAGGCCGCCCGAGCACATGTTTCGCTTGAAAAAGCTCTATGGGGCCGCTCAGCTTACGACCCTCGTTCCGATCCCTTCGCGAGGCGGGTTTCCGGCATGAGAAGCCAGACCACGAGCAGCCCCAACAGCGCGGCGGCGGCCAGTTCCATGAACGCGATGCCGTGCCCGAAATGATCGCTCGCATAGCCGGTAATCAAGGTGCTGAGCGAGGCGCCTATTCCGGCCGCGGTACCGATGACGCCCTGCGCGAGGTTGAAATGACCGGAGCCGAAAGCGACGTCTGCGACAATGAGCGGCGTCATGACGCCGAAGACCGCGGCCGTGACGCCGTCCAGCACCTGCACGGCGACCAGCAGCGACGGATCGTGGACTGTCGCGAACAACGCTCCCCGAACGGCCAGCGCGGCGAAAGCGACCATGAGCAGCGGACGGCGTCCCCATGCTTGCGCCTTGCGGCCGACCGAAGGCGACATCAAGGCGACGATCGCCTGGGGGACGATGATGCAGATCGCGATCAAAGCCGGCGCGCCCGCGCTCGAACGTTCGGTGACGATGCCCGCCATCAATGGCAGCATCGCCGCATTGGCGAGCTGAAGCAGGAAAACCGTACAGGCAAAAACGACCAGCGGCCGCCGATGCAGAAGATGGAGGACGCTGGTCGCATCGGGATCCGGCTTGGCGCGCGCAAGCGCCCCATGGGCCTGTTCGGGATCGATCTCCCGGTCGCGGATTCGCGCCAGCGACAGCAGCGTCGCGAACGCGAACGCGAAGCTCACCACGAACACGGCGCGACTCGACAGCAGGTATCCGACGGCGCCCATCACGCCCGCCGCCACGCCGTTGCCGAGCGATGCGAAGCGCGCATTGCGCCCGAGTCTCTCGCCGATCGCATGTGGTCCGACAAGACCGAGGCTGATCGCGGCGATCACAGGCCCGAGCACGCAACTCGCCGCGGCGTGCAGGATCGCAGCCAACGCAACGACCGGAAAGATCGGCCAGGCCGCATAGGCCAGCGCGCTGCCGCCGATCGTGGCGACGGCGAGCCCCGCGACCAGCCGCTCCGAGCGCGCCGCATCGACAATGGCGCCCCCCGGCATCTGACCGATCAGACCGATGATACCGCCGATCGACAGGATCAACCCGATCTCGGATTGTGTCCACTTCTGCGTGGTGAGATAGACCGCGACGAAGGGGCCGAATCCGGTTTGCACGTCGGCGAGAAAGAAGATGAACCAGTCGAGACCGCGCTGGCTTTGCGTCGACGGATGGGGGTCCCGCCCGCCGGCCGCGGGCGGCAGTTTCACATCGCCCACGCCCGCCCGCCGCTGGCGCGCGCTATCCGGATCGGATGATCGTCGGGCCAATCGCGCAAAGCAGATCGGAGGTCCTCCCCTTGATCACGGGCCCACATTGAGGGGCTGCAGCGCTCCCGACGCGCCCAGCACCACGACCGGCGCACCTTCCTTGTATTCCGGCGCCGCCTTCACCTGGTCCTGAGTCAGTTCGAGGCTGATGCTGTCGCTCGAGCCCTTCACCTTGCCAAACCGGAGCGCATTCCAGTCGACCGCGATCTTCCGGCTGCCGACCCCGAGGAAGCCGCCAAAATCGATCACGGCGGCGCGAGGCGCACTGGTCCGGTCCACGATCACGTCGACGATCCGTCCCATGTTCTGACCGCTCGTGCTCCGCACCTCGCGTCCCAACACGCCATGCGCGTCGGCGGGGCGAATCACGGTGATCGATGGCGGCGGAGTGGTCGCCTTGTCCGAAGGCTTTGCAGCCGCCGGCGGATTGGCCGGGTCGGGATTTTTTTGCGGCTGACCCGCGTCGTCGGCCATCGCGCGCGTGGCGGCGAAAACCAGGGCGGCTACGAGAAGACCGGCATTGATCGAGCCTTTTCGAGACATGAATCCTCGCTGCCCAATTGATCCAATTGCATCGTGGAGCGCGAAAGCGGCTTAGCGCGTTAGCACGATCGAGACCTGAATGTGACCTCGCGTCCGCAACACCTCGAGCGAGACATCCTCGTCATGACGGCGCAGGCGCAGATCGACGCTTGATTCACCGAGGCACAGCCCGCGCAGGATCACCTCGTTGAGGAACGCGGGAAGCCGCGGGTTGCGTAGCCTGATCTCGTTCCTCGCAGCATCGAACTCCAGGCCCAGCGCCGCTTCCAGCAGCGTGAAGGGCGTGGCGCTCGCCCATGCCTGCGGCGAGCAGGCGACGGGATAAAGCGTAGGTCCGCGCCGCGGCTCGCGCCGGAAACCGCAGAACAGTTCCGGCAGCCGCCGCAAATCCATGTATGTGGCCGCATCGAACAGTCCCTTGAAGACGTGTTCGACCGAATGCTTGAGGCCGTATCGCGCCAGGCCGAGCGCGATCAACGCGTTGTCGTGCGGCCAGATCGAGCCGTTGTGATACGACATCGGATTGTAGCGCGCTTCCCCACTGGCAACCGTGCGAATTCCCCATCCGGTGAAGAACGACGGCCGCATCAGATCGGCAGCGACCATGCGTGCCCGCTCCTCGCGGACCAGTCCCGTGAACAGCAACTGTCCCGCGTTCGAGGTTCGCACCTTGCAGGGCCGCTTCTTTCCATCAAGCGCCAGCGCGTAGGTGCGCAGATCCGGCAGCCAGAACGCTTCCTCGAACCGGGAGGCCAGGCGTTCAGCGGCGCGTTCCAGTTCGCCGGCGCGGTCGGTCAGGCCGAGCGCGCGCGCGCACCCTGCCGCCGATCGCTTGGCGGCAAAGACGTAACCCTGCACTTCGGCTAGCGCGATCTCGCCTTCCGCGAGCGTGCCGTCGGCATGGAAGATCGCGTCAAATGAATCCTTCCAGCCCTGATTGGCGAGCCCCTGCTCGGACGCGCGCAGATACTCGACGAAGCCGTCGCCGTCCGGATCGCCCGGGCCGTCGATCCAGCCCAGCGCGGCCTCGATCGCCGGCCACAGTTCTTTCAGGATCGACTCGTCGCCGGTGCGTTCGACGTAAAGCCCCGCCAGCAGCACGAACAGCGGCGTCGAATCGACGCTGCCGTAGTATCGCGCGAACGGCACCTCGCCCAACGCGGCCATTTCGCCGCCGCGCATCTCGTGAAGAATCTTTCCGGGCTCGGCATCCGCGGCGGGATCAATGACCTGAGCCTGAAACGCAGCGAGCCTCCTGAGAACGCCGCGCGCGATGCCGGGATCGATCCACAACATCTGCAACGCGGTTATCAGCCCATCCCGCCCGAACGTCGTCGAGTACCAGGGGATTCCGGCGTAGGGGTAGCGGCCGTTTGGCGTCTGCGTCATCAGGATATTCAGATCGGCCATCGACTGGCACAACACCTCGTTGAAGATGTTGTTCGAGGTCTCGATGTTCGTGGCGCCAGACCAGGCGCGCCGCATTTCGCGGCGATGCGCCAGCAGTCCCCGATAGAACGGGGCGGGCATCTCCGTCGCCGGCTTGTTGCAGGACACGGTGAAAAATATCGCGGTTGTCCGCTGCGGCGGCAGATCGAAGTGATAGATCGCGCTGTTGACGGACAGGCGCGTCGGGCGCGGCTCGAAATGCAGGCGCGAGGTTCGGACGACGTCGTCGAGGCCGATATAGGACAGCACGACGGTTGAAGAATCGGACAGTTCGCCGGCGCCGACGCCGCGGCGGGCCCGCCGCTCGCCACGCACCTCGAACAGATCCGCGAAATCGTTGTCAAACAGCAGGGAAAGATCGAAGCTCGCGGTCTGCTCGCCGTGGTTCTGAATGCCGATCCTCTGATACGCGGTCCCGCGCCAGAGGAAGATCGTGCGCACGATATGGATGGCGTCCTTGCGGAATACGATGCGGTCGCCATCATAGATATCCGGGTTGGTCAGATCGACCGTCAGGCCGGAATTGTCGTTGCGCAGGTTGGAGCCGAGCAGCAGCGGCTGCATGTCGTTGAGAACCAGCTCGAGCCTGGCAAGATAGCGCGTATCGGTATTGAACAACCCGTCGGGTCCTCCGGCGGAAGCTCCGATATCGCCGTGGCTGTCCAGCACGACAAAGGTATCGTCGTGTTTCAACGTTCGCCGAGGGCGGGCCGAGGGCCCGGTCATCGGAATATAGAACGGCGATTCCGACACGAGACCATCGGATGACGGCATGATCGTGATTTGAGCCGTCGCCTTGCCTGCCATCATCTGACTCCCCCCGGACCCCTTATCATCGTGCGGCCCCCGCCGACACCGACGCCCAACCCCGGCCGGCGTTTCAGGCCGCGTGAGCCGAGAGGCGGCTCATTTCCCTGACGACAAGCTGCCGGTAATGCCCGTCCTTGCGCATCAGGCGGCTGGGTTGACCATCTTCGATGATCTTTCCTTTCTTGAGCACGACCACGCGATCGAAATCGCGCAGGGTGGAAAGCCGGTGCGCGATCGCAATCACGGTGCGGCCCCGCATCAGGCGACCGAGCGCCTCGCGGATGGCTTCTTCGGATTCACTGTCCAACGCCGCGGTCGCCTCGTCAAGCAGCAGGATCGGCGCATCCTTGAGGAAGGCGCGCGCGATGGCGATGCGCTGGCGCTGGCCGCCGGAGAGTTTCACGCCGCGATCGCCGACCACGGTCGCGAGCCCCTCGGGCAGGCTCTCGACGAAATCGCAGCGCGCCGCGATGGCCGCGCGCAGCACCTCGTCGTCGGTCGCCGTAGGGCGGCCATAGCGGATGTTCTCGAGGATCGAGCGATGAAACAGGGAAATATCCTGCGGCACCACGGAGATCGCGGCGCGCAGGCTCTGCTGAGTGACCCGCGAGATGTCCTGGCCGTCGATCGTGACGCTTCCGCGCTCGGGATCGTAGAACCGCTGCAACAGGACGAACAGCGTCGACTTGCCGCCGCCGGATTCGCCGACCAGACCGACACGCTGCCCGGGCTGAAGCCGGAGACTGAACCGCTCGAACACCGCCTGACTGCCGGGATAACGGAACGTGACCGTGTTGAACGCGACGGCCGCGCCGTTTTTATGCAACGGCTCCGCTTCCGGGTGATCGATCAATTCGTGGGGCACCAGCAGCGTCGCGACCGCCTCGGACAGCCGCGCGACATGCTGGGTGATATCGACGAGGGCGACCGCCAGATCGCGCGTCGCATGCAGGATCGACAGGCCGAGCGTACAGACCAGCACGACGTCGCCGGTCGTGGCGCCGCCGCGCTGCCAGAGCGTGATGACCCATGCCAACAACGAAATGGTCAATGCAACGGTGACGGCGGCATGGGTGATCCTGAGCTTTTCGAGGTAGCGAAGGCTCCGCCCGCGCGCGCTCAGCTCGCGGCCGACGGTCGTATCGAACCGGTCATGCTCATGATCGATCCCGCAGAACGCCCTGACCAGCGGCATGTTGTTGACGACATCGACCATCTCGCCATCGACCGCCGCAGCCTTGTTGGCGAAATCGTCATGCAGGGGCTTGCCCGCCGCCGCCATTTTGAACATCGCGGCGACCATGACGCCTGCGACGATCGTCAGCCCCGCCGCCATCGACGGACTGACGGTTCCGATCAACATGATCGCGGCGATGGTCGCGATGCAGGGCGGCAGCACATTCCAGACCAGCATGTTTTCGACGGTATAAACGGCGTTCGACGTCGCCGTGATCCGGCTCGTCAGCATCCCCGGCATCCGATCGGCGAAGTAGCTCGGCGCATGGCCCGTCAGATGCCGGAAAATGTCGCGGCGCAGGTCGCCCGTCACGCCGACGAAAGTAAAGCTCGCGACCCAGCCCGCGATCCGCCACATGAAGTTGTCGGCGGCGATCAGCGACATGAGAAAGATGAATGCCAGCCATACGGCGCCGCTGTGCGCAGGCCCGTATGCCAGCGCATCGACCAGCGACTTGACGCCGTATTGCGTTCCCACCGAACAGGCGACCGCCGCCACGATGCAAAAAAGGATCGAAAGATGCGAAGCCAACCGCTGTCGGCAATAACGCAGCATGAATGAGAAAGGCCGACCGGCGTATCCCGAGAAATCGTCCATGTTCCCACCGAGGCGCTTTGAGGTTGCCGGATTGTTGAAGTCTTCGCGAGAGCCGGTTCGGCCGTCGCCGCACAAGACCCTCAGAAAAGCCGTCAATGCGCAGAAACTTCGTTGCAATGACCGCCTAACCTATCTGGAAGGCTGTGATGGCATCAGCAAGACGACAATGTGGAAGAATGTGGGGAACTGCGCCGACGCAAGAGCGTTCCTCGAATCCCATGATTTTAGATCTCATGAAACGTAAATGTGATAGGAGGCGATTAGATGCGCATTGCGCAGGTTGCTCCGTTGACGGAGGCTGTCCCGCCGAAACTGTATGGCGGCACCGAACGCGTGGTTCACTGGTTGACCGAGGAGCTCGTCTCCCTGGGCCACGACGTGACGCTTTTCGCCAGCGGCGATTCCCATACCTCCGCCCGGCTCGATGCGACATGGCCGAAAGCTTTGCGGCTCGATGGCGCGGTGCGGGACCCGAACGCCTTGCACATGGTGATGCTGGAGCGGGTCCGCCGGAAATGCGACAATGAAGAATTCGACTTTCTCCATTTCCATCTCGACTATTACCCCTTCTCCCTGTTCTCGCGGCAACCGACGCCGTTCCTCACGACCCTCCACGGGCGGCTCGACCTTCCGGAGCATCAGCCGGTATTCAACGCATTTTCATCAATTCCGGTGATTTCCATCTCGAACGCGCAACGCCGCCCGGTCCCGCAGGCCCGATGGCTGCGCACGATCTATCACGGGCTGCCGAAAGACCTGCTGACGCCGCAACCGATCACGCCGGGTTATCTTGCCGTGCTTGGCCGCATCGCTCCGGAAAAAGGCGTCGACCGGGCGATCAGGATCGCCATTCAATGCGGCATCCCGCTCAGGATCGCCGCCAAGGTCGATCGCGCGGATCAGGATTATTTCGATGAATGCATCCGCCCGATGATGAGCCATCCGCTGGTCGACTACATCGGCGAGATCAGCGATCGCGAGAAACCGGATTTCCTCAGCGGAGCGATCGGCCTGCTGCTGCCGATCAACTGGCCCGAGCCGTTCGGCCTCGTGATGATCGAGGCCATGGCGTGTGGAACGCCCGTCATCGCCTATAATCACGGCTCCGTTGCCGAGATCGTCGAGGACGGCCGGACCGGCTTTATCGTCGAGGACGAGATCAGCGCCGTCGCCGCCGTCAGCCGCTTGGCGTCGCTCGATCGCGTGGCGATCCGGGAAGAGTTCGAGGCGCGTTTCACGGCGCGGCGCATGGCGCTGGACTACCTCGATGCCTATCACGAACTGATCGAGGCCGCGACGCCGAGGATCAAGCTCGTCAGCAGCGCCGAATAATACGATATCCGACGGCTTGCATGTTCTGATGACTCCGAGGATGCTCGGTTCCCGCAACCATCCGGCGGGCCGGGCATTATTGGTTGGAGCGTGATTCATCACTCCACGGAGAAGCAACATGCGTTACCTGATCGGTGCATTTCTAGCCGCAGCTTCCGTGCTGACGATTTCCGCGGCAGCCGCGCCGGCCTCGGCGCACGAGTATAGGTACTGTCTGCAGGGCAGGGAGTGGGGTTATCCGGGAAACTGCCAATTCTCCACCTACAGGCAGTGCATGGCCACGGCATCAGGCACCTACGCCTATTGCGGCATCAATCCGCGCGCCGCTTTTCGCGAGCGAAGGCATTATCGGTAACCGAGGCGACCACTGGCGCCTTTTTGCTTCGTCAGAAGCGTGTTCCGTGATTCACGCGAACCGGTTCCATCGTCAAGTCAGGACGTGCCCGGCTCGAAAACACGCGCCTTATCTTGATTGAGCATGATCCGATCCGAAAACCGATTCCCGGCCCCGGATCAAGTCCGAGGCAGGCTTTTGGGAGATCATGAGCCCCGCTCATCCTTGAGAAAAGCGCCGAACAGAGCCTTTTTGAGGTTCCGCATGCCGTTTGAAATTCGCGACCAGTTGCAGGTCGAGAAAAGTTGCTCCTCACAGTGAGGGATCATCTTCGGGCGCGGGCGTGGGAGCAAGGTTGCGCGCTTGACCGTTTTCGGCGTTGTCGTCGGCCTGACGTTGATATTGCCGGAGCCGGCCACGTCATCAGCCTTGATCGTCGTCTTGATCGTCGTCCTGGCCTGCCCGACCTGCTGTCTTTCCCGGAAAAACGCCGCCGCGATGATGCTGCGCCGCTGGTCCTTGAGAAAAGCGGCATACTGCTCATCGATGTATTTCTGCTCTGCCGCCGTCGGGTTCGGTCCCGCGATATCGAAATGCCGGTTCTGCATAAAATCAAAGTAGGTGTAGCCGCCGCCGGGCTTGCGCCGGCCGGCGAACCGGGCCTCACATGCCGTAAGCCGCGCATTCTTGTCTTCGGGCGAGGTCGCGTTCTTTTCCGCGCCCGCGGCGCATTCCTCGAAGTCAACCGGCGCATGCGACCACCATCCGGCATGCGCGTCGGCAAAGACCAGCACGGCCATGCCGCACCCTATTGCGACCTCGGCCAGAAATCTTCTCGCGCCAGCCACCGCCAACCGCCCCGTCCCATCGCTGTTTGGAGCGAATGATTCTCAGGAAATATCGCTGCCTTGTCATCCCCGGTTTGAGATTTATCCCGCCTTTACTTTCCGTGAACGGCAGCGGAGCGGCCGTTCGAAAACGCTCTCACAAAGCCGGCGCGTGATCCCATCACGGCGTCGAAGCGACTGCCGGCCGAGGTCGCGTCAGACCAGCGCCAGCTTGCGGTCGATAACGAGCAGGACGCGATCGAGTTCGTGGCCGCGACGCAGCACCAGGCCGCTGGCCGAAATCACGCTATAGGCGCCCTGCTTGCGCGCCAGCCGCGGATCTTTCTCGATACGGTAGATCGGGACTTCGGAAGCGCGACGAAAGATGGAGAACACCGCGCGATCCTTGAGAAAATCGATGGTATAATCCCGCCAATCGCCGTCGGCCACCATACGCCCGTAAAGATTGAGGATGCGATTGAGTTCGAGACGGTCGAATGTCACCCGACCCGACACGGGAAGCGCGGCGAGACTGCGCTCTGCCGCGCGGCTCTCGCTTGGATCAACCTCGTCCGACGGCGAACTCATCGGCGCCTCCTGTCAAAGTGACGGCATGATCGCCCCGGATGCGCCTCGCCGCAAGAGGCCTTCGGAGCGATGTCTCCGGAGAGATCGAAGTCTCTGGAGAGAATCTCAAAGAGAAAGCCGTCTCGACCTTGCCGGGCCGCGTCGGCCTCCCGCGACCGGAACAGCGATTCCTGAGATCAATGATCAAAAATCATAATGCAGCCCAATTTCCGTCAAGCAACCGCCCCGCTGGACTGCGATACGGAACTCTCTGCGATGGCCCGATCCTTTCGGCACCGGATCCTCAGCCCCCAGCCCCCCGGCGCTGTCGGGGTCGGGCCCCTTCGCAGGGAAAGCAAACCTCCAGACCGCACAGGACCGGCGAAAGCTGGTCCTTTTTTCTTTTTGAAATTGCGCTTTCGAGAGACGCGATCCTCGATGCCCGATCATGCGCCAAGGACCTGCATCGCCCGCGTCGACGTGGCGGGGCCGGACAAGACCTCCGGGAATAACGATGCTGAAAACTGAAGACGACCAGGCGGCGGATTCAGCGCAGCGAGGTGTAGGCCGCGCCAAGCATCAGACCAGGCCTGTCGCGATTGCCGTCCTGCACGTACACGATGACGCCGTCGACGCCATCCCGCAAGATATTCTCCATCGGCACCGCCCAGGTACCGGCCTTGCCGGTCCAGTCGCCGACCTTGAGCCAACCTCGAACGACATTGTGGTAGGTCACTTCGCGGCCGCTGTTCTCACCGCGCCCGATCGCGATCGGCACCGCTCTCGCGATCGCGCATATCCAGATCTCGCCGTGATCGGAAGGATGATCGGCTTTGGCGGATGCGACCGACACATTGAGTTGCCTGCCCGACACCGTCATCGAAACCGGCACCGACATCACCTCGTCGTTCTTCCGCGTATCGCGAACGGCCATGTCGATGGCCGCGCGATCGTTGCCGATCACATGGGCCGATCCGTTGACGATCACCTGCGGCGTATAGACGTCGCGATCGCCGCGCATCAGCGAATAGGCCTTCTGGCGCGCGGTGAAGCGATTGTCGGCCAGCGTATCCTTCCAGCCGAGATAGTCCCAGTAATCGATCGGCATGCTCATCGCAACGATCGAGGGATCGTTGGAGAGATCGCCAAGAATCTTGTCGGCGGCCGGGCATGACGAACAGCCTTGCGACGTGAACAGTTCGACCACGGCGCGCGGATCCGCCAGGGCAGGACGAGCGACCGCGACGGACGCGCAAACGCCCAGCGCGCAAACGCCGAACAGTTGAGACAAACGATCACGCGACAAACAGCCTTGAGACATCATCGAGGCCACACCGAAACCGCGGCACGACGTGTGCCCGCGTTATGAAGGGAAGCATGCTTCCGACCGCGAGAGGCCGGCATTTTCATAGGCCGCCTTTCGCTCACCTGCCACTCAATTCGCGGTGAGGCCGTCACCGCCGGAATGGGGCGCGAATGCCGCAATCGGAGCACGAGATCACGCCGCGAGCTTGCGCAGCACATAATGCAGAATGCCGCCGTTGCGGTAATAGTCGAGCTCGTCGAGCGTATCGATGCGGCAGAGCAGCGAAACGCGATGCAGCGATCCATCGCGCGAGACGATGTCCGCCGTCAGCTTCTGGCGCGGTTTCAGATTGCCCTGCAAGCCGTGAATCGTAACCGTCTCGTCGCCTCGGAGTCCGATCGATTGCCATGACGCGCCATCCTCGAAGGTCAGCGGCAGCACGCCCATGCCGACCAGGTTGGAGCGATGGATGCGCTCGAAACTCTCGCAGATCACCGCGCGAACGCCGAGCAGCAGCGTGCCCTTGGCCGCCCAGTCGCGCGACGAGCCGTTGCCGTATTCAGACCCGGCGAACACGACGAGCGGCACGTTCTCCTGCCGGTACTTCATCGCCGCGTCGTAAATCGACATCTGCTCGCCGTCCGGCCAGTGCCTGGTCCATCCGCCTTCCGGGATATTGCCGTCGGCGCCCTTCAGCATGAAGTTCTTGATGCGGATGTTGGCGAAGGTGCCGCGCATCATCACCTCGTGATTGCCGCGCCGCGTGCCGTACTGATTGAAATCCGCCGGACGGACCTGATGCTCGCTCAGGTATTTGCCGGCCGGCGATGTCAGCTTGATCGCGCCCGCCGGCGAGATGTGATCGGTGGTGATCTTATCGCCGAACATGGCCAGGATACGGGCGTCGACGATGTCGGCGATCGGCTCCGGCTCCTTCTTCATGCCGTCGAAGTAAGGCGGGTTCTGCACGTAGGTCGAACTCATGTTCCAGCGATAGGTCTCGCTCTGCACGGTGTCGATCCCGCGCCAGTTGGCGTCGCCCTTGAACACGTCGGCATATTTCTTCTTGAAGATCTTCGAGGTTACGAACTTCTTGATGAAAGCGTTGATCTCCTTCGATGTCGGCCAGATGTCCTTCAGGTACACCGGCTTGCCGTCCTTGTCCGCGCCCAGCGGCTCGCGCGCGAGATTCCTGGTCACCGAGCCCGCCAGCGCATAGGCGACCACCAGCGGCGGCGAGGCGAGATAATTCGCCTGCACGTCCGGCGATACGCGGCCCTCGAAGTTGCGGTTGCCCGAGAGAACGGCCGCGGCGACGATGCCGTTGTCATTGACCGATTTCGAAATCTCCGGCGCCAACGGCCCGGAGTTGCCGATGCAGGTGGTGCAGCCGAACCCGACGAGGTTGAAGCCGACCTTGTCGAGATCGAGTTGCAGCCCGGAGTTCGCAAGATATTCCGCGACGACCTGGCTGCCCGGCGCCAGCGAGGTCTTCATCCACGGCTTCGCGGTCAGTCCCTTCGCCGCCGCCTTGCGCGCGAGCAGCCCGGCGGCGATCAATACGCTGGGATTGGACGTATTGGTGCATGAGGTGATCGCCGCGATCACCACATCGCCATGTCCGAGGTCGAAGTTATGGCCCTCCACAGGGAAACGCGCCGCGGCGTCGGTCCTTCTGTATTCACTGGCGAGCGCGCTCGCAAAACCGTCCGCGATCGCGGGCAGCGGCTGCCGGCCCTCGGGACGTTTCGGTCCCGCGAGCGAAGGCACCACCGTGCCGAGATCGAGCGTCAGCTTTTCGGTGAAGACCGGATCGGGCGACGCGGCGGTGCGGAACAGGCCCTGCGCCTTGGCGTATTTCGTCACCAGCGCGACGCGGGCCGCCGCGCGGCCGGAGGTCTTGAGATAATCGATGGTCGCGGCATCGACCGGGAAGAAGCCGCAGGTCGCCCCGTATTCCGGCGACATGTTGCCGATGGTCGCCTTGTCCGCCACCGACAGATGGTCGAGGCCGGGACCATAGAACTCGACGAACTTGCCGACGACGCCCTGCTGGCGCAGCATCTGCGTGACGGTGAGCACGAGGTCGGTCGCGGTCACGCCCTCCTTCAACGCGCCCTTGAGCTTGAAGCCGACCACGTCGGGCAGCAGCATCGACAGCGGCTGGCCGAGCATCGCGGCTTCCGCCTCGATGCCGCCGACGCCCCAGCCCAAAACGGCGAGGCCATTGACCATTGTCGTGTGGGAGTCGGTGCCGACCAGCGTGTCGGGATAGGCGACCTCGAAAGTGCCTTTCTTCTTGCCGATCGTCAGCTTCTCTTTCCTGGTCCAGACCGTCTGCGCCAGATATTCGAGATTGACCTGGTGGCAGATGCCGGTGCCGGGTGGCACCACGGAGAAATTCGAGAACGCTTTCTGGCCCCACTTCAGGAACTCGTAGCGCTCCCGATTCTGCCTGTATTCCTCGACCACGTTCCTGGCGAACGCCTTGTTGTCCCCGAAGAAGTTCACGATCACGCTGTGGTCGATGACGAGATCGACCGGCACCATCGGATTGATCCTCGCAGGCTCGCCACCGAGATTCTGCATCGCGTTGCGCATCGCCGCGAGGTCGACCACCGCAGGCACGCCGGTGAAATCCTGCATCAGGACGCGCGCCGGACGAAAGGAGATTTCATGCTGGAGCGTGCGCTTCCTCAGCCATTTGGAGAACGCGACGATGCTCTCCTTCGTCACCGAGCGGCCGTCCTCGTTGCGCAGCAGATTTTCCAGCAGCACCTTCATGGAATATGGCAGCCTGGAAATGCCTTTGAGACCGTTTCTCTCCGCAGCCGGCAGGCTGTAATAGGCGTAGCTCTTGCCGCCGACCTTGAGGGTTTTCAAACATTTGAAGCTGTCGAGCGAGGCCATGTGGAATCCCGATCCAAGGTTGGACGTTAGTAAGCGACCTGACGGTACTAAAACACCGCAAAAAGAGACTGGTGGGCGGGGTTTCGCTGCGGGAGATTTTGTGCTGCATCAAGTTCCCGTTTTATAGAGTCTTTCCGGATCGTCCGCCACGCCAACTATGCTTGCTCCCCGCCTTTCAGCCATGCACGGAGACCGCGCGAGGCTCCGCAAACTAGGGTCATCATGAAACTTTCAGGGCAGGATTTGCGGTGCGTACGGGGCGGACGGGAGGTTTTTTCCGGCCTCGATGTGACGGCGGAAGCCGGCCGGGCGGTGGCGATCACCGGTCCCAACGGCGCCGGGAAAACCTCCCTGCTGAGACTCCTGGCGGGGCTGTTGGCGATGGCGGGCGGTTCGATCAGCCTCGAGGGCGGCGACCCCGAGCTGACGCTGCCCGAGCAGGCACACTACCTCGGCCATCGCGACGCCCTGAAACCCGCGCTCAGCGTCAATGAAAATCTGTCGTTCTGGCGGGAATTTCTCGGCGGCGCGGCGCGCTCATCGGAGGCCGACGCCGCGCAGGCGTTAGCTGCGGTCGGACTCGACCACGTGGCGCATCTGCCGGCGGCCTATCTCTCGGCCGGGCAGCGGCGGCGACTGTCGATCGCGCGGCTATTGGCGGTGAAGCGGCCGGTGTGGCTGCTGGACGAGCCGACCTCGGCGCTCGACGCCGCCGGCCAAAGCGCCTTCGCCGCCATCATGAGCGCCCATCTTGCGGACGGCGGCATCATCCTGGCCGCAACGCACACCCCGCTCGGCATCGCCGCGCAGGAGCTTCGGATCGGGGGGACGGCGTGAACAAGCCGATCCTGTTTCCGGCGTCGATGCTTTCTGTTCCCTGCCGCCTTGTGGGGGAGTACCAGGGAGGGGCGTGCCTTGCAGCGCCCGGAGGTACTTCCGGTGACCGCGCCCCGACGTCTCCCGACAAATATAGTTTACGGATCGTATTACCCCTCTCCCCACCCCTCCCCCACAAGGGGAGAGGGAGCACGCTGCATACGTGGCTTGTTTCCAGCAAAAAAGAACGCGCACCGGGAAGGAAGGCATGACCGCCCTCGCCGCATTGATTCGCCGGGATATCAGCGTCGCGCTTCGCGTCGGCGGCGGCGCGCTGATCGGCGTGCTGTTCTTCCTCACGGTCGTGGTGCTGATGCCGTTCGCGGTCGGCCCCGACCTCGCGCTTTTGAAAAAACTCGGCCCCGCGATCCTCTGGCTCGGCGCGCTGCTTGCAAGCCTGCTGACGCTCGATCGCCTGTTCACAGCCGATCACGACGACGGCTCGCTCGACCTCATCGTCATGAGCCGCACGCCGCTCGAACTGGCCTGCGCGGCGAAGGCGCTGGCGCACTGGCTGGCGGCGGGGCTGCCGCTGGTCGCCGCGACGCCGGTGCTGGGGCTGCTTCTCAACCTCGACGGCACCGCGACCGGCGCGGTGGCGCTGACGCTCCTGGCGGGAACGCCCGCGCTCACCTTCACCGGCATGATCGGCGCCGCGCTCGCCGTCGTGCTCCGTCGCGGCGGCCTGCTGCTCTCCGTGCTGGTGCTGCCGCTGTCGATTCCGGTGCTGATTTTCGGCGTCGCCGCCTCCAACGCCGCGGTGTCCGGACCGTCACCGTTCGGCACGCCGTTCTCGATTCTGTGCGCACTGTCGCTGATAAGCCTCGTGATCGGCCCGTTCGCCGCCGCGACGAGCCTGCGGCACGGGCTGGATTGACGCCCGATGCGGCCGATCAACTTTTGCTCATGCGGGAAACCTGGCTCAAATCCGCATTGCCTGCGCTGGCTTCGGCGACTATCAGTGGTGCCATGACGCTGATCGATCTCGCCAATCCCTCCCGATTTCTCACGCTGGCCGGCCGGATTCTGCCGTGGCTCGCGGCCCTGACCGTGCTTGTGCTCGCGATCGGACTTTACCAGTCCGCGACCGCGCCCGACGACTACCAGCAGGGCGCGACCGTCAAGATCATGTTCATCCACGTTCCCAATGCCTGGCTGTCGATGTTCGTATGGAGCGTGATGAGCGTCGCGGCGCTCGGCACGCTGGTGTGGCGGCATCCGCTGGCCGACGTCGCGGCCAAGACCGCCGCTCCGATCGGCGCGGCGTTCACGTTCCTGGCCCTGTTGACGGGATCGCTGTGGGGCCGCCCGATGTGGGGCACCTACTGGGAGTGGGACGCGCGGCTGACCTCGGTGCTGATCCTGTTCCTGATGTATCTCGGCCTGATGGCGCTGTGGCGCGCGGTCGAGGACCCATCGCGCGCCGCGCGCGCCGCGGCGGTGCTGACGCTGGTCGGAGCGATCAATATTCCGATCATCAAGTTCTCGGTGGACTGGTGGAACACGCTGCATCAACCGGCCTCGGTGCTCCGCATGGGCGGCTCGACGCTGGACCGCGCCTTCCTGATTCCGCTGCTGGTGATGGCGGTCGGATTCACGCTGCTGTTCCTGACCCTGCATATCGCGGCGATGCGCAATGAAATCCTGCGCCGCCGCGTCCGCACCCTGCAGATGCTGCAAGCCAGCAAATCGGCGTGATGACATGACGCTCGGTCCCTACGCCTCCTTCATCATCATGTCCTATGTCGCGGTCGCGGCGGTGGTCGCGGCGCTCATTATCTGGGTGATCACCGACTACCGGAGCCAGAAAGCGCGCTTGCGCGACCTCGAGGCCGCCGGCGCCGTCAGGCGATCGGGACGAAGCGCGGCGAACGTCAAATGACCGACCCCGCAATTCCCGGCGAAGCGCCGAAACGACGCTGGCTGATGGCGCTGCCGTTGGCGGTATTCGCCGCGCTGGCGCTGGTGTTCTGGCTCCGGCTCGGCGACACCGACATTTCGCGGATCCCGTCGGCGCTGATCGGCCATCCCGCGCCCAAAACCACGCTTCCTCCGCTGCCCGGTCTCGTCAGCGACGACAAGCCGGTGCCGGGCATCGATCCCGCGAGTTTCAAGGGCAAGGTCAGCCTGGTCAACGTCTGGGCGTCCTGGTGCGTCCCCTGCCACGCCGAGGTGCCGCTGTTGATCGAACTTGCCAAGGACCGGCGGGTTCAATTCGTCGGCATCAACTACAAGGACGCGCCGGACAACGCCCGCCGTTTTCTCGGCCGCTACGGCAATCCGTTCGACATGGTCGGCATTGACGGCAACGGCCGCGCCTCGATCGAATGGGGCGTCTACGGCGTGCCGGAGACATTCGTGGTCGGACGCGACGGCACCATCGCCTACAAGCTGGTCGGGGCGATCACGCCGGAAAACGTCGACGCGGTCTTGAGGCCGGAAATCGAGAAGGCGCTGAAAACAGGCTCCTGAGATCGGCTTTGACGCAGCAAAAGCCGTCACCGGCCATTCCGGGACGGTCCGCAGGACCAGACCCGGAATCCGGACACAAGTCGCGCGCAACTTTACTGGATTCCGGGTTCGTGCTTCGCACGTCCCGGAATGACGGTTACAATAATTTTCCACTTTTATCTGCCGTTCATTTGGCGGCCATCGCGCCGCCCCAAATCCGCAGATAGCTTCGCATCGATAGCAACAGCCCCCGGGAGGGAGATTTTTCATGCGTCATTTCACGCTCGCCTCGATCACCGCCGCCGCGCTTGCGCTCGGTCTTCTCGCTTCAACGCCGTCGATGGCCCAGTCGACCCAGCCCGCCGCCAAGTCCGACAGGATGGCGCCTGCCGGAAAGATGGCACCCGCCGGCAAGATGGCGCCCGCGAACTCCGAGGCGGCCAAACTCGACATCAACACCGCGACCAAGGAAGAACTGATGGCCTTCAAGGGCATCGGCGACAAGTATTCCGACAAGATCATCGCCGGCCGTCCCTACGCCAAGAAGGACCAGCTCGTCTCCAAGAAGATTCTTCCCGAAGCGACCTACAAGAAGATCTCCAGCCAGATCATCGCGTCGCAGCCGAAGTAACGCCGAGTTCTTTTTGAACGCATCGGCGCTCACGCGCCGATGCGGCGGCACACCGCCATGAGAAACCCCGCTACAGATTCGGCGAAGGCCTCAGAAAAGCCTTTGGCATTTGAGGACAGATTCATTTACTGGCCGACGTATGCCGGTGCCGCCGTAATGCTCTTTGCCGCTTTTGTGCTCTCGTGGCCCGTTGCCGCGATCGCTTTTTCGATGCTGTTCTTGATGTGGGCTCCGTTTTTAGCCTTTATAATAATCATTTCATCCGTCGTAGTCCTCTGGACAATCATCCGATCCGCAATTCGTCGTCAGTGGCGCATGGCAATCTCAGCCTGCGCATTTCCATTGTTGCTGTTGGCAGCGCTTCCCTTCGCTCGCCACGCAGCGACGGTCGTCGACCGCGTTCATTTTCTTTTGTACGAAAATGAGTATAGGGACCATATTGCCCATCTCGACCAAAAGGACGCGCGACTGGCTTTCTTCGATTGGGGCGGCAACGCCATGGTCGGTCTGAACCGGTTTGTCGTCTACGACGAGAGCGATGAGATCATGCTGCCTGCATCGAAGCGATCAGCTCAATTTTCCAAACGCATTGGGTCCGACCGTTTTAGGAACGTTGTTCGCCTTGCACCGCATTTTTATGTCGTCGACGAATAGTCCTTGAGGGCATAACCGCGCTTCTGATTCCATCAGAAGCGGAAAGACTCTAGCCTTTCCCGATATCCCCCTCCTTCGCGTCGCTGGCCTCGAGCGATTCGGGCGCGAGTTCGTAGCGTCTGGCCAGCGGCATCTGCATCATCGCGAAGATCATGGTGAGCGGGACCGCACCGAAAACCTTGAAATTGACCCAGAAGTCCGTGCTCTGGGTCCGCCATATGATCTCGTTCAGAACCGCCATGCCGAAAAAGAACAGCGCCCAGCGCAGCGTCAACACCCGCCAGCCCTTCGGCGTCAGGTTGAACACCTGATCGAACATCATCGCGATAAAGGAGCGGCCGAACAACAATCCGCCGCCGAGCACGGATGCGAACAGCCCGTAAATGATGGTCGGCTTGACCTTGATGAAGGTCTCGTCGTGCAGCACCAGCGTCAGCGTACCGAACACAAGGACGACGAGGCCGGTGACCAGCGCCATCAGCGGGATATGTCGCGTCACGATGTAGGACGCGATCATCGCGGCGACGATCGCCACCATGAACGCGGCTGTCGCGACGAAAAGGTTGAACTTCGCGTTGGCGGCGAAGAACACCAGGAGCGGGCCGAGTTCGGTCGCGAGCTTGAAGAGAGGATGCGGTTGCTTCTTGTCCATTAGGGCTTCCGGTTTTGATGGAATCGGGACTCTGTTCTCGTCATTGCGAGGAGCGGGGCGACGAAGCAATCCAGATGCTTTAAAGCGGACTGGATTGCTTCGCTCCGCTCGCGATGACGACGAGTTGCGTTTCCATTTGAAGATGAACTGTTCTAACCCTCGATCCCCGCAACCGCCTTGGCAAAGTCCTTCGCGGTGAACGGCGCAAGATCGTCGACCCCCTCGCCGACGCCGATGAAATGCACCGGCAGTCTGTGCTTTTCCGCCAGCGCCACCAGAATGCCGCCGCGCGCGGTGCCGTCCAGCTTGGTCATCACCAGGCCGGTGACGCCTGCGGTGCGATGAAACGCCTCGACCTGCGACAGCGCGTTCTGTCCGACGGTGGCGTCGAGCACCAGAAGCACCGCATGCGGCGCCGATTCGTCGACCCTGCGGATGACGCGAACCATTTTTTCCAGTTCGTTCATCAGTTCCGCCTTGTTCTGCAGACGGCCGGCGGTGTCGATCAGCAGCACGTCGCGCCGGTCGTTGCGCGCCTCGGTCAGCGCGTTGAACGCAAGGCTCGCCGAATCCGATCCTTGCGCGCCCGCGACGACCGGCGATCCGGTGCGTTCGCCCCAGACCTTCAATTGATCGATGGCTGCCGCGCGAAACGTGTCGCCCGCCGCCATCATCACCTTGCGGCCCTCGGCGGACAGTTTTGCCGCGAGCTTGCCGATGGTCGTGGTCTTGCCGGAGCCATTGACGCCGACCATCAGGATGACGAACGGCTTTTGGGTTTCGTCAATGACCAGCGGCTGCGCCACCGGCGCGAGGACTTTTTCCACTTCTGTCGCGACGACAGTCTTGACCTCGTCGGCGGAGATCGCCTTGTCGTAACGCCCCTCGCCCACGGCGGCCGCGATCCGCTCCGCGACCGCGGTTCCGAGGTCGGCGCGCAGCAGCACGTCCTCGATATCGTCGAGCATCGCGCGGTCGAGCTTGCGCCTGATGACGAGATCGGCCACCGCCGTGCCGATCGAGGTGGAGGTCCGCTTGAGGCCGCCGGACAGCCTGCGCCACCAGCTCTGTTTCGATTTGTCGTCGGTGCTGTCGCTCATCGTGGAGGTGTGTTAGCCGTTTCGACCTGCGAGCGAAAGACTTGCGCGGCATGATCCCGAAAAGTGGAGACCGGTTTTCGGATAGGATCATGCCGCAATCAGATTAAAGTGACTTATGGACACCCCACAGCCGACACCGGAGGAAATCCGGGCCCGCGTGCTCCACCGCGACGGGCTGATGCTGGTGATCGACAAGCCGGCCGGCATCCCCGTGCATCGCGGCCCCAAGGGCGGCGCCAATCTCGAAGCCTCGTTCGAGGCGCTGCGGTTCGGCCTGCCGCGGCCGCCGGTGCTTGCCCATCGGCTCGACCGCGACACCTCCGGCTGTCTGGTGCTCGGACGCCATCGCAAGGCGACGGCCTCGCTCGGCCTGTTGTTCAAGCACGGCAGGATTTCGAAAACCTACTGGGCCGTGGTCGAGGGCGGCCCCTCTGACGACGAGGGGACCATCGACATTCCGCTCGGACGACTGAACCATGAACGCGGCTGGTGGCAGAAGCCCGACCCGGACGGGCTGCCGTCGGTGACGAAATGGAGGGTGCTGGGGCGCGGATCGCTAACCACCTCCCCCCTCGTCGAGGAAATCGAACCCGAAGCAATCCGAAGAGCGACGAACTCGAGCCCGACTGAACCCGCAGCTCATCAGCCTCCCCGACCCTCTCCCGCAAGGGGGGAGGGAGCAAGAGTGATGGGAGAGGGAGTTCAATTGACCTGGCTTGCATTGGAGCCGGTCACCGGCCGAACCCATCAACTGCGCGTCCACTGCGCGGCGATGGGCTGGCCGATCACCGGCGATAATATCTACGGAACGCAGGCAAGCTTGCGACGCCAGCGCAACGAACAATACATCCCGCGTGCAGACGAACCCGGCCTGCACCTGCATGCGCGCGAGATCGCGATCCCCCTGTCGAAGACCAAGCCGCCCGTCGTGGTCACCGCGCCCGCGCCCATGCATCTGCACGCGCGGCTCAGGGCGTGCGGGTGGAACGGGGAGTAACGGCACAAAGACCGGACGGAGGCGGCGTGGCGCGGCGTGATTGGCTTGCCGGGAACCTTGGCCAGGCGCAGCCTCGACGATTCACCTTGAATCTGCCGCGTTCCTGTTCCATATGGTGGCGCGACCTCGCGAATAATCGGGTCGCTGCGAGCCGCGTGTTCTGAGCCCGTTCGACGGTTTCTGGCTTGCCCTTAATCTAGCTGATCTCAATCGACGCCCCAAGCACGCGGGTGTCTATAGACACCTTGGCACGCTCCGGCCGACCTCGCCGGGCGTCCAGCCGCATAATGGAAAGAAACAACCTTTTGCCCTCCTTTCAGGATTTCGGCCTTGCCGATCCCATCGCGCGTGCGCTCGTTGAAGAGAAATATCTGACGCCCACGCCCATCCAGGCTCAAACCATTCCTCTTGCCCTTGCCGGACGCGACATCGTCGGAATTGCCCAGACCGGCACCGGAAAGACCGCGTCGTTCGCTCTTCCGATCCTGCATCGCCTGCTGCAGAACCGCATCAAGCCGCAGCCCAAAAGCTGCCGGGTGCTGGTGCTCAGCCCCACGCGCGAACTGTCGGGCCAGATCCTCGACAGCTTCAACGCTTACGGCCGCCACCTGCGCCTGACCTCGGCGCTCGCGATCGGCGGCGTTCCGATGGGACGTCAGGTCCGCTCGGTGATGCAAGGCGTCGAGGTGATGGTCGCGACGCCTGGCCGCCTGCTCGATCTCGTTCAAAGCAACGGGCTCAGGCTCGGCCAGGTCGAATTTCTCGTGCTGGACGAAGCCGACCGCATGCTCGACATGGGCTTCATCCGCGACATCCGCAAAGTCGTCGCCAAGCTTCCGGTCAAGAGGCAGACGCTGTTTTTCTCGGCCACCATGCCGAAGGACATCGCCGAACTCGCCGAACAGATGCTGCGCGATCCGGCGCGCGTCGCGGTGACGCCGGTCGCCTCCACCGTCGACCGCATCGCCCAGCGCATCATCCAGGTCGATCACGCCGGCAAGCCGGCGTTTCTGGCCCAGCTCCTGAAGCAGGAGCCGGTCAACCGCGCGCTGATCTTCACGCGCACCAAGCACGGCGCCGACAAGGTGGTGAAGAGCCTCGCCAAGGCCGGCATCAGGTCCGATGCGATCCACGGCAACAAATCGCAAAACCACCGCGAGCGCGTGCTGGCGGCGTTCCGGACCGGAGAGATCCGCACGCTGGTTGCGACCGACATCGCGGCGCGCGGCATCGATGTCGACGGGATCAGCCACGTCGTCAACTTCGACCTTCCGAACGTTCCCGAGACCTATGTCCATCGCATCGGCCGCACCGCGCGGGCGGGCGCCGACGGCGCGGCGATCTCGCTGGTCGCCGGCGCCGAGGAAATGGCCTATCTCCGCGATATCGAAAAATTGATCCGCGTGGCGTTGCCGAGAGAAGATCGCCGGACGCCGGGGCAGCGCGAGGCGGCGCCAGCCCGCCAGCAGCATCGCGCCGGACGTCCCGCGCCCCGTGGTCACGCGACCAGGACCGGCGATGCCGCGCCCGGCGCGAAAGGTCCGCGCCGCCGCGGCCGTCACGGCGACGGCGCGCCGCAAACGAGCCGGCCGGACACCGTCCGGCATGAGTCCGCCCGGCCTTCGCGAGGCGGCAAGCCCGACGGGATGCAGGGCGTCGCCTTCCTGCACCGGGAAAGCCGCCCCGCGCGCTCGAAATCCAACCCACGTCCTCAACGCTCATAAAACGCCACCCGATCCGGAGACCCCCATGGCGAAAGAAGAACTGATCCAGTTCGAAGGACTGGTCACCGAAATCCTCCCCGACGCCCGCTATCGGGTGCAGCTCGATGCCGGACACGAAATCGTCGCCTATACCGCCGGCAAGATGAAAAAAAACCGGATCAAGACGCTCGCCGGCGATCGCGTCACCATCGAGATGTCCCCCTACGATCTCGAAAAGGGCCGCCTGATCTTCCGGCACAAGGATGAGCGCCCCGGCGGCGGCGCGCCGCGTGGAGCGCCGCCCCGAGGAGGCCAGTTCCGCCGCAGATAATCGTGTCGAGTGTGGAAGACACGCCGATATCAGGACAAAAGCGTCCTCGGCCGCGCCGGCAATTCCGCAAACCTCAAAAAATCGTGCACGTCAGGATTGTTTTGGAGCCGGGGTTCGAATAATATAGAAACAGCGATTTTCGGCCGGACGACATTAGCTACCACCGGTACAGCCGGTTTAGACACTGACGACCCTTCCAAAAATCCAAACTCACCAGCCCGCCGAAAGCGGGCTTCGATAGACGTACTTGATAAAGGGACTACCCGTGAGCATGGGAACCGTGAAGTGGTTTAACGCGACCAAAGGTTACGGCTTCATTCAACCCGACGATGGCGGCAACGACGTGTTCGTTCACATCAGCGCGGTTGAACGCGCCGGACTCGGGACGCTGCGTGAAGGACAGAAGATCAGCTACGAGATCGTCGCTGACCGCCGCTCTGGAAAATCATCAGCCGACAATCTACGCGCCGCCGGCTAGACAGCATGCGCGCCCCAGGGCGTGATCGAGATCGAAAAGATCAGATCGAGAAAAAGGCCGCGCTTTGAGTGCGGCCTTTTTTATGCTGATTTCGGAAGTGTTCGCGTAACTTCAATTCGTCGGGCAAGAAGGAAAAGGGGTGCCGGCGGCCGGCGTGGGATAGATGACGCAGGTCGACTGACGCGGCCGCGTATAGGTGGTGTCGCTCAGTGTCACGCCGGCCTTCGACACGACGTAACCGATGCCCGGCTGGTAGAGGTAGCTGACCTCGCTGAAGATCAGGTACTGACCGGGAAGCGTCTTTTCCGACGAATCCTTGCCGATGAGCCCCGAGGGGATATCGACCGGCGTTCCCGGGTCCCGCGGCGCCGTGCCCTTGCTCCATTGCACCCGCGCCACCGACGTCGCCGGATCGATGTACAGTTCGGAAATCGTGGCCCGGACCGGCGCCGAGGGGTATGGCCACATGATGCCGTAACTCGCGGCGAAGAAGTTCGCGATGTCCGTGTCGCCCACCGCCTTCGACTGTGACGTCAGATCGGACAGCGTCCGCGCGACCAGCGTGACCTTGCGATCGATGGCGACGCCGGTCGAGACCTCGACCGTCCCGAGGAACATCACCAGCATCAGCGGCACGATCATGGCAAACTCGGTGGCCGCCAAACCGCGCGCGTCGCTGCGCAATTCACTCGCAGCGTGCCGCAAGCGCCGATAGGTTGTGAACACAAATCTCACGGGCACCCCCCGTTAAAGGGCTCGTTCTTGAAGGCGGCCGTCGCCGACAGCAATCGCTCGCCGCCGCTCAGATTTGCAATGTTGTATCCGAGACGGGTCACGAACAGCGGCCATTGATAGAACAGCCGCATGACGACGATGGCGCAAGGTCCCCCCGGGCTATATTGCGTACGGTCGACGAAATTCCCGTCCGTGATCGGATCGTCGATCGTCACGCTCCCGAATCCGGAAGGATAGTTCTGGACATCGACGTAGATGCCGCTCGTACAGTTGAACAGGACGCTCACGTTCGGACAGACGACATTTTTCTTGAAGCCCTGCTTGTCGTAATCGGCGACCTGCGCTTGGCCGGTCATGATCGTGCGCGCCGAGTCCTGCACCGCGGTCTCCAGGCTCTGGCTCGCAAAGAACACCAGTCCCGTTTCGATGATCGCAAACAGCAATGCGAAGAACAGCGGTGCGACGAGGGCGAATTCCACCGCCGCAGACGCACTTTGGTTGCGGCGAAGACGATTGGCCGCCCTTGCTGCTGCGGTCTTGAGACGGAAGAACGGCGACATCGTAGAATCCTTGCACACGGCGGGATTTATTTACCGTCAAGGACCGGTGTGGCGGCTCGGACGTTCGCTCGATCTCCTGCAAGCTCCTTAAGCGAACGTCCGGACCAAAACCACACCAGAACTATAAGGTTGCTGGTGTCCTCTGATTTCCGGAGTTCGCATCAATGGAGGCTGCAAGGATATGCGAACTCCGGAAAACGGGACGCTAGCCGAAACTAATTGTGGAAGTGTTTCGCCCGATAGAAGCAAAATGCCCCTGGCCGTATACGCAATATTGACCACTCTCGGATGGGACCGGGCAGCGCAATTGCGGGGACGCGCGCCGGCGCGTGTTGCCGACCGTCGACCGGATTTATTATTTTGAGGACGTTCCGCTGGCCTGCGAACTCAGATTATTGGCCTGATCCATCGCGGCCTTGAAGTAGCCTGGGCTGTCCCCGAGGGTGACCCGCTTCTGACAAACCGGCATGCAGCTATACGACTCGCGCTCCACGCCGCGATAGACCGTCACGACCTGATCGCTCGGTCCCTCGACCTGAATGACGCGATCCACGAGGATGCTTCCGGCGCGATCCATCGCAATCACGTTGGTTGCGCCGTAGCCCTTTCCGGTCACGACCACGAGACCGCCGGGCTGCAGGGTGACATCGGCAATCAGCGGATTGCCGACCACGATCGTCGCGACATGACCCGGCAGCTTGACCAGTTTCGCCTGGTCCACATTGACCGAGATCGGATCAGTCACTTCGGCGAGAGTCGCCGCCGGACCAAGCAAAACCGCGGCTGCAAGCGACAGGCCGAGGACCGGAGCACGCGAATGGCCGAACAGGGACTTGAACCACATACTCTACTCCGGAGCGAATACGAGCCGGCAAACCGAGAACGATGCCGCCGGCGTCTGACATGGCAAATCTGCCGTTAATTGATGAACGAACTGCAAACGCGCTTGCCTGGGAGCCACCGCCGCGGACAGGGAGAGCGGGCGCCACGCGCAATCCGCGTCTTCACCCCTGCCAAAGACCGATACGCAAGGAGACGCGAATGCGGCCTGGATCAACGCGAGGAATTGTTCGCTCCCGAACCGGAGCGGAAGACATTCGAGCAGGGCGGTATCCGTGTCGAATGCATTTTTATCAATCTTCCTTAAATCTAAATTCACCGTGCCAAAGAAACGCCCGTTGCGACTGGGTTTATGCAACCGAATTAACCGCGCTGCAATTCCTGCTGTCTATGGTGGCGCCATGGTCGCGGTGCTGAGAACGCCGTTGGGACCAGGTGCATTTCGACAGCCATATGAACACAGGGAGTTTTCTATGAAGAATCTGGTCAAGCGTTTCGCCAGGGACGAGTCCGGCGCGACCGCGATCGAATACGGCCTGATCGCCGCCGGAATCTCCGTCGCGATCATCGTCGCCGTCCAGACGCTCGGCGGCACGCTGAACGGCGTATTCGCGGATGTGAACACCAAGCTGGGTGGCAGCACCGGCGGTGGCAGCACCACCTCCCCCTAATCGTCAGCTTTCGTTTCGCCACGAAAGGGTCCCGGCAACCCGGGACCCTTTTTTCTTCTTCGCTTCCGCCGCACCGAACCGAGACGACAATTCGAGTGAACCGCAATTCGAGTGGACCACAATGGCTCCGTTGAAGTTCGCCCGTCCAGGACTGTTCCCCTCGCCTGAGCGCGAGCGGACACGACAGGTTCTCCAGACCGTCTGCATGGCGCTCGCGCTGGCCTCAGCCGTCCTCCTGATCCGGGCCGTCAGCGTCTTGTGAAGCGTCGCGCGCATTTCGCGATTGTTCACTGTTCGTCGGTTAGCTTTCCGCGCCAAGAATCCGCGACACGGGCAGCACCATGATCCTCGACCTCCTCCGGCTTCTGTTGTTTCCGGCCCTGATGGCATTCGCCGCCTCCAGCGATCTCCTGACCATGACGATCTCCAACCGCGTATCGCTGCTGCTGATCGCCGGTTTCCTCGCGCTCGCGCTCGCCTCCGGCATGGGCCCGACCGAGATCGGTCTGCATATCGCGGCCGGCGCCATCGTGCTGGCGCTGTCGTTTACCTGCTTTGCCATGGGCTGGGTCGGCGGCGGCGACGCCAAGGTGGCCGCCGCCGCCGCATTGTGGTTCGGGTTCAGTTTCCTGCTGCCTTATCTGCTCATCGCCTCCGTGTTCGGCGGCGCCCTGACGTTGCTGCTGCTTCAGTTCCGGCAATGGCCGCTTCCGGCCAGGCTTTACGGTCAGCCGTGGCTGATGCGGCTGCACAGTAGTGAGAGCGGAATTCCCTACGGGATCGCGCTCGCGCTCGGCGCGCTGCTGATCTATCCGGAGACCGAGTGGATCCGGGCTGTCGACCTGGCGCGCTTTGCGCTTCACTGACCTCGCGCAAGCAAGGTCTCGTTAACGCGATTTAGATACGCCTCATTAACCATGCTTTGACGAATAAATGCTCAACTCCCGGTACGGGCGGCGCAAGCGTCGCACCGTCATTGGGAAAGCGAAGCGCATGAACACCGCACGCATTGTCGTCCTGGCCATCGCCGTCGGCGCCGGCGGCCTCGCCGCCTATCTCGCGAGCGGATCCGACAGCAAGAAACCGCACCCCGCTCAAACCGCGCAACTCAAAACCGTGGACGTTCTGGTCGCGAAGTCGGACATCCAGCTCGGCCAGGCGGTGACCGCGAACGACGTGGCATGGCAGGCGTGGCCTGCGAATTCCGCCAGCAACAGCTTCATCCGCCGCGATCAGCATCCCAATGCGACCGCGGAACTGGCGGGATCGATCGCCCGCTCGCCCTTCATCGCGGGGGAGCCGATTCGCGAACCCAAGCTCGTCAGTGCGAAGGGGTCCGGCTTCATGGCCGCGATCCTGCCGACGGGCATGCGGGCCATCTCGACCGAGATTTCGCCTGAAACGGGCGCCGGCGGCTTTATTCTCCCCAACGACCGCGTCGACGTGATCCTCTCGAAACGAGAGAAAAACGCGGACCATTCAAGCGCGGACTCCGTCAATTCGGAGATCATTCTCGGCAACGTGCGGGTTCTCGCGATCGACCAGACCATCGCGGAGAAGAACGGTCAGAAGGTCGTGGTCGGCAAGACCGCGACGCTCGAACTGAAGCCGGAGCAGGCGGAGACGCTGGCGCGGTCCCGCCAGATGGGAACCCTGTCGCTGGCGCTGCGCAGCCTCGCCGACGCCAACGCCCCGGAAAGCAGCAACGACGACCAGAAGCGCGACAACGTCAATGTCGTTCGTTACGGCGTTCGAACCCAGACCACCGTACAGAGGTAATCAAGGACGCCTGTCATGAAGTGGACGACCAATCCGACACCGTTCCAGGCCCTTGTGACGCGGTCCCTCTCGTTTGCGGCGGTCGCGGCCTTCACGCTGAATCCGGCGATGATGCCGGTGTTCGCCAGCGATTACCGCGTGCCCGCCGCAACGAAGGGCTCAAACATGCACGCGCAACCTCTCTCGCTCGGCATCGGAAAGTCCGTGGTGGTGGACCTGCCCCGTGACGTCAAGGACGTCCTGGTCGCCGACCCCAAGATCGCAAACGCCGTGGTGAGGTCGGCGCAGCGCGCCTACATCATCGGCGCGGCGGTCGGTCAGACCAACATCATATTCTTTGACAGCAACGGCCAGCAGATTTCGGCCTACGACATCGCGGTCACGCGCGACCTCAACGGCTTGCGCGCCGCGCTCAAACAACTCCTGCCGGACGCCGCGATCAAGGTCGACGGCCTGGGCGACGGAGTCATGCTTTCGGGCTGGGCCCAGAACCCCGTGGAAGCCCAGCAGGCGGCCGATCTCGCCGCACGCCTCGCCGGCGATCCGAAAAAGGTTGTCAATAATATCGCCGTGCGCGGCCGCGACCAGGTCATGCTGAAAGTGGTCGTCGCGGAGGTGCAGCGCGACATCGTCAAGCAGCTCGGCATCGATTTGAGCGCCAACATGAGCTACGGCACCGCCGTCGTGAATTTCAACAACTCCAATCCGTTCACCGCGAACGGATCGGCGCTGGTGCCGGGAAACAGCGCGATAGGCGGCTTCGGCAAAAGCGGGACTCCGGGCGTCCCCAGCGTTCAGGCGACGCTGCGCGCGATGGAAAACTCAGGCGTCGTCCGCACGCTCGCCGAACCCAGCCTGACCGCAATCTCGGGCGAATCGGCGAATTTCCTCGCCGGCGGCGAATTTCCCGTCCCCGGCCTGCCGAGTTGCACGGGCACCGGCCCGGTGCAGACCTGTACGCAGACGATCCAGTTCAAAAAATTCGGTATCTCGCTCGGATTCACGCCGATCGTCTTGAGCGGAGGCAGGATCAGCCTGCACGTCGCAACCGAAGTATCGGAGCTTTCTCAGGAGGGCTCCTATAGCGTCGGCGGCACGACGATCCCCTCGCTGAAGACCCGCCGCGCCGATACCACGCTCGAGATTCCATCCGGCGGCTCGATGGTGATGGCCGGCCTCATCAAGCAGCAGACCAAGCAGTCCATCAGCGGCATGCCGGGAGTATCCCAGATCCCGGTGCTGGGAACGTTGTTCCGCAGCCGCGACTACGTCAACAACAACACCGAGTTGATGATCCTCGTAACGCCCTATGTCGTGCGCGCCGTCGCGCAGAAGGATCTTTCGCGACCCGACGACGGCTTCACCGATGCATCGGATCCGCAATCCGACCTGCTGGGCAGCATCAATCGCATCTACGGCGCTCCGGGCCGTGTCGAACCCGCGCGTCAGTATCGCGGCACCTATGGCTTCATCACCGACTGAGGCGGGGCAAGGAACAAAACGATGACATCCGAAGATTCCGCCGAACGCTGCCGCAGGCTTCGCATAGCTGTCCTCGTCGCCGGCCTCGCCGGCGCGCTGGGGGCCTGTACGCATACGAGCCAGGAGAACACCACCGCGAGCATTCCGGACGATTATCGCTTGCGGCACCCCATCGCGATTCAGGAAGCCGATCGAACCGTCAATATCTTCGTCGGCGATACGCGTGGCGGCCTGTCGGCATCGCAGCGCGCCGATGTCGTCGGGCTTGCGAGCGTCTGGCTCCGCGAGGGAACCGGCGCCATCGTCGCTGAAGTTCCGACCGGCACCAGCAATGCGAGGGCCACCGCCGATTCATTCAGGGAGGTGCGCTCGCTGCTGGCCGCCGCCGGCGTGCCGCCGCGCGGGATTATCGTCCGGCATTACCGGCCCGCCGACCCGCGCCTGTTCGCGACCATTCGCCTGACCTATCCGCGAATCGCGGCCGTGGCCGGCCCCTGCGGGGTCTGGCCCGAAGACCTCGGCCCCTCGATCAAGAACAAAGGCTATCTCGACAACAAGCCGTACTGGAATTTCGGGTGCGCAAGCCAGCGCAATCTTGCTGCAATGGTCGATAACCCCTCTGACCTCGTCCAACCGCGCCCGGAAACGCCGGCCTATACTCCCCGCCGGACCTACGCACTCGACAAGTACCGACAGGGTCAATCGTCAGCCACCGTCTATCCGGACGCGGACAAGAACAAAATCAGCAGTGTGGGACAATGATCAGTTACACTCGCCAGGACGCAGAAGAGCCATCCGCCGTTCCTCCGCCGGGGGCCGACGAACATGTCGCGCCGGCGCCGCGCGTATCGGTGCAGGCCTTTTGCGAGACGATGGAAACGGCCACGGTCGTGCAGTCGGCCGCCGAGGATCGCCGGCTGGCCAAGGCCCATCTCAAGATTCAGATGGGCGGCATGGCCGCCGCCGTAGAGGCTTACCGCTCGGCGCCGACACCGAACGTCATCATCCTCGAAGCCGAACAGCGCGGCGACATCCTGGCCGCGCTCGACCAGCTTGCAACCGTCTGCGACGCCGGCACCCGCGTCGTCGTCATCGGCCGCGTCAACGACGTCACGCTGTATCGCGAGTTGGTCAAGCGCGGCGTCAGCGATTACGTCATGGCGCCGGTCACGGCAATCGCCGTCGTGCGCTCGGTTTGCGGGCTGTTTTCGACCCCTGAAGCGAAGGCGGTCGGCCGCGTCATCGCCGTCGCCGGCGCCAAGGGCGGCGTCGGCGCTTCGACGATCGCCCATAATGTCGCCTGGGCGATCGCGCGCGACCTGGCGCTTGATTCGGTCGTCGCCGACCTCGATCTCGCCTTCGGCACGGCCGGGCTTGATTTCAATCAGGACCCGCCTCAAGGCATCGCCGACGCCGTCTTTTCGCCGGATCGCATCGACACCGCGTTCGTCGACCGCCTGCTGTCGCGATGCACCGACCATCTCAGCCTGCTGGCCGCGCCGGCGACGCTGGACCGGGTCTATGACTTCGGGACCGAGGCGTTCGACTCGATTCTCGATACCCTGAGGACCACGATGCCCTGCATCGTACTCGACATCCCGCATCAATGGTCCGGCTGGACCAAGCGGGCCTTGATCGGCGCGGATGACATCCTCATCGTCGCGACGCCGGACCTCGCCAATCTTCGCAACACCAAGAATCTGTTCGATCTGCTCAAGCTGGCGCGGCCGAACGACCGGCCTCCGCTCTATTGCCTCAATCAGGTCGGGGTTCCGAAACGGCCCGAGATCAGCCCCAACGAATTCGCAAAGGCCATTGAAAGCCAGCCGATCGTCAGCATCCCGTTCGATCCGCAGATGTTCGGGTCGGCCGCGAACAACGGCCAGATGATCGCTGAAATCGCGGCGAGCCACCGCACCACGGAAATGTTCTTGCAGATCGCGCAGCGCCTGACCGGCCGCGGCGGGGCCAAGAAGCCGCGGAAATCGCTTCTGCCTCCATTCATCGAGAAGTTGCGGGCAAGATAAGTCATCGCGTGGAGTACTGTCGTGTTTGGCAAGCGTAGCGGACCGGAGAACGAGGGCCGAAAGCCGGGAGGTCTGACCCTGGAGGCCATGCCGGCCGGCCAGAATGCGCGGGCGCCCGCAGAGATTGCTTCGCCGATCGTCGCCTCGCCGTCGCTGGCGCCGACCCGGCCTGCGCCGCCGGCGCCGACCATCGATTCCCGCCGGTCCGATACCTATTATCAGGTCAAGGCAACGATCTTCGGCGCCCTGATCGAGGCGATCGACCTCGCCCAGCTCGCCAAGCTGGACAGCGAATCCGCGCGCGAGGAAATCCGCGACATCGTCAACGAGATCATCGCGATCAAGAATATCGTGATGTCGATCGCCGAGCAGGAAGAGCTGCTCGACGACATCTGCAACGACGTCCTCGGCTACGGTCCGCTTGAACCTCTGCTGTCGCGCGACGACATCGCTGACATCATGGTCAACGGCGCCGGCACGGTCTTCATCGAAGTCGCCGGAAAGATCCAGCGGACCGGAATCCGCTTCCGCGACAACCAGCAACTGCTCAACATCTGCCAGCGGATCGTCAGCCAGGTCGGCCGCCGGGTCGACGAATCCTCGCCGATATGCGACGCGCGGCTCGCCGACGGCTCCCGCGTCAACGCCATCGTTCCGCCGCTCGCGATCGACGGACCCGCGCTGACGATCCGGAAATTCAAGAAAGACAAGCTGACTCTCGATCAACTGGTGAAGTTCGGCGCCATTACGCCGGAAGGCGGCACCATCCTGCAGATCATCGGGCGCTGCCGCGCCAATGTGCTGATCTCGGGCGGCACCGGCTCCGGCAAGACGACGCTATTGAATTGCCTCACGAACTATATCGATCACGACGAGCGCATCATCACCTGCGAAGACGCTGCCGAACTCCAGTTGCAGCAGCCGCACGTCGTCAGGCTCGAAACCCGTCCGCCCAACATCGAAGGCGAGGGTCAGGTGACGATGCGCGAGCTGGTCCGCAACTGCCTGCGCATGCGCCCCGAACGCATCATCGTCGGCGAGGTTCGCGGACCCGAGGCATTCGACCTGCTGCAGGCCATGAACACCGGTCATGACGGCTCGATGGGAACGCTGCATGCCAACAACCCGCGCGAGGCGCTGTCACGCTGCGAGTCGATGATCACGATGGGCGGCTTCGCGTTGCCTTCGCGCACCATTCGCGAAATGATCTGCGCTTCGATCGATATCATCATCCAGGCTGCCCGTCTTCGCGACGGCTCGCGGCGCATCACTCACATCACCGAGTTGATGGGGATGGAAGGCGACACCATCATTACCCAGGATATCTTCGTCTACGATCTGCTTGGCGAGGACGCCAACGGAAAGGTGATCGGTCGGCACCGTTCGACGGGAATCGGCCGTCCGCGGTTCTGGGAACGCGCGCGATATTACAATGAAGAAAAGCGGCTCGCGGCAGCGCTGGATGCGGCGGAAGTCAAGATCGATATCTGAGGACGCCCATGAACTTGCAGACCCTCGCACTGGCATTCATGGCTGCGACCGCGGTGGGCGGCATCGCATGGGTATTTCTGTATCCGGCGATGTCCGGAGAGGCAAAGGCGGAGAAGCGCCGTGCCGCGTTCGCGCGGACTGCGCCGGCGGTCCGCCAGATCGACCGGGCCCAGCGCTCGCGGCGCGAACAGATCGAGGGATCGCTGCGGGAAATCGAGCAGCGCAACAGGCGCGACAGCAAGATCACGCTCAACAACCGGATCGCCCAGGCGGGCCTGTCCTGGTCGAAGGAGAAATTCCTGATCGTCTCCGGCATTTTGGCGGCGGTCTGTTTTGCGGTTCCGCTCATGCTCGACGCCGGGCCTATCGCCGCCATCGGGCTTGCCTTCGCGGCGGGCTTCGGTTTGCCGCGCTGGCTGCTGGGCTTCCTCAAAACGCGTCGCGAGAAGGCCTTTCTGCGCGCGCTTCCGGATGCGGTGGATGTAATCGTACGCGGCATCAAGGCCGGCCTGCCTCTGTTCGAATCCCTCAAGGTCGTCGCGGCCGACTCGCCGGAGCCGTTGAAAAGCGAATTTGCGGCGATCATCGAGACGCAAGCGATCGGCATGCCGCTCGGCGACGCCTGTTCCCGGCTGTACGAGCGGATGCCGCTACCCGAAGCGAACTTCTTCGGCATCGTTGTCGCGATCCAGCAGAAATCCGGCGGCAATCTGTCCGAGGCTCTCGGCAATCTGTCCAAGGTGCTGCGCGACCGCAAGAAGATGGCCGAAAAGATCCAGGCCATGTCGATGGAAGCAAAAGCGTCGGCCACCATCATCGGCGCGCTGCCTCCGGTCGTCATGCTGCTGGTCTATCTGACCACGCCGGATTACATCGCGCTGCTGTGGACCCATCCTACCGGGCGGCTGATGCTGGCCGGCTGCGTCATATGGATGTCGGCCGGCATCTTCGTGATGAAGAAAATGATCAATTTCGACTTCTGACGGTGCAACATGCTCGACCTTCTGATCGAAAAAATTCACGATCCCCGGTTCATGACGATGGTTCTCGCCGCCATTGCCGCCAGCGCGACTGCCTACACGCTGATTACGCCGTTCTTCGCGGCGGAGGGCCTCGCCAAGCGGATGAAGGCGGTCGCCAGCGAGCGCGAGCGCATCAGGCAGCGCGAGCGCGAGCGTCTCGCGAAATCCGAAAAGGTCTCGTTACGTCAAGCTCCAAAGCAACTCGTCTCGAGGGTCGTGGAAGATCTCAATCTCGGAAAGTGGGTGGCTCAGGAGGCCGCGCGCGAGAAGCTCGTCATGGCGGGGTATCGCGGTCAGGCTCCCTACATCACCTTCCTGTTCTTCCGCATGGTCACCCCGATCGTGATGCTGATGGGGGCCGCCGGCTACGTTTTTCTGTTATCGGGCATGCAGCATTCCATGCCGCTCAAGGTGGGCATCTGCATCGGCGCCGCGTTCCTCGGCCTGCAAGCACCGATGCTGTTTCTGAAGAACGCCATTGCCAAGCGCCAGCTCTCGATCAAGCGAGCCTTTCCGGACGCGCTCGATCTGCTGCTGATCTGCATCGAATCCGGCATGTCCATCGAAGTCGCGTTTCGCAGGGTCAGCACGGAAATCGGGTCCCAGTCGGTCGCTCTGGCCGAGGAGTTCACGCTGACCACGGCCGAGCTGTCCTATCTTCAGGACCGCAAGGTCGCCTATGAGAACCTGGCGAAACGCACCGGGGTCGAAGGCGTGAAGTCCGTGTGCCTCGCGCTCCAGCAGTCGGAACGATACGGCACTCCGCTCTCCCAGAGCCTTCGCGTGATGGCTCAGGAAAACCGCGACATGCGCATGTCCGAAGCCGAGAAGAAGGCGGCCGCCCTGCCGCCCAAGCTGACGGTCCCGATGATCGTGTTCTTTTTGCCCGTATTGTTCGTGGTCATTCTCGGACCGACCGGCATCAAGGTCGCGGCCCAGATGCATTGAGGCCTGCAATCGGCCCGCCGGGGAATCCGCCAGGCCGGTCGCTCCCCGCCACGAACCGCGTTCAGGCTTTTCTCCAGGTCTTCACGACCTGCTGGAATGCGGGCCGAGAGCATCACCCGCGCCGGCGCGCGCATTGCCGCCGCGCCCCAGCATCTGCTTGAGATAGGCGACGTTGGCTTCGGCCTCGTCGGCGGGCAGATCGGCCTTCACGATGCTCTCAGCCTCGTCGAACCGGCCCTGCAGGCCGACGACAAGCGCCAGATTCTGCCGGATCCGGCTGTCGGACCGAGCGCCGGCATAAGCGCGGCGCAGTACCTCCTCGGCTTTTGCAAGGTCCTTGGTCAGGACATAGGACATGCCCAGATTGGACAGCACCGACGGCTCGTTCGGCATGAGCCTGAGTGCGCTCGCATAATAGCGGCGCGCTTCGTCGTGACGGCCGAGCTTGTCGAGCGTGGTTCCCTGCACCGAGAGAATCCGCCAGTCCGGATTTGCCGGCGTGTGCGCCCGGCTGAGCACATCGAATGCCTCCTGTGACTGACCGTTATCGGCCAGCGCCCGCCCCCAGCCGGCGAGCACCGCCTTGTTGCCAGGATTGAGGATCGCGGCGCGCTCAAGCACCGCGACGGCCTGGGCACGTTGCCCGATGGCGCGCAACGCCTGTCCGTATTTCAAGGCGACGTCGGGATCGCGGGGATTGGCGCGAAATCGCTCGCCATAGATTTCCACAGCGCGATGAGGATCGGATTCAAGATTTGCCTTCACGCCCAGCGAGCCGGTGATATCGGACATGCCCGTGGTTTGACAACCGCCGAGGCCGATCGCCAGCAGCGCCGTCACAGCGGCGGATGCGAGAAGCCTGGCGAGACAAGATTGCTGACGCATGGCACTTTGACTCACAATTCGCGGGCTGATCGGAAAGCCGGACGATTTCAGCAATAGACTGTTAACCCTAACGTCTGGTTAACTACGCCGACCGACGCCCGCGCGCCTGAAGTCTCTCACCGTTTCACGGAAACGGCGAAAGACTCCAGATGCTTGATTTGACGCATTTTCTTCACGCGAACCGGATTCCACTTCGCGCGAAAATGCTATAGCCGCTAGACTTTCCCTCATCGAACAGAGATCGAGACAACCATGCATCCCGCGTTTTCGACCGCGCCGGCCGGGGAGGCCGTTCCGATCACCCTCGTGGCCGCGGCGGCATGGGAAAAAACCGGCGCAACGCTCGACGGTCCGGCGCGCCGGTTCGCCGAGGCGAACGGCTTTGCGGCGAAGGCGGGACAGTACCTCGCGCTGCCCGGAGCGAGCGGCGAGGTCTCGCACATCCTTTTCGGACTCGGCGATACGGCGGGCCGCTCGCACGATCCCTTCCTCGCCGGCAAGCTGCCGGGCCTGCTGCCCGCCGGCACATTCCGCTTCGCCAACGCGACCGATGATATGCATCTCGCGACGCTGGCCTTTGCGCTCGGCAGCTACCGCTTCGATCGCTACCGCAAGGCCGACGCGCCGAAAGCGCGGCTGGTGCCGCCCGATGGCGTCGACGTCGCCGATATCTCGCGGATGGCGGACGCCGCGGCGCTCGCCCGCGATCTCATCAACACGCCCGCCAACGACATGGGACCGGAAGAACTCGCCGCAGTGGCGCAGAATCTCGCGCAGCACTTCGGCGCGGAATTCCGTTGCATCGTCGGCGACGATCTGAGGCACAGGAATTTCCCGCTGATCCACGCGGTCGGAATGGCGTCGCCGCGCGCGCCGCGCCTGATCGACATCGCCTGGGGCGACCCGGCGCATCCGAAGGTCACGCTGGTCGGCAAAGGCGTCTGCTTCGACACCGGCGGCGTCGATCTCAAACCCGCCAGCGGCATGCAGATCATGAAGAAGGACATGGGCGGCGCGGCCAATGTGCTGGCTTTGGCGCAGACGGTCATGGATGCGAAGCTGAAAATCCGGCTGCGCGTCCTGATCCCGGCGGTGGAGAACGCGGTGGCCGGCAACGCGTTTCGACCGCTGGATATCTTTCCGTCGCGCAAGGGACCGACGGTGGAAATCGGCAACACCGACGCCGAAGGCCGGCTGGTTCTCGCCGACGCGCTGGCGCTGGCCGATGAAGACAAACCCGATCTTCTGATCGATCTCGGCACGCTCACCGGCGCGGCGCGCGTTGCGCTCGGACCGGACATTCCGCCTTTCTATACGAACGACGAGACACTCGCGCGCGACGTCGCGCGCTGCGCGCAGGCCGAGAACGATCCGCTGTGGCGGATGCCGCTATGGCCCGCTTACGACGCGTGGCTGGATTCCAAGGTCGCCGACATCAACAATGCGCCATCGGGCGGCTTCGCCGGTTCGATCACCTGCGCGCTGTTCCTGCAACGCTTCGTCGAGGCGACGACAAGCTGGCTTCACGTCGACATCTACGGCTGGACGCCGTCGGCGAAGCCGGCGCGACCCGAGGGCGGCGAATGCCAGGCCGTGCGCGCGATCTACCGACTGCTGGGCGAACGTCATGGATGATCCGCGCCTGACGCCGGCGCGGCCCGACATTGCCGCGCGTTATCTCGAAGGCCGGATCAAGGCCGCGCGCTACGTCGACGGCGAGGAGCGCGAGGTCGTCGACGCCGTTGCGCCGCTGCAGCGCGGGCCTGCGCCCGACGCCATGATTGACACCCAGGCTCTCTACGGCGAGCGCGTCACGGTCTACGATCACAGCGCCGAAGGCTGGGCCTGGTGCCAATTGAAAAGCGACGGCTATGTCGGATGGATTCCCGACCGCGCGCTTGCAAGGCCCCGCGCAGCACCGACCCACAAGGTCATCGCGCTGCGGACGTTCGCCTTTCCGGGGCCGTCGATCAAACTCGCGCCGGCGCAGACGCTGCCGCTCGGCGCGCGCCTGAGCGTCCAGCGTCATGACGGCGTCTTCGCCATCGCGTCCGGCGATCTCTACATCCCCGCGGTCCATGTCGCGCCGCTCGATCATATCGCCGGCGATTTCGTCGCGGTCGCCGAAATGTTCGCCGGAACGCCTTATCTCTGGGGCGGCAAGACCAGTCTCGGCATCGACTGCTCCGGTCTCGTGCAGGTGGCGCTCAACGCCGCCGGCATCCGTTGTCCGCGCGACAGCGACATGCAGGAAACCGCTTTGGGACGCGCGTTGTCACCAGCAGAGGCGCAACAGCCGCGGCGCGGCGACCTCATCTTCTGGAAAGGCCACGTCGCCATCGTCCGCAACGCAACCACGCTTGTCCACGCCAACGCGCATCACATGGCAACAGCCATCGAGGACATTGACGAAGCGATCGCCCGCATCAGGGCGGCAGGAAGCGACGTGACCAGCGTGAGGCGGCTGTAGCAGCGCCCGTGTCCCGGATGCACCGCAGCGCGCCAGCGCTGCGGTGCTGAGCCGGGACACGTCCGACACGAACCCCAAACGGGGTCTCAGGCTTCCACGTTTGCAGTCTCCAGCCGGAACGCCGCGGCGAACAGCGCGCGCGTGTAATCCGACTTCGGGCTCTTGAACAATGCCGATGCCGGCCCCTCCTCCACCACCTTGCCGTGCCGCATCACGATGAGATGGCTGGCGAGCGAGGCGACCACGCGCAGGTCGTGCGAGATGAACATGTAGGTCAGATCGCGCTTGCGCTGCAGATCGCGCAGGAGATCGACCATCTGCGCCTGGAACAGCATGTCGAGCGCGCTGGTCGGCTCGTCCAGAACGACGAAATCCGGCTCCAGCACCACGGCGCGCGCGATGCTGATGCGCTGGCGCTGGCCGCCGGAGAATTCGTGCGGATAGCGAAAGCGCGTCGCTGGATCGAGCCCGACATCCGTCAGCGCCTTGACCACCCGCGCCTCGCGTTCGGCGTCGGACAGCGAGCGCTGATGCACGCTCAAGCCCTCGGCCACGATATCGCCGACCGACATCCGCGGGCTCAGCGCCCCGAACGGATCCTGAAACACGATCTGCATGTCGCGGCGGAACGGCCGCATCTGCTTGAAACGCAAACCCTGGATGTTCTTGCCGAGGAACACGATCGGGCCGTCCGACGAGATCAGCCGCAACAGCGCCAGCCCGAGCGTGGTCTTGCCGGATCCGGATTCGCCGACGACGCCAAGCGTCTCGCCCTTGCGCACTGTCAGCGTCACGCCGTCCACCGCCTTGATATGGCCGACCGTCTTGCGCAGCACCCCGCGCCGGATCGGAAACCACACCTTGAGATCGTCGGCGGCGATCACGACCGGCGATTCGGGGCGCGGCGGCGCCGGATCGGGCTTCGGCTCCGCGGCCAGAAGCTCGCGCGTGTAGGGATGCCGCGGCGATTCGAAGACCTGCGCGACCGGCCCCTTCTCGACGATCTTTCCGCCATTCATCACGTAGACACGGTCGGCGATGCGGCGGACGATGCTGAGATCGTGGGTGATGAACAAAAGGCTCATTCCGAGCCGGGCGCGGATATCCGCCAGCAGCGCCAGGATCTGCGCCTGCACGGTGACGTCGAGCGCTGTCGTCGGCTCATCCGCGATCAGAAGGTCGGGTTCGTTGGCGAGCGCCATCGCGATCATCACGCGCTGGCGCTGGCCGCCGGACAACTGGTGCGGATAGCTGGCGAGCCGGGTTTCCGGCTCGGGAATGCCGACCTGCGTCAATAGCTCAATCGTGCGCCGCCGCGCCGTCGCGCCGCGAGCCCCGCCGTGCAACAGCAGGGTCTCGCCGATCTGCGATTCGATCGTGTGCAGCGGATTGAGCGAGGTCATCGGCTCCTGGAAGATGATCGAGATATCATTGCCGCGAATGCTCCTGATCTCGCGTTCGGACAGGCCGAGCAACTCGCGGCCCTCGAAGCGGATATGGCCGGAGGGGTGCGACGCCGCCGGATAGGGCAGCAGCTTGAGGACCGACAGCGCGCTGACGGATTTCCCGGACCCGGATTCGCCGACCAGCGCCACGCACTCGCCGCGCTTGATATCGAACGAAATGCGATCGACGGCGACCGACGTTCCGCCGGCATGGTGAAACGCGACGGACAGGTCGCGAACCTCGAGCAGCGGCTGATCGATGGCGTCCATGCGAGCCTTACCTGAACGTCTTGCGCGGATCGAAGGCATCGCGCACCGCCTCGCCGATGAAGATCAAAAGCGACAGCATGATCGCGAGCGCGAAAAATCCGGTGAAGCCGAGCCACGGCGCCTGCACGTTGGCCTTGCCCTGCGCCAGCATTTCGCCGAGCGAGGGCGAACCCGGCGGCAGACCGAAGCCGAGGAAATCCAGCGCGGTCAGGGTCATCACCGACGACGACACGATGAAGGGCAGGAACGTCATGGTCGCGACCATGGCGTTCGGCAGAAGGTGACGGAACATGATGGTTGCATTCGACACGCCGAGCGCCCGCGCCGCCGTGATGTATTCGAAGTTGCGGCCGCGCAGGAATTCGGCGCGCACCAGACCGACCAGCGACACCCATGAAAACAGCAGCAGGATGCCGAGCAGCACGAAGAATCCCGGCACCAGCACCGACGACAGGATCAGGAGCAGGTAGAGCGAGGGAATCGCGGTCCAGACCTCGATGAAGCGCTGGAAGGCGAGATCGACCCAGCCGCCGAAATAGCCCTGCACGCCGCCAGCGGCGATGCCGATGACCGACGACACGATGGTCAGGCAAAGCCCGAACAGCACCGAAATCCGGAATCCGTAAATCAGCCGCGCCACGACATCGCGGCCCTGATCGTCGGTCCCGAGCCAGTTGTATTCGAGATCGCGGCAGCCCGTGAGGTGCTTGCGCTGCACCACGTCCTTGCATTCGGCCTCGGTCAAGAGCCAGGTCGGCTTCGAGGGCGCCGGCGTCGGCAGATCGAGGTTGTGGGTGTCGTAGGAATAGCGGATCGGCGGCCAGATGATGGTGCCGCCCTTGCCCTTGATCAGCTTCTGAACATAGGGGTCGCGATAATCGGCGGCGGTCTCGAAATCGCCGCCGAACGCGGTTTCCGGATAGGTCACGAATGCCGGAAAATAGAAGTGCCCGTCGAACCGGATCAGCAACGGCCGGTCGTTGGCGATCAATTCCGCGAACAACGAAATGACGAACAGGATCGTGAATATCCAGAGCGACCAGTAGCCGCGCCGGTTCGATTTGAAACTCTGCCAGCGGCGGCGGTTGAGCGGCGACAGACGGAGCCGATGCCGTCCCGGCGGCACGGCCTCGCCGAGCGGCGAGACGGCTTCGGCTTCGACGGGCTTTGGCAACGTCACCGTCATCAGACCTCCCGCGCCTCGAAGTCGATCCGCGGGTCGATCCACATATAGGTCAGGTCGGAGATCAGGTTGATGACAAGCCCGATCAGCGAAAAGATGAAGAGCGTGCCGAACACCACGGGATAGTCGCGGTTGAGCACGCTCTCGAAACCCAGAAGGCCGAGCCCGTCGAGCGAGAAGATGGTTTCGATCAAAAGCGACCCTGAAAAGAAGGCGTGAACGAATGCGCCGGGAAAGCCGGCAATGACGATCAGCATGGCGTTGCGAAACACGTGATTGTAAAGCACCTGTCGTTCGCTGCACCCCTTGGCGCGCGCCGTCATCACGTACTGCTTGCGGATTTCGTCGAGGAACGAATTCTTGGTCAGCAGCGTCATGGTCGCGAAGGCGCCAAGCGCCATCGAGACGATGGGCAGCGTCAGATGCCAGAAATAGTCGAGGATCTTCCAGTACCAGGGAAACTGGCTCCAGCCGTCCGACGTCAATCCGCGCAAGGGGAAGATGCTGAAGAACGATCCGCCGGCGAACAGGATGATGAGCAGGATCGCAAACAGAAATCCGGGGATCGCAAAGCCGACGATAATCACCGCCGAGGTCCAGGTGTCGAAGCGCGATCCGTCTTTCACGGCTTTACGGATTCCGAGCGGGATCGAAATCAGGTAGGTCAGAAGCGTCATCCAGATGCCGAGCGACATCGAAACCGGCAGCTTCTCCTTGATGAGCTGGATCACGGTGGTGTCGCGGAAATAGCTTTTGCCGAAATCGAAACGGGAGAAGTTCCACAACATCAGCAGAAAGCGTTCGGGCGCCGGCTTGTCGAAGCCGAACTGCTTTTCGAGGCTCTTGATGAAGGCGGGATCGAGCCCCTGCGCGCCGCGGTATTTCGAATTGATGGCGTCGGAAGACGCTCCGACCTGGCTGCGCGCGCCGAAATCGCCGCCGGACGATCCGGAAATGCGCGACATTCCGCCGGTGTCCGAACCGCTGAGTTGCGCGATCACGCGCTCGACCGGACCGCCGGGCGCGAACTGCACCACGACGAACGACACGAACAGGATGCCCAGCAACGTGGGAATCATCAAAAGGAGGCGGCGGACGATATAAGCGCTCATGCCTATTTCGCCTGTCCGGATGAGGCCGGTTTGGCCGGCTGCGACCACCAGATGTCAGGCGCCATCACGCCGAGATACTTCGGCAGGCTCGGCGGATGGGCGAAGACGTCCCAATAGGCCAGCCGATGCACGTTCGAGTACCATTGCGGCACCCAGTAACGGCCGGCGCGAATGACGCGGTCCAGCGCGCGCGCGGCGAACACGAGTTTTGCGCGAGTATCGGCCGCGATCACCTGTTCCATCAGGGCATCGACCGCGGGATCGGCGATCCCGGCGAGGTTGTTCGATCCCTTGGTCCTCGCTGCCCGCGACGAAAAGAACGGCCGCAGCGAGTCGCCCGGAACGGTCGAGAAGCCGAAACGTTCGATCACCATATCGAAATCGAAGTCGTCGCGTCGCGCCCTCGCCTGCACGGGATCGACGAGCCGCAGCGTCGCCTCGATGCCGAGGGTTCCGAGGTTCTTGATATACGGCATGTGATGGGCCTCGAACGCGGGCTCGTCGAGCAGGAACTCGACGCGGAACACTTCGCCCTGCGGGGTCACCCGCTTGCCGTCCTTGATATGAAAGCCCGCGTCGTTGAGCAGTTGCGTGGCCCTGCGCAACAGCTTGCGGTCCTGCCCGGAACCGTCGGACACCGGCGGCACGAACGGCATGCCGAACACCTCGTCGGGCACCTTGCCGCGGAACGGCTCCAGCAGCGCCACCTCTTCCGGCGACGGCAGACCGGTCGCCATCAGGTCGGAATTCTGGAACGGCGACACCGTCCGCACGTAGGCCCCGTACATGATGCTCTTGTTGGTCCACTCGAAATCGAAAGCGCAGTCGAGCGCCTCGCGGACGCGCGGGTCCTTGAACTTGTCGCGTCGGGTGTTGATGAACCAGCCTTGCGCGCCGGACGGCGTCTCGTCCGGCAACTGCTCGCGCTTGACGCGGCCATTAATCAGCGCCGGGAAATCGTAGCGCGTATTCCAGATCCGCGACGTGAACTCCTCGCGGTACAGGTAGCTGTGGCCGGAGAAGCCCTCGAAGGCCACGTCGCGGTCGCGATAGAAATCGAACCGCACCGTGTCGAAATTGTAGCTGCCGCGGCAGACCGGAAGGTCGGCGCCCCACCAGTCCTTCACGCGATCGAATTCGATAAAACGATTGGGTTCGAACCGGCCGACCTTGTACGGCCCGCTGCCGAGCGGAATGTCGAGCGTCGATTCCTCGAACGGATGCGCGGTGTAGTAGGCTCGCGAAAAGATCGGCAGGCCGGCGACGAACGGCGGCACGTCGCGTCCGCGCTTCGCTGCGAAGGTCACGACCAGCGTCGCATCGTCGGATGCTTCCGCGCTCACCACGTCGCGCATCTGCTGCGTGATCAGGGGATGCCCCTTGGCCTTGAGAATCGTCAGCGAAAAGGCGGCGTCGCGCGCGGTCAGCTTCTGCCCGTCATGAAACCGCGCCTCCGGCCGCATGGTGAAGCGATAAGTCAGTCCGTCGGCGGAGATGCGAACCGACTTCGCGGCCAGGCCATACATCGCATCGGGCTCGTCGCCTGCGCGCGCCATCAGCGACGTGAACGTCATCTCCATGCCTTTCGCGCCGTCGCCTTTCAGGATAAAGGCGTTGAGGGAATTGAAGGTGAAGAACGATTGATTGAAGGCGCGGCTCGAGGGAATGGTCGAGAACAGTCCGCCCTTCGGCGCATCGGCATTGACGTAATCGAAATGATGGAAGTCGGCCGGATATTTCAGGTCGCCGAACGCCGACATGCCATGAGATTCTCCTTGGGAGTCGGTCTCCGCGCCGGCCGCGGCCGCCGGCCGGAACCAGGCCGTGGCTGCCGCACCGATACCGAGACCTATCACCTGCCGGCGGCTGGGCTGGCTCATCCGCACGAAACTCCTCAAGATCGATTGCCGACCTTGGCCGCCTTGTCGGCGTCGTACCACCACAACGCCGGGAAAGCCGCAAGACCGTACTTCGGCATTTCGACCGGCCGGCCGAAGCGATCCCATCGCGCCGTGCGCACTTTCGAATAGGTCCACTGCGGCACGACATAATTATGATGCAGCAGCACGCGGTCGAGCGCGTGGGTCGCGGCAACCAGATCGGCGCGATCTTTGGCGAAGATCACGCGCTCGATCAGCTTGTCGATGGCGGGATTCTTGATGCCGACAACGTTGCGCGAGCCGGGCATGTCCGCCGCACGCGAGCCCCAGAACTCGCGCTGTTCGTTGCCCGGCGACAGGGATTCGCCCCACGACGCGACCACCATGTCGAAGTCCCAGTTCCGCAGCCGGTTCTCGTACTGTGTCGAATCGATGGTCCGGATGCTGACGGTAAGACCCATGCGCTCCAGCGAAGGCTTGTAGGACAGCAGGACCCGTTCGAAACTCGGATCTTCCGACAGCAGTTCGATCTCGAACGGCGCGCCGGTCTTGCCGTCGACCTGCCTGCCGCCGCGCACTTCGTAACCCGCCTCTTTCAGGAGTTTCATGCCCTCGCGCAGGTTGTTGCGAACCGCCTCGGAACTTCCGCCGACCGGATTGCTGTAGGGCGTCGTGAACACGGACGGGGGGACTTCAGCGCGGACGGTTTCGAGGATTTCAAGCTCCCGGCCCTCGGGCAGGCCGCTCGATGCCAGTTCGGTACCCTCGAAATAGCTTGCGATGCGCTTGTACTGACCGAAGAAAAGTTGCTCATTCATGGTCTCGAAATCGAAGGCGAAATTCAGCGCCCGCCGCACCCGCGCGTCCTTGAACTTGTCGCGGCGAAGGTTGGGAGCAAATGCCTGCATCACGCCCGAGCTGCGATTGGGGAATTCCTCCAGGATGACGCGCCCTTCCTTCACCGCCGGAAAGTCATAAGCGGTGGCCCAGTTCTTGGCCACGTTCTCCATGCGCCAGTCGATCTGGCCGCCCCTGAAGGCCTCGAGCGCAACGGTGCTGTCGCGGAAATACTCGTAGCGCAACTCGTCGAAATTGTTGCGGCCCACATTGAAGCCGGTGTTCAAGCCCCAGTAATCCTTGACCCGCTCCAGCGTGACCGAACGCGCCGCCTCGAAACCCTTGATCCTGTATGCGGCGCTGCCGAGCGGCGGCTCCAGCGTGGTCGCGGAAATGTCGCGCTTCTTGCCGGCGTCATCGGTGCCTTCCCACCAGTGCTTGGGAAGCACCACCAGTTGTCCGACGATTTGCGGCAGTTCGCGGTTTCCTGGCGCGTCGAAGGTGAAGGTGACGTCGCGCTCACCGGTCTTCTCCACCTTGGCGACGTGGCGATAATAGGCGGCATAGAACGGATGATGCGTCTTGAACGAATTGAGCGAGAAAATCACGTCGTCCGGCGTCACCGGCTTGCCATCGTGCCACTTCGCTTGCGCGCGCAGCCGATAGGTCACGAAGGAGAAATCGTCGGGATAGCCGACCGACTCCGCGAGCGCGCCGTACTCCGTCGCGACCTCGTCCAGCGATGGCGTCGTCAACGACTCATAGATGAGCCCGACCGCTCCGGCGATCGAGCCCTTCACCCCCGACACGACAAGGTTGAAATTGTCGAAGGTGCCAAGCGCGATCTGCCGCACCGTGCCGCCCTTGGGTGCATCCGGATTGACATAATCGAAGTACTTGAAGCCTTCCGGATATTTCACGTCGCCGAACAGCGAAACCCCATGCCGCCATTTGAGAGCGGCCGACTCAGCCTGCGCGCGGGCCGCCTCAAACGCCGGAGCGCCGGTCAGGACTTTAATCGCGGGAGCGGCTGCAATCAGGGCTCCGCCATGAAGAAGACGTCGTCGGGTGAAGGCCAAAAGCAAAATTCCTGCGATTTGTCGGGCGCGCCAATGCTACGGCGCGACGTACTGTTTCGGCCGATTATGTCGGTTTTTCGGGATGACGCTACCCCACCTCCCGCACTTGTGCGGTGAAACGTCGGGAGAATTGGAGAACCGTTGGCGATGTGGCCGGGAAATCCTCGCGGCTCACATTCGCCCCTCGTGCCACACCGAAGGCCAGCGCAGCTATTTCGTGACGGCCGGCAGCGGCTCCGGCTTGTCGGAGTTCTTGTTCAGATAAGCAATAATGTCGGCGCGGTCGCTGTCCTTCGGCACGCCGGCGAACGACATGGCGGTGCCGGGGATGTAGCCCTTCGGGTTGGCGAGGAACTTGTTCAACTCCTCGAAGGTCCAGGTGCCGCCCTTGGCTTTCATGGCCTCCGAAAAATTGAACCCGCGACCCTGGCCGCGCGGCTCTCCGACAATGCCGTAGAGATTGGGACCCACACGATTCGGCCCGCCCTTCTCAAAAGTATGACAGGCGGCGCACTTCTTGGCCGCAGCGGCGCCTTTCTCGACCGACGCCGTCTGCAGCAGCTTCGCGATCGACGCCTCGGCAGCCGGCTTGGCCGCATTGTCAGCCTTGGCTTCCTTGGCAGCCGCCGCCGGCTCTTCCTTGACGTCAATCTTGAAACCCGGCTTCGCCGGCACGACCGGCGCGAAAATGGTCTGGGCAACGAGATTCATGACCAGCACGAAAATGCAGGTGCCCAGCAGCACGCCGAGAAATTTATTGATATCGAAGGAGTCCATTTTCGGTCAGGCTCCAGTCCTTGCCAGGCTCTGTCTTCAGGCTCCAGGTCTTCCACGGTCGGCGAGGGGCCGAGCGGACGACCACCGAATGCCGCCGCGACGACCGATCAGTATATCGCCGGGGGCGGCGGGACGAATAACGGTTTGCCCATGTCCTGACAACCCGTATAAACGCTGCAGCCTTTGAAAAACCGCCCGATTTCCGATCATGTTCTCCGGGCCGCGGACTTCCCGACCGATGACCGACACTCGCAATCTGGTGCTGATTCCGGCCCGCATGGCCGCCACCCGACTGCCCGGAAAACCGCTTCTCGATATCGGCGGCCTGCCGATGGTCGTCCACGTCCTGCGGCGCGCGGAGGCCGCCGGGATCGGCCGCGTCGCCGTCGCAACCGACACGCCCGCCATCGCGGCCGCGGTGACGGCCCATGGCGGCGAAGCGATCATGACGCGCGCCGACCACCCGTCCGGATCCGACCGCGTGTTCGAGGCGCTCGGCCGGCTTGACCCCGAAGGCCGTATCGAGACGATCGTCAACCTGCAGGGCGATTTCCCGACCATCCGCCCCGACATTATCCGCGACGTGCTCCAGCCTCTGGCCGACCCCGCGGTCGATATCGCGACGCTGGCCGCCGAAATCCACACCGAGGAAGAGGCCACCAACCCGAACGTCGTCAAGGCCGTGGGATCGCGGGTCGCTCCGCGCCGGCTGCGCGCGCTCTATTTCACCCGCGCCACCGCGCCACACGGCGACGGGCCGCGCTACCACCACATCGGGCTCTACGCCTATCGCCGCAAGGCCCTGCAACGCTTCGTCGAACTGCCGCCCTCGCCGCTGGAGCAGCAGGAAAGGCTCGAACAGTTGCGGGCGCTCGAAGACGGAATGCGGATCGACATCATGATCGTGGATGACGTGCCGCGGGGCGTCGACACCCCCGCCGACCTCGAAACCGCGCGCCGTATTCTGGCTGGCGAAAACCTGACCGGCTGATAGAAGACGTCATGACCCAGACCATGAAAATCGCTTTCCAGGGCGAGCCTGGCGCGAATTCGCACATCGCCATTGCCGATGCCTATCCCGACGCCGAGCCGTTGGCGTGCGCGACCTTCGAAGATGCTCTCGCCGCGATCGCATCAGGCGAAGCCGGCCTCGGCATGATCCCGATCGAGAATTCGGTCGCCGGCCGCGTCGCCGACATTCACTACCTGTTGCCGCAATCCGGACTGTTCATCGTCGGCGAATACTTCCTGCCGGTCCGGCATCAACTGGTGGCGCCGCGCGGGGCGACGCTCGCCGGCATCAAGACCGTCGAAAGCCACGTTCACGCGCTAGGGCAATGCCGCCGCATCATCCGCAAGCTCGGGATCAGGCCGATCATTTCCGGCGACACCGCGGGCGCGGCGCGCATCGTCGCCGAGCGCGGCGACAGCAGTTGCGCGGCGATCGCCTCGCGCCTTGCCGCGGACATCCACGGCCTCGACATCCTGGCCGAGGACATCGAGGACGAGGCCCACAACACCACGCGTTTCGTGGTGCTGGCGCGAGAGGCCCGCTGGGCCGAACAGGGATCCGGGCCGCTGGTCACCAGCTTCGTCTTCCGGGTGCGCAACCTGCCGGCCGCGCTCTACAAGGCGATGGGCGGCTTCGCCACCAACGGCGTCAACATGACAAAACTCGAGAGTTACATGGTCGACGGCAATTTCTTCGCGACGCAATTCTATGCCGATGTCGAAGGCCACCCCGACGACCGCGCGCTGACTTTTGCGCTCGAGGAGTTGACGTTTTTCTCCAAGGAGCTTCGTATCGTCGGGGTCTATCCGGCTCATCCGTTCCGCGCGACCTTCCGCGAACAGGCGGGCTGATCGCAGCCTGTGGCGCGCTCGCGCCTCGATATGGTTGGGCAGATAAGTTACCATCTTTTGATAAACTATTTTTTCCCAAAAACATTTTATCAATTAGTACAGTATAATCAATTATTTGATTGTAAGAATTGCTGCCCACAAAACTGGCATATTGAGATCTTTCGCCCTATTTATCAGGATTATTGGGCTATTTCCCATCACATCGGGCGAGACTCCTGGGCTATTCTGTCTGGAATGCCTTGACTGAACCGCCGGCCGTCGAGGCGGTGCTCATTTTTCGAAGCGACCCGTCTGGCGGAAAATATTGAGGCCGACGAAGTGGAGTTTGACGAGCGATGATCGACCCTTCCGCTCCGGTGCATGACGACGTTGTTGCGCAAAAACGCCCCGCGATCTCGTTCGAGTTCTTTCCGCCCAAGACCGAGGAGATGGAGCGCAATCTGTGGGACACCGTCACCCGCCTTGCGCCGCTGGACCCGAGCTTCGTCTCCGTCACCTACGGCGCCGGCGGATCGACCCGTGAACGCACCCATTCGACGATCGCGCGCATCCTGTCCGAAACCGAACTGCGGCCGGCGGCGCATCTGACTTGCGTCGGCGCCGCGCGCGGGGAAATCGACGAGATCGTCAGCCGCTATCGCGACATCGGCGTCCGCCATATCGTCGCGCTGCGGGGAGACCCGCCGGGCGGCATCGGCACCGCCTACAGCACCCACCCCGAGGGCTATCGCAGCTCGGCCGATCTGGTCGCCGGCATCAAGCGGCGGCATGGCGATATCGAGGTCTCGGTCTCGGCCTATCCGGAGAAGCACCCGGAAAGCCCCGACATCGATGCCGACATCGATGTCCTGAAGGCCAAGGTCGATGCCGGCGCGACCCGCGCCATCACCCAGGTGTTTTTCGACAACGACCTTTATCTTCGCTATCTCGATCGCGTCCGCGCCCGCGGCATCTTCATTCCGATCGTGCCCGGCATCATGCCGATGCACAATTTCAGGCAGGCGAGAAACTTCGTGACCAGGGCCGGCACCACCGTGCCGTCCTGGCTCGCCGAAAAGTTCGAGGGCCTCGACGACGACGCCGAAACGCGCAAGCTGGTCGCGGCGACCGTGGCGGCGGGACAGGTGCAAAAGCTCGCCAAGCGCGGCGTCGATACCTTCCACTTCTACACCATGAACCGCGCCGACCTCGTCTTCGCGATCTGCCACCTGCTCGGCATCCGCCCGGACGCCGCGCGGAAGGCGGCGTAAGTGCTGGCCCATCGACGCGCGGCCGCTTCCCCCTCTCCCCGTGGGGGAGAGGGTCGGGGTGAGGGGGGTCGGGCATATCGAGTAAAATCGATGACAAGAAACACGCCTGTCGCACGCCGCTTGAGAGAATCACAAACGAATGCCGAGCGTGCGCTCTGGCTCCGGCTTCGCGATCGAAGACTCGGCGGATGGAAGTTCAAGCGGCAGGTGCCGATCGACAGATTCGTGGTCGATTTCTGCTGCGCCGGCGGTAAGCTCGTCATCGAACTGGATGGCGGCCAGCACGCGGTTCAGGCTTCGCGGGATACGGAGCGCACGCACGTTCTTACCGCGATGGGCTACCTCGTGCTGCGTTTCTGGAACAACGACGTGTTGACCAATATCGACGGCGTGTTGGGCGAGATTCTCCTGACTTTATCCAAAGCAACGTCGGTCCCCCCTCACCCCAACCCTCTCCCCGATGGGGAGAGGGAGTAGAGTCGAATCCGCCATGACCTCCCGCAATATTTCCGCCGTAGCCGACAAATTCCGCGCCCTCGCGCGCGAGCGCATTCTGGTGCTCGACGGCGCCATGGGCACCATGATCCAGCGGCTCGAACTCGACGAGGCGGCGTTTCGCGGCGAGCGGTTCAGGAATTTTCATCGCGACGTGCGCGGCAACAACGACCTTCTGATCCTCACCCAGCCGCAGGCGATCGAGGACATCCACTACGAATATCTCAAGGCCGGCGCCGACATCGTCGAGACCAACACGTTTTCCTCGACCTCGATCGCGCAGGCCGATTACGAGATGTCGGACCTCGCCTACGAACTCAACCGCGAGGGGGCGCGACTTGCGCGCAATGCCGCGAGGCGCGCGGAATCCGGCGACGGCAGGCCGCGTTTCGTCGCCGGCGCCATCGGCCCGACCAACCGCACCGCGTCGATCTCGCCGGACGTCGCCAATCCCGGCTTCCGCGCCGTCACCTTCGACGACCTGCGCAAGGCCTATGGCGAGCAGATCAATGGCCTGCTCGACGGCGGCGCCGATCTGCTGCTGGTCGAAACCGTCTTCGACACCCTGAACGCCAAGGCCGCGCTCTACGCCATCGCCGAGATCGGCGAGGAGCGCGGCATCGCCATTCCGGTGATGGTCTCCGGCACCATCACCGACAAGTCCGGGCGGCTCTTGTCGGGCCAGTTGCCGGAAGCGTTCTGGCATTCGGTACGACACGCCAGCCCGATCACCATCGGCTTCAATTGCGCGCTCGGCGCCGAAGACCTCCGCGCGCATGTCGCCGACATCGGCCGCGTCGCCGATACCTTGGTGTGCGCCTATCCGAACGCGGGCCTGCCCAACGAATTCGGCCAGTACGATGAGAGTCCCGACTACATGGCGCGACTGGTCGGCGAGTTCGCGCAAGCCGGGCTCGTCAACGTGGTCGGCGGCTGCTGCGGCACCACGCCCGATCATATCGCCGCCATCGCCGCCGCCGTCGCGCCGCACAAGCCGCGCGTGGTGCCGACGATCGCCCCGCGACTGCGGCTGTCGGGACTGGAGCCGTTCTCGCTGACGGCCGATATTCCCTTCGTCAACGTCGGCGAGCGCACCAACGTCACAGGCTCCGCGAAATTCCGCAACCTCATCAAGGCAGGCGACTACACCGCGGCTCTCGACGTGGCGCGCAGCCAGGTCGAGAACGGCGCGCAGATCATCGACGTCAACATGGACGAGGGCCTTCTGGACTCGGAAGCGGCGATTGTCACCTTCCTCAACCTGATCGCGTCCGAACCCGACATCGCCCGCGTGCCGGTGATGGTGGATTCGTCCAAGTTCTCCGTGATCGAGGCCGGGCTGAAGTGCATTCAGGGCAAGCCGGTGGTGAACTCGATCTCGCTGAAGGAAGGCGAGGAGAAGTTCCTGCTTGAGGCGCGGATCGCGCGCCGCCACGGCGCGGCGGTGGTGGTGATGGCCTTCGACGAAACCGGACAGGCCGACACCTGTCAGCGCAAAATGGAGATCTGCAAGCGCGCCTACGACATTCTGACGGAGAAGGTCGGCTTTCCGCCGGAAGACATCATCTTCGATCCGAACATCTTCGCCATCGCGACGGGTCTGGAGGAGCACAACAACTACGGCGTCGATTTCATCGAGGCGACGCGCTGGATCCGCCGGAATCTTCCGCACGCGCATATTTCAGGCGGCGTCTCCAACCTGTCGTTCTCGTTCCGCGGCAACGAGCCGGTGCGCGAGGCGATGCATTCGGTGTTCCTGTATCACGCCATCAAGGCGGGCATGGATATGGGCATCGTCAATGCCGGGCAGATGATCGTCTACGATGACATCGATCCCGAGTTGCGCCAGACCTGTGAGGACGTCGTCCTCAACCGCGACGCGGGCGCCGGCGAACGGCTGCTGGCGCTGGCGGAAAAATTCCGCGGCGCGGGCAAGGAAGTGAAGGAGAAGGATCTCTCCTGGCGCGAATGGCCGGTGGAAAAGCGGCTCTCCCACGCGCTTGTCAATGGCATCACCGAATACATCGAGCAGGACACCGAGGAAGCGCGGCGGATGGTGGACCGCCCGCTGTCGGTGATCGAAGGCCCGCTGATGGCCGGCATGAACGTGGTCGGCGACCTGTTCGGCGACGGCAAGATGTTCCTGCCGCAGGTGGTGAAGTCGGCGCGCGTGATGAAGCAGGCGGTCGCCTACCTGATGCCGTTCATGGAAGAGGAGAAGGCGCGCAACCAGGCCGCCGGCATCGACGGCGCGAGCAGCACGTCCGCCGGCAAGATCGTGCTCGCCACCGTCAAGGGCGACGTCCACGATATCGGCAAGAACATCGTCGGCATCGTGCTCCAGTGCAACAACTACGAGGTGATCGACCTCGGCGTGATGGTGCCGGCCGCCAAGATCATCGAGACCGCGAAGGCCGAAAAGGCCGACATCGTCGGCCTCTCCGGCCTGATCACGCCCTCGCTGGACGAGATGGGCTATTTCGCGGCCGAGCTTGAACGTCAGGGCCTCGACCTGCCGCTGTTGATCGGCGGCGCGACCACCAGCCGCGTCCACACCGCGGTGAAGATCGACCCGAACTACCGCAACGGTCCGGTGGTCCACGTCAACGATGCGAGCCGCGCCGTCGGCGTGGTCGCCTCTCTGATGTCGCCCGAGCGGCGCGAGGCTTACGCCGCAGGGGTGCGCGCGGAATACGAAAAGATTTCCGCGACGCACCTGCGCGCCCAGCAGGACAAGAAGCGGCTGCCGCTCGCGGCCGCGCGCGCCAACGCCGTGCCGATCGACTGGAGCGCCTATCGCCCCGTCAAGCCGACATTCCTCGGAACCAAAGCCTTCACCGACTATCCGCTGGAAGAGCTGGCGGAGGTGATCGACTGGACGCCGTTCTTCCAGGTCTGGGAACTGACCGGGCGCTTCCCAACGATCCTCGACGACAAGGTGGTGGGCGAGACCGCGCGCGCGCTCTACGACGACGCCCGCAAGATGCTGGACCGCATCGTCAGGGAGAAGTGGTTCAAGGCGTCCGCCGTGATCGGCCTCTGGCCTGCCAACAGCGTCGGCGACGACGTCGCGGTCTATAGCGACGAAAGTCGCACCACGCGGATCGCGACCTATCACACGCTACGCCAGCAGCTCGAGAAGCGCGCCGGCCGCCACAACGCCGCGCTGGCGGACTTCGTCGCGCCGAAGGAGAGCGGCATCGCCGACTATATCGGCGGCTTCGCCGTCACCGCCGGGCTCGGCGAGGACGAAATCGCCGCGCGCTTCAAGAACGCCAATGACGACTACTCGTCCATCCTGGTGAAGGCGCTGGCCGACCGTCTCGCCGAAGCCTTCGCAGAACGGATGCATCAGCGCGTGCGCACGGAATTCTGGGGCTATGCGCCGGACGAGGCGCTGACCAACGATCAACTCATCAGGGAAGAATACAAAGGCATCCGCCCCGCGCCCGGCTATCCGGCGCAGCCCGACCATACCGAGAAGGCGACGCTGTTCCGCCTGCTGGATGCGACCCGCGCCACCGGCGTCGAGCTGACCGAAAGCTTTGCGATGTGGCCCGGCTCCTCGGTCTCCGGTCTCTATTACAGCCACCCCGAAAGCCAGTATTTCGGCGTCGGCAAGATCGAACGCGATCAGGTCGAGGACTATGCCGCCCGCAAGGGGATGGAGGTCGCCGAGATCGAGCGCTGGCTGGCGTCGATTTTGAACTACATTCCCGGCCAGTCCGGAAAGTCCGCCGCGACGCCGGTGCCACCGCCGGCCAACGACGCATCCGCCGACGTCGCCGATCATCCGCCGGGCTGCCAGTGCGCGGTCCATTTGCAGCTTCGCAAGACCGCGGCGCGGGCGGGATGATCGCGAGATAGCCGATGGACACCTCCGCGATCGCCGCCGCCTTGCTGCATTCATCGGCGGACGCGATCATCGCCACCGATCGCGACGGCGCGGTCACGTTCTGGAACCCCGGGGCGGTCAGGATCTTCGGCCATAGCGCGGACGAGGCGACCGGCCAGTCGCTCGACTTGATCATTCCCGAAAACCTGCGCGCCCGGCACTGGGCCGGATACCGCGCGGTGATGCGGACCGGGCAGAGCCGTTACAGCAGCGGCGACGTGCTCGCCGTTCCCGCGCTTCACAAGGACGGCCGGCGTATCTCGCTCGAATTCACCATCGTGCCGGTCAAGGACGCCGCCGGCCGCATCACCGGGCTGGTGTCGGTGCTGCGCGACGTCACCGCCCGTTTCGAGGAAATCCGTCAACTGCGCCGCAAGGCCGCCGCGGCCGCACAATGACGTCCACGTCCATCAACTCAACCAGCTCACCCGTCCGGTGGCGAGATCATGCATGGCCGCCGCGACGCGCAATTCGCCTTTCGCCGCCAGCGCCTTCAGGATCGGGCTCCGCTTTGTGAGCGCCGCCGCGGCCATGCGCGCATTGGTCTCGGCCACCGCCTGAACAAAGGCGTCGTTTTTCGACGAAGGCCTGCCCTCGGCCTTGCTGGCTAAAACCGCGGGCTGAATGTGGGCGAGCGCCCCGGTCAGATGACCGAGCTTGACGCCGTCAATCGCGCCCTTGATCGCACCGCAATTGGAATGTCCGAGCACCACGATGGCGCGTGCGCCGGAGACCTCGGTGGCGAATTCCAGACTGCCGATGATGTCATCGTTGATGAAATTGCCTGCGATGCGGGCGCAGAACACGTCGCCGATGCGCTGGTCGAACACCAGTTCGGGCGGTACCCGCGAATCGATGCAGCCGACGATGGCCGCAAACGGCGCCTGCGTCTTCGCGGTTTCCCGAACCTGTCTCATCAGATCGCAGTTGACCGTCGCGCCGGTGACGAAACGATCGTTGCCGGCCTTGAGCCGCGCGATCGCCTCGTCGGGACTGATGTGCTGCTGCCGATCCGGCGTGAACACTGCGCATTCCGTGGGTTCGGCCCGCGCGCTCCCCACTGAAGCGCCGGCAAACAGCGCAAGCGAAGCACACTGGCAGAACGAGCGACGGTTCAGCATTGGAAATCTCCTTCCGGGAAGGCGCCTTTATCGGCGCTGCGGACGCGGTGCTGCGCGCAGCAACAAGGCCTGATCGTATCGCAGTTTGCTTAACGATGCGTCCAGGCGGTCGTTCGAACTGCGTCGATTCCCGTCGCCGACCCCGCGCGCGCGGCAGTTTGGACATCAGCGGGGCGCGAGCCGTGAGAGTTACCGGGTCTCGCTTTCATCGCTCGCCAGCACGCCGCGCACCGCCGCAGCCCAGCCCCTGAGTTTTCGCGTGCGCGTCGCCGCGCTCATGGCGGGCCTGAAGCGGCGCTCGAGCCGCCAGTTGTCGGCGAATTTTGCTGGCTCCGGATAGACGCCTGCGGAGAATCCTGCGAGATAGGCGGCGCCGAGCGCGGTGGTCTCCTGAATGACGGGCCGATCGACCGGCGCGTCCAGCAGGTCGGCGAGGCGCTGCATGGTCCAGTCCGACGCGGTCATGCCGCCGTCGACGCGGAGCACGGTGTGTGCGGCACCGGCCTCCGGCCAGTCGGCGCGCATCGCCGCCCACAGATCAAAAGTCTGGTAGCAGACGCTTTCCAGTGCGGCATGAGCGAACTCCGCGGGGCCTGTGTTACGCGTCAGGCCGAACAGCGCGCCGCGCACATTCGGATTCCAGTAGGGCGCGCCCATGCCGACGAAGGCCGGCACCAGGTACACCGATTGCATGGTGTCGGATTTCTCGGCCAGCGGGCCCGCCTCGGAGGCCTGCCTGATAAGGCCGAGGCCGTCGCGCAGCCACTGCACCGCGCTGCCCGCGACGAAGATCGAGCCTTCCAGCGCGTAGGTGCGCTGGCCGTTCAACTGATAGGCGATCGTCGTCAGCAACCGGTTCGTCGAGGTGACCGGCGTCGCGCCGGTATTGAGAAGCGCAAAGCAACCGGTGCCGTAGGTCGACTTGATCATGCCGGGATCAAAGCAGGCCTGCCCAACCACGGCAGCCTGCTGGTCGCCGGCAATGCCGCGGATCGGGATCGGCGCGCCGAACAGCCCGGCCACGCTGTCGCCGAAATGCGCGGAGGAATCCTTCACCTCCGGCAGCATCGCGCGCGGAACCTGCAGGATATCCAGAAGCTCGTCGTCCCACTGCCCGGTGTGAATGTTGAACAGCAGCGTGCGCGAAGCGTTGGTGGCGTCGGTCGCGTGGGCCTTACCGCCGGTCAGCCGCCACAAGAGATAGCAGTCCACAGTGCCGAACAGCAGTTCGCCGCGCATCGCTCGCGCACGGGCGCCGGGCACGCGATCGAGAATCCAGGCGATCTTGGTCCCGGAGAAATAGGGATCGATGATCAGGCCGGTCTTTGCCGATACCGCAGGTTCATGACCGTCGGCCTTCAGCCGCGCGCAGATATCCGCGGTGCGGCGATCCTGCCAGACGATGGCGCGGTGGATCGCCTGTCCCGTGGCGCGATCCCAGACCACGGTGGTCTCGCGCTGGTTGGTGATACCGATGGCGGCGATGTCTTTCGGCGTGACGCCAGCCTTGTTCATGGCCTCGCGGCAGGTCGCAACCGTCGAGGTCCAGATGTCCTCCGGCTCATGCTCGACCCAGCCAGATGCCGGAAAGTGCTGCGGGAATTCCTGCTGGGCTATCGCGGCGATGGAGATGTCGCCGCCAAACAGGATGGCCCGCGAGGACGTGGTGCCCTGATCGATGGCGAGGACGTGGGTGACCATGATGTTCTTCCCGAGCCCGTGGGCGTGCGCAACGGCTGCGCCAAGGCAAGCGGATTGCGCATCCAGGGTCAAGTTGTGCCGCCGTTTTGATTCACGCTGCTCCCGCCAACAGGGTAAGGTGTTAAACTGGCATGCGTTTCATCCACGATGCTCACAGGAACAAAACCGTCCGTTCCCCTCTTGTCCATGACTGTTCAACAAACGAAAGATCTTCGATGAGACTGGCAAAGATGATTCTCGCTGGCTCCGCGCTCACGGTCGTCAGCGCTATGGCCCACGCTCAGGTCGCCCACGCTCAAGCGACGCCCACGATCAAGGAAACGCCGCCGCCTCCGGGGACCCAGAAAGGCCTGGTGACGGTCGTCGACCGGCTTAACAACACCGTCGCGATTCGAGCGGAGCCGAACAAGCCTGATCGAACGAAAGCTCAGGATGGCGCGAAAGCGGAGGGAGAAAAAGCGGAAGGGGCGAAGGAGGCAGCAAAGCCGGAGGCGGCGAAACCCGAGGGCATAACCGAGCGGTTCAAGATCGATCCCAAATTGGTCGAGACGGTGCATGCCGGCGACAAGGTAAAGTTTTCGGTCAGCGACAGCGGCGACCCCAAGACCATTACCAAGATCGGGCCGGAGTAGCGCGCCGCGCCATGCTTCCGGAGAGCGATCAAACCGGTCCAACCGTCGTCCCGGACCCCGCGACGGCGGCGATCCAAAATCCATTCATCTGATCTTCCGCGGATTTGGATTCGCACACCGCGCGTCCCCGGGCGCGCGGTTGCGCATCGGGGAACGGCGGTTGTCCGTGATTTACTGCACCACCTCGAACAGGCCCGCCGCGCCCATGCCGCCGCCGACGCACATGGTGACGACGGCGTATTTGGCCTTGCGGCGGCGCCCTTCGATCAGGGCGTGGCCGGCAAGGCGCGCTCCCGACATGCCGTAGGGATGGCCGACCGCGATCGCGCCGCCGTCGACGTTGAGTTTCCCGGGATCGATGCCGAGCTTGTCGCGGCAATAGATCACCTGCACCGCGAACGCCTCGTTCAATTCCCAGAGGTCGATATCATCGACGCCAAGACCATGGCGCTTGAGCAGGCGCGGCACCGCAAACACCGGACCGATGCCCATTTCATCGGGCTCGCAGCCGGCGGCGACGAAGCCGCGGAAGATGCCGAGCGGTTTCAGCCCGCGCTTTGCGGCTTGCTTGTCGCTCATGATCACGGTGGCGCTGGCGCCATCCGACAACTGGCTGGCGTTGCCGGCCGTGATGGTGAAGCCTTCGCCGCGCACCGGCTTGAGGCCGGCGAGACCTTCGAGTGTGGTGTCCGGACGGGGGCCTTCGTCCTGCGACAGCGTCACGTCCCTGAACGAGACCTGTTTGGTTTCCTTGTCGACGACCGCCATCCTGGTCGCGATCGGCGCCAGTTCGTCCTTGAACCTGCCACCCTGCTGCGCGGAAGCCGTGCGGCGCTGGCTCTCCAGCGCGTATTCGTCCTGCGCCTGGCGCGAGATGCCGTAACGCTTCGCCACCACCTCCGCGGTGTCGATCATCGGCATATAAACCTCGCCCTTGATCTCAAGCAGCGCCGGATCCTCGGCATGGAAGGTATTGGCGTGCTCGTTCTGCACCAGGCTGATCGATTCGCCGCCGCCGCCGACCGCGATCCCGACACCGTCGAAGATGACCGAGCGTGCGGCGAGCGCGATCGCCTGCAGGCCAGAGGCGCATTGGCGATCGACGGTGGCGCCGGCCACGGTCACGGGAAGCCCGGCGCGAAGCAGCGCCTTGCGGGCGATATTACCGCCGGTCGCGCCCTGCTGCATCGCAGAGCCCATCACCACGTCCTCGATTTCGTTCGGATCGATCCCGGCCCGAGCAACGGCCTCGCCGATCGCATGGCCGAACAGGGTCGCGCCCTCGGTGGCGTTGAGGGCGCCGCGATAGGCCTTGCCGATCGGGGTGCGGGCGGTGGAGACAATCACGGCTTCGGTCATCGGCGACCTCCTGTTGAATATCTGTCAGGATATCCGACAGACGCTGGCGAGACATTGAAAGCTCTGCGCTCGGCCGCCATCATGCGGCAGATTGAGGAAAAGCTCGCGTTCTTTCTTCACCGCCTCGCCGAACGGCGTATCGAGCGAAAGACCGACCGCGCCGGTAGCCCGCGAACGATGCTGCGAGTCCTGCCGCGCCCAACGCATTGACCGGAGGACCGTTGATGGTGATAACCACGGTGCCGTCATGGCGCGCGAGCTCGACCACTTCGTTCACGGCGCTCCCCCTGGCGACTCCTCAGGCATCGCCCTCACGAGCCGCGCGCGTTTCATCCCCATGACGGCCTCTGCCCGGCAATCAGAACCATGGCAAAATACGGCCTTGCGATCTCGGCGGACGAGTGGCAGAGCGACATTCATGCAGCCGGCACGTCGCTGAAGTCAAGCAACGGCAGGCAACGGAAGGAAATCCTCCAACCATGTTTGCTCTGCGTCCGCCTTGCCGCGTTGCGGAAGAGCGTCCGCGCCGATACTGAACCTCGTCTCGTTGCAATGGTCATGAAACACGGCCGCGCCGGGTGGCAGCAGCACCACAACTCAAAAAGCCGAGACCAGAGAGCCGCCGCCGACTTTGCGGCGATCGAACAGCTTCGGAGGATGCAGTTCAGGAACGGGCGATGGCGTGTTTTTCGGCGACATCCTCAGCGCCGAGGCGGGAGGCTAGAACCTTTCCACTTCTGATGGAATCAGAAGCGCGGCTCCGTGTTTTTGATTTGACGCGTTTTTCTTTACACGAACCGGTAGCCACTTCGCTCGAAACCCGCTCTAATCGGTTAGAACGCCGCCGCCAGCTCCCGCGCGCCCGGCTTGGCGCTGTTGCTGTCCATCCGGACATCGGTGACCGCCAAGAGTTTCGCTACCGTGTTGTTACGGATCGCGACCGGGTTACGTTCATAGCCACGGCGCTGGAAAAAATTCGAGGTCGGCACTCGCTCGCGCAGCGCCTGCGGCATCGTCACCATGTCGAGGCCGGTTCCGTCGCCGGTGAGATTCATCATCTCCAGTTCGGCGGCGGTCAGCGGACGCATGTAGCCCTTGCTGCGCGCGAAGATGATCGAGGTCAGCAGCTTGTGGGCCTGCAGCAGGGGGCCGACGTCGATATCCAGCACCAACGAATGGATCGCCCAGCCTTTCGGCGTATCGGCAAGTTTCTCATGCGCGCTCCAGGTATCCGGCACCGAGCGCGTATAAACAACCATGCGCTTCACCACCGCGATCTTGCGTTCCATTGCCGCGCGCTGCGATCCCGAGAGCCGGGACGCTTTCTCGCCGAGCGCGCGCAGGATGTCGTGGCCCTGCTCCGCAAGCAGTTCGACGCTGTTGGTGGTGAGCAACTGGTTGTAGCCGATCGCGGTTGAGATCGCGCGCGATCCCGGTCGCGAGGCGCTGAGGCCCGATTGCATGTCGTGATTGCCGTTGCCGCCGGTCTCGAATGAATACACCCGCACCGCCTGCTCTTTCGTCAGGCCGCAGGAGCGCGCCACTCGTGCATAGGCACGCTTGAAATCCGCTTCGGTTCTGGGACGCTGCGGCACGAACCGGAACTGCTCCGCCGCGGCCTTCAGGAGATCGGCGACGACGGGAATGTACTTGCGTTGACGTGGCGGATGCTCTTCTTCCGGCTCCGGATTGACCGGCCGCCCCGGCCCGTCATAGAGCGGCGGCTGCGTCAGTACGTAGTCGTCGAGCGTGACGGGCTCGTGGTTGCGCCGCTTGGCGTTGCGAACGCGCCGTTTGTCGGCGATCGCATTCCAGTAGACCCCGGCCTCTTCCTCAAACGCGGCGCGCGCTTCCTGATACGCCCTCAGCTTGCGGCGATAGTCGGCAACGGCTGCCGGGGTGGCGGCCTGCGCCATCACGCCAGCCGTCACGAGAAACCTCGCGCCTCCGAAAACGGCGGCGGACGGCGCAAGCAACAGGGCGCAGACGACGATCTGTATGCAGCGGCGAATCGCTCGGCTTTGCATTTCATCTGTTTAGCAAGCCCGCGACGTATGTCAGCCGTAAATCGGTTGCCGCTCGACCCGAGCGGATCACGATGATTTTGGATCGGGTCGATCCAAAATCATGAACGTGATCGATTTCGACATTTTGAGAAGAAGTGGGATGCGGGGGGGGGGGACAACCGCACCATACTTTTTCGCATCCCGCTCCAGTCTCGGGCAGCGGAGAGACGCCGGAGTCCGAGCAGCGTGACGGACCGGCGCTCGCATGAGTAGACGCAATTGAAAGTGCAACTGGATCATCCATTTCATCGGTCGAAGTCAAGGCATCGACGAGATCGAGAACGCCACCAGTAATGTCACGCGGCAGCCCGGCGAAATCCCGGAGACCATCGATCGCTCCATCAGACAGGTCGCGCAGCGGAACCCACGTTCTGGTTGAGCAGGTTCTTGACGCCGCCCGCCACCTCGAAGTTGTCGGTGACCTTGTAGCCCACGTTGATAGGCGGCGACATGCTCATCGTGAGAACCTGATTGGAACGGCGAGCGCGATCGAACGGCCGCCAACGTTCGGAGGCGGCGCGGGAACGGGGCTGGCGCGGCGCGGCAATGAGGCCGCCTCGGCGTCGAGCGCGGCGTCTCCGGAGGAACGCATCAGCCGTGTGGAAAGCACGCGGCCCGAACGGTCGATGGTAAACGCGACCGTGGCAACCCCGGCGCCCGTCGCGCCCCGCGGAAAGCGCTTGTAGCGGTTGAGATGCGCCATCAGCGCGCTGTGCCAGGAAGCCCGCGATGTCGATGACGACAGCCCCTCGGCCGGTGCGGCGGCACGGTCGGCACGGCGCGTCTGCGAGCTCGGCGGCGCGCTGGTGCGCGGCGCCTTCTTTTGCTTTTTCTTCTTCGGCTTGGGTTGCGGCTTCGGCTCGACCTTCGGCGGCAGCATGACCTCCGCCTGCTCCACCTTCGGTTGCTCCGGCGGCTTGATCTCGGTCTCCACCGGCTTGACGTCGGGCTCGGGCTCGAGCTTCTCCTCGATCGGCTTCTCCGGCTCCGGCTGATCCTCGGCCTCCTCCGCCTGCGGCCCCGGCGCGATGTCCTGCTGCGGCACCTCGGGTGAGACGGCGAGCGGCGCGAGCTCCATCATGATCGCGGGCGACGGATTGCCGGGCGCTTCGGCCGCCCTCGGCCAGTTCAGCGTCAGCCACACGCCGCCCGCATGCAGCCCGGCTACGGCGATCCCGGCTGCGGTCCAGCGCAACGCCGAGCGCAGCGTTACTTCGCCGCCGATCCGGCGATCGAGGTCGCGCCAGCCGGTCCTCATGGCCGCGTCGCCGCCACCGGCGCTGCCGCTGCCTGCCCGGTGTCCTCCAGTCCCACCAGCGCGATTTTGAGATAGCCGGCCTGCCGCAACAGGTTCATCACCTTCATCAACTCGCTGTAGGACACCGCCCCGTCGGCGCGCAGGAATATGCGTTGCTCGTGATCGTTCTCGGTCTTTTGATCCAGCGCCGCCTGCAAGGTGCTGCGCGGCACGTCCTCATTGCCGAGCACCAGCGTCAGATCCTGCTTCACGGTCAGGAATACCGGCTTGTCGGGACGCGGCTGCAACTGCGCGTTCGACACCGGCAGGTCGACCGCAACATCCACCGTCGACAGCGGCGCCGCCACCATGAAGATGATCAGGAGCACCAGCATCACGTCGATGAACGGCGTGACGTTGATTTCGCTCATTTCATTGATGCTGCCGCCATCTTGCGGGTCTTTGAGTGATACGGCCATGGCACATCACTCGGCGGCGGGGCAATCGCGCGACGGCGACATCACCGACAAGACCAGTCCGCGCTCCAGCCGTTCCAGATCGCGCGAGATGAGCTGAAGGATCACGCCGGAAGCATCCGACAGCAACGCCCGATAGGTGGCGAGCGTGCGGGCAAACAAGTTGTAGATGACGACCGCCGGAATGGCGGCCACAAGACCGAGAGCGGTGGCGAGCAGCGCCTCGGCGATGCCCGGCGCCACCACCGCGAGATTGGTGGTATGCGACTGCGAGATACCGATGAAGGCGTCCATGATTCCCCACACCGTGCCGAACAGGCCGACGAAGGGCGAAGTGGCGCCGATCGTGGCCAGGAGTCCGGTGCCACGCGACATGTCGCGGAAGGCCTTGGCCTCGATGCGCGACAGCGCGATGGCAAGGCGCTCCTTGATGCCTTCGGCTGAAAGATCCTTCGACTGCCGGAGTTCGCTCTCCGCGGCTTCGATCATGTCCGCCGCTCTGTTCTTGCCGGCCCAGACGTTCGCAATCTCGGCGCGCGCCGCTTCCAGGTTGTGAGCGCGAGTGAGCTTGCGCATGCAGGCATTCGCCCGCCGCCGCGACGCCGCCAGTTCAACGCCTTTGGCGAGCCATATCGTCCAGGTCACAAAGGAAGCAAACGCCAGCCCGATCATCACCGACTTCACGATGATGTCGGCATTCAGAAACATCCCCCATGGCGACAAATCCTGCGGTAGGACAAAAGCCGGCGCCACACCTCGAGCAGGCCGCGCATCCGCGGCAGTCGGCTCGGACGACAATGCGGGCGGAGATCCCTGCGTGGCGGCATCAGGCGCAGGTGGCGCAGGCCTCTCTCCGGATGCCGGCGCGGCGGTCGCCGCCGCATCCGGCGCAGGTGAAGTTGCTGACGATATCGGCGATGATGGCGTTGAAGATAATGGCGAGGCAGTGGTCGCCGGCAACGTTTGCTGCTGCGCGTCTGCCTGCACCGCAGCCGCAAGAACGGCGAGCACGACGACAAACCCCAGACGTGCCGCCCCTGTTGCAAATCTCGTCATCTTCTCCCATTCCTCGTTCCTACTGACTTGACAGCGCTACCACCGGGTCCAGCCGCGCGACGCGAACCACCGGCGCGAAGCCAAACAGCGTCCCCATCACCACTCCGGTCGGCGCGCTTCCGCAGCTTCATCAGATTAAGTCAGGCAGTTTTCGTTTGAACGCCAAGTTCACGTGTGACCTGCATTGCGACGTTCGAGTAATCAGCAATATCCGTCGATCTCCATCACAGAACTCGGACGCTGTGTCATTTTTACCCTATGCAGCATTATCGTTATATGCATACGTATATATCAATGTGTACAATAAAGGAAGGCCAGATGCCGTCCGATCGTCGCCACAAGCGTTACCGCTTTCGCAGAATTCCTCCATTGTCGATCCTGGTAGCGTTGTGTGGAAGTGCGTCGGCTCAAGAGATGCTTCCGACGATCGATGTCCGGAGCGACGCGTCGCAGGCGGCCGACGTGACCCCTGATTATAAGGTCAACCGCGTAGAACTCGGGCCCCTGGGCAAGAAGTCCCTGCTTGACACGCCGTTCTCGGTCAACACGATTTCAGAAGGTTTCGCCGAGAATCAGCAGATCCAAAGCGTGCGTGAAGCGTTCCGCTTCATTCCTTCGGTTCAGGGCGAGAACGTCCGCCCGCAGACGCGCGGCGTTCAAGCGAGCGTCGTGCAAAACACGCGCATCGATGGCTTGAATATTGCCGCAACAACTGAATATCCGATCGAAGAATTTCAACGCATTGACGTGTTGAACGGGATCGCCGGCGCGTTGTTTGGCCCGGCTCAACCGGGTGGAACCTTCAACTACGTCATGAAGCGCCCGACCGCCGATCCATTGCAGCGTTTAACGGCGGGCTATCTTTCCACGGGCCAATGGCTCGCGCACGCCGATCTCGGCGGCTTCGCCGACCCGGAACATCGCTTCGGCTATCGATTGAACCTTCTCGATCAGGATGGCGCAAGCTACGTCGACAACAGCCGGCTGCAGCGCCAACTCGCCAGTTTCGGCGGCGATATTCACTTCAGTCCCGACACGGTTCTCGAGACGAATGCGAGCATCTATCATTACAAAACAGAGGGATTGCCCGGAACGTTCGCCGTTGCAAAGGGCGTCCTCTTTCCAGCGGCGGTCGACCCGACAAAGGTTGGTTACGGCCAGCCATGGGGAGGCGATGACAATACGACAACATTCCTGAGTGGTCGCATCAAGCATGATTTTAACGAGAATTGGAGCTTCTCTGCCGGAGTCTCGCGCAATACCAGCGATCGCGCCTCTACCGTTCCGACAAATACGATCACGAACAACGCCGGAAATTACGTAACGACCGCAGCGACAACGACCTATAGTCTCGACACGGTCAATAGCAATCAAGCCGCCCTGAACGGCCGTTTCGAGACAGGTTCGCTCAAGCACGATCTGGTTCTCGCCACAAACGGTTTTGTGTGGGATCGCTACACGCCGTTCAAGACGGGCGCCATCAGGGCCGGAAGCGCCAGTCTCGACAATCCGTTGGTCTACCCCGAGCCGAATTTCCCGGATTTCAAAAACCGCTACAGATCCGTGAACACCTTCCAGCAGTCGCTTACCTTGGGTGACACTGTCGCTTTCAACGATCAATGGTCAGTGATGGGCGCGATCAGCGACAGTTGGATCGACACCCACAATTACAACTCGGTTGGCAGCCTCACGAGCGCGTCCAGTGCTACTGGATGGAGCCCGCTCGGCAGCATCATGTTCAAGCCACGTAAGGACATAACAACCTATTACACCTATGCGGACAGCTTGCAGCAAGGCGACAGCGCGCCGGCCGGCACGGCCAATCAGGGCCAAGTCCTGGCCCCCTATCGAAGCAATCAAAATGAACTTGGCGTCAAATTCGATTTCGGGCGCTTCAATCTGAATGCCGCGCTCTACAGAATCGAACGGCCCTACGCTTACACCGGAACGGACAACATTTTTTCCGTGAAAGGGACACAGATCAATCGCGGAATTGAGCTGATGGGGTCAGGCGCCATCAACGATGAATGGACGGTGTTCAGCGGGATGACGTTCATTGACCCTCGGCTCTACAACACGGGCTCGCCTCAAACCGACGGCAAACGCATTCTGGGCTTGTCTCAATTCGTCACGAATTTTTTGGTCGAATATCATGTGCCCACTGTTCAGGGACTGACGTTCAGCGGGAATGTCACCTACGCGACGAACCGGCCCACCAACTATGCGAACACATCGTATGTTTCCGGTTATACCGTGTTCGATCTTGGCATGCGCTACGCGCAGCTCGTCGCCAACAAGCGGGTCACGTTCAGGTTCGACGTTTTCAATATCGGGGATCTTCATTATTGGGCCAACGTGACGCCGGCCGCTCAGAATGGATATAATGCGACAGGTTCGGCGACCGGTACTTTGGGCGCGCCGCGGACTTTCCGCGCATCGTTGCAGGTTGAACTGTGAAGACCCGCATCATAGCAGCCACATGCGCAAGCATTCTCGCTCTGGCGGCGATCGTCGTCACACGCTGCGCTGAAGCGCAGGAACAGGCGGCGCCGTTGCGGGTTTACGCGGCCGGCAGCACGCGCGGAGTCCTCGCTGCGATTGCAGACGATTACACCAAGGCGACGGGCCAGAGATTCGCATTCACATTCGGCCCGGCAGGTCTGCTCTCGGACAGAATCAGGAAGGAAGGCGGCGCGGACATTTATGTTTCCGCCAATATGGCGCATCCGCGGCGACTTTTCGTCGAAGGGCTTGGCACGCGCCCTGTCATCTTCGCCAGGAATCGACTTTGCGTGACGGGCCGTGCGGATCTCGGCCTTACCCAAGCAACTCTGCTCGACAAATTGCTTGAGCCATCCACAAAGATCGGAACGTCCACGCCCGGTGCCGATCCGGGGGGCGACTACGCCTGGCAATTCTTCGATCGAGCGGAGACGGTTCGCGCCGGGGCCAAGGAAGCGCTCGTCAAAAACGCGCGTCAGTTGGTTGGCGGACCGACCAGCTCTAAATTGCCTGCGGGCGAAACGGCGACGCATTATTTTTTCACACGGCACGAAGCCGACGTCTTCATCGGCTACTGCAGCTCGCATACAAAGATCGGCGCCGAAACTGAAAAGCCGTCGGATTTGCCGATCACGCGGGTCGAAGTGCCTCAAGCGCTTGCCGTTCCCATTGACTATGGCCTGACGATACTGACGACAATCAAGGAAGCGGATCACAAGGAAGCCGCCTATCGTTTCGCGCTTTACCTGATGTCGCCCGAGGCGCAACGGCGCCTCCCGGAATATGGCTTCTTGGCTGGCGGCGGGCTTTAGCCGGAGTTCGAGACGAATAGCGATAATCTCTGTCCGCTCATGCCTCTCTTCTCGTCTGCAGTACGCAGAGGCACGCCTGCGGCTTACTGAAGCTCCTCAGCCAGTCAATTTTCCAAGACGGTCGGCGAGAACTTTCAGCGGCGCCATTGCGGTGTTGAAATCCGGTCTTTCGCCATAGACCATGTCGCGCTGAAATTCGGCATAGCCATCAACGAACGCTTTATCTTTTGGTATCCCTTCGATGGCGCGAAGCGTCTCGCGGAGAGGATCCTTTTGCCAGGCCGGGAATCTGTCACCGCGCGCCTGCGCATCGGACGTCATGACCTCATGCGCCAGCGCAGCGGTTTCGGCGGCACCGTACTGGTCGCGCGTCCTGTGGAGATCGACCATCGAAAGCTGATCACGTTAACCCGATTCCCGGCAGCGACCATTGAAGCGAACTATCGTCATTTGGGACGGCATTTCGCGCGATCGCAGCGGCATCACTGTTGGCGAGGCTTGAGCCCGCCGTCAGTTTTAGGCTTCGATGCACGGCATGCATAGCAGCGTGAAAAGCATCGCCGTCAAGGTCAATCGTATCGCATGTTTTGAAGAGAACGCGCCCCATCGTCGGAACGACAAGGAGAACACCTAACATTGAGGCATTCGCCCGTTAGCACGTCATGGACGTATCGAAGCAAAGTATAGCTATAGACCACCTTGTCGCCGGTTCGGCCATACTTTGGCTTCATAGCGCCGTGCAAGCTCATGGCGGACACGACGCCATTTCCTTTGTTCGAAGGTTTCGGAATAGCGCCACGCTCGATCCTCTTCGATGAAGGCCATTTCTTCGGCGCGTGACCCGTGCAGGGCAACAAGCTTGTCGGCCAGTTGCTGGATCGTTTCAGCCGGAATCAGGCGCGGCCGTATGTCCAGTTCCCAAATATGCCAGACCGGCGTTCCCCACATCGGAAGCGTAGCCAATGCAACGACGAATGCGCTCCCGAAGATCATCGCAGCCGATCCAATTGATTATCTGATTTTAAGATAATCCAGATTTCAGATTATTTGAAAACCCCGCATCGGCAGCGGCGGGGCACAATTGGGCAAAACGCTTGGATCGGCACGCCATAAGGCGCTGATAGACCTTCTCATTCAAAAGAGAGAAGCGGCGGGCCTCACGCAAGCCGACCTTGCCGAGCGGCTGGGCGAGTATCAGTCCTTCGTGGCAAGGCTCGAAAGCGGCCAGCGGCGGATTGATGTTGTTGAATTTATAGAGCTTGCGGAAATTCTAGGCTTTGACGCGCCTGCCTTGGTGCGCGCGGTGCAACAAGAGCGCAGAGAAAATTAGTCGCGGACAAGCGATATGAACGCACTTCGATGGTCCGGCGACTACGGCAATTCCGCCGCTGATGTAACTACGCTGTAGTTGACACCCAATGTATCTATGAAATGTTTCTCGCCGCATTTGATCTTTCGAGCTTCATCCAGACGCAGCTTATTCAAATCAGTCGATCCCTTCGTTTCACGTACCAGATAAAGCCAGTCTTGGCCCTCGCCCATATCCATGACGATCGCCCAATCCGGGTTGTAGCTGCCGATCGGCGTCGGAACTGAAAACCAGTCAGGAAGCTTCACTCAGGAAGCTTCACATAGAGCTTGACGCGGGCAACCACCGGTTCTTGTCGACGGCGCTGTCGGTGCGGCCGTCGCGCGTCAACTTCGCGAGGTACTCGTTGGCGACGACGTCGAACGTGACAGCGGCTGCGGTCTTCCGAGCCGCCTTCTCGGCGCGCCGCGGTTCGGCCGGATCGACGCCTTCGCTCAACAGTCGCTTCGCGTCGTCGCGCTGCAGGCGCGCCTCAACGATGCCGACGGCGGGATATTCGCCGAGCGACAGTTTTCGTTGCTTGCCGTCGAATCTGTAGGCCACGCACCACAGCCTTCGTTCCGTTCGGCTTGATCCAAAGCTGAAGGCCACCGCCGTCCGACACCTTCACGATGCCGTTCAACGCGGATTTCGTCAGCGCCACCGCAGCACCCCGAGGCCAACAGCATCCGCCGGGGCCAACACTGAGGCCAACGATGTTGGCCTTTTAGGTGGATTTCGGTGGACGTCTGTAGACTACGATGCAGCCGAAAGCGATGCGATTTCAATTGGTTTTGACTGTTGTGGACTAGGTAATGGTGCCCAGTGGCGGCATCGAACCTTCGCCTATCAAATTGAAAACACGTCATTTTTCCAAAGCGGCTTCCTCAGTATACCCGCCAGTGTACCCAGCGCTTTTGCATGGCTGATGGCTGCGAAAATGCCAATAAGTCTTGGCCAAATCCCTTTGTGCTTCGACATGCTGGACTGGAAAATCGAAATCATGACCCGTTCGTCAAGTGCTTCCCTTAGCTTGGAGTAAAACTTCCGGCAAAAAGGGGATTCGGGGATAGCGATTTCCCATCACACGAGGATCGGTCATGGACAACGATCGTCTGTACACCGTCATCTCGAAGCTATCTGATTACGTCAAAAGCCCCTCCCTTCGGCTTATCCGGGATCACCACAGTCTACAAAAGCTAGCCCAGGAGATTGTCCGAGCCGTAGATCGCGCGGGCTCCATTTGGTCCAAATGGGAAGGTGTGCGAGAGGATATTATAAAGGCAGCAGCACCTTGCTGGATTCCCACGGAAGACCTGAGAACTTTTCTGAACAATCTCCCCGGCCCCCATCTGACGCATACTGACGTAGCTCAACGACTCCGGGCTATCTGGGAGGAGCCCTACACCTCCTATCCCAACGACGAGCTAAAGGAGGGCTGCCTCGCGCTTTACGAGATGGAAAAGATGCAGGGCATCGATATGCCCGCCATCATCGGCGCTTTGCAAGAATACATCGAGGCCGAAGAAAGCCGCTTAGCGATGGAGCGGGAGCAATCTTGTCGCCGAGCAAGAGAGCAAGAACGCATCCAAGCGCAGCAAAGATTTCTCTCAGGTGCAGATTGTGGCTGGACGCCTGTAGAGGGCCGCAAAGACCTTTACTGTCGACGCAACGGCCGAGCATTTCGTATTTGTCTGGACAAAGATAAACGCTGGAATCTTTTTCGCGTTGCGACCTTGGAAGATGTGGGGACGCAAATCGGCAGCTATCAGGGCCGCCGTGATGCCAATAAGGCATTAGAGCAAATTGCCTACCAGCCTGAGCCACGTTGGTAAGAGGAACGTTTCAAACTCTTGGCACTCTCTACGGACATAGCGTGTGAAAATACAAAACTTCAGACCCTCCATCCGCTGTTGTGCGTGCTCTGATGAGGCTCAAATGAAATTTGGGATCGACTGCTGTGCGTAGCCACCATGACCCGCAAAATGACGAGCGATGCCGTATGTGTCGGCGCAGATCCACAGCTGGACGGATATGTCCTGCCGTCTAGCTTCGCCTTTGCCATTACGATCATTACAGGATCAAGATCGAGTGCATGGGCCTCGCGCCGACGAGTTTTGCTCGTGGCGTGTAGGCACTGGCCTCGACCGCTGGGGCCAATGTGGTCGCTCGGGCATCATGTCCGAGCGACGTCCATATTCAGAGCTTGGTCTCCGAAGGCAAAGGTCACACGTTCGAATCGTGTCGGGTGCGCCAAATTCTTCCAAATCTGCGCGATTTAAGAACGCCGAACACCGCCGATTGCCGCCCGAAAAATGGCCTGCGGTGAAGAAGCGTAGAAACGGCGGCAATCGGCGGTGAGAAAGTTCGAATCGCGCCTGGTCGGATTGGCGCATTCGGGAGCGTCGGGGTCAGCGAGCGACAACGCCGGCGTCGCGAACGTGCATCTCCACGCGTAAGCCGGCGGTAGCGGCCATATTAACCAAGGCGTCGAGGCCGAAAAGGTCGACCTTGCCACGGGTGAGGTCGGAGATCCGCGGCTGGGTCACGCCAAAGACCTTGGCCGCTTGAGACTGGCTTAGATGCGCACGGGAAATATGCTCCTTGAGCGCCCTCATGAGCACTGCGCGCAACTTTGCACTCTCGCTCTGCTCCGGGCTCGCCTCTGCTGGTGCTGACTGCTCCAGATCGTTCACCGGGCCTGCTGACGATTCACTATTCGCACCAATGTCCAGCGAGAATTGCTCGTGGGCAACGCTAGCGATCTTCGCGGTGAGGCCGATCTTCTCTTCCGCTTTTGCGCGAGCATTTTCCGACATGAAGTCGACAAGGCGCTCCAAGTCGTCCTTGTCCGATACGGTTACAAAATCCTTGTTCTTGTTCACGAAGACCACGGACTTCTTCTTTTCTCGAAGAAGCTCGATGACGTTGCTGAGCGTGCCGGTGCTTTTGCAATCCCAGACCATGAGGCCATAGTCGCTGTGGCGCGCCATCGCCAGGTCTTTGGCAGTAAAATAGGCGCGCGTGCCCGCCTTCGCCTTCGAGACGACCCTGTGGACCGGCCATTCTGCGACATTGTTCCGGGGCGAGTCCCCGGTGCAATACACGGTCACCTTTCCGGCCTGGTACCGCTGGAGGCATTCCTGAATTGAGGTATCGGCGCCATCGGCGTCTCCGACCACGACGTTGAAGTCTGAAGACACGATCTTGTTGATCCTATCCGCCACCTTCTCATGCAGGCGGCTGATGGAGATTGATCCGGCAATGAAGACAGTGGTCATGGCATTACTTCCATGTGATCGAAGCGGCGTAGACGTGGTTGATTTTCTTGTACGTGCGCAGCGTTTTGCAGACGGCGTCCATCGTGGCGCCCGTGTCAAAGAGATCGTCAAGGACAAGCGCGTTCCAACACCCTTCATTGGTGATGGACGGGTTGATGCTGAACCGTCCCTCCAATGCGGCGTCCTTCGCCTTGCGGGGCCGTGCCGCCGCCGAACACCAGACGAAACTCACCCGGATCGACGGCGGTAATGGCGGCGAGCGCTTTGACGACGTGCCAGTCCTTCTCGACCAAGCCAGGGCTTGGGAGCCCGAAGAACTCCTGGACCTCAAGCAGTTCTTGGGCCGTGGGCCTAACGCTCAAGGACCAACTCCGAATTTCCATAACGGAGTTGGCGTGAGAAGCGCCCTTTCACCCGCACGACGGGATTCACCGGGACCTGCGTCGAGCGACCTTCAGTATAGGCGCGCTCGGCCCTGGTCGGCTCCCATGCGACACCGAGCGACTCCGGAGAATCCCTCGTGGCTGCTGAGCATCGGTCTGCCGCTCAAGCGGGACCGCATTGCGCGCCCGTAGACACCATAGCCAAGCCGCACCAACCGGCCATCTTTGACAAGCGATCGGAGGGCGCGCAGCACCTGATCCTCACCGCCGAGCCGTTTGAACTCGCGCGTCAGGAACACGTCATCGCTCTGCTTTCGGGCGATTTGCCGTTCTATTTTCTCCCGCATTGTCAGCTTCCGGGGCATGGGGTGGCATTCCTTACAAAAACCCGACACTCTATATAGGACAAAACCCGACACCATTCAATTATTTTCCAAGTAAAATCAATATATTATTATATTTCAGTAAGTTGAGGATTTGCACCATTCATGGCCGGCCAGGTTATACGTCGCCGGTGTAGGATCGCAGTCCTGCTCAATTTGGCCCCACGACCATCGAAAGCCGATCATGTTACTCACCGCTGCTCGTGCGTTCGGAACAGGCCGGAAAGACGCTTCGGAACAGGCCGGAAAGACGCTTCTGCTTTCGATTTGGTTCGGCGCGTCCTGCAAAGAGACCATCGGCAGCGTGTCCGCCTATCCGATTTTTACTCTCCTCTACGCAGGAGTTGGCGACCGCATCGAAGGACCTTTTCGTCGGCATCGTTGGCAACGTAAGAGTCAATCGCACTCCAACAACACCTCCACAGTTGATCTCGATACGACCGTGGCGGAGACTATCAAAGCGCCTGTATGGACATGGCTGACATTCATGACAACAGACGGCGGCTCGTCGAGTTCAAGGACGGCTGCCGCTATGGCAGGTTCGGCAAAACCAAGGCTTATGAACTGATCGCGCGGGAGCGGATCAAGGCCTACAAGATGGGCGGCAAGACCCTCATCGACCTCGACAGCATCGACGAATATCACGCCTCGCTGCCGCGGGTTGAATCGCGGGCGGCACTTTAAGCCGATTTGCGCAGCGGCACGACGACGCTTTCTCGCAGGCGGTCGAGGCGATCGGCCCAATGCTGCATCAGACGCACGCGCTCGCGCCAATAGGCGGCGCGATTATAGATGCCGCGAATCTTGTTCTTGTCGCCCTTGGCAAGCTGGCGCCGGACAACCTCGTCGCGGCGGCGGCGCTTCTTTTCATCCGTTTCATGGGCAAGCTGAGCCTCGACGATATCGCCATCAAACTCGCCTTCTTCGTTGAGCAAGGTCGAGGCCGTGGAACGGAAGCCGTGCGCGCAATGATCGCCGCCCGGACGGGTGTCGTAGCCCATGATGCGCAGCGCCTTGTTGATCGTATTGTCGGACATCGGCACTTCGTCGTCGTGGGAGAATAGGTAACGACCACGGCCGGTCAGAGGTCGCAACTCGGCAAGGATCGCAAGCGCCTGGCACGACAGCGGCACTTCGTGGTGATCGCGCATCTTCATCTTTTCGGCAGGGATCGCCCAAACGCGGTTCTTTTCGTCGAACTCGGTCCATTCGGCGAGCCGCAGCTCGCCAGGCCGCACCATAGTCAAGGCGATCATTTTGAGCGCGTAGCGCACCAGCCCGCCGTTCTTGGCGTCGTAGACTTCGATCCGGCGCATCAGGTCGCCAACGTCGTCGGGGTCGGTCAGCGCCGGGCGGGGATTGGCCTTGGGCGCTCTGGTGAGCGCGTGGGTCAGATCGCGCGTCGGATCGATGGTGCAATACGAAGCGCCGATGCCAAACTGGAACACGCGCGAGGCGGTCGAGCGCAGGCGGGCGACGGTATCCGAGCTCGTCCAGCACGATGAAGTCCATCCGGGTCAGATGTTCGGCAAGCCGGCCCTGACGTCCATTACGGGTCTCGCTCTCGAGGCGATTGACGAGGTCGACCACGTTGTAGAAGCGGCCACGGGCACCGGATCGGATGCAACTTCTGGCGATGGCGATGGCCAGGTGAGTCTTACCTGTGCCAGTGCCACCAACCAGCACGACGTTGCGCTGCTGGGCAATGAAACCGCCGGCGGCGAGATCATTGACGAGCGTCTGATTGATCGGCGTGCCTTCGAACTGGAAGTCATCGAGATCCTTGGCCAATGGCAGCTTGGCGATGGTGAGCTGGTACCTGATCGACCGCGCCTGCTTCTCGTTGATCTCGGCGCTGAGCAGGTCGCCGACGATGCGCTGGGGTTCGTGCTGGCGCTTGACGGCTGTCGCCATGATCTCGTCGAAGGCGGCCTTCATGCCGTAAAGCTTGAGTTCGCCCATGAGGTCGAAGATTTGAGTTCGTTCCATCAAATGATCCTCCGGAGGTTGTCGTAGCGGGCACAATCGGCGATCGGCGCATGGCGGAGCGTCAGTGCCGCTGGCGTCATGATGTTGGCCGGCGGGGCGGGCTCACGCTGGCGAGCCAGGATGTTGAGAACGACGTCAGCGGAATGGACGCCATGACCAAGCGCTTCGGCACAGGCCGCTTCGACCGCCGGCAGACCATCGGTCAGCACCGCGTTGAGGATGTCGACCATCTGCCGATTGCCGTCGTCGGTGCTGGCGAGCCTGCGTCGGATCCGCTCGATCGCGGCCGGCAGCACCCCAATCCTTGAAGGGTGCGCCGTTACGTAAGGCCCCAGGTTTGCGCGCGAGCACCGGCACGTAATGCCAGGGATCGTAGGTCGTCTCGCCGTGGCCGAATGATCGCGGATGCTCGGCAACGATGCGCCCGTCCTGACGGATCACGATGCGGTCGGCATAAGCCTGGACCTCGACCGGACGTCCGACGGCGCTGGCTGTAACCGAGTATTTGTTGTTGTCGAAGCGCACCAGGCAGGTCTTGGAGACCGACGCCGACACAGCACGGAATCCGTCGAACCGACCGGCATAGCGAACGAGCCTGGGGCGTTCGGCTTCGAACACGTTCCAGATCGTCTGATCGGCCAGTTCTGGATGTCGATGCGCTTTGGCATGGGCGATGCCTTTGTCGAGCAGCCAGGCGTTTAGTTCGTCCAGCTTTTTGAACCGCAGCCGTGGCGTGAAGAACCGTTCCCGGACCAGTCCGACCTGGTTCTCGACCTGTCCCTTCTCCCAGCCCGACGCCGGCGTGCAGGCGACCGGGTCGACCAGATAGTGGCTGCACATCTGCAGGAAGCGGCGATTGTAGCGGCGATCCTCGCCGACGAAGATCGTCTCCACCGCCGTCTTCATGTTGTCGTAGATGCCGCGGCTGCAGGTGCCCTTGAACAGCGCGAAGGCCCGGTCATGGGCATCGAACACCATCTCCTGCGTCTCGCGCGGATAGGCCAGCACGAACAGCATGCGGCTATGGCACAGCCGGACGTGGGCGACCTTCACGAGCACCGTCACGCCATTGAGGAAAACGATCTCGTGGCTCCAGTCGAACTGGTAAGCTTCGCCCGGCGCGAAGCTCAACGGAACATAGGCCGTCGCGGTCGATTGTCCGCGCTCCTTGCTCCACCGCCTGGCGTAACGCCGCACGGCATCGTATCCGCCGTCATAGCCGTGGCCGCGCAACTCTTCGAAGATCCGGATCAGCGTCAATTGCTCGCGAGCGGATTTGGCCGCGTTCGCCGCCAGCAGGTCATCAAGCTCCGGCGCCCAACGCCCGAGTTTGGGGCGCGGCTGGATCGAACGCTCATACTCGAACGAGGTCTCTCCCGACCTCAGCACCTTCCGGACCGTGTTCCGCGACACCTTCAGGTCACGGGCAATCTCCTTGATCGTCTTGCCCTTGATGAAGTGCTCGCGCCGTATCCGCGCAATCGTCTCCACGATCAGCATCCCCGACCACCTGCTTCATGACAAAGCAGGCAGCGCAACAGCCAACCTGTAGGGGGTCAATTTTGGACGCCGATCCCCCGGCTTACGGGGTCAATTTTGCATGCCGAATGACAGCTTTTACCAACTCATGATCCGGAGGCTTCATCGCGTGCGGAATTTTTGGGTCGATGATCGGGCCGTGGCCGCGGTGGAATTCGCCATCTTGGTGCCGTTCATGCTGCTGCTCTATGTGGGCGGCGTTGAACTCGCGAACGGGCTAGCGATCAGCGTCAAGGTCAGCGAGACCGCCCACACGGTCGCGGACCTGGTATCACGAAACGCATGCGTCACCGACTCAGCGTTGAGCATTATGCTTGGCGCGTCGTCGGCGACGATCGCACCCTATTCCGCCGCGAACGCGACGGTAACGGTATCGTAAGTATCTACAGACGCCAATGGCAAGGCGATCGTGACGTGGAGCAAGGCGCTCAACGGATCCCCGCGGCCAGTCAATCAGCCGGTAACTTTGCCATCGGCTCTCGGCACTCCCTCGCCGGCCAACGCATCGTTGATACTCGGTGAGGTCACGTACCAATACACGCCCAACCTTGGTTATACGATTAGCGGAACGGTCCCGATCGGCGAGAGCTATTACCTGTTTCCACGCGTGTCCTCCGTCGTGCAGTATCCGTGCAGCTGACATATTGCCAGCCGAGGCGATAGAATCGCAGCCGATTGCGTCTAATGAAAGCCACCTAACTGACATCAAACTGACACTCGTCGTTGCCTGCGCGCTGGTCGATGCCAACAAACGTATCCTCAGCGACCGGAAGGCAAAACGCTCGCGGGGCTGTGGGAAATTACTGGCGGCAAGGTCGAGCCGGGCGAGCCGCCGGAGACCACCGCCGGGGCAAGCGTTCCGTCAGGCTGCATCAGCGATCGCGTAAGATACTTGAAACGCGCACGCGCATCGCGAACGAGCGCCGACGCGATATCGCCCTGATTGCAGGTGCCGGTGTTGAACCGAAAGTGACATACAATCGGACGCATATTGCAGTCGGGCTTCATGCTACATGTTTGCGAACTTTTTTCCGCGAAAGATCGCTACCCATTGTCCTGTACGATTCAAGGTCGGGTCTGAGAAACAGCCTGCATTCATGACGAAATTAGAAGAGGCGGGACTCGGGGCGGAGAATAAGGCCAAGCTTCAATTCAAATGTTTCTCAAGCCACAACAGGTCAAAGAACAGCAGGCGCTTCTTAGCGAGATTCTTCGAGCGGCCGAGAATTGGTCGCACCTGTAATAACTCTCACGTAAGGAGCGGCTACGTCAGCATCCGGCGCCATTAGGATAGTTGACGAGCCTTTCCGGCATATCTATCCCGAAATGGATATCATAATCAGATGTCGATGAGATAAAATGGAAAAACGCTGGATTGCGGTTTTGCTTATTGCCGTTCTGTTGATCATTCTGAATCTCACGGAATTTGTTCTCTTCTATTATGATAAGCATGCAGCTCAAGATCGGCTGTGGCGCATTTCCGAAGGAACCCTGTTGATCATTGCCTTGATCGGAGGTTCGGCTGGAGCAATAGTTGGTCAGCAAGTGATGCAGCACAAAACGCGGAAAGAACCTTTTTCCCACCGTTCAGCACCGCTATCGTAGCCGCTTCAAGGCTGGCCTTTCGCTTCATTCGGACCGTCAAACCAAACGGTGCCCTTGCTGGATGACCAATTAAGGCCCGATCGGTCCTTGAGGACCATTCGCCAACAATTGTTGGGCTTCTAGATGATCTGGCGAAGAGCGTATTTCAAGCCCACGGGCATCTCGAAGCAGGGAGATCGTCATCGTACACGCTCCTCTCCTGCTTCGGTGCCGATCGACAGCATAGCGGCTGCTGGCCGGTGCAGGGGCGTCCACATCATCACCATGCTTGCTGGGTGGAGGCCGCATCCGATGGGGCGAGCCTATTCTCTTGATCTGCGCGAACGTGTCGTTGCCGCTGTGGCGGCTGGAGAAAGCTGTCGATCGGTGGCAGCCACCTTCAAGGTCAGCGTTGCCAGCGTGGTGAAGTGGTCACAGCGGTTTCGCGAGACCGGAAGCGCGGCGGCGCGGCAGATGGGCGGCAATCGTCCCTACGTGCTGTCTTCCGAACGCGCCTGGCTGCTCAAGCGGCTTTCCGAACAACCGGACGTGACGTTGCGCGCGCTGCTTGCGGAACTGGCCGGGCGTGGAATCACGGTCAGCTATTACGCGGTGTGGCACTTCTTCGAGCACGAAGGCATCAGCTTCAAAAAAAGCCTGCACGCCAGCGAGCAGGATCGTCCCGACGTCGCGCGGCGGCGGGCGCAATGGCAAAAGTATCAAGGACGGCTTGATGCTTCCCGACTGGTCTTCATTGACGAGACCTGGGCCAAGACTAACATGACGCGAACCCATGGCCGCGCACGCCGTGGCGAGCGACTGGTCGCCAAGGTGCCCCATGGCCGCTGGCGGACACTGACCTTTCTGGCTGCGCTACGCCACGACCGTATCGACGCTCCCTGCGTAATCGATGGTCCGATCAACGGCGAGAGCTTCCTGGCTTACGTCGAGCAGGTGCTGGTTCCGACCCTCAAGCCTGGAGACATCGTCATCATTGACAATCTCGGCAGCCACAAAGGCAAAGCCGTGCGCCGTGCCATTCGCTCGGGGGGCGCCAAACTGTTCTTCCTGCCGCCCTACAGTCCCGACCTCAATCCAATCGAGCAGGTCTTCGCCAAGCTCAAGACCCTGCTCCGAAAGGCCGCCGAGCGAACCGTCGAAGCCACATGGATGCGCATCGGCGCCTTGCTGGACCGCTTCACCCCGCAGGAATGCGCCAACTACATTACCAATGCCGGATACGCTTCAACATGAAACAATCATGCTTTAGTGCCACTCTCCCGGAATTCCAGCCGCAGCTATCGTTTCCTTTAGTTCATCAATGGACCCATGAAATGTTGCCATCGTCACCCCAATCAAAGGCTGCCCAGCCAACGATTCTGCTCGCATAGTGCGATTCGCTGGGGCCTAGAATTTTTATGGAATTGGACGAATGCCCTTTCAGCCGATTTGAGCCGAATCGTTAAAACAATGATATTTTAACGATGATCGGCCGCTGATGCTGGATCTTGCTGGGGGTAGATCCGGGGGTCGGATGCACAAAATCCGTAAATATTATCGTATATCAATGCGATATGGCGGAGAGAGTGGGATTCGAACCCACGGTACGGTTTCCCGCACACACGCTTTCCAAGCGTGCGCCTTAAGCCACTCGGCCATCTCTCCGGGCGCTTTCTCATGACGGGACGTGCCGCTTTTTGCAAGAGAGCCGCGTCCTGAGGCCGGGATTTTCCATAAATACATGAAAAATACAAAATGCCATGTCTTTCGCGGCATGAACGCGTGCGATGGAATAGCAGATGATCCGCATCGCCTCAGTCGTTTGCCGCAAGCCGACGCCTTCGCCCGCAATGTGGCAGCAGGCGTCCGCTATCGATTCAGACGACCACGAATGGCGGGATCACGCTCATGATTTGCCTGCTCCCGCAACTCGGCGTTCCGACAAAAATCCTGCCGGAAGCGGCCCGGCCCAAACAACGGCACACACACTCTCGTGAAAGCATCCCGGTGGCGGTTTCGGATATGGTCAGAAGGCCGGGCATACCCGGCGCTGGACTGCCGGTCTGATGTCCCACATCCTCCGCGGATCGGCAGTGCATTCTCGGTGGGGACGGGAGGCTTGATGAACGAGCGACAAGCTCTGATCTCGATCAAAAGATTGATAAAAGCGGCCAACGACCTTGATGATATCGAAGCTGTCCGGGACCAGTTCCAGACGATGCTCCTGATCGCGAACCATGCGCTTCGTCCTGTCCAGCGCAGGCCGGCGAAGAAATAGAAGGAAAACCGAGGCGATGTTTATGAGATTCCAGCAGCGGTCAACAACATCCTCTTGTGCAAGACCGTGCAAGGGATGCCGAGACCGCCGCTCGGAGGCGTATCCAGTGAAACGCCCCAATCAGTTAACGCTCCAGATCAGCATTAAGCCATGCGGATGGCGCTCGTGAGACCCCCGCCGGAGCGGGGTTCTCCAGGCTGGCCGTGGCCCGGCAACGCGCGGTTGGCCGGAACCACTCCCGTCTCACGCTGTTACTTCCCGCGGGCAGGAGACCAATCGGCATGACCCTATTCCTGAGCAAAATCCTGATTCCAGTCGCGCTGGCCGCAGTCGTCGTCGTATTGCTGATGGGTCTGATCAACATGATGCGCGGCGGCAGCCCCAACCGTTCGCAGAACCTGATGCGAATGCGCATCGTCATGCAGTTCATTGCGATTGTCATCACCATGACGACGATCTGGATAATGGGGGGACAGCAATAGGTCGCCGCGGCCTGCCGAAAACGCCACGCCGTCTCGTGCACGACCTGACCCGGACATTCCTTAACCAACCCAGACATCCCTTGGCCGGCCGGACTGCGTCCCGGCGGCGGAACGACGGCTTCTTTCCGCTGCCGGCAGCCAACCATATGGCCCGATCCAAATAATTTTAGCTGTCAGTGAAAATTGATCTCAGCACTTTTTAGCTATTGTTCCGGCGTTGGCTGGAGATTGCTACAATGCCTGCGCTGCTCGAAGACCACGGACTGCCCCTCGTTCAATTGAAGGAGCGCCGTCGCGACTTGATAGTCGCGCTGATGGGACAACACGGCCCGCTGTCGAAACAACAAATCTCGGAAATCGCCTCCATCCAAAGTGCGATCGTCGCCTTTGAGGCGGTCCTCGACGACCTGGACGCTGAAGCGGAAGTCGCGTTACGAAACTGCGCGGCATAGGGCTCACCCCGCACCTCCCGACGCCATGCGCGTCGGCAACCGCCGCTCAATCGAAGGATTCGGAGAAGGCTCTAATGAATGCCCGCGCCGCTCCGCGAGCCGACCACGTGCAGCGGCCACGGCTTCGGCGATCCGACAGCAAGACGATCGCTTGCCGATTCCTTGTTTGTGGCATGCGCATCCTGGAGCGCATCCGAGAAATCCGCAAACCACTGCTGGATGGTGCCGGCGCGCAGCTTCCGCATCATGGCTTCCCAGCGCATCCGGCGTTCTGTCAGCGGCATCGAAAAGGCGGTGGCGATAGCGCGCGCCATGCCGTCGATTTCGTGCGGGTTCACAAGCAGCGCCGTTTGCAATTCATTGGCCGCGCCAGCGAATTTCGACAATACCAGCACGCCCGGATCTTCCGGGTTCTGCGCGGCAACATATTCCTTGGCGACGAGATTCATTCCGTCGTGCAGTGGCGTCACCACGCCCACCCGCGCCGTGCGGTAAAGACCTGAAAGCACGGTCTGGCTGAATCCCCGATTGAGATAGCGGATCGGCATCCAGTCGGTTTCGCCGTGACGGCCGTTGACGTCGCTGACGAGTTTCGCAAGTTCGCTCTGCAGGTTGCCGTATGCCGCGATGGTGCCGCGGGAGGGAGTGGCGATCTGCAGCAGCGAGACGGCGCGCTTCAGCGCGGGCTGCGAGGTCAGCATGCGGTCGAATGCATTGATCCGGTTGACCAGCCCCTTCGAATAATCCAGCCGGTCGACGCCGATCGCCAGTCGTTCTCCGTTCAGGCTGCGTCGCAACCGCGAGACGTCGGGATGGGTGATGGCCCTGGCGGCCTGCACCGCGAATTTCTCCACATCGATTCCGATCGGAAAAACGCCGCATCGCGACTTGCCGTAACGCGAGGTCACGACACCCTCCTCGACCTTGAGGCCGAGTTCGGACTGAAGATAGTCGAGGAAATTGTCGCAGTCGTCGTCGGTCTGGAATCCGATCAGGTCGTAAGCCAGCATCGCCTCGACCAGTTCGCAATGGTGCGGAACGGCGCCGATGATGGCGCGGGCGGGCCAGGGCGTATGAAGGAAAAAGCCGATCGGATTCCGGACACCGAGATCGCGCAGTTCGGCTCCCAGCGACAGAAAATGATAATCCTGAATCCAGAACGCGGTGTCCGGCTTGCGGAAACGCATCAGGGCCCGCGCCATGAAGGCGTTGACCTCGCGGTACGACTGATAATCGTCCAGCGACGCGCGAATGAGATCGGATCGGGAATGAAGCGCCGGCCATAGCGCCGAGTTGGCGAAACCTTCGTAATATCCGCCGTAATGCGCCGCCGGCAGATCGAGCAAAGCCAGCGCTCCGGCGCCCAGGGCTTCCACTTCTGCAAATGATTCCTTGTGCGAACCGTCGCGCACACGACCGCTGGAACCCACCCAGATCGCGCCTGATTTTTCAACAACCGGCAACAACGCCGCCGCAAGGCCGCCTGTCAGGGGCTCGTTGGCCCGCGCTCGCGCTACCCGATTCGAAACCACAACGAGGTTCACAGGGTCCCTCCTGATTATTACGCCCTTCAGATAAACGCTCGTTCATCAATATGGTTCCTCGCCTCCTTCCAACCAAATTGACGCCAAATTCGGGCAAGATGGAACGATACTCAAAGTTCCCGTCTCGAAGAAATAACTTCGTTGTCACAACGTCGTTTACGAAGCGTGTCTGTCTGTCATTCAATCAACTGCGCCAGTAGCGATCTTCCCAGTTCCGCGACAGCTTCATGCCGGTCAGGATCAATCCCGCCATGGAATAGGTCTGCGGAAAATTCCCGAACAGCGCGCCCGTTTTCGGATCGATGTCTTCCGAAAGAAGCCCGAAACGATTGCGATGCGCGAGCGCGTCGACAAAAGCCTCCCGCGCTTCCTCGCGCCGCCCCAGCGCCCACCAGGCGTCGATCAGCCAGAACCGGCAGATCAGGAACGCAGTCACCGGAACGCCGAAGTCATCCTCCGCGGCGTAACGCATCACATGCTTCTCACGCAGCAACTCGCGCTCCATCGCGGCGACGGTTTTCACGAATCGCGGATCATCGACCTCGCAAACGCCCAGTTCGGGCAGCAGAAGCACGCTCGCGTCGAGGTCGTCGGAGCCGAACGCGGAAGTAAAGGCCTCGCGCTTCGGATTCCAGGCGCGATCCATCAGTTCGGCATGCAACGGGTCGGCCACCGCATTCCAGTGCGTCGCGCGCTCCGGCAGGCCAAGCCGTTCCGCAATCGCCGCCAGCCGATTGACCCCGGCCCAGCACATCGCCGCGGAATGGGTATGGACGCGCTGGCGGCCGCGATACTCCCAGATGCCGGCATCGCCGGTCATCGCGACCCTGGCCGCCTTGTGGCCGAGCGATTCGAGCAGGGCGAACAGACTTTCGTCGCCGGGGCGCGGCAGCCGGCGGTCGAAGAACAGCGGCAACGCCGCCAGAATGGCGCTGCCGTAGGTGTCGTGCTGTATCTGGTCGACCGCGGCATTGCCGACACGCACCGGCCCGTCGCCCCGATAGCCCTGAAGATCGGCGGCGACCCACTCGACCAGCGGCAGGTTCGGGACCACGCTGTAGACCGGCTTCAGATCCTCGTCGGCATTCGATGCGATCGACAGCGTGAAGCCGATGAAATCCTCCATCGTCCGCGTCGCGCCGACGCGATTGAGCGCCTTCACGACGAAATAGGCATCGCGCAACCAGCAATAGCGATAGTCCCAGGTGCGGCCCGAACCGGGCGCTTCGGGGATCGACGTGGTGTGCGCGGCGATGATGCCGCCGGTCTCCTCGAAGTTCGACAGCTTGAGCGTGACGGCCGCACGGATGATGGCTTCCTGCCATTCATAGGAGATGTAGAGGCGCCGCACCCAGCCCAGCCAATAGGTTTTTGTCTCCTCGGCAAAACGCTGGGCGGTCGACGCCAGATCGCCGGGAAAGGCTTCGTCGTTGCCGAACACCAGATGCATCGGCCGCGTCAGAACGAACGGCGTTTCGTTTTCGATCAGCGCCAGCGGCGCATCCGTCGTCACGCGGATCGCCGTATCGTCGTCTTCGAAGTAGCGGATGTGATTGCTGCCCATCGAACGCCGCTTGAGCGGCTTGCCGTAGGCGTGCGTCGGCCGGATGCGAATCGTGATGCGGGGCAGGCCCGCGACGGGCTCGATGATGCGAAACAACTGCGGCGGCCGAAAGATGCGGCCATACTGCCGGAAACGCGGCGCGAAGTCGGTGACACGCACCGCATTGCCGCGGCTGTCGGTCAGGACCGTCGATACGACCGCGGTGTTGCGGACATAATCCGACTGGTAATCGACCATGCCGTCCAGCACGACATCGCTGAAACCCTTTTCTTCATTGCCCGCGAGCAGGCGCGAAAACACCGGGTCGGAATCGAAGCGCGGGAAACACCACCACACCAGCCGCGCGGTCGGATCGACAAGCGCGGCCGTGCGGCAATTGCCGATGACGGCGAGGTCCAGGCCATGATCCGTCATTCCGCGGCGGCCTGTTCATCGTCGAGGAGGCGGCTCAGCCAGGCCCTGACCTCGCGGGGAGCGGGAAAGTGGCCATCGACACCCTTGGCGCGCCGGCCCACCGAAAACGACAGGCCCTTCAGATCCGGCATGATCGCGAACACCGTTTCATCGGTCACGTCGTCGCCGATGAAGACCGGGCGCCGCCCCTTGAACGGCTCATGCGACATCAATTCGGTCACGCCGGTCGCCTTGGTGAATCCGGAAGGCTTGATCTCGCATACGAACTTGCCGGGCAACACTTCGATCGGCGCGTTCGGCAGGTCGGCGCGAACCGCCGAAACCGCGTCATAGATCGCCTGCTCTGCATCCGGGGCCTTCCTGAAATGCAGCGCCAGCGAATAACCCTTGTTCTCGACCAGGATGCCGGCGTGCAGTTCGGCAATGGCCGCGAAACGCCGGATCAAATCCACGCTCATTGGCGGCGCGCGTGAAGCCACGGCCTCGCTTTCGACCGAAATCCGCATCTCCGCGCCGTGGCCGCCGACGGCCGGGAACAGCATCGGCGCGAAAATCCGGTCGATGTCGCCGAGCGGGCGCCCGCTGACCAGCGCCAGCGCGCCATCCGTCCGCGACAGCAGCCGTGACAGCGATGTTGCGAGCCCCGGGGGCACGCGCACCTCGCTCGGCGACGGGGCGAGATCGAGCAGCGTGCCGTCGATATCGAGCAACAGCGCGGACGCGCCGAGCGGAGGCATAAGAGGTTCGTTGTCGGCCATGAAAGCGGATTTCTTCGACGCGGTTTCCATTAAGTCCCGATTCATCACGACTCCACAACGGCGAGCGGCGACGCCACCGATTCGAGCGGACGCCGTTCGGCGGCAATCCCGTATCGCCAGCCGATCAGCGCGGCGGCGATCATCAGCGCCGATCCAAGGCAGTATCCCGCGAACACGCTGTCACGCGAACCGCTGTCGATCAAGGCGCCGAACAGCGCAGGGCCGGCGACGCCGCCGACCCCCGTCCCGACGGCGTAGAACATCGCGATCGCCAGCGCCCGCACTTCAAGCGGAAAGGTCTCGCTGACGGTCAGGTAGGCCGCGCTGGCGGCCGGCGAGGCAAAAAAGAAGATCACCATCCATGCGATCGTCTGGGTCTGCGCAGTCAGAGCGCCTGCCGCGAAAAGATAGCCCGATACGGCCAGCAGAACGCCCGAGATCCCGTAGGTGAAGGCGATCATCGCGCGGCGTCCGACCGTATCGAACAGCCGCCCGAGCAACAGCGGTCCGAGAAAGTTGCCCGCCGCGAACGGCAGGATGTACCAGCCGATACGGTTCGCCGGAATGTCGAAGAAGGCCGACAGCACCAGCGCGTATGTGAAGAAGATCGCATTGTAGAAGAACGCCTGCGCGATCATCAGCGCCAGGCCGACCAGCGACCGCTGCCGATAGACGAAAAATAATGTCCGCGCCACCTCGCGCAACGGCGTGTGGTCGCGCATCCGAAGCCTGATCGTCGGCCACACCCGATCTGCGGCCGCATCCGGATGGCGAGCCGCCATCCGTTCGATGCCGGCGACGATGCGCATCGCCTGCTCGGGCCTTCCGTGAATGATCAGCCAGCGCGGGCTTTCCGGAATCCACAGTCGCATCACGAACACCACAAGTCCCAGCACGGCGCCGGTCAGGAATGCAAGCCTCCAGCCAAGCTCGGGATCGATCACCTGCGGATCGAGCAGGACGATCGCGCCGACCGCGCCGAGCGCGGCGCCGACCCAGAAACTGCCATTGATGGTCAGATCGGTCCATCCACGATAGCGCGCCGGCACCAGTTCCTGGATCGTCGAATTGATCGCGGTGTATTCGCCCCCGATGCCTGCGCCGGTGAGGAACCGGAACAGCGCGAAGCTGCCGATATTCCATGACAGCGCGGTGGCCGCCGTGGCCGTCAGGTAAAGAGCCAACGTGACGAAAAAAAGTTTCTTGCGCCCGATGCGGTCCGTCAGCCAGCCGAAACCCAGCGCCCCGAGCACGGCCCCGGCGAGATAGGCGCTGCTGGCCAAGCCGATATCCAGGTTGGTGAATCGCAGCGTCGGGCTGTCCTTGAGCGCGCCGGACAGCGCGCCGGCGAGCGTCACCTCCAGTCCGTCGAGGATCCAGGTGATGCCCAGCGCGGTGACGACCCGCGTATGAAACATGCTCCAGCGCAGGCTGTCGAGACGCGCGGGAATGTCGGTCTCGACGATCCGATCCGTGCAATCCTGCAATGAAGGCCCTTCGATCGTTTTGGCTGGATGGCGGAAACGCGCAGCTCCGCATTCGGTTCCCCGCAGGTTTCCCGACCGCTTGGCATTGATGCGCCGGGGCGCATTGAATAATCTTGAACGAAACCGGACCCGATGGCGTCGAATCAAGGCCGTCGGGGGCGGCGGCAATCCTTTTAGATCAGCGTGATGCAAATCACAGTATGGCCCGATACCCCGGCCCAGAGTGCGTCAGCCGCCCTCGTCGCGGGGCGGGCCATGAAGGACAGGAGAAGATCATGTCTCGTCGGACGACGTCCGGAAAAGGATTGAGAGCAGCCGTGCTGGCGGTCGGCCTGGCGGTGATCGCAACACCGCAGGTCTCGGCCGGAGACCTCTCTGCGCAGCAGATCATCGACGGGCTGAAGGTGTCACGGACGCGGAGCCTGAGCGCGCCCGCACAGCCCGCGCTGACCCAGGGCGATCTGGACTTCGTCAAGAGCGTGCGCGGCAAGACCCGCTCGCTGTCGATGGGCGACCGCGATCACCTGGCCGCGATTGCCGCCAAACGCCCGAAGATCGACCTCGACATCAATTTCGATTTCGATTCCGCGGCGCTTGCTCCGCGCGCCGAACCACAATTGCACAGCCTCGGGAAGGCGCTGACGAGCGACGAACTCGCGGGCTCCGTCATCATGCTCGGCGGCCACACCGACGGCAAGGGATCCGACGCCTACAATCAGGGGCTCTCCGAGCGCCGGGCCGCCGCCGTGAAGCGCTTCCTCATTGAGACGTATAAGATTCCCGCGGCGAACCTGATCTCGGCCGGATATGGGAAGGAGGGGTACAAGAATCCCGCAGAGCCGTTCGCTCCGGAAAATCGTCGCGTCGAGGTCGTCAACATGGCCGCGAAACAGCAGGCCGCGAACAAATGACGGCGGCGACGCGAGCGGCCGCGCTCGCCTGCCGCTATTCAGCGTCAATGCGGTTGATCGCGACCCGATTCACCGGGCATTGACAAGCGCCGCACCGGCGGTTTGAAAACGCGGAGAGCGTCATATAAAGTCGGCTCGGCGCGGCTGGAATGGCGCTCACAGGTGGACGGCGTTCGCATGAACCTACGAGTTGCTGGCCTGGCCGTGTTGATGCTGACGACGTTGCCCGCGATGGCGCCGGCGGCCGCGACGGAGACCGGCGCGCGGGTCGCGCTCGTGATCGGCAACGCCAAATACCCCGACAGCGAAACGCCGCTCACGGAGCCGGTCAACGACGCCCGCGACGTGGCCGACGAACTCAAGCACGACGGGTTCGACGTCGAGACCGGCGAGAATCTGACGGGCGAGGACATGCGGCTCGCGCTCAAGCGTCTTTACAGCCGCATCAGGCCGGGCAGCGTCGTGCTGATTTTCTTCAGCGGATACGGCATCCAGTCCGGACGGCAGAGCTATCTCATTCCGGTCAATGCGCAGATCTGGACCGAAGCGGATGTCCGGCGCGACGGCTTCAGCCTCGAGACCATCCTCGGCGAGATCAACAATCGCGGCGCCGGCGTCAAGATCGCGCTCGTGGACGCATCCCGCCGCAATCCGTTCGAGCGCCGCTTCCGCAGCTTCTCGGCGGGTCTGGCGCCGGTGATCGCGCCGAGCGGAACGCTCGTGATGTATTCGGCCGCGCTAAGTTCGGTGGTCAGCGATGCCAGCACCGGTCACAGCCTGTTCGTCAACGAGTTGCTGAAGGAGATTCGCGTCCCGGACCTGACGGCCGAGGAAACGCTGAACCGCACCCGCGTCGGCGTGACGCGAGCCTCGCGCGCCGAACAGGTGCCGTGGATTTCGTCGTCTCTGGCCGAGGATTTCTATTTCATTCCCGGCCAGCACGGCACGCCCGGCATTGCCGCGGCGCCTCCATCCTTGCCGCCGCGTCCGGAGACGGCGTCGCCGCCCGGCGCAGCTCCGCCCGTTGCGCCACCGCCAGCTATTCCGGCCCCGGTTGCATCCGGCCCGCCGACGCCCGCCGCGGTCGCGTCCGAACCTCCGGCGCCCGAACCATCGCCCGGCCCCGCCACAACGTCTCCAGCGTCAGCAACGCCGCGACCGCAGGACCACGGCAAGAGCGCGCTTGCGCTGGCCGACGATCCGACGATCAAATCGCTGACCTCCCGAATCGCCGCCAGATCCGACGACGCCAACGCATTTTACCGGCGCGGACAGGTCTATGCCAGCAAGGGCGCCTATGCGCTTGCCATCAAGGATTTCGATGCGACGATCCGGCTCAATCCGAAGGACGTCGAGGCCTATAACAATCGCTGCTGGACCCGAACCGTGATCGGCGACCTGCGGTCGGCGCGGCGCGACTGCGACGAGGCGCTCAGGCTGCGGCCGGATTTCGTCGACGCGCTGGACAGCCGCGGCCTGCTCAACCTCAAACGCGGCGCGAACAAGGACGCGATCGCGGACTTCGACGCCGCGCTCAGAATCAACCCGAGGCTGACCTCGTCGCTTTACGGAAGAGGCCTCGCAAGGCAGCGCAGCGGCGCCGTCGCGGAGGGCAATCTGGACATCGCCAACGCCAAGGCCATGGACCCTGATATCGTGAAGGAGTTTGCCGGCTACGGCGTGCGTTGAAGCATCGTTTCAGCCATAAACCATCATCCGTCGAGGCACGCGGCGTGCCCGTGAAAGAATTGCAAGGTGACGCGACTTCCGGATTCTGGATATCGGCCGCGATGCGGGCGTAAGGTCGTCTCCGGCCTGTTTTTGGGCATGCTGGCGGCAACGATCGGTGTCGTGAGCCCGTCGCGGTCCGCCGACGACAGCGGACCGTCCGAAGGCGCTCTCGTGGCCGTCGCCCGTGCGACCAACGCCTGCTTTTCCGACATGGTCCGTGTGACCGGCTTCGCCGTTCCGCGCCAGGAAGCGGTTGTCATCCCGGACCAGGAAGGGTCGCGCGTGACCGACGTGCTGGTGCGCGAGGGCGACACGGTCAGGCTCAATCAGGAACTGGCAAAGCTGGCGCCGCTTCCCGGCAAACCGGGCGCCGTCGTCCTGCGCGCGCCCGCCGCCGGACTCGTCACCCAGGTTCGCACCGCCGTCGGAGCGCCGGCATCGCCACAGGCTCCGCCGATGTTTCGGATCGCGGTCAACGGCGAGATCGAACTGGATGCCGAGGTGCCTTCGATCCATGTGCTCAAGCTCAAACCGGGCGCGAGCGCGCGCGTCAGTCGCGAGGATGGGCCCGACCTGGTCGGGCGTGTCCGCCTGGTGTCGCCCGAGATCGACCGCAAAACCCAGATGGGTCACGTCCGGCTGTCCCTGAGCGCGGACCCGACTTTGCGGATCGGAATGTTCGCCCGCGCCAGCATCGACGCCAGACGCAGTTGCGGCGTCGCCATTCCGCGCTCCGCTGTCGATCACCTGGCGGTTCAGGTCGTCAACGGAGACATCGTGGAGACACGACACGTTCGCGTCGGGCTGACATCCGACACCGCCGTCGAAATCCTCGAGGGCCTGAAAGTCGGAGAAACCGTCGTGGCCGATGCCGGCACGTCGCTGCATGACGGCGACCGGGTCAGGGCCATGTTTCCGGATGACCTCGATCGATCGCGAGCCCGTTGATGACCCTCAATGTTTCCGCCTGGTCGATCCGGCACCCGCTCCCGTCCGTCGTCTTCTCGATCATTCTGCTGTTGCTGGGCTGGGTCAGCTTCACCAGGCTCGCGATCACGCGGCTGCCCAATGCCGATATCCCGGTGATCTCGGTGGCGGTCTCGCAATTCGGCGCGGCGCCGGCCGAACTCGAGGCGCAGGTTACCAAGACCATCGAGGACGGCGTTTCGGGCGTCGAGGGCGTCCGGCATATTTCGTCGTCGATCACCGACGGCCTGTCGCTGACCACGATCCAGTTCGCGCTGGAGACCAATACCGACCGGGCGCTGAACGACGTCAAGGACGCGGTGACGCGCGTCCGCGCCAATCTCCCGCAGAACGTCAACGAGCCGCTGATCCAGCGCGTCGACGTCATCGGACTGCCGATCGTCACCTACGCCGCGATCTCGCCGGGCAAGACGCCCGAGCAACTGTCGTATTTCGTCGATGACGTGGTCAAGCGCGCGCTGCAGGGCGTGCGCGGCGTCGCCCAGGTCGAGCGCATCGGCGGCGTCGAGCGCGAGATCCTGGTCTCGCTCGATCCGGATCGCCTGCGCGCTGCGGGTCTGACGGCGGTCGACGTCAGCCAGCGCCTGCGCGGCACCAATGTCGACGTCGCCGGAGGACGGGCGGAGATCGGACAGAACGATCAGGTCATCCGGACCCTCGCAGGCGCCAAGACCATCAGCGAACTGGCGGGAACGATGATCTCGCTCCCGGCCGGCGGAGAACTGCGGCTCGACGATCTCGGCACGGTGACCGACACCATCGCCGACCGCCGGACCTTCGCCCGCTTCAACGGCGAGCCCGTGGTCGCGCTCGGCATCAAGCGCTCCAAGGGCGCGAGCGATGTCGTGGTGGCGAAGGCGGTGCAGCAACGGATCGACGCTCTGAAAGAGCAATATCCCGACGTCGATCTGAAGCTGATCGACACCTCTGTGGATTTCACCCATGGCAACTACGAGGCGGCGATCTCGACCCTGTTCGAAGGCGCGACGCTCGCCGTCATCATCGTCTTCCTGTTCCTTCGCGACATCCGAGCGACCATCATCGCGGCGATTTCGCTGCCGCTGTCGATCTTCCCGGCGTTCTGGGCGATGGACATTCTCGGCTTCTCGCTGAACCTGGTCAGCTTCCTCGCCATCACGCTCTCGACCGGCATCCTCGTCGACGACGCCATCGTCGAGATCGAGAACGTCGTGCGCCACATGCGAATGGGCAAATCGCCCTACCGCGCCGCGCTGGAAGCCGCCGACGAAATCGGTCTCGCGGTGATCGCGATCAGCCTCACCATCATCGCGATCTTCGCGCCGGCGAGCTTCATGTCGGGCATCGCCGGGCAGTTCTTCAAGCAGTTCGGCATCACCGTCTCGGTGCAGGTGTTTTTCTCGCTGCTGGCCGCGCGTTTCGTGACGCCGGTGCTCGCCGCCTATTTCATGAAGGACCATCCGCACGAGGCACCGCCGCCCGGCCGGGTGCTGCGCGCCTACACCGGCCTCGTCACCTGGTCGGTGCGGCACTACTATGTGACGGTCCTGATCGGACTTGCGATCTTCGCCGCCTCGATCTGGAGCATCAAGCTGCTGCCGCAGGGCTTCCTGCCTGCGCAGGACACCGCGCGTTCGCTGCTGGCGATGGAGCTGCCGCCGGGATCGCAGCTCGCCTATACCGAAAAGGTGACGGAAGACATCGCGGCGCGGCTGCGCAAGCGGCCGGAGGTGAAGAGCGTGTTCGTCGACGGCGGGCGCGTGCCGCCCGGGCTTAAGGAAGTGCGCCGCGCGTCCCTGATCATCAACTACACGCCGAAGCAAGACCGCAGCATGACCCAGCGCGAGCTTGAACTCTCGATCGGGCAGGAACTCGAAAGCGTTCCCGACATCCGTTACTGGTTCCTCGACGAGAACGGCCTGCGCGCGGTATCGCTGGTGGTGACCGGACCCGACATCGGCATCGTCAGCAATGTCGCGAGCGAGCTGGCGACGCAGATGAAGCGCATTCCGCTGCTCGCCAACGTCACGCCGGAGACCTCGCTCGACCGCCCCGAACTGCGCATCCGGCCGCACGCGGACCTCGCAGCGCGCCTCGGGGTATCGACCGAACAACTGTCGCAAACCATCCGCGTCGCGACCATCGGCGACGTCGGTCCGGCGCTGGCGAAGTTCGACGCCGGCGACCGCCAGGTTCCGATCCGCGTGCAACTGGAGGACAGCGCCCGCGCCGACCTGAAGACGCTGGAGCAGATGCAAGTGCCGATCGGCGGCGGCCGCGGCCACGTCCCGCTGTCGGTCGTCGCCGATATCCGGCTGGATCAGGGTCCGACCAGCATCAACCGCTACGACCGGCAGCGGCAGGCCACGGTCGCGGCCGATCTGGTCGGCACCGCCGCGCTCGGCGACGCGACCAGGGAAATCGACGACCTGCCGGTGATGAAGACCTTGCCGAAAGGCGTGAAGGTCAGTCCTTCCGGCGACGCCGAAAGCCTGAACGAATTGTCGGACGGATTTGCGACCGCGATCACAGCCGGCCTGATGATGGTCTACGCCGTGCTGGTGCTGCTGTTCGGCACCTTCCTGCAGCCGATCACCATCCTGTTCTCGCTGCCGCTGTCGATCGGCGGCGCGATCATGGCGCTGCTGCTCACGGGAAAGCAGCTCACGACGCCGGTCTGGATCGGCATCCTGATGCTGATGGGCATCGTCACCAAGAACGCCATCATGCTGGTGGAGTTCGCCGTCGAATCGATCCGCGAGGGGCGTGCGCGCGAGGAGGCGATCATCGACGCCGGCATGAAGCGCGCCCGCCCCATCGTGATGACCACCATCGCGATGGTCGCGGGCATGATGCCGAGCGCGCTGGCGTTCGGCGCCGGCGGAGAGTTCCGCTCGCCGATGGCGCTGGCGGTGATCGGGGGTCTGCTGTTCTCGACGCTGCTATCGCTCGTGTTCGTGCCCGCGATGTTCCTGGTGATGGACGATGTCGGCAAGTTCACCTGGCGCTACGGCAAACGGATGTTGACGTCGGGCGTCGAGGCGGCCGAGCAGTCCGCGACAATCGAGCGCAAGTAACGCAGCTTTCATGCACGGCAGCCCAATGAAACGAGGGCGTCATACGCGGGCGCGAGCCTTTCCGCTTCTGATGGAATCAGAAGCGGGGCTCTATGATTTTGATTTGACGCGTTTTCTTCACGCGAACCGGTCCCCACTTCGCTCGAAAACGCTTTAGACCGGTTCCTGTTTAGGCGGAATCGGATTTTGGTTTTCAAATCAGGGGTCTTCTGATTCAAGATTCTTGCTGGATTGGAGGCCAGCAAGGATGGGACGACCACTTTCTGGCGATCTTCGACGGCGGGTTGTGGCAGCGGTCTCGAAAGGTGAGAGCTGCCGCTCGGTTGCCTCACGGTTCGGGGTTGCGATTTCCTCGGTCGTGAAGTGGTCTCAACGCTATCGTGCGACCGGGTCCGTTGCGCCGGGCCAGATGGGCGGCCATCGCAAGGCGGTGCTGGAAGCGCATCGCGCCTTTATCGCGGCCCGGATCCGCCAGACGCCTCATGTGACGCTGCACCAGCTCAGGGACGAATTGGCCGCGCGCGGCATCAAGGTCGGGCATAATACGATCTGGCTGTTCCTGCGGCGCGAGGGATTACGGTTCAAAAAAAACACTGTTCGCCCTTGAGCAGGGCCGGCCCGACGTCCTGCGCAGACGTCGACGCTGGCGATCATGGCAAGCGGGCCTCGATCCTCGCCGGCTGGTCTTCATCGACGAGACCTGGATCAAGACCAACATGGCGCCGCTGCGCGGATGGGCTCCAAAGGGCGAGCGCCTGCGGGCCTTCGCACCGCACGGTCACTGGCGCACACTGACCTTCCTCGGCGCGCTGCGCTGGAATCGCCTCACGGCCCCTTGCGTCTTCGACGGGCCAATCAACGGCGAGTGCTTCCGCGCCTATGTCGCCCAGCAACTCGTGCCGGTTCTCAAATCCGGCGACATCGTCATCATGGACAATCTCGGCAGCCACAAATCCGCAGAACTGCGCCGCATGATCAACGCCGCAGGAGCCAGGCTCTGGTATCTGCCGCCTTATTCTCCCGATCTCAATCCAATCGAGCAGACCTTCGCAAAGATCAAGCATTGGATGCGCATCGCGCAAAGGCGAACCATCGACAATGTCTGCCGCACCCTCGGCGAACTCGTCCAAGCCATCCAGCCAGCAGAATGCCAAAACTACTTCATCAACGCAGGATACGCTTCTACCTAAAAAATAGGAAATGCTCTAGACCCGCGTATCCATCGAGCTTCGTCGAGTGCCGTTCATGGCGGACGAATCACCGGTCAAGCCCGGTGACGACGATCCTCCTTCACGCATTGCGCGCCACGTCGGTCAGCCGGCTCATGTTCTTGAGCAGGATGCGGCCGCGCTGAAGATCCAGGATGCCGTCCTTGCGCCATTGCTGGAGCTGGCGATTGATGCTCTCCCGCGCCGCGCCGACATAAACGCCGAGCTGCTCCTGCGAGATATGGACCTCCGAGCCGTAGTCGTCGGCCAGCGCGCACAGCCTCCGCGCCATCCGCACCGGCAGCGGCTGCAGCACCGATTCCTCCATGCGCTCGCTGATCCAGCGGATACGCTGGCACAACAGTTCGATCAGGCGGATCGCGATTTTCGGCTCCCGCTCCAAAAACGCCAGCAGATCGCCGCGGCGCAGGACGAACAGCTCGGCCGGCTCGCCCGCCACCGCGTCGGCGGTGCGCGACTGCCCGTCGAGCACGGCGATTTCGCCGAACAGGTCTCCCGGCCCCTGGAAGTTCAGGGTCAGCCGGCCACCGTCGGAGGCGCCGGTCTCGATGCGGATCTGGCCGCGGCGCACGCCGTAGAGCGCATCGCCTTCGTCGCCCTTCTGGAACAGGACTTCGCCGACGGCGAGCTGCTGGGTATGGCAAAGCCCAGCCATGCGCTGCAGATCGTCCGCGCCGAGATCCGAAAACAGCGGGTTCATCTTGAGAATGACCGCGAATTCCGACTGCTTGCTCATCGCAATTCACCCTTGAGACCGACTGCCGGGACGCCGGCAGGTTGTAGTCGTCATAACCTTTGAAATGACGCCGCCGATGCCTGCCCATGCATCGCGTGTTTCACTATGCTCGATCAAACCCGGACAAAAGTGTGTCATAGGTCACGGAGATTCCAGTGGTCCGATTCTAACATTCGCATCCCGTTTCAGCGAGCCTTGTTGCGAACATAAGATCGAAGCACCACTAACCGATACGCGGCCGCGAGCAAGGATCCACATTTTCCGAGATGGCAAGATGAGAGCTTTGAAAATCGCAGGCGGCGCCGCAACATGCCTCATCGTGGTCGCAATCGCTCTCTTCTTGACCGCAATCCCCTCCGCTTTCGTCGCCTCGTTCGTGCAGGACCGGATCGCGCGAGAGACCGGCTACAGGGTCGCGATCAAGGGCAAGACCGAGATCGGGTTATGGCCGTCGCCAAGCCTCACGCTGCACAAGGTCACGTTCGACAGGCCGGGGAGTTCTGCGAGCGACGGACGGCTTGCCGTGGGGGAAATCCGCGCCGGTCTCGAATTGGCGAGCCTGCTGTCGGGCGCTCCGAAAATTTCGGAACTGGCGATAGACCATCCGACGCTGCGGCTGCCGATGCTGCGCGAACGCACCGGCGCCAGCCTCCCGGCCGGCCCGGGCCGCCCTGAAAATACGCCGGACAACGAGGCGGCATTTCCGATCGAGCGCGTGACGGTTTCCAACGGCACGATCGTTTTCTTCGATCCGCAAACCGGCTCGGAAGACGCCGTCGGCGACATCAACGCCAGCGTGACGTCCGCTGCCGACCGGAAAATCAACATCACCGGCGATGCGCGTCCCGGCGGCCGGGCGCTGACCTTCAGCATCGCCGCGACGCCGCCCGCTGGTCCGCTCGGGCCCCAGAATATCCCGACCGAGTTGACGCTCGAGATTTCCGGCGCGCCGGCCCGCCGACTGACAGCGAGGGCCGAGGTCCGGATCAACGGCGAGATGCTTCTCGTCAATGGCCTGTCGGGATCGCTCGACGGCGGCAAGTTCAACGGCTGGGCGTCGGTCGATCTTGCAAGCAAGCCGCTCGTGAAGGTCGATCTCGATTTTCAGCGGCTCGATCTCGGCGCGCGGCCGCCCCGGACCGGTGTCCCGCGATCCGGCGCGCAGCCGTGGAGCGATGCGCCGATCGATGTCCGCGGGCTCAACTATGTCGATGCGCAGATCACCCTTTCCGCGGCCGAACTGAAGATCGGCGAAGCGCGCTTTGCGCCGGCCTCGGTCGAGGCCGACATCGCCGGCGGCCTTCTGAAAGCGACATTCTCCAACCTTGGCGCATATGACGGGCAAGCCAGAGGTGTCCTGGCGATCGACGCGAAAGCGAGCAATCCGTCATATGCGCTGAAGACCGATGTAACGGGCGTCCGCGCGCTGCCGTTGCTGTCGGGGCTTGCGGATTTCAACAGTGTCGACGGCAGGATGCGCGCGACGGCCGACGTGCGCGGCACCGGCGCCAATCTGCGCGCGATCCTGTCGAGCCTCACCGGGTCGGCTTCGATCGACATTCGCGACGGAGCGATCCGCCATCTCAACATCGCGAAAATGATCCGTGCGTTGACGTCGGGCACATTGTCCGGATGGCAGAAGCGCCCGGACCAGGCCACCGACCTGTCGCAGCTCAGCGCAACCGCAACCATCGCGAAAGGACGGGCCGTCACCAACGACCTGTTCCTGGCCGGGCCGCTGGTGCGGATGACAGGCGCGGGCACCGTCGATCTCGGCTCGAAGACGCTGGCTTTCCGGGTCGAGCCGAAGCTCGTCATGACAACCGAGGGTCAGGGCGGCGGCGCCGATCCGATCGGCCTCGGCATTCCGGTCGTCGTGCAGGGGTCGTGGAGCGAACCGCGAATCTATCCGGACGTGGCCGGCATTCTCGACGATCCGGCTGCGGCCTATGCGAAGCTCCGGGAACTGGGACAGGGACTGTTCGGCCAAAGCGGGGCTGGAGGCCCGGACAAATCCGGTCCCAAATTCGGAGAAACTCTTGATAGCCTGATCCGGCAGGGACTCGGCGCAGCAACCGGTCCCGGCGGGCCGCCCGCGAACCGGCCCTCCCAAGACTCTTCATCGCAAAACCCGTCATCCCATGACAAGCAGCCGCCCGTCGATGAGATCATGAAACAGCTATTCGGCCGCTAGAGTCTGTTTCAACTGCGTTGAACCAGACTCGTCGCTCATCTTTTTGTTTGAGCATGATCTTTTCCGAAAACCGGTTTCCACTTTTCGGGATCATGCTCTAACTGCAAGATTTCACTCGCAAACATCACCACATCGTCTGCCGCGCGCGCTCCAGCCATGCCTTGTCGTATTCCTCGCCGCCGACGCGGCTCTTGCTCATCTCCGCGAGGATTTCGCCGGGCGTCGGCAAGCTCTTGAGGTCGACGTGACGGGCGGGATCCCAGAGATGCGAACGAATGATGGCGCGCGCGCACTGAAAGTAGATCTCCTCCACGCTCATGACGATGACCGAGCGCGGCGTCTTGCCTTCGACCCCGAAAGACGCCAGCAGCCCGGGATCGGCCGACACCAGCGCCCGCCCGTTGACCCGCAGGGTGGTGCCCGATCCCGGAATCAGGAACAGCAACGCCGCCCGGGGATCGCGTATGAGATTGCGCAGCGAATCGATGCGGTTGTTGCCGCGCCGGTCCGGGATGATCAAGGTGACCTCGTCCTGAACGCGAACGAAGCCCGGCAGATCGCCGCGCGGCGAGCAGTCAAGTCCCTCCTCGCCGCAGGTCGCCAATATGGCGAACGGAGAACTTTCGATCAGCGCGCGATAGGACGGCGTAATGCTACGGGCCACCTTGATGGTCGCCGCCTCGCCAGGCTGGCCGTAGATGGCCTCGAGCTGCTCGATCGTCTCGATGGCGGTCACCACAATGCTGCTCCTTGCGTTGAAACGGACGATCCCCGCCGTGGACGACCCGGCCCGGGCCGCCATCCTATACATGCGCATCCATGGAACTGCGAGATCTACCGTTTTGCCGGTGGTCGCATCGCCTTGCGGGCAAGCGCCAGTCCCATCAGCACGAAGGCCGATGTCACTTCCGGCCCGCCCACCACAATGCGCGTCGGTGTTTTCATCTTGTTCCATTCGTAGGCCTTGAAAGGTCCGCGTCGCCCGCCTTCGCCGACCTGGCCGGCGATGCAGTTGAGCGCGGGCGTGAAGGCGGCTGCGTCGGCGCCGAGATGGCCCAACGCGATCAGCGCCAGCGCGGCGTCGAACGCGTTCATCTCGGCTGACATCAACGTGTCCTGCACATACGCCAGAACCCGGCCGCGGATATAGCCGAAGCTGTCATCGGGATCGACGGCCCGGCGGGCGGCGGCGGGCAGCGCCGCGAATGCCGCATGGCAGCGTCCGAAGTAGGCGCAGTAGAGTTCGGGCAGATAGTAGATATGGGACCTGGGATTACTGAACGCGCCGCTCTCGACCAGCCGTCTCTGGAAGCCGATGATCCGCTGCACCGTCTGCAGGCGTCGCGGCGTTTCCAGAACGCGCCACCGCGAACAATTGCGGAAGCTGACCTCGAGAACGTCGAGGTTGAGGGTGGGGTCGAGATCGTTGCCGTAAGGGCGATCGCCCGCGAGGTTGTCGATCCAGGTCACGATGCCGCCATCATAGTCGATGTTGTCGTTCAGCGGCACAGTCACCAGCCGCTCGTTGGCGCCGCCGCCTGCCTGATAGCCGGCGTAGAAATCGAGCAGCGGCTGATCGAGGATCGGATCGGTCGAGCCGGCTTGCGTCGCGGCCGAGAACGCGCAGGCGGTGGTGTCGCAGTCGGGAACGTAGATGCCGAAGCCGAGGTCCTGCTTGATCTGCGCGAAGAAGCGGCTGAAGCGTGGATGGGGATTTGGCGCCAGCGCGGTGATCACGCTGACGCGCTCGCCGTCACGCGACAGCACGTCCTCGCGGCTGGTCGTGAGGCAGAAATCGACCACCGCGGCGCTGGCGCGGCGGATCGCCTCGGTTTCCGCGGGCGTGGCGAGGCCGGTTTCACCGAAGCTCAAAAGCGCTTCGGTGAAGAACGCGTCGTAATAGGCCGAGCGATGGCGGATCTGCACCGGCTCCCACATCGGTTCGGCGATGCCGCGCCACGGCGGGTTGATCACCTCGCGCGCCGGCGACCGCGCGATGAAGACCCGCGCCAGATTGAACAGCAGCGTCGAGTTCTTGTAGCCGCGCGCATCGAGGCCGGTAAGCGCGGCGAGAAAATCCCGGCCGCGCAGATCCGGATCGCCGATCAGGTTGAACGCGGCATAGGTCGGGATGAAGCCGTTCTTCTCAAACGACCGGAGCAGGTGCGCGCCGCAGGTCCGGATGATGCGCTCGATCTCGGCAAGGCCCGGCCGCGCTCCCGCCGCGGCCGCCCGGTTGGGTCGGGGGTGGTGCAGCGTCACGGTGTCCAGCAACGCGGCCACCGGCCGGCCGATCGCCGCCCAGTCCGGGGACACATCGTCTCGCGCCTGCCGCAGCGCGTCCTGAAGTTCCCCAAACCGGCCCTCGTCCCGCAGTTCCGGCAGGCCGGCCCGCCGCAGCAGCGGACGCAGGGCAGGATTGGCGAGCGCGGTCCTGTAGAACTTGGCCAGGTGAGCGTCGCCGCCGTGGTGGCGCAACAGCAACGGATCGCACAGCTCGTACAGCGAGGGGCCGTTCTTGCGGTTCGTCAGCGCGCGATAGACGGCGCCGGCAACATGGCGAGCAGTCATGATGTTCTTTCCGCGCCCACGGGCGCGCTGACGGCGTCGCGTCACGGCCTGCTTCAGACAACCTGTTGAAAAACTATACGAATAGACAGGAAAGACAAACGTGACTTAAGTCACGGCATCGGGCCGCAAGGCCGCGTTAGGTTGGGTCTCCGTGACATCCCGTTCCAGAAATTTCGCGATCCGCCCCGTCGTTTTCCGCAGAGCCGCCGCAACGTGCTTAACCAGTTGTGTTTCCAATAAATAAAGGTTTCGTGTTGCTCATGGAGGCCGGCAAGGGTATGACCTCGCGATGCTGCGCCGCAAAACAAGCGTATTTGGCGGCAATAGTCCGGGTGTCCCCTGAAACCAATCCGGCATTGGCGCGACTCACGAGCGCCGTCAAGCATGACCAGGAATTGATCGTTATGACATTCGGGCAGTTTCGCGTTTCCCCCCGCTCGGTCACGGTGGCCACCATCCTCGTCGGGATGGTGTCGCTGGCGATCGGAGCCCATGCCGCGCTCAACAAGCGCAGCCTGGATGTCGCGAAGGCCCTCGCTGTCGCCGACACGACCGGCAGCATTACCGTCAAGCCGCAGCGGGTCGCGCTGGTCATCGGCAACGGACACTATCCGGACGCGAACCGGCCCTTGAAGCAGTCCATCAACGATGCCCGGGCGCTGACGACGATCCTGCGGCGCGACGGCTTCGACGTCATCATGGTGGAGGACGCCAACAGGGACGATATGCATCGCGCGGTGCGCCGCCTGGAATCGAAGATCGGCCCCGATACGACGGCGCTCCTGTTCTTCAGCGGCTTCGGCATACAGTCCGGCCGCGAGAGCTACATGATTCCGGTGGATGCGCGGATCTGGAAGGAAGCCGACGTCAGGCGTGACGGGTTGTCCGTCGAAACCGTGCTCGGCGCGATGAAAGAACGCTCCGCCAGGGTCAAGCTCGCGGTGATCGATGCATCGCGGCGCAACCCCTATGAGCGGCGCTTCCGCTCCTACTCTCACGGCCTTGCGCCGATCAATGTGCCGGACAATGCGCTGATCCTGTCGTCGGCGACGCCCGGACAAGTGGTTGACGAATCCGGCGGACAATACAGTCTGCTGATGGCGAAATTGCTCAAAAGCCTCGATACGCCGAATCCCGACGCCGAAGCCGCGTTCAACAAGACGCGAGTCGCCGTTTCCCGCGCGAGCGGGGGCCAACAGGTTCCGGCGGTGTCGTCGTCCTTGGCTCAGGACGTGCCGTTCAGGGCTGATGCCGCGATGGCGTCGCGCAAGGCGGGCAGCTAGAGCAGGTTTGCCTGAGAGCGTTTCCAAGCGAAGCATGTCCTCGGGCTTGACCCGAGGATGGATGCCGGTTCGCGTCAAGAAAACGCGTCAAATCAAAATCATAGAGCCCCGCTTCTGATTCCATCAGAAGCGGAAAGACTCTAGACGGAATCAGCGACCCGTCATGCCCGGCTTTATGCCGGGCATCCACGTCTTTGGAATTTCAGCGAAGAAAGAAGAAAGACGTGGATGGCCGGGACCATAGGCGAGCGAAGCGATGCCGTTCTTCGAACGGCAATGCCCGGCCATGACGGAACAGGGTGTTTCCATCAAAACCTAAGCCGAGTCTCAAAAAAGCCAGCCCCGGACTTGATCCGGGTTGAGAACCGTTTCGGATAAGAGGTCGATTCAACGAAGTTGGATCAAGCCTCCGAGCGGCTTACTTCACACTCGCGACCGGCCTGACCGGATCGCCCTCCCGCAACAAGGCGCCGGCGCGCGCCACCACCACGTCGCCTTCCGACAAGCCCTCGCGGATCTCGACCAGTCCTCCCGACATCAAGCCCACTTCGACGCGTCGCGTTTCGACCCGCTCGCGCCGGACGACCTGAACCACGGTGCCCGCGCTCCCGTACAGGATCGCCGTCAGCGGCACCGCGATGCCGCAGCTCTCGCCGGTCTTGACGATCGCGCGGCCGGACGCATTGACCAGCAGGTGCCTGTTCGGATCGACGGATATGAAGACTTGTCCAAGCTGGCTGTTCGGTTCGACCGTCGGCGCGACGAGCCGGACTTTGCCATCCATGTCGCCGGCGCCGACGACCACGACCCTCGCGGTCTGACCGACCGCGAGCTTCGCCAGATCAGCGGTCGGCACCTGGCCGACCAGATCGAACTCGTTGCCGGTGACGATATTGAACAACGCCTCGCCCTTGCCCGAGGCAATCGCGCCGATCTCGGCCGTGGACCTGCTGACCAGTCCGGCGACCGGCGCCTGAACCTGCGTCGATCCGCCCTCGGGGCGGTTGAGACGGGCGAGCGTCTGACCGGCGGTCACGCTTTGTCCCGGCTCGGCCAATATCTCGGCGACCTTCAGTCCCGGCCGCTCCGGGCGTACGGCCGCCTCATTCTTCGGGATCAGGATTCCGGCGACCTCGACGGTATCGGAAAAGCAGGACCTGGTCGCTTTCAGGACGGTCACGGCGGCGCCGTCGGGGGTGTTCTCGTCGCCCGCCGCGAGCCCCCGAGACGCGATGACCGCCATTCCAAGCCCAAGGGCAAGAGCGGCCGCCCGCGTCGCGACGTGATGCGAGTCAGGGAATTTCATCGGCATCGTAAGATTCTTTCCGAAAAAAACACCGCGCACTCATCGCAGCGACAGCCAGCGGTCGCTGCGGAATCCATGGAGCGCAAAGCCTATTCAAGCCGGGGTGGCGATTCAACAACCGGGGCGATCGAACGCGCGGCACGATCGAATAAATTCATCCAGACCGACCCGCCGCCGCACGCAGCGCGGTGTCGCCGCCCGCGCGATCCTGCCAGCGATGAATCTCGACGGCCGCGACCGGATGGTGGAAGCCCTTCAGGACCAGCGGCGCCAAGGCCGTCGCCTCCACGAGATGCTCGACCATGCCGTAAGCACGCTGATTGACCACGATCTGGCCTGCCCTGGCTTCGTCGCATAGCCTCGAGGCAAGATTGGTCACGCTGCCGATCGCCGCATATTCGAGCCGCCGCTCGAAGCCGACCTGGCCCAGCGTCGCATAGCCAACCGCGATCCCGACGCTGAAGCCAAGGCTATGGCCGCGGTTTCGCCATTTCTGCGACAGCATCCCGATCGCATCGCGCATTTCAACCGCCATCCGGATGGCGCGCGGCGTGTGATCGGGAACCGGGATCGGAGCGTTGAACAGGATCATCACGCCGTCGCCCGCATAACGGTCCAGCGTGCCTTCATACTTGAAGATCAGTTCGCCGAGCGCTGCGTGATATTCCCGCAGCACGTTCATCGCCTCTTCCGGCTCCGAGCTTTCGGTGAACGCCGTGAAGCCGCGCAGATCGCAGAACACAACGGTGACTTCACCCCGGTGGCTGTCGAGCAGTGAATTCCGTCCATCGGACGACGCGACGAGTTGCGCAACCTGCGGCGCGAGAAAACGTTCGAGCCGCCGGATTCGCTCAATCTCTCCGAGCTGCTTGCCGACCTGCTCCTCGAGCGACTTGTTCCAGTTGAGCAGTTGATAGGTCTGCTGCTGCAGCTTGTCGGCTTGCTGCTGCACGATGCCGTGCGCGGTCGCAAGCTCCTTGCCTTTCTGATCGACCTCGTGGAAAAGCCGCGCGTTGCGCATCGCCAGCACCGACTGATGAGCAAACGTCTGCATCAACCCGAGCAGGCTCGGCAAAAATGCGCCGGTGCTCCGGCGCAGCACGATCAGCGCGCCGAGAACGCCTTGCTGGTCGACCAGCGGCACCGCCAGCGCGGAACGGAAACCGGCCGCGGCGGCGGCATCTTTAAGCGGATTTGCGTCCGACGTTGCGAAGTCTTCAATTGCGATCGGCTCGCCATTTGCGGCGGCCTGACCAAGCAGGCCGTCGTCGGCGCCGATGACGCCGTGGCTGCCGTCTGCCGGCTTCTCCGTGCCGCTGGCCTCGATGAGATCAAAGCGGCGAGCTTCCGCATCGAAGCCATAGATCAGCACGGCATCCGCTTTGGAGATCGCGAGCGCGCGTCCGGCGACCGTGCGGAGCACGGCGTTGAGATCGAGCGAGGATGCGACCGCGCGGCCGAACTCCTCGAGCGCCTTGAGTTCGCTCACCGACTGCGCCAGCTCGCGCGTCCTCTCCTTGACCTTGCGTTCGAGGTCGGAATAGGTCTCGCGAAGCTGATCGGCCATGCTGTTGAATTGCCCGGCGAGTTGCTCCAGTTCGTCGCCGGTCCTGACGTCGATACGGTGTTCGAAGTCGCCGCCACCGAGACGCTGCGCGCCGGTGTTGAGAGCCTGGATCGGGATCAGCATGCGCCGCGCCAGCAGCATTCCGGCAAGGATCGCGAGCACAAGACCGAATCCGACCAGAACGCCGATACGAATCAAAAGATCATGGATCGGCGCGAGCGCCTGACTTGCGGGTTGTTCGAACAGCACGAACCAGCCGAGCTTGGCAACCGGACTGGACGCGATCAGCACGTCCCGGCCTTCGTCGTTCGTTCCCGAGCTAGGCGGCTTGTTGCCGGGGTTCAGCAAGGCCGCGACTTGCGGCAACGCCGACAGGCTCTCGCCTGGATGCACGTTCTTGTCCGAGCTGGCGAGCAGAATGCCGTTCGAGTCCACGAGATAGGCCATGCCGACCTTGCCGGCCTGCGCCTCGCCGACATAGCCGGACAGAAAACCGAGGTTGATTTCCGCCACGGACGCTCCGGCGTTCTGTCCCGAGTGAGCGACGGCGATCGACATGAAGGGCTGTTGCTCGCGGAAGAAAACCGGCGCGTATGTGACGCCGTTTGCGACGGTGTGCGTAAACCTCACATCTTGGGAGAAGTCGGCGCCGCTGCCGAACGAAACGGAGTGACGCGACAGGCGGAGCTGCTCATGCCCCTGCCCGTCAAGCTGGAAGATGCGACTGACGGCAGGAACCCGATTCAGCAATTCGGCGTAGTCCGCGCGCCGCTGCTCGACCGTGACGACGCTGGCGCGCGTCACCCAGCTGACTTGGCGTTCCAGATCCACGATCGACTGTTCTACGCGATGCGCCGTCGCATCGGCCTTTTCCGACATCGCATGAATGAGCGCGGTCCTGGTCTGGTTGTAGCTGATCCAGATCTCGAGCGCGCCATTGACCAGGAGAACGAACACCACCAGGCCGACGAGCGACATGACGTACTTGGCGAACAAGCCCCCGCGGCGGAATCGGCTGGTATCTTCGGCCCCGTTCATAAACGTCCCATACGCCTATCGCGGTCGACTGCCTCGCCATAAGCGCGCGAAGCACCGGACGACTCGCACCATACGCCGGGAGGCGTGGTCACGGCCAGAAATGCCTCGCGCAGCATGTTCGCCGTTTGTTCGGTAACAGAACGGCCGCTCCTGCCGAACTTCCCCGGCAGCTCGATTGCCGCCGGCGGTTTCCTCTCAAGGCCGTCAACAGACGTCACGGATGCCCGGATTTGATTTCGGGTCCGATATCGGGACCTAAGCTACACTTAAGGCTATTCCGGCTTGACGGTTTTCTTCACGCAAACCGGCATCCATCCTCGGGTCAAGCCCGAGGACACGCTTCGCTTGAAAACGCGACGGCCTTATCCTTTTGAATGAGCATGATCTTATCCGAAGACCGGCTCCACTTTTCGGGGATCATGCCCTGGCACCTCTCTTCGCGAAACCCAAATCGGACTCATCATCTGGCAACGGACACCTCTCATGACGCAGGGCCTGCCGGCATCGCTCACGACGCTCGAGACGGCGGTTGCAACTTTGCTGCACGAACGCGAGGCGGTCGCGCCGAGGGAGCTTCCCCTGGCCGAAGCGCTCGGCTGCGTCGCGGCCGAAATGCCGGCTCTTCCGTTCGTTCCGGCCCATGATCGTGCCGCTGCCGACGGCTGGGCGGTGAACGCCAATGATGTGGTCGGCGCCTCATCCTATTCGCCGCTGGCCCTGGCGAAGCCGCCGGCCTGGGTCGATGCGGGCGATGTGATGCCGCAGCATTGCGACTGCGTGCTCGATGCCGGCGCGGTCGTTACGTCGGGTCCCCTCGTCGAGGTTATCGTCGAAGGTGCGCCCGGACAGGGCGTCCGGCGTGCCGGCAGCGACGTCGTCGGGGGCGACCAGCCGATTGCGCCCGGCCATCTGATCCGGCCACGCGATCTTCTCACCGCGCGGATCGCCGGGCTGAAAACCCTCAATGTGCGCCGTCCGCGGCTCCGCATCGTCAACCTTCCCGGTGGCACGGCGACGGCCCGCCTGATCGCCGACCATGCTCGCGCCAATGGCGCTTCCGTCACGGAGATCGAAGCCACAGCACGCGATGCGGCGTCCATCGCGGACGTGCTCGACCCGGATGGCTTGGACCTGTTGATCGCCGTGGGCGGCAGCGGCGTCGGCCGCTTTGATGCGACGGTCACCGCGCTCGCTCGCCGCGGCGAAGTGCTGGCCCATGGCGTCGCGCTGCAGCCCGGACGCACCGCGGCCATCGGGCGAGTTGGTACAGTCCCTGTTCTGGTGATGCCCGGCGCTCCCGATCACGCGCTCGCCGCATGGTTCGCTTTGGCGCTTCCCGTACTGGAGCGCCTGTCCGGACGACAATCGCGGCCATCGCGGCGCCTGCCTCTGTCGCGCAAGATCGCCTCAAGCGTCGGCCTTGCCGAGATCGCTTTGCTCGAGGAACGGGACGCTGCATGGCTTCCCCTCGCGACCGGTGATCTGCCGCTTCATATCATGGCCCGCGCGGATGCGTGGCTGCTGATCCCGGGGTCCAGCGAAGGATTCGCGGCAGGCGCGCCGGTCGATGCCTATCTATGGCGGGAATGACATGGATTGGAAGATGACCGAGGCTCCATCCCCGAATAACCGCGACAGCGGCGAGCAGGACCAGTTCCTGACGATCCTGTCGCGCGAAGAAGCCGTTAGGCGGTTTGAGGCCGCGCTGTTTCCACGCGCGGTCACGAGGGAACAACGCAGGCTCGCCGATGCGCTCGGCGGCGCGCTCGCCGACGACGTGGTGGCGCCGCTCGACGTGCCGCCCTTCGACCGTTCCAACGTCGACGGGTTTGCCGTCCGCTCGATCGATCTGTCCTCGGCGGGCGAAGGAACCCCGGTGCGGCTCGTGCTCAACGATGAAGCGATCGCGTGCGGCACCGCGCCCACCAAGCCGGTGCTGCCGGGAACGGCGACGGCGATCGCGACCGGCGGCCCCCTGCCGCGCGGCGCCGACGCCGTCGTCATGGTCGAGCACACCCAGCCGGCGAGCGGCTCCCGCATCGAGGTGCGCCGCACCGTTTCGCCCGGACAGTTCGTCTCCTACGCCGGATCCGACATCGCCCGCGGCGAGACGTTGCTGCGGGCCGGAACGGTGATCGGCTCGCGCGAGGTCGGTATTCTGGCGGCATGCGGCATCGCGGATGTCAGCGTCGCGCGCAGACCGCGCGTCGCCGTCATCTCGACCGGCGACGAACTGGTGCAGCCGGGCTCGCCGCTGCGCCCGGCCGCGATCTTTGACACCAACGGCGCGATCATCACTGCTGCGATAGATGAGAACGGCGGCGATGCGGTCTTTCTCGGCGCGGTCCCGGACGATGATGCACAGCTTGAGGCGGCGATGCGGCGCGCGCTTCTCGAAAGCGACATGCTGGTCTTGTCCGGCGGCACCTCCAAGGGCGCCGGCGATCTGTCCCACCGCATCGTCACCCGGCTCGGCAGGCCCGGCATCATCGCGCATGGCGTTGCCCTCAAGCCGGGCAAGCCGCTATGCCTCGCCGTCTGTGACGGCAAGCCGGTCGTGATCCTGCCCGGATTTCCGACCTCGGCGATGTTCACCTTTCACGACATGATCGTGCCGGTGCTGCGACGAATGGCCGGCCTGCCGCCGCGCGCCGATGCCAAAATCGGCGCGAAGGTGCCGGTGCGGATCGCTTCCGAACTCGGCCGCGCCGAATTCGTCATGGTCTCGCTGGTGGAGGGTCGCGACGGATTGATCGCCTATCCCACCGGCAAGGGCTCGGGCGCGATCACCTCGTTCGCGCAGGCCGACGGCTTCCTGCGCATCGATACCTTGGCCGATCACATGCCGGCCGACACCGCGGCGGACGTCACGCTGTTCACTCCGCACGTCCGGGCGCCGGACCTTGTCATCATAGGGAGCCATTGCACCGGACTTGATCTCGTTACCACGCCGCTTGCGCGCGCCGGCCTCATGGTGCGCACGATCGCAGTCGGAAGCCTCGGCGGACTGGCGGCGGCGCGGCGCGGCGAGTGCGATCTCGCGCCCATCCATCTGTTCGACGACAAGACCGAGACTTACAACATGCCTTTCCTAGCCGAAGGACTCGAATTGCTGCCGGGTTGGCGGCGCATGCAGGGCCTTGTGTTTTGCAAAGGTGACCAACGGTTCGAAGGCGCGACTGCGCAGGACGCCGTGCGCGCCGCGCTGGCCGATCCCGCCTGCATCATGGTGAATCGCAACCAGGGCGCGGGCACGCGCATCCTGATCGACCGGCTGCTCGCAGGCGCGCGGCCCGAAGGATACTGGAACCAGCCGCGTTCGCACAATGCGGTCGCAGCAGCCGTGGCCCAGCATCGTGCCGATTGGGGCATGACCATTGCTCCGGTGGCGCGGGCCTACGGTCTCGGCTTCATTCCGCTCGCCGAGGAACATTACGATTTCGCGCTGGTGACGGCGCGAAAGCAACGTCCCGCAGTACAGGCTTTTCTCGACGCGCTGGCATCGGAGGAAATCCGCGCCGCGCTGGCCCATGCCGGCTTTCGGCGGGCGTGACGGTTACCCCCCGTCGAGAGCCGCCAGCCGTTCCGCCTCGGCGATGTCCTCGACCGTGTTGGCATTGAAGAACGGATCGAGCGGCTCCGCCGGCCAGCTTACGGACGCAAGCCGGTAACGCGCGGTCCAGCGGTCGATCTTGCGGATGTCGTCCTCGACTAGCGCGCGGCGCAGCTCCTCACGCAAGCCGACATGCCAGAGTCCGATCACCGGATGCATTTGTCCGCCGGACACGGCAACCGCGAGCTGGGCCTGTTCCGCCGCGCGGCCCTGATGCAGGCGCGCGACCAGATCGCGTGGCAGGAACGGGCAATCCGCGGCGGCGCTCAGCATCCATTCGACCCCGGGGCGGTTCGCGGCCACCCAGTCGAGCGCAGCGAGAATGCCGGCGAGCGGCCCGGGAAAATCGGGCACGTCGTCGGCTATGACCGTAAGCCCGAACGTCGCGAACCGTTCGGGATCGCCATTGGCGTTGAGAATGATTCCGTCGCATTGCGGCTTCAGCCGCGCGATCACGCGCTCCAGAATGGTGCGACCGGCGATCGTCCGCATCGGCTTGTCGCCGCCGCCCATGCGTCGCGCCAGGCCGCCGGCGAGCAGCACGCCGGGGGTCGGCGGAATCTCAATCGTCACCGCCTTCTCCCTTGCGCTGGTGCCGCGCCGACTCGTCCTCGACATAAGCGAGGTTCTGATCGTAGACGATGCGCTGTTCGCCCGACAGCGCGATGAAGCGTTTTCCCCGCGTGCGCCCGACCAGCGTCAGTCCCACCTGTCGCGCCAGATCGACGCCCCAGGCGGTGAAGCCCGAGCGCGACACCAGGATCGGAATGCCCATGCGCACGGTCTTGATCACCATCTCCGAGGTCAGCCGTCCGGTGGTATAAAGAATCTTGTCGGCGGGATCGACCCCGTGCCGGTACATCCAGCCGGCAATCTTGTCGACGGCGTTGTGGCGGCCGACGTCCTCGGTGTAGCAGAGCGGCTCGCCTTCCCTGCACAGCACGCAGCCATGGATGGCGCCGGCCTCAAGGTAAAGCGAGGGCATGGTGTTGATCGTATGCGTCATCCGGTACAGCCAGGACGTTCGCAATTCCGCCTGGGGAAGTTCGACGCTTTCGACAGCTTCGAGCAGGTCTCCGAACGCGGTGCCCTGGGCGCAGCCGGAGGTCTGCGTGCGCTTCTTCAGCTTGTGCTCGAAATTGGTGTGGTGCCCGGTCCTGACCACAACGACCTGAAGATCGTCGTCATATTCGACCTCGGTGACGACGTCGTCGTATTTCAGCATGTTCTGGTTGAGCAGGTAGCCGAGCGCGAGGTATTCTGGATGGTCGCCGATCGTCATCATGGTGACGATCTCCTGAGCGTTCAGGTAGAGCGTCAGCGGCCGCTCCATCGGCACCTTGATGTCGACATTCGCGCCGGTCTGGTCGGTCCCCGTAACGAGCCGGGTCAGCCGTGAATCGTCCGGGCTGGGGACAATCAGGGGAGCCGGCGGTTTTTCGATCTTCATCATCCGAAGACGCTAGCATGACACTGGCATTGAACCGATATAAACATACGGAGAATGAATGACGTGGCGGGTTCCGGGGACCGGGATGAAAGTGATCGGCCTGGCAGGATGGAGCGGCGCCGGAAAGACCACGTTGCTGACGCGCCTCATCCCGCATTTGCTGAAAGAGGGCGTAAGCATTTCCGTCATCAAGCACGCTCACCACAATTTCGATGTGGACGTGCCCGGCAAGGATTCCTGGCGCCACCGCGAGGCGGGCGCGACCGAAGTCCTGGTGTCATCCGAGCGGCGCTGGGCGCTGATGCACGAACTGCACGAAGCGCCCGAACTCGATCTTTTTGAATTGCTGCAAAAGCTGGCTCCGGTCGACCTCGTCGTCGTCGAAGGGTTCAAGCGCGCGCCGCTGCCCAAGATCGAGGTCCACCGGGCCGGCAACGACAAGCCCTTCCTGTTTCCCGACGACGATCACATCGTCGGCGTCGTCGCCGACGTTTCGCTTGAAACCCGGCTGCCGGTGGCCCATCTCGATGATATCCCCGCGGTCGCCACGCTCGTGCGGCGCGCGGCGATGCCGGTGGAGGAGATCGATACCGCGCGCGCGGCGCGGGGCTGAAGGAGCGCCATGGCTCAATTGTCCGATGATTGCTTCGCCTTCGGCGGACCGATGATGTCGGTCGACGACGCGGTCAGCCTGATCGCGGCGAGCGTCAACGCGATCACGGATTTCGAAACGGTGCCTCTTTCCGACAGCGATGGACGCGTGCTCGCGGGCAACGTGATCGCGCCGTTGCCGCTGCCGCCCTTCACCAATTCCGCGGTCGATGGTTACGCGGCGCGGAGCCGGGAGATTGCAAAAACGGCGGAGCAGATCCTGCCGGTGGCCGGCCGCATTCAGGCTGGCGCTGCGGCATGCGGGCCGCTGGAGCCCGGTCACGTCGCGCGAATCTTTACCGGCGCGCCGCTCCCGCCGGGCGCTGATACCGTATTCATGCAGGAAGACGTCCGCATCGATCCATCAGGCAAGGTGGTTTTGCCGCCCGGCTTGAAACCGGGCGCCAATGTCCGTCCTGCGGGTGAGGACATCCGACAAGGCGAGATCGGCTTGCGCGCCGGCCAGCGCCTGCGCCCGCAGCACGTCGCGCTCGCGGCCGCGTTCGGCTTGACGCATCTCAAGGTCGTCAGGCGGATTCGGGTCGCGGTATTTTCGACCGGCGACGAGTTGGCCTCGCCCGGCCAAGCGCGTGCCGGCGCGCAACTCTTCGATTCCAACCGCTTCATGCTGATGGCGATGCTGCGCAGGCTCGGCTGCGGGGTCACCGACCTCGGCATCCTGCGCGACGACCCCGCATCGCTCGCCGGCGGCTTGAAGAATGTCGCGGGCGAATGCGATCTGATCCTGACCAGCGGCGGCGTTTCAACCGGCGAAGAGGATCACGTCAAGGCGGCGGTCGAAAGCATCGGGACGCTGGTGATGTGGCGCATGGCGATCAAGCCGGGCCGTCCCGTCGCGATGGGGATCATCGGCGGCACACCCCTGATCGGATTGCCGGGCAATCCGGTCGCAAGCTTCATCACCTTCGTCCACGTGGTGCGGCCGACCGTGCTGGCGTTGTCGGGCGCCTTGCCCGAACCGCTTATTCCGATGCCGGTACGCGCGGCTTTCACCTACAAGAAAAAGTCCGGCCGACGCGAATATGTCCGCGCCAGCTTGCGCAGGGCCGACGATGGTGCGATCGAAGCTATCAAGTTTCCGCGCGAGGGCGCGGGGCTTTTATCCTCGCTGGTCGATACCGATGGCCTGGTCGAACTCGGGGAGACCGTGACCCGGGTCGAGCCCGGGCAGGACGTCGGGTTTCTTCCCTACGCCGGCCTGCTATGAGGATGCTGCGTTGACCTTGGGCGCTCCCACCTTCATCCTGCGCGCATGAACAGGACGAAGCTCGATCTCACCGGACTGAAATGTCCCTTGCCCGCCTTGAAAACCAGGAAGGCGCTGAAGCCGTTGCGGACGGGCGATCAGCTCGAAGTGCACTGCACCGATCCGTTGTCGGTCATCGATATTCCAAATCTGATCCGCGAAACCGGCGACAAGGTCGAGATTACCGAACGCAGCGAGCAGCGCATCGTTTTCCTGATAGAGAAAACCAATGGAGCGGCAGAAGCCTGAATACGGGCCGCTGCGCTTTTTCTCATCACGTGCCGATCAAGCAGTACGGTGCCGGATTAAAGGCGAACGGCTGACGTGGAGAAGGCAACGCTGACCGGTTTCTGAACGACGTTAAGGCCCTCGACGGCCACGAGCGCGAGCACCACGGCGCAGACGCACGCCAGCAGAAAGGCTTTCATTCGAGTGTCCTCCGGAACGAGGTATCATTTGCAATGGGATCCGATCCCGTTTCGACGAGACCGCCGCAAGACCTGCCAGACGTCCTGACAAAACGTGCCATGACAACCGCCGGCCGGACAAACGGGACAAACACGACGACCTGAACTTTTACTCCGCAGGCGTGGCCGACGGCTTACGGCGCGTCTCGTTCGTTGAGGGAGTGCGGGCGTTTTGTTCATCGAGCCAGAGACTGTGATGTTCCCTGGCCCAGTTCACGTCCACCGTGCCTTCGCCCATCGCTTCGAACGCCCCCTCCATTCCGATCGTGCCGATATAGATATGGGCCAGCATGACGGCGACGAACAGCACCGCGACCACGGCGTGAACGACGTGCGCGAGTTGCATGCCTTCGATGCCGGTCAGATAGAAAGGAAACATCAACTGATAGCCGGTCGCCGCGACAAGGCCGCCGCCGATCACGACGATCCAGTAGACACCCTTCTGACCGGCATTGAAGCGGTACGCCGGCGGGTGGTCATGGCCGACCATCCCGCCGCCGCGCTTGAGCCACTCCACGTCGACCTTGTTGGGGATGTTGCCGGCGATCCACATCAGGAAAATCAGGACGACGCCGATGGTGAAGGGGAAGCTCAGGTAATTGTGCGCATACTTCGCCCACTGCGACCATTCCGAAAACACATCAAAACCGATCAAGGGCAGCAAAAGCGGGCGGCCGAAGGTGATGTTCAAGCCCGAAATCGCGAGAATGATGAAACAGGTCGCGGTCATCCAGTGCACGAAACGCTCGAAGGCCGAGAAGCGGACAATGGTGCGGCCTGAACGGCCGCTTTCGATGCGCACCATGCCCCGCGCCAGATAGAAAACGCTGAGGAGGGCAAGCATCCCGAGGATCGCGATCCCGCCAATCCAGCGCAGCGTGACATTGCGGAAATGCCGCCAGTCCCGGCCGGCCGGCTGTTCCAGCATGCTCGATCGCTGATCGGGAATGCTGACGCGTCCCTGGATACGGCTGTGTTCCTGAAAAAGCTTCTGCTCCGTCACTGCGCTTGCGTTGGGGTCGACGCGGGACGGCTGCTGGGCGGATGCCGGAACGGCGAAAACCATGACGACGAACAAGGTCCAGGCGCAGGCGACGAAGCGAACGTATCTTGCAAAAGACGCCATGAGGATTCTCCCTCGGTTGTCAGCCGCGCCTGTCGCGCAGCCGCTTCCTCCCGCCAATCACGACGCAATGTTTTCCCGGTAGGCTGTCTGCCAACCCCATGCGCCGGAACCATATCCCCGTTTCGTCACCCTCTCCTTGTAGATTTCCGCAATCACATCGCCATCGCCCGCGAGCAGCGATTTGGTCGAGCACATCTCCGCGCACAGCGGCAGCTTGCCTTCGGCAAGACGATTGGCTCCGTATTTTTCGTATTCAGCCTTGGAGCCGTCGACCTCCGGCCCGCCGGCGCAGAACGTGCACTTGTCCATCTTGCCGCGCGAGCCGAAGTTGCCGACCTTCGGATACTGCGGCGCGCCGAACGGACATGCATAGAAACAATAGCCGCAGCCGATGCAAAGATCCTTGGAGTGCAACACCACGCCGTCTTCCGTGGTGTAAAAGCAGTCCACGGGGCACACCGCGGCGCATGGCGCGTCGGTGCAGTGCATGCAGGCCATCGAGACCGAGCGCTCACCCGGCTTGCCGTCGTTGATGGTCACGACGCGCCGCCGGTTGATCCCCCACGGCACCTCGTGCTCGTTCTTGCACGCGGTGACGCAAGCGTTGCATTCGATGCAACGATCGGCGTCGCAGAGAAACTTCATCCGGGCCATGGCTGTTGCTCCTTATGCCGCGACGATCTGACAGAGCGTGACCTTCGGTTCCTGCATGCCCGTCGCGGGATCATACCCGTAGGACGTGATCGTATTGGCGCTCTCGCCCAGCACGATCGGATCGGCCCCCTTCGGGTAGTTGCCGCGCAGATCGACGCCTGCGTACCAGCCGCCGAAATGGAACGGCATCCACGCCACGCCCTTGCCGACCCGCTCCGTCACCAGCGCCTTCATCTTCGCTCTCGAATTGTTCTCGGCGCCCGTCACCCAGACCCAGCCGCCGTCCTTGATGCCGCGTTCGGCCGCGTCCGCGATGCTGATCTCGATGAACATGTCCTGCTGCAATTCGGCCAGCCACGGATTGCTCCGCGTCTCCTCGCCGCCGCCCTCATATTCGACCAGACGACCCGAGGAGAGGATGAGCGGGAATTGCTTGGCGATTCCCTTCTCGACCGCGGCCTTCTGCACGGAGAAGCCGATATTGGGCAAACGGAACTGCCTGGCGTCCGGCAACGTCGGATATTTCGACACCAGATCGACACGCGGCGAATAAATCGGCTCGCGATGCACCGGGATCGGGTCCGGCAGGCCGAAGGCATTCATGCGCGCCTTGCCGTTGCCGTAGGGAACGCAGCCGTGCATCAGCGCGACGCGCTGGATGCCGCCCGAAAGATCGAGCGACCACGACACCGTATCCGGCTTGGCGGGATTGACCTTGTTGATCGTGGCCATCTCGCTCTCGGTCAGATCCTTGTCCCAGCCGAGCTTCTTCAGGCTCGCCAGCGTGAATTCAGGATAACCGTCCTTGATTTCCGAATCCTTCGAATAGGATCCATCCGCGAGCAGGCTGACCTTGCGGGTGCTGCCATCGGGCAGTTTCTCCTCGCGCTCGAGTCCGAAACGCGGACGGAAGCAGCCGCCGCCATCCATGACTGCGAGATTGGTGTTGTAGAGCAGCGGGGTGCCCGGATGCTTCACCTCGGGCGAACCCCAGCACGGCCACGGCAAACCGTAATAGTCACCGCCGACTTCCGGATCGTCCTTTGGCGCCCGCATGGTGACCAGATCGAACTTGTGCTGGTTCTTCATGTGCGCCTTGAGGCGTTCCGGCGATTGGCCGCAATAGCCGGTCGACCAGCTCCCGCGATTGATCTCGCGAAGGATGTCCTCCGCCACCGGCAGGTTGTTCTCGACCTTGATGTTCTTGAACAGCTTGTCGGCGAAGCCGAGCTTTTTGGCGACAAGATACATCACCTCGAGGTCGTCCTTGGATTCGAAAGTCGGCTTCACGATCTGCTCGCCCCATTGCAGCGAGCGGTTCGAGGCGACGCGCGACCCCTTGCATTCGAACTGCGTGGCGACCGGCAGAAGGTAGACACCGTCCTTGCGGCCGGACTGCACCGCCAGCGAAGCCCAGGTGGTCGGATGCGGGTCGGCGATGACGAGCAATTCCAGCGCCTTCAGTCCCTTCAATGATTCGGGGATCCGGGTAATGCTGTTGCTGGCGTGTCCCTGCACGAACACCGCCTTCACATTGTCCTTCTGGGCCACGTCGGTTTTCGGAAGGATGACCGCGTCGAACCACCGCGTCAGCGGAATGCCGGGCGTCTCCATCGATTTCTTGTCGTCGAAACGCGACCGCAGATAGTCGTAATCGACCTCCCAGACTCGCGACCAGTGCCTCCAGGCGCCTTCGGCCAGGCCGTAGTAGAAGGGCAGCGTCACGATATCGAGCCCGACGTCGGTCGCGCCCTGCACGTTGTCGTGGCCGCGGAAGATGTTGGCGCCGGTGCCAGGCTTGCCGACGTTGCCGGTCAGCAGCAGCGCGATGCAGCTCGCGCGCACGTTCGCCGTGCCGACCGTATGCTGGGTCTGTCCCATGCACCAGATCAAGGTCGCGGGCTTTTCCGTCGCGAACATCTTGGCGACGCGCTCAAGCTGCGCGCCCGGAACGCCGCTGACGCGCTCGACTTCCTCCGGAGTCCACTTCTCCACTTCCTTGCGGAGATCGTCGAAGCCGTAAACCCGCTGCCGGATGAATTCCTTGTCTTCCCAGCCGTTCTTGAGAATGTGCCACATCATTCCGTACAGAACCGGAATGTCCGTTCCCGGCCGCAGCCGCACGTATTCGGTGGCGTGCGCGGCGGTCCGCGTCATGCGCGGATCGATCACGACGACATTCGCCTTGTTCAGTTCGGCGCCTTCAAGAAGGTGTTGCAGCGAAACCGGATGCGCTTCGGCGGGATTGCCGCCCATGATGATCTGGGTCTTGGAGTTGCGGATATCGTTGAAGCTGTTGGTCATCGCGCCGTAGCCCCAGGTGTTGGCCACGCCGGTCACGGTCGTCGAATGGCAGATGCGCGCCTGGTGATCGGTGTTGTTGGTGCCCCAGAACGCACCGAGCTTGCGGAACAGATACGACCCTTCGTTCGTCATCTTCGCCGAGCCGAGCCAATAGACCGAATCGCCGCCCGACGTCTCGCGGACCTGCATCAGCTTGTTGCCGATCTCGTCGATCGCCGTCTCCCATGAAACGCGCGTCCATTGGCCGTCGACGAGTTTCATCGGGTAGCGGAGGCGGCGCTCGTTATGGACGAGTTCGCGCACCGAGGCGCCCTTGGCGCAGTGCGAGCCGCGATTGATCGGCGAATCCCAGCTCGGCTCCTGGCCTATCCAGACCCCGTTCAGCACCTCGGCGGTGACGGTGCAGCCGACCGCGCAATGCGTGCACACGCTCTTGCGAACCGTGGCGCCCGAGGTCAGCGGCCCCGCGACCACCGCCGCTTCGGCCTTGCGGACGGCGCCGAGCGGCAGCGTGCTCAACGCGGCAAGGCCGCCGGCGGCCAGACCCGAACGGCGCAGGAACGTGCGGCGGTCGAAGCCTTGTCCATGCTCGGCCGGCGTCGCGAGAGCCGAACCGCCGCGCGCGATTTGCGCATTCTGTCGCTGCGCTCTCTTGATCAGCACGGCAGCCTCCTTCAGCCCGGATAGCGGTTGACGCGATAATACGCCTTGACGTCGTCGGTCACCCGGTAGCGCGATTTGCGCTTCTCGTCGTTGGTCTCGCTATCGGCCATGGCGGGAGTCGCAAGCGGCGCTGCAGCCATCGCGCCGACGCCCAGCGCGCCGATGCCGACCCCGCGCAGGAAACCACGACGGCCGACGGCTGCCTTGCCATCATTGTTGTCGTTCTTCATCGCGAGTCCTCCCGTGGCTTGCTGCTCAATCGGTGAGCGTAAAGGCCGCCGCCTCGATTTCCAGAAACAGGCGGCCGAGCGAACCGACCGATCGATAGAAATTGGCGGCGGCGGCGTTCTCCATGTCGGAGAACAAACGTCCCATCCAGGGCGCGATATGCTTCTCGAACATCAGGCGCTGAGCATCTTCGGAGGCCGGAATGCGGCCGCCCGCCAGGGCAGCCATGATCTCGCACAGCGTTGCCGCGTGATCCTCCGGCTCGTAATTGGTCTCGACGCGCTCGATGCCGAGCGTGGCGAGATCCTGCCGCAGGCGCGACAGCGGACGTTCGTTGAGAAAGCCGGTCAGATAGAACGATGCGTAGGGCAGCAATTCGCCTCGTCCCAGGCCGAGGAACAGGTCGAAATATTCGCGTTCGACGACTGCGGGAGCAATTGTCGATGCCGCGTCCGCCAGCCGGGCATGCGCCGACCCAAGCGGCGTCGCATCGCCGCGCAGCCGGGCGATCTGTGCGAGCAAGGTCTCCGAAGGGGCGCGCGAGAGCAGCGTGGAAAGCAGCGCATATTCCCGAGCACGACCGATATTAACGTCGTCAACGTCATCAGCCACGGCCAGCTCGCTATAAAGATCGGGACGAAGTTCGATGCGCGATATGCCGGTTACGGCTTCCACGGCGATCACCCGCTCCGCGGGCACCCTGTTCCAGCTCGAGACCGAGGGCTGCGTAATGCCTATTCTGCGGGCAAGCTCGGCCTGCCCGCCCGCCACCTGAATTGCCCGATTTAATCCCGCATCGCGCATATTTTGTTTCCCGAGCGAGCGTTCCCAGACGCGTCTTTACTCTTTGGAACGGTTAAAAAACTAGGCCCGTGCGCCGGCGGTCGTCAACCGCCAACTATAGGATCGGCCTATATCTTTGGTCGAAACCCTATCTCGGCAATGCGCCGCCGTGGGTGCGACGAACCGCCGGGGAGACATCAGCGCTGCCTTGAGCGCCATCCTGCCGTTCCTGCGGAGCAGGGTTGGCATCTGGCACCGCAACATGCCCTGGCTCGTGATGCTCCACCTCGTGGGCGACTTGCCCGGCCGCCGCGGCGGGCATATCGACCTCGCCCGGCAGCCGATCGCGCTCAGCCCGCGCCGACGGAGCCTGATCGGTACCCTCATGCGGCGCGGCAAGTTCTGCGATGTCGTCGGCCGCGCGCCCAACGCCCCCGACGATCCTGCTGACCAGATCGCGCAACTCTTCCGGCGAATAGTCCAGCGGACCGAACCCCGGCATCGCATCGGGATCGTTGAAATCCCAGGCATTCTCGGCGAGCCCGACGAAGTCGCGGATGGTCGGGTCGGCGATCCAGGCCCGGCGGAGCGCCTCCCGGCTCAATGCCGGCGGAACGCCCTTGCGCAGGAACGCGGTGACGTCGGTGGTCGCCGAGATCGACTCAAGCGGCGGCAACGTCGAGAGATCGAATTCCTCGACCGGATCCGCCGCGCCGGTCGAAGACGGCGGGACATTCTCGTCCTTCGCCTCCTCCAACCCGGTAGCAGGCGCTTCGGAGGGGGCGGGCGCGTTCGCCGTGCGTTTGCGGCGCGACCAGCGGCTCAGGAAGTCCTCGTCCGTCATTCGTCCCGGCCTCCGCGACCGCGTCGCGCCAACGCTTCGAGATCGGCGCGACCGCGCTTGCGCTTGACGAACTCTTCCCTCTCGACGTGGTGTTCGGCGATGAACCGTTCAATGGCGCTGCGGATGACATCCGGCATCGGCACCGGTTCGACAAGATTGGTCGACGCGTCGGTGAAGCTCTCGCCCTCGGCGGAGTCGGCCGTGACCGCGGTGACCGCATACGGCCACGAACCTTCGGACGGACTCAGGATCACCCAGATGCTGGCCGAACCGGAAGCCAGGTTTTCGCGATAACGCGCGGTCTCCGAGCGGTAGAGATCGATCGCGGCGCTTCCGGCATAATAGAGCGTGCTGTCCGCCTCGGCGTGCAGCCGCGTCCATGGCGCGAGGTCGGGCGCGTCGGGCAGCACGCCGACCGCGCGCCAGATAAAATCGGTCCAGGCGGATGCCGCCGCGCGGCGTTCGATCACCACGCCGACAGGAATGCTCACAAGCGGTAATGCGGCAGGACTCAACTCGCGGCCTCCAGATGCCTGATGGGCAGCCCGGTGACCAGGTTCTGCGGTTTCATGCGCAAAATCCGATCGGGCGATGCCGCCAAGATCAGATAAACCGGCTCGTTCACCCGCCCGTCGATGATGGCCGCATGGTCCGGAAACACAAGCTGGAAAAGCGCAACGACGCGACCGGCCATGCCCTCGTCGAGGAATCCGTCATTCCAGAGCCGGTCGCCGATTTTGGTCGCCTCGGCGTCAAGTCCGACGTACCAGGTGAAACCTGCGTCGCGCAGTTCCGCGACCGGCTCGATCGTCACATCGACAGCGAGTAGATGCCTGATCCAGCGGGTCATTGCTTCCGCAAGGGCTGCGCGACCGCATCCCGCGGCCGAGAGATCCAGCCCGAGGTCGAACATATCGCTGCGACGCCAGTAGCTGGCGGCATTCGCGTCGTCCATGATCTCGATCTGGGCGTCAGCGGCCATGTCCAGCAACGACAGCAGCGGCGCAACGGACTGCGGATGCGCGCTCGCGATCCATTCCTCGTCGGCCGCTATCAAGGACTGTTGATTCATCATGATCCGCTGCGGCCGGAAAAACATTTCGCCGGCTCGCAAGACGAACGGATCGTCGCAGCCATCGAGCGCGTTGCGCAGGATGACGTGAGCGAGTTGATTGACGAACAGCGGCGGCAAGCTCACCGGCCCGCCGCGCATCAAGGCGAGATAGGCGGCCTCGAGCGTCGGATGGCGCAACAGCAGCTCGCGAAACGCCAGCACGAACCGCCAGTTTTCCCGCGCGTCGGGATCGGCGATTGCGGAAATGTCGGCCGCGTCAACCGGCCGTCGTGGTTCGGCCAGCAGCGCCTCATGCAATTTTCGCTCGAGCACGCAGGCATCCGTCGGCGGCGTCAATTCGGGCCGGATGAAATAAGCCTTGAGAAATTCGTCGGTCACGGCCAACCCGCCGCCCGGTGCGCGGTCGAGCAGATGATGGCCGCAGGATATCCAGAAATCCCTCATTTGCTTTCACGCCCTAGAAAGGCGCCGGCCAGATCGATCTCCTCCGCCGCTTGTTCGTCATCGACTTCCAGGAACGAGAACGCGCGATGAGGTTGCGATCCGCCGCGCGACCGCAGCGCGCGGAACGCTTCGCGGATCTCGCCGCCCTCCATCGTGCGGCGGATCGCGATGAGGATGCCCGCCGGCTCGCTGCAAAGCGATTCGGCAAAAGCGACTTCGTCCTCGGCCGCTGCTCGCGCGACGGCGAGGTCGGGCGCGCCGAGCCGCTCGACCAGACGGTGCGCAAGCAGGTCCACGACCGTATCGCGCTCGCCATCCTTCACGTCCACGACCTGAACGAGGGTCGACCAGCCCCAGGATTGCAAGCCGAGAAATCCGCTGCGAAACGCGGAGCGCGCCTTGCCCTGCAGCGCCGCCGGGTCATCGCTCCAGAACCGGAAGGTGCCCGGCACCGCCCATTCGCCGGGCTCGGCGGGCGGATCGAACACGAATGTATCCGACGGATCGAGCGCGACTGTGCGAAGCAGCTTCACAGGCGCGGACCTTCCGTATCCGGATCAAGCCACGACGGCGATTTCAACGCCGGCAGCAACGCGCAGCGCACGGCGTCCGCGTCGCCTGTCCGGCGCACGAGCAGATCGCCATTTTCGGCGATCTCGTGAATGACGCCCGGCGTGCGCGGCAACCGTTGCACGAATTGCCGTACAAGGCTGTCAAATCCATCCGACTGCCAGACATCGCATGCCGTCATCAGGTGACGCGCAAAAGCCTCGGTCAGCCTTGCCGCGCCGACATCGCCGAACCCTTCCTGCTCGAGCGACGTCGCCAGCGGATGCGCGCCCCGCTCTTCCCCCGACATCAACGCCGTGCGGATCATGGCACCGAACACCAGCCACTCCGGGCGTTCGTCTTCCCTCGTCATTTCCGGCCATCCCAGACGCCCGCCGCCGATCAGACCGCCATCGATGCGAACGACGTCCGGCCACTCGATCGTCACCAGCTTTCCCGGAGGCGCGCCGGCGACGAGGGCGTCGCTCAACGCGACCATGCCGGCGTAAAGCGCGCGGCGCGCCGTGCGCAACGGTTCATCCGGTTCCAGAACCACCGCGAATTCCGCGAGGTCGAAACGGCCGACATGGACCAGCGTGCCGGCGCCGCATTGCGAGGCGATATCGACCGCGTGGGTGAATGCATCGAAACGCTCGCGCAGCCCGACCGGCGTAAACGGCGGCGGCAGATCGAGACCCTGTTCGAAGGGAGCGCGGACGCGCATGGTCGGCGGCAAGACGATCTCCGGCGACTTTCATTCGTTCCCATATAATTATAAGCTCCCAGCTTCCGATGCGAGTCCCGTGGCTGCGACAGCACAGGGAGAAACAATGACGGATCGACCCCGGAAAATCCTGATGTGCTCGTGCGAGGACACGATGCGCTTGGATTCGGCCGCGGTCAGAAAGGCGTGCCCCAATGCCGAGGTTTCCACCTTTCGTCACATGTGCCGGACCGAGGTGGAACGATTCCGCGATGCCCTGCAGGACGGCGCCGCGCTGACTGTGGGCTGTACCCAGGAGGCGCCGCTGTTTTCGGAACTGGCCGGCGAGCGCGACATTCCGGTCAGTTTCGTCAACGTGCGCGAAACCGCGGGTTGGTCCGCGCAGGGAGACAACGCGGGTCCCAAAATGGCCGCGCTGCTCGCGGTTGCGACCGAACCTTCGCCGGACTTTCCGCTGGTCAGCCTGTCGAGCGAAGGCATCATTCTGATTTATGGCCGGGACGAACGCGCGATCGAGGCCGGGAACCTGCTGGCTGATCAACTCGACGTGACTGTCCTGCTCAGCCAGCCGGAGGCGCTGGAGCCGCCCGGCGTGGCCACGTTTCCGATCGCGCAAGGAACCATCCGCGCAGCGACGGGCCACCTCGGTGCGTTTGAATTGACGGTCGACGATTACGCGCTGGCCCGGCCGTCTTCACGCGACAGGCTGATATTCGAACAGCCGCGCAACGGGGCAGTCTCGCGCTGCGATCTCATCCTTGATCTCACCGGCGGCGCTCCGTTGTTTCCGGCGCACGATCTGCGCGACGGCTACGTGCGGGCCGATCCCCGGGATGCGGCAGCGGTCCTGCGCGCGGTGCTCAAGGCCCGCGATCTTGTCGGCAGCTTCGACAAGCCGCGCTACATCGACTTCACCGCGGAGCTTTGCGCCCATTCGCGTTCGAATATCGTCGGATGCCGGCGGTGCCTCGATCTCTGCCCCACCGGCGCGATCACACCCGACGGCGACCATGTCATCGTCAATGCGGAAGTTTGCGCCGGATGCGGCCAATGCGCCGCGGCATGTCCGACCGGGGCCGCATCCTATACGTTGCCTCCGGCGGATGTGCTGCTTCACAAATTGCGCGCGATGCTGATGGCCTACCATGGAGCCGGCGGCGCCGATGCCATCGTGTTGCTGCACGATGACGAGCATGGCGCGCCATTGATCGAGGCGCTCGCGCGTTACGGCGAGGGCCTTCCCGCCAACGTGCTGCCGCTCGGCGTCAATGAGGTGACGCAGGTCGGACTGGAAGCGATTGTGGCGGCCTTCGCCTATGGCGCCGCCGGCTTGCGCGTCTTGTTGCGGGCAAAACCCCGCCACGCCAGCGTCGGGCTTGGCAAAACGATGGCGCTGGCCGAGACGATTCTCGCGGGGCTCGGGCTCCACGGCCCTCGTGTTTCGACGATCGAAACCGACGACCCGGATGCGCTCGGCGCGGCGCTGTACGGCATCACGCCGGCCGCTGCCGTCCAGCATCCGGCGAGCTTCAGGACGGTCGGCAGGCCGCGCGACGTTCTGCGTTTCGCATTGCAGGAGTTGCATCGGGTGGCGCCGGCGCCGGTCGATGTGATCGCGCTTCCCGATGGCGCGCCGTTCGGCACCCTCGAGGTCAATGTCGAAGGATGCACGCTCTGTCTGTCCTGCGTCTCCGTTTGCCCCACCGGCGCACTGCGCGATGATCCGGAACGGCCGCTGCTTCGATTCGCCGAGGATGCCTGCGTGCAATGTGGTCTGTGCCAGGCGACGTGCCCGGAAAAGGTCATCAAACTGGTGCCGCAAATCGACTTCCGCGCCGCCACGGCGCCCGCGCGCACGCTCAAGGAGGAAGAGCCGGCGCTTTGCATTCGCTGCCAGAAGCCGTTCGGCGTCAAAAGCACCATCGACCGGGTCGCGGCGAAGCTGGAGGGCCGGCACTGGATGTATCCCAACGCCGACAAACGCGTCGCCGCCATCCGCATGTGCGCCGACTGTCGCGTCATCACCATGAGCGAGGATGGCTTCAGCCCGTTTGCCGGTGTTTCAGAGCGCCCGGCGCCGCGCACCACCGACGATTACCTGCGCGAACGCGAACAGCCGGCAAAAAGCTGACCCTGAGCGGAGAGCAATGGGGCTCCAACCCGCCTTTGCGCACAGCGGTCTGGGTCCCAGTGAAAGTCTCCAGGAGACAATCGAACAACTTTGATGAAGCCGGACCGCAGGGAGACATCATGCCCAACACGATCCGTCTGCATCGCGTCATTGCCGCCAGGCCTGAGAAGCTCTACCGCGCCTTCCTCGAACCGGATGCGATTGCAAGCTGGCTCCCCGCCGTTCGGGTTTACCTGCACCGTTCACGAACTTGATGCGAAAGTCGGCGGCAATCACCGAATGTCATTCCGGAATTTCACCACCGGGAAAAGTCATTCCTTTGGCGGTTCGTATCTGGAACTCGTTCCGGGCGAGCGTCTCGTCTACACGGACAAGTTCGATGACCCGCACTTGCCCGGCGAGATGAGGGTCACGGTGATCCTGAAGGCTGTTTCGCTCGGCACAGAAATCAACATCGAACAGCAGGGCGTGCCGGATACGATTCCCGCCGAGGCCTGTTATCTCGGCTGGCAGGAATCCCTTTGCAAGCTCACGAGACTTGTCGAGCCTGAAATCAATCCGTAGGCGCGGGTTCGCTCAGCTCCGTCGCGGCGAGCGCTGCGATGTCGGAAAACGCATCAAGCAGCAGTCCCATCTCAAACCAAAATCAAAAATTCTCGCCCAGGCCAGGCATCGGCTCATCAGCCATTCCCGACCTTCATGCCACCTTTACGCGCGATCCGGCGAGGCTGCTGATCTATCTCACTTAGAGCGTTTTCAAGCGAAGCATGTCCTCGGGCCTAACCCGAGGATGGCTACCGGTTCGCGTCAAGAAAACGCGTCAAATCAAAATCATCGAGTGCTGCGCCGTTCAAACGCGCTATCGCGCGGCGTGTTACGTCTTACCACCAGCCTTGTTGCATCGGAGGAAAGAACCGGCCGCCGCCCCGGCGCGTATTGTGTGGTTGCGGATTCGGATTGCGCTGGAAAAAGAAGCCGAAGCCGTCGTCGTCCTGTCGGTTGTCGTTGACCCAGCCGTTGTCGTCCGCCGCGAGAACCTCGCTCGGCTTGCGCGTGATGAAGCCGCCCTGGGGCTGGTCGCTCAGCACCGCAACGAACTCGGTGCGATAGTTGGTCTCCTCGCTCAAAGGCTCGTCGGAGACGACGATCGAAGATCGCGGCGCTGCGGTCGGCGCGATGCGATCGAGGACTTCCTTCGGGAAGGCAATGCGGTCGAGCGCGTCTTTGGCATCATCTCCATTCTCGATCGTGACCGCGGTCCAGCGCAGGCCCGCGTCGGTGCGCGCCACCGCCGTGAATACGTGCGTGCCGAGCGGTTTGCCGGGATCGCGGATCGTGACCGGGACCTTGAGGGTCGCATCGAACACCTCACCGCCCCCGTCCGGGGCCGGCTTGTGCGTGTTGCGCCGGACATAAAGCATCCGCGTCGCGCGGCTGATGTAGATCGAGACCGGCTCGAGCACGAGTTTCGCGTCGAGCGCCGCCCTGGCGGCGTCGGCCTTCTTTGCCTGAGCCGCCCTGGCCGCTTCTCTTGCGGTGCTGGCTGCATCGAGCCTTGATGATGCGTCCGCCTTGGCGGTGTCGAGCCGGGTCCCCAACTCCGCTGCCCTGGCAGCAGCCTGTTGTTTGCGGTCCTCGGCCTTCGCCCTCGCCTGATCGGTCTTGGCCGCGGCCAGCGCCCTGTCGGCGGATAAGAGCTGGGCGTCGGCGCGGGTCTTGAGCCGTGCCAGCCTGCGCAGGCCGTCCGCGAGTTGTGCCGACTCGCGGACCGCCGCCGCAGCCGCCTTCCTGGCCTCGTCGGCCGTCGCGGCAGCGTCCGCGGCCTCGCGCGAGAGCGTCTCGGCCTTTGCCGGAGCGGCTGCGATAGCCTCCGCGTTCGGCGTAAAGAGCGATAGCGCCAGATGGGAAAATGCAACAGGAGCCGCATCGTCCGGCGAGATGATCACGCGCATTCCGATCCGGGTCTTGTCGAACAGCTTCTCCGCGAAGCCGTAAGGCATTCGCACGCAGCCGTGTGAGGCCGCATGGCCGGGCAACGGCCCGCCATGCAAGGCGAGGCCGTTCCAGGTGATGCGCTGCATGTTCGGCATCCAGGCATCGTCATACATGGTCGAGTGGTGGTCCTTGTCCTTCTCGACGACGGCGAAGACCCCGGCCGGCGTCTCGCGCCCCTTGACGCCTGTCGATACCGGCGCGCGCAGCATCCATCCATTGGCGTCATAGAAGGTGACCTGCTGGCTCTTGAGCGACACGATCGCCATGATCGGCTCGCCTGCCTCGCGTGGCGCGCTTGTTTCGGCGGGTTGCGCGCGCCGCGCCTGTTTCGCGGTTGCGTCGGCGATCGGTCCGATCAGCACGATGGCCGCAAACATCACGACGGCTGAACGCCCCCAATGGCGCATTGCCACGGTTGATTTCGCCGACGTCGATCGCTTCGCCATTCCATTCCCCGTTGCGGCGCATGTCCGCTGCCGAGACCAGCCTCACATATCCGACTCGCGAGGACCAAGGATGCTTGCAACTGAAATGGGCGCAAAACGGACAGCCAGCGTTCGCAAGCCCGGTTTCTGTTGCGTACAGGCAACACTTCCGGAAAAAGGACACGATCTGCCCGCTCGCGCCATTGCGCGACTATTTCCTTGCCGGAACAATTGTCGCATCCGCATCTTCGGCTATGTAATCCGGTTCCGACGAGGCTGGAATGATGAACCCGCGGCAACTTTCAGCGCTGACGCCCGCGTTGCTGTCCGTCATTTTGACGATCGGAATTTTCGGCCTGCTCGCGGCGGGGCCGGAAGGACTCCAGACCACCGGTGCGGCGCCGCAATCGCTTGCGGGAGATGTCGCCCACGCACCGGCCGTTCCGCGCGTGCCGAAGTCCGTTGTTGAAGCGAGCCATGCGCCGGATGGGTCGCCAACCGAACCGGCGCCTGTGCAAATCGCAAGCGCGAACCCATCGGACGTCGAACCCGTCGATGCCGCCAAAGCCGCGAAGTCCGTCGGGATCGTCGACCCGTGCCTGGTCGTGGACATCTGCGTCGATCGCTATCTGTGGACGCTTTATCAACGCACGCCCAAGGAAGATACTGTCAGAACACGCGAATGGAGACACTTGACCGTCAAACGGAAGGGCAAGAGGGTGACTGTGTCCAGAGCCTTCACCAGGCTCGTCGATCAGGATTTCGGGTGGAAGGATCCGAAGGCGGCGGAACGCGCCGGCATGCCGATGATGGACTATGTGATCGGCGGCATGGATCGGAGTTTCAAGCTGAAATTGTTTCATATGCTTCATGCGGCGGAGGCGGCGGGCCTTTCGCCCGGCATCACCAGCGGATTCCGTGACGACTATCGCCAGTCGATCGCAAGCGGCCTCAAGGCGGCGAACAACAGGTCGTATCACGGCGGTAGCTTGCGTGGCGGCTATGGGCATGGGCTCGCAGCCGATGTGGTGAGCGTCGAGGGCAGAACGCGCGACCAGCGATTTGCTTCCTCGGAAAAACTCTGGAAGTGGATTGATGCGCACGGGAAGGAATTCGGACTCGGGCGTCCGTATCACGGCAGGGATCCGCCGCATGTCGCGCCGATCGACGGCGAGGAATATGCGAAGCACAATCGCGGCGCCAGGCTGGCGGCGTCGGAGGTGAAGAAGATCGACGTAAAGAAAAAGAAGATGAAGGGCGTGGCCACACACGACCGCTCACGCCCTGCGAAGCGTCCGAGAACTGCAGCCGTCTCGAAGCCGAAAGCGAGTTAGAGCATGATTCCGAAAAGTGGAAACCGGTTTTCGGAAAAGATCATGCTCAAACAAAAAGACAAGCGACGAGTCTGATTCAACGCAGTTGAAACAGACTCTAGAGCCTTTCCGCTTCTGGTGGAATCAGAAGCGGGGCTCTATGTTCTTGATCTGACGCGTTTTCTTTAAGCGAACCGGTAGCCACTTCGCTTGAAAACGCTCTAGAGCGTCGAAGACGGGCGCAAACGCCCCTTTTGGGAGAGGCGAACCCGCAGCCGCACGGTGGTCCGATCCGATCGAAATCTGCTCCAGATATGGGTACGGGCGGAAAACCGCTCCGCACTTTTCCTCATCCCGCTGTCATCAACCCGCGGACGGCTCGCTCTGACGCCACTGATCGCCGGCGATCTTTGCCGCGGCAATCACCGCCTGGGTGCGACTCTCGACCGCGAGTTTTTGCAGAATCGCGGAGACATGCGCCTTGATGGTCGCCTCCGACACGCGAAGCTCGTAGGCGATCTGTTTGTTGAGCAGGCCTTCGGACAGCATCATCAGGACGCGGACCTGCTGCGGCGTCAGCGTGACGAGGCGGTCGCGCAACCGCGCCATCTCCGGATCAGCGGCGGCGGACAGATCGACATCGGGCGGAATCCAGATATCACCCTCGATGACCTTGAGAATCGCCGTGCGCAGCGCCTCGACTCCGAGCCGCTTGGGGATGAATCCGGAGGCGCCGAAATCCATCGAACTGCGGATCGTCCCGACGTCGTCGCTGGCCGACACCACGACCACCGGAATCGCCGAATACTGGGCGCGCAGATAGATCAGTCCGGAAAACCCACTGATCCCCGGCATCGACAGGTCGAGCAGGATCAGATCGACGTCGGCGGCTTCCTGTTCCAGCCGCGCCGTCAATTCCTCGAACGTGCCGGCTTCGCTGATTTTCGCCGGCACGATGCTCGCAATCGCCTGCCGCAACGCGTCGCGGAACAAGGGATGGTCATCGGCGATCACGATATGGGTATTGTCTGAAGCGGTCATTGAATCCGTGGGCTTGCCAGGCGTTCACGTTCATTGCGATCCCAGGCCGGGTGCGTACCTCCGAAACCCTGATTGTCCTCCGCGCGAACCTGTCTTGCAAGACGCAATGCCGCGGATCATGTGATGGCGTTAACGGCCCGGCCCGATCCCGGTCGATCCCGGAGCAATTTCCCGAAACGAAAATGGTCCGGCTGCGCGAAGCAGCCGGACCGTCGCGCCGGACGAGGTTCGCCCTCGTCCCAGCTACGGGCAGGGATGGCGATTGCCATCGTAACCAAGATATGTCCCGGAGGCAGGGTCATAGGACTTGAAGCGGCGGAAGCAATAGGCGTCGCCGTCCGCGGCACGCGCCTGACTTCCTGCAATGGCGCTGCCGATGATTGCGCCAGCCGCCAGCCCGCCCATCATCGGGCCCGGGCCATAGTAACCATGCCGCCACCCGTGATGCCGATGCCACCCATGATGATGGTGATGCCACCCGTGATGATGATGGCGCCAGTACTGAACCGGCTGCAGTCCCGCGGGAGCCGCGAGCGACCGGTCGGCCAGCAAAGGCGCGGCTGCCGCAGGCTGAATCGACGGTGACGCAACGCTCACCACGAGCGCGGCAGCAAGGATACTCAACAGGCGCATGATTCTTCCCTTCGTTGTGATGGATGAAGGGCAAACCGGTTCGCCCAGTTCGAGTTCCGGCAGAGATGCAAGATGTTTGCGTCAGATCGTCGCGGTCGGCTTGCGATCATCGGCCCCGTGGCCGGGACTCTGCGCATTAAATCGAATCGTCTTGAGCGCCGATTAGATTCCGCCGGACTGATCGCGCTGGACGCGCGCGGCCATTTCGAGCAGCCGCCGCCAGGCGCGCTCGACGAACGACATCATGCGATCCATGTCGCGATCGCTTGGCAGCGGAACCTCGATGCTGTTGCGCTCGGCGTCGGCGGATTTCGGTCCGTGGGCCTTTGGGGCGGCGCCAAGCTCGCCCGGCTTCGGCGATTCCTCCTTGGGCAAAACCTTCTGAGTCTTGCCGCCGACAGCCGAATCGCGCGCAGCGAGCTGCGCCTTCAGTTGCTGGTTCTCCGCCTGCAGCCGGCCGATTTCCTTGTCCAGCGCGACATGCTCTTCCGGCAAGGCATAGCAGGCCCAGCCGCCGCCCCTGTCCGCGCAGTGCGAAACCACGCCGGTGCGCGTGTCCAGCCGGATGAAGCCGCCGCTCATCGGCGTCAGGGTATAGCGACCCTTCTCCGTATCCGGCGGCCCTTGCGCCAGCGCCGGTGCGCAGAGGCAACCGAGCATCGCGGCAGTCGCGGAAATCCGCAGCAGTCGAGGAAGCGGCGTCGCTGCGCTCATGCTCTTGCTCCGTCAATGCCGATTGCTTCGACGCCGGGCCGTCGTTTTCGTCACGGCAGCCTTCGAACTATAGGACGCACAGGCCGGATTTCAACGCATCGGCAGGCCGTTCCGCAACCGGCGCTCGCCCTTGACCGCCGTCGACAAGGGCGAACCGCGCAGTTTGGACCGATGAGGAGTAATTTTTACTTATATTATAATGTCTTACAAGGTTCATGGAGCTTCGCATGACCGCCGTGCCCGATGCCGATCGAGCCAAAAACACAAAACGCCCGCGACTGTCCGCCGCCGGCTTCCGGTTTGTCCCGGCCGCGCCGTGAAGCGAAAGCAGCCGTCCGGTTCCGCGAGTCCGCTTTCGCAGCGCGGCAACTGAGCGCAGCCGGTTCGATTTTTTGAAATAAAATCAGCTAATTCAACGATATAGGCTGTTGCGGCACAATCTTGACTTGACCTGTGGCCGTCAGTATGGTCCGCGCGGCTTTTGAGGGTAACGGGCGTTATTTCCTGAGATCGCGGGCGTTGGTGTCGGGTGTCGAGAGCATGGCTGACGGCACGGACAAAAACAGCAGCGAGAATGGAGATCGCGAGCATTCGACTCCCGATGAAGCTGCGCTTTCCGCAAGGCTCGGAAATCTCGATCAGCGGCTGTCCCGGCTTCGAGGCACCCGCGCGAATGAGACTGACCAATCCGGAGATGGAAGCGGAGACGGAGCCGCCAGAGCGTCAGCGATGGCGCGGGGTTTCCGCCTATCCTCCGAATTGATCGCGGGCGTTGTCGTCGGAGCGGTGATCGGCTGGGGATTCGACCGCTTGCTGTCGACCTCGCCCTGGGGACTGATCGTGTTTTTCCTGCTCGGCTTCGCGGCCGGCGTGATCAACGTGATGCGGTCGGCGGGCGTGGTTCCCGAGCAGACCGACCGATGACGGATGGCTGCCGGAAGACTGAGTTGCTTGAACGCCGGCCTGCCGGCAGACCGAAAGTTGCACGCGGATGATGGATCCGATCCACCAGTTCAACATCGAGAAGATCTTCACGATCGGCCATATCGGCGGCCAGGAAATCGCCTTCACCAATTCCTCCGCCTACATGCTGCTCGCCGTGGTGCTGACGTCGCTTCTGATGCTGGCCACCGGCCGCAAGCTCGTGCCCGGACGCATGCAGTCGGTCGCCGAGATCAGCTACGAATTCGTCGCCGACACCATACGCACGACCGCCGGCAAGGACGGCATGAAGTTCTTCCCCTTCGTGTTCTCGATCTTCATGTTGGTGACCGTCTCCAATCTGGTCGGCATCATTCCCTATGCGTTCACGATCTCGAGCCACATCATCGTCACGGCCGCTCTGGCGCTCCTCGTCTTCTTTACCGTGCTGGTCTACGGGTTCTACAAGAACGGCTTGAGGTTCTTCAAACTGTTCGTGCCTTCTGGAATTCCGATCGTGATCCTGCCTCTGGTGGTGGTGATCGAGGTGATCTCTTTCCTGTCGCGCCCGGTCTCGCACAGCGTGCGTCTGTTCGCCAACATGCTGGCGGGCCACATCACGCTGAAAGTGTTCGCCAGCTTCGTCACCATGCTGGGGGCCATGGGCATCGTCGGCGTATTCGGCGCCGCGCTGCCGCTGGCGCTGGTCGTGGCGCTGACCGCGCTCGAGTTGCTGGTCGCATTCCTTCAGGCCTACGTCTTCACCATCCTCACCTGCATCTACATCAACGATGCTATCCATCCCGGTCACTAGGACCGGTTCCCGCAACCTCTCAAAATCACTCTCACGAGCCTCAGCAAGGAGTTTGTTCTATGGATCCGATCGCCGCGAAGTATATTGGCGCTGGTATTGCCTGCATCGGCATGGGTGGCGCCGGCGCCGGCGTGGGCATCATCTTCGGCAATTATCTGGCCGCGGCGGTGCGCAATCCGTCGGCCGCCCAGGGCCAGTTCGGCAACCTGATCTTCGGCTTCGCCGTGACCGAAGCGCTCGGCATCTTCTCGCTGCTGATCGCGCTGCTGCTGCTGTTCGCTCTTTAAGATCACTGACTGGCTGACGGGACCCGAAAAAACCGGGTCCCGATCGACCGCAGAGGAGAGGTCCGTGGCTGAGAGTCATGGCAACGCACAGGGCGCGACGGCCCACACCGAAGCCGACGGCGGCCACAAGGCCCCGTTTCCGCCGTTCCAGAAGGACACGTTCGCGTCCCAACTGGTGTCGCTGACGATCGCGTTCGTTGCGCTCTATCTGATCTCGTCACGGCTGGCCTTGCCGCGCGTGCGCAAGACCATCGACGACCGCCATGACCGAATCAACGGTGATCTCGCGCAGGCGCAAAAGCTTAAAGACGAGTCCGACGCCGCGTTGAAGGCCTACGAGGCCGAACTCGCGGCCGCGCGGACCCGTGCGCAGGCGATCGGCAACGAGACCCGCGAGAAACTGAACGCCGAGGCCGACGCCGAGCGCAAGACTCTCGAGGGACGCCTGTCCGTCAAGCTCGCCGACGCCGAGAAGTCCATCGCCTCGACGCGCGCGGCGGCGATGAGCAATGTCCGCGGCATCGCCAGCGATGCGGCAATGGCTATCGTGCAGCAACTGACCGGCGCAACGCCTGACCGCAAACTCGTCGACGGTGCCGTCGAAGCCTCGATGAAGGGATGACGAGACCATGTTCGCCGAGCCGGAAACCTGGGTTGCCATAGCCTTCCTGATTCTGATGGGCATCTTGGCTTACGTCGGGGTGCATCGCACCGTGCTGACCGCGCTCGATCGTCGCAGCGCGCGCATCAAGGGCGAGCTTGACGATGCGCGCCGCCTGAAAGACGAAGCCGCCAAGCTGCTCGCCGACTACAGAGCCCGCCGCGCCAGCGCCGAGCGCGAGGCGCAGGACATCATCGCTTCTGCCAAAGCCGAGGCCGAACGCATCGCGGCCGAAGCAAAGGTCAAGATGGAGGATTTCGTCGCACGCCGCACCAAGGCGGCCGAAGGCAAGATCGCCTCGGCGGAAGCCCAGGCCGTCGCCGACGTCCGCGCCGCAGCAGCCGACGCAGCCGTTGCCGCCGCGTCCGCCATTCTGTCGCGATCGGTGAAGGGACAACTCGCCGACGATCTGCTCGCCAAGGGCGTCAGCGAAGTTCGCGCCAAGCTGAACTGAGTTTTCCGCTTCTGATGGAATCAGAAGCGCTCTATGTTTTTGTTTTGACGCGTTTTCTTGACGCGAACCGGTAGTCCCTTCGCTCGAAAACGCTCTATAGCCGTCATCCCCGTGCAAGCGGGTATCCAGTACGCCGCAGCCGTTGCGATTTTCACCACGTGGCTCTTGAGATACTGGATCATTCCGCTTTCGCGGATGATGACGCGGGGACGGCGACCGGTTCGCGTCAAGAAAACACGTCGAAGCAAGAGCCGAGCCCGAGTTTGCTTCCATCGAGTTCGGAAAAATAACGGCCGGGCAGACGCGGGCGCGACGCGCCTCGCAACCCCGCTTGATTACCTTCGCCTGCCGCGCGAGCGCGGCTCAGGCTTCAGCGCCTGGGGATCGAACCCGATATAAAACACGTATCGCTCGGCGGCCGCGCCTTGCGGCGCCGGATAGGCAATGTCGTCCGACACGAAACTGTAGGTCGCGCCGTCGTCGCTCGGCACGTTCACCGTAACCGTATAGGCCTTGGTGGCGATGGTTTTCGAGGAAACGCCGTCATCGACCACCGCGACGCGCAACGGCACCTCCACTGTCGGCGGCGCGCCCGCCGGCCCAACGATGACCCGCCCCTGGATCCCGACCTTGATCGCGATCTGATGCGTGTCGGTGTTGTAGTCGCATTCTCGCGCGGTCTGGCCGATGGTCGCCTGATAGCGGAGATCGGTGCCGCTCGCCGGCTTGCCCGGCAGGCCTACCGCATAAGTCGATGCGCCGGAACGGATGGTCACGGGCGGACAGGTGAGATCGTCCGGCACGGAAGCCGTCGCGCCGGATGCCGGCGCCGCCCGCTCCGGCTGCGATTTGATGCCGAACAGGCTTTTGAAACGATCGCCAAGCGATTGCGATTGCGCCGGCACGGCCGCAACGATGCAGCAGACTGTCGCCAGGGCCGCCAGACGAAACGGAAAGCGCCGTGGTTGCCCGGCTTCAGCCGATCCACGCGCTTCGGTCGAATCCGCAACAGGAGCCATTCGCGTCGTCCGATCGTTGTTTCCACGCGGCCGCTTTATAGCAAGGCCATGACGGAAATCCCAAGGCGCAAAACGGCTCACTACGCCCGGTTCCGATCAAGCGAGATGCATCCGCCAGGTCCTGACGGTTTGTTCACGCAAATCTGAACGCGGCGCGCTCGCGACCCGCGTCCGCGCGATCTTGGGAAAGGCTCAGTCGTGAAAATCCTCGTGCAACATCCCGAACAACAGGTGGTCCTGCCAGATCCCGTTGATGCAGAGATAGCGCCGCGCAAGTCCCTCGCGCTTGAAGCCGCATTTTTCCAGCACCCGGATCGACGGCACATTGCCGGGAATGCAGGCGGCCTCGATACGGTGCAGGTTCAGTTCGCCAAACAGCGTCGGCAGCAATACCCGCAGCGCCGCAGTCATATAGCCCTGTCCCGCATAGGGTTCTCCGATCCAGTATCCGATGGTGCCGGCCTGCACGATGCCGCGCCGGACGTTGGCAAGCGTGACGCCCCCGAGCATGACGCCGTCGGATTCTCGGAACACGACGAACGGATAGGATTTGTCGCCGGCGATATCCTCCGCGTAGCGACGCAGCCGCCGCCGGAAGCCGGCGCGCGTCAGGTCATCCGATGGCCAGATCGGTTCCCATGGCGTCAGATAGGCGCGGCTATACTCGCGAAGCCGCGTCCATTGCAGAAAATCGGACGTCTCCGGCGCCCGCAGCAGCAGGCCCTGTCCCCGCGGCGTGAGCGCCGGCGCGCTGGATGGCAAACGAAACAGGGCCATGGGCCGCTCCTCGACGCCGTTCCGGCCAGCCCAATCTCAATCTAGGGTTCGTTTCAACAGGCGTTGAATCAGACTCTAGTGAAGCAGCGCTCTGGCCTTCGACTGCGCCAATCCTTCCGCAAAAGCGACCGCCGTGTCGAGTCCTCTGCCGTTGCCGAGCGCAACGACCGCGGGGCGGCTGCGTGCCAGCAGGCCGCGCGCCGCGTCGCGGGCCGACTCGACGGTAACGGCATCGATCCTGGCCATCAATTCGGACACGCTCTGCGGCCTCCCGTAGACGAGCATATGGCGCGCCAATTGTTCGACGCGGGCGCTGCAACTCTCCAACGCCATCAGCAGGCCGGCCTTCATCTGCGCCTTTGCGCGCGCGATTTCGGCCTCGGTCAGCGTCTCCACCGCCTCGTTGACGACGTCGACGACGACTTCCATCATCTCAGGCGCGTCGCTCGGATCGGTGCCGGTGTAGAGTCCGAAGAACCCGGTATCGGCAAAGGGCGCATGGAAGGCGTAGATCGAATAGCACAGCCCACGCTTCTCGCGGACCTCCTGAAACAGCCGCGAGGACATGCCGCCGCCAATAATGCTGGTGAACACCTGCAATGAGAACAGCGAGCGATCGGTCTGCGGCAATCCTTCAAGCGCAAGCGTCAGATGCGCCTGCTCGAGGTCGCGATGCACCACGCGCGAGCCGCCCTGGCCGAACTTCGCCGCCTGCGGCTTCGGCGCCGGCGCGGCGTCGAAGCCTGCAAAACGCCGTTCGACCTCGGCAACGACCGCCTTGTGCTCGACCGCCCCCGCGGCGGCCACCACCATGTCCGGCCCGCGATAGTGAGTCGTGAGATATCCATGCAGCATATCACTGTTGAGCCGCTTCAGCGTTTCCGGCGTGCCGAGCAGCGAGCGCCCCATCGGCTGGTCGGGATAGCAGAGCTCGTTGAGATGCTCGAACACGACATCGTCGGGCGTGTCCTGCGCGGCACCGATTTCCTGCTCGATGACGCTCTTCTCGCGCTCGAGTTCGTCCGCGGCGAAGCTCGGATTGGACAGGATATCGCTCAGCACATCGAGCGCGAGGGGAACGTCCGCCTTCATCACCCGCGCGTAATAGGCTGTGGTCTCGACGCTGGTGGCGGCATTGAGATCGCCGCCGACCGCCTCGATTTCCTCGGCGATCTCCCGCGCCGACCGCGTGGTGGTTCCCTTGAACGCCATGTGTTCGAGCAGGTGCGAGATGCCATGCTCGTTCAGCCTCTCGTCCCGGCCGCCGACCCCCGTCCAGACGCCGAGTGCGGCCGTTTCCAGATGCGGCATGGTGTCGGTGACAACCGTGAGGCCGGAAGGCAGCTTGGTCACGTCAACGCTCATCCGGCAACTCCGTGCTTGGCGGCGCGGCTGACGGACCGCACGAACCGTTCGATTTCCGCCTGATCGTTGGTCACGACCGTGATCCGCTCGGGACGACTCATCAACCCGTCGAGCCACGCCGGCAACTGCGGCCGCACGCCGCAGGCGGCCTCGACCGCATCGGGAAACTTCGCGGCATGCGCCGTCGCCAGCACGATATTGGGAATTTTGGGGTCGGAGGTGTCGCGACCGGCTATCGCCAGCGCCACCGCGGTATGGGGATCGACGAGATCGCCGGCGCCCCGCCACGCCGCGCGAATCGCGGCCGTGGTCTCGGTCCCGTCGGCGCGCCCGGCGTCGAAATCGCCGCGGATAGCGGCCAGAACCTGCTCCGGCAGCACGAAGCGGCCGGACTGCTGCAGCGACGCCATCAACGCGCGCACCCGCGCGGCATCCCGACCGGTCGCCTCGAACAGCAGCCGCTCGAAGTTCGACGACACCTGGATATCCATCGAGGGCGATGCGGTGGCATGAACCTCGCGCACCTCGTAGACGCCGCTCTTCAAGGTCCGCACCAGGATGTCGTTGACGTTGGCGGCAATGCGCAGGCAACGCACCGGCAGCCCCATTTTTTTCGCGACGTAGCCGGCGAAAATATCGCCGAAGTTACCGGTCGGAACGGTAAAATCGACGGTGCGCGCCGGCGCGCCGAGCGCGACGGCCGAAGTGAAATAGTATACCACCTGCGCGACGATCCGCGCCCAGTTGATCGAGTTGACGCCGGAAAGCGAGACCTCGTCGCGGAAACGGTGATTGTTGAACAGCCCCTTCACGATCGCCTGGCAGTCGTCGAAGGTGCCCTTGACCGCGAGCGCGTGGACGTTTGACGCATCCCTCGTGGTCATCATGCGCCGCTGCACTTCGGAAATGCGGCCATCCGGGAACAGCGCGATCAGGTCGACGTTGTCGCGGCCGGCGAACGCATCGACCGCGGCGCCGCCGGTATCGCCCGAGGTCGCGACGACGATGGTAGTCCGCTGGCCGCGTTGCGCCAGCACGTGATCCATCAGCCGCGACAGGAGCTGCATCGCCACGTCCTTGAACGCGAGCGTCGGACCGTGAAACAACTCCAGCATGAATTGATTGGGCCCGATCTGGTCGAGCGGCACGACCGCCGGATGCCGAAACGTCGCATAGGCTTCGCTGGCCATGCGTCCGAGATCGGAATCGGAGATGTCGCCTGCAACGAACGGCTTGATCACTTCGACGGCGACGTCCCAATAGGGTCGGCCGAAAAATCCCGTGATCGTCTCGGGCGGCAGCCGCGGCCAGACCTCGGGCACATAGAGACCGCCGTCGCGGGCGAGCCCGCTCAGCATCGCGTCGCAGAATCCGAGTTTCCGGGTTTCACCCCGAGTCGAAAGATAGTGCGTCAAGCCGGCCTCCAACGGCGGCGTATGTTGCCAAATATCCGGAGCATGAATCCGAAAAGTGGAAACCGGCTTTCGGAAAAGATCATGCTCCAAATGGAATCCGGTTCACGTGAAGAAATGCTCTCGATCATTAACTCGCGGCGCGTGTTCTGATCGCAAAACAGGTGTCCGCTTTTTCGGAAATGTTTTACGGAACACGCGCTAAAGCTATTCCGGCTTTGAGGGTTATGCTCGCGCGGCGCCGTCAGAACAAGGCCATTCCGGTCGAGCGGCAAGGTTTAACTTCTCGCGCGCCCGGCCCTTTGGGTTTTTCATAGTGGATTTTTTTTGATGGGCCGTCCTTCTGCGGCGTTGTGATGGAACTGGAGGCTGATGAGGAGGGACTTCATGGCTCGGAGGGGGAGGAGGGTGACGGCGAGGACGAGGGGGATCCAGAGCACGGCGTGGACCCAGAACGGGGGCTGATACTTGACCTCGACGACGAGGGCGCAGCCGACGACGATGAATCCTGCGATCAGGATGATGAAGACGGCGGGTCCGTCGCCGGCGTCGATGAAGGAGTAATCCTGTTCGCAGCGTTCGCAGGAGGGCCGCAGCGTCAGGAACCCGGAAAAGAGCCTGCCCTTGCCGCAGCGCGGACATTTGCAGGCGAGGCCGCGCAGGATGCTCTGGGCCAAGGTCGCCCGGGGGTAGAAACTGGACATCGGCCTTCTCCGGAAGAGAAAAGGGCGGCCCCGCGGCCGCCCTTGATATGCCCTTGAAGAGTGAGCAGGTTTCGTCCGATCAATGCGCGGCGTGTGCCATGGCGGCGGCGCCATTGCCCCAGACATAGATGCAGACGAACAGGAACAGCCACACCACGTCGACGAAATGCCAGTACCAGGCGGCGAATTCGAAGCCGAGGTGCTGGGTCGGCGAGAAGTGTCCCGCATTGGCGCGGAACAGGCAGACGATCAGGAAGATGGTGCCGACGATCACATGGAAACCGTGGAAGCCGGTGGCCATGAAGAAGGTGGCGCCATAGACGTTGCCGGCGAAGTGGAAGGCCGCTTCCGAATATTCGTGGGCCTGCACGGCGGTGAAGGTGGCGCCGAGCGCGATGGTCAAGATCAACCCCCACTTCAGCCCCTTGCGGTCGCCATTGAGCAGGGCATGATGCGCCCAGGTCACCGTGGTGCCCGAGGTCAAAAGCAGCAGGGTATTGAGCAACGGCAGGTGCCAGGGATCGAAGACCTCGGTGCCCTTGGGCGGCCAGACGCCGCCGAACAGGGCATCGCGCGTCATGTGCACCGGATCGCCCGGGAACAGCGAGGAATTGAAGAAGGCCCAGAACCAGGCGACGAAGAACATCACCTCGGAGCAGATGAACAGGATCATGCCGTAGCGGTGGCTGATCTGCACCACGCGGGTGTGGTCGCCCTTGTGTTCGGCCTCGCGGATCACGTCCGACCACCAGTTCGCCATGGTGTAGAGCACGCCGACCAGGCCGATGCCGAAGATGATCGGCGCGGCCGCGGTCAGATGGTGCATCCACAGGATGGCGCCGACGGCCATGATGAAGGCCGCGGTCGCGCCGACGATCGGCCACGGACTCGGGTCGACAAGGTGATAATCGTGCTTGACTTGCGCCGTAGCCATTGCGGTCTCTCTCCGTTAGCGGTGCCGGGCGGAATCGGGCACCTTATATTGATCTCAAAAACAAACGCCTCAGCCGTCGAAGGTCAGATACTTCCACTTCCCCCTGGCCTGTCCGGTTCGCCCGCCGCCACCGGCTTGGGCGCGGCGTCCTTCACCGGGAAGAACGTGTAGGACAGGGTGATGGTATTGACGCCGTCGTTCTCGCTGTCGGCGGCGAACGCCGGATCGACATAGAAGACAACGGCCATCTCCCGCTTCTCGCCCGCCGCCAGGGTCTGCTCGGTGAAACAGAAGCAGTTGATCTTGGTGAAATACGATCCGACCGTCAGCGGCGTGACGTTATAGGCCGCCTGCCCCGTCGTGGCCGCGGCCGCCGTGCTGGTGACGGTGTAGTACACGGTGGCGACCTCGCCGATCCGCACGTTTATCTCGGTCTGTTCCGGCGCGAACTTCCACGGCAGCCCGCTGGAGATGTTGGAGTCGAAGCGCACCGCCACCGTGCGCGAAAGCGGCGCGGCCTTCGGCGCCACGTTCGCGACCTGCGTGGTTCCGTTGAAGCCGGTGGCGCGGCAAAACCAGTTGTAGAACGGCACCGCCGCATAGGCCGCCCCGATCATCAGCGCGACCAGCAGGCCGCAGGCGGCGCCGATCTTCACGTCGCGGCCGACGCGGCGCGCAGCCTTCGGCGCGGCCGGGGTCGCCGGGGACGTCGTCGGGACGGGTTGCTGCGGGTGGTGCGGCGCGCCGGTCATGTCAATCACATCGGCCGGACGAGAACGCCCGGCCCCTTGACGAAGGTGACCGCGAAGAACAGCAGGACCAGGATTCCGAGCGCCCAGGCGATCGCGATCGACCGCTCGCGCTGGCGCTTCTTCTGGGCCTCGGTGAGAACGACCCTGTCCGGCTTCTCGTCTTGGCTGTCCATCGCACCATGCGCCCTCTCTACCAGATCAACGGCGCGACGGCCTTCACGACCACATCGAGCAGCAGAACGGCGAACAGCGCGAACAGATAGAGGATCGAGAACGCGAACAGACGCCGCGTGGCGCGCCGGTAGACATTGATCGCGAGCACCAACATGCCGGCGCCCAGCACCAGCGAGGTGATGCCGTAGACCCAGTCGAAATAGCCGAGCGGCCAGGGCGCGGCGGCGATCGCCACCAGCACGATGGTATAGAGCAGGATCTGCAGCCGCGTCGCATCGGGACCGGCGACCACCGGCAGCATCGGCACCCCGGCGCGGGCATAATCGTCGGAGCGGAACAGCGCCAGCGCCCAGAAATGCGGCGGCGTCCAGAAGAAGATGATCAGAAACAGCAGCAGCGGCTCGACCGACAGCGACCCCGTCGCCGCCGCCCACGCCACCACCGGCGGCAGCGCCCCGGCGGCGCCGCCGATCACGATGTTCTGCGCGGTCCGCCGCTTCAGTCCCATGGTGTAGATCACCACGTAGAAGAAGATCGTGAAGGCGAGCAGCCCGCCGGCATACCAGTTGACCAGCGTGCCCAGCGTCATCACCGAAAAGAACGACAGCGTCAGGCCGAACCCGATCGCCTCGCCGCGCGTGATGCGGCCGCGCGGGATCGGCCGGTTGGCCGTGCGCGACATCAGCACGTCGATGTCGCCTTCGAGCGCCATGTTCAGCGCCCCGGAGGCGCCGGCGCCAACCGCGATGCACAGGATCGAAATGAAGCCCAGCACCGGGTGAACGTGGCCCGGCGCGATCATCAGTCCGACCAGCGCGGTGAAGATCACGAGCGACATCACCCGCGGCTTCAGCAGCGCAAAGTAATCGGCGACGCTCGCCTCCGAGACCCGGGGCGGCAGTTCGATGGCTTTCTGATCGACAACCGACACGACACAACTCGCTTTGTTGGGGGTGCGCGGCGCCTCAGGCGCGCCGCGTCCGGTTCGCTTTGTTGGGTGCGCGGCGCACGAGGGGCGCGCCGCGCACAGTCACATTACTGCACCTTCGGCAGCGTTCCGAACTGGTGGAACGGCGGCGGCGACGACAGCGTCCACTCCAGCGTGGTGGCGCCTTCGCCCCACGGATTGTCCGCTGCCGGCTGCTTGCGCATGAAGGCATCGGCCAGGCCGTAGAGGAAGACCAACGCGCCCAGCCCCGCCATGAAGGCGCCGTAGGACGAGACCTCGTTCCAGCCCGCGAACGCATCCGGATAGTCGACCGAGCGCCGCATCATGCCCTGCAGACCAAGGAAGTGCTGCGGGAAGAACAGGACGTTGGCGCCGATGAACATCAGCCAGAAGTGCACCTTGGCGATGGTCTCGTTGTACATGTAGCCGGAGATCTTCGGGAACCAGTAGTACCAGCCCGCGAAGATCGAGAACACCGCGGCAATGCCCATCACGTAGTGGAAGTGCGCGATGACGTAGTAGGTCTCCTGCAGCACGCGATCGACGCCCGCATTGGCCAGCACCACGCCGGTCACGCCGCCGACCGTGAACAGGAAGATGAAGCCGAGCGCGAACAGCATCGGCGCCTTGAACTCGATCGAGCCGCCCCACATGGTGGCGATCCACGAGAACACCTTCACGCCGGTCGGCACCGCGATCACCATGGTCGCCGCGACGAAGTAGGCCTGCGCCGACGACACCATGCCGACCGTGTACATGTGGTGCGCCCACACCACGAAGCCGATGCCGCCAATCGCGACCATCGCATAGGCCATGCCGAGATAACCGAAAATCGGCTTCTTCGAGAAGGTCGACACAACGTGGCTGATCATGCCAAAGCCCGGCAGAATCAGGATGTACACCTCGGGGTGACCGAAGAACCAGAACAGATGCTGGAACAGCACCGGATCACCGCCGCCGTCGGCCGCGAAGAACGTGGTGCCGAAGTTGCGGTCGGTCAGCAGCATCGTGATCGCGCCCGCCAGAACCGGCAGCGACAGCAGCAGCAGGAACACCGTCACCAGGATCGACCACACGAACAGCGGCATCTTGTGCATGGTCATGCCGGGCGCGCGCATGTTGAAGATCGTGGTGATGAAGTTGATGGCGCCCAGAATCGACGACGCGCCGGCCAGATGGATCGCGAGGATCACGAAGTCCACCGACGGTCCAGGATGGCCGCTCGTCGACAGCGGCGCGTACAGCGTCCACCCCGTGCCCGCGCCAAGCGCCCCCGGCTCGCCCTCCATCACCGTCGACAGCAGCAGCAGCGCAAACGCCGCCGGCAGCAGCCAGAACGAGATGTTGTTCATGCGCGGAAACGCCATGTCGGGCGCCCCGATCATCAGCGGCACGAACCAGTTGCCGAAGCCGCCGATCATCGCAGGCATCACCATGAAGAAGATCATGATCAGGCCGTGCGAGGTCACAAACACGTTGTACTCGTGGGCGGGATGGAAAACCTGCACCCCGGGATACATCAGTTCCGCCCGGATGCCCATCGACATCAGGCCGCCGATGATGCCCGCAACGATGGCGAACACCAGGTACATGGTCCCGATGTCCTTGTGATTGGTCGAATACGCAAAGCGCCGCCACCCGGTCGGGTGGTGCGCATGGTCATCATGGTCGTGGTCGTGAGCAGATGCTGCGGTTGTTGACATTGTCTAATCCTGTCTTTCGTCCCTTGAAGTCCTTCGAACCTTGTGGCTGTCGCTCTCGCCTAGCGCATCACGTCGGCAGCCGACGCCACCGCGTTCTCCGGGTTCGAAGCAAACTTCTTCTTCGCGGTCTCAACCCAGGCTGCAAAATCCTGATCGCTCACCACCCGCACCGCAATCGGCATGAAGGCGTGATCCCGGCCGCACAGTTCCGAGCACTGCCCGTAGAACATGCCGGTCTTGGTGGCCTTGAACCAGGTCTGGTTGAGACGGCCCGGAATCGCGTCCACCTTGATCCCAAACGCCGGAACGCCAAACGAATGAATGACATCGGCCCCGGTCACCTGAACCACAACCACCTTGTTCACCGGAACAACCAGCTCGTTGTCCACCGCAAGCATCCGCGGCTTCTTGTCCTCCGCGATCAGCGAGTCAAACTCGAACTTGCCGTTGTCCGGATAGGAATAGCTCCAGTACCACTGCTTGCCCGTCGCCTTCACCGTCAGGTCGGCCTTCGGGATGTCAAGCTCCTCAAACAGCAGGCGGAACGACGGAACCGCAATGCCAACCAAAATCAAAACCGGGATAATCGTCCACGCAACCTCGATCAGCGTGTTGTGCGTCGTCTTCGACGGCACGGGATTGGCCCGCGCGTTGAACCGCACCATCGCAATCACCAAAAGCGACGTCACCAGCAGCGTGATCAACGTGATCACAACCAGAAGCCCGTTGTGCATCTTCGCGATGCTGTCCATCACCGGCGTCACGCCGCCCTGCAGGTCAAGCGCCCATGCATTCGGCTGACCAACAAGCTCCTCCGCCGAAACCGTCCCTCCGGCAGCAACCGCCGCCAACAAAAACGCCAATCCCAGAAACCGGCGGCCAAACCGGCGGCCAATCAGGCCCTTCGACATCTTCATGCCGCTCGCGCTCCTTGTCATAAATAAACCCTAAACGAACCCCCTAAGCAGTTCCCGCCGGCGGCAAGTCTGCTGGTCGACATGACGCTTTCCACGGACGGCCGGTAAGCCGTTTGGCTAGAATGCGTCCAAAGCCGCCCCTCTCAAACCATAATTTGTCGCACCCCGCAAGGACCAAGACAGCGAGTCGAGCAATGCCGTCGAACCGCGGTCCAGCGCATTCGGCGGGCAACCGCATCCGACGGATAAAACAGAACGCAACCGGACCGTTGCGGCCGGATGCCGCTTGACAGGCGGAATGCCCGATGTAGGCACAGACGCCAGCCGGCCTCACAGAATCGGCATCGGTTCGGGCTGATCCGGGGCGCGATCGCCTTCAAGGCGCCGTCATTGCCGGTCAGGCCGGCGAGCCAGAGTGTGGCATGTGAGAGCAGGGGATCGACCCGGATGGGGCCTTTGAAACGGCATATCAGGCATAGCTCAGGACGCAAAGCCGTGGCGGATCGTCAGCCGGTCCGCACTTTGACGGGCTGGGCCGCCGTCTTCCTCGTTGCAGGCTTCGCCGGCGCCGCCAACGCGCAGGGAGCGGTCAAATCGGTCCATGGCGACTGGCAGATCCGCTGTGACACCCCGCCCGGCGCCAAGGCCGAGCAATGCGCATTGATCCAGAGCGTGGTGGCGGAAGACCGCTCCAACGCCGGGTTGACGGTCATCGTGCTCAAGACCGCCGACCAGAAAAGCCGGCTGATGCGGGTGGTGGCGCCGCTTGGCGTGCTGCTGCCCTCCGGCCTCGGCCTGAAACTCGACAATGTCGACGTCGGTCGCGCCGGGTTCGTTCGCTGTCTTCCCAACGGCTGCGTGGCCGAGGTCGTGCTGGATGACAAGCTGCTCGGGCAGTTGCGCAGCGCCAAGACCGCGACGTTCATCATCTTCGAGACGCCCGAGGAGGGCATCGGTTTCCCGCTCAGCCTGAACGGGCTGGGCGAAGGTTACGACAAACTGCCGTAGCGATTTGATCCGAACCCTCCGAATGAAGATTTCGAAAGAGTCTCCCTTTTTGCGGCAATCGTGCCTATCTTGAACCTCGACCGCTTCGGACGACACGGAACGGCCGCATATTCGCGTTGAATTCGGAGCAAGCCATGACCAGCCCCCTCACTACCTCCCTGTTCGACCGTGCCGATCTCGATCGCGATTCCGTGCGCAACGAAGTGGCGCGAGGCCTCAAAGGCGCTGACGACGGGGAACTGTTTCTGGAGTACAGCCAGAGCGAGGCGCTGATGTTCGACAACGGCCGCCTCAAGCAGGCGACCTACGACACCTCGCAAGGCTTCGGGCTTCGCGCCGTCAAGGGCGACGCGGTCGGCTATGCTCATTCGTCGGACATTTCGATGCCCGCGCTGATCCGCGCCGCCGATGCCGTCGGCGCCGTGCGCGGCGGCTATGATGGGACCTTCGCGGCAGCTCCCTCACGCACCAACGTACGGCTCTACGGCGACGACAATCCGCTCGACGGCCTCGGCTTCGAGACCAAGGTCAAGCTGCTCGCCGAAATCAACGCCTATGTCCGCGACAAGGATCCGCGGGTACGCCAGGTGTCCGTCAGCCTCGGCGCGACCTGGCAGGTTGTCGAAATCATGCGGCCGGACGGCGAAAGCTACCGCGACATCCGCCCGCTGGTGCGGATGAACATTTCCGTCGTCGCCGGACAGGGCGACCGGCAGGAAACCGGCAGCCACGGCTATGGCGGACGCGAGGGCTATGCCCGGTTCATCGAGACCAAGGCGTGGCGATCGGTCGCCGACGACGCGATCCGTCAGGCGCTGGTCAATCTGGAATCGATTCCTGCGCCCGCCGGCGAGATGGACGTGGTGCTCGGTCCCGGCTGGCCCGGCGTGATGCTGCATGAAGCGGTGGGGCACGGCCTGGAGGGCGACTTCAACCGCAAGAAGACGTCCGCCTTCGCGGGGCTGATGGGTCAGCAGGTCGCGGCCAAGGGCGTCACCGTGGTCGACGACGGCACCATTTCGGCGCGGCGCGGCTCGCTGTCGATCGACGACGAGGGCACGCCGACGAGCCGCACCGTGCTGATCGAGGATGGCATCCTGGTCGGCTACATGCAGGACCGCCAGAACGCCCGGCTGATGGGGATGAAGCCCACCGGCAACGGCCGCCGCCAGGATTATGCCCATGTGCCGATGCCGCGCATGACCAATACCTATATGCCGGCGGGCGACCGCGACCCCGCGGAAATCCTGGCCTCGGTGAAGAACGGCATCTACGCCGCGAATTTCGGCGGCGGTCAGGTCGACATCACCTCGGGCAAGTACGTGTTCCAGTGCACCGAGGCGTACAGGATCGAGAACGGCAAGCTCGGCGCGCCGCTCAAGGGCGCGATGCTGATCGGCAACGGACCGACCGACCTGCATCGCATTACCATGGTCGGCAACGATACCGCGCTCGACGACGGCGTCGGCACCTGCGGCAAGAACGGACAGGGCGTGCCGGTCGGCGTCGGCCAGCCGACGCTGCGCATGGAACGGATCACGGTCGGAGGAACGGGCGGATGAGCACGGACTCCTCGACATCGGATTCGTTGGCCCGCCGCTGGGGCGGACAGATCGTCCAGATCGCGGCGATCGTGCTGGTGGTGCTGATCGCCAAGGGCGCGCTGGCCGAGCCGTTCTATGTGCCGTCGGCCTCGATGGAGCCGACGCTTCTGATCGGCGACGCGCTGCTGGCGACCAAATACCCTTACGGCTACTCAACCGCCTCGATGCCAATCCATATCTCTTTTCCGGAGACATCGCGCGTCTTCGGCGAATTGCCCAAACGCGGCGACGTCGTTGTGTTCCGCTGGCCCGGCGACCGCTCGCAGGTCTGGGTGAAGCGCGTCATCGGCCTGCCCGGCGACCACATCCAGATGCGCGACGGTCGTGTCTGGATCAACGGCCATGCGGCGGAGCTGAAACCGGACGGCCTCGGCGAGGCCGAGAACGACAACGGCTCGAGCGAACCTGCGCAACGTTATGTGGAAACGCTGCCGGGCGGCGTCTCGCACATTATTTTCAAGATTCACGACAACGGCCGGCTCGACAATACGGCGGAGGTGACCGTGCCGCCGGGCCATCTGTTCGTGATGGGAGACAACCGCGACAATTCCGCGGACAGCCGCGTGCCCGTGCGCGAGGGCGGCGTCGGCCTGCTCCCGACCGACGACCTGGTCGGCCGGGTCGATGCCATCGTCGGATCATGGGACCTGGGCATCCGCAGCCAGCCGGTGTGGACCTGGCTATCGGGTTTCCGCCTCGCGCGTTTTTTCACGGCGGTGCATTAAAAAAAACCGGTGTCCGCCTTGCGGGCTACGCGCTGGACCGCGCGCCATGACCTTCGACGATATCAGAGCCATCGCGCTGCGTTGGCCTGAGGTGGAGGACGGCACCTCCTATGGCACGCCTGCCCTCAAGGTGTGCAAGAAGATGCCGGTGCGGCTGAAAGAGGACGGCGACAGTCTCGTCATGCCGGGCGTACCGCAGGACGAGCGTGCCGTCCTGATAGAAAGCCGGCCAGAGGTGTTTTATGTCACCGACCCTTACCGCGATCATCCGATGATGCTGATCCGCCTGTCCAAGGCGACGCGCGCGCGCGTCGAGCCGCTTCTGCTCCGCCAGTGGCGCGCCGGCGTCGAAGAAGGCACTGAACGGCATTATAGCGGCATTAATCAAGCGTGATCGCAAGCGCCCCACGGCGCTTGATGCGACCGGCGCCTACCGCACCACCCCGGACGTGAAGCCCGGCCGGCGGCGCGGCGGCTTGATTTCCTTTTTCAGAAAACACCGCGCGGCTTTGCCGGCATAGCCCGGCCGCGCATAGGTCCACGCCCGGCACTTGCTGTCGGCATCGCACGCATGCCGGCAGACCTGATCGGCATCGGCTCTCTCGTCTTTCTTGAATTCGAAGACGCGATAGTCGCCCCCGGAACGATCCGTCGATGTTTCGACCGGGCCGATTCGTCGCTCGATCACGCCCGCTCCACGCACGCCGGATACGCAACACGGATTCGCGATCCGCGGCGGAACGGCATTCTTGAGCCAGCAGACGGCTACCTCCGAACGTTCGCTGGGATAGCTGAAACTCCAGGCGCGGCAATGGCGGTCGCGCTCGCACGCCAGCGCGCAGTCGGCCGGATCGCCCGAGCGCAGCGACATTCGCAGATAATCGGCGCCGGGCCGGTCGAAATTGGTCTGGGCATGCGCCGGTCGCGCCACCAGAAAGGCCATCGATGACAGCCCCGCCAGCACGATTAAGCCGATTCTCAATGCGCAGGCTTTCAACAGATGCCGCAAAACAGCGTATCCCGGACAAGAAGAGCGCGGACGCGGCTCATTAAATCGACACCTTGATGTATGGTGGATGAACGAGCTCGCCGCTGATCCGAAGATCGGCCGAGTCTCGATTCCTCGTCCCACGCGGATTTCAGAATGCGTATTCGCTGTAGGCCGGCTCGACCGATCCTGCCCATGCGCCGTTGAACTTCTCCAGCATCTCCTCGGCGGGAGAGCGGCCCGAGTCCAGGATGCGATCGAGCGGCTCCAGATGCCGCGACTCGTCGCGGCCGAGATGATCGACATGGCCGCGCCGGCGCAGACCCGCATGCGCCAGCACCAGGCATTCCTTCGCGACCTCGAACAGATAACGATCCTTGATCCGGGACTTGAAACCCATCCGCGACACGTCATCGCGCAACGCCTGACGTTCCGATGCGCTCCAGCGCTTCACGATATCCCAGGCCGCATCGAGGCTGGCGTCGTCGTAGAGCAATCCGACCCAGAACGCCGGAAGCGCGGGCAGGCGCCCCCACGGCACGCCATCGGCGCCGCGCATTTCCAGATAGCGCTTGAGCCGCACCTCGGGAAAAATCGTCGACAGATGATTGGCCCAATCCGAAAGGGTCGGCCGCTCGCCGGGGATGGCCTGGTTCCTGCCGTGGAAGAAATCACGGAACGAGGAGCCCGACACGTCGATGTAGTTTTCGCCACGCTTGACGAAATACATGGGAACGTCGAGCGCGTAGTCGACCCAGCGTTCGAACCCCATGCCGTCCTCGAACGCCCACGGTATCATTCCGGCGCGCGCGTTGTCGGTGTCGCGCCAGATTTCCGAGCGGAACGAGAGAAAGCCGTTCGGCTTGCCCTCGGTGAAAGGAGAATTGGCGAACAGCGCGGTCGCAACCGGCTGCAACGCGACCGAGACTCTGAGCTTCCTGACCATGTCGGCTTCGGACGAGAAGTCGAGATTGGTCTGCACCGTGCAGGTCCGGAACATCATGTCGAGGCCGTAGCGACCGACCTTCGGCATGTAATCCCGCATGATCCGGTAACGCCCCTTCGGCATCATCGGAATCTGCGCCCGCGACCATGACGGCGTCATGCCGAGGCCCAGAAACCCGATGCCGAGCGGCGTCGCGATCTCCTTGACCTGCGCCAGATGCGCGGCGAGTTCGGACTGGGTCTGATGCACCGTCTCGACCGGCGCGCCGGACAGTTCGAACTGCCCCCCCGGCTCCAGCGAGATCGCCCCGCCGCCGGTGACGTCATGAAGGCCGATGATGTTGCCCTGCTCCATGATCGGCTCCCAGCCGAGCAGAAGCTGCATGCCTTCGAGCAACGCGCCGATGCCGCGCGAGCCTTCATAAGGCACGGGGTCGTGACCCTGAAGCGTGAACGGCGTTTTTTCGTGCTCGGTGCCGATGCGGAATTCGGATGCGGGCTTCACGCCGGCTTCCAGCCACGCCACCAGTTGGTCGCGCGATTGCAGCGGCGTCATATCGATCTGGTCACGCGCCATGAAAAATCCAGGTGTGGAGCGTTTCGACCGAACGCACGCGGTGCAGGTAGGGAATGCAAACCGGACGACGGTCCGCAATCGCGAATGGCGAGAGAGACATCATCGCGCCGACGCACCGTCTCTCACAGCCAGCGCCTGAGCCTCATTGCAGGAACAACCGAGCCGGTCAAGCAGCCCGCAAAGCTTTGCTGCGTCTGCGTCGGAGAGTTTGGAGCCGACATGCTTTTCGATCGCCATCGAATAGGCCTGTCCCATCTTCTTCCGCAGCTCGCGCCCGGCGTCGGTGATCTCGACGAATTGACCGCGCTTGTCGGCCTTGCACTCGCGCCGCATCGCGAGCCCCTCCTCCACCAGGCGGTCGATCAAACGCGAGGTCGCGTATTGCGGCAGCAGCATCCGCTTTTCCAGTTCGACCGGCCGCAGTTCGCCTGCCGGTGCGCGCGACAGCGCGAGCAGCGCGTCGTAGGAGGCCAGCGGCGGAAAACCAGCCTTCTTCAACTCCTGCTCCACGGCAGCCAGCACCCGGCTCCGCACGCGCATCAGGCGAATCCAGGCAGCGGCGGCCTCGATCGACGGTTTGCGTCTCGTCATGAAACCCCTATGCGCCGCCGGCAGCTTACCGCACTCGATGCAACTGCATCAATCGCGACTCCCGACGCGTCCGAGGCGCGGGCAACCACCGGCGAGCGGGAAGCACGACGAAGGCGATTCCGCCCGAATCCGCTCACTCCTCCGAATTTCGGGTCGTCATGCTCGCGTCGGTCGAGGTGGTCGACGATTTCCGGGCTCGGCTGCAAATTCTTTATATGCGCAACCGCGGCCGGGATTTCGTTTGAAGGGTGCCTTGTCGAAAATGCAATCATCGATTGCATTGGCCTGCCTGGGCCGCGCATCCTGTCCCAAAATGCAACTTTTGGCGGCGGCCGCCCGGCTCCTTAACCCGTTGTTTACCCTAACACGAAAAGGTTGAGCCCGAGATGCAGAGGGTGCGCCGGCTTGGGATTGTCTATCGAAGGGGGCGCGCGGAACCTGTGGGCGCATCGGATGCGCCAGTTCAGACACCGGACGACAGCATGAATTCGCGCGGATCGTGGAGCGACGACGGAACCGAACCATCCGTTCGCGAGCGGGCCGAAGCCGCTGCGCGACGGGCTGGCATGTCCCTCAACGAGTGGCTCAATTCCACGGCTGGCAACGCTATCCCGGATTCCCGGATGACGCAGCCGCCGGTCCCGAGCCAGGACAGCCGCGACGTCGCGGACATCCATCAGCGGCTCGATTCCATCACGCGTCAGATCGATCAGTTGTCGAGCCCGGCCACGCACGGCGAACCTGCCGTCGCCCGCCAGCTCAACGACGCCATTTCGCGGCTTGACGCCCGCCTCGCCCGTGTCGCCGCCCACGCGCCCGCGGAGAATGCGCAGGACCGCGCCGACCGGGTCGAGCGCGCCGCAGCCGAGATCTACAGCCGGTCGACGCCGCCCGATCCCGTCTCGCTCGAATTCGCGATCGCGGAAGTCGCCGCGCGCCAGCATGAACTCGACGGCGCGTCGCGCGCATCGCCGTCGCCCGGCTCGTCCCCCGTCGCCCCGGCGATGACGACGTTGCGGCCGGCATCGGATTTCTCCAGCCTCGAGCGGCAGCTCTTCAAGATCACGAGCCAGATCGAATCGCTGCAGCGCCCGGACGGGATCGAGCAGTCGATCATCGCATTCCGCAGCGAGCTTGCCGGTATCCGCCACATCATCACGGAGGCGATGCCGCGCCGCGCGATCGAATCGATCGAGGACGAGATTCGCTTGCTGTCGCGGCGCATCGACGACGTGCGCCAAAGCGGCAGCGACGGCCAGGCGCTGGCCAATATCGAACGCGCCCTCAATGAGATCTACGACGCGCTGCGATCGCTGAAGCCGGCTGAGCAACTTGCGGGATTCGACGACGCAATCCGCAATCTCGGCGCCAAGATCGACACGATCGTGCGCGACAGCGGCGACAACGGCGTGGTGCAGCAGCTCGAAAACGCGATCGTCGCGCTTCGCGGCATCGTGTCCAACGTCGCCTCCAACGAAGCGCTGGCGCGGCTTAGCGACGATCTCATTCTGCTGTCGTCGAAAGTCGACCTGCTCGGCCGGTCCGAAGGCAATGGCGATTCGTTCTCCGCGCTGGAACAGCGCGTCGCTGCGCTGACGGCGACTCTGGAAAACCGCGAACGCCCCGTCTCCGGCAGTTCCGAGCAACTCGAGGAAGCCGTACGCGCGCTGTCCGACCGTCTCGACCGTCTGCCGGCCGGTCAGGATTCGTCGGCGACGCTGGCGCATCTCGAACAGCGAGTGTCGCTGCTGCTCGAACGCCTGGAGACCGCCGGCGGCCGCTCAGGCGCCGATCTCGCAGGAATCAATCTCACGCGTGTCGAGGAAGGCTTGCAGGACATCCTGCATCATCTGGAACGGCAGCAGGCCGGACTCGCGGCGCTGGCCGAAGGCGGTCCGCGCAGCGCAGGCCTGGCCATGGACAGCGAGGTCGTCGAGGCGATCAAGCGCGAACTGTCGGAGATGCGCTTCTGCCAGTCGGAAACCGACCGTCACACCCAGGACGCGCTTGAGGCCGTTCATAATACGCTCGGGCACGTGGTCGATCGGCTCGCGATGATCGAAGGCGATCTGCGCGCAGTCCGCGCCATGCCCGGCCCGCGGGCCGAACCGTCTCGCGGCGCGATTCCGGAATCGCCCGCGCATCTGCCGCCGAAGCCCGAACTCCCCAATCCCGTTCTCTCGCAGACGGCGCCGCCGCAGCCCGCTCCCGCCGCTCCGGCGTCAGGTCCGATCCCGCCGCGCGCGACGCCCGAAACCCGGACGGACGGCTTCGAGCCCGAGCACCTCCCACAATCGGCAACGCCGCGCCCGCAGTCACCGCGTCCGGCGATCGACCCGGACCTGCCACCCGATCATCCGCTGGAACCGGGGACCCGCCCGCCCGCACGCGGAGCTGCGGCGCGCATCGCGGCCTCTGAGAGCGCGCTCGGCGACATTACCGGGACGCCCGGCGAGCAATCGGGTTCATCATTCATCGCGGCTGCGCGCCGCGCAGCGCGGGCAGCCACCGCCGCGGCGCCGTCGTCCGACAAGGCCGGCCGAACCAAGATCGCCATCGAGCCGGCGCGTCCCGCCGCAGGCGGCGGTTCCGGCCTCACTTCCAAGATCCGGTCGCTGCTGGTCGGAGCCAGCGTGGTCGTGATCGTACTCGGCGGTTTCAAGCTCGCAATGTCGCTGCTCGATGGAAACCAGCGCGCAGCGGTCAGCGAACCCGGTCCGGTCACCTCGCCCGAAACAAAACCGCCGGCAGACGCTGACGCCCAGCCCGGAACGGATCACCCGGGCGCGATTCCCGAAATGCCGTCCATGACCTCGCCGACGCCGATCGACCGGCAATCGATGAATTCGCCGCCGTCGGCCGGGAGTCCGGCTCCGGCCGAATCCCCGTCGGAGCTGGCGCCGTCGAGCCCGCCGGAGACCACATCCGCCGACGTCACCGGCTCGCTTCCGATCGCACCCGCAGCCGTCCCGGAGGAACATCCACCGCAGCCGATCGCAATTCCCCGTTCGGAATCACTCCCCGATGGCATCGGCGGCCCGAAGCTGCGGACCGCAGCGCTCCACGGCGACCCCGCAGCGGCATTTGAGGTCGGCCTCCGCTATGCGGAGGGCAAGGGCGTTGCCGTCAATTACGTCGAAGCCGCGAAATGGTATGATCGCGCCGCGCAAGCCGGCGTCGTACCCGCCATGTTCAGGCTCGGCACCCTGCATGAAAAAGGCCTCGGGGTCGCCAAGGATCTCGACGCGGCGCGCCGCTACTACATGCAAGCGGCCGAACGGGACAATGCAAAGGCCATGCATAACCTCGCGGTGCTCGACGCCGACGGCGGCGGCAAGGGCGCCGACTACACGAGCGCGGCGCAGTGGTTCCGCAAGGCGGCCGAGCGCGGCGTCACAGACAGCCAGTTCAACATCGGCATTCTCTATGCCCGCGGCATCGGCATCGAACAGAATCTTGCGGAAGCCTACAAGTGGTTCAGCCTCGCAGCCGCCCAGGGCGACGTGGATTCCGGTCGCAAGCGCGACGAGATCGCCAAGCGCCTCGATCCACAGACGCTGGCGGCGGCCAAGCTGGAGGTTCAAACGTTCGTTCCCAAGCCTCAGCCTGACGATGCGATCAACGTCGCAGCCCCCGCCGGCGGATGGGACGGCGCAACCGCGCGGGCTCCCGCCAAAACCACGGCAGCCCGATCCACGACGGCAAAGCGGCCCGCAACCGCAAAGCGGGCGATGGCCGGACACGTCGCCCGTTAATCCAGGTATTCGCCACCTTCGGACCGGATCGGCGCGCCCGGCGAAAAAGCCGGCCCGTCCCTAATTCTTTAACCCCGGCCGCTGATGATTTCGGTTATGCAGGAGACGCGGCTTGCGGCCGCGCCGCAACCGAAGGTCCATGCTGCGGAAAGGCGCCGGCCGGCCCGCGGCGAAATCCGAAAACGAACGCGCGTGCAGCTCTATCTCCCGATCGCCGATCTTCCGGTCAACGTGTTCCTCATCCTGGCGATGGGCGCGGCGGTGGGTTTCGTATCCGGCATGTTCGGCATCGGCGGCGGCTTCCTGATGACGCCGCTGCTGATATTCGTCGGCATTACTCCCGCAGTCGCGGTCGCGACGGTCGCGAGCCACATCGCCGCCTCCTCTTTCTCCGGCGCGCTGTCCTATTGGCGCAAGCGCGCGATCGATCCGATGCTCGCGCTGATCCTGTTGGGCGGCGCCATGGTCGGCACCACGCTCGGCGTCTGGACCTTCACGCGGCTGCGCGAACTGGGCCAGCTCGATCTTTTGATCGCGCTGGCCTACGTGGTGCTGCTGTCCGGCGTCGGCGGAGCGATGTTCTGGGAGGGTCTGCGCGCCATGCTGCGGACCCGGCAAGGCCAGACCGCGCTGCTGCGGCGGCGTCCGGGCGGCCATGGCTGGGTTCATGGCCTGCCGCTGAAAGTCCGGTTCAAGCGATCCAAAATCTACCTGTCGGCCATTCCCGTCGTGGCCATCGGCCTCTTCATCGGCTTCATCGGCGCGATCATGGGCATCGGCGGCGGCTTCATTCTGGTGCCGCTGCTGATCTACCTGCTGCGCGTACCGACGTCGACCGTGATCGGCACCTCCATGTTGCTCACCCTCGTCACCATGACGTTCGCCACCGTGCTGCACGCCGCCACCAATCACCTCGTCGACGCCGTGCTGGCGTTGATCCTGATGACCGGCGGCGTGACCGGCGCGCAATTCGGCGCCCGCGCCGGCCAGCGCATCCGCGGCGAACACCTGCGCCTGCTGCTCGGGCTGTTGATCCTGGCGGTCGGGATCCGCTTTGCGGTCGAGCTGGGAATTCGTCCCGCCGACCTTTACACCGTCCGCGAGACCACGGGCGGCATATGAGGACGCGCGCGACATGCTCGGCGATGGGCCTGGCGCTGCTGCTCGGCACGACTTTCATCGCGGGTGATGTGCGCGCCGAACACCTGATCGTCTCGGTGTCGAACCATCGCATCACCGTGACGCCGAACTATTCAGGGGAGGAGCTGGTGCTGTTCGGCTCCATCGAGCGCGACGGCGATACCCCGGTTCCGCGCTCCGGCTACGATCTCGTCGTGACCGTCAGGGGTCCAGGGATCGACATGGTGACGCGTCGCAAGGAACGCAGGTTCGGCATCTGGGTGAATGCCGGCTCGCGACAATTCCTCAAGGTCCCGGCCTATCTCGCGACCTTCGCCAACCGGCCGCTGGACAAGATCGCGGCGCCGGACGTCCTGCGCCGGCAGCAACTCGGACTGAACAACGTGCTGCTGACCCAGCGCGTCGGCTCCGACTATGCCGACGTCGTGGCGAGCGACCCGTTCCGCCGCGCCTTCATAAGGCTGCGCATGGAACATGGACTGTACCGCGAGAACACCTCGGCCGTGACCTTCCTGACGCCGAGCCTGTTCCGCACCGGCATTCCGCTTCCGGCCGAGGTGCCGACCGGCACCTACACCATCGGCATCAAGCTGCTTGCCGGCGGCGCGCTGATCGCAAAGACCGATACGGCGTTCGAGATCGTCAAGGTCGGCTTCGAGCATCTCGTTGCCACTGCCGCCCGACAGCACGGCGTCCTTTACGGCGTGGCGACAGCGTGCATGGGGTTGATGGCGGGCTGGATGGCGTCGATCGTCTTCCGCAGGGACTGATGATCAATCCGTAGCTCGCGCGGATTCTTGCCGCAAAACCGATATCCAGTTTTGCGGACTACGCGCTACAGCGCCCATGCGACGGCCATTGCCACGACTCCCGCGGCCATCACGACGGTGGCAAGCCACCCCAGCCAGTACAGCATGCCCGTGACGATAAACCCGCCCATGACGTCGCGGCGGCGCACCATCGCCATCAGCAGCGCCATCACCGGGACCGCGAGCACGCCGTTGATGACCGCGCTCCAATACAAGGCCTGGATGGGATCGACAGGCGTGAAGTTGAGCGCGATTCCGATCGCCGCCGACAGCGCCAGCACCGCATAGAACGCGGCCGCCTCCTTCGGCTTGCGCGCCAGCCCGACCGGCCATCGCCGTCCCTCGCCGACGGCGTAGGCGGCCGAACCCGCCAGCACCGGAACCGCCAGCAGTCCGGTGCCGACGATGCCGAGCGCGAAAATCACCTCAGCAAACTGGCCCGCGATCGGCCGCAACGCTTCAGCGGCCTGCGCCGAGGTCTCGATGTCGGTCTTGCCGGCGGCATGAAACGTCGCGGCGGCGGTGAGAATGATCGCGACCGCGATCAGGCTCGAGAACGCCATCCCGACGATGGTGTCGGCGCGGATGCGGTGGAATTCCTTTCGCGCGCCGTGATGCCGGTCGATCAGCGGCCGTTTCCCGGAATCGACGCGCTGATCCTCGGCCTCCTGCGAGGCCTGCCAGAAGAACAGATAGGGCGAGATCGTGGTCCCGAGGATGGCGACGACGGTGGTGAGAAACGGTGCGGTGAACTCGACGCGTGGAATCAGCAGTCCTGCGAGCGCCTCGCCCCAGGACACGCGCGCGACCGCAAGCGCGGCGACATAAGCGAACAGGCTCAGCGTCAGCCACTTCAGGACGGCGACATAGCGCGCGTAATCAAGGAAGATCTGCGCTGCGACCGACGTGACGCCGAAGAAAAGCACATAGGCGAATGCGGGGCCGCCGAACAAAAGCTTGAACGAATCCGCCATGGCGGCGAGGTCGGCGGCGACGTTGATGGTGTTGGCGACGAACAGCAGTGCGACGATGCCGTTCAGGAGGCTTGCGGGATAATGGCGGCAGACGTTTCCGGCGATGCCATGTCCGGTCACGCGGCCGACCCGCGCGGAGATCTCCTGGATCGCGGCCATCAGGGGAAACGTCAGCACCATGGTCCAGCTCGCGGCGTAGCCGAGCTGCGCGCCGGTCTGGCTATAGGTGCCGATGCCGGAGGGATCGTCGTCCGCCGCGCCGGTGATGAGGCCCGGACCGAGCGTTTTGAAGAAAGCGCGCCACCGGAACGACGGCGCGCTTTTTAGTATCCGGCCGTTCCGGCCAGCCTCTTGACGTGGTCCTCGCACCGCTTTTGTCATGCCCGCTCCAGCCGCGCCAGACAACGCGGTGGGCAAATTCCGGTTCCGGAAGCGACCCCCAGGCGGCCAGCGAAGCCGCCGTTGCGCGCAACGCGGATCAGTCTATTGCGGCGATTTCGATCTCGGTCGCGATCCCCGGTTCCAGCATTTTCAGCCGTGCGCCAAAACCGAGTATGTCGAACGACGACCTGAGATCATCGCCATTCTGTCTCAGATGCTTCCATCCGTCGTGATGCACCGGCACGATCATGGCCTCTGGAAAAGCTCTGGCCGTTTCGATGGTGTCGTTGGTGTCCATGGTGATGTGGAAAGGCCCGCGCGTCTGCGCCGCGCCCGCGAAAGGCAGCACGATCCCTGCCTTGAAGCGCTTCGCCACTTCGGCGACCCCGTCGAACCAGACCGTGTCGCCGGTGATGTAGACCGGCCGGATGCCCGGATCGGCCGGAGTCAAAACGAAGCCGATGACATCGCCCGCGATGGGCTCGATCCCGGCTGGACCATGCCGCGCAGGCGCAGCCGTGATCGTCAACGCGCTTCCATCGGGCTTGGTGAGGTCGGCGCTCGCCCATGGCGCCAGGCCTTCGGCATGGCCGCCGAGCCGCTTCGCCCCCGCGACCGTTGTCAGCACGCGGCTTGCGGTTTTCAGAAAATCCCGGCCCGAGTTGTCGAGATTGTCACGGTGCTGATCGTGGCTGAGCAACACCGCATCGACCGCACCGATCTTGTCGGCGCTGAGCGCAGGACCTGACAACTTTTCGAGCGTCACCTGCGGCAGCATGTACGAGCCGGGCGCGTCGAAGGTCGGATCGGTCAGCAGACGAAAGCCGCCGACTTCGATCAGGGCCGTCGGGCCGCCGATCAGGGTAATACGAAGCGAGGTCATGGCAGTCTCCTATCTTGCAGGCCGCGCTGGGGTGGCCGCGGGACGGGTGACGAGATGAATGCCGAGCGCCACCGGAACGATCCCGAGCAGATCGCGGAGCGCGAGGTGCTCGCCGAGCACCAGCCAGGCGAAGAACATGGCGAGCGGCGGCATCAGGAAGTGATAGGCGCTTGCAGCGGTCGCGCCGCAGACCTTGAGCAGGTGAAACCACAGCACATAGGCAAGGATCGAGCCGCACAGCACGAGATAGGCAAACGCCGCCAGCAGGCGCCAGCTCGGCACGATATCACCCACGCTCGAAAGAGCCGAAGCGAACGGCAGCAGCGCAACGCCGCCAGCCAGATTCTGGACGCCGTTGCCGAGCCAGAGATCGCCCTTCGGCGCGAGCCGCTTGAACAGGATGGTGCCGGCCACGATCGAGGCCAGCGAAGCCAGCGTGTATGCAACGCCGTGCAGGCTGTCGGCGCCGACCGATACGCGATCCCAGACGATGAAGGCGACACCGGCGATGCCGAGCAGCAGGCCCGCGATCTTGCGCCAGGTCAGGCTCTCGCCGAGAAAGACAGCGGCCAGCACAGCAGTGAATACCGGGTTGGCGCTGACGATCAGGCCGCCGAGACCGGCCGATACGGTTTGCAGTCCGGTGTAGCCAAGACCGAGATACAGCGCATTGTTGGCGATGCCGAGCAGCGCAAAGATCGCGACGTCGCGGCGGGAGAGTGACCAGCCCTCGCCGCGCAGCATGGCAATGCCGAAAATCAGGATGCCCGCCAGCAGAAATCGCGCCGTGAGCAGGATCAGCGGCGGGCAGTCGGTGACGCCGACCTTGCCGGCGACGAAGGCGAAGCTCCACAGCAGGCAGAACGCGACAATGGCGAGCGGCAGCGCGTTGAGGGCGGAGCGTGGTGCCGCGGGCGAGGCAACGGATGACGAGATGAGGGACATCGGGAAGTCTCCTTTGCCCCCGATGTAGGCCCAAGCCTTGTCATTTGGAAATTAAATGATAAAATATCGATAAGTGGATTTTCGAATGGTATGCGCCATGCTGGATCTGGAGCTGTTGCGCAGTTTCGTATCGGTCGTCGACGCCGGGGGCTTCACCCGCGCCGGCGAGCGCGTCCACCGCACCCAGTCGACCGTCAGCCAGCAGATCAAGCGGCTGGAGGACGATTTCGGCCGTCCCCTTCTCAACCGCATCGGCAAGAAGGTCGTACCCACGGAGGATGGCGAGCGGCTTTTGGCCTATGCGCGGCGTCTGCTGGCGCTGGCGGAGGAAACCCGCGACGTGCTAGCGCGGCCGAAAGGCGAAGGCGTCGTCAAGCTCGGAATTCCCGAAGACTTCGCCGCCTATCGCCTGACCGAATTGCTGGCGAGTTTCAAGCGGTCGCATCCCGGTCTGCGGCTCGACGTCCGCGCCGACCAGAGCATGTGTCTGCGCCGCGACCTCGAACGCAGCGAACTCGACCTCGCTTTGCTCAAGCGGCCCGCAGGCGAAAAGGGCGGCATCGGTGTGTGGCCGGAGCGGGTCCATTGGGTGACCAGCAAGGTCCATCCCGTCGATCCGGGAACGCAATCGGTTCCGTTGATCGGTTTTCCGCCCGGCTGCCTGTATCGGGCCGGCGCCATTCACGCCATCGAAAGCGCGGGCCGCACCTGGCACATGGCCTATACCAGTTCGAGCCTCGCGGGAATCCAGGCCGCGGTCGCCGCCGGCCTGGGCCTGGGTCTTCTCTCCGAGATCGCGATTCAGCCCACGCATCGCGTCCTGACCGCAAAGGACGGCTTTGCGCCGATCGACAAAACCGAGGTGGCGCTGATGGCTACGCCGGAGGCGAGTTCGGCCACGCTGCGCGTCGCCGATCTGCTGGCGGATTTCTGCAATTCGGTGCAGGCGGAGGCGGCGTGATCAACGGCAGCGCGATGCCGCGATCGCGTGCATCCGGCTGTCGCCGAGCACATGCGCCACGAAATCGGTCGAGAAGATCCGGGCGAACGCCCTGTCGCGGATGCTGAGGCCGCCGGCATAGGCGCCGAACGCCGGCATTACGGCGCGTTCGCCGTCGCTTGCAAAGCAGCGCCGCTCCATGGAACGGCCACGCGTCGAGACCCGCGCCTTCGGATGCAGGTGACCTGCGATTTCTCCGAACTCACCTGTCGGCTCGTGGCGAAACACGATCCCGCCCAGCGCAACCTCGGTTGCGACCAGGCCGCCGAGATCGGGCGGCAGCGCCGGATCGTGATTGCCCGAAATCCAGATCCAGTCGCGGCGGGTTTGCAGAGCGGAAAGCGCCTCGCGATCCGGCGTCGACAGCCGCTGATGGGCATCGCGATCGTGAAAGCTGTCGCCGAGCGCAATCACGATGCACGGATCGTAATGCGAGATGACGGCCGCGAGCCGCGCAAGCGTCGCCTGCGTGTCATAGGGCGGCAGCAGCACGCCGCGCATGGCGAAACTGGAGCCTTTCTCCAGATGCAGGTCGGAGACGACGAGCAGCCGCTCCTGTTCCCAGAACAACGCGCCGGAGAGATCGGCGAGAAAATCGGCTGCGCCAACACGCATGGCTTGCCGCAGCCCGACGTCGTTGATGGCCAACACGCTCAAGAGATGATCCGAATCGGAAAGAGGCTCGTTGCTTTCATAGATCATGCGAACGAGCTTCCGAAAAGAGCCGAGACCAAGGGAACCCGGCAAATATGGACCGCGATGGCATCACCGCCCCATCGCTTCCTTGACGAGGTCCTCGGCGGCTTCGGCCAGCAACTCATCGGAGGCTTCGCCATAGACGGCCTCGCGGCCGATTTCCAGCATCACCGGCACCGCGAGCGGCGAAATGCGATCGAGCGGCTTGTGCGTGATGCGCCCCGTGATCCGCGCCAGCATATCGCTCAGGCGGCGGATATCCAGCAGTCCGGTCGCGGCGTCCGTGCGCGCCGCGCGCAGCAGCACATGATCGGGCTGGTGCTTGCGCAGCACGTCGTAGACCAGATCGGTCGAGAACAGCACCTGTCGCCGGCTTTTCTCCTCGCCCGTGAAGCGGCGCGCGATCAGCCCCGAAATGATCGCGCAACTGCGGAAGGTGCGCTTCATCAGCGCGGATTCCGCAAGCCACGCCTCAAGATCGTCGCCCAGCATATCCGGATCGAACAGCGCGTCGAGATCGAGGCGCGCGTGGCGGATCATCGATGACGCATCGCCGAGCATCCAGATCGCCAGCGCGTATTCGTTGGCGACGAAGCCGAGCGGACGGGCGCGCATCCGCTCCAGCCGCCGCGTCAGGAGCATGCCGAGCGTCTGGTGCGCGAGCCGTCCCTCAAAGGGATAGCAGACCAGGTAGTGTTTGTCGGCGCGTGGGAAGGTCTCGACGATCATCTCGCGCGCATGTGGGACGCGCGAGACGGAAGCCTGCAGCGACAGCCAGTCCCGCACCTGATCCGGCAAGTTGTTCCATGCGCGCTTGTCGTCCAGCAGATTGCGCACCCGTTCGGCCAGATAGGTCGAGAGCGGGAACTTGCCGCCCATGTAGGACGGCACCTTGGGACTGTCGTCATTGGCGCGGGAGACATAGACCTGATCCTCCACCAGCGCCTCGTAGCGCACGATCTCGCCGCCGAATACGAAGGTGTCGCCGGCAACAAGTCCCTCGATGAAATATTCCTCGATCTCGCCCAGCATCCGCCCACCGCGCGCGATCGCGCCGGTCGATCCCGAACCGCGGTGTCGTGAGCGCACCAGTTTCACCTTCAGCATCGCCTCCTCGACGATGGTGCCGACATTGAGGCGATAGCTCTGCCGCACGCGCGGATTGGCCACGCGCCAGCGGCCGTCCTTGTCCTGCCTGATGCGGGCGAAGCGCTCATAGGTTTTCAGCGCGTAGCCGCCGGTGGCGACGAAATCGATCACGTCATCGAAATCGGTACGCGTGAGGTTTGCGTAGGGCGCGGCCGTGCGCACCTCATCAAAGAGCTGATCGGCGTGGAACGGCTCGCCACAGGCGCAGCCCAGCACGTGCTGGGCCAGCACGTCCAGCGCGCCTGAGCGCAGCGGCGGCGTGTCCTGCGCGTTTTCGTTCACCGCATCGATGGCGACGCGGCATTCGAGCACCTCGAACCGGTTCGCGGGCACCAGCACCGCGCGCGAGGCTTCATCGAGACGGTGATTGGCGCGACCGATGCGCTGCATCAGCCGCGACGAGCCTTTCGGCGCGCCGATGTTGATGACGAGATCGACGTCGCCCCAGTCGACGCCGAGGTCGAGCGAGGAGGTGCAGACCACGCCGCGCAGGCGGCCCGCCGTCATCGCCTGCTCCACCTTGCGGCGCTGCGCGACGTCGAGCGAGCCGTGATGCAGCGCGATGGCGAGACCGTCGTCGTTGATGCGCCAAAGGTCCTGGAACAGCATCTCGGCCTGGCTGCGGGTATTGACGAACACCAGCGTGGTCCTGTTGCGCCTGATCAGATCGTAGACCTCCCCCAATGCATGGCGCGCCGAATGCCCGGCCCATGGCAGCCGCTCTCGGGTGTCGAGCATCTCGACGATGGGAGCGGCCGCGCCGCCGGCTGTGACGATGTCGGCGGCCCTTCCTCCCTCTCCCCTTGTGGGGGAGGGTTGGGATGGGGGGTGAGCGACTTGCGATGCGTCCGCGTCACCCTGCCCTCCGCTCCGCGGCGTGCCACCTTCTCCCGCAAGGGGAGAGGGTTTACCACCGCTCCCTTCGCTCGGAAGCGAGGAAACAATCTGCGGCACCAGAAATCGCGCCAGCGACTCCGGCTCCGCCACCGTCGCCGACAGCCCGATCGTGCGCATCCGCGGCGCGAGCCGCCACAGCCGCGCCAGCGCGAGCGACAGCAGGTCGCCGCGTTTGGAGGTCACCAGCGCATGCAGTTCGTCGAGCACCACGCGCCGCAATGACGAAAACAGGAACGGCGCATCATCCGAAGCAAGCAGCAGCGCCATCTGCTCCGGCGTCGTCAGCAGGATATCCGGCGGATAGCGCCGCTGCCGTTGCCGCCGCGACACCGGCGTGTCGCCGGTGCGGGTCTCGACCTTGATCGGCAACCTCATCTCGGCGATCGGGGCTTCGAGGTTGCGGGCGATATCGACCGCCAGCGCCTTCAGCGGCGAGATGTAGAGCGTGTGGAGGCCTTGGCGGATTACTCCCTCCCCCCTTGAGGGGGAGGGTTGGGGAGGGAGGTAGGCCGCAATACTGGGAGTTTGTGGCCTACCCCCCTCCCGCCGCCCTTCGGGCGTCGATCTCCCCCTCAAGGGAGGTGAAAGCTCCACCAGCGTCGGCAGAAATCCCGCCAGCGTCTTGCCGGCGCCGGTCGGCGCGATCAGCAACGCCGAGCGGCCAGCACGCGCCTTTCGCAGCAAGGCCAGTTGATGCGCGCGCGGCGACCACCCCCGCGCCGCGAACCAGCGCAGGAAGCCATCGGGCAACAGGAGCCGTTCTTCGCGATCGGCGATGTCCACGCCCCGAGAGGTAGGCGGTCCTGCTTGTCCGGTCGAGCCCGGGGATCGCAGCGAATCAGGCACGTCGATCCGCCCGGCGGGTTGGCTGCTTCGCGTGGCCGGAGCCGCCGGCGCGATTTGCGCAGACATCGGCGAACCGCATGCCGGATCACTGATTTTTCAGCACTTTTGAGCAAGACAGCCATCATTCCCGGCGACTGTGGCTACCGAAACACAGACAAGTTACCGGGCGAAGCGTACAGTTTCGCACACCTACGCGGACGGGGAACATGGGGAACACAATGAAAAAAATTCTGCTTGGCGCTCTGCTGGCCAGCACCGCAATGAGCGCCCAGGCGGCCGATCTCGCGGTTAAGGCCCCTTATTACAAGGCGCCGGTGGCTCCGGTCTATGACTGGACCGGCTTCTATCTGGGCGTGAACGCCGGGCTCGGCCTCGGCCGCAACCAGAACCGGATCTTCGGCAACGGCGGCGGTTTTTCGCAATACCTGGCGCCGTTCGGCGCGCTGGGCGGCGGCCAGATCGGCTACAACTGGCAGACCAATTCGTTCCTGGGCCCGCTGGTGTTCGGCGTCGAGGCCGACATCCAGGGCGCGGACATGAGCGACAACCGCTCGAACTTCCCGGTTCCATACAATCAGACGCTCGACTGGTTCGGCACCGCGCGCGGCCGCGTCGGTCTCGTCACCGGTCCGACCCTGACCTACCTGACCGGCGGCTACGCCTACGGCCACGTCAACACAACGCTCACCGGGGTCGGCGCGCCGCCGTTCAGCGGCAACCGCGACGGCTGGACCTGGGGCAGCGGCGTCGAGGCCGCGCTGGGCGGCAACTGGACCGGCAAGATCGAATACCTTTATCTCGACCTCGGCGACCGCACCGACCTGATCGCCAACACGGTCCCGATGCGCAACACGTTCCATGAGAACATCTTCCGCGTCGGCCTGAACTATCGCATCGGCGGCAACGGCGCTTACACACCGATGGCCACCGCCAACTGGACCGGCTTCTATCTCGGCGGCAATGTCGGCTCCGGCACCAGCCGCGACCGCACCACGCTAGAAGACGTCACCACCGGAACCCGTGCGCTCTTCAATCTCGCGCCCGACGGCATCATCGGCGGCGGCCAGATCGGCTACAACTGGCAGGCCGGCAACATCGTCTACGGCCTCGAGACCGACTTCCAGGGCTCGACACAGGAAGACAACAAGACCTGCTTCGGCTGCGCGCCGAGCGCCTCGCTCGATTTCAATGCGAAACTGCAATGGTTCGGTACCGTCCGCGGCCGCCTCGGCTACGCAATCGGCCCCTCGCTGTTCTACGCCACCGGCGGTTTCGCCTACGGCAACGTCAAGACCGCGATCAATGAAGTGAGCTTCTCGGATACCCGCACCGGCTGGACCGTCGGCGCGGGGATCGAAACGCCATTCGACCTATTCGGTTTGTTCGGGCCGAACTGGACCTCGACGACAGAATATCTCTATGTCGATCTCGGAAAGGCCGCCCACGACTTTACCCTCGCTGGCGCCCCCGGCCAGCCGGGCGTGCTGACCACCGGTGCGCAGGAGCACATCTTCCGCACCGGGTTGAACTATCACTTCAATACGCCGGTAGTTACGAAATACTGATCGCGACGGCACCGGACCTCAAGGCCCGGTGCAGGCTGCGTGAAAGCTTGGGGGAGTGGGCAAGAGGGCCGCATCGTATCGCGATGCGGCCTTTTTATGCGTGGAATTCGACGTGTTGCCACGGCAACGATCCGCGGAAACAGTGACACTTTTGCGGAAGCCGGCATAATCCTCGCGCCATGTCCGATCCCGTGATCCGAGCCGCCAATGAGGCCGACCTCCCGGCCGTCACCGGGATTTATGAGCACGCCGTCCGTTTCGGGACCGCGACCTTCGAGCTTGTGCCGCCCGATCTCACTGAGATGACGCGGCGGTTCGGCGCACTGCGGGACGGCGGCTTTCCGTATCTGGTGGCGGAACTGGCGGGAGCCGTGGTCGGCTATGCCTATGCCGGCCCCTACCGGCCGCGACCGGCCTATCGTTTCACCGTGGAGGACTCGATCTATCTGGCGCCGGCCGCCCAGCGCCGCGGCGTCGGATTACAGTTGCTGCGCCGCCTGATCGCCGAATCCGAGGCGCGCGGCTGTCGCCAGATGATCGCCGTCATCGGCGATTCCGCCAATGCGGGATCGATCGGGGTGCATGCGCGCGCCGGCTTCACAACGGTCGGCACCCATCCCGCGGTCGGCCTCAAGTTCGGCCGCTGGCTCGACACCGTGACGATGCAGCTCTCGCTCGGCGAGGGGAGCACGACGATTCCAGTCGAACAGGCGACGCGCGGCCCTGGCTGACGACGAAGGATTGCCGCGACGGGCCGCCGCACTTGCGCGCGCCGATCCGCAATTCCCATGTTCTGTGGTGCCGCCCCCATGTCCGGGAGCGATCCGAGGAGCTGGATGAACTATTTTCGTACTGCGATCCTGCTGGCGGGCCTTACCGGCCTGTTCATGGGTGTAGGCTATCTGATCGGCGGCGCCAATGGCGCGATAATCGCGCTCGCTGTCGCGGCCGCGACCAATATCTTCGCCTACTGGAACTCCGACCGCATGGTGCTGTCGATGTATGGCGCCCACGAGGTCGATGCCGGCACGGCGCCGGACCTGCACCGCCTGGTGGCCGAACTCGCGGGGCGCGCCGGACTGCCGATGCCGCGCGTGTTCCTGATGGACAATCCGCAGCCCAACGCCTTCGCCACCGGCCGCAATCCGGAGAACGCCGCCGTGGCGGTGACGACAGGACTCGTGCAGTCCCTGCGCCGCGAGGAACTGGCGGGCGTGATCGCGCACGAACTCGCGCACGTCAAGCACCACGACACGCTGCTGATGACGATCACCGCAACCATCGCCGGTGCGATCTCGATGCTGGCGCAGTTCGGCATGTTCTTCGGCGGCAACCGCAATAACAACGGCCCAGGTATCATCGGTTCGCTGGCGATGATGATCCTCGCGCCGCTCGGCGCCATGCTGGTGCAGATGGCGATCAGCCGGACCCGCGAATACGCCGCCGACGAGACGGGTGCGCGCATCTGCGGCCAGCCGATGTGGCTGGCCTCGGCGCTGGCCAAGATCGACAATGCGGCGCATCAGGTGCCGAACATGGCGGCGGAGCGAGCGCCCGCCACCGCGCACATGTTCATCATCAATCCGCTGTCGGGGCGCGGCATGGACAATCTGTTCGCCACCCATCCTTCGACCGAAAACCGCATCGCGGCCCTGCAGCGGCTGGCCGGATCATCGGGCCCTGCTCCGGCCGCGCCGGATGGCGGCCGTTCGGGCGGCCCGTGGGGCGGGCAGTCGCGCCCGCGCGGGCCTTGGGGCTAGCGCGCATGACCTGCGAATGACCTGCGACGTCAGAAGCCGCTGACGCCGCCTCGTCCGGTCGGCGAGGTCGTCGGCCGCCTGAGATCCTGTTCGCCGGGCCGGGGGATATCAACGATCCTGGCTGGCCGGAGCGGGTCCTTGCCGGGGGTTTTCCAGCCCGCGACAACCCGGACTTGCCGCCCGCAAAAAATTGGTGGAACCAAAGAGCGGGAGACGGCGTTTCGTTCCAATTGTGACTCGGTATGCAGCGTCCTGGGATGCAGGCCGGCCTGCCCAACAATCTGTCTGTTTGATGCTGGAAAAGGTAAAGTGTGAGTAGCCGGGCTTTTCTCGCAGATGGCGGGGAGATGGGCGATTTGACGCGCCGTTTCGATTGGACCGGCACATCTCTCGGCGCCCCGGAAACCTGGCCCCAGAGCCTGCGGACCGCTGTCCGTATCATGCTCAACACCAACCACCCGATGTTCATCTGGTGGGGGCCGGACCTGATCCAGTTCTACAATGACGCCTATCGCCAGACCATGGGACCGGAACGGCACCCCAGCGCGCTCGGCCAGAGAGGCCGGGAATGCTGGGCCGAGATCTGGGACATCATCGGCCCACAGATCGAGCACGTCATGGCCGGGCGCGGCGCGACCTGGCATGAGGACCAGCTCGTTCCGGTCACGCGGCACGGCAGGCTGGAGCAGGTCTACTGGACCTACGGCTTCAGCCCGATCGATGAGGATTACGGTGTCGGCGGGGTGCTCGTGGTGTGCCGCGACGTCACGCGCGAACATCTTGCCAAGATCGCCTTGCAGGAGCGGGAGACCGAACTCGCGCGCGTGCAGGCGATCGGCCGGATCGGCGGCCTCGAGGTCGACCTGTGCACCGGCCATCGCAGTCGCAGGTCGCCGGAATATATCAAGATACACGGTCTCCCGCCGGAAGCTGTCAACGAAAGCCACGCCGACTGGCTCCGCCGCGTTCATCCCGATGACCGCGCCGTTGCCGAAGGACAGTTCATCGACGCGGTGCGGGGCGGTGATCGCGAATACGCGGTGCGTTACCGCATCATCCGGCCGAACGACGGCGAGACACGCTGGATTTCGGCGCGATCGGTGATCGAACGCGACGCCGACGGCAAAGCGATCCGTCTGTTCGGCGCGCACATCGACATCACCGATCAGGTGGAGGCGGAGCGCTCCATCCGCCAGCGCGAGGAGGAATTCCGCACGCTTGCGGAAGCGCTGCCGCATCATGTCTGGACAGCGACCTCCGACGGCTCGTTCAACTGGTTCAATCCGCGCGTCTACGACTATGTCGGCGCGCGGCCGGGCGAACTCGGCGGCAAAATCTGGAGCAAGGTAATCCATCCGGACGACGCATCCGCCTCGGCCACGGCATGGACCCGTGCGGTGACCCGCGGCCAGCCCTTCGAGATCGAATACCGGTTGCGCGGGGCGGACGGCAGTTATCGCTGGTTTCTGGCGCGCGCGGTGCCGGCGCGCGATGAAGACGGCCGCATCACACGCTGGATCGGCACCAACACCGACGTTCACGATCAGAAGCGGATCGCCGGCAAGCTCGCCGAACTGAACGCGACGCTCGCCGAACGCGTCGAGGAGAAGACCCGCGAGCGCGACCGCATCTGGAACGTATCGCAGGACCTGCTGCTGGTCACCGACCGTGACGGCGTCTGGCGTTCCGTCAATCCCGCCTGGACCAGAACGCTCGGCTGGAACGAAGCCGAGCTGCTGGAGCGCACCGCCGAATGGATCGAGCACCCCGAGGATATCGTCAAGACCCGGGTGGAGGTTCGCCGCCTCGCACGCGGCAAGGCCACCGTGCGATTCGAAAACCGGCTCCGGCACAAGGACGGCTCGTACCGGTGGCTGTCATGGACCGCGGTCCCGGATCAGAACCTGATCTACGCCGTGGCGCGCGACGTCACCGCGGAGAAAGCCGCGGCCGAGCGGTTGAGGGCCGCCGAGGAGGCGCTGCGTCAGTCGCAGAAAATGGAAGCGGTCGGCCAGTTGACCGGCGGCATCGCTCACGACTTCAACAACCTGCTCACCGGCATCGTGGGCTCGCTGGATCTGATGCAGACGCGTCTCAATCAGGGCCGGACCGATCGCGCCGGCCGCTACATCGAGGCCGCGATGGCTTCGGCAAATCGTGCCGCGGCGCTGACGCACCGGCTGCTGGCGTTCGCCCGCAGGCAGCCCCTGGTGCCGAAGCCGGTCGACGCCAATCAGCTCGTCCTGTCGCTCGAAGACTTGCTGCGCAGGACCATCGGCGAGGCAATCGACCTGGAGATCGCGCCGTCCAAACGGCTGTGGCAGACGCTGTGCGATCCGAACCAGCTCGAAAGCGCGCTGCTCAATCTCGCCATCAATGCACGGGACGCCATGCCCGGCGGCGGCAGGCTCACGATCGCCACGGCTAACACGACCGTCGGCGCCGCCGATGCCGGCTCCTCCGCCATGCAGCCGGGCGATTATATCTGCATCACCGTCGCCGACACCGGAACGGGCATGACCGCCGACGTGGCGGCGCGCGCCTTCGATCCTTTCTTCACCACAAAGCCGATCGGCCAGGGAACCGGACTCGGCCTGTCGATGATCTATGGATTCGCGCGGCAATCGAACGGCCACATCACCCTTGACACCGCGCCGGGACGGGGCACGTCGATCAGGCTTTGCCTGCCTCGTCATGATGGCGTCCCCGAGACCGATCAGGCGTCCCAGGCCGGCCGGGACAGGATGGTCGCGACCGGCGAAACCGTGCTGGTCGTCGAAGACGAACCCGTGGTGCGCGGCGTCATCATCGAGATGCTGCATGATCAGGGCTATCTGACGCGCGAAGCCTCCGACGGAGCGGCTGGCTTGCGGATTCTGCAACTGGACAAGCCCGTCGATCTCCTGCTGACGGACATGGGACTGCCCGGCATGAACGGTCGCCAGCTCGCGGATCAGGCGCGGGAACTGCGGCCGGACCTGAAAATCCTTTTCATGACAGGCTATGCGGAAAACGCCGCCAATGCCGAAGGCTTCCTCCAGCCCGGCATGGACATGATCACCAAGCCGTTCGATCTCGGCCATCTGTCGCAACGGGTGCGCGACATCATCTCCAGCTGAAAGCGCCGACCCAATGGCGTCGTCATCGCCGCACCGCGCGGGACCGCCGCTGCGCCGAAACGATTTTGTTCCATGGGGAACCGGCCCTTTGCTTGCGAAATCCGGCGGAACGAATTGCCCCGGCCTGGACTTGCCATGCGCACATTCATGATCGGAGGAGAGTTTGATGGTCCGTCGTTTTATTGGAACTGCCGCAATTGCGGCAGCGTTGAGTCTTCCGGCATCTGCTATCGCGCAGGGCGTGGTGGGTGGCATGGAACACGGCGCTCGCGAAGGTGACCGGGCAGCAGGTCCGGTCGGCGCCGTTGTCGGCGGGACGGTCGGCGCCATCACGGGCGGCGTGGCCGGTGTGCTTGGCGTCGATCAGCGTCCGCGCTTCCGCCATTACGTGGTCGAGCACCACCACCCCTCCTTTCACTACCGGGAGCAGGTCCGCGTCGGGACCGTGCTGCCGGAGAGGGGCGTGACCTATTATGAGGTGCCGGCGGAATACGGCGCGTCGCAGTACCGTTACACCGTGGTGAACGATACGACCGTGCTGGTCGATCCCCGAACCCACCGGATCGTCGAGATCATCGACTAGATGTGAGCCTTTCCACTTCTGATGGAATCAGAAGCGGGGCTCTATGATTTTGATTTGACGCGTTTTCTTGACGCGAACCGGTAGCCGCTTCGCTTGAAAACGCTCTAAACCAAACCGAGCATGAAGAGGGCCGCCGTCGCAGGCGGCCTTCTTTCCGTTCGGACGCGGCATCACATTCCGCCGGTCAGGAACGGGTTGCTTTTGCGCTCGTGGCCGATGCTCGATCCCGGACCGTGTCCACAGATGAAAGCGACGTCGTCGCCGAGCGGCAGCAGCTTGTCGGTGATGGATTTGATCAGCGTCGCGTGATTGCCGCCGGGCAGGTCGGTGCGGCCGATAGAGCCGTTGAACAGAACGTCGCCGACATGCGCGAAGCCCATCTCCCTGTTGAAAAAAACCACGCTGCCCGGCGAATGGCCGGGGCAATGCAGAACATCGAATGCGAGTTCGCCGATCTCGAGCCGGTGGCCCTCCTCGAGCCAGCGGTCCGGCGCGAAGTTGCGCATTCCGGTCATGCCGTAGCCGCGTCCGCTCTCGACCACATGATCGAGCAGGAACTTGTCGGCGATGTGCGGCCCCTCGATCGGGACCTTCAGCGCGTCGCGCAATTCCGCAGCGCCGCCGACATGATCGATGTGACCGTGCGTGAGCCAGATCCTTCTGACCGTCACGCCGGCCTTTTCGATAGTGGTCTTGATGAGTGGAACATCGCCGCCGGGATCGATGATCGCGGCGTCCCTGGTGGCTTCGCACCACAACAGCGTGCAGTTCTGCCGAAGCGGAGTCACCGGGATGATGGTGATCCCGGCTTTGGTTTGGCCGTCGGTCCGTTTCTCTTGGGTCATGTCTGCACAATGCCGATTTTTGTGACGCCGCCAAGCGATTTGAGCAGCGATCTCCGATCGCGCGCGCCGGCGAGAACGCCGGCATGGCCTGCGTCCTCATTTTTTTGCTATGGTGGCGGCAAATGGAATCGAACGCCACCCCCATCGTCCTCGTCCCCTCGCCGGATCGCCGCCAGTCGGAGACGGCGCTGGCGGTCGCGCGCGGGACGGCAAGGTTTTTGCGATCGCTGGGATTTTGCTGCGTCAGCGAACTGCCGCTGCCGTCGGGACGGCGCGCCGATCTGGTGGCGCTGAACGCGCGCGGCGAGATCTGGATCGTCGAGATCAAGTCATCGACCGAGGATCTGCGCGCCGATCGGAAGTGGCAGGATTACCGCGCGCATTGCGACCGCCTGTTCTTCGCATTCAGGCACGATCTCCCCTGCGAGATCTTTCCCAGCGACACCGGCCTGATCGTCGCCGACGCCTATGGCGCTTATCTGCATTGCGAGGCGCCCGAGCATCGCTTGCCCGCGCCCACGCGCAAGGCGATGATGCTCCGCTTTGCAATGACGGCGGCGCATCGGCTCAATCGCCTCGCCGATCCGCAAGGCCATGCCGAGGACGCTTAAGGCGTGATAAGAATGCGACCGGATCGCCATGCCCGGCCATGACAGGCGACGGAAGGAGTCGGGTTTGACGTCAGCGCGGCGCGCGCTTCGCCAGAATGCGTTGCAACGTGCGGCGGTGCATGTTGAGACGCCGGGCCGTTTCCGACACGTTGCGATTGCACATCTCGTAGATGCGCTGGATATGCTCCCACCGCACGCGATCGGCCGACATCGGGTTCTGCGGCAATTCGGACTTCTCCGTGCCGCTCGCAAGCAGCGCAGCGACAACATCGTCGGCATCGGCAGGCTTGGACAGATAATCGACGGCGCCCATCTTCACCGCGGTCACAGCGGTTGCGATATTGCCGTAGCCGGTCAGCACGATCGCGCGGGCGTCGGGCCGCTCCCGCTTCAGGGCCGACACCACGTCGAGGCCGTTACCGTCACCCAGACGCAAATCCACCACGGCAAAGGCCGGCGCAGATTTTCCGATATGCGCGAGGCCGTCGGAGACGCTGTCGCATGACGTCACATTGAAGCCGCGCGTTTCCATGGCGCGCGACAGGCGCTCCAGAAACGGCTTGTCATCCTCGACGATCAGCAGCGAGCGGTCGGCTTGCGGAAAAACGTCGGGGGTCGCGTTCACGTTGGTACCTCGCATCTGGTTGCCTCTGAAATCATATGGGCGCGGAAACGCGCGCCGCAAGCGATCGACGCTCGTGGTTGCAGAGGTTCATATCTAAACCATTGTCTCCGCGATCGTTTTCGAAATTTCGAAGCGGGCGCGCGGCCACACGATCTGAACCACCGCGCCGTGCTCCGGAAAAGTCCGGTTGCTGAACGAGACCTTCGCGCCGGTCCGCTCCAGCAAGGTGCGGGCGATAAATATACCGAGACCGAGGCCGGTCCGTCCGCCTTGCACGTCGCCGACGTTGCGGCGGCGCGACAGGTAAGGTTCGCCGATCCGCTTGAGAATATCGGGAGCGATGCCCGGCCCGTCGTCCGAAATCACGATTCCGACGGCATCGCCGTTCCACCAGGCATTTACTTCGACCTCGGTGCGCGCGAAATCGACCGCATTCTCCAGAATGTTGCCGACGCCGTAGAGGATCGCGGGATTGCGCATGCCGACCGGCTCGCAGTCGCCGGCGTCCGCGATCCGGACCTTGATGTCGATGCCGAAGTCGCGATGCGGAGCAACGGTTTCCTCGATCAGGGTCGACAGCGGCATCCGGTCGAACGGAGCGCCGGACGACGACAGTTGGGCGATCTTGGCAAGAATGTCGCGGCAACGCTGCGCCTGCTCCCGCACGATGCCGAGATCGCCCGCGAGCCGCTGGGGATCCTGCGCGCCTTTCTCCTGCAAGGCTTTTTCCAGTTCGCGGGAAATCAGGAAGATGGTCGACAGCGGCGTTCCGAGTTCATGGGCGGCGGCGGCCGCGAGGCCGTCGATCTGGGTCAGATGCTGTTCGCGCGTCAGGACCAGTTCGGTCGCCGCCAGCGCATCGGACAGCTTGCGGGCCTGCTCCGTCACCTGGAAGGTATAAAGGCTGGTCACGCCGATCGCGAGCACGATCGAAAACCAGACGCCTGCGAGATAGATCGGCGGCAGGATCAGCGGATGGGACACATCCCATGGCAGCGGCAAGTGGGTGAAGCCCAGCACCGTCGCACAGGCGATCGCAAACGCGCCGAGCGCCATGGTCAGCCGTGTCGGCAATGCGGTGGCGGAGATGAGCACGGGCGCAAGAAAAAGAAAGGAGAACGGATTTTGCAAACCGCCGGTGAAGAACAGCAGCACGGCCAGTTCCGTAATGTTCAACGCAAGTAGCGCCGCAGCATAACGCGGCTCAAGCCGCTGCATCGGATTGAAGATAACCTGCAAAGCGAGATTGAGCAGCGACGACAGCCCGACGATCGTCACGCAGGGAACGATCGGCAGATCGAATTCCAGTCCATGCGCGACGATGAAGATCGCCACGAGTTGTCCCAGCGCCGCGAGCCAGCGCAGCCGTAAGATCGTATCCAGCCGGACGTAGCGGCGCGGGTGGCGGAAATCGGAAGCGGCAGCGTCGGTCATTTCCTCAAGTTTAGAGCATGATCCCGAAAAGTGGGAACCGGTTTTCGGATAAGATCACGCTCAATCAAAAGGATAAGGCTGAGCGGCCTGATTCAAAGACGTTGTCGGTCGCGGTCGGCGAATGGTGGAAGCGCAACCGATCGACGCGTCCGATCGGAGAACCTTCGAGGGCGCGCCCGATTTTGCGCTGTTCTGCGCGCCGTCCTGCCTTCGGCATGGCGGGTATATTTGCCATATACGGTCTCCGCCAGCACCGACCTACTACATATATGCTAGAGGTGGATTGACGCTGCGTCTCGCAGCCGTCACTATGCTGCGATGCAAAAAGGGGATTGAGCAGAATGCCGATCGGTGAATTTGGACAGACGCCGGAGCTGCCGGCGGAAGTCAGTCCGACGATGACGGCGCCGATGTACTGGATGTACGAGATGGCGCAGGCATCGCTTAATCCGGCGCGCGCCGTCACCGATGCAACCAGGATATTGTTCCAGAATCCGCTCAATCCGTGGTCGAACACCGAGTTCGGCAAAACCATTGCCGCGGGCTGCGAGCTTTTCGAACGCACCACGCGCCGTTACGGAAAACCCGAATGGGGCTTGCATGAGACCGAGGTCGACGGCGTGCGCACGCCGATCGAGATCCGTTCGGTCTGGGCGAAGCCGTTCTGCCGCCTGCTCTACTTCGACCGCATGCACGCGCGTCCGCTGCGGAAACCGCAGCCGCGCGTGCTGCTGGTGGCGCCGATGTCTGGCCACTATGCGACCTTGCTGCGCGGCACCGTCGCGGCGTTCATGCCGACGCATGACGTCTATATCACCGACTGGACCGATGCCCGGATGGTGCCGGTGTCGGAAGGGCGCTTCGATCTCGACGACTATGTCGATTACCTGATCGAGATGCTGCATGTGCTGGGTGGAAACGTTCATGTCATCGCGGTCTGCCAGCCGTCGGTGCCGGTGCTGGCCGCGGTCTCGGTGATGGAGGCGGAGGGCGATCCGTGTGTTCCGCTCTCCATGACGCTGATGGGCGGCCCGATCGATACGCGTAGAAACCCGACGGCGGTCAACAAACTCGCCGCCGAGAAGGGCATCGACTGGTTCCGCAAAAACGTCATCACCAAGGTTCCGTTTCCGCATCCCGGCGTGATGCGCGATGTCTATCCGGGCTTCCTGCAGCTCAACGGCTTCATCAGCATGAACTTCGATCGCCACATGGACGCGCACAAGAGTCTGTTCAAGAATCTCGTCAAGGGCGATGGCGATCTGGTCGACAAGCACCGCGATTTCTACGACGAGTATCTCGCCGTGATGGATCTGACCGCGGAGTATTATCTGCAGACGGTCGATCTCGTGTTCGTCAAGCACGCATTGCCGAAGGGCGAGATGACCCATCGCGGCCGGCCTGTCGATCCCTCGAAGATCACCCGCGTCGCTCTGATGACGATAGAAGGCGAGAACGACGATATTTCCGGGCTCGGCCAGACCGAGGCGACGCACGCACTGTGCACATCGATCCCGGCCAGCCGGCGGACACACTACGTCCAGAAAGGCGTCGGCCACTACGGCGTGTTCAATGGTTCGCGGTTCAAGTCGGAGATCGTGCCGCGCATCAACGACTTCATGCAGTCGGTCACGACAAGACCGGCACGATCCGCGATCCGCGCGGCTGCGGAATGAATCCGCATGACACGAAAGCTGTTCTGCGCAGGAGGACGCGGTCCGGGTCCGATCCGGCTAAGCCGCTGGAATAATCAGAGAATTGAACCGATTTCGTCCGTTTCAAGGAATGAGCTGACATTCATGCCTAGACTAGTCGGATGCGGTGGAATGAAGCGAAAAATTTTTGTTCCGACCCCCATCCTGTAGGGGAGCGTAAAAAAATCACCCCTGTATATTGGGCAAATGATTTGTTTTTGCGCCGAACGATTTGACTGGCGGCGGTTATGGCAAAGTCCAGGCGCTACTGCCCCCGGATTTGCTGAAATGGCCCGCGCACTCCTCTATCGACGTCCCGCCGAACCGTCCCGGCTTCTGGTCAAGCACGGTTCGCAGATTTACTCGGTGCGCTTGCGCCGGCATCGTCGCGCGCGCCGCTATACATTGCGAATCCACCCGAGCGACCGCGAAGCGATCCTGACGATGCCGCCGCGCGGAACGCTCGCCGACGCCAAGGATTTCGCGCAACGTCACGGCGCCTGGATCGCGGCGCGGCTCGGGCGTTTGCCGAAGGCCGCGCCATTTCATCACGGCGCGGTCATTCCACTGCGCGGCGTCGCCCACCGGATCGTGCATCGCGCGGGCGAGCGCGGTACGGTGTGGACCGAAACGCGCGACAGCGGCGAGCGCATACTCTGCGTCGCAGGCGGGCTCGAATATCTCGACCGGCGCGTGCACGACTTTCTGAAGCGGGAAGCACGGCGCGACCTGCACAAGGCCGCGCAACGCTACGCCGACAGTCTGGGCGTCAAGGTCAAGCGGCTTTCGATCCGCGACCAGTCCAGCCGGTGGGGATCATGCACGTCGGCCGGATCGCTGTCATTCTCATGGCGACTCATCCTGGCGCCGCCATTCGTGCTGGACTATCTCGCCGCCCACGAGGTCGCCCACCTCGTCGAAATGAATCATTCGCCGCGATTCTGGAAGGTGGTGGCGCGCATCTGCAATCAGGTCGAGCGGGCCAAGAGATGGCTCGACGCCGAAGGCAACGATCTGCATCGCTACGGCATTCAGGATTAGGTGTTCAGTCCCGCGCATGACGCCCCGGCGCGGATTGATTCCGTGTAATCGTGAACCGCTCTATCGCCCGCCGAACAGCCGGTCCACCAGCCAGCCGTCCAGTCCGCTTGCGGCTTCCGGCCGGACGTCGGTCCGGACCGGTGGAGGCCGGCCGGCGGGAGACACTGGCGCGATGGCGGGAGCCGGCGCGACGACCTGGTGGCCAAGCTGCGCGATATCCGGCAGGAACCCGCCCCGCCGGGTGTCTGGAAGCGGTTCGGGCCGCACGCCCTGATGCGCGGCGCGCATGAAGCGCGTCCAGACTTCCACGGGCAGGCCACCGCCGGTGGCCTTGCGGGTCGGTGTGTTGTCATCGTTGCCGAGCCACACCCCGGTCACGAGCTTGGCGGTGTAGCCGACGAACCAGGCATCGCGAAAATCCTGGCTGGTGCCGGTCTTGCCGGCGGCGGTCCAACCGGGAACATCCGCCTTGCGCGCAGTGCCGCTGATGATCGTCTGCTCCATCATGGTGTTCATCATGGCGACGCTGCGCGGATCGATCACACGATTGGGCGTCTCGGCGGCGCGCGCATAGAGAATCCTGTTGCCGTCGACGGTGCGGATTCGATCGACGATATGGGGCGTGGCGGCATAACCGCCGTTGGCGAACGGCGCATAGGCGCCGACCAGTTCCAGCGGCGACACCTCGGAGGTGCCGAGCGCGATCGAGGCGTTTGGCTCCAGTTTCGATGTGATGCCGAGCCGGTGCGCGGTGCGGACCACATTCGCAGGCCCGACCTCCAGCCCGAGCCGAACCGCGACGGTGTTCAGAGACATCGCAAGCGCCTGGGTCAACGTCACCGCGCCGAAGTACTCGTGACCGTAGTTCTCCGGGCGCCAGCCCTTGACGTCGAGCGGAGCGTCCTGCCGGATCGTCTCGGGCGTGAGCCCGGACTCGATCGCGGTGAGATAGACGAACGGCTTGAACGCGGAGCCGGGCTGGCGCTTCGCCATCACCGCGCGATTGAACTGGCTGTCGGCGTAATTGCGTCCGCCGACCATGGCGCGGATCGCGCCGTCGGGCGTCATCGCCACCAGCGCGCCCTGGCTGACGTTGAACTTGACGCTTTTCGCGGCCAGTTCGTCGATCATGGCGGTTTCCGCCACGCTCTGCAATTTCGGATCGATGGTGGTTTCGACGATGATGTTCTGGTCGACCCGGCCGACCAGATCGTCGAGCACTTCGCCGACCCAGTCGGCGACATAGTTGATCGTTCCGGCGCTGGCCGGCTTCACCGCGTAGGAGGGATGGGTGCTGGCGGCATGCGCCTGCTGCGGGGTAATGAATTTCGCGTCCACCATCGCCGCGAGCACGACCTTGGCGCGCGCCTCGGCGCCTTCCGGGTTGCGGTCCGGCGCCAGCCGCGACGGCGACTTGACGAGGCCGGCCAGCATGGCGGCCTCCGCGAGCGTGACGTTCTTCGCGGGCTTGCCGAAATATTTCTGCGCAGCCGCCTCGACCCCATAGGCGCCGGAGCCGAAATAGACCCGGTTGAGGTAGAGTTCGAGAATCTGCGCCTTGGTGTGATTGTGCTCGAGCCAGATCGCGAGCGCGACTTCCTGAAGCTTTCGTTCAAGCGTCCGTTCCTGGGTCAGGAACAGGTTCTTGGCGAGCTGCTGGGTCAGGGTCGAGCCACCTTGCGACACCCCGAGGTGCAGGATGTTGGCCACGGCCGCGCGCAGGATGCCGATCGGATCGACGCCGTAATGCGAATAGAACCGGCGGTCCTCGATCGCGATGAAGGCTTTCGGCAAGTAGGGCGGCAGGTCCTTCAGCGAAACGTTGCTGCCGGCCATTTCCCCACGCGTCGCCAGCAGGCTGCCGTCAGCGCCGACGATCTGGATGGTCGGCGGACGTTTTGGAATTTCGAGCGACTGGATCGGCGGCAGATGCGCGCCAACATAGACCACCACGCCGACGACGGCGATAACCGCCCACAAAGCCAGCACGGCGCCCCAATACAACAGCCGGGACAGGCGGACGCGCATCCGCTTCTTCGCCCGCCCCTTACGGCCTTTCCGATCGGACGACGGCTTGCGCTCGGACGATCCGCCGTCTCCCGAACCGGCGGACTTGCGCGGCGCGGCGCGACTGGCCGGCCTGTCGTCGGCAATCGTGATGCGATCGAGCGGTTTGAGGCGCAACTCCGAGAGCGACGCGGCAAATCCGCTGAACACCGGCTCCTTGCGTCCGCCACGCTTTTTTCGTCCCCACGCCATACAACTACGCTCACACCCCGCGGCACGCTAGCGTTCCGGGTTTAAGAGACGGTTACCGCAATGTTAACGTAAGATTAGGGGCCCGGAGCGCCAGCACAGCGGCCCACGGGAGCCTGCTCCTCATTGTCTTGCCCATCATCGTGCTCACCAGATGCATGATCGTGCCCACAACCATTGCAAGATGGGGAGCCTGAAAGTCGCCGTGGCTCAGACGGCCGATTGTTCCGCCGCGTTGCCGTTGGCGAGCAGATGGACCAGCGCGCGCTTGATCGCGGCCTGCCGCGTCGGAGCGGTGATCCGGGCGCCGAGCAGGTCGGTGACGTAGAACACGTCGCGCGCGCGCTCGCCGAATGTCGCGACATGCGCGGACGCGATATCGAGATCGAGCTTGGAGATCGCCGTGGTGAGCTGGAACAAGAGGCCGGGCCGGTCCAGCCCCGAAACCTCGATCATGGTATGGCGGTCCGACCACTGGTTGTTGATGGTGACCTTGGGTTCGACCACGAACGGCCGCAGCCTTGTCCTTCCGGCGGCGCGGCGAGCCACCACATCGGGCAGGCGCAGCCGGCCCTCGAGCACCTGCTCGATGATCTCGCCGATGCGGGCGGCGCGCCGGCCCTCGTCCTCGTTGCGGTCGTATTCGCGGGAGATCGCGATGGTATCCAGCGCCTTTCCGTCGGTGGTCGTGTAGATCTGCGCATCGACGATGTTGGCGCCGGCCGACGCGCACGCGCCGGCGATGATCGACAGCAGCCAGGGATGGTCCGCGGCGAGGATCGTCAGCTCGGTGACGCCGCGCGCTTCGTCGAAGCCGACATTGATGTCGAGCTTCCGGCCGCTTCGCTCGCCGGCACGCAGGAAGCGCGCATGGCTGATCTTGTGCGCGAGATCGACCTTGAGCCAGTAGGCCGGATAATGCCGCGACATGTAGGCGTTGAGTTCCTGCTCGGACCACTCGGTGAAGGCGGCGCGGAACTCGGCCTGAGCCGCCGCGATGCGCTCGACGCGATTGACCTCGGAGAAGCCGCCGGTCAGCACCGGCTCGGTCTCATAATAAAGCGTGCGCAAAAGCTGCGCCTTCCAGCCGTTCCAGACGCCGGGGCCGACGCCGCGGATGTCGGCGGTGGTCAGGATCGTCAAGAGCTTCATCTGCTCGACCGACTGAACCACGGCCGCGAAGTTCTCGATGGTCTTGCGGTCGGACAGGTCGCGCGACTGGGCTACCTTGGACATCGTCAGATGCTGCTCGATCAGCCATGCGACCAGTTCAGTATCGGATGCGTTGAAGCCAAGGCGCGGGCACAAGCGCCGCGCCACCCTGGCGCCCGCGATCGAGTGATCCTCGGGGCGCCCCTTGGCGACGTCGTGAAGCAGGGTCGCGACGTAGATGACGGGCCGGTGCTCGGGACGGATCTTGCGCATCAGCTCGCTGGCGAGGGCGACTTCGTCGTTGCCGCCACGCTCGATGTCCTGAAGGATCCCGATGCAGCGGATCAGATGCTCGTCCACCGTGTAGTGATGGTACATGTTGAACTGCATCATCGAGACGATCTTGCCGAACGCGCCGATGAAATGACCGAGCACGCCGGTCTCGTTCATCCGGCGCAGCACGGTCTCCGCGTCGTTGGACGTCAGGATTTCCATGAACAGCCGGTTGGCGTCCGGGTTCTCGCGAAGCTGCGCGTTGATCAGCCGCCGCGACTGCGTCACGCTCCGCAGAGCGTCCGGATGGAAGGCCAGGTTGTTCTTCTGCGCGAGGCGGAACAACCGGATCAGGTTGACGGGATCGCGCTTGAAGACGTCGGGCGCTGCGAGATTGATGCGGTTGTTGTCGATAATGAAGTCGTCGCCGCCCGGAACCCGTCGCAGTTCCGTGGCGGGTTGACGTCTCGACATCATGCGGCTGAGGACCGGCGCCGGCTTGGCCTGCTGGTCTTCGAGCTTGGCGCACAGGATCGCGGTGAGGTTGCCGACATCCCTGGCGGTCAGGAAGTAGTGCTTCATGAAGCGCTCGACGTCCTGCATTCCCGGATGAGAGGTATATCCGAGCCGTACCGCGATTTCGCGCTGCAAGTCGAACGACAGCCGTTCCTCCGCCCTCCCCGTCGCGAAATGCAGGTTGCAGCGTACCGACCACAGGAAATCGGCGCAGCGGCGGAAGGTCCGGTACTCGCGGACATCGAACACCCCGCATTCCAGCAACTCGCGGCTTTCATGAACCCGGTAGACGTACTTCGCGATCCAGAACAGCGTGTGCAGGTCGCGCAGCCCCCCCTTGCCGTCCTTGACGTTGGGCTCGACCAGATAGCGCGACTGGCCGGCGCGGCGATGGCGCTCCTCGCGCTCGGCGAGCTTGGCGGTGACGAATTCCGCCGCCGTGCCTTGCACCACTTCCCTGTCGAAGCGCCTGACCAGTTCATCGTAAAGCGCCCGATCGCCGGCGAGGAACCGGGTTTCCAGAATCCCGGTGCGGACCGTCATATCCCGCCGTGCCTGCCGGATCGATTCGTTGACCGAGCGCGTCGCGTGGCCGACGCTCAAGCCCATGTCCCACAGGCAATACAGGATAGCCTCGGCGACCTGCTCGCCCCACGCGGTCTGCTTGTACGGCAGGATGAACAGCAGATCGAGATCGGACTCCGGCGCCATCAGGCCACGCCCGTAACCGCCGGTCGCGACCACCGCCATGCGTTCGCCGTCGGAGGGAATCGGGGAGTGATAGAGGTGACGGGTCGCCGCCGAAAACGCCACGCGGATGATTTCGTCCTGGGCGAAGCAAAGCCGTTCGGCGCAGCGCCGTCCGTGGCGATCCTTGAGGAGATTTGCCTGCGCCGCATCGCGCACCCTGGCGAATTCGTCCTTCAACAGCCTGGCGACCGCGGCGCGGAAGAGGTCCTCGTGCCCGGCATGCTTCTCCGCCAGCGCGTCGATGTCGCCGGTGATCCTTACGGTATCGAAGCCGTCGGCGGCTCCGGCCGCGTTATTGGTCGTTGCGAGATCCATTGCTTATCCGGATAACGGACGCTACGCGGGCTGTCACCGCAGATTGTCGGCCGCACGCGACGGATTCATGCTTTGCGCTATCCGTTTTGAGCAACGATGTGCTCCGGCGGAAGCTTCCAGACAATCTATTTTCTCGTTGACTGAGGTTTACAACTATTTGACATAAGATAGCTTTTTCATTCTGTCGACCGGCTCGCGCCAGATCAATTTTCAGGAGAGATGACCAATGTTCAAGCCCGCACGCCGCGCCGTGCTCGCCGCCCTTGCCGCAACCGCGCTCTTGCCGGCGGCGGCGTTCGCCGCCGACGCGCCGAAGGAAATCCATATCGACTGGGCGACCTACAACCCGGTGTCGATGCTGATGAAGGACAAGGGCCTGATCGAGAAGGAATTCGCCAAGGACGGCATTGCCGTGCGCTGGGTCCAGACGCTCGGTTCCAACAAGGCGCTCGAGTTCCTCAACGCCGGCTCGATCGATTTCGGCTCCTCCGCCGGCTCCGCGGCGCTGGTGGCGAAGATCAACGGCAACCCGATCAAATCCATCTATGTCTATTCGAAGCCGGAATGGACCGCGCTCGTCACCCGCAAGGACACACCGATCAAGACGGTGACCGACCTCAAGGGCAAGCGCGTCGCGGTCACGCGCGGCACCGATCCGCACATCTTCCTGGTGCGCGCGCTGCAGAAGTTCGGCATGTCTGAAAAGGACATCGTGCCGGTGCTGTTGCAGCATCCGGACGGCAAGACCGCGCTGATCCGCGGCGACGTCGACGCCTGGGCCGGGCTCGATCCGATGATGGCGCAGGCGGAACTGCAGGACGGCGCGCGGCTGTTCTACCGCGACGCCGACGCCAACACCTACGGGATCCTCAACGTGCGGGAGGAATTCCTGAAGAAGTATCCCAAGATCACGCAGCGGGTGCTGGCCGTTTACGAGACCGCGCGCAAATATGCGGTCGCCCATCCCGAGGAACTGGAAGCGAGCTTCATCGCCGCCACCAAGCTGCCCAAGGACGTGGTCGAGAAGCAGTTGCGCGAGCGCACCGACATCTCGAACGGCAAGATCGGAAAGGCCCAGCGCGACAGCATTCTCGCGGCCGGCCTTGCCCTTCAGCAGGCCGGCGTGCTCGACGCCAAGGTCGACGTGAAGGCCGCGCTCGACAATCTGATCGACGACCAGATTCCGCTGCCGGCCAACTGATCGGTCGACTCGTCCGGAACGGCGAGAACCGGCCTGCCGGGCCTCGCCGTTTTTGGTCTTGCAATCGGCGGCCCGACGGGGTTTGGCAATGACGATGACGCTGGACACCTCCGCGGAGAGCCCGCAAACGCTCGCACCGCCATCCGCGGCGCGGTGGCGGCGCTGGACGCGTCCGGCGCTCGGCCTGCTGCTGCCGCTCACCGCGGCGGTCGCGTGGGAATGGGCGGTGGCCGCCGGCTGGTCCGACGGGCGGCTGGTGCCGCCGCCGTCGACGGTGATCTCGACGATCGACGAACTCGCCCGCAGCGGCGAGCTATTCCGCCACATGGCGGCCACGCTCGAGCGCGTCGGCGCCGGCTTCGCGCTCGGCGTCGCCGCCGGCACGGTACTCGGCGCGATCTCGGGCTATTGGCGACTGGCGCGGCAACTGCTCGACCCGACCATTCAGGCGCTTCGCGCCATTCCCTCGATCGCCTGGGTGCCGCTGTTCATCCTGTGGCTCGGCATTTTCGAACTGTCCAAGGTCGCGCTGATCGCCGTCGGCGTGTTTTTCCCGATCTATCTCGGCGTGATGGGCGCGATCCTGTCGGTCGACCGCAAGATCGTCGAGGTCGGCCGCACATTTCGTTTGAGCGGACCGGCGATGATCCGGCGCATCCTGCTGCCCGCGGTGCTGCCGGCCTATGTGGTCTCATTGCGGGTCGGGCTCGGCCTCGGCTGGATGTTCGTGGTGGCGGCGGAATTCATGGGCGCGTCCGAAGGGCTCGGCTATCTCCTGATCGACGGTCAGCAACTCGGCAAGCCGGCGCAGATTCTCGCCGCCATCGTGATCTTCGCGATCCTCGGCAAGACCACCGACTGGCTGATCGAGATCGCGGCGATGCCGTTCCTGCGCTGGCAGGATGCATTCGCGCCCGGCCGCGGAGCGTTCTGATGCTGGTGCTCGACCGCGTCGGCAAGACCTATCCCAACGGCGTCCATGCGCTGGAGCGGTTCTCCACCGAGATCCGGCTCGGCGAGATCGTCGCCGTGATCGGCGGCTCCGGCTGCGGAAAATCGACGCTGCTGCGCGCCATCGCGGGCCTCGACCGCGCCAGCTACGGCGCCATCACCCTCGACGGCGAAGCCCTCACCGCGCCGCATCCGAAGGTCGGCATCATCTTCCAGGAACCGCGGCTGCTGCCGTGGCTGAGCGTCGCCGACAATATCGGCTTCGGTCTGTCGGACGTGTCTGCGACCGAGCGGCGGGAACGCGTCGCCGCCGCGCTCGCCAAGGTCGGCCTGTCCGACAAGGCGAAGGCGTGGCCGCGCGAACTGTCGGGCGGACAGGCGCAGCGCGTCGCGATCGCGCGGGCGCTGGTGGTGCGGCCGGAAGTGCTTCTGCTCGATGAGCCGTTCTCCGCCCTCGACGCCTTCACGCGGCGCGACCTGCAGGACCACCTGCTCGATCTGTGGTCGGAGACGCGCCCGACCTTGGTGCTCGTGACCCACGACGTCGACGAGGCGGTGGTGCTGGCGGACCGGGTGCTGGTGATGCGGCCGCGGCCGGGGCGGCTGTTCGAGGGCGTCGACATCAGCCTGGCGCGGCCGCGCGACCGCAATTCGGAGCTGTTCGAGACCACCAAGCGGCGCATCCTGACAGCGCTCGACCGCTCGCTCGACCAGGCCGCGCCCGCCCCGGCCGCCGCGGCCGAGGCCGGCGATGCGTTGTGGTGGTGAACCCGACGCGCCGCGATTACGTTCGCCAAACGAGTTCAGAAAGAAGAAAAGGAGACGTCGATGGATGCCGCCGAGCTTCGCGCCACGCAGGCCCCGATCAAGGAGCGCTACAAGAGCGACCCGAAATCAGCGCTGATCACGCTGAAGGCGCGGGGTTCGATCGACAGCGAAGGCATCGCCTGCAAGGTGGAGACCGGCCGCGCGCTTGCGGTCGCGGGGCTTCATCCGGCCACCGGCGGCTCCGGCCTCGAATTGTGCTCCGGTGACATGCTGCTGGAGGCGCTGGTCGCCTGCGCCGGAGTCACGTTGAAGTCGGTCGCGACCGCAATCGAGGTGCCGCTGAAATCCGGCCACGTCAGCGCCGAGGGCGATCTCGATTTTCGCGGCACGCTCGGCGTCGATAAGGAAACGCCGGTCGGCTTCGAATCGATCCGCCTGCGGTTCGATGTCGAGACCGACGCGCCGCAGGACAAGCTCGATCTCCTGCTCAAGCTGACCGAGCGCTATTGCGTCGTCTATCAGACCATCAAAAATGGACCGAAAGTGTCTGTCGAGATGAAAAGGGTGTGAGGCAGGTTCGATCCGCACCGGCGCGGACGCGGGCAGCGGCGTGCCGAATCCGGCTCTCAAGGGGTTTCGATCCCGCGCCCCCGACCCCAGATAGAGCGGCATGACCTCACCAATATCCGATCCCGCCCTATCGCTTGAAACCCCGGCGCGCGCGCCCTCGGCCGTTCCGGTCGATGACGCCGTGATTCCGTTCGAGGTGAGCGCGCTCGATCTGCGCGGACGGCTGACCCGGCTCGGACCCGCGCTCGACGAACTGCTGGTCAGGCACGATTATCCCGCGCCGGTCGCCAAGCTGCTCGGCGAGGCGATCGTGCTGACGACGCTGCTCGGCTCCTCGCTCAAGTTCGACGGCCGCTTCATCCTGCAGACCCAGACCGACGGACCGGTGTCGTTCCTGATTGTCGACTTCCGCGCGCCGGCGCGGCTGCGGGCCTATGCCCGCTTCGACAAGGCGCGGCTCGGCGGTGCGCAGGATTCCGGCGCGCTGCTCGGACGCGGCCATCTCGCCATGACTATCGACCAGGGGCCGGACATGAGCCGCTATCAGGGGCTGGTGGCGCTGGAAGGCGGCAGCCTCGAAGACGCCGCGCATGAATATTTCCTGCGCTCCGAACAGATTCCGACGCGGGTCCGCCTCGCGGTCGGCGAGGAATGGCGCAGGGATGGCGGTGGTCCCAGGCGCGGCTGGCGCGGCGGCGGCATGCTGCTGCAGTTCCTGCCCAAGGCGCCGGAGCGCGCGCGTCAGGCCGACCTCGATCCTGGCGACGCGCCGGAGGGCAGCGCGGTGCATACGGTTGCTGAGGACGATGCCTGGGTCGAGGGCCAGTCGCTGATCGGCACCGTGGAAGATCTCGAACTGATCGATCCCGATTTATCGGGCGAACGCCTGCTGTACCGGCTGTTCCATGAGCGCGGGGTCAGGGTGTTTCCATCCCGAAAATTGCATGCGCAGTGTTCATGCTCGCGCGACGCGGTGGAGGCGATGCTGAAGAGCTTCGCGCCACCGGACCGCTCCGGGATGGTGAAGGACGGCAAGGTCGCCGTCACCTGCGAGTTCTGCAGTTCGGTGTACGAATTCACCCCTCAGGAAGCCGGCGTGGAATAAGAGCCTGTTTGAAAAGTTTGCTTTCCAGGTGTCCCGGGCGCGCCGCGGCACGACGTGACGCCGCGCAGACCCGGGATCGTTGCAGAAAACCTCGCGAAAGACCCCGGCGCAGCAGCGCACCGTTTCACGCTGCGCTGCGTCCGGGGAACGGCCGGGAAGTGCCCGGTGACTTTCCAAACAGGCTCTCAGCGGATCGAGTCCGCTCGCCGCTGCGTCGCGGCGCCGCCTCAGTTCAGCACGCGCTTGCTGTCGGGGCTGTCGAGCGAGAAGGTGGGAACATCGATCTCGAACGGCTCGCCGCTCCGGATCGAGATCATCTGATAGCGACCGCTCATGAATCCGTTGGCGGTCGGCAGCGGAACGCCACTGGTGTATTCGAAGCGCTCGCCGGGCGCGAGCACCGGCTGCTCGCCGACCACGCCCTCGCCGCGGACTTCCTGTTTCCGCCCGGAGGCGTCGGTGATGATCCAGTGCCGGGTACGCAACTGGACCGTATCCGTCCCGGCGTTGGTGATGACCACGGTGTAGGACCAGAAAAAATGACCTCGCTCGGCAGACGACCGCTCCGGCATGAAGTTCGGTTCGACGGTGACTTCGATCTGGCGGGTAACGGCGCGATACATCTGAAACTCTCTCTAGAGCATTTTCCGGCGAAGTGAAATCCGGTCAGCGTGAAGAAAACGCTGTCAGTTATAACTTGCGCGTATTCCGACCGCAAAACCGGTATCCTCTTCGTTACGGAATACGCGTGTCCGGATTCCGAAGTTCGCATGCCTTTGCAGCAACCAGCTACCGGATCGCGTGAAACCTCGTCAAACCAAAAGCATAAAGCCCCGCTTCCGATGTCACCGGAAGCGGAAAGCTCAAAGGTCGGGGCGGATCATAGCGAAAACAGACCGGGGAACCAGCCCCCACTTAGTTGTGATGGCGCGCGGTTCCGGACTATAGAACTCCGACCGCAATATTGCTTTTTTGTCGCCGTTAGCGTGAAGCTGGCGTCCCGTAATCAGTCTCGGCCGGGGGCGACCGAGACCTTTTCGAAGCAGAGCGCATGCCGTCGGTTGCCGATCCGGCTGTCGAAGCCCGCGCCGGCGTGGCGGCGGACGGCCTCACGCGCGAAGCGCCGGCCGTTTCGATTCCCGCCGCACCCCGCGAGCGCGAGTTGCGGCTCGATCTGTTTCGCGGGCTGGCGCTGTGGCTGATCTTCATCGACCATCTGCCGCAAAATCTTCTGACCTGGCTCACCATCCGCAATTACGGCTTCAGCGACGCCACCGAGATCTTCATCTTCATCTCGGGCTATACGGCGGCGTTCGTCTACGGACGGGTCATGGCGCAGCGGGGATTCGTCGTCGCCGCCGCGCGCATTCTCAAGCGCGCCTGGCAGATATACGTGGCGCACATCTTCCTGTTCACGATCTTTCTCGCGGAGATTTCCTATGTCGCGAGTCGTTTCGAGAATCCGCTCTACACCGAGGAAATGGGCATTCTCGATTTCCTCAAGCAGCCCGACGTCACGATCGTGCAGGCGCTGCTGCTGAAGTTCCGGCCCGTCAACATGGACGTGCTGCCGCTCTATATCGCGCTGATGCTGTTCCTGCCGCTTATCTTGTGGCTGATGCGGCGCAAGGCCGATGTGACGCTGGCGTTGTCGGTAGCCCTTTATGCGCTCACCTGGCAGTTCGACCTTGCGCTGCCGGCCTATCCCAACGGGGTCTGGTACTTCAATCCGTTCGCCTGGCAGTTGCTGTTCGTGTTCGGCGCGTGGTGCGCGCTGGGAGGCGCGAAGCGGATGTCGCGCATCATCTGGTCGCCGGTGACGCTGTGGATATGCGTCGCCTATCTGCTGTTCGCCTTCTACACCACGCTGACCTGGCACGTGCCCCAGCTCAACCATTTCATGCCGGGCATCGTCGAGCAGTGGATGTATCCCATCGACAAGACCAATCTCGACGTGCTTCGCATCGCCCATTTCCTGGCGCTCGCCGCGCTGACCGTCCGCTTTCTGCCGAGGGACTGGCCGGGGCTGACGTCGCCATGGCTTCAGCCGATGATCCTGTGCGGCCAGCATTCGCTGGAGATCTTCTGCATCGGCGTCTTCCTGGCCTTCGCCGGACAATTCATCCTGGCGGAATTCTCGGGCGGCGCCGGGATTCACTTCGTTATCAGTGTTTGCGGAATCCTGATCATGTCGGCAGCCGCATGGATATTTTCATGGTACAAAAAGGTTGCCGGAAAGGGCGGAAGCCGAACCAGGGCCGCTGACGGCGACGCGGATCTGGCGGGAGGAGGAGCATGAGCGCCGGCTGGACGTCGGTCGTGTTCTTGCTGGCCGGTTTGTGGGCCAGCGCCTTTGCGCGCGCCGACGACCTGCCCAAGAGCTGCGACGTTTCGGCCTATCTTTTGACCAGCGACAGCCCGCTGTCCCGCGTCGCCTCGGCGGTCAAGACCGGCGGACCGGTCGATATCCTGGTTGTCGGCAGCCGCTCCTCAACCATAACCGGAGCGGAGAGCGACGCCTATCCCGCGCGCTTGCAGGCTGCGCTTCGCGAGAAATTGCCGGGCGTCACCGTTAACATGTCGGTGGAACTGGCCCCCCGGAAGACCGCCGAGGAGGTCGCGCCGGGCCTGGGCAAGCTCGCGGAAACGAAAAAGCCGACCTTGGTCGTGTGGCAGACCGGGACCGTCGATGCTATGCGATCGGTCGACGTCGACAACTTCCGCAGCGCCGTCGACCAAGGCGTCGCCGCCTTGCAGAAAGCGGGCGCCGACGTCGTGCTGATGAACATGCAATACAGCCCGCGCACGGAAACCATGGTTTCACCGGCCTCCTATATCGACAACATGCGGCTCGCCGCGCAACAGCACGACGCTCCCCTGTTCGACCGGTTTGCGATCATGAACGAATGGAAGGAGAGCGGCGAATTCGATCTGTTCAGCGCGGTGCGCAGTATCGATCTGGCCAAACGTGTTCACGATTGCCTCGGCCGCGCCTTGTCGACATTCGTGATCAACACCGCTCATATCGATCCCGCCGAACTCAAGACCCGGCGCCAATGACGATCCGCGGCCGCCTTTCCCGAGTCTCCGGTCCGGCCGCGCTGGTGATCATGTTGATTGTCGCACCGACCTCGCGCGTGGTCGCCCAGAGCGCGGCGGCCAACGCCACCGCGCAGCCAATGGGCGCCGGCCTGTCCGCGCCGCCGTCGACCGGCGCGGCGGCCGCGGCTCCCGGCACGCCGACGCCGGACCCGTCCGGAAAGACGATCGACATGGTGAAGGCGGTTGCCGCCCGCGGCCGCGACATTCTCAGCCGCGTCCCCTGTCTGCCGCCGAAGGGCGTCTCGCAGTCGATGGGATCGCTGCCGCATGTGGCGGCCAAGCTTGCCGCCAACAAGCCGGTCGTCATCGTCGCCTTCGGCTCGTCGTCGACGCAGGGTTACGGCGCGACGTCCCCCGAATTCAATTATCCGAACCGGCTGGCGGCCCGGTTGCATCGCAAATATCCCACGACCTCCATCACCGTGATCAATCGCGGCAAGGGCGGCGAGGACGCGCCGGAGATGATGAAGCGGCTGCGATCGGAAGTGATCGACGCCAAGCCCGACATGGTGATCTGGCAGGTCGGCACCAACGCGGTGTTGCGCAATCTCGATCCCGCGAGCACGGCGAAAACCGTCGAAGACGGCGTCGCGACCATTCAGGCCTCCGGCGCCGATCTCGTTCTGGTCGATCCGCAATATGCGCCCGCCGTCAACGCCAGGGGCGAGACTGCCGGCAGGATGGTCCGCCTGCTGAGCAAGGTCGCGCACGTCAGGCATATCGGGATCTTCCCGCGCTTCGAAGTCATGCGCGACTGGCACGACCGGCAGTCGCTGCCCTTCGACGCCTTCGTGACCAAGGACGGACTGCACATGAACGACTGGGGTTATGCCTGTTTCGCCCAGTTGCTCGGCGACGACATCATCCAGTCGGTGGGTCAGGCCCAGGCGGCCGTCAGGCTGCCGCCAGCCGCAACCGCCGATCGGCCGTTGTGAGATCGCGCCGCACGTTCCGAGGGTTTGACCGAGAGTCGGCTTTCCGTCATGGCCGGGCTCGTCCCGGCCATCCACGTCTTTTCTGACCGAATTGCACAAGACGTGCATGCCCGGCATAAGGCCGGGGCACGACGAGGTAGTCGTTTCCGAACCGATGACCTCAGGATGACGATGATTGCGAAGCGCCGGTTCACGCCATATCCAGCGCGGCGGCGAGGTCCTCGATCAGGTCGTCCTTGTGCTCGAGGCCGACCGAATAACGGATGAAGCCTTCGCCGATGCCGAGGCCGGCGCGGACCTCCGGCGCGAGACGCTGGTGGGTGGTGGTCGCCGGATGGGTCACGAGGCTCTTGGCGTCGCCGAGGTTGTTCGAGATGCGCGCGAGCTTCAGCGCGTTGAGACAGCGGAAGGCGGCCGCCTTGCCGCCCTTGACCTCGAAGCCGATCAGGGTCGATCCGGCGCGCATCTGCTTCTTCACCAGCGCCGCCTGCGGATGGTCGGGCCGGCCGGGATAGATGAGGCGGGACACTTTGGGGTGCGACGCCAGCGCATCCGCGATCGCCGCCGCGCTCTCGGTCTGCCGGCGGACGCGGACGCCGAGCGTCTCCAGCCCCTTCAGGAGAACCCAGGCGTTGAACGGCGAGATCGACGGCCCGGTCTGGCGGATGAAGGTCTGCAGATGATCCTGCACGAACGCGTTGGATGCCAGAATGACGCCGCCAAGCGTGCGTCCCTGGCCGTCGATGTGCTTGGTCGCCGAATACACCACGACGTCCGCGCCGAGCGCCAGCGGGCTTTGCCAGATCGGCGTCGCGAACACGTTGTCGACGATCAGCCGCGCGCCGGCCTGATGCGCGACCTCGGCGATACCGCCGATGTCGAGCACGTCGAGCGTCGGGTTGGTCGGACTTTCGATGAAGCAGCTTCTGGTGTTCGGCCGCATCGCCTCGCGCCACTGATCGAGGTCGAGGCCATCGACCAGCGTGGAGGCGATGCCGTAGCGCGGCAGCAGGTCCTCGACCACATAGCGGCACGAGCCGAACAGGGCCTTGGCCGCGACGACGTGGTCGCCTGCCTTGAGCGGAGCGAGCATCGCGGTCGTCACCGCCGCCATGCCGGTGGCGGTGGCGCGCGCGGCCTCCGCGCCCTCCAGTTCGGCCATCCGCTGCTCGAACATGGCGACCGTGGGATTGGAGTAGCGCGAGTAGATGAAGCCGGGATCCTCGCCCTTGAACCGCGCCTCGCACTGCTCGGCGGTGTCGTAGACGTAGCCTTGAGTCAGAAACAGAGACTCCGACGTCTCGGCGAACTGCGAGCGCAGCGTGCCGGCATGGACCAGCCGGGTTTCGGGGTGATAGCGGGGTGCGGGCGAAGACTGCGACATGTGACCTCCTGCGCGACCGCCTCGGAAAACGGCCACAAAAAAACCGGCCTGGAAAAATCCACGGGCCGGGATCACATTGTCCCCGGCCTGTTTAGCGACTTATTTAACGTGGCTGCAAGCCGGCCGGCTCAAATCACCACGGGAAAGGCCATAGTCCGGCATGTCCTGCCCGTCAAGCCAATCAATTGACATTCGCGCTGCGGCCGTCGGATAACCGAAGCCTATCGGGCCGCCATCGCCCCACGCCGCCAGGACGCCATCGTGCCGTTCACGCTTCCGCCCGACGCCAACGGCATCCTGCCCGACCGCATGATCGCGGCGATGGCGGACGCAGGGCTGATTCTTCCCGAGTATCCCTTCGTCGAGAGCCAGATCCAGCCGGCAAGTCTCGACCTGCGGCTCGGCGCTACCGCCTATCGGGTGCGCGCCAGCTTTCTGCCGGGGCCGGGCGCGACCGTTGCCGAGCGCATCGACGAATTGAAGCTGCACGAAATCGATCTTTCCGACGGCGCGGTGCTGGAGACCAACTGCGTCTACATCGTGCCCTTGCTGGAAAGCCTCGCGCTGCCGCCGGAGATCATCGCAGCCGCCAATCCGAAAAGCTCGACCGGGCGGCTCGACGTGTTCACCCGCGTGATCGCCGACGGCAACCGGCGCTTCGACGTGATCGGCGCCGGCTATCACGGTCCGCTCTACGCGGAGATCAGCCCGAAGACGTTTCCGGTGCTGCTGCGCGAGGGTTCGCGACTGTCGCAAGTCCGCTTCCGCAGCGGCGACGCCGTTCTCGATGCCGACGAACTCGACGCGCTGCATGCGCGGGAACGGCTGGTCGATAGCGACGACACCGACTTCGCCAGCGGCGTGGCGCTCAGCGTCGATCTGTCGGGCAAGAACGGCGGCGGCTTCGTCGGCTATCGCGCCAAGCGCCATACCGGCGTGATCGATATCGATCGCCGCGGCGGCTATGCGGTCGGCGAGTTCTGGGAGCCGATCGCGGCGCGGCCGGACGGCAGCCTGATCCTCGATCCCGGCGAGTTCTACATCCTCGCATCCAAGGAAGCCGTGCAGGTGCCGCCCGATTACGCCGCGGAAATGGTGCCGTTCGATCCGCTGGTGGGCGAATTCCGCGTGCATTATGCCGGCTTCTTCGATCCGGGCTTCGGCTATGCCAGCGCGGGCGGGCAGGGATCGCGCGCGGTGCTGGAGGTGCGCTCGCGCGAGGTGCCGTTCATCCTCGAGCATGGTCAGATCGTCGGCCGCCTTGTTTATGAAAGGATGCTGGCTCGCCCCGCCGCGATGTACGGCCAGCGCATCGGCTCCAACTATCAGGCCCAGGGCCTCAAGCTGTCGAAGCATTTCCGGGTGTAGGGCAGCGGACGGAACGGACGCGCGTCCTGGCGGTTATCCTCATACCGGGCGTTTCCTGCTCATGGTCGGACTTGACCGGAGCGCCGATACGGCTAGCATGATCCAAATCGATGGGGATGGGGTTCCCCGATAACCGCCGCAAGGCTGATGACTCCTGCCGGGCGCTTTCGCGTCGGTAGGAACTGTTTCCTCCCCCCGTTGCGCCCGAGAAAGGGCGCTTATGGCCAAGCTTCCAAATTCGCTGTCAGTCTCGTTGTGGGGCGTCGGTCTGTGCTGGATCGCCGTTCTGATCGCATATCTGACAGATTCCGGGGTGGTCCCAGTGGGTTCCCTGCTGGTTTCTCTGGTGGTCCTTCTGCTGGTTCCTCTGGTCGTTATCGGTGCCCTCGGCGGGGTGTCCGAACGGCGCTGAGGGGCGAGAGCATTGACACGAACGTTTATTCCGGCCGTCGCGACCCGGAGGCCGGGGGGAATCCGTTGGCCCGCTATCTCGCCGGCATCGAGCGGAGCGACGTGGCGACGGCCGATGCTTACATGATCGCTTCGGTCGTGTTATCCGCCGGCGCGCTGATCCCGGACATCCATCGTCAGGAGCCCTGGAACGATTCCACGAACATTTCCGTCCTTGCGGCGCGGTTCGCATGCCGCTTGGCGGACCGGCCAGTCTCGGCTACATCAGGGACAGCAGACATGCGGGCGTAGTTCAATGGTAGAACGGCAGCTTCCCAAGCTGCATACGAGGGTTCGATTCCCTTCGCCCGCTCCATCATCGCCGCTTGGGGCGGACCAGGGAGGCCGTGACCGGGATGGCCGCGCCGCATGACGATAGCCGCGACGAACTCCTCAAGACGGGCGCCGCAGGCATCGGGACCGGCATCCTGACGCCGCTGCTCCAGCCGTTGATCGACCACATGAATGGTTCTCCCGGCGACGTGCGGATTGCGCTTCTGGCGGTGCCGTTCGCGATCCTCGTCCTCGTTCTGATCCAGTTCGACTCGAATAATCCGAGGTGGGCGGCGCCGGCGGGAGCCGTGGTGACGATGATCGCTTTCGTCTGGGCGGTCGACTCGGCGGTCTGGATCGACGGACAGATCACCGCTTCCGAAAGGGCGGTCAGAAATGTTCTGTCAGGCCTGGCCGGAGGTTTTGTCGGCTCCGGCGTCATGGCGCTCGGAATCAGCCTGCTGCCGGCGGGGCCGCGCGATCCGCTGGCATGGCTGCCGATGCTGGTGATCGGCACCAGCGCCGGCGCGCTGCTCGCGCTGGACAACGCGCTGAACCTCGATCTGACGTCCGCGCTTTATCCGGTCTGGCAGGCCGGCGTGGCCATTTGCCTCGCGATGGCGCTACGGCGCGTGAAACCGTCGCGATCGCGCGGTCAGGCGTGAACCCTACGGCGCGACCGTCAGAGTGGCCTTCATGTTGGGATGGAAGCGACAAAAATAGTCGATCGTTCCCGCCTTTTTAAGAACGAGCCTGACGGTTTTTTTCGGCGGCAGCGTCACGTCCCAGTCGCCGTTCCGCGCCGTCGCGGTGTGCACGAAAATGTCCTTGTTGACCCATTCGACGGTGTCGCCGACTTTAGCGCTCGCCGCGGCTGGCACGAACTCCAGGTCCTGCATCGAGATTTGAATCGTCGCCGCGCGGGCCGGGACGGATATTCCAGAAACCGCGAGCCCCAGGACTGCCAGCCCCAGGACTGCCAGCCCCAAGGCCGCGGGTCCCAGGGTCGCAACGATCGGACCATGTCCGCCCGGCGTCACGGGGGCGTTCCTTACTTCAACTCGGCCGCGACGTGCTCGGCGTGCTGCTCGTGGCCCTGGAAGATCTTCAGTCCCGTCTGCAGCAGGCTCTTCAACTCGGCATTGCTGGCCGAGGGAATGAGTTGGGTTTCGAGCGCATTGTCGACCGCCTTGTGATAGGCGACCTCGTTGTCGATATAGGCCTTGTCGAACGCGGCGCCCTTCAGCGTCGACAGTTTCTTGAGCTCGGCGGCGGCGTTCTTGGACAGCGTGCGGCTGGTGTCGTTGTCTTCGGGGGTGACCTTGAGCTTCTTGACCAGGTCCAATGCCTGCTTGTTCACCGCCTCGTGATCCCGCACCATATCGTTGGCGAAGGCCTTCACGTCCTTGTTCTCGGATTTCTCAAGCGCCTGCTTTGCCGCGGTGATGTCGATAACGCCGGCGGTGTAGGCGATATGCGCGATCTGCGGATCGGTGAGTTTGGCGTTCTGCGCGAAGGCACCGCTGCTCAGCAGCATTGCGGCGCCAATCGCCGCACTCAGTCGAAAAAGCATGTTTGATACTCCTGTGACGCCGCGACCGGATCGCCGTGGCGTTTGGTTGAGACACAGGATTGGATGCGGCCAGGCGGAACAGGTTCCCGAATTATTTGACCAGGCCGAGCCGGCTGAGAACCGCGCCGGTCAACCGCGCGCAACGCTTGCCGGCAAAGGGAAACGCCTCCATCACGACGGGGCCGATCTTCTTTTCCACATTCGCGCGCAGCATCGCGCGGGCGCGATGAAGCCTCGTCTTCACCGTTTCAGGCTTGATGTCGAGAATCGCGGCGGTTTCCTCCACGTTCATTCCCTCGATCACGCGGGTGATGAAGACGATACGGAATGCCTCGGGCAGTTCGTCAACCGCCTGCTCGACGATGTGATGCATTTCGCGCTGGGCCATGGTTTTTTCCGGATCATCGGAGGTGGCGGAGACGGGGAACTGGATGATGCGGGCGTCCGACGCCACCGGTTCCAACGTTGTCCAGTCGACACTCGGGCGCTGGCGCCGCAGCCGGCCAAGCGCCTCGTTCATGGCGATGCGCGCCAGCCAGGTCGAGAGCCGGGAGTCGCCGCGAAAGCTCTCCAGATGCGTGAAGGCGCGAACGTAGGTTTCCTGCACGACGTCCTCGGCCTCGCTGTCGTTGCGAAGGATGCCGCGTGCGATCCGGTAGAGCTTGCGATTGTTCGCCCGCAGGATGGCGCGGATGGCGCCTTCGTCGCGCGCGCGGGCGCGGCGAACCAGTTCCGCATCGTCATCGCACGGACCCGCGGCCAGCCGGGACTGAACCTGTTGCATGCGCCTCGCTCCCGATCTCGAAAATACTCTATCCTCGGAAGATGGATGCGGCAAAGCCGGCCAGGTTCCCAAGACCATTCCAAAATTTGGGCAAGTTAACCATAAAATCCGCCGCTTCCGCGCGACGCTTCGCCTGCAAGTGCAGCGCATCGGCAACAGTGGATTTGAATCTGATTTGAGAGATCGCGGCGAACTGGACAAAACGCCGATCTCACAGGAGGGTGATGGCCCTGCCGTCGCACACGTTCTTCAGATTCGGCATCGACAGCTTTTGCACCGGAGCGGACTATGAAGGTCGTGACGGCATTGCTCGCAGCGGTTCTCGTGCTTGGGTATGTAGCGGCAAGCCACGCCGTGGTCCGAATCGCCGAAGATCGCGGCGGCCGGATCGGGACCTACGTCGACAAATACCAGAACCTTCGCGAGACCGGTCAGTTCGTCATCATCGACGGTCTATGCGCGTCGGCCTGCACCATCGTTCTCGGCGCGGTTCCGCATGACAGGATTTGCGTCACGTCCCATGCGGCTCTCGGATTCCATGCCGCCTGGGACATCGGATCCGACGGGCGGGCTGTGACAAATCCCGAAGCAACCCACATGCTGTATCTGATGTATCCGTCGGCCGTCCGGCGCTGGATCAAACAGCGTGGCGGCTTGACGCGGCGCATGATCTTCCTGCGCGGCCGCCAGCTCGCCGGTATGTATCGTCCCTGCTACCTCAACGCGCAGGCGTCGTCGGCGCGCTGATACCGGCCAATTCATCACCGCGTGATCGCAGGCGGTTGCGCTTGCCTTAGGGTCGCAACTGGCCTTATCTGAATCTCACCGGATCGGCGGGACAGCCGCCGACATTGAGTGGGACTATACACGGGACTTGCAAGAAACGGCGGCCTCGCAATGCGGGTTCGCTTCCACGATGGCAGCAGGCAGCATGGCCGCCGGTGCGGCATTGCTGCTGCGCGGGCTGGCGCTCCGGATGCACTTCCAGATGCACGACGGAACCGGCTTCCATCGTCGCCGCCTGCCTCTAGTGTGGTGATTCAGACGTTCGCATCAAAGGTTACTGCAAGGACATGCGAGCTTCGGAAATCAGCACACTCGCGCGTATTCCGCAAAAGGGAGACTGATTTTGCGATCGGACTATGCGCAAGTTATTATAATTAGCGTTTTCAAGCGAAGTGGATACCGATTCGCGTAAAGAAAACGCGTCAAATCAAAATCATAGAGCCCGCTTCTGATTCCATCAGAAGCGGAAAGGCTCTAGCCGCAAATGCTCTAAGGACGTCTGATGACAAATCGAGTGACCCGCCCGCTGGTTGTGTTCGCGGCTTTCATCAGCAGCCTGGCCATTGGCCTCACGCTGGTGCTGTGGCTCGGCGGTGGGCTGACTGGTGGCGGCCTCGGCAAGTCCACGCCGGCGAAGATCGGCGGCCCGTTCCAACTGACCGACCAGACCGGCCAGACAGTCACCGAAAAGAGTTTGGTGGGCCGTCCGACGCTCATCTTCTTCGGCTACACTCACTGTCCCGACGTCTGCCCGACCTCGCTGTTCGAAATGTCGGAGGTGCTGCGGGCGATGGGCAAGGACGCCGACCGCGTCAATGCCTATTTCGTGTCGGTCGATCCCGAGCGCGACACCCAGGCTGTGATGAAAGAGTACCTTTCCAGCTTCGATCCCCACCTGAAGGGCCTGACAGGCGATGCGGCCGCTGTCGCGAAAATCTTGTCCGGATACCGGGTCTTCGCCAAAAAGATTCCGCAGAAGGACGGCGATTATTCGATGGATCATACGGCGCTGATCTATCTGATGGACCGCGACGGCCACTTCGTTTCGCCGTTCAATCTCAACCGATCGCCCGAAGCCGCCGCCGCCGATCTCAAGCGCTATCTGTAGCGCCGCCGCCGCTGTAAAGCCATGGCGCGGGAGGCGGGCGTCCGAGAACGGGCGTTCGATCGGATTTGCCGGGACAGGCCGTGTTCGGTCTTCTCCCAGCGATAGGGCTCGGTCAGCAGTTGATACAGCGCGCGCCACGCCGCGATCGAAAGACAACCCCAGTAAAGCGGCGTCAACGCCAGGATCCAGCCCTGCCGCAATTGCCCGCGCCGCGCAAGGCCCATCAGGCCGATCGCGATGGTCGAGACGAACCCGGCGACGATCGCGGTCAAATACAGCGGCGCGACCCGGCCGGCGGCAACCCATCCCGTTCCGCCGCCGGCGCGCCCCAGCAGATCGACGGTCATGTCGGCCGCGAGAATCGGAAAGGCGAGCGCCGTCAGCACATTGCCGCCGACGACGGCGTTCAGCGTAAAAAACCCCTTCGCACCGGCATCACGCCACAGTCGCCAGGGCCGACGCATGTGGACGCTCCAGGTCTGCATCCACCCCTTCATCCAGCGCGAGCGCTGGCGCAGCCATCCGCCGAACCGCGCCGGGGCCTCCTCGAACGTGGTCGACGCGAAGGTGGTCGACCGGTAGCCGAAGCGCGCCAACCGAAAGCCGAGGTCCGCATCCTCGGTGACGTTGTAGGCATCCCAGCCGCCCACCTCGCGGAGGAGCGCCGTGCGAAAGTGGTTCGACGATCCGCCGAGCGGCAGCGGCACGCCGAACGCCGCCAGTCCCGGAAGGAAAACGTCGAACTGTCCGGCATATTCGGCGGCGAACATGCGCGATAGCCAACTGTCCGACTGGTTTTCGACACAGAGGCTGGCCTGGACGCAGGCCACGTCGGCACCGTGAGCGCGAAAGGCTCCGAGCGCGGCGCGGAGCTGGCCCGGATCGGGGCGGTCCTCGGCGTCGAACACGGCGATGAAGCTGCCGCGCGCGAACGGCAGCGCGCAATTCAGCGCCTTCGGTTTGGTGCGCGGCCCTTGCGCCGGGGCAGGCATGACCTGGACGTGCGGCATCGGGCCGAGCTTCGAAAGAGCGGCGCGGGTTTCCAGATCGTCGAGTTCGGTCACGATGATGACGTCGAGCTTTTCGCGCGGGTAGTCCAGCGCGCCGATGGCCTGCATCAGCGCCGCGACCGATGCCGCCTCGCGATACAGCGCCGCGATCACCGTGTAGACCGGCAGACGGTGGTCCGGGATGCGCGGCTGCCACGCCTCCGGGCGGGCCGGTGTCAAACTGGCCGCGAGCCGCAGGCCGATGAATGCGAGAAACCATACCGCAAGCACGCTGTTCCATACCCCCATGGCGGAGGCCGGCGCCAGCGTCATCATGATGGCAAACGCGCCGGTCAGCGCGAAGCGCCGCATCGCCCGCCCGCCGAACACGCCATCGGCGACAGGCGCCGCGGACAGGGTCGGGAATCGCCGGCCGAGCGCATGGGCGGCGGACCGCCCGAGCGCGTCGCCCGCCTCCTGCCGCAGCAGAAACTGATTGAGGTCTCGCATCGAAGTCAGACGGACCCGATCGCATAGCGATGGATATGCGGCAACCAGGCGACAGAGCCTTCGCGCGGCGAACCCGCGCGGTGCAATGGCCCAGACCAATTGCCCATGCCGGCGCAGAGGAAGCAGCCCGTATTCCGCGGTATGCGGCAAATGACGATCGGACAAGGGGCAATCGGCGCGGGAAATCTCCGCAAATGTCTCGACCGCAAGACCCGTGTGAACGGATAGCGCTTGCAGATAGGCGTTCTCGTCGATGACGCCCGACCGGATCAGCGCCTGATCCGCGCCGGTCCCGACCTCACGGCCCCGCGCCTCTGCCTCGTTCAGCAAGGCCGGAGCAAAAACCAGTCGCAGGCAATCCAGTTCATCCGGCGGGCCCGGTTCCGGATCATATAGCCAGTTGTCGTTGCTCGACTGTGGAGCGCGAGCATCGTCCCCGGATGGCAGCGGCGATCCCGCCGGCGCGGCGCGGAACAGCGCGGCGGCCGGTCCGCCGTCCTCGACGCGATCGCGCGCCGCCAGGTTCCGTCTCGCCAAGTACCGTCTCGCCAAGTGCCGCCCCTACGCAACAAACGATACTCGCCTCCCGCTCCGGATGGTCTATAAGACCTCCGTCCGAAAAGCCCCGCGCGATGCAACCACAGATTACCGTCTCCGCCAACGAAAGATTGACGCGCAGCCGCGCGACGACGCTGGGTTGCCTGCTCGCCACCTGCGGGATGCTGGCCTTGGGAGCGTCCGGCGCGCGCGCAGAAACCGGAGTAACGAACACTGCCGCGAAGACCGCGGCCGTCGCGCCGCAAGCGGTGCCTGGCTTCTGGGATCCGCGCCGCCGACCGGACCGCCCCGATCTGTCCCGTCTCACCGTGATCCGCTTTTTGACCGAGACCGACTATCCGCCTTTCAACTTCACCGGTCCCGACGGCAATCCCGCCGGCTTCAATGTCGATCTGGCGCGCGCGCTCTGCGAGGAGATCAAGGTCACCTGCACAATTCAGATGCGACGCTTCGAGACGCTCGTGGATGCGCTCATCAGCAATCGCGGCGACGCCATCATCGCCTCGCTCGCGGTAACGCCGGAGTTGCGCAAGCGGGTGGACATCACCGATCCATACTATCGGCCGCCGGCGCGATTCGTGTCGCGGCGCGACGCCGTCATGGCCGAGGTGAGACCGGAATATCTCGAGGGCAAGAAGGTCGGCGTGATCGCGGGATCGGCGCACGAGGCCTACCTCAAGGCTTTCTTCACCGATGCCGAACTGCACGCCTATCCGAACGGCGAGGCGTTGCGGCAGGCGCTTCGGAAAGGCGAGGTCGACTTCATCTTCGGCGACGCCATCTCGCTTGCGTTCTGGATCAACGGCACCGATTCGCAAGGCTGCTGCGCGTTCAGCGGCGGCGCCTTCGTCGAGAGCCGCTATTTCGGCGAAGGCGTCGGCATCGCCGTGAAAAAGGGCAATGACGTGCTGCGCCAGGCGCTGAACTGGGCGCTGTTCCGGATCTGGGAAAAAGGCCGCTATACCGACCTGTGGCTTCGGTATTTTTCCGTCAGTCCGTTTTAGGCGTAGAGTGGGCCTGTGATGCCGGCGTGGAACTGTCGCGGGGCGTTTCGTTCTGCTAGATCATCTGCGACATTCGACAACGTTCCGTCATGGCCGGGCATAGCTCGTCGAGGACGGGCGTGAACACCCTTTTGTCCCGGCCATCCACGTCTTTGCGTTTCCGCACGCGGCTGTAAGGCGTGGATGTCCGGCACGAGGCCGGGCATGACGACAAATGCCGATCGGAGAGACGATGCCAGACGACCATCCCGTCAGCGCGGGCGACCTGCGCGACCTCGCCGAGCAGTCCAGTGCGTGGCCGTTCGAACAGGCGAAGAAGATCGTCGCGCGCCTGAGGACGGCGCCGAAGGACGAGGTGCTGTTCGAGACCGGCTACGGCCCCTCCGGGCTGCCGCATATCGGCACCTTCGGGGAGGTCGCGCGCACCACCATGGTGCGCCACGCCTTCCGGGTGCTGACCGAAGACAGGATCAAGACGCGGCTGCTGGCGTTTTCCGACGACATGGACGGCCTGCGCAAGGTGCCGGATAACGTGCCCAACAAGGACCTGCTGGCGCGGGACCTCGGCAAGCCGCTGACGAAAGTGCGCGATCCCTTCGGCACCCATGACAGCTTCGGCGAGCACAACAACGCCCGCCTGCGCGCCTTCCTCGACACTTTCGGCTTCGACTACGAGTTCGCCAGTTCGACCGCCTACTACACTTCGGGCCGCTTCGACGCCGCGCTTCTGAAGGTGCTCGAAAACATCGACAGGGTGATGGCGATCATGCTGCCCAGCCTGCGCGAGGAGCGCGCCGCGAGCTATTCGCCGTTCCTGCCCATCTGCCCGCGCACCGGCGTGGTGTTGCAGGTGCCGATCGTTGCGCACGACGCGAAAGCCGGCACGGTCTCCTACGACGATCCCGAAACCAACGAGCGCGTCACGGTCCCCGTCACCGGCGGACATTGCAAATTGCAGTGGAAGCCGGATTGGGCGATGCGCTGGACCGCACTCGGGGTTGATTATGAAATGGCGGGCAAGGACCTGATCGATTCGGTCAAGCTGTCGGGCAGGATCTGTTCCGCGCTCGGCGGCACGCCGCCGGAGGGCTTCAACTACGAGCTGTTCCTCGACGACAAAGGCCAGAAGATTTCGAAATCGAAGGGCAACGGCCTGACCATCGACGAGTGGCTGCGCTACGCCTCGCCGGAATCGCTGTCGCTGTTCATGTATCGCGAGCCGAAGTCGGCGAAGCGGTTGTATTTCGACGTCATCCCGCGCAACGTCGACGACTATCAGCAATTCCTCGAAGGCTATCCGCGTCAGGACGCGAGGCAGCAGCTCGCCAATCCGGTCTGGCACATCCATGCCGGCCTGCCACCCGCGGCCGACATGCCGGTCACGTTCCAGTTGCTGCTGACGCTGGTGTCGTCGTCGAACGCGGAGAACGCCGAAACCCTGTGGGGCTTCATCGGCCGCTACCGGCCCGGCGTCACGCCGCAGACCCATCCGAAGCTCGATGCGCTGGTCGGCTATGCCATCAATTACTATCGCGATTTCGTGGCGCCGGCGAAAACATTCCGCAAACCCACCGAAAGCGAGCGCGCCGCCTTGCAGGACCTGCGCGATGCGCTGTCGCAACTGCCCGCGGACGCCTCGGCGGAAGACATCCAGAACGCGGTCTATGAGATCGGCCGCCGCGAACCCTTCCTCAACCACAAGAAGCTCGCCAGGGACGGCCGCCCCGGCGTCGCGCTCGACTGGTTCAACATGCTCTATCAGGTGCTGCTCGGGCAGGAAAAGGGACCGCGCTTCGGCTCGTTCGTCGCAATCTACGGCTTGCCGAACGCGATCGCGATGATCGACGGCGCGCTGGCGAGGACGGGATAACGTCTTTATCCTCTCTCCGCCGCAACGCTTCCGGCACGCAGCCATCAGCGACCGGAGCGCACGTGAGGCGGTTCCGCATTCCGGTGTTGTTTTCCAATCATTTACTTTGTCCGGGCAATTTTATTTGAATGCCGACGCGGTGCGGTTCGATGCGTCCGGCTGCGGCGCAGGCCCTGGAGCGAGGGGATGTTGACGAGAATTGCGGCGGCGCTTGCCGTCACCATCGGAGCGGGTCTGCTCGGAATCGCATCGGCCGAGGCACGGCCGGATATGGTGGTTTACCGCGGCGACTATGCGCCGGGCACGATCGTGGTGAAAACGAACGAGCGCCGGCTCTACCTGATCGTCGATCCCGATCGTGCGATCCGCTATCCCGTCGGCGTCGGCAAGGCCGGCAAGCAATGGGCGGGCACCGCCCGCATCGAGGGCAAGTATCGCAATCCCGCATGGGCGCCCCCGGCGGACGTCAAGCGCGACCATCCGAACATTCCGGACGTGATCGCCGGAGGCTCGCCGTCGAATCCGATGGGCGTCGCGGCGATGACGCTGTCCGGCGGCGGGCAATACGCCATTCACGGCACCAACCGGCCGCAATCGGTCGGCCATTTCGTGTCCTACGGCTGCATCCGCATGTACAACGACGACATCGATGACCTTTATCGGCGCGTTTCGATCGGAACGCCGGTGGTGGTGACGCGGCGCTGATCGATACGCATCTACCGGCTTGCGTTATTGCACCAGCTTCCGCGATGTCCGCCGTGGTAGCTGCGGGCGTGACCGCTCGCCAGCATCGCCGCCGAGACGTCGGGGGTGTGCGCGGTAGCGGCATCGGCGAGGACGCGCCCGTTATATTTGTCGGGCCCGATGTCGGAGATGGTGACGCCGCCCTCGCCGAGCAGATCGCGCAGGGCGGCGCTCGCGGCCTTCGCCAGCCGAAATTCCTCTGGACATGCGGCCCTCATTTCCGCCGCGTCGATGCCGCGCAGCCGCACCCGCGTCGTCATGTCGAGACCGGGCCAGAGATGAACGACCGCTTCGAAGGTATCGCCGTCGATCGTCCTGACCACGTCGACCGGGTGCCGCAGCCCAGAACCGGCGGCGCGGGCCCAAATCGCGCGCGCATCGGCCTCGGACGACAGCGACGTTTGGTTAACGACAGCAGCCGGCCAGTGCACCCAGTTCCGAATCGGCAGCATCGTGCCCGCCACGACGCCCAGGGTGAAAATCCAGGGCAGAACCAGCGACCGCCGAGCGCGTCGAAGCGGCCCCGACGATGCATTTATTCTGATATATGGGTACATATTCCTAGAATAGAGTGAGTCGCGCCGCACCGCAAGCCCGCGCAAGCTGCAAGCGACGCGGAAACGACGATCCGCTCAGAAATCCGATGCGATGCCGTTGCGCTCCCAGTCGCCGAACCGCGTCGGCTCGGGGCCCTTCGGCCCATGAATCTCCTTTGGTCCCGCGGAAACAGCGGTCGGCGCGGCGGCGCGGCGGGCTTCGGCTTCGGCAAGCGCACGCGCGGCCGCCGGCGTCAGGGATTTGCGCGCGGCGCCGCCGGTATCCGCCAACCCAGAGGGCTCGTCCGCCATCTCAATCCTCCATCGGCACCGTTATCGCATTTCCGATGTCATCCGTCGCAAATCACGCTCGAGGTGCAAGAACATGATGGCGATTCTTATATTTGGCATATTCGCATGTCACGAATGACGTTCCGCTGCGACACGCGCGCAGCGGACGCATTATTCATGTTCTCCTTCTTAAGCGATGCCTGTCTCATGCCGTCAACCCGATTCGCACCGCCCACCGAGGTTCCAGGCCTCGCGGCCCGGCGCATCGCTGCGGATATTCTCGACGGCGTCCTGCACAAGCGTCGCACGCTCGACGAACAGCTCGAGGGCGCCGCCGCGCATCCCGGCCTGAAGGCGCTTGCCGATCGCGACCGCGCCTTGATGCGGCGTCTGGTGGCAACCATCCTTCGCCGCCTCGGAACCCTCGGCCATTTGCTGTCGCGGCTGCTCGATCGCGGCATCCCGACCGATGCGCCGCGCGCCCAGAGCGCGCTTTTGATCGGCGCGGCGCAGATTCTCTGGATGGACGTGCCGGATCATGCCGCAGTCGATCTGTCGGTGCGGCTGGTGCAATCGGACCGCCGCGCGGCGAAATATGCGGGACTGGTCAATGCGGTGCTGCGCCGCTGCGCGCGTGAAGGTCAGCCGCTGATCGATGAGGTTTGCGCCGAGACGCTCGACGTCCCGCCATGGCTGATGGCGCGGTGGATCGCGCACTACGGCGAGAGCACCGCGAAGGCCATCGCCGTGGCGATCGGCCACGAACCGCCGCTCGATCTCACCGTCAAGACGGATGCGGCGCACTGGGCGGCGCGGCTGCACGGCGAGGCCTTGCCGACCGGGACTGTGCGCACCTCGTTGCAGGGCCCGGTCACGATGCTGCCCGGATTTTCGGAAGGGCGGTGGTGGGTGCAGGACGCCGCCGCCGCGCTCCCGGTGCGTTTGTTCGGCGATCTCAAAGGACGGCGCATCGTCGACCTTTGCGCGGCGCCCGGCGGCAAGACCGCGCAGCTCGCGCAGGCGGGAGCGGACGTGACCGCCATCGACCGGTCGCCAAACCGGGTGGCGCGGTTGCGCGAAAATCTCAACCGGCTGTCGCTGAACGCGCGCGCGCTCGTCGCTGACGCCGTCGAATGGCAGGATGATGCCGCGGGCGAGGGCTTCGACGGCGTGCTGGTCGACGCGCCCTGCTCGGCGACGGGCACCATCCGCCGTCATCCGGACGTGGCGTGGCTCAAGCAGGATTCGGACATCGCCGCGCTGACAGCGCTGCAAAACCGGTTGCTGCAAAAAGCGTTCTCGCTGCTCAAACCAGGCGGGACGCTGATCTATTGTACCTGTTCCCTGGAACCCGAGGAGAGCGAACAGGTCGTCGATGCGCTGCTCGCGTCCGACACAGCGGCGCGGCGCGTGCCGGTCAGCGCGGCAGACGTCGCCGGACTGACGGATATCGTGACAACAGCGGGCGATGTGCGCACCCTTCCCTGCCATTTGCCGCGCGAGGATTTCAGACTTGGCGGACTGGACGGCTTCTACGCGGCGCGCCTGACGAAGTGTTGACCTCCAGAGCGCGCCCGAGAGGATTCGCCACATTTCAAGATAGTGCGTTGCCGGCCGTTGCGGATTAAAAAGGATTCGCAGAGAGTTCTCTTCAAATTCACCGGGATTCGCGGGAATCCTCACTCTTTCAAGGCGCGCGTGTCGGTCGCTCATCGCAGACGCATTTCAACGCTGGTTCTCCGCCGTTTCGCTCGACGGGCAGCCGCGCGCGCGGGCGGCGGCTCTGCCGCCCTGTCGCGGCTGTGGCCCGGCCGCACCGACCGCTTGATGATCGCGCCGCATGATCTGCGCACGGCCGACGCCACCCGCGCCGCCGAGATCTATGCCGGCCGCTTCGTGTTCGCGGGCAAGATCGTCACCTGCCATTCCCGCTCGATCTTCGATCTCGAACCGCCTTCGGAAGATTGGGAGGCCGCGCTACTGGGTTTCGGCTGGCTGCGGCATCTGCGCGCCGCCGATACCGCGATCACGCGCGCCAATGCGCGATCGCTGGTCGACGACTGGATGTCGAATCCGGTGCGCCGGCGGCCGCTGGGACGACGCGCCGATGTGATGGCCCGCCGCGTCATCTCGCTGTTGTCGCAAGCGCCGCTTGTGCTCAGCGACACCGACGGAAAATTCTATCGCCGCTATTTGCGCGCGCTCGCCCGCGACATTCGCCTGTTGCGTTTCGGGCTGCATGACGCTCCGGACGGCGTTGCTCGGCTCCAGGTCCTGATCGCGCTGTGCTACGCATCGCTCTGTCTTGCCAACCAGGCCCGCGCGATCCGCACCGCGACGCGCAAGCTGTCCGACGAATTGCGGCGGCAGATCCTGCCCGACGGCGGCCATGTCTCGCGCAATCCCGGCGCCCTGATCGAACTGCTGATCGACCTGTTGCCGCTCAGGCAGACCTTCGCCGCGCGCAACATCGCACCGCCGCCGGCGCTATTGAACGCCATCGACCGCATGATGCCGATGCTGCGCTTCTTCCGCCACGGCGACGGCAATTTCGCGCTGTTCAACGGCATGAGCGGCACGCCGTCCGATCTCCTGGCAACGCTTCTGGCCTATGACGACACCCGCGGCATGCCGATGGCCAACATGCCGCACACCGGCTTCCAGCGGCTTGACGCCGGCGTGACGACGCTGATCGTCGATACCGGACCTCCGCCGCCGTCGAACCTCAGCGAAGAGGCGCATGCCGGGTGCCTGTCGTTCGAGCTGTCCTGCGGTCTGAACCGGATCGTGACCAATTGCGGCACGCCCTCGACCGGCCGCGACAACTGGCGCACCTTCGCGCGCACCACGCCGGCTCATTCGACGCTGACCTGCCATGCGACGTCGTCGTGCCGGTTCGTCGAACAATCGGCCATGAAACGGCTGCTGCAAGGCGTGCCGATCGTCGGCGGCCCGGCCGATGTTCACAGCTCCCGCGAGATCGTGGAGGAGGGCGAACGGCTGGAGGCGTCGCATGACGGCTATCTTGCCCGGTTCGGCCTGATCCATCGCCGCGTGCTGACGATGGCGACCGACGGCTCCCGGCTGGAGGGCGAGGACACGCTGGCGCCCGCGCCCGGCGGCCGCATGAAGGGCAGCCGGATCGATTACGCCTTGCGTTTCCATCTGCATCCGTCGATCAAGGCGAGCCGCCTCAGCGATGCGCGCGGCGTGATGCTGGTGCTGCAAAACCGCGAGGTCTGGACGTTCGAGACGCCCGACGACCGCGTCCACCTCGAAGACAGCGTGTTTCTCGCCGGCAATGACGGCCCGCGCCGCACCGCGCAGATCGTGATTCATCAGAACGCGCGGGAAGCCCCCAGCGTGCGATGGAGCTTCGTCCGTTCGGCCGCCTCGCCCACCGCCACCAACGCCCGCCGCAGTGCGAGCCGGCAGCCGGAATTGCCGCTGTAAGGCGTACGACTCGACCTTTTCCGGTCGTTGTGAAGGGCGGCAAAAGCTGCTAACGAATCCTCGCTCGCGCGACTGGCGACCTTGGATGGAGCACCATCGGGAAGCGCGGGACATATCCGCCGCGCGCCTGGGCATAGGTATTCCTTCAGACAGAGGATCCGCCCATGACCGACCGACCGCGCCACGTGACGCGTGCCCTGCTTTCCGTTTCCGACAAGACCGGCCTGATCGAATTTGCGCGGGCTCTCGCCGGCCTCGGCATCGATCTGGTCTCGACCGGCGGCACCGCCAAGGCGATCGCCGCGGCCGGGCTGAAGGTGAAGGATGTCTCCGAGCTGACGGGGTTTCCGGAAATGATGGACGGCCGGGTCAAGACGCTGCACCCGAAGGTGCACGGCGGCCTGCTCGCGATCCGCGACAACGCCGATCATGCGAAAGCGATGGCGGATCACGACATCGCGCCGATCGACCTGCTGGTGGTCAATCTGTATCCGTTCGAGGCGACCGTCGACAAAGGCGCGGCCTACGAGGACTGCATCGAGAACATCGACATCGGCGGCCCGGCGATGATCCGCGCCGCCGCGAAAAATCACGACGACGTCGCGGTCGTGGTCGAACCGCAGGACTATCAGGCGGTGCTCGACGAACTCACCGCCAACGCCGGCGCAACCACGCAAACGCTGCGCCAGCGCCTCGCCGCCAAGGCTTATGCGCGCACCGCCGCCTACGACGCCGCGATCTCCAACTGGTTCGCGGCGCAGCTTGGGACCGACGCGCCGGACTATCGCGCCGTCGGCGGCCGTCTTGCGCAGACGCTGCGCTACGGCGAAAACCCGCACCAGAGCGCCGCGTTCTACCGCACGCCCGAGCGGCGCGCCGGCGTCTCCACCGCGCGGCAGTTGCAGGGCAAGGAACTGTCCTACAACAACATCAACGACACCGATGCGGCCTATGAATGCGTCGCCGAATTCGATGCGGCGCGCACCGCGGCCTGCGTCATCGTCAAGCACGCCAACCCGTGCGGCGTCGCGGAAGGTGCGGATCTTGCCAGTGCCTATCGCAAGGCGCTCGCCTGCGACACCACCTCGGCCTATGGCGGCATCATTGCCTTCAACCGCACGCTCGATGCTGATGCGGCCAATGCGGTGGCCGGCATCTTCACCGAAGTCATCATCGCGCCCGACGCGACCGAGGAGGCGATCGCCATCATCGGCAAGCGCAAGAACCTGCGGCTGCTGCTCGCAGGCGGCCTGCCCGATCCCCGCGCGCGCGGAGTGAGCGCAAAGACGGTGGCGGGCGGGCTTCTGGTGCAGACCCGCGACAACGCCGTCGTCGACGATATGCCGCTGAAGGTCGTGACGAAGCGCGCGCCGACCGAGGCCGAGATGCGCGATCTGCGCTTCGCGTTTCGCGTCGGCAAGCACGTCAAGTCCAACACCATCGTCTATGCCAGGGACCTCGCTACCGTCGGCATCGGGGCGGGGCAGATGAGCCGCGTCGATTCGGCGCGAATCGCGGCTCGCAAGGCCGAGGACGCGGCGCGCGACTTAAAGCTCGCAGAGCCCCTGACCAAAGGCTCGGTCGTGGCCTCGGACGCGTTCTTCCCGTTCGCCGACGGGATGCTTGCCTGCGTCGAGGCCGGCGCCACCGCCGTCATTCAACCCGGCGGCTCGATGCGCGACGAAGACGTCATCAAGGCCGCCAACGAGCACGGCATCGCCATGGTGTTCACCGGCATCAGGCACTTCCGGCATTGACGCTTGCCGTCACGGAACCAAGGCGAGGCTCGACTTTTATCTTTCGGCGGCAAACACTGCGGACCTTCCTTTCCGGACGTTACGGTTTTTCTTCTCCCGACGACATGAAAACTTGAGGGGCAAAGCGGATGAAATCGGTGGCAGGCGGAGCACTACTGCTTCTTGGCATGTCGGCGCTGCCGGTGCTTGCGGCGAATGGAAAGAACGTCACCACGAGCGCTGCGCCGGGTGGTGCGGCAGCCTGCACGCCGTGTCACGGCGAGCAGGGAGAGGGTCAGCCGACAACCGGCGTGCCGCGCCTTGCCGGTCTCAATGCACAATACCTCCGTCGCCAGATCGCGAGTTTCAAGGACGGCACGCGCAAGAATCGCATCATGACGATGATCGCGTCGGACCTGTCGGACGATGAAGCAAAGGCGATAGCGCGCTATTATGCCGGCATGGCGACGCCGAAGCCAGAGACCGCGGCGGCCGACGCGGCCGTGATCGCGGCCGGGGCGAAGCTCGCCGCGACCGGCGACTGGTCGAAAGACCTGCCCGGATGCGCGCAATGCCACGGAGCGGCCGGTCTCGGCGTCGGGACGGACTTTCCACGCCTCGCGGGACAATGGGCCGTCTATATCGAGAAGGCACTTCGCTCGTGGAAGGACGGCTCGCGCAAGAACGATCCGATGGGCGTGATGGCCAATGTCGCGAGCAAGCTGACCGACGATCAGATCAAGAGCGTCGCCGCCTACTATGAGAGCCTGCCCGTGGCGGCACCGCCCAAGAGCCAGGAAGCCAAGCCATGACACGCAATCCGGTTGTTCCTTCGATCCCGGCCGCGGCCGTTCTCGTCCTCGCAACCGCCGGCACAATCGGATACATGCTGTCGGCCAGCGCCGCCGCGCCGCTCGCAGGCGCAACGCCGGAGCAGCCTCCCGCACAAAGAACGGAAGCCGCCCGGCCCTCCTATACGCCGCCCGCAGACAGCGACATTCCGCACGGCCCGTTCGGCGACATGATACGGCTCGGCGAGGCGATCTTTCACGACACCCGGCACAATGCGAAAGGCTTCGTCGGCAACGACCTGAGTTGCGCGAACTGCCACATCGACCGCGGCCGCCAGCCGAATTCCGCGCCGCTCGGCGCCGCCTATCTTCTCTACCCGGCCTATCGCGCCAAGAACGGCCATGTGAATACCTTTCAGGAGCGGCTGCAAGGCTGCTTCCGTTACAGCATGAACGGCAAGGCGCCGCCGTTCAACGACAAGGTGCTGGTGGCGCTGGAGAGCTACGCCTACTTCCTGGCGAAAGGCGGCCCGACCGGCGTCGTCGTCAAAGGTCAGGGCTATCCCAAGCTCAAAGCTCCGGAACAGCCGGCGGACTATGATCGCGGCGCCAAGGCCTATGCGCAGCATTGCTCGCTCTGCCACGGCGCGGACGGCCAGGGACAGAAATCGGCCGACGGCCAAACCGTGTTCCCGCCGTTATGGGGACCGCGCTCGTTCAACTGGGGCGCGGGAATGGCCTCGATCAACAATGCCGCGGGCTTCATCAAGGCCAACATGCCGCTCGGTCTCGGTGGCTCGCTGAGCGATCAGCAGGCATGGGACATCGCGACCTACATGGACAGCCAGGAGCGGCCGCAGGATCCGCGGTTCGTCGATTCGGTCGCGGAAACCCGCAAGCGATTCCATGACCAGCCGACATCGAAATATGGTTTGGTCGTGAACGGCGTCCTGCTTGGCGACAAATCCCCGCCGTCGGGGACGATCAACGCGGATTGAGCGCGGGCGGCGCGTCGCCGAAACCGACCCGCGCCGTCGCCATCACTCCCGCACGCGCGACAGCAGCACAAGCCCGCTGAAGAAGAACAGGATCAGTACCGTCATGCCGGCCTTCTGGCTTGCGGTGACCATGGTGACGAGGCCGACCAGCAGCGGGCCGACAAACGACGTTACCTTTCCGGTCAGCGCGAACAATCCGAAAAACTGCGCGATGCGCTCCTTCGGCGCCAGCCGGATCAGCAGCGACCGCGAGGCCGCCTGCAACGGACCGCCGGCGCCGCCGATCAGGCAGCCGAGGATAAGATAGGCCTTCTCGGCGGGCGCCGCGAACAACCCGCCGCCGGGAACGGGCGGCGCGACCTTCATAAACAGGATCGAATCCTTATCGACCATCAGGATCGCCACGCTCGCCGACAACAGGATGATCATGCTTGCGGCGATGACGAATTTCGGACCCATCCGGTCGTCGAGCTTGCCGCCGATCCACGCGCCGAGCGTGCCCGCAACGGCGAGCAGGATGCCGAAGGTTCCGATCTGGATGGTATGCCAGCCGAAGGTGCCGGCGGCATAGATGCCGCCGAACGCGAACAGCGAGACCAGCCCGTCGGTGTAGATCATGTTGGCGAGCAGGAAGGTCGCCATCGACTTCCGTTTCGGCAACTCGCCGAGCGTCCTGCGCAGTTCGATCAGTCCTTCGCGCAGCGCCGCTCGCACCGGACGCCTGGCCGGAAAATCCGGCGTCAACAGGAACATGGGCAACACAAAAATAATGAACCACAGGCCGGTCAGCGGCCCCGTGATGCGATCGCCCTCATGGGTTGCGGCATCGAGACCGAACAGCGGCGACAAGCCGAACAGCGTCTTTCCGGTTGCGGGACTGGCGGCAAGGAAGCCGAGCACCAGGATGAGGCTGAGGATGCCGCCGATGTAGCCGGTAGCCCATCCGGTTCCCGACAAACGCCCGATCTTGTGAGGCGGCACCAGCGACGGCATCATCGCGTTGTTGAACACGGTTGCGAATTCGACGCCGATGGTGGCAATGCCATAGGCGATCAGCAGCGGCAGGATCACGCTCGGATCGCCGGGCCTGCCGATCCACATCAGGCTGGAACCGATCACCAGCAGCGCGCCGAAGACCGCGATCCAAGGCTTGCGCCGGCCGCTGGCATCGGCGATGGCGCCGAGCACGGGCGAAGCCAGCGCGATCACGATGCCGGCCGCGGCCGTCGCAAATCCCCACAGCGATTGTCCTTCGGCCGGCGTCGCCGCGACGAAGGTCGCGAAATAGGGCGCGAAGACAAAGGTCGTGATCAGCGTGAAATAGGGCTGCGCCGCCCAGTCGAACATGATCCAGCTCGCCACCGCGGCGCGCGACGCATAGCGCGCCTCGAGATCACCGGCGTTGCCTGCGGGCATGGCTGTGGTCATCGTCATGATCGATATGTCCCGTGGAACCACGCGGGGCGTCTGGCCTCGCGCGCCGAAATTCCTATAGCATCGATTGGTTGACGGAACGACACCAGCAACACCCGTGGAGCAATGGATGATCCCCCGCAGGTCAGGTCGGCGCATGTTTTCCGTGATCGCCTTTTCCCTTATCGCCTTGATGATCCGGACACCCGCATCCGCGCAGGATGTGCGGCCCGGCGTCTCCCGGCCGCCAGCCGCCGGCACCGTCCGGCCGACCGCTGCGAAACACGGCATGGTGGTGGCACAGGAAAAACTCGCCGCCCGAATCGGCGCGGACGTGCTAGCGCGTGGCGGCAATGCGGTCGATGCGGCGGTGGCGACCGGCTTCGCGATGGCGGTCACCTATCCGCGCGCCGGCAACATCGGCGGCGGCGGCTTCATGGTGATTCACCTTGCCGACCGCAATCGAGACATCGCCATCGATTACCGCGAGACCGCGCCGCGCGCGACCACGCGCGATATCTTCCTGGGCGCCGACGGCAAGCCCGAGCCCGCGAGGTCGCGCGACTCGGCGCTCGGCATCGGCGTGCCGGGCACCGTCGCCGGACTCGCGCTGGCGCTCGACCAATACGGTTCGGGCCAATTCACGCTCGCCGATCTGCTCGGGCCCGCGATCGCGCTCGCGCGCGACGGGTTCAAAATCGCCGACGACACCGCCGACACGCTGCCGCCATCGCGCCGGCGTCTGGCGCGTTGGCCGTCGTCCATGACGATATTCTCGCGCCCGGACGGCAGCCCGCTGCGCGAGGGCGATCTTCTGGTTCAAGCCGATCTGGCCGCGACGCTGACCGCGATCGCCGAGCGCGGGTCGCGCGGCTTCTATGAAGGGCCGGTGGCGGAAAGACTGGTGACGGCGATCCGCGCCGCCGGCGGAATCATGACGCTGGACGACCTCAAGTCGTATAAGCCGCTTATCCGCGAGCCGGTGCGCGGCAGCTATCGGGGCTACGATATCGTCTCGATGCCGCTGTCGTCGTCCGGCGGCATCGTGCTGATCGAATCGCTGAACATCCTCGAAGGATTTCCGATGCGCGACCTGCATCAAGGTTCGGTGGATTCGCTGCATCTTCTGATCGAGGCGATGAAGCGCGCCTATGCCGACCGCGCGCGCTATCTCGGCGATCCCGCCTTCGTGCGCGCTCCGATCGCAACGCTGCTCTCCAAGGACTACGCCGCGAGGCAGCGCGCATCGATCGACAGGGCGCGCGCGACGCCCGCCGCCGCCGTGCCGTTGCCGCCACCGCGCGAGGGCGACAACACCACGCATTTTTCCGTGGCTGACGCCTTCGGCAACGCGGTGAGCAATACCTACACCCTCAACTTCAGCTATGGCCTCGGACTGGTAGCGGAAGGCACCGGCGTCCTGCTCAACAACGAGCTTGACGATTTCACCGCGGCGCCGGGCGCATCGAACGCTTACGGCCTTGTCGGGTTCGAGGCGAATTTGCCCGGCCCCGGCAAGCGCCCGCTGTCCTCGATGACACCGACCATCGTACTGAAGGACGGCAAGCCGGTGCTGGTCACGGGATCGCCGGGCGGCAGCCGCATCGTCTCCACGGTGCTGCAGGTGATCGTCAACGCGCTCGATTACGATATGAACATCGCGGCCGCAGTCGATGCGCCGCGCCTGCATCATCAATGGCTGCCGGACGAGGTCCGCGCCGAACGCGGCTTCCCCGAGGACATCATCACGGGGCTGCGGGCGAGAGGCCACACCGTCGTCATGCCGATGGGACAGACCTCGGCCAATTCCATCGCCATCACGCCGGACGGTTTCTTCGGAGCGGCGGATCCGCGAACGCGCGGATCGCGTGCTGCGGGATATTGAGGCGGAAAGCTTTCGAGGCTTTGCCCCGCCGGGGCACTGGAGCGTTTTCGAGCGAAGTGGCTACCGGTTCGCGTCAAGAAAATGCGTCAAAACAAAAACATAGAGCCACGCTTCTGTTTCCATCAGAAGCGGAAAGGCTCTAGCCGAACGCTCAGTCGCCATGCGCGGACTTGATCCGCGCATCACATCTTCGTCTTCGGAGATGATGGATTGCCGGGTCATGCCCGGCCATGACGCTCCATGCGATCTGTAGCACTACGCTGCGCCGCACGACATTTCACTCGTAATAATATTTATCCGGGTAATATTGACGGACGAATTGCATCCGGGTAATAAACTAGTGAGTCCTCAATGGACATGCCGATGATCTACGATCAGACCTCCTGTTTCACCGCGTTCGAGGGCCAGCGGCGCATCGCATCCGGCCCGCTCGCCGACGTCGCGCTCGCGGTCAAGCGCGCCGGGACGCGGACGACGGCGCCAATCGCGATCTACAGCGACGCGACCGGGCGGCCGGTCGACCTCGACCTGCGCGGATCCGACGACGAGATCGCGGCCCGCCTGCGGGGAACCTTGCAAGCCGAACCGACCGGACCGCGCGGCCGGGGCCGGCCGAAACTCGGCGTGGTCGCGCGCGAGGTGACGCTGCTGCCGCGGCACTGGGAATGGCTGAGCGCGCAGCCCGGCGGCGCATCGGTCGCCTTGCGCAAACTGGTCGACGAGGCCCGCCGCGCCAACAGCGACAGGGATCGCAGCCGCGCGGCGCGCGACGCCGCCTATCACTTCATGTCGGCGATGGCGGGCAATCTTGCAAACTTCGAGGAAGCCGCGCGCGCGCTGTTCGCAGACGACCGGCGGCGGCTGGCTGGCCTGATCGCCGGCTGGCCGGACGACATCCGCGATCACATTATCAAGCTCGCTTTCGGCGATGCCGTCTGAACTCCCACAAGGATCAAGACCGCCGCGCGACCGCCGTGGCGATGTCTTGTTGCTGATGCCGATGATGGTGCTGCAAATGGGCTTCTACCGGATGGTCTGGCGCAAGCGCGAGATCGAGCGGCTGATCTGAGACGACAGCAGTACGGGCGCGAGCCGGCGTCGAAGACAACTCGGGTCAACTATCGGGTCATGACAAATACGGAGTAAATCGATGCGCATTCTCGTGGTCGGGGCCGGCGCGACCGGCGGCTATTTCGGCGGCCGATTGCTCCAGGCCGACCGGGACGTCACCTTTCTGGTGCGCCCCAAGCGCGCCGCCGAACTGGCAAGCGCCGGTCTGGTCATCAAGAGTCCGCACGGCGACGTGACGCTGAAAAATCCTCGGACCGTGCAGACCGACGGCTTGAGCGAGACGTTCGACACCGTGCTGCTGGCCTGCAAGGCGTTCGATCTCGATGATGCGATCAGATCGTTCGCGCCCGCGGTCGGACCGCGAACCGCGATCATCCCGCTGCTCAACGGAATGCGGCACCTGGAGACGCTCGACGCCAAATTCGGCCGCGATCGCGTGCTCGGCGGCCTGTGCTCGCTCGCGGTCACGCTGAACGACCGGCGCGAAGTCGTCCATCTCGCGCCGATGCAGTTGCTTCGCTTCGGCGAGCGCGACGGCGGCATGAGCGACCGGGTCAAGGCCGTCGCCGATGTCTTCGCCGGCGCCGATTGCGGATCGCAGCCGTCCGACGACATCATCCGGGACATGTGGGAGAAGTGGGTGTTCCTGGCGACGCTGGCCGGCGCCACCTGCGTGATGCGCGCGTCCGTCGGCCAGATCGTCGCTGCCCCCGGCGGCCGCGATTTCATCCTCGGCGCGCGCGACGAGATCGCCGCCATCGCCGGGGCGGCCGGGCACGCGCCGCGCGAGGAGGTTCTGACCTCCGCCACCGGAATCCTGACGGCGGAGGGCTCGCCGCTGACCGCCTCGATGTTTCGCGACATCGAGGCCGGCGCGCGGGTCGAGGCCGATCATATCATCGGCGACCTCGTCGCCCGCGCCGAGGCCGCCAAGCTGCCGGCGCCGAAACTGCGCACGATCTACACGCATCTGAAGGCTTACGAGAACCGGCGGGAATGACGCAGCGCTGGAGCCTTCCGCTTCCGGAGTCCTTCACCGTTTCATGGAAACGGTGAAAGACTCCGGCTTCTTGATTTGACGCGTTTTCTTCACGCGAACCGGTCCCCGCTTCGCTCGAAAACGCTCTAATCGGCACGACGCTCACCATCGCCGTCGTCCCAGCGCAAGCAGGGACCCATACGCCATGGCGCCGATGGATCGATGACGGCCTGAGCCACCGCAGTTCGGACACCCATTCGGACGCCTCGGTACAATGGCTGATGCCCGGGATGGGACGACGGCACGGGCGTGTCCGGCGTTCATGGAAGATGGAAGACGGAGGCAATCCTCAGAAATCCAGGTCCACGTAGGTGCGCGACGCCGGCACGCCCGCCAGCCACTCGCTCAGCAGCGGCCGGAACGAGGGCCGCGACTTGATCCGCGCGTACCACGCCTTCGCCGCCTCGTCCTCGGCCCAGGGCACGTCGCCGAGATAGTCGATCGCGGACAAATGCGCCGCGGCGGCGAGATCGGCATAGGTCAGCCTGTCGCCGGCCAGATAATTCCGCGTCCGCGCCAGCCAGCCGATATAGGCCAGATGATAGCGCACATTCGCCTTTGCCGCGCGAATCACGTCGGTCTCCGGCGGGCCGCCGCCGTTCTCCTCGCGCATGAAGCGCTTGTAGATGCGCTCCGTCACCAGCGGGCCGGACGCCTCCTCGAAGAATTTCTCGTTGAACCACGCCATCAGGCGGCGCACCTCGATGCGCTCGGGCATCGATACCGGCAGCAGCCGCCGCTCGCCGACCCGTTCGCCATAGGTCTCGTCGAGGTAATCCGCGATGACGCCCGCGCCTGGGACCGCGGGGACGCCTTCGGCGATCAGCACCGGCGTGGTGCCGGCCGGATTGAGCGCCAGGAACGCTTCGCGCCGTTCCCACACGCGCTCCTCCACCGGCCGCACGTCGAGGCCATGCTCGCCGAGAACGAGACGAATGAAGCGCGATTGCGGACAGAACGGATGGTGAAACAGCGTGAACATAACGCCCTTGATAGATTTGCGATGCTTAAAAAAGTATCTCTAATGCGTTAACGGCGCAGACCTCAATCCGCGGAAAGCCCCGGGGTGCGGCCGTGTGCAGACCGGCCGAATTTCGGCATTGCCGCGATGCTGCGAATAAGCGAGAAAAGCCCGCCATCTGGTGTCGAATGCGATTCGGAGCAGGTATTCCATGTTTTCCGATGCGATCAGAGCCGTCATTCTCGGGATCGTCGAAGGCGTCACCGAGTTTCTGCCGGTGTCCTCGACCGGCCATCTGCTGCTGGCCGAGCGTTTCTTCGATCTCGGCGCGGGCGACTTCTGGAATACGTTCACGGTGCTGATCCAGCTCGGCGCAATTCTTGCGATTGTCGTCATCTATTTTGCGAAACTGTGGCGGATCGCGCTCGGCATGTTCTCCAATGCCGCGGACCGGCGTTTCGTCATCGGCGTGCTTGCGGCCTTCATGCCGGCCGTGATCGTCGGACTGCTTGCCGGCAGGTACATCAAGGAGCTGCTGTTCAATCCGTGGGTGGTGTGTTTCTCGCTGATCGTCGGCGGCGCGGTCCTGATGTGGGTCGATCAACTCGACCACAAACCGCACGAACACGACGCCACCGCCTTTCCGCTGCCGATGTATATCTGGATCGGCGTCGCGCAGTGCGTCGCGATGATTCCGGGCGTGTCGCGTTCGGGAGCCACCATCGTCTCGGCGATGCTGCTCGGCGCCGACAAGCGCGCCGCGGCCGAGTTTTCGTTCTTCCTCGCGATCCCGACCATGATCGGGGCCTTCGCCTACGATTTCTACAAGAGCCGCGCCGACATGACCGCCGATCATCTCGGGATCGTCGCGATCGGCTTCGTGGTATCGTTCATCACCGCGATCATCGTGGTGAAGGCGTTTTTGAGCTACGTCACGCGCAACGGTTTCACCTTCTTCGCGTGGTGGCGGGTGATTGTCGGCACGCTCGGCCTGATCGCGCTGGCGCTGGGACGGTAGACGGCGGTTGCCCGTGTCTCCGGGCGCGGTGCAACGTTCTTTACGCTGCTCCGCCGAGCCCGGACCGCAACAAATGCAGTGACCCGTCACGGCCCCGGATCGGCGGAGCAGCACGTGGTGTCGCGCAGCGTCCGGAGCACGCGCGGCAAAGATCACGCCCCCTTCGTCGCGAACTGGCCGGCCTTGCGGAAACGCCAGAGATATTGCGGCACCACGGCCTCCATCGAGTCCGGCGAGATCCCGAGTCCCTGGAGCGTCAGGCCCGCAGCGGTCGCCGCCTCAGAGACGACGTTGTCGGTCTTGAGCATCGCGACCTGATCCGGCGTCAGTTTCAGCGCGCCCGGCGCGAACTGCAAAAACATTGCCTTGAGCCGCGCGATTGCGAACGGCAGCGGCGCCAGTATCCTGTCGCGCTCGATGACGCGCAGGATGATCTGCATGATCTCGCGCATCGTCAGCACCTCGGGACCGCCGAGTTCGTAGACCGCGCCCGCTTTGGTCCTGCCGTCGACCGCGTCCGCCACGGCGGTGGCGACGTCGCCGACATAGACCGGCTGCAGCTTCGTCGCGCCACCGCCGATCAGCGGCAGCACCGGCGAGATCCGCGCCAGCGCGGCAAAGCGGTTGGCGAACTGGTCCTCGGGGCCGAACATCACCGACGGCCGCAGGATGGTCGCGGACGGCATCGTCGCCAGCACCGCCTTCTCGCCGGCGGCCTTGGCGCGGGCATAAGCCGAGGCCGACCTGGCGTCGGCGCCGATCGCCGAGACATGCACCATGCGCGCGCCGGCGGCCGCGGCCGCCTTCGCAACCGTCGCGGCGCCCTCGGCCATCACGGCGTCGAAGGTCTGCGCGCCGCTCCTGCCCAGGATGCCGACCAGGTTGATCGCCACATGGGAGTCGCGCATCGCCGCGCGGACCGACGCCGGATAGCGCAGATTGGCCTGCACGGCATGGATCTGGCCGACCTTGCCGAGCGGCTGCAGATGTCCCGCCAGTTCGGGGCGCCGGACGCCGACCCGGATACGGTAGTCGCGCTTGGCGAGCGCGCGAACCACATGCCGGCCGAGGAAGCCGGAGCCTCCGAAAACCGTGACGAGGGTGTCCATATTCGATGCCATGGTCTGGTCCTCAAGGGCGCTGGTATCAGGTCGAAAACAAGGGATATTCCGCCGTTCCGCGGCCCGTCAACCGGCGCGATGTCCCACCCGTATTCGGTCGCCTCTTCAAGGATTTGACAAGCGCGCGGCCGATGCCTACTAACCCGGTCCGTGCCCAGGTGGCGGAATTGGTAGACGCGCTGGCTTCAGGTGCCAGTGGCTGCAAGGTCGTGAAGGTTCGAGTCCTTTCCTGGGCACCATCGCCTTGAAGAAGCATTTCCCTTCAGGAAGTTGCGCTCTTGCGGCGAGTTGCGCTCACCCGGCCGCGCAACGACGATTGCGTCAATACCGCCGTGACGCCGAGCCCCGCACAGTCGCCGCGCGCGGATAAGCATCGATAGCTCGTCTCCCCTTCCGCCTGAGCAATACGCTCCGCGGATGAAACCCTTTGGGAAGGGGCCCGCAATCATTGTCATGGCAAGAGCGGCGGCGATCAGCGGGACGACAGCACTATCCGTCGAACAATGAGGCGGCCTCCATCATTGCTCACCGTGCAGGAAAAACCGTCTGGCGCGTTTTCTGGACCCGGCATCAAATTCGACAGTGCGCGCGCTTCCAGCTTCAAATGATTGTGTCCATCGAGCTTGCCGCCCCGGCCGGGAACATTGTCGCCTTGCATCGAGTTCTATCGGCGACCCGAGCGCGTTGCCGGAGCAATGTCGCTGAAAATGATAAAACCGACAGGAGTTTCCGAAAATGTCCGAAAATACAGACGGGACGGTGAATTATAGCGCGCGCGAAGCGGTGGGAGTTTTTTCCGACTTCGATGCGCTGGAAACCGCGATCGATGAACTGGAGGTTTCAGGTTTCGACAGAGCGGCGGTTTCCGTGCTTGCAAGCGACAAGAAGGTCAAGGAGCGAATGGACAACCTTTATCCCGCTCTCGTTGAGATCGAGGACGACCGCCGGGCGCCGGGGGCTGCCTTCGCCGAAAAAGATTCCCGTATCGAGGGCGAGGCGGCGGCCATAGGCATCCCCTTCTATATCGGTTGCGTCGCAGCCGCAGCGGTAGCCGCCGGCACCGGTGGTTTGGCGGTGCCGACAATCGGCACGTTGGTTATCGGCGCCGCCGCGGGAGGCGGACTTGGCGCTCTTTTGGCTGGCGCGATAGCGCACCACCACAGCGAAAGCGTTTCGAAGCAGCTTTCGCGGGGCGGGACCGTCGTGTGGGTCAGCGTACGGGACGATGACGCAGAGAAACGCGCCGTCCAGATATTGACGAAGGCCGGCGCTCGCGACGTCCATGTGCATGACATACAGCGTGAATGGACGTTAAAGGACCGGCCCCTGTCCGAGGGACAGCCCGATCCCCTGCTCAGGATCTAGCCGTGTCCTTTTGATCAAGCATGATCTTATCCCGAAAAAGTTTCCGCTTTTCGGGATCATGTTCTTGCAGCATTTTCGCTTCTGATTGAATCATCAGAAGCGAACCCCTGGGTTATTGTTTTAATGCGGAAAGGTATCCATCCTCGGGTCAAGCCCGAGGACATGCTTCGCTTGACACGCTATAGGCTGACGATGAAGCGTTTCAACGCGTCGTAGAGCGTTTTCAAGCGAAGTGGCTACCGGTTCGCGTAAAGAAAACGCGTCAAATCAAAATCATAGAAGCGGAAAGGCTCTAAAGCGCAAACCCCTTCGCGCAAATGTCGTCCGGACATCCGCATCCTTGATCCGATTCAATGGTTCACGACGCTCGACCCAACGAGATCCGGTCGGCGGCCTCGACGCCGGTCCTCGGACCATGCCGAAATTTGCGGACGCGCCGGGCGCAGCCGTTATGCAGCGGCAGAGCGCTTAATATGCAGTAACCGCATGTGTCAGGAATCGAAAATCCAGGGCGAATTAGGGGCTACCGGCGTCCGCTTTTTTGCTAAACTCATCCGTGCGTCAGGAGTGCAACGTTCATGGCAGTATCCGAAATCATGCTTGCGGCAAGGCTTAACGATCAGGCCGAGATCTTCAAAGAGGAGGGTCGCTACGCCGAAGCCGAGCCGCTTTACAGACAAGCATTGGCGATCTGCGCGAAGACGCGCGGGCTCGAGCACCCCTCTGTCGCGCTGGGGCTGACCGATCTGGCCGAACTCTACAGCCTCCAGGGCCGCTACGCCGAGGCCGAGCCCCTCTGCAGGCGTGCGCTGGCGACCTGGAGAAAAGCCCTTGGGCCCGATCACCCCGATATCGTGCAGTCGTTGAACAGTCTGGCCAACGTCTACAGAGCCCAGGGTCGCTACGCCGACGCCGAGCCGCTCTACAAACGGGCAGTGGCCGTCTTCGAGAAGGCGCTCGGCCCCGACCACCCCTCGGTCGCGTCGGCGCTGGACAATCTGGCCTCGGCCTACAAAGAAGAGGCCCGCTACGCCGACGCCGAGCCGCTCTACAAGCGGGCGCTGGCGATCCGGGAGAAAGGGCTTGGCCCCGATCACGCCGATGTCGCGAAATCGCGAAAAAACCTGGACGATCTGGACAGCGCCCGGAAGGAGAGCAGCCGCAGTTCTTGATGCGGCTTGCCAGAACCTCGTCTCAACGGTAACCGCCGTCGGACAGCGCAATTCTTTCCCAAGCGCCATCGGTGTTCGGTGAGCCCGCAAACCTTCCGGCAACGGCAGCTCTCGCTTCTGGTGGATTTGGGCGGTAGCTTGGTCCGCGCCGATTCGATGATCTTCGAGGCCGAGACACCATGACCATCCGCCTGCACCGCGGCGACCTGCCGGACCAGGACCTTGCGCGCTACACCGGTTCGGCGGCGATCGACACCGAGACCATGGGCCTCAATCCGCATCGCGACCGGCTCTGCGTGGTGCAGATGTCGCCGGGCGACGGCTCGGCCGACGTGATCCAGATCGAGAACGGGCAGCGCGATGCGCCGAACCTAAAAAAACTTCTGGCCGATCCGAACATCGTCAAGATCTTTCATTTCGCGCGCTTCGATCTCGCCGCGCTCTGCAACGCATTGGGCGTGATGCCGCGGCCGGTCTATTGCACCAAGATCGCCTCGCGGCTGACCCGCACCTACACCGATCGTCACTGCCTGAAGGACCTGGTGCGCGAGGTGCTCAGCGTCGATCTGTCGAAACAGCAGCAATCGAGCGACTGGGGGTCGCAGACGCTGAGCGATGCGCAGCTCGCCTACGCCGCCTCCGACGTGCTGCACCTGCACGCCCTTCGCGACAAGCTCGACGCCATGCTGGCGCGCGAGGATCGCAGCGAGCTGGCGCAAGCCTGCTTCGACTTCCTGCCAACCAGAGCCAGGCTCGATCTTGCCGGCTGGAAGGACGAAGACATCTTCGCGCATTCGTGAGCTTCGCGCGCCGCGACGGTGCAAGGAAGGCTGACTGCACCGGCCTTTCGCCCCGTTTCGGTCACACTCCTCGTCCTCGGTGGCGCCGGTTCGCGGCGACCTTCCGGGGAATGGGGCGATCTGCGTCTGCAATCCCGGCAGCGGCAGCGGGCCACGATGTCGAACATAGGCGGCGGCGCATTATGCCCGGGCTGCGAAACCTCGCGGTTCGGGGTAGAATGGCTGGAGTCTGATCCCAGCCGCGTTGGTCAGACTCCAGCCCCATCTTTTGATTGAGCATGATCTCATCCGAAAACCGGTTTCCACTTTTCGGGATCATGCTTTAGGAACAGGCACCTGGAGCAGCGGTGTATTCGGTTCGACCCCTCATCTCTCAAGCCGCAATGCAGGCCAACCTGGAGGCGCGTTTCGCCCGTGCGGCGCGTCACAGCCGCATGGTGCGGGCGTTGCGGATCGCGGTGCCGGCGGTGGTCGGCCTCGTGATGGCCGGGCTGGTCATGATCGCGGTCTTCAATCCCTTCCATGCGCTGGCGAAGCTGCCGCTCGACATGGACAACCTCGTCGTTTCCGGCACCAAGATCACCATGGAATCACCGCATCTGTCCGGCTTCACCCCGGACCAACGGCCCTATGAACTGCAAGCCACGACGGCGACGCAGGACACCACCGATCCCGATCATGTCGAACTGCACACCTTACGCGCCAAGGTGCTGATGGAGGACCGCTCGACGGTGACGCTGAATTCCCGCACCGGGCTGTTCGATACGAAAACGCAAATCCTCGATCTGCACAAGGATATCCTCATGCGGTCGTCAACAGGATACGAGGCGCGGCTGAGCCATGCGCTGGTCGATATGGGTCGCGGCACCGTCACGTCGGACCGGCCGGTCGATGTCAAGTTGCTGAACGGGACGCTGACCGCCGACACCATGAAGGTCACCGAAAAGGGCGACGTGGTGAGATTCGAAAACAATGTGGTGATGCACCTGATCATGGATCGCCCTCTCATGACCGCAGACCCCACTGGCGAGGAGACGCCGACTGCGAGCGCGCAAGCTGCCCACCCCTCGCACAGTCCGTCGCACGCACGCGGCAATCCGGGCAAACCAAAATGAATCCGGCCATGCAGCGTCTTCGCCGATTGCTGGCGACCCGCACCGCCCGCCTGCTGCGCTGCGGAGTGGTCGCCGCCGCCTTGATGACCGCCAACGAGGCGGCCGGACAAAGTTCGGTGCAGGGCGTCCCCAACGCGATGCAGGGCTTTTCACAGAATCGCGATCAACCGATCCAGATCGAGGCCGCCTCGCTGGAGATGCGCGACAAGAAGAAGGAGGCCACCTTTTCCGGACACGTCAAGGTGGTGCAGGGCGACACCACGATGACGTCCCGGACTCTCGTGGTCTATTACCAGAGCGGCACGCCGACCGACGCCAGAGGCAAGGCGGCGGCGAAAACGGCGATGGCCTCGGCGACGCCCGGACCGTCAGGCGCGTCCTCGATCAAGCGGCTGGAGGCCAGGGGCGACGTGGTGGTGACCCAGAAGGACCAGGTCGTGACCGGCGACACCGCCGTGTTCGACACCAAGACCAACCTGATCACGATGCAGGGCAAAGTGGTCTTGACCCAGTGCAAGAACGTGTTGCGTGGCGACAAGCTGCTGGTCAACATGACCACCGGGGTGTCGCGCGTCGAATCCAATAGCGGCAGGGTTCAGGGTCTGTTCATCCAGAAGGACGAAAGCTGCGCCTCTTCCCGGTCGCCCATAGCTCCCCTCGCCCCTAAAAAACCCAAGTAACATCATAGTGTTCGACTGGCGGACGCGTCCTCCAAGGTTGCATCCGCGCGCGACGCTCTGTATCTGGTGCGCGCGGCCTCACCGAAAAGCACGACTCATTCGGCGGCTCGCTGGGCAAGTGCGATCTGCTCCTTCATGGTCGTGCGACGAATCAGGCACGATGCGGGTGCGGGCGAACGACCGTGAGAGGCTGAGCAAGCGCCCATGGTGGACATCTTCAACGTGTTCCGCAAACGGCCGCAAAAACGCGGGCGACAAACGTTTGCACGAAACCGGCCCGACATCACGGCGGCCGGCGATGCCATCGGCGACATGCTGACCAGCCCGGTGCGCGACGCGCCGCCGATCTCGCGCGGGACTCACCGCGATGTCCGGCCGGCCCCGCCCGCTCCGCAATCCCGGCCGCCGGCGCCCCCCGCGCCGGACGCTCCCCGTCCGCGTGCCGCCGCCAACGGCACCACGCCGCGGACGGCGGCGCGTCCCGGTTACCTCGCCGTGCACGGCGTGGAAAAAAGCTTCGGCTCGCGCCAGGTGGTGCGCGGCGTCAGCATCTATGTCCGGCGCGGCGAGGCGGTGGGACTCCTGGGTCCCAACGGCGCCGGCAAGACCACGGTGTTCTACATGATCACCGGTCTTATTCCCGCCGACCGCGGCGCGATCGAACTCGACGGTCACGACGTGACGAAGCTGCCGATGTATCAGCGGGCGCGGCTCGGCATCGGCTATCTGCCGCAGGAAGCCTCGATCTTCCGCGGCCTCACGGTCGAGCAGAACATCCGCGCCGTGCTCGAGGTCGTCGAGCCCAGCAAAAAGAAGCGCGAGGCCGAACTCGATGCGCTGCTCGAGGAATTCAACATTAGCCGCCTGCGCAAATCACCGTCGATCGCGCTGTCCGGCGGCGAGCGGCGGCGCGTGGAAATCGCACGCGCGCTGGCGACGCGCCCGAACTACATGCTGCTGGACGAGCCTTTCGCCGGCATCGATCCGATCGCGGTCGGCGATATCCAGGATCTCGTGCGCCATCTGACCAACCGCGGCATCGGCGTGCTCATCACCGATCACAACGTCCGTGAAACGCTGGGCCTCACCGATCGCGCCTATATCGTCTATGCCGGCGAAATCCTGACCGAGGGCACCCCCGACGCGATCGTCAACGATCCCGACGTGCGGCGCCTATATCTCGGCGAGGAATTCCGGCTGTAGCGCGTAAGCGCCGGCACGGCCATGCCCAAGCATGTCCATTCGCGAAATCCGTAAGCCGGTTACTCGTCGTCGTCATCGCTACGATAGAAGCCGGGCCGCGGCGCGACATAGCGCGGACGATAGTCGCGGCGTTCGTACACGTCGGCGTCATCATCGTCGTCGTCACCACGCCAGCGTTCGACGTAACGCTGCGCACGCATGCGATAGCAATTCCCGTAATCGTCGCAAACCATGTGAGCCCGAGGGGCCGGCGCGAGTTGCGGGGGCTCGCCCGCATAGGAAAGGTCCGCAGCGGACGCCGGAAGCCCGAACGCCAAACTCGCGGCGGCTACAACAATGCTCATCCTGAACATAAAGATTTCCCGTGATGCTCTGCATGGCGAAGGCCGGCCAAGCTTGTCGAAGCTGAACGGCGTCGGTGGCCAAATTTGGAACCTGATCGGGCTTATCGGCGGCGCGATGACCGCCGTCTCGCCGCATTCTTCGATCTTCCTCGCGGGCCACACGGGGAGCGTAAAATGAAAATCATGAAACCGTCGCTGCGGTCGCGTTAGCATGGCCGCTATCCTCGGCGGCGCTGGCGCAGGAGCGGGCCGGCGACGCTGCATTGGGTGGGCGCGGTGGGCCTGGGTCCGGTCGGGGCGCGCGCCGGCGCGGTGGTCGGCTATGGCGCCGGGCCTTCGATCGCGCATTCACGGGGACTTCGTCGCTCATCGAGACGACCGCACCTGCGATCAGCCACAACGATCGCACCGGCGGCTGAAGACTATGAATGATCGCCGCCGCACGCGGAGCGCGCAAACGGCAACGCGAACAAACGTATTTTTGAAGACTCCGGCTCTGGCGGAATCGCATTTGGTCGCCGTCAAGGCGTGTACATCGGCCCGCAAAAAAGTTAAGCAAGAATCGGACCAATTTTTGGACCGGTCTTGGCATGGCACTGACGCAGAGACTCGAATTCCGACAGTCCCAGTCGCTGGTGATGACGCCGCAACTCATGCAGGCGATCAAGCTGCTGCAATTGTCGAATCTCGACCTTGCCGCGTTCGTCGAAAGCGAGCTGGAACGGAATCCGATGCTGGAGCGCGCCGGCGATGGCGCCGATCCGACAGCGGCGGACGTCGCGGACCCCGCCCCGGCCGAAAGCACCGCAGCGTTCGCGGACGACGGTGCGGGCGACCGCCCCCTCGGCCAGGATTCCGAACCCGCGCCCGAAGAGTGGATGAACCGCGATCTCGGCAGCCGCGCCGAGATCGAGCAGACCTTCGACAGCGGCCTCGAAAACGTCTTTCCGGAAGAACCGTCCGAAGCCGCGGCCCGGACCGCGCAGGATTCCGCGCCGACCGCGTTCACCGAATGGGGCGGCGGCGCCTCGAATGACGACAGCTACAATCTCGAAGCCTTCGTCGCCGCAGAGGTGACGCTCGCCGAGCACCTGGCCGAACAGCTCGCGGTCGCCATGACGGCGCCGGCGCGGCGCATGATCGGACAGTATCTGATCGATCTCGTCGATGACGCCGGCTACCTGCCGTCCGACCTCGGCGACGTCGGCGACAAGCTCGGCGCCGAGACCGGCGAAGTGACGGCCGTGCTCGCGGTGCTGCAGACCTTCGATCCGCCCGGAATCTGCGCCCGCAATTTGAGCGAGTGCCTCGCGATCCAGTTGCGCGAGAAAGACCGCTACGATCCGGCGATGCAGGCGCTGGTCGAACATCTCGAACTGCTGGCGAAACGCGACTTCGCAGCCTTGCGCAGGATCTGCGGCGTCGACGACGAAGACCTCGCCGAGATGATCGGCGAAATCCGTCATCTCGATCCCAAGCCCGGCTTGAGGTTCGGCGCCACGCGCACGCAGACCGTGGTGCCGGACGTGTACGTGCGGCCGGGCCCGGACGGCGGCTGGCTCGTGGAACTCAACAGCGATACGCTGCCGCGCGTGCTGGTCAACCAGAGCTACTACGCCGAACTGTCGAAGACCATCCTCAAGGACGGCGACAGGACCTATTTCACCGACTGCCTGCAGAACGCGACCTGGCTGGTGCGCGCGCTCGATCAGCGCGCGCGCACCATTCTCAAGGTGGCGACCGAGATCGTACGCCAGCAGGACGGCTTTTTCACGCACGGCATCGCCCACTTGCGGCCGCTCAATCTCAAGGTCGTGGCGGACGCGATCCAGATGCATGAATCGACGGTGTCGCGCGTCACGGCCAACAAATACATGGCGACGAATCGCGGCATCTTCGAGCTGAAATATTTCTTCACCGCCTCGATCGCCTCGGCCGACGGCGGATCCGCCCACTCGGCAGAGGCCGTCCGTCACCACATCAGGCGGCTGATCGATGCGGAAGATCCGTCCGCCGTCCTGTCCGACGACACCATCGTCGAACGGTTGCGCGAAGGCGGCATCGATATCGCCCGCCGCACCGTCGCGAAATATCGCGAAGCGCTGCGAATTCCGTCCTCGGTGCAGCGCCGCCGCGATAAGCAAAACCTGCCCGGCAACCCGCGGGCGGCGTCCCCCACGTCGCCCGACCATTCCAGCGACGCCACACCGGCTTGATTGCGCGCACGCCGCGCCCGATAATCCGTCCCTATTCATGATGGACGAGGCGACCATGACACTTCGAATTTCGGGCAAGAGCATCAATATCGGCGAGGCGCTGCGCGGGCGTCTCAGCGGTCGCACCGACGAAGTTCTCCGAAAATATTTCGACGGAACGTATTCGGGTCACATCACGCTCAGCAAGGACGGCTTCGGATTCCGCACCGACTGCGCGCTGCATCTGGATTCCGGAGTGACGCTCGAAGCCGAGTCCAACGCCGCGGATGCCTATGCGAGCGCCGATCAGGCGCTGTTGCAGATCGAGAAACGGCTGCGCCGTTACAAGAGCCGCCTCAAGAAGGACCGCTCGGCCCGCAAGGCGCACGCCGCGGCGGAAGCGATCGCCGAAATCGACGCGCCGAGCTATGTCATCGAAGCGCCGGCTGCGGACGGCGAAGACGAGGTCACAGCGTTCAATCCGGTGATCATCGCGGAAGCCACGACCTCGCTGAGGCGGCTTTCGGTCAGCGAGGCGGTGATGGAACTCGATTTCACCGGCGCGCCCGTGCTGGTTTTCCAGCATGGCTCCAGCGGCCGCGTGAATGTGATCTATCGCAGGCCCGACGGCAATGTCGGCTGGATCGACCCGCCGGCGGTCAATGGCTCCGCGTGACCCGCGCCATTGACGCCCGGAACAACGATCCCTATGGTCCGCGGCCTTTCGGGACCGGTTTTCCACCGACCCGGGACAAAAGCTCAGGAATTGGCATTGGGCTCGCGTTAGACTATAAGGCCGGTCACCCCGGCCGGAGGGCCGCGGGTCGCGAATCATGTGCGTTCGCCCGTATGTGGGCTCACGCGTGTTGCTGTTTGTCCGACGTCTCTTTCGCAACCTGACGGCAAAACTCACCTCGGAACGTCATATGATGATTACCGATCTGGTCGCACCCGAGGCGATCATTCCTGCATTGAAGGTCAACAGCAAGAAACAGGCGCTGCAGGAACTGGCCGCGCGCGCGTCTGAATTGACGGGACAGAACGACCGCGCGATTTTCGAGGTGCTTTTGCGGCGCGAGAAGCTCGGAACCACCGCTGTCGGCTACGGCGTCGCGATTCCGCACGGCAAGCTGCAGAAACTCGACAAGATATTCGGCCTGTTCGCCCGGCTCGACCGCCCGATCGATTTCGAAGCGATGGATGGCCAGCCGGTCGATCTGATTTTTCTTTTGCTGGCGCCCGAGGGCGCCGGCGCGGATCATCTGAAGGCCTTGGCGCGAATCGCGCGACTGCTGCGCGATCAGGACATCGCCAACAAGCTGCGCGCCTCGCGCGATGCGCAGGCGATCTATTCGGTGCTGGCGCTGCCTCCGGCGACGGTGCCTTGAACTGTTGCGAATCACGCCGGCAAGTGGTCCGATTCGAACATTCGCGTCCCATACTCGTGGTGAAATCGGTAGAGATGACGGGTCGCATCATGATTTCGCGCGAGCATGGACCGACTGGATCGCGATCGTTCGAAATCTACAGGGAGCCATGATGCCGCCCGCGAAATCCCTCCTGCTGATCTGCGCCTTCGCGCTCACCGTCACCGTGTCCGCCGGCGCGGCCGATCCGAGGCTCATTGCGAGCCTCGGCAAGCTCGATCCGCAAACACGGCTGGAACAGGTCTGCGATCTCGCGGCCGTCAACCACATCGGCACGAACGGGAAGCTTCCGAGACCGGATCGCGCCAAATCCAACGTCATCACCCCGCCACGGCATCATGGCGACACCATCGAAGGCAGCGGCGGCGCATTCCGCAGCGGCGGAAAATGGTACGCGTTCTCTTTCAAATGCAGGACGTCGCCCGACCACCTCAATGTGCTGTCGTTCACCTATCGCATCGGCGCGATGATCCCGAAATCGAAGTGGCCCGAATACGGGCTTTGGGACTGAGCTATTCGGGCGGCGGCTTTGACGGACGCACCGCAAGAGCATGATCCCGAAAAGTGGAAACCGGTTTTCGGAAAAGATCATGCTCAAACAAAAAGACAAGCGACGAGTCCGATTCAACACAGTTGAAACAGACTCTAGGTCACGAACCCATAAATGGGATTCCGTTTGGACGGGAGGCGTGATTCAATCTCCGAAGCACGGGAGGATTGAATGGCGCGTTTTGATCTGACGGATTTTGAATGGTCTGTGATCCAGCCGCTGTTGCCGAACAAATCGCGCGGCGTTGCACGGGTGGACGACCGACGGGTGCTGAACGGGATTTTCTGGCGGCTGCGCACCGGCGCGCCGTGGGCGGACATTCCGGCGCGCTACGGCCCGCATACGACCTGCGTGAACCGCTTCAACCGGTGGCGCAAGGCCGGCGTATGGGATCGAATTCTGTCGGCGGTTTCAAAGGCTTATGAGGGCGACATTCAAATGATCGATTCATCGTCGATCCGGGTGCACCAGCACGCCGCCAACGGTCAAAAAAACAGACGCGATCCCGTTGCATGGGTCGCTCGCGCGGCGGGCTGACCACCAAGATCCACGCGCTGGTGGATGCGTGCGGCTTGCCGATCGTCCTCAAGATCACCGAAGGCCAGGCGCATGACGGGCGCAGTGCGCAGGACATGATCGACACGATTGGGCGCGGCGACGTGCTGCTGGCGGACCGGGCCTACGACTCCAACGCCCTGCGCCAGACCCTGGCCGCGCGCGGCGCGACAGCCAATGTAAAGCCGATGCCAAATCGCGTCATGGCCCTGAGGTTCAACAGGCGGCTCTATCGCAAGCGCAACCTGGTCGAACGCTTCTTCAACAAAATCAAGCATTATCGCGCTGTCGCAACCCGCTACGACAAGCGCGACGACAACTTCCTCGCTGCCATCAAGCTCGCCTCAATCCGAATCTGGTTGCGATTTAATGAGTCGATGACCTAGATGTTTAGTCCCACAGTGTGATGGCGTATCATTATCGTCGTCAGAGAGGGACGCGCTATGGGCCAAGTTCTTCACGGGAGCGCCACGACCACGCACGCCGTTCGAACGGAGCTACAGCGATCGCAGGCTTCAGCCGCGGAACTCGCGCGGCGCTTCGGGATCAACGAGAAGACCGTGAGGAAATGGCGGCTCCGTCAGACGGTCGAGGACGAGCCGATGGGTCCGAAACAGCAGCGAAGCTCCGTCCTCTCGGGCATTGAGGAGGCCGCGATCGTCGCTTTGCGCGTGCAGTCCCGTCTGCCCCTGGACGACGTCTTCGTCGCACTGAAGGACGTCATCCCGCACCTGACGCGCTCGTCATTGCATCGCTGCCTTCAACGTCATGGAATTTCTCGGCTGCCGAAGATCGATCGTGAAAAACCGAAGCGGTTCAAGGCTTACGAGATCGGCTACTTCCACATCGACATCGCCGAGCTGCGATATGAAGGCGGCAAGGCCTATCTGTTCGTGGCCGTGGACCGGACCTCCAAGCTGGTCTTCGCCAGAATCTATCGGAAGGCAACCAAGCTCGTGGCGGCGGGTTTCCTCAAGGCGCTGGTGAGAGTTATTCCCTACAAGGTCCACACGGTGCTGACGGATAACGGCGTTCAGTTCGTCCAGCACGACAAGAGAGCCGAGGGCGGCTTCGTCGCTCACGTCTTCGGAAGGGCCTGTGCCGAGAACAGTATCGAGCACAGGCTCACCAGGCCCTATCATCCTTGGACCAACGGCCAGGCTGAACGAATGGTCCGAACCATCAAAGACGCCACCGTTCGCGCCTTCCACTACGCCTCGATCGACGACCTGCGACGCCACGTCCGGGACTGGTTGCTGGCCTACAACTACGCCAAGCGGCTCAAGGCACTCCGCTTCAAAACCCCGCTCGAAGCCATCAAACAAATCAGCGCCGAAAAGCCACAGTTGTTCACCCGTCAGCCAAGCCATGACATGCTGGGACTAAACACCTAGAGCCTTTCCGCTTCTGATGGAATCAGAAGCGGGCTCTATATTTTTGATTTGACGCGTTTTCTTGACGTGAACCGGTAGCCACTTCGCTCGAAAACGCTCTAGGCGGCGTAGGTCTGCGCGCCCGCGAGTTCGGCCGCGATCATGGCGCCGAGCGCCATGTCGCTCTGCTGGCCGAAGCCGTGATGGACGATGCGGCCGCTGCGGCCGATCAGGATGCTGGTCGGCGTCCCCTGCATGGCGTAGCGGCCCATGGTGACCGGCAGCGGGGTGCCGTCGCCGGCGGCGTCGACGCCGATCGGAAACGTCAGCCGGTATTCGTGAATGAAGGCTTGAAGCGAAACCGGCGTCATCGCGGCGTGATGCTCGAACACCGTGTGCAGGCCGATCACCTGCAGGTCGGTCGCCTTGAACAGCTCAAAGGCACGCTGCGTCTGCGGCGTGCCATGCGCGACGCAGCCGGGGCACAACATCTGGAAGGCATGGAGCAGCACCGGGCGGCCGCGCAGCGCCGCCAGCGTCAGCGGCTCGCCGGCGTTGAACCATTGCGACACCGCAAGCTCGGGAGCGATGTCGTCCGCCACGGTCATGAATGTCCTCGCATCGCACTCACTTCTTCGGAAAGAACCGGCTGAGGCTGGTCAGCCGGTTCGGAAACAGGCGGCGGCGATCCGGCCCCGACCTGAAACGGATTCGCGGCGCCCGCTACCTCCGCGAGCGGCTTCTGCTTGTCGGCCCAATGCAGCGACAGATAGTCGAAACCCAGCACGATCGTCGGCTTGACGATCTCGAAATAGGGCGAGATGTCGAAATCGCGCGGCATGTAGAGCGAGGAATCGCGGATGTGCAGAATCTCGCGCCGCGCGTTGCGGCTGCCGGCGCGGGTGATCTTCGGCAGGATCGGATAGCGCACCGCCTCGAAGGCCTGCGCGATCAGCGCCGAGCAGATCATCTTGGTCGGATCGCCGGAACCGAACGCGATCATGCGCCGCCGCCAGCGCTGCGGCACCGGCAGGGGAACAAGATATCGCATCAGATCGACGATGTTCTTGGTGTCGTAGCCGAAGCCGATCCGGTTGATGGCATATCGGCACACCGTGACGCGATCCTCGTAGGACAGGCCGACCGGGCGGCACAGCCGGGTGTGATACTGAAAATATTTCGAAAGCGGCGCGGAGGTGACGCCCGTGCCGATTTCGGCCTCGATCAGGACATGCGGCTCGCCGTCGGGTTCGCTGGCGCCGTCGATCGGGCCGACATAAAGCGCGGCGTGGGACCATGTCGATTGCGTGAGATACTTGATGATGCCGGAGATGCGGCTGTTGCCCTCGACCAGGAGAACATCGCCCTCCTGAATGAGATCGCGCAGATGCTCCGGATCGCTCGGCGTGAACGGTTCGTAGCCGGACACCTCCTTCTGGAGATAGGCTGCGATCCATTTCCCGACCGTATCGAGCACGAGGCCCATTGGCAGTCTCTCTCCGCCGTCCGTCCTGACCGGTTTTTCACTCCTTAGCATGGTCAAAAGCCATTGCAATTTAGTTCATGACGGCGGTCGCCAGATTACGATTGATTCACCCTGGCGGTTGTCGCAGACGCATCGATGCGGCAAGCTCGCTGCGCCCGGAAAAACCCGGAACCTGCCGCTCGATGATTAAAATCCACGATTCGCTCGCGATTTCGCTTGAAAAGTTCTCCGTTGAACATGCAGCAAGGGCGACCAGAAGTTTTGAACCGCCGCACAGGACGTTCCGCAATTTTCAAGACATCGGAAACCATGCCATGACAATGACGCGCCGCGATCTCCTTCTGGCGTTCGCCGCGCTCGCCGCGGGAGCAGAGAGCGGCGCGGCGCGCGCTGCGCCGCTGCCGCGCGAGGCGGACGTCGTCGTGATCGGCGCGGGCGCCGCGGGCATCGCGGCGGCGCGGCGGATTCGGGCCGCGGGCCGCAAGGTGATCGTGATCGAGGCGGCGGACCGGATCGGCGGGCGCTGTCACACGGATATGACAACGTTCGGCATGCCGTTCGATCGCGGCGCGCGCTGGCTCTATGAACCCGACACCAACCCGGTGGTCCCGCTGGCGCGAACCGCAGGAACCGAGGTGTTTTCCGCGCCGCCCGGCCAGAAAATCCGCATCGGACGGCGCAACGCCCGCGCCGGCGAAACCGAACAGTTTCTTGCAGCGCTGGTGCGCGCAAAGCGAGCTATCAGCGAGGCCGCGCGCGGCAGGACCGACGTCGCCTGCGCCACGGTGCTGCCGGGCGATCTCGATGTCTGGACCGGGACGATCGACTTCGTACTCGGCCCCGGCGCGACCGGAAAAGACCTGAAAGACCTCTCGGTGATGGATCGGGCGCGCGCAGCCGATCGCAACGCCGCGATCGGCTGCAAGCAGGGCGTCGGCGCGCTGCTCGCGGCGCTCGGTCAAAACCTGCCGATCGGCCTGTCGACGCCCGCGACCCGCGTGTCGTGGACCGGCCGCGACGTCGGCGTCGAGACGCCCGCCGGACGCATCGGCGCGCGCGCCGTCATCGTCACCGTTTCCACCAACGTGCTGGCGTCGGGCAACATCCGATTCACGCCCGAGCTGCCGAAGCGGCAGCTCGACGCCGCAGCCAGGCTGTCGCTCGGCAGCTACGACCGCGTCGCGCTATGGATGCCCGACAATGCGCTGGGGCTCGGTCCCGACGAGACCATGATCGAACAGAGCAGCGACGGCAAGACCGCGCTTCTTACAGCGAACGCATCGTCGCTATGCACGATCGATGTCGCGGGCGGCTTCGGCCGAGATCTCTCGGCGCAGGGCGAAGCTGCGATGATCGCCTTCGCCACGGAATGGTTGACGAAACTGTTCGGCAGCGATGCGGCGACCGCGGTGAAACGGTCGGCCGCGACCCGCTGGAACGCGGCGCCCCATGTGCTCGGCGCCATGTCGGCAGCCGAACCGGGCGGGCAGCCGTCGCGGAAAATTCTGATGGAGCCGCTGGGCAGCCTGTTCTTCGCCGGCGAGGCCGCGCACGAGACGCTGTGGGGCACCGCCGGCGGCGCATGGGAGAGCGGCGAGCGCGCCGCCGACGCCGCGCTGCGCAAGATCGCGGCGCGCAGGGAGGCGGAACGGCCACCGGCATCAACGCACAAGCCGACGCGACATCACAGACGAGCGCCGTCGCGGCGTTCGCAGGACGCCTTCGGCTTCCCGCTGCCCCAATGACGCGACCGAGAGCGCTGATCTCGTGGTCGTCAGGCAAGGACAGCGCCTTCGCGCTGCATGAGGTCCGTCGCGCGGGCGCGTTCGACGTCGTCGGCGCGCTGACCACGGTGAACGAGACCTTCGGCCGCGTCTCGATCCACGGCGTGCGCGAGGAGGTCTTGACGTCGCAGCTCGCAGCCGTTCGCCTGCCGGCGAACGTGGTGCCGATTCCCCATCCCTGCTCCAACGAGGCGTATGAAGCGCGGATGGAAGCCGCGATGGCAGCCGCCAGGCGCGAGGGCATCACGCATATCATCTTCGGCGATCTGTTTCTCGCGGACATTCGCGCCTATCGCGAGCAGAAGCTCGCCGGCACCGGCATTGCGCCGGTTTTTCCGCTGTGGGGCCGCCCGACCGCAGCGCTTGCGCGCGAGATGATCGCAAACGGCTTCGAGGCGCGTCTCGTCTCGGTCGACCGGGCGAAACTCGACTGCTCGTTTGCCGGCCGCAGCTTCGATCAGGCGTTGCTGACGAACCTTCCAGCCGGGATCGATCCGTGCGGCGAGAACGGCGAGTTCCACACCTGCGTCGTCGCTGGTCCGATGTTTTCACACCGGATCGAGGTTGCGTCCGGCGATATCGTCGAGCGCGACGGGTTCGCCTATTGCGATCTGTTGCCGGCGTAATCGCGAGACATTTTTTTCGCCATGCGCGCTATCCGCGCAAGCTCCCGCCGGTTTTCTTCGTGACCTCGGCGACGATCTTCGCCGCCACCGCGTCGATCTCCGGATCGGTCAGCGTCTTGTCCCGCGGCTGGATCGTCACCGCGATGGCGACCGATTTCTTGTTCGCCTCGATGCCCTTGCCCTCATAGACGTCAAACACGGTGACGCCGGCGATCAGTTTCTTGTCCGCGCCTTGCGCCGCGCGCACGATGTCGGCGGCTTTCACGCCGCGATCGACGATGAAGGCGAAGTCGCGCGACACCGGCTGGAACGCCGGCAGCTCCAGCACCGGCTTGGCGCGCGTCGCTTTCTGCTTGCCTTCCGGAATGCGGTCGAGGATCACCTCGAACGCCATCACCGGGCCGTCGGCCTTCAGCGCTTCGAGCACGCGCGGATGCAACTCGCCGAAATAGCCGAGCACGTTATGCGGCCCGATCTGGATCGCGGCCGAGCGTCCGGGATGCAGCCATGCCGGAAAATTCTTCGACTCATTGCCGGCGGCGACCTGCATCGCCTGCGCAGGCGCGCCGGCGGCGGCGAGCACCGCGAACGCATCGGCCTTTACATCGAATGTATTGGCGTCAAGCGCATCCGCCGCGGCCGAGCCCGACCAGTGCCGCCCGACGCCCGCCGACGACGCGATGCCGCGGCGAACGCCGGCGGCTGCGGTGAATTGGTCCTGCGGACGGTCGCCGCGGAAGATCTGCCCGACCTCGAACAGCGCCACATCGGGGAAGCCGCGATCGGCGTTGGCCTGCGCGATGGCGACGAGGCCCGGCAGCAGGCTCGGCCGCATGTCGGAGAGGTCCGACGCGATCGGATTGGCGAGCGCCAGTTCCGCATTCCCGCCGCCGAACAGTTCGGCCTGCGATTTCGCGATGAACGACCAGTTGACCGCCTCGACCATGCCGCGCGCCGCCAGCGCACGCCGCGCCTTTCGCGTGCGCGACTGGATCGGCGTCAGCACCGGCTTGCGTGCCGCGTCGCCCCGATCGAACGGCGTCATCGGCACCTTGTCGACGCCGACGATGCGCACGATCTCCTCGACGATGTCGGCCTTGCCGTGAACGTCGGTGCGCCAGGTGGGAATCGCGACCTTCACCACGGGGCCATTGCCGGCCACCATGAAGCCGAGACGGCTGAGAATGCGGCGCGTCTCCGGCAGCGGCATCTCGATCGCCGCGAGACGCTTTGTTTCAGTCAGCGGAAAATCGATCACCCGGTCGTCGGGCAGCGCCTGTCCGGCGACGATCATCTCCGACGGCGTGCCGCCGCACAATTCCATCACCAGCCGCGTCGCCATCTCAAGCCCGGGCACCATGAAGGCGGGATCGACGCCGCGCTCGAAGCGATAACGCGCGTCGGAATTGATGCCGAGCCTGCGGCCGGTCTGCGCGATGTTGATCTCGCTCCACAGCGCCGATTCGATCAGCACGTCCGTCGTGCTCTCGTCGCAGCCGGATTCCTCGCCGCCCATGATGCCGGCGAGCGATTCGACACCCTTGTCGTCGGCGATGACGCAGACGCCCGGATCGAGCGTGTAGGTACGGCCGTCGAGCGCCAGCAGCGTCTCACCGGCGCGGGCGCGGCGCACCGTGAGATTGCCGTGCACCTTGTTGGCGTCGAACACATGCAGCGGCCGGCCGCGATCGTAGGTCATGAAGTTCGTGATATCGACCAGCGCGTTGATCGGACGCAGGCCGATCGAGGTCAGGCGCTTTTGCAGCCATTCCGGCGAGGGGCCGTTCCTCACCCCGCGAACCAGCCGCAGCGCGAAGCCGGGGCACAGCGCGGCGTCTTCAATCGTGACCTTCACGGGGCAGGGAAATTCGCCCTTGACCGGCTTGATGGTCGGATTTTTGAGGCTGCCCATGTCGGCGGCGGCGAGGTCGCGCGCGATGCCGTGCACGCCGGTGCAGTCCTGCCGGTTCGGCGTCAGGTTGATCTCGATGACGGGATCGCCGAGCCCGGCCCATTCCGCATAACCGGTGCCGACCGGCGCGTCGGCGGGCAATTCAATGATGCCGTCATGGTCGTCGGAGATTTCAAGCTCGGCCGCCGAGCACAGCATGCCGCGGCTCTCGACGCCGCGGATGGTGCCGATGCCGAGGGTGATGTCCTTGCCGGGAATGTAGGTGCCGGGCGGCGCGAACACGCTGACAAGGCCCTCGCGCGCGTTCGGCGCGCCGCACACCACCTGGATATAAGCGGGCTCGCCCTTGTCGTTGGTCTCGCCGGTATCGACCATGCACACCCTGAGACGATCCGCATTCGGGTGTTGCGCGGCGGAGACCACGCGCGCAACGGTGTAGGGCGCCAGCGCCCTCGACTTGTCCGCGATGTGCTCGACCTCGAGCCCGATCATGGTCAGCTTGTCAGCGAGTTTGTCCAGCGGCTCATCGGTGTCGAGATGCTCTTTCAGCCAGGAGAGGGTGAATTTCATGGCTGCGGACCTTCGTTCGGCGACATTTGCGGAATCGCTGTAGCTCCCCCACCCCGACCCTCCCCCGCAAGCGGGAGAGGGGGCGGGTTGTGCCGATCGGATCTGTCTTGCACTTCGCTGGGGCCGGTCATTATGTAAGTCTACGTTTTCTGTTGTTCGACATCGCCGCGACCTCTGCATGCCCCCTCTCCCGCTTGCGGGGGAGGGTGGACGCTTGCTTTCAAGGCGGCAGCGATGGCTTCGAGAACGCCAGTACGGTTGGTCATGACATCGTGGTTACTGAAGCGCAGGATGCGGAAGCCTCTGGCTTCGATCAGAGCGGTTCGTCGCGCGTCGCGCGTTTCTCCGGCGTCGGAGAAGTGCTGACCGCCATCGAGTTCGATCACCAGTTTTGCGGCGTGACAGACGAAGTCGACGACGAAAGGCCCGATGGGAAACTGGCGGCGAAAACTCCGGCCATCGAGGCGATGGCCGCGCAGCATCGTCCACATCGAGCGTTCGGCATCCGTGGAATTTCTCCGGAGCGTACGCGCGCGGCTGCGCTGCTTCGACGTCACTTGCCATGAGGGCTTTTGCTCGTCGTCCATCTTGCCCCCACCCCAACCCTCCCCCGCAGGCGGGAGAGGGAGCGCGTTTTGTTGCTTGGAGAGGTCAATGCTAACACGGCAGGACGCTAATGTTAGTTGGTGTTGAGACAGAGCGCTTGCGGCAGAGAAAGCCTGTCCCCTCTCCCGCCTGCGGGGGAGGGTTAGGGAGGGGGCGCTCACCTTTGCAATGAGGTTCGCAACCGCCCCCGTCACGAACTCAATCCCCCCGCCAGCGTCGGGATCTCGAGCGGCCTGAAGCCGTAGTGATTGAGCCAGCGCACGTCGCCTTCGAACAACTGCCGCAGATCGGCGATGCCGTATTTCAACATGGCGATGCGGTCGATCCCCATGCCCCAGGCGAAGCCCTGATAGACCTCGGGATCGAGGCCGCAGAGCTTCAGCACGTTCGGATGCACCATGCCGCAGCCGAGAATCTCCAGCCAGTCCTCGCCCTCGCCGAAGCGGATCTCGTGCTTGTCGCGGCGGCACTGGATGTCGACTTCCAGCGACGGTTCGGTGAAGGGAAAGAACGACGGGCGGAAGCGCATGTTGACGTTGTCGACCTCGAAGAACGCCTTGCAGAATTCATGCAGGATCCACTTGAGGTGGCCGAGATGCGACGACTTGTCGATCACCAGCCCCTCGACCTGGTGGAACATCGGCGTGTGGGTCTGGTCACTGTCGCTGCGATAGGTGCGGCCGGGACAGATGACGCGGATCGGCGGCTTTTGACTGAGCATGGTGCGCACCTGCACCGGCGAGGTGTGGGTGCGCAACAGGAGGCGCGAGCCGCCCGCCCCGGACGACGATCCCGGGTCGGTCCCGGGCTCCGACGCAACGTCCTTCTTCGGGTTGAAGTAGAAGGTGTCGTGCATCTCCCGCGCCGGATGGCCTTCGGGGAAATTCAGCCGGGTGAAGTTATAGTCGTCGGTCTCGATGTCGGGCCCTTCGGCGACCGCAAAGCCCATGTCGGCGAAGATGGTGGTGACCTCGTCCCACACCTGGCTCAGCGGATGGATGCGGCCGGCCTCCGCCGGCGTCTCGCGCAAGGGAAGCGTGACGTCGATGGTTTCCGAGGCGAGGCGAGCATCGAGCGCGGCGGCCTTGAGCACCTCGCGGCGCGCCCCCAGCGCCTCGGTCACCGCATCCTTGGCGAGGTTGATCTTCGCGCCCTCGGTCTTGCGCTCGTCTGGCGACATCTTGCCGAGGGTCGCGAGCAGCGCGGAGATCGAGCCCTTCTTGCCGAGCGTCGCGATGCGCACCGCTTCCAGCGCGGCCTCGTCGGTGGCGGCTGCGATCTGGCCGAGGATCTGGGATTGAAGGGAATCGAGATCGGACATGAGCGACCTTTCGGAAAGGCAGTTGAAAACAGTTCAATCTGCCACAACGGAGGCGCGCTCCCTCTCCCATGGGGAGAGGGTTGGGGCGAGGGGTACAATCTATCGATAGGCTGTAACCCCTCACCCGGCGCTACGCGCCGACCTCTCTCCATAGCCCGTCGAAGACGGGCGTAAACGCCCTTTTGGGGAGAGGTGAAACAACCGCCCTACGTGCTGTGTCGGCTCAAGCCGCCAGCGCGGCCTTGGCTTTCTCGGCGATCGCCTGGAACGCCGCCGGCTCGTGGATGGCGAGGTCCGACAGCACCTTGCGGTCGACGGTGATGCCCGACTTCGACAGCCCGTCGATGAAGCGGCTGTAGGTCATGCCGAACGGCCGCACGGCGGCGTTGAGGCGCTGGATCCAGAGCGCGCGGAAGGTGCGCTTCTTGCGCTTGCGGTCGCGGAAGGCGTACTGGCCGGCCTTGTCGGCGGCCGCCTTGGCGGCGCGAATGGTGTTCTTCCGGCGGCCGGAGAAGCCCTTGGTGACCTTGTAGACTTTCTTGTGCTTGGCATGAGCCGTCACACCGCGCTTGACGCGAGCCATGACTGAACTCCTCTCAAAATCAACGGGTTAATGCGGGATGCCGCGTTGTCGCGGCGAGCGGAGGTCAGGCGTTCGGCAAGAAGTATTTCTTGATGTTGTCGCCGTCAGTCTTGAACAGCACGCGGGTGCCGCGAAGCTGACGTATCTGCTTCTTGGTCCGCTTGATCATGCCGTGGCGCTTGCCGCGCTGGGCGTGCTTGACCTTCCCGGTGGCCGTGATCTTGAAGCGCTTTTTCGCGCCCGATTTGGTCTTCAGCTTGGGCATTTGGCTCTCCTGTCGCCACGACAAAACCGCCCGAAAAGGCGGTCTGCGGCTGAAATTGCTCGCTATTGAGCACGATCCTATCCGAAAAAGCGGTTCCGCTTTGCGCGGGCGCGGCCCTTCGGGTCGGAATTATGCTTTTAGAGCGCTGAAAGTGCTCGGCTATTCCTGAAAGAAAGTCCCCGGCACGGTCGTCGCCACGGCAGCCCTTGAATCAGCCGGGCGGCGAAGAACAGGCTTATGGCAGAGGATGGCCGGATTGGCAACGGATTTGCTAACTGACGACACGGAACGCTGACTAACAATAAGGATCGGCGCAGCCAAATGCTTCATCATGCCCGTGCTCGACCCGGGGATCCATCATCTTTGAAGGATGGATTGCCGGATCAAGTCCGGCAATGACAAGTTGCGTGTTTGGCGGAGCTCAGCGCGGAGCCAGCACCATGACCACCTGGCGGCCCTCGAACCTGGCGTCCTGCTCGACCTTGGCGTAGGCGGCGACGTCGGCCTTCACCTTGTCGAGCAGCTTGGTGCCGATCTCCTGGTGGGCCATCTCGCGGCCGCGATAGCGCAGGGTGATCTTGACCTTGTCGCCCTCCTCGAAGAACCGCTGCATCGCCTTCATCTTCACGTCGTAGTCGTGATCGTCGATCATCGGGCGGAGCTTGATCTCCTTGATCTCGACGACCTTCTGCTTCTTGCGGGCCTCGGCGGCTTTCTTCTGGGCCTGAAACTTGTATTTCCCGTAGTCCATGATCTTGCAGACGGGAGGGCTGCTGTTCGGGGCGATCTCGACCAGATCCATGCCCGCATCCATGGCCATCTTGATCGCGGCGATCGTTTCCACGGTACCTTGGTTGGTGCCATCCTGGTCGATCAGTTGAATCTGGGCATTGCGGATTTCATCGTTGGTGCGCGGCCCGTCTTTCGCGACGGGCATTGGCGCTCTGTTGGGACGGCGAATGGGTGGTTCTCCAATGTTGTGAAAGAAGCGCCTATTTTGAAGGAATAACCGCCTAGGAGCAAGCGGCGGGATTCACGACACCGGCAAAACGGTCGAATGCGCGGTATTTTGGTCACGCCGGTCGATTCCGGGTCAACCCCCGGAAGCCGTCGCTTGTTCCCCCGGCATTCGTTGACGGAGAGCGGCGGTTCGCGACATACGACAAAAAACGGGCGGACATCATGACGGGCGAAGCGGTACAATTCATCGAGGTCGGCGGCGGCGGGCCGAAGCGCTCCATCGCCGTGCGCGCGCGAGGCGGTGGCTCTCCCGGCCTGCTCTGGCTCGGCGGTTTCAGGTCCGACATGGCGGGCACCAAGGCACTCGCGCTCGATGCGTGGGCTACCGAACGGGACCGGGCCTGCGTGCGGTTCGACTACTCCGGCCACGGGATCAGCGGCGGCGAGTTCACCGACGGCACCATCGGCCGCTGGCTGGAGGAAGCTATCGCGGTGTTCGACGCCTTCTGCGAAGGCCCGCAGGTCGTGGTCGGCTCGTCGATGGGCGGCTGGATCGCGCTGTTGCTGGCGCGCGCGATCGCGCGGCGGGCATCGTCCCGCGCCACGCTGGCCGGGCTGGTGCTGATCGCGCCGGCGCTCGACTTCACCGAGGAACTGATGTGGAAAGCCTTCCCGCCGGAGGCCAGGCACGCCATCGAGACCGAGGGCGCGTGGCTGCGGCCGTCGGACTACGGCGATCCCTACCCGATCACGCGCAAGCTGATCGAGGACGGCCGCAACCATCTGCTGCTCGGCGGCTCCATTTCGACCGGCTGCCCGGTGCGCATCCTGCAAGGCGCGCAGGACGCCGACGTCCCATGGCGGCATGCCTTCGCGCTGACCGAACGGCTGCCGGGCGACGACGTGGTGCTGACCGTGATCCGGGACGGCGATCACCGGCTGTCGCGCCCGCAGGACATCGCGCGCATTCTGGCTGCGGTGGCGGAGTTTTAGAGCGGCCGTAACTCTGGACACCGCGGCAGCGGCGATCCGAAATCCGGCCGGTCGTTCACTTGCGGGTCACGACGAGTTTGGCGGAGCCTTCATTGTTGCGGTAGAACACATCGTACAATTTAGGGATGCCCAGCACCGCATCGTTGACGAAGATGAAAAGCTCGCCGCTCCGCGTCGGCCGGATCACCGTCTCGACCTTGCCGTCCTCCGGATCGGGATCGAGGAAGACTTCCTCGCCGCCGGTCGCGCCATAGCGCAGCACCAGGCGGAACCAGGGCCGTGTCAGTTCGCGGCGCAGCGGCACGCCGAGCATCAGCAGCGCGCGTTGCCACCAGTGCGGCGCGTCGGTCGTGTAGAACCCGCCGAGCGGCGAGGGGATGCCGCCGTCGCGGAAAGGCTGCGTGGTCTCGACCTGGATCAGATAGCGCGCGCCGAAGCCGTCCACCGCGATGCCGGTGCCGGCGCAGAACTGCGACGTACTGAAATTGAACGTCGCCTGCTTGCCGCGCGCGAGCCCCTGCGCCTTCGGACTTTCATCGCAGGCCAACCCGTAGACGTCCTGCACGTTGTAGAGCGCGTGGCTGGCGAAGGTGACGCCGAGATAGGCGAACAGTGCGGCGAAGAACGCCGGCGCCCAGCGACGCTTCAACTGCCGGTGAAACCAGACATAGGGCCGGCTGGAACGCAGGATGTAGATCCAGTTGCTCGGCAGGCCGGACGGCGCGGCGGGCGTCTTCTGCCAGATCGCATTCATGCCGTCGGTGATCCGGGTCGAGAGCACGACGCCCCACAGCGCCAGCACGCTCGCGAGCCCGAGCAATGCCACGAACTGCACCGGGCTGCGCGCATAGCCGTTGATCCAGGTCTGCGCGAAGCCGGGAAGGAAGCCGCCGACAACGCGGATGATGTCCGACACCCAGCGAAACCTGCTGGTGTATTCGTCCGAAGGCGGCAGCGAGCGCGCCAGCGGATAGAGCAACAGCCAGGCCGTGGCGCCGACGGTCGCGAAATAGACCAGCCGACGCTTCCAGACCCCGTTCCAGACATGTTCCTGCGTTTCGCTGCGCGCCAGCGCGCCGGCGCTGCTTTCGAAGCCGTATTGATCCGGCGTCAGCACCAGCCCGTCGTCGGTCACGACGTCATAGACCTTCGGCAGCCCGACCGGCGCATAGCCTTGCGAGCGGCTGGCGATGCGCTTGAACGCGCTGGCATGCACCTTCGGCCGCTCGACGACGACCTCGTCCTTCTTGGAAAAGCGATAGTGGCAGAGTTCGGCCAGCTTGCGCGGCCCGTAGCGATAGTAACTGCCGAGCCCCTTGCGCGGATCGTAGAGCCGGCCGTCCTTGTCGCACATCGAGATGGCGTTCTTGAACGGATCGGGATCGGCGGGCGGCTGATGATGGGCAGACTTGAACCGCAGGCCGCAGCGTTGCGCCTCCGTCATCATCCAGACCAGAGGAATGTAGGCCAGCGCATCGTCGGGATAGCCGCCGCCGACATTGGAATGAACGCCCGCGAACCACACCTGGCTGATCTGCTCGTCGGCGAGATAGCGCTTGCCGTCGTCGCGCGGCGTGAGCGGCGGCGCATTGCGCTCGTCCCACAGCTCCGGATGAAACGTGGTGCGCGGCTCGTCGAGCGACAGCGCCTGACAGGCGCGCCTGACGCGCGCGCAGTCGAGCGTGTGGTTGGGCAGCTCCAGCGGCCAGATCCATCTGCTGACGCCGCGCGTCATCTCGTCGATCGGCAGGCCGTAGGCGGCGACGGTGTCCCAAACGCCGATGAAGCGGATATGGTTCACCTGGCGATTGCCGCGCTTGTCGTAACCCTTCGGCAGAAACAGGTCGCGCAGGCCGCGAAAGATGTCCTCGATGTGCCAGAACGTGTGAAAACGCTCGCGCCGGTACTGGCGATAGGCGGCCTTGGCCTTTCGCGTCAGTTCAGCCTCGCTGTCGGCGGCGACGAGACCCTGATTGAGGATCAGCCCCATCACCACGCGGATGGTGAAGGCGCCGCGGCTGAAGCCGAAGCCGAACAGTTCGTCGCTGTCGTCGCGCCAGTTGCGGCATGCGAATTTGTACAGGTCGATGACGTTGCGCTTCAATCCGAAGCCGAACGCGCCGCCGAGAATGGCGAGCGGCTTGAACGACGAAGTGCCGACCCCGTCGTCGTAGAATGCGACCTGATCGGTCCCCGAAAGATCAAGCGCTTCGAACGTGCGCCAGACATTGGTGCGCCAGACCTTTGCCGCCGAGTTTCCGGTGCCGTCGGACAGCAGAACGATTTTCCGGCCCATGCCACCCCCGGGGACGATGCCGCGCGACTTTTAGATTCGCCTTTTATTCAAAACGTGCGACGCTCGCGAGAAGCGTCGTTTTGATCAGCGCATCCGGTTGCGGCGAAATTCGGGCTCGCCTGTTGACACAAAAAACTGGCGACGGCTCGACGCCGTCGCCAGCACTTGTTTTTCGCCGCCTGTCCGTCAGTTCGTCACAGAAAGTTAGCGACAGCTCTCGTCGAAGACACCATTGCGTGGCTCAACCCGTCCCGCAAACTTCCCAGAAGCTGGGAGAACGGAGACCGACGGGCATTCGCGGTCCTGCGCCGTGCCTCTTCCAGCCGCTGCATGCTCAGCGGCGCAGATTCTGAGGCGACGGCGCCGTCAGCATCGTCCGCGACCACGGTGAAATCCTGTCCGGATTCTTGCACGCCGGCCTTGACCATGGTTTCGTAGAACTCGCGGATCGAGGCGCTCATCTCCCGTGCGTATGTGACGACCTTGAACGGCTTGCCGGCGAGGTCGAGGATCGGATTGTACAGCGCCTGGATCCAGACTTCCTTGCCGTTCTTGCCGATCCGCTTGTACTCGATCGACTGGGATTCGCCGCGATTGAGCTTGGCCCAGAATTCGCGATAGGCCCCGCCCTGCCGCTCCGACGGCTCGGCAAACATGCCGTCGTGCTTGCCCTTCACTTCGCCAAGCGCGTAGCCCATCGTCTTGAGGAAGTTTTCGTTCGCGCTGATGATCGTGCCGTCCAGTTCGAACGCGGCCACCGCCTGCGAACGGTCGAGCGCGGCGATCCGGCCCGCGTTCTCCAGCGCCTCGAGCTTTTGAGCAGTGATATCGGTCGCGAGCTTGATGACCTTGGTCGGCTTGCCCTTCGAATTCAGCACCGGATTATAGGTTGCCTGCACCCAGACCACCTTGCCGTCCTTGCCGATCTGCTTGTATTCGGCCGATTGCGGCTCGCCGCGATTGAGCCTGGCCCAGAATTCGCGGTATGCGGCGCTGGATCGCTCGCCGGCTTCCACGAACATGCTGTGGTGCTTGCCCTTGATCTCCGCCACGCGCGAGTAACCGAGCGCTTTCAGGTAGTTGTCGTTGGCGGTCATGACCGTTCCGTCCATGCCGAATTCGACCACCGCCTGCGCCTTTTCGATAGCTGCGATCTGGCCTTCCAGCTCGTCCATCCGCGATTTCTGCTTGGTGATGTCGGTCGCGAACGTCACGACTTTGAACGGCTTGCCGCTCTCGTCGGCGATCGGGTTGAAGGTCGCCTGGAACCAGACCTCCTGCCCGCTCTTGGTGATGCGCTTGTATTCCGCCGATTGCGATTCGCCGCGATTGAGCTTCGCCCAGAGCTCCCGATACGCGGCGCCCGCACGCTCCAGCGGCTCCACGAACAGGCCGTCATGCTTGCCCTGCACTTCGCCGAGCGCATAGCCCATCGCGCTGAGGAAGTTTCTGTTCGCGGTAATGATCGTGCCGTCCAGGTTGAATTCGACCACCGCCTGCGAGCGGTCGATGGCGGAAACCTGACCCGCATGGTCCAGCGCCTTGATCTTTTGCGCGGTGATATCGGCCGCGAGCTCGATGACCTTCGTCGGCTTGCCCCGCGAATCCAGCACCGGAATATAGGAAGCCCGAATCCAGACCTCCTCTCCGTGGCTGTCGACGCGCTTGTAGTCGGCCGATTGCGATTCACCCTGATTGAGCCTGGCCCAGAATTCGCGGTACGCGGCGCCGCTCCGTTCGTCGGCCTCCACGAACATGCTATGGTGCTTGCCTCGAACCTCGGCGAGCGAGTAGCCGAGGATGTTGAGAAAGTTCTCGTTGGCGGTGATGATCGTTCCATCCAGACCGAATTCGGTTACGGCCTGAGCTTTGCTGATCGCTGCGGCTTTCGCCGCATTTTCTTTTGCGATTGACCATTTTTTGAAGAAAAACATTGATCCTCCCCAGGAGTTAGGTCCAAGAACATCAAAGCTCACGACTCGCGGGCGCAAGCTTGGTTTACCGACCATGAACGGGGGCGGTTAAAGCGAGGTTAATGCCCTCCGTAGATTTGCTATAAGCTGGCCTCCGGCTGATATGGCCCGATCGCTTTTTGGCGAGCCTGGGCGCAAAACCGATGGAAAATCGCGCCGATCCCTTCCACCGGGACGACAGCCGCGGCAATTCAACGCGCCGACGGGTTTACTCCGGAGCCGGCCGGACGCCCGAGCGTTTCGAAGGGTTTCAAGCGAAGCACGTCCTCGGCCTGACCCGAGGATGGCGACCGGTTCGCGTAAAGAAAACGCGTCAAATCAAAATCATGGAGCCCAGCTTCTGATTCCGTCAGAAGCGGAAAGGCTCCAAGCGGAATCCAGCCAGCCGAAAAAACGCTCTCAATCAATGGCTTGCGTGTATGCCGATTTGGCATCCGCCCTTTGCGGACCGAGCGCCAAAAACCTGGAGCGGGCGAAGGGATTCGAACCCTCGACCCCGACCTTGGCAAGGTCGTGCTCTACCCCTGAGCTACACCCGCATCCGAATAAGCCGGCGGCCGATTGCCGGCCGCCGGAGCGCTGACCTATGCCAAATGCGGCCTGCGAATGCAACAGCCAGATATCGCGGGCCGCCCCTGATCGGGCCCTCGCAAAATGTCCGGCCAGTCTCGAAATCGCACGCTGCCCGGTCCCTTCCGAGCCATCGAGGAACCGAAAACCGGGCGGATAATCTGCTACGGTCCCAGATAGCCGCCGCAGGGTGTCGGCGAGCCGATTCCGCCGATTGCAAAATATCCGCGCAGGGACCAATTAAGGGTTCGGGCCGTTGTAGAACAGGCCCATTCCGGGGCCATCAGATGAGGATCACGTGACAATAGCCGAGCAAGGGAGCGGACCGGCACCGCAAACGTCGGATCTCATCACGGAAACGACGACCCAGACGTTCATGAAGGATGTCGTCGAGGAATCGATGCGCCAGCCGGTGCTGGTCGATTTCTGGGCGCCGTGGTGCGCACCGTGCCGCCAGTTGACCCCGACTCTGGAAAAGGCGGTGCGCGCCGCCGGCGGCAAGGTGAGGCTGGTCAAGATGAATATCGACCAGCATCCCGCCATTTTTCAACAGCTCGCGGCTCAGACCGGCAACCAGTCGATACCGGCGGTTTTTGCCTTCGCCGGCGGGCGGCCGGTCGACTTCTTCATGGGCGTCGTGCCCGAAAGCCAGGTCAACGCCTTCATCGACAAGCTGACGCAGGGCATGGCGGCGCCCGGCGGACCGAATATCGATGAAATCCTGCAAGAGGCGGAAGCCGCGCTCGCCGCCGACGATCCGGCTACGGCGGCCTCGATCTATGCCGAGGTTCTGGGTTTCGACGCCGCCAATCTTCCGGCGATCGCGGGGCTGGCGCGCTGCTACGCGACCACCGGCGCGCTCGACAAGGCCAGGCAGACGCTCGCGCTGGTGCCGGACTCCAAGCGCGGCGACGCCGCCGTAAAAGCCGTCCAGGCCATGATCGATCTCGCCGAACAGGCGAATTCGCTCGGCCCTGTCGCCGAACTCGAAGCGAAAGTCGCGGCCAATCCGCTCGATCATCAGGCGCGATTCGATCTCGCGACCGCGCTGAACGCCGGCGGCAAGCGCGGCGAGGCCACCGATCACCTGCTCGAGATCGTCAAGCGCGACCGCAAATGGAACGACGACGCCGCCCGCAAGCAGCTCGTGCAACTCTTTGAAGCGTGGGGCGCCGCCGACCAAGCCACCGTCGAGGGTCGCAAACGACTGTCGACGATCCTGTTTTCCTAGGAGCCATTCACCTGCGGCAGGGTTGGCGCCAATGCGACTCCGCAGGCACTTTGCTCGATAGCACCGGACCCGCCCATGCCCATCAATGCCGACTATCGCGGTCCCGCTGACCTTCCCGAGGTGATACCCGTATTTCCGCTGCCCGGCGCGCTGCTGCTGCCGCGCGGACAGATGCCGCTCAATATTTTCGAGATGCGTTATCTCGCGATGGTCGACGACGCGTTCCGCGACGGCCACCGCCTGATCGGCATGATCCAGCCCGACCTCGCCCATTCCGCCAGCGAGGACAAGCCGAAACTGTTCCAGGTCGGCTGCGCCGGACGCATCACCCAGTTCGCCGAATCCGGCGACGGCCGTTACATCCTTGAACTCACCGGCGTCTCGCGTTTCAAGATCGTGGAAGAGCTGACCGTGCTGACGCCCTACCGCCAGTGCAAGGTGGATTTTTTTGCCTATGCCGACGATATGACCGCGCGCAAGGGCGAGGACGACGTCGACCGCAAGCGACTGCTCGAGGTGCTGACCGCTTTTCTCAAGGTCAACGACCTGAAGGTGGACTGGAGCGGCATCGAGAACGCCCCGAACGAGGCGCTGGTCAACGCGCTGGCGATGATGTCGCCCTACGGGCCGCCGGAGAAGCAGGCGATGCTCGAGGCAACCGACCTGAAAACACGCGCCGAAATCCTGATCGCCGTCACCGAAATGGATCTCGCCAAAAAGCGCACCAGCGGCGACCCCGGATTACAATAAGGCATGATCGAAAAGCGAACCGGTTTTCGGATCGGATCATGCCCAATCAAAAGGATCAAAAGGATAAGGCTGGAGCCTGATTCAACGAAGTTGGATTCGACCCCAGCCGGGAACATCGCAACCGAACCGTCGCAACCGCCGTGAACCGATCCGTCGGCCTATTCGAAGAGACCACGCATGACGACCTCCTCCGATCGTTCCGAAGACACCGTCGATCCCAAGCTTCTGGAGGTTCTGGTCTGCCCGGTGACCAAGGGCCCGCTGGAATTCGACGGCGCGCGCAGGGAGCTGATTTCGCGCTCGGCCAGACTGGCCTACCCGATCCGCGACGGCATCCCGATCATGCTGCCGGACGAGGCCAGGAAGATCTAAACTTTTTTCCGGCGCGAAGAAACGCGTCGAATAAAAAATACAGGGACCCGCTTCTGATTCCATCAGAAGCGGAAAGGCCCTAAGACGTGGATGCCCGGCATAAAGCCAGGCATGACGGATTGCTGATTCCGCCCAAAGCAAATCTACTCTGGCGGCGTTTCGCATCATTGCACCACTTCGCCGTGCTGGGTGATGTCGAGGCCTTCGCGCTCGTTGTCGCCAGTGACGCGCAGGCCGATCGCCGCCTTGACGGCAAGCAGGATGATTAGCGTGACCACGGCGTCGTACACGACGGTGGCGAGGATCCCGTAGACCTGAACCAGCACCTGATGGGCGTTGCCGTCGATCAGGCCCGCGCCGGCCTTGTTGATCGCGGCGCGGGCGAACACGCCGGTGAGCAGCGCGCCGATGATGCCGCCGACGCCGTGGACGCCGAAGGCGTCGAGGCTGTCGTCATAGCCCATCATATGCTTGAGACCGGTCGCGCCCCAGTAGCAGCCGGCGCCTGCGACAGCGCCGATCACCAGCGCGCCGCTCGGATCGACGAAGCCCGAGGCCGGAGTGATGGCGACGAGGCCGCCGACCGCGCCGGAGCAGATGCCGAGCACGCTCGGCTTGCCGCGCAGGCCCCACTCCACGGCCATCCAGGCCAGCGCCGCGGCGGCGGCCGCGATCTGGGTGACCGCCATCGCCATGCCGGCCTGCCCGCCCGCCGTCACCGCCGAACCGGCGTTGAAGCCGAACCAGCCGACCCATAGCAGCGACGCGCCGGTCACCGTCAGCACCAGGTTGTGCGGCGCCATGTTCTCGCTGCCGTAGCCCTTGCGCTTGCCGAGCACCAGTGCGCAGACGAGGCCCGCGACGCCGGCGTTGATGTGAACCACGGTGCCGCCTGCGAAATCGAGCACGCCGAGACCGCCGAGGAAACCGCCGCCCCAGACCCAATGCGCGACCGGCGCATAGACCAAGAGCGACCACAGCCCCATGAACCACATCATCGCCGAGAACTTCATGCGATCGGCGATCGCGCCGCAGATCAGCGCCGGGGTGATGATCGCAAACGTCATCTGGAAGCACATGAACACCGATTCCGGAATCGTCGGCGCGGCGCTGGCGACGGAGCCGGTGCCCATGCCGATCAGCAGCATGCGCGAGAAGCCGCCGAGAAAATTGGTGCCTTCGGTGAAGGCGAAGCTGTAGCCGATCACCATCCACAGCACGGTGACGAGGCAGGTGATGGCGAAACTCTGCATCACCGTGGCGAGCACGTTCTTCTTGCGCACCATGCCGCCATAGAACAAAGCGAGGCCGGGGATCGTCATCATCAACACCAGTGCAGTGGAGGTCAGCATCCACGCGGTGTCGCCGGAATCGATTTTGGGCGGAGGCGTTGCAGCAGCCGGAGCGGCGGTCTGGGCCAGCGCGGCGTCGGCGAAGGCCGCGAGAAAGGCCGCGCCCGATATCGCTGCGACGACCAATCCCGCGCGGGCCGGGCGTTCGAACCTCATGGGCTTACTCCTGATTGAGGAAAGATGAGCGCGACATCAGAGCCCGGCCGCAACATGCCGGGCGATCTCCGCCGAGGACTCGCCGCCAGCACAGGTCGCGGCGGGAGCGCAGCCGCAACGATAGAATTCAAATGCCGTGCCAACACGGACAGATCGTTCTAACCGCTGAAACGTGGATGTTTTTGCGCACCTCGCGCTGCCGGGCGGAACGCAGCGACGACCGACGCTCAATGTCTGGTCGGCACTGCTCAAAATGCAGGCACGCCGATCCTGTCGCGTCACGCTACCGACCCGGACAACTCATGAATTTTCGAATGACGAATCTATCACCGCGCGGGTCATCATCCGCGAAAGCGGATGATCCAGTCATTCCAAGCCGACGCAATGAATACTGGATGCCCGCCTGCGCGGGCATGACCCCGACCTGGAGCGCTGCAGCCTTATTGCAGCGCCTCGCCGTGCTGGGAAATGTCGAGGCCTTCAAGCTCGTTCTCGCGCGAGACCCGCAGCGACACGAAAACGCCGACCAGCTTGAGGAGACCGTAGGTCACGGAGCCCGACCAAAGCAGGGTGACAGCCACGCCGTAAAGCTGCAGCAGCAACTGGCGCGGATTGCCTTCGAGCAGGCCGGACACGCCGCCGACCGAGGAGGTCGCAAACACCCCGAGCAGCAGGGTTCCTGTCAATCCGCCGATGCCGTGGACGCCGAACACGTCGAGCGAGTCGTCATAGCGGAAGCGATGCTTGAGGCTGGTGCAGGCCCAGTAGCAGACCAGTCCGGCAACGATGCCGATGACGATGCCTTGCAACGGCGTGACGAAGCCGGAGGCCGGCGTGATCGTGCCGAGGCCCGCGACCGCGCCCGAGATCATGCCGAGCACGGAAGGCTTGCGCCGCGTCGACCATTCGATGGCGCCCCATGTCAGCGCGCCGGCGCAGGCTGCGAGGTGCGTGGCGATGATCGCCATCACCGCGCGCGAATTGGCGGCCAGCGCCGAGCCGCCGTTGAACCCGAACCAGCCGACCCACAACAATCCGGTGCCGACGACCGCAAGCGACAGATCGTAGGGCGACAGATTCTCCGAGCCATAGCCGTGACGGTTGCCGAGGACTTTCGCCGCGACCAGCCCGCCGATGCCGGCGCTCAGATGCACCACCAACCCGCCGGCGAAATCCTGCACGCCGGCCGCATTGAGGAAACCGCCGCCCCACACCCAGTGCGCGAGCGGAACGTAGACAAAGACGAACCAGCCGATCGAAAACAGCAGGTAGGCCGAGAAGCGCATCCGGTCGGCAACCGACCCCGCGACCAGCGCCACCGTGATGATCGCGAAGGTCATCTGGTAAAGCATGAACAGCGCTTCGGGGATGGTCTTTGCCGCAGGATTGACGGCGTCCATGCTCATGCCGGCGAGAAACAGGCGACCGGGCGATCCCAGCCACAGCCCGTGGCCCGTGAACGCCAGCGAATAACCGAACGCCACCCACAGAATCGAAATCATGGCGACCGCCGCGAGGCTTTGCGCCATCGTCGCCAGCACGTTCTTCTTGCGCACCATGCCCGAATAGAACAGCGCCAGCCCCGGGATCGTCATCATCAGCACGAAGGCCGTGGCGACGATCATCCAGGTGGTGTCAGCCGCGCTCACCGTCGAAGCGGCGCCGGCCGCGAAGGCCGGCGCGCCTGTCGTCGCGAAAAACGCGATCGCAAGGACTGCCGTCGCGGCGCGTGCCGCCCAACGCGAACGTGCCCCCATTTGTCGATCCCCAGCCTGGCTGTGTCCGTCATTGCGAGGAGTTCAAGGGCGGCGCGTAAGCGTCGTCCCGACAGCCCCGAAGCGATCCCGTCCCCGTGTCAGTCATACATGTCAGTCATACGTTGACTGGATCGCTTCGCGGAGCCTGTCATCGGGCGCCGCTTCGCGCCGACCCGTTGGCTCGCAACGACAATGGTCGTCTCTCTTGCTATCTCAATCTCACAGCGCATCGTCGTCGGTCTCGCCGGTCCGGATGCGCAGGGCGTGATCGATCGGCGTCACGAAAATCTTGCCGTCGCCGATCTGGCCGGTGCGCGCGGCCGCGGTGATGGCCTCGACGGTCTTGTCCGCAAGCTCCGAGGGCACCGCGACCTCGATCCGCAGCTTGGGAAGGAAATTCACGACATACTCGGCGCCGCGATAGATCTCGGTGTGTCCCTTCTGGCGGCCGTAGCCCTTGACCTCGGTCACGGTCATTCCGTGCACGCCGAGCGCGGTCAGCGCCTGACGCACCTCCTCCAGCTTGAAGGGTTTGATAACGGCGACAACGAGTTTCATGATGGCTCATCCGCTCGATGGACAATACGGTCTTAACCGAATTCGCATGATCAAGTCTGACACCTTTCCGTGCAAATCGCACAAAAAACTTGCAGAGCGGACCAAAAACATGCGTGCGAGTTGTCGCTGGCGTGGCGGCCGTCGTGCAGACCGGCCGGGTTCCGCGTGAACCGCGCGCTCCCTCGCGCGCTGCGCAAGCCTCCGGGGCGCGACACCTCAATGCCGCTCGCGCAGCGAGCCTTCCTGCGCCACCGAGGCGACCAGCGTGCCGTCGCGCTTGAAGATCAGCCCGCGGGCGAGGCCGCGGCCGTTTTGCGCGCTCGGCGAATCCTGCGCGTAGAGCAGCCATTCGTCGGCGCGGAACGGGCGGTGAAACCACATCGCGTGATCGAGCGAGGCCGCCATCATGCGCCTGTCGAACAGGGTGCGGCCGTAGCGCGCCATCACCGCGTCCAGCAGCGCGAAGTCCGACGCATAGGCGAGCGCGCACATGTGCAGCGCCGGATCGTCGGGCAGTTTCGCCGCGGCGCGAATCCAGACATGGACGCGGCCGTCGGCGATCTTCTCGCCGAAGTAGCGGTTGAGTTCGATCGGGCGCAGTTCGATCGGCCGGTCGGATTCGTAGTACCTGCGGATGAACTCCGGCATCTCCTTGAACATCGGCTGCCTGGCGAACTCCTCCGGCGAGAGGCTCTCCGGCGGCGGCACGTCGGGCATGGGGTCCTGATGGTCGAACGCGCCTTCTTCATGGGCATGGAACGAGATCATGGTCGAGAAGATGGCGCGGCCGTGCTGGATCGCGGTGACGCGCCGCGTCGCATAGCTCTTGCCGTCGCGCAGCCGCTCTACCTCGTAGATGATCGGCACCGCCGGATCGCCCGGCAGGATGAAGTAGCAATGCAGCGAGTGCGGCAGGCGGCCTTCGACGGTGCGGCAGGCCGCGACCATCGCCTGTCCGATCACCTGCCCGCCGAACACCCGCTGCCAGCTCGTCTTCGGGCTGTTGCCGCGGAACAGGTTTTCCTCGATCGGCTCCAGATCGAGGATCGAGATCAGGTCGATCAGGCTTTTGGACATCGGGATGCCTTCCATCGGGACCGTCATCGCGGACGAGGCGAAGGGCTCGAACCTGGATTGCGGGTCCGCGTCCAGGTCCCGGGGCCGGAACGGCCGCTCGCGCTCCGCGTTTGGTGAACGTGTCTCGCCCGGCTATAGTGCCGGCGCAAGAAGGTCAGGCGTATCATGACGACACAACGGAGCATTGTCATCTGCGGCGGCGCGTTCGCAGGGCTGGCGCTGGCGCTGGCGTTGCGCCAGGGGCTGGGCGCGGAGGTCCCGATCGTGGTCGCCGACCCCATGCTGGCGAACCGGCCGAGCCGCGATCCGCGCGCCACCGCCATCGTCGCCGCGTGCCGCCGCCTGTTCGAGACGCTCGGGGTCTGGGACGAGGTCGCCGGAACCGCGCAGCCGATCCTCGACATGGTGGTGACGGATTCGAAGCTCGAGGACGCCACCCGCCCGGTGTTCCTGACGTTTACCGGCGACGTCCAGCCCGGCGAGCCGTTCGCGCACATGGTGGAGAACCGCTACCTGATCGAAGCGCTGGCGACGCGCGCGGAAGCCGCGGGCGTCGACCTGCGCGCAACGGCGGTGACGGCAAACGAGACGCGGCCGGGCGGCGTCGCGGTCTCGCTGGCGGACGGCTCGACGATCGATGCGAGCCTGCTGGTGGCGGCCGACGGCGCGCGCTCGAAGCTGCGCCAGCGCGCCGGTATCGCCACCCACGGCTGGGACTATGACCAGTCCGGCATCGTCGTCACCGTCGGCCATGAGCGCGATCATCACGGCCGCGCCGAAGAGCATTTTCTTCCCGCGGGCCCGTTCGCGATCCTGCCGCTGACCGGACGGCGCTCGTCGCTGGTGTGGACCGAGAAGCGCACCGACGCCGCGCGCATCGTCGCGCTCGCGGCAGACGAATTTCACGCCGAGTTGGAGCAGCGCTTCGGTCTCCACCTCGGCGAGATCGAGGCGCTCGACAAGCCGCGGGCGTTTCCGCTTCAGTATTTCGTCGCGCGCTCGTTCATCGCCGAGCGGCTGGCGCTGGTCGGCGATGCGGCGCATGTGATCCATCCGATCGCGGGGCAGGGCCTCAACCTCGGACTGAAGGACGTCGCCGCGCTGGCGGAAAGCGTGGTCGATGCGGTCAGGCTCGGCATCGATCCGGGGCAGGCCGATGTGCTCGAGCGCTATCAGCGCTGGCGGCGCTTCGACACCATGGCGATGGGCTTCGCCACCAACACGCTCAACGTTCTGTTCTCCAACGAATCGACGCTTCTGCGCGGCGTGCGCGACCTCGGGCTCGGGCTGGTCGACCGCATGCCGCCCTTGAAAAACGCATTCATCCGCCAGGCGGCCGGACTGACCGGCGAGGTGCCGCGACTGCTGAAGGGCGAGGCGTTGTAGGGCAACGGGGGTCGTTGCCTCCGCAAACCACCTAGCACTGGCGTTCTTGAAGAACTATTCCCCAAACAGCAGCATGACGGCGGAAAAGGCCTATGGGCAGCCTTACTTTTCCACTCGCGTCCTAATTCGAAACTTCCTCGGCCACCCCTTCCTTTTATCGGAAGGGGTGGCCTTTCGCATTCTGGTCCTTTTCGGATCGCAATGAGATAAACATATGAGCGTAACCTCCAAAATTATGAGTTAGTAGAAAGATTATATCTCTTTATATTTTTATGGGTTCATGAGATAAGGTTCATATCCCGAGTGGGAGAGGATACTTACCATGGCGAAAACCAGAAGCCCGAACTATCCATCCCTCGACTTAGAGGCCGCTTTGGAAGCCGTTAGGCCGGTTTTCAAGGCCGAGAACCGCAATAAGTTTTCGCGGTTGGTTCTGGCACAGCACTTGGGGTACTCCAGCCTGAACGGCCGCGCCCTGGGAAAAATTGGCGCCGTGCGCGCATACGGACTGATCGAAGGGTCTGGTGACGATTTACGCCTGAGTGATGATGCGATTACTACGTTAATGGCACCAGAGACATCTCACGAGCGTCAGCAAGCTCTTGAACGTAGCGCTTTGAAGCCTTCCCTCTTTCAGGAGCTTAGCCAAGAATTTCAAGGCCTTCCTAGCGAAAATAACTTGCGATATTGGCTTGTAAAACGCCATTTCACTGCCGAAGCTGCGGCGAAGGCTGCGGAAACTTATCTCTCGACTTTTCGACTTGTTGGCGGATCAGACGAAGGGTACAATCGCAATCCTCCCGCTGAGGATACGCTCATGCAAGCCACCCTACATCACGATATCAAGCCCTCCGGGCTGCTTCGCCGGAGCGAAGGTCTTCTGCAAGAAAGCTTCAACCTGAAAGAAGGGCCTGTGACCCTGTCATTTCCGGCCGCGCTCTCTGCGGATAGCTACGAGGATCTCGCGGACCAGCTTGGCTTGGTCCTAAAGCGGCTGAAGCGACGCGTGGCCTCTGAAGGTGGGGGCAATGAAAATTCTTGAGATCAAGAGGACCGAAACCACTATTGTAGCGGTTGGCGAAGAAAGGCCTCCGTGGGTAAAACCGCGCGTTACTGCGGCTCCAAAGCTGCGCCAGCTGTATTGGTGCGACTTTCCTAAGGATGCCCAGTTGCCGGAGTTTTGGAAGACGCGGTCGGTTCTGATAATGTCATTCCGAAACACGCTACGTGGGGCGGTGACCGTGATCCCATGCTCAGGGCAGGATCAGCCCGGAAACAAGTGGGCTTACAAACTGACAAAAACGATCGACGGGAATCCTTCTTGGGCCATCTGCGACAAGCCCACGACCCTAGCCGTAAGCAGGTTAACGCCGGGGAAGAATGGTATCGTTAGAGTCACTGAAGACGAGTATAAGGAGGTGTTAGCCATGATGCTCAATTGGCTAACTCCCGGGAATCCAAACTAGAATCCTCTTGAAACTTTCGGGCTCTGAGTGTATTTATACTGCACTCGTGGCCCCGAAAGGGTGACCATTTCCCGCTAGTGGGAGCTACATGCCGAGGGGTCTCCGTAAGGAGGCCCCTTTGGTACGTCTGGGCCTCGGATCGTACCCAGTAAAAGCTGCGGCCTGCAGAGTTACCCGGGAAGGTATGGCCGTGTGAAACACGGACATGCCTAAATACCGGTTCGACCACTATCATCTTTAAACTGGCGACTGTGGTCGGAAACATGCCAATACCCGCGGCGACACAAGAACAAAACAAGAAAATACGCCCTCCCGCCGATGGTTAATCGCGTCTTAACCTCGCCGCACCTATGGTACTCAACTGGCCTTCGTTCCGGCCCTAAGGTGTGGCCGAACGTCTTGAAAGTGTTGACGCTTAACCGATGGCAACCACCGCTTCATCGCGCGCGGCGCAAGGCGCCGCCGGCCCGACTGAGTCCGACGCCGGCCCGGCCGGGTCCGCCGCGAGTCCGGCCGCGTCCACCGCGCCCGGCGAGCGGTCGCCTTTTGCGCGGGCAGCGGAATTGCTTGCGCCCTATCAGCCGGGACAGCCGCTGATCACGCTATCGATTGGCGAGCCGCAGCACCCGCCGCCCGCTTTCGTCGGCGAGATATTGTCGTGGCATATCAATGAGTTCAGGCGATACCCGATGGCGCGGGGGATCGAGCCGTTCCGCCGCACCGCTGCCAACTGGCTGTCGAGGCGGTTCGCCCTGCCCCGCGCGATCGATCCCGAGACCGAGATTCTGGTGCTGAACGGCAGCCGCGAGGGGCTGTTTTACGCCGCGATCGCCGCCGCCCGTTACGTGACGGCCCGCAAGGGCACGCCGGCAATCCTGATGCCGAACCCGTTCTACCCGGCCTATGGCGCCGGCGCCCGCGCCGCCAATTGCGAGACGGTCCTGCTGCCGGCGACGCGCGCAGGCGGATTTTTGCCCAACCTCGAGTCCCTCGACGAGGCGACGCTGGCGCGCACCGTCGCGATCTATCTCGCCTCGCCCGCCAACCCGCAAGGCGCGGTGGCCTCGCCCGATTATTTCGCGCGACTGATCGCGCTGGCGCGCCGTCACGGCTTCCTCGTATTCGCCGACGAATGCTATTCGGAAATCTACACGCACACCGCGCCCGGCAGCGCGCTGGAATGCGCGGGCGATGATTTCGCCAACGTGGTCGCGTTCCAGTCGCTCTCGAAGCGCTCGAACCTGCCGGGCGTGCGCGTCGGCTTCGTCGCGGGCGATCGCAACTTCCTTGCCGCGTTTCACGAACTGCGCAACGTCGCGTCACCCCAGGTGCCGGTGCCGCTGCAGCATGTCGCCGCCGCCGCCTATGGCGACGAGGCGCATGTCGAGGAGAACCGCCGGCTCTATCGGGCGAAATTCGATCTCGCCGACGAAATCCTTGGCCATCGCTACGGCTATGCCAGGCCCGCCGGCGGCTTCTGCCTCTGGTTGGACGTTTCGGCTTTTGGCGGCGACGAGGCTGCGACGGTGAAGCTCTACAGGGAGGCCGGCGTGCGCGTGATTCCCGGCAGCTATCTGTCGCGCCCGCAGGCCGACGGCTCGAATCCCGGCGCGGGCTATATCCGCCTGGCGCTGGTGGCGGACACCGACACCACGGCCGAGGCGTTGCATCGGCTGGTGAAAACTCTGGGTTAGAATCGGGTTTATGAATTTGGATTCGGGATCTGCCATAGGCGCGACCTTCACCTCTCCCATAGGGAGAGGTCGGATTGATCCGACTTTGACGTCAAGGTTGTCCAACTCGGGTAAACCCGAGTTGGATAAGAGAGGGAGCACGCTCTCCCTGGCGAGAAGAGGGAGCGCGCCTCCGTCTCGTCCCATACTTCGATCCATCGCAAATTTCAGTCGCGGGGCCCCATGAGCATGGCAGCGATCGAACGCCTCCTTCCCATCGTCGATCATCTACCGCCGCCGGTCCGCGAGGCGCTGGCGCGGCGCCTGCGCGAACTGACCGGGCTCGGCCTGATCGGATTGTCGGGCTCCACTGCTGCCGCGTTGATGACATGGTCGGTGCAGGATCCGAGCCTCAGCCACGCCACCTCGCGCGCGATCCATAACGTCCTCGGCTATCCCGGCGCGATCGGCGCCGATCTGCTGATGCAGATCCTCGGCCTCGGCGCGATCATGCTGATCCTGCCGGTGGCGATCTGGGGCTGGCGCATGCTGACCCATCGCCCGTTCGATCGCGCGGCGACGCGGCTGGCCTGCTGGCTTCTCTGCACCGCCGCCGCCGCCGGTTTCGCCAGTTGCTGGCCGCATAACGGCGCGTGGCCGCTGCCGACCGGACTCGGCGGCGTGGTCGGCGATGCGCTGGTGCGGGCGCCCGTTGTCCTGTTCGGCGCGGCCGGCGTGCTGCAACACGTCGCGTTCGGCGCGATTTTCCTCCTCATTATGGTCACGACGTTTCTTTGGGCCAGCGGAATGAAATCGCGGGTGTCCGAAGAGACACTTGCGATCGACGACGACGCACCCTTTGACGATGGCGACGATCGCGCCTCGATCTCGCTGGGCTGGCTCGTTCATGCGCTGATGAGCGCGAAGGCGCGCCTGAAGCGCCTCAATCTCGGCGCGCTCGTCGCGCTGGCCTACAAATCGCTGGTGTCGAGCGCGCCGCAAAAGTCGGCGGCGCTGGCGTATGAGCGTCAGGAGCCGAATCTCGGCGGCGGCGCCAACGGCCCGTCCCTGGTGCCCGGGCACGATGAGGAGGAGGAGGAGGAAGACGAAGAGGAAGACGACGCGCGGTCCGTTCGCGCGCCGCGCCGGAAGGCCGCCGCTCGCGCGCCCGCGAAAAAATCCGGCAAGTTCGACCTGCCATCGGTGAACGTACTGTCCGTGCCGCGCGCCGCCGATCGCCAGCCGCTCAGCAAATCGGAGCTGGAAGCCAATTCGCGGGCGCTGGAGGGCGTGCTCGGCGATTTCGGCGTGCGCGGCGAGATCGTGAAAGCCAATCCCGGACCGGTGGTGACGCTGTACGAACTGGAGCCCGCGCCCGGCATCAAGTCGGCGCGCGTCATCGGCCTCGCCGACGATATCGCACGCTCCATGAGCGCGTTGTCGGCGCGCGTCGCGGTGGTCGCCGGCCGCAACGCCATCGGCATCGAACTGCCGAACGCGCATCGCGAAAAAGTCTACTTGCGCGAATTGCTCACCGCGAGGGAAGCCGCCGACTCCGTCGCCAAGCTGCCGCTGTGCCTCGGCAAGACCATCGGCGGCGATCCCGTCATCATCGACCTCGCACGCACCCCGCACATGCTGATCGCGGGCACCACCGGCTCCGGCAAATCGGTCGCGATCAACACCATGATCCTCAGCCTGCTGTACCGGCTGCGGCCGGACCAGTGCCGCCTCATCATGGTCGATCCGAAGATGCTCGAACTCTCGGTCTATGACGGCATCCCGCATCTGCTGACGCCGGTCGTGACCGATCCGAAGAAGGCGGTGGTCGCGCTGAAATGGGCCGTGCGCGAGATGGAAGAGCGCTACAAGAAAATGTCAAAGCTCGGCGTGCGCAACATCGACGGCTACAACCAGCGTCTCATCGAATCCAGGGGCAGGGGCGAGGAACTGACGCGCACGGTGCACACCGGCTTCGACAAGGAAACCGGCAAGGCGATCTACGAGGAAGAGAAACTCGACTTCGAGCCGCTGCCCTATATCGTCATCATCGTCGACGAAATGGCCGACCTGATGATGGTCGCCGGCAAGGACATCGAAGGCGCGGTGCAGCGGCTGGCGCAGATGGCGCGCGCCGCGGGCCTTCACGTCATCCTCGCGACGCAGCGTCCGTCGGTCGACGTCATCACCGGCACCATCAAGGCGAACTTCCCGACCCGCATTTCCTTCCAGGTCACCTCGAAAATCGACAGCCGCACCATTCTGGGCGAGATGGGCGCCGAGCAACTGCTCGGCCAGGGCGACATGCTCTACATGGCCGGCGGCGGCCGCATCTCGCGCGTGCACGGACCGTTCGTCTCGGACGAAGAGGTGGAGAAGGTGGTGCGCCACCTCAAGACGCAGGGCGCGCCGGAATATCTCGAGGCGGTCACGGCGGAAGAGCCGACCGACGAGGACGGCGCGGTGTTCGATTCGACCGGCATGGGCAGCGACGGCGGCGGCGATCTGTTCGCGCAGGCGGTTGCGATCGTGAAGCGCGACCGCAAGGCCTCGACCAGCTACATCCAGCGCCGCCTCCAGATCGGATACAACCGCGCCGCCTCTCTGATGGAGCGCATGGAGCTTGAAGGCATCGTCGGGCAGGCCAATCACGCCGGAAAGCGCGAGATCCTGATCGAGGAAGAAGAAGGCCACTTCTGACGCATGACCGGCATGATCGACGATCCCGCTTTCGGAGTCGCGAAATCGCCACAGCGCTGCGCGAGACCCGTCCGCAAAAGCGATATCCGCGGCACAAAGCGTTTGGAGCGGTTCGTGTCCGATCGCGCTTCTCAAAATATCGAGAATGCGCATGATCTTTTCGCCAAACCGCTCACACTTTGGTGGATCATGCGCTAGAAAGCACACCTCGGGCGGACAGGACGGGACATTGAGCAGACACAGAACATCTTCATCCGCGGCCCGCCGTCCGATCCGCATTTGCGCGCGGGCCGGCGCGGTCTGGCTCGCTGCGGCGCTGACCGCGGGTCTTCTCATTCCGGCCGCCTTCGCCGAGGCCGTTCCGATCCCACGACCGGCGCCGAAGGACCGCAACGGCGCGCCTATGGCGAAACTTCATGAGACCGTCGAACCTGACGTCACCGGCACCACGCAACCGCCCGACCCGATCATTCCCGACCCGCGCCGCAACGTACCGGCGAATATTTTCACGACCTTCAGCCCGGAACAGAAGGCGGCTGCCGCGCGGGTCAGCGCCTACCTGTCCTCGTTGCACACGCTGGCCGGAAATTTCGTTCAGGTCGGTCCCGACGGCAGCCGCTCGACCGGCGAATTCTATATCCAGAAACCGGGCAAGGTGAGGTTCGAATACGACCCTCCATCGCCGGTCGCGATGATTTCCGACGGCTCTTCGCTTGCCGTTCGCGACACCAAGCTCGCGACCCAGGACATCTATCCGCTATCACAAACGCCGCTGCGCTATCTGCTGTCGGATCGCATCGATCTGATGAAGGACACCAACGTCGTCAGCGTGACGTCTGACGATCTCTACATCAGCGTCACCATCGAGGAGAAGCAGGCGCTGGTCGGCACCTCCCGTCTCATGCTGATGGTCGGCGTCAAGGACGGCAAGCTCAAGCAGTGGACCGTAACCGATCCGCAAGGATACGACACCACGGTGGCGATCTACAACCTGAACTCCACGGCGAAGCTCGATCCCGCCCTGTTCAAGATCGACTACACCAGGTATCCGACGTCGAACAACTGAGCGCTGCGGCGCTCGGAATCATCGCCGGGATTCCATCCAGAAATCTTGCGAATATTGATGGATACGCGGGTCAAGCCCGCGTATGACGGCGCTTGGCTTGTCGCGGCTTTCCCAGAAATCCATGCAGCTCACGCTCACGACCTGGAATATCAATTCGGTGCGGTTGCGCATCGACCTCGTTGCGAAGTTTCTGAAAGCGCAGCGGCCGGACGTGCTGTGCCTGCAGGAGACCAAATGCCCCGACGACGCCTTCCCGCTGAAACGCTTTCGCCGGCTCGGCTACGGACACATCGCGCTCAACGGGCAGAAGGGATATCACGGGGTCGCCGTCGTCTCGAAGCTGCCGTTCGACGCCAGCGACATCCGCACCTTCTGCGACAAGATCGACTCGCGCCATGTCACCGTGACCTTCGGCGGCCGGGCGGGTCTCGCCGCGCCGCTGGTGCTGCACAACTTCTATGTGCCGGCGGGCGGCGACATTCCCGATCCCGCCCTCAACCCGAAGTTCGCCCACAAGCTGCAATTCCTTGACGAGATGAAAGCCTGCGCGCCACTGCATCCGCAGGGCGGCGACCGCCATGTCCTGGTCGGCGACCTCAACGTCGCGCCACACGAGAACGACGTCTGGTCGCACAAGCAACTCCTGAAGATCGTCTCGCACACGCCGGTCGAATGCGAGAAGCTGCTCGGCCTGCAAAGCCACGGCAACTGGATCGACGTCGCGCGCGCGCGAATTCCGATGTCGGAAAAAGTCTATACGTGGTGGAGCTATCGCGCCGCCGACTGGGTTGCCGCCGACCGCGGCCGCAGGCTCGACCACATCTGGGTCTCGGAGGCGCTGCGCGGCGGCATCCGCGACTTCCGCATCACCCGCGATGCCCGCGGTTGGAAGCGTCCGTCCGATCACGTGCCGGTGACGGCGGTGATCGAGGTGTAACGCGGAACGAGAGGAATTGGAGTCTTTCCGTTTGATGAAATCCTGTTCGTGTTGCCCGGACTTGATCCGGGCATCCATCTTTCACGAAGTGAAAGCCGGAATGTCTCTAGCTGCTCAGCTTGGCGCTCGCCATCAGGATGTCGCTCGTCGCCTGCCGGGTACGGGTGGCGAGTTCATCGCGGAGGCGGCGGGCGGCGGCGGGATCGCTGTCGAGCACGCGCAGGAACAGGGTGCGCGGAATGCGGATCACCATCGAATATTCCAGCGCGACCGCCGTGGCCGGGCGCGACATCGGAACGATCAGGGCAAGTTCGCCGATCAGCGCGCCGCGCTCGGCGATGACTTCCCGATCGCTGCCGTCCACAACATGAAGGCGAAAGCCGCCGTCCTGAACGACGTAGCCTGCGTCCGCGTCGTCGCCGGCGCGAAACAGGATCGAGCCGCGCGCGAACTGCTGCTGCTCGGCGCCGATGGCGAGCACGCGCAGCGCCTCGGCGCCCAGCAGGCGCAGGGTCGGGACGCGCTCGAGCAGGACAACGTCATCGTCGATCGACATAGAGGACCCGTCGGCGATCCGTGCCGGGACCACCCGAAAAACTGTTGTGACGAGAGCTGATACGAATTGTCGGCCTATAGCGTTTTCGAGCGAAGTGGAATCCGGTTCGCGTGAAGAAAAACGCGCCAGATCAAGAACCTAAGAGTCTTTCACTGTTTTCCGTAAAACGGTGAGGGATTCTAGGGCATGATCCCGAAAAGTGGAACCCGGTTTTCGGATAAGATCATGCTCCTTCAAAAAGATAGGGCCAGGGTCTGATTCAACCCGGTTGAAGACGCATCACGGCACCAGCTTGTAGCCGCCGGCTTCCGTGACCAGAATCTCCGGATTGGCGGCGTCCTTCTCGATCTTCTGGCGCAGACGGTAAATGTGGGTTTCCAGCGTGTGGGTGGTGACGCCGGAATTATAGCCCCAGACCTCCTGCAGCAGCGTCTCGCGCGATACCGGCATCTGCCCGGCCCGGTACAGGAACCGCAGGATCGCGGTCTCCTTTTCGGTCAGCCGCACCTTCTTGGCGGTGGCGGTCGTCAGCATCTTGGAGCCGGGCCGAAAGCTGTAGGGACCGACCGAAAACACCGCGTCCTCGCTGGCCTCGTGCTGACGCAACTGCGCGCGGATCCGCGCCAGCAGCACCGCGAAGCGGAACGGTTTGGCGATATAGTCGTTGGCGCCGGATTCAAGGCCCAGAATCGTGTCGGAATCGGTGTCGTGTCCGGTGAGCATGATGATCGGCGCCTTGAAGCCGCCCTTGCGCAAGCTGCGGACCACCTCGCGACCGTCGGTATCGGGCAGGCCGACGTCCATCAGCACGAGATCGGGCGAGTGGGCTTTGGCGGCGCTGGCGCCCTTCGCGCCGGTATCGACGGCGGACGCCTCGAATTCCTCATGCAGCGAAAGTTGCTCGACCAGTGTGTCGCGCAGATCGGTGTCGTCGTCCACGATCAGGATTTTACGGGCGTTGGCCATCGATGCGATCCTCCTGGCGGCGGAAACGGCCGGCGGCGGCGCCAGCCAGCTTCATTTAAGGTCGTGATTCGTCCGGAGGCATGAACCTGCAGCGATTCATTCTCCTTATGTGGAGGATACTCCAGAACCGGCGGGAATTTGGATGAATGTTCCTTTAATGATAGCGGATCAATGTTTTGGTCATAAACGGTGCGAAGACCCCTCATTCCACGCGAATGTCAGGTTTTTCAATGCCTTGCGCGACACATTCCTGTGATCGACCGCTCGCCGCCATCTATGTCCGCGCAGCGGCCGGCCGGCCGCAGCGAGGGTGGCTGATCGCGGAAGGCCGGGCGATTCCAGTGGCGCTCGGCCGTGGCGGCATCCGGGCTGACAAACGCGAGGGTGACGGCGGCACGCCGAAGGGGACTTTCCGGCCCGTGCGGCTGTGGTGGCGCCTGGACCGGCATCCGCGGCCGCGGACCGTCTTGCCGGCGCGTCCCATCGCGCCCACTGACGCCTGGTGCGAGGATCCGGCCGACCGCCGCTACAACCGGCCGATCAGGCTGACGAGCGGCGCGAGCGGCGACCGGCTGACGCGCGAGGATCATCTCTACGATTTCATCGTCGAGATCGACCACAACACCCGCCCCCGCATCGCAAGACGCGGCAGCGCCGTGTTCCTGCATCTGGCCCGCGACAATTTTGGGCCGACCGCAGGATGCGTGGCGATGACGCGGCCCGAGATGCTGCGGCTGTTGCGGCGGATCGGACCGCGCACGAAAATTGTGATCGGGTGACGTTGAAAGGCGGCGGACTTTCTTCCTTCCCTCCTTGTGGGAACCGAGACGGGCGAAGCTCGCTCTTAGAGCCTTTCCGCTTCTGATTCCACCAGAAGCGGAAAGGAAGCAGGGAAGAATCACCGCGCCCCGAAAATCGCCGAGCCGACCCGCACATGGGTCGCGCCGAGCGCGATCGCGACGCTGAAGTCCGCGCTCATGCCCATCGACAGTCGGGTGAGGCCGTTGCGTCTGGCGATCTTGGCGGTGAGCGCGAAATGCGGCGCCGGCGCGTCATCCACCGGCGGGATGCACATCAGCCCCGCGATCGTTAGCCCATAGGCGTCGCGGCATCGCGCGATGAAAGCGTCGGCATCCGACGGCGCGACGCCGGCCTTCTGCGGCTCCTCGCCGGTGTTGATCTGAACGAACAGATCGGGCCTCCGGTTCTGCCTGTCGATTTCCTTTCGCAATGCTTCGCAGATGCTCGGACGGTCGACCGAATGGATGGCGTCGAACAAAGCGACGGCCTCCTTCGCCTTGTTGGATTGCAGCGGGCCGATCAGGTGCAGCGCGATGCCGGGCGCGGCCATCAAGGCAGGCCACTTCCGCTGGGCCTCCTGCACGCGATTCTCCCCGAACACCCGCTGGCCGGCTTCGATCACCGGCGCGATCGCGTCCGCATCGAAGGTCTTCGACACCGCCACCAGCGTCACCGAGGATCGGTCTCGCCGCGCGTCCCGGCAAGCGCGCGCGATCTCGGCTTCCACCGAAGCAAGGCCGTCGATCGGCGCCGTCGCTCCAGCGGTCATTGCCGCGCCGGAATCGCGAGGCCGCGCTGCACCGCCGGCCGCGCCAGGCCCCGCTCCAGCCAGGCCGCGACATGGCGGAAGTGGTCGAACTCGACGATCTCGCGTGCGCCGTAAAATCCAACCAGGTTGCGCACCCAGCCGAGCATCGAGATATCCGCGATCGTGTACTCGTCGCCCGCAAACCACCGATGGGTCGAAAGATGAGCGTCCATCACCCCGAGCAACCGCTTCGATTCCGCCACATAGCGATCGCGCGGCCGCTTGTCCTCGAAATCCTTGCCGGCGAACTTGTTGAAGAATCCGACCTGCCCGAACATCGGCCCGACGCCGCCCATCTGGAAGTGCAGCCACTGGAGGGTGTGCCAGCGCCGCACGGGATCGGCCGGCAGGAATTGTCCGGTCTTCTCGGCGAGGTATTGCAGGATCGCACCCGACTCGAACAAAGCGAGCGGCTTGCCGCCGGGGCCATCGGGATCGAGGATCGCGGGGATCTTGCCGTTGGGATTGAGCGACAGGAACTCGCTGCTCTTCTGTTCGTCCTTGTCGAAATCGACCAGGTGCGGCTCATAGGGCAGCCCGGTTTCCTCCAGCATGATCGAGACCTTCACCCCGTTGGGCGTCGTCGCCGAATAGAGCTGGAGGCGGTCCGGATCGGCGGGCGGCCAACGGCGGGTGACGGGAAAAGCGGAGAGGTCGGCCATTGAATCACTCCCGAGGCGCAGTGGGCTGACCGCTTACACCGCAAAACCACACCGCTTGCAAACCGCGAGGGTGCGGCTGGCCAACCCGTTGACCCACGGTCCGCTTTCGTGGCCTAGTCGAGGCCTGTAAATCACGAAAAACACCGCATTTCCATGACATCAGACCGTTACAACGCCCGTGACGCCGAACCGCGCTGGCAAGCCGAGTGGGACAGGGAGGCGATCTTCGCCACCAAAAACGACGATCCGCGCGAAAAATACTACGTGCTGGAGATGTTCCCCTACCCGTCCGGGCGCATCCACATCGGCCATGTCCGCAACTACACCCTTGGCGATGTGATCGCGCGCTACATGCGCGCCAAGGGCTACAACGTGCTGCATCCGATGGGCTGGGACGCCTTCGGCCTGCCGGCCGAGAACGCCGCGATCGAGCGCAAGGTCGCGCCCAAGGCGTGGACCTACGACAACATTGCCGCGATGAAAAAGCAGCTCAGATCCATCGGGCTGTCGCTCGACTGGGCGCGGGAATTCGCGACCTGCGATCCGTCCTATTACAAGCACCAGCAGAAGATGTTCCTGGACTTCCTGCGCGCCGGCCTCGCCGAACGCGAGAAGCGCAAGATCAACTGGGACCCGGTCGACATGACCGTGCTCGCCAACGAGCAGGTGATCGACGGCCGCGGCTGGCGCTCCGGCGCCGTGGTCGAGCAGCGCGAAATGAACCAGTGGGTCTTCAAGATCACGAAGTACGCGCAGGAGCTTTTGGACGCCCTCGACACGCTCGATCGCTGGCCCGACAAGGTGCGGCTGATGCAGCGCAACTGGATCGGCCGCTCCGAGGGCCTGCTGGTTCGCTTCGCGCTCGACGCCGCGACCACGCCTAACGGTGAGAGCGAGCTTAAGATTTTCACCACGCGCCCCGATACCCTGTTCGGCGCGAAGTTCATGGCGATCGCGCCGGATCATCCGCTGGCGCAGGCGGCGGCGAAAGACAGTCCCGCGCTCGCCGATTTCATCGCCGAGTGCAAGCGGCGCGGCACCGCGCAGGCCGAGATCGACACCGCGGAGAAGATGGGCTTCGACACCGGCATCCGCGCGATCCATCCGTTCGACGCGGCATGGGCGCTGCCGGTCTATGTCGCCAACTTCATCCTGATGGAATACGGCACCGGCGCCATCTTCGGCTGTCCGGCCCACGACCAGCGCGACCTCGACTTCGTCAACAAGTACGGCCTCGGCAACACGCCGGTGGTCTGCCCCGAGGGACAAGACCCCGCGAGCTTCGTCATCACCGACACGGCCTATGACGGCGACGGGCGGATGATCAACTCCCGCTTCCTCGACGGCATGACCACTGAGGCCGCGAAGGAAGAGGTCGCCAAGCGGCTGGAAAGCGAAATGCGTCCCCTCCCCGACAAGAGCCCCCTCCCCAACCCTCCCCCGCAAGCGGGAGAGGGAGCGCGCCCGGTTTCTTCTTCCCCTCTCCCGCTTGCGGGGGAGGGAGTCGCGCGAAGCGCGGCGGGTGGGGGCCATGATAAACTCGTCCCCGTCGCCGAGCGCAAGGTGAACTTCCGCCTGCGTGACTGGGGCATCTCGCGCCAGCGCTATTGGGGCTGCCCGATCCCGGTGATCCATTGTTCCAAGTGCGACGTGGTGCCGGTGCCGGAGACGGACCTGCCGGTCACGCTGCCGGAGGACGTCAGCTTCGACAAGCCCGGCAACGCGCTCGACCATCATCCGACATGGAAGCACGTCACCTGCCCGCAATGCGGGGGTAAGGCCACCCGTGAAACCGACACCATGGACACCTTCGTCGATTCCTCGTGGTACTTCGCGCGCTTCACCGATCCGTGGAACGAGCAGGCGCCGACCACCCCCGCGATCGCCAACCACATGATGCCGGTGGACCAGTATATCGGCGGCGTCGAGCACGCGATCTTGCATCTGCTGTATTCGCGCTTCTTCACCCGCGCGATGAAGGCCACCGGCCACATCAGTATGGACGAGCCGTTCAAGGGCATGTTCACGCAAGGCATGGTGGTGCACGAGACCTACCGCAAGGCCGACGGCGGCTGGGCCTCGCCCGACGAGGTCCGGATCGAGGCCAGCGGCGAGACCCGTCGCGCCACGCTGATCTCCACCGGCGAAGCGGTCGAGATCGGCGCGGTCGAGAAGATGTCGAAGTCGAAGCGCAACACCGTCGATCCCGACGACATCATCGGCAGCTATGGCGCCGACACCGCGCGCTGGTTCATGCTCTCGGACTCGCCGCCGGACCGCGACGTGATCTGGAGCGAGGAAGGCGTGCAGGGCGCGGCGCGCTTCATGCAGCGGCTGTGGCGGCTGGTCAACGAATCGGCGGAGGCCGGCAAGGCCGCACCGCAGGACAGGCCGGCAACTTTCGGCACCGAGGCGCTGGCGATGCGGAAGGCGACCCACGGCGCGCTCGACAAGGTGTCGACCGGCATCGAGCGACTGCACTTCAACGTCTGCCTCGCCAATATCCGCGAGTTCGCCAACGAGCTGGCCGACGCCCTCGCCCGCTCCCGCGCCACCAAGTCGACCCCCGCGCCGGATCTGAGCTGGAGCCTGCGCGAGGCCGCCACCATTCTGGTCCAGTTGTTCAGCCCGATGATGCCGCACCTCGCCGAGGAATGCTGGCAGGCGCTCGGGCAGACCGGCCTCGTCTCGGAAGCCCGCTGGCCACAAATCGAGCGCGATTTGCTGGTTGAAAACACCGTGACGCTGCCGGTGCAGGTCAACGGCAAGAAACGCGGCGAGGTCACGGTGGCGAGCGGCGCGCCGAATCCGGAAATTGAGACTGCCGTTCTGGCGCTCGATGCGGTAAGACAGGCGCTGGGCGGCAAACCGGCCCGCAAGATCATCATCGTCCCGCAGAGGATCGTGAATGTGGTGGGGTAGGTTGTCGGCTCGACCGGCTCGCTCATGGCTTAGCGCGTTTTCGAGCGAAGTGGATATCGGTTCGCGTCAAGAAAACGCGTCAAAATTAGAATCCAGAGCCCCGTTCCGATTCTATCGAAACGGAAATGGCTCTGGTCCGCGCCTCGTAGCCCGGCTGAGCCTCATTGCCGTGCTGGCGGCGCTGACGGCGGGCTGCTTCCGTCCGATGTATGCCGAACACGCGGACGGCAGCCCGGCCTTGCGCGACAAGCTGATGGGCGTGGAGCTGCTGCCGATCGACAAGCCCAACGCCTCCCGCGATGCCCGGATCGGGGTCGAAATTCGCAACGCGCTCGCGTTCAAGCTTTACGGCGGCGCCACCGGCGCACCTCCGACGCATCAGCTCAGGATCCGTTTCACCACCAGCCGCTCGTCGCTGATGCTCGATCCCAATACCGCCCTGCCCTCGAACGAAAGCTTCGGCATCAATGCGAGCTACCAGTTGATCGAGGTCGCGACCGGCAAGACCGTTCTCAACGCGAACACCTTCACCCGCACCTCCTACGACATTCCTGGCCAGCTCCAGCGTTTCGCGCGCGCTCGTGCGTTCCGTGATGCGGAGGACCGCGCCGCGCAGCAGATCGCCGACAACATCAACACGCGTCTGGCGGCGTATTTCTATTCGGGAACGTGAGAACGCCATTCGCCTTCATTCGGCGAAGCGATAGCGTTTCCGTATGGCGGCATCGGAAGCCCGCTCCCTGTCCCATCCAGACTCGGGGAAACCCCGGTCCGGATAATCCCCTCACCCGGATCGCTCGGGCGAGCGCGATCCGACCTCTCCCCGGCCGGGAGAGGTTAAGAAACATCGTTCTTGCCGAAACGGGATTGGGTTGAACGCCCATGGTCGCGCTACGCGGAAAAGACATCGACAGCTTTCTCGCCCGGCCCGATCCGGCTCGCCCGATCATCCTGCTCTACGGCCCCGACGCCGGTCTGGTGCGCGAGCGCGCCGACGCCTTGATGGCCTCTGCCGTCGACGATCCCGACGACCCGTTTTCGCTGGTGCGGCTCGACGGCGACGAGCTTGCCGCCGAGCCGTCGCGCCTCGTCGACGAAGCCATGACGGTGCCGCTGTTCGGCGGCCGCCGCGCCATCCGCGTCAAGGCCGGATCGCGCAGTTTCGCCAGCGGCGTCGAGACCCTGGCGAACTTCGATATCCGGGATTGCCGGATCGTGATCGAGGCCGGCGAGCTGCGGCCCGAAGCGCCGCTGCGCAAGACCTGCGAGCGCGCGAAAAACGCGGTAGCGATCGCCTGCTATCCCGACGCCGGACGCGATCTCGCGCGCCTGATCGACGAGGAATTGCGCGCTTCCGACCTGAAAATCGCGCCGGATGCGCACGCCGCGCTGCTGTCGCTGCTCGGCGGCGACCGTCAGGCCTCGCGCAACGAGTTGCGCAAGGTCGCGCTTTATGCCCACGGCGCGCGCGAGATCGCGCTCGAGGACGTGATGGCCGTGGTCTCCGACGCATCCGACTTCAAGCTCGATCCGATCGTCGACGCAGCCTTCGCCGGACAGCCAGCCATCGTCGAAACCGAATTCGCCAAGGCCATGGTCGCCGGCACCTATCCGGGCCTCGCCATTTCGGCCGCGCAGCGCCAGGTCGCCGCCTTGCACAAGGCGGCGTTCGCGATGGAAGCCGGCGCGTCGGCTTCATCGGCGGCCGAGAGCGGATTTCCGCGGCTGCATTTTTCGCGCAAGGCGGCGGTGGAAACCGCGTTGCGCAATTTCAGCGCCGCGCGATTGATCCAGGTGATGGAGCAGCTCGCCACCGCCGCGCTGGACATACGCAGGCAGTCGTCACTCGCCGCCGTCATCGCACAGCGCGCGCTGATGTCGATCGCGGTGAATGCGCGGCGAAGGGGATAGAGATAACAACCTTAGTTCCGTCATTGCGAGCGCAGCGAAGCAATCCAGAATTCGAAAGCAAGAGCTGGATCGCTTCGTTGCATACACTCCTCGCAATGACGACCCTTCGGCATCGTCTCATTTTGTATTGATTCAGAAAAGCGATTCAAAAAGATCCATCCATTCGGGGTTGAGACCTTCGATCAGCGCAAGCTTCTTCACACGGCTGCCGGCCTTTATCTGCTTCTCGCGTGTAATTGCGTCGGTTATGGTCTCATGCGCCTCGTACCAAACGAGAATTTTGCACCCGTATTTCTTTGAAAAGCCCGCAACCAAACTTTCTCGATGTTCGAAGATGCGACGCTGCAAATTCGTAGTGACGCCGGTGTAAAGCGCGCCATTGCGCTTGCTCGCTACGATATAAACGCACGGCCGTTTCATACTGCAGCCTGGATTGCTTCGCTGCGCTCGCAATGACGAGCAGGGGGCTAAGTCCCCTTCGGATCCAGTCTTTTCAAGATCTCGTCGAGCTGGTCGAGGTCGCGGTAGCGGATCTGCACGACGCCGCCGGGATTTTTGTGATCGACCGTCACCGCGAGGCCGAGCGCGTCGCTGATGCGCTTTTCCAGCGCCAGCGTATCGGCGTCCTTCTGCGCCTTGTCCGCGCGCGCCTCCGGCAGCTTGCGCTCCGGCACGCCCGCCTCATGCGCGAGCGCCTCGGCCTGCCGCACGTTAAGCCCTTCCGCGACGATGCGCTTCGCCGCGGTGGACGGATCGGGCACGCCGATCAGCGCGCGCGCGTGGCCCGCCGACAACTCGCCGGAGGCGATCAGCGCCTGCACGTCCTCGGGCAGTTTCGTCAGCCGCATCATGTTGGCGACGTGGCTGCGGCTCTTGCCGACGATCTTTGCAATCTCCTCCTGGGTGCGTTTGAATTCGTCGGCGAGCGCGTGATAGCCCTTCGCCTCTTCCATCGCGTTGAGGTCCTCGCGCTGCACGTTCTCGACGATCGCGATCTCGAGCGCGACGTGGTCGCTGACGTCGACGGGAACGATCGGGACGTCATGCAGTCCCGCCGCCTGCGCGGCGCGCCAGCGCCGCTCGCCGGCGATGATCTCAAAGCGGTCTTGAACGCCCTTCACCGGGCGCACCACGATCGGCTGGATCACGCCGTGCTGGCGAATCGAATCGGCCAGCTCGCCAAGCTCGACATCGGAAAACGCGCGGCGCGGATTGCGCGGATTGGGTTTCAGGAACTCGATCGGCACCTTGCGTTGCGCGCGCGGACGTTCGGCATGGGCCGCTTCGCCGCCGACGTCTCCGATCAGACTTGCAAGACCGCGGCCTAGTCGCGAACGCGCTTCGTCGGCCATCGCCAGCTCCCTTGGATTCACGCAGGACACTCCGGATTAATACCACGATCATGGATCGCCTCGGTCCGTCATTGCGAGAAGCGAAGCGACGAAGCAATCCAGTTCTTGCCTTAGTGATGTTCTGGATTGCTTCGCTGCGCTCGCAATGACGAAGGCATGGTCAACGCTTGCCGATACCTTCCTAATGCGTCGTGCGCAGGTCGCGCTCGCGCTTGATCACCTCGGTCGCGAGCTTCAGGTAGGCTTCGCTGCCGCTGCATTTGAGATCGTAGACCAGCACCGGCTTGCCGTAGGACGGCGCTTCCGAAATGCGCACGTTGCGCGGGATCATGGTGTCGTAGACTTTCGCGCCCATGAACTGGCGCACGTCGGCGACGACCTGGTTCGACAGGTTGTTGCGCGAGTCGAACATGGTCAGCACGATGCCGTGGATCGACAGATTCGGATTGAGCGTGGTGCGCACCTGCTCGACCGTCTGCAGAAGTTGCGACAGGCCTTCGAGGGCGAAGAACTCGCATTGCAGCGGCACCAGGATCGCGTCCGACGCCGCCATCGCGTTGACGGTGAGAAGGTTGAGCGAGGGCGGACAGTCGATCAGCACGTAGGTGTAATCGGCGGTATCAGCCGCATTGCCGTTGAGCGCGGTGATCGCATCGCGCAGGCGGAAGGCGCGATCCTTCGTGGCGCCGAGTTCGAGTTCAAGACCCGAGAGGTCCATGGTCGAGGCCGCGATGTGCAGACGCGGCACCGCGGTCGGCACCACGGCGTCGCGCAGCGGCGCCTCGCCGATCAGCACATCGTAGGTGGAGACGTTGCGGTCGCGGCGGTCGATGCCGAGACCGGTGGAGGCGTTGCCCTGCGGATCGAGATCGACGATCAGGACGCTTTCGCCGATCGCTGCCAGCGCGGTGCCGAGGTTGATCGCGGTCGTCGTCTTGCCGACGCCGCCCTTCTGATTCGCGAGCGAAATGATCCGGGGATGGCGGGCGGACGATTCGATCTCGCTATCATATTGATAAATATCATCAATTACCGTCATGGCTGCGCCGTATGTGTTTCATGTCTGTTTTGTCGGAGGACTGTCGCGCCGCTCGATGCGATCGAGCTCGACGATCCAGCCCCCTCCGCCGGTGCGGCTGGAATGAATGCGAGGCTTAATATTCCAATATTTAGTAGCTTCCGTCAATTCCAGCTCTACATCTTGGCCTTTGAGGAACAATGCCCTGGCTCCCCGTTTGACCAGAGGTTCCGCGAAGCCGAGCAGCATTTGTAGAGGCGCCAGCGCCCGCGCGGTCACGCAATCGATCCGGCTCTCCAACCTTTCCACATAATCCCCAATATCCGCGTTGTGAATGACGGCGGGCGCGCCAGTAATCCGGGCAGCCTCGCGCAGGAAGGCGGCCTTTTTGGTATTGCGCTCGACGAGGTCGACCCGCGCGCCTGGGACATCCGCGAGAACGCAGGCCAGCACGACACCGGGAAAACCACCCCCGCTGCCGAGATCAGCCCAGAGTTTCGCCTGCGGCGCCAGCGAAAGAAGCTGGAGCGAATCGGCGATGTGGCGCGTCCAAAGCTGCGGCAGCGTCGATGGGGCGACAAGATTGGTTTTGGTCTGCCATTGGCCGAGCAGATCGACATAGGCGTCCAGCCTCGCCTCGGTTTCACGTGAAACAGGGGTGAGGCGGAGGGCGGCGGCCTTGTCGACGGCCGAAACAGATTGGAGCTGTAACGATTTTGGCGTGGCCACACGGCAGCATAGGCGACCGTCCGATTCCCGGCCAGATTTGTTTACAACCGCCCGCGCGCTTTTTTGGCTCTCGGGTCGGCCAATGGCCGACCGCGGCATTCCGGGCGGCGTGGCACCATAGGTCCCCGCTCGTCCCTGCGAAAGCAGGGACCCATACTGCGCGGCGGCCCCGTTCGGCACGACCCAGCTCCTCTGACAAATGATCCTTCATGCCATAGAGCCTTTCCCGCTTCCGATGGAATCAGAAGCGGAGTCTATGTTTTGATTTGACGCGTTTTCTTTGCGCGAACCGGTAGCCACTTCACCTGAAAACGCGCTCTCCGGCCCTGCGTTGGCAGGGGCGGCGATCATGCAGCGATGTTTCACGTGAAACATCGCTGGCCAGATCCGCTCAACCCGGTGCTGCGGCGGCTCTCTTGCGGGCTTCCCGGCGCAAATAGGCTGCCAGGATGCCGAGCGCGGCTGGCGTCAGGCCATCGAGCCGCCCCGCCTGCCCCACCGTGCGCGGTTGGGTTTTTTCCAGCCGGTTGCGCGCCTCGTTGGAGAGGCCGGGTACGTCTGAATAGTCGATTCCAGCCAGGACGAGCCCCTCGTCCCGCCGGAATGCTTCGACATCGGCGGTCTGGCGCCTCAGATAGACGTCATATTTGGCGTCGATCTCCAGATGCACGGCGATTTTCGGATCGACGGCCAACAGCTTCGGCCAGATCGCGGTCACCTCATTCCACCCGATCTCCGCATAAGATAGAAGCTCGAAGGCCGACCGCCGATGGCCGTCATGGTTGAGCGACAGCCCGTGTCGGGCCGCCTCGTTCGGCGTCACCGACAGCGATTTCGCCAGCGCCTTCGCCGCCTCCAACGCCGCCATCTTGGCCCTGTGGTGCGTGGCGCGTCCGGCCCCGACGCAGCCCATGGCAATGCCCTTGTCCGTCAGCCGCTGGTCGGCATTGTCGGCGCGCAGCGTCAGGCGGTACTCGGCGCGCGAGGTGAACATCCGATAAGGCTCGGTAATCCCGCGGGTCACGAGGTCGTCGATCATCACGCCGAGATAGCCGTCGGCGCGGTCGAAAACGGCCGGATCGCCGCCGCCTGCCACCAACGCGGCATTGAGGCCCGCGACCAGCCCCTGCGCCGCGGCCTCTTCATACCCCGTGGTCCCGTTGATCTGGCCGGCGAGGAAAAGCCCCGGCATGCGGCGGGTCTGCAAGGTCGGCTCCAGCTCGCGCGGATCGACGTGGTCGTACTCGATGGCATAGCCCGGCCGCGTCATGCGGACGCGCTCGAGACCGGGAATCGTCGCCAGAATCGCGAGCTGCACGTCCTCCGGCAGCGAGGTCGAAATCCCGTTGGGATAGACCGTAGGATCGTCGAGGCCCTCCGGCTCCAGGAAAATCTGGTGCCCGTCGCGGTCGCCGAAGCGGACCACCTTGTCCTCGATCGACGGGCAATAACGCGGCCCCGAACTCCTGATCTGGCCGGAATAGATCGGCGAACGGTGGACATTGGCCCGGATCACCTCATGAGTGGCCGGCGTGGTGCGGGTGATGCCGCACTCAATCTGCGGCACCGTGATCCGATCGGTCATCGCCGAGAACGGCTCCGGCGGATCGTCGCCCGGCTGCATGTCCACCGCCGCCCAGTCGATGGTGGCGCCGTCGAGCCGCGGCGGCGTCCCGGTCTTGAGGCGGCCGAGCGTAAAGCCGATCCGCTCGAAGGCCGCGGACAGGCCGAGCGACGGCGCTTCACCGACCCGGCCGGCCGGCCAGGTTTTCTCGCCGAGATGGATCAGCCCGCGCAGAAAGGTGCCAGTGGTGACAACGACCGCGCCGGCCCCGAACTCGCGGCCGTCGCTCAGGCGAATGCCGGCGATACTGCCGTTTGCAACGAGCAGATCGTCCGCCTCACCTTCGATCACCTGGAGATTTACGGTCTCCCGAATCGCACCCTGCATCGCGGCGGCATAAAGCTTGCGGTCGGCCTGCGCGCGCGGGCCGCGCACCGCCGGGCCCTTGCGGCGATTGAGCATCCGAAACTGGATGCCGGCCGCGTCTGTGACGCGCCCCATCTGCCCGTCCAGCGCGTCGATCTCGCGGACCAGATGGCCCTTGCCAAGTCCGCCGATCGCCGGATTGCAGGACATCGCGCCGATGGTGGCGAAGCGATGGGTTACGAGCGCCGTCCGGGCGCCCGTTCGTGCGGCCGCTGTCGCGGCTTCGCAGCCGGCGTGGCCACCTCCGATCACGATGACGTCGAATGATGGTGTCATGGGTTTTCGTATTATTTATTAGCCCCGACTTCTAGCCCAGGTGAGCGCGATCCTGATAGCCGGATTTTATCGCACTGGTCAGGGAGGTTTCACGTGAAACATTTTGCAAGCGCGCGGATTGATCACCGGATCCGGTCATATTAAGAAATGAACAATGATCCATCTATTTCCCGATGCAGAAGTCCTTAAAGAGCGAATCAAGAATGTCATCAATATCTACACGGCCCAACAGCCTCCCCATCAACTGAATCGAAATCCGAAGCTCCTCCGCCACAAATTCATCGCCCTGGCCGACCAAAGCCTCCGTCTTCGCAAGCGATGCTGCAGACTCCCGCAATATGTTGCGGTGCCGAAAACGCGTGATACCGGCCGTTTCTCCTGAACCGAACCAGGCGCCGGCGAACGATTCCAGCGCCGCAACCAGATTATCGATGCCGTCGCCACGCACCGCTGAAATCCGGAAATACCGCGTCGCCGCCCCCTGCCCCGGTTTCGCCTCAAGCTGCCCTGGCTTCGCCCCATCATCCTCCAGACTTGAAAGATCGACCTTGTTGCGTACCTCCCAGAGCGGCACGCCCCCCTCGCCGATCGGTCGCGGCGGACGGGCGTCCTCACCATCATCATCCGCAAGCCATAACACCAGATCCGCAGCCGCCGCCCGCTCCTGCGCCCGCCGCACGCCTTCCCGCTCGACCGGGTCCTCGGTTTCGCGAATGCCCGCGGTGTCGATCAACATCACGGGATAACCATCGAGATCGAGATGCACCTCGATGACATCGCGCGTGGTGCCCGCATATGGCGAGACGATCGCGGCGTCCCGGCGCGCCAGGCGATTGAGCAGCGTCGACTTGCCGGCATTCGGCGGCCCCGCAATCGCGACCGTCAACCCGTCGCGCAGCCGCTCGCTTTGCGCCGATGCCGCAAGGGTTTGTTCGATCTCGCGGCGGAGCTGCCCGATCTTTGCCATCGCTGGCTTGAGCAGGTCTTCCGGCACGTCGCCTTCGTCCGCAAAATCGATTCCGGCCTCGATCAAGGCTGACGCCTCGATCAGTTGCCTGCGCCATTCGCGCGCGCGATCGCCGAGCAAGCCCCGCAACTGCCGCAACGCCTGGCGGCGCTGCCGCTCGGTGTCGGCATGGATGAGATCGTCAAGACCTTCGGCCTCGGTGAGATCGATCTTGCCGTTCTCGAAGGCGCGCCGGGTAAACTCTCCCGGCTCCGCCGCCCTCACATTGTCGATGGACGACAGCGCAGCGAACAACGCATGCAGCACCGCGCGGCCGCCGTGAACGTGGAACTCGGCGACGTCCTCGCCGGTCGCGCTCGCAGGCGCGCGGAACCACAAAACGATAGCGTCATCAATCACTTCACCGCGCGAATCGCGCAACATGACCCGCTTCGCCACGCGCGCGGCGGGAATCATTCCTGCAATGTCTTCAAGCGCCGGTCCCGCTTGCGCACCCGATACGCGCACCACCGCGATCGCCGACGGCGGCCGGCCCGACGACAGGGCGAAGATCGTTTGCTCTCGCGGGTGCATTGCTTATTGTCTTAACCGACTTCGACGACACAACAGACGCGGACGACAGCGGCAAAGCCTTGCTGCCACTCCATTATCCCATATTCGAAAGAAGGACGCCTCGCCATGAATCACGCCGCAGCCGGCTCCGGCCGTCCCGCGAATCGTCTCGCGGCGGAGACAAGTCCTTACCTGCTGCAGCACCAGCACAACCCGGTCGACTGGTGGCCGTGGGGACCCGATGCGCTGGCCGAAGCGCAGCGGACCAACCGCCCGATCCTGCTGTCGATCGGCTACGCCGCCTGTCACTGGTGCCACGTCATGGCGCATGAGAGTTTCGAGGACGACGAAGTCGCCGCCGTGATGAACAAGTTGTTCGTCTGCATCAAGGTCGATCGCGAGGAGCGGCCGGACATCGACCAGATCTATATGGCCGCGCTGCATCATCTCGGCGAACAGGGCGGCTGGCCGCTGACGATGTTCCTGTCATCAGACGGATCGCCGTTCTGGGGCGGCACGTACTTTCCAAAGCTGCCGGATTACGGCCGCCCGGCATTTACCGACGTTTTGCAATCAGTAGCGCAGGTTTTTCACGACAAGCCCGACCGGATCGCGCACAACCGCGACGCGCTGCTCGCACGGCTCTCCGAGCGCGCAAGGTCAGACAATCCGGCGAACCTCGGCCCCGCCGAACTCGACAGCGCGGCCGCCTCGATCGCGCATTCAATCGATCCCGTGAATGGCGGGTTGCATGGCGCGCCGAAATTTCCGCAGTGTTCGGTGCTGGAATTTCTCTGGCGCGCCGGCGCGCGCACCGGCAACGAGCGCTTCTTCGCCGCCACCGCGCTGACCCTGACGCGGATGAGCCAGGGCGGCATCTATGATCATCTCGGCGGCGGCTATGCCCGCTATTCGGTCGACGACAAGTGGCTGGTGCCGCACTTCGAGAAGATGCTTTACGACAATGCGCAGATCCTCGACCTGCTCGCGCTCGATTACGCGCGCAGCCACAATCCGCTGTATCGCGAACGCGCGATCGAGACCGTCGATTGGCTGCGCCGGGAAATGCTGACCGGGGAGGGCGGATTTGCATCCTCGCTCGACGCCGACTCCGAAGGCGAGGAGGGCAAGTTTTATGTCTGGTCGCTAAAAGAGATCGAGGAGGTGCTCGGCGCGACCGACGCCGCCGATTTTGCCGCGCGATACGACATCACCGCGAGAGGCAACTTCGAAGGCCATAACATTCCCAATCGCCTGAAGAGTTTCGGCCTCAACGACAGCGATGGTCCACGCACGCGGGCATTGCGCGAAAAGCTGCTGGCGCGCCGCGCGAGCCGCGTCCGGCCCAGCCTCGACGACAAGGTGCTGGCCGACTGGAACGGCCTGATGATCGCCGCGCTCGTTCACGCGGCCCGCGCTTTCGACGTCACGGACTGGCTGCAAACCGCGCGCGCCGCGTACGACTTCGTTCGGACCGCGATGACCCGCGACGGGCGGCTCGGTCATTCGTGGCGCGCGGGAAGGCTTCTGATTCCGGCGCTCGCTTCCGACTATGCTGCGATGGGGCGCGCGGCCCTCGCGCTGTTCGAAGCAACCGGCGACAACGCGTTCCTCGAGCAGGCGCTGCGCTGGCAGGCGACGCTGGACGCACATTACGCCGACGTCGAGCACGGCGGCTACTATCTCACCGCCGACGACGCCGAAGGGCTGATCGTGCGGCCGCACGCGACGGCCGACGACTCCATTCCCAACCATGACGGACTGATCGCGCAAAACCTGGTGCGCCTCGCGGCGCTCACCGGCGATACGAAGTGGCGCGAGCGCATCGACGCGCTGTTCGCCGCCTTGCTGCCGAACGCGACCGCGACAGGCTTCGGCCAGCTATCGTTGATGAACGCGCTCGATCTCCGTCTCACCGGCGCGGAGATCGTCGTGGTCGGGGAGGGCGCGCAAGCCGACGCACTGCTCGGCACCGCACGAAAACTACCGCACGCCACGAACATCGTGCTGCATGCGCCACGTGCCGATGCGCTGCCGGCCGACCATCCCGCGCGTGCCAAAGCTAATTCCGTGCAAGGCGCGGCGGCCTTCGTCTGCCGCAACCAGAGTTGCTCGCTGCCCGTGACGACGCCGGAGGCTTTGATCGATCTTGTGAAGCAACGAGTGTCCGCCTAGCAGCATCGTCCCTGCGAAGCAGAGACCTATAACCACCGTCGTTCAAAACTCGTCATTCTTGCGCCCGTCGCGCGCATCCACGTCTAAATAGGTGAGCGAAGCGACGCCGGTCTTCGAATGGCTACGCCCGCCATGACGACAAAAAACGCGGCAAGATCACGTATTCATCGACTCGAAGAATTCAGCGTTGTTCTTGGTGTTGCGCAGCTTATCCAGCAGGAATTCGATTCCGTCCATGGTACCCATCGGGTTGAGAATGCGCCGCAGCACGTACATCTTCTTGAGCAGTTGCGGATCGGTGATCAGTTCTTCCTTGCGGGTGCCGGAGCGGGCGATGTCGATCGCCGGGAAGGTGCGCTTGTCGGCGACCTTGCGGTCGAGGATCAGTTCCGAGTTGCCAGTTCCCTTGAACTCCTCGAAGATCACCTCATCCATGCGGCTGCCGGTGTCGACCAGCGCGGTGGCGATGATGGTCAGCGAGCCGCCTTCCTCGATATTGCGCGCCGCGCCGAAGAACCGCTTCGGCCGCTGCAAGGCGTTGGCGTCGACGCCGCCGGTCAGCACCTTGCCGGATGATGGCACAACGGTGTTGTAGGCGCGGCCCAGACGCGTGATCGAATCGAGCAGGATGACGACGTCGCGGCCATGTTCGACCAGCCGCTTGGCCTTTTCGATCACCATCTCGGCGACCTGGACATGGCGCACGGCCGGCTCGTCGAACGTCGAGGACACGACCTCGCCCTTCACCGAGCGCTGCATGTCGGTGACTTCCTCCGGACGCTCGTCGATCAGCAGAACGATCAGATAGCACTCGGGATGATTGGCGGTAATGGAGTGCGCGATATTCTGCATCAGCACGGTCTTGCCGGTGCGCGGCGGCGCCACGATCAGCGCGCGCTGTCCCTTGCCGATCGGCGCGACGATATCAATGACGCGCGCCGACAGGTCCTTGCGGGTTGAGTCCTCCAGCTCGAGCCGGAACCGCTGATCGGGGAACAGCGGCGTCAGGTTGTCGAAGTTGACCTTGTGCTTGGACTTCTCGGGATCCTCGAAATTGAGCGTGTTGACCTTCAACAGCGCGAAGTAACGCTCGCCTTCTTTCGGACTGCGGATGTGACCTTCGATGGTATCTCCGGTCCGCAGACCGAAGCGGCGGATCTGCGACGGCGAGACGTAGATATCGTCCGGACCCGGCAGATAGTTGGCGTCCGGCGAGCGCAGAAAACCGAATCCATCGGAAAGAACCTCCACCACGCCTTCACCGATGATGTCGATTTCCTGAATCGCCAGTTGTTTGAGAATGGCGAACATCAGCTCCTGCTTGCGCATGGTGCTGGCATTTTCGACCCCAAGCTCCTCCGCAAACGAGACGAGTTCCGCTGGCGTCTTGGCCTTGAGGTCTTGAAGTTTCATTTCCCGCATTTGGGAGGGTCCTGTGGAACGCTTCGAGGAGGATCGTCAGGCGGGTTCATGAAGATACGGACGGCCGAGAGAAATGTCCGCAGATCCTGTCCGTGAAAAAACCTTGAGCGAGGAAGATGCCGAAAGGCTTCAAACCTGGCGTGGCGGCCGGCTCACCAATGAAACCGAAACGCGACCACATCCGCCTGCTTGGGGTGGGATGTTCACAATATAGAAAATTGACCGCTTTCGTGCAAGGAGGGGCGCATGGGTCTTTTGTCGAAGGCTGACGTCTTCAAGCATCTCGACGCTCGCCCGAATCCGAAGCCAGCACCTTATCCTCGACGCGTCTTGCCTGTCCGTCCCGGCGCGAAAATTTCCAAAGAAACAGGTTCCGTGTTCGGCCATGAACGGTACGCAAATCATTGATCGAAAACATGTTATTTCTGGATTAATCCGATCCGTTTCCTGGATATGACCTCAAGGCTTGACGATGACCAGTATGACAATACCGACCATGAGAGCCGTGACCACCTCATTGATTATGCGATAGAACTTTTGACTCATCACATTGCGGTCCGCCGCAAAATCCCGCACGCGGCGGGCAAAATAGCCGTGAATGGCAGACATCAGGATGACGAGCACGAGCTTTCCTTGAAACCAGCCTGCCGAATACCAGTGATGCACCCACATCATATAAAGCCCAAGCCCCCAGGCGACCATCATCGCTGGATTGATGATCGCCTTGAAGAGCCGCCGCTCCATCACTTTGAACGTTTCGGATTGCTTCGAACCGATCTCGGCATCGCAATGATAAACAAACAGTCGTGGCAGGTAGAGCATTCCTGCCATCCAGGAGATAACGGCAATCACGTGAAATGCCTTGATCCATTCGTACATCGGTCTTCTCGCTCAGGGCGTCCCGACGGTTGTCACTCCGTCGGAACGTATGGCCGGCATCAGGGTTATTCCGGCACTGGCCAGAGACCCGATTGAGGTGATATCCGCAAGCAACTCTTTCTAAAAATAACTTTTAAGAGTCTTAAGGTTTGAGTCTAAGTGACCGTGGATTGCGCCCGCACAATACTGTCCCAGGCTTTTGAAACGGTTGCTCTCATTGTCCGGGAATTCACGGCGTTCCATGATAAACCAAAAGACCGTAGAGGTTCAGGTACTTACCGGTCATGCGCGGGCGATTATCAAGAGACAAGTCCACACGATCTCACTATTGTCGGTGATGCTTGACGGAGTTTTCCCTTCACGAGACCCTGTGAAGAAAAATTCCCGTTATTCCGCGGTCCTTGCCGGATTCGCCATATCGCGGCTTAAATTCCACAGCGACACACAGGGTATGCAGGGGTCATGGCGCCCGTCACCGGCAGCAATTTTCATCTTCATCTGGTTTCCGATTCGACCGGCGAAACGCTGATCACGGTGTCGCGGGCGGTGGCTGCCCAATATGCCAATGTTACGCCTATCGAACACGTCTATCCGCTGGTGCGCAGCCAGAAGCAGCTCGACCGCGTACTTGCGGAAATCGAGGAAGCGCCGGGAATCGTTCTTTTCACGCTTCTGGAGAAGGATCTGGTGGCGCGTCTCGAAGCCAAGTGCCAGGAGATCAACAGCCCCAGCCTTTCGATCATAGGCCCCGTCATGCAGTTGTTTCAGGCCTTTCTCGGCGCCGACACGACCGGCCGCGTCGGCGCTCAGCACACCCTGAACGCGGACTATTTCAAGCGCATCGATGCTTTGAACTACACCATGATGCATGACGACGGACAGCATGTCGAAGGTTTGGAGGAGGCGGACGTCGTTCTGGTCGGCGTGTCTCGCACGTCGAAAACGCCGACATCGGTCTATCTCGCCAACCGCGGTATTCGGACTGCGAACGTGCCGCTGGTGCCGGGCATTTCCATCCCGCGTCAACTGGAATCGTTGAGAAGGCCGTTGGTCGTCAGTCTTCATGCCGCACCCGAGCGTCTCATCCAAGTCCGGCAGAACCGGCTGTTGAGCATCGGATCGGGCGCCGGCAACGACAGCTATATCGATCGACAAGCGGTTGCCGATGAGGTGACTTATGCGCGCCGTCTCAGCGCCAAGCATGACTGGGTCCAACTGGACGTGACGCGCCGGTCGATCGAGGAGACCGCCGCGGCGATCATGAAGTTGTTTGCGGACCGGCAACGGCAGCGGCGAGCGGAGTAAGAACCGGAGATGGCTGTCTGGTGCGAACCAAAACCCTTGATACTGGCGTCGCAAAGCCGGGCGCGACAGGTCTTGCTCGCCAATGCCGGCCTGTCATTCGAGACCGTTCCAGCCGCGATCGACGAACGAGCCATTCAACGGAATTCCGGGCTGGCGACGGGCGGCGAGATCGCCGTTCGCCTGGCTCGCGAAAAAGCCCGCGAGGTTTCATCGCGCTGGCCCGGCCGCTACGTTATCGGAGCCGATCAGACACTGGAATGCGATGGCCACGTGTTCAACAAGCCGGCCGGCCGCGTGGGAGCGGCATCCCACCTGCGTGCGCTGTCCGGCCGGACTCACACCTTGCACGCCGGCGTCGCGATCGTGCGCGACGGCAGGTTGCTTTTCGAGGATCTATCTGTTGCTCGCATGACGATGCGGGAACTCAGCGACGACACGATCGAGACCTATCTGAACGAGGCTGGCGATGCGGCCACGGCCAGTGTCGGCGCCTATCAGCTCGAAACCACGGGGATCCACCTGTTCAGCCGGATCGAGGGCGATCATTTCACCATTCTCGGCTTGCCGCTGCTGCCGCTGCTTGGTTTTCTGCGCGGGCAAGGGCTGCTGTCCTTGTGACATCGGATGCTTGGATATGCTGGTGTTGGGACTGACCGGATCGATCGGAATGGGAAAATCGACCACCGCCCGGCTTTTCTCGGAAGCCGGGGTACCGGTTTATGATGCCGACGCGACCGTTCACAAAATTTATGAGGGAGAAGCGGCTCCAGCCATCGAGGCGGCGTTTCCCGGAACAACCGTCAACGGCAAGGTCGACCGCGAGAAACTGTCGGCAAAGGTGGTGCACGACGCCGCGGCCATGGAGCTGCTCGAGCGGATCGTACATCCGATGTTGCATGCTTACCGCCGGGCGTTTCTCGACAAGGCCGAGCGATCGGGCGCCGATGTGGCGGTGGTGGACGTGCCGTTGCTGTTCGAAACCGGCGGCGAGAAGCAGGTCGATGCCGTCGTCGTCGTTTCGACAACGACGGATGTGCAACGCGAGCGCATTCTGGCCCGGGGCAACATGACGGCTGAAAAGCTGGATGCGATCCTGGCCCGGCAGCTGCCCGACGCCGAAAAGCGCCGGCGGGCGGATTTCGTCGTGGATACCTCGCATGGCCTTGACCATGCGCGCGCGCAAATCCGGGAAATTCTGGCGCAGGCTGTTAAAATGCCGCGACGGCGATCCTGATTCGCTGGAGTTGTCCGTCCTTTTGATTCAAAGCGGCTCGAACGCGGTTGGTGCTTTTCTTGCGCGAACCGGACCCGATTCACGCGAAAACGCTATAATTTTTTACGAAGTCCCATGCGCGAAATCGTTCTCGACACAGAAACAACAGGCCTGGATCCGCTGCGCGGCGATCGTCTGGTCGAGATCGGGTGCGTTGAGATTTTCAATCGCATGCCGACGGGGCAGACCTTTCATCGCTATATCAATCCGGAACGCGACGTGCCGCAGGAAGCGTTCGCGGTGCACGGCCTATCGAGCGAATTTCTCGCCGACAAGCCGCTTTTCGAACAGATCGTCGATGAGTTCCTGGAATTTGTCGGCGATGCGCCGCTGGTCATTCACAACGCATCGTTCGACATCGGCTTTATCAATGCGGAGCTTGATCGCCTTCAACGGCAGGCGATCGGGAAGGACCGGTTGGTGGATACGCTGCTGCTGGCGCGACGGAAGCATCCCGGCGTGTCGAATCGACTCGACGATCTCTGCTCGCGCTACGCCATCGACAATAGCCGCCGGACCAAGCACGGCGCTTTGCTCGACGCCGAACTGCTTGCGGAAGTCTATATCGACCTGATCGGCGCCCGACAGTCGCAATTGATCCTGGTGGAAACGGTGTCCCGCCAGAGCGGCGGAACACTTGACATGCCGAGACGTCAGCGCCCTGTGCCGCTGACGCCGCGCGTAACCGATGCCGACCGCATCGCGCACCGCGATTTCGTCGCCACGCTGGGCGAGAAGGCAATCTGGAAGGAATTCCTCGGGACCGAGATTTTGGAGAAGTCCGCTTCGGATGTATCCTGATTCCGAAGGTCGCTTGACGGACTCCCCCGAACGATGAAGCTATTTGCGGCTTTGATTCATTAAAGCCGCAATAGCTCTAGCTGGGCTTTTGCTGCGCCGCGGCTTCCTGCGCTGCCTGGCGTTCCATATTTTGCCGATACAAGCTTATAAAATCGATGGGGTCGAGCATCAGCGGCGGGAATCCGCCGTTGCGAACGACCGTGGCGACGATTTCGCGCGCGAACGGGAACAACAGCCGCGGACATTCGATCATGACCAGCGGGTGAAGGTTTTCCTGGGGGACATTGACGATCCGGAACACGCCTGCATAGGCGAGCTCGAAACTGAACATCAGCTTGCCGGTATGTTCGGCCTTGCCCTCGACTTTAAGCACGACCTCGAAGTCGTTCTCCGCGACATTTGTGGCGCCGACGTTGATCTGAACGTTAATCGAGGGCGGCTGCTGCTGAGGGGCGAGCGAGGCGGGCGCGTTGGGATTCTCGAACGAGAAATCCTTGATATACTGGGCCAGCACATTCAATTGGGGTGAAGGGCCCGCCTCGGGAGGTGTGCCGTTGCCGTTGGTCATTGGGTATCTCTCCTGAAACGTTCAAGCGAAGTCGGTGATGATCGGCTTGCTTGAAGAGGCAAATTGCCGCGTCGGCGAGTGGCTATCATAAGCTTGCGGCTGTCCACAAGGACGGTGGAATGCACCGGGAAATTTGGTTCGCTCGGCCGACATCGCGGTCGCGGCTCGCCCGGAGGGTCGGAAACCCCTGCCTTTTTAATGGCCTGGTCGTCTAAACTGTTGAGGGAGCGTGTTTTCTGCCCGCGATCCGGTTTCCTCCTTGACCGGAAACGCGCTATTATTTTTTGAAGAAGGCAGTGAAGGAGACCGTCCTTGAGCCGGTCCGTTGTGCTAAAAGGCGCTCTTGGCCGGACCCGATTTCGTACCTACATAGTTTGAACTATCTGATGTGAACCTGTGCCCCGCTGGACGTTGGTTCGCCGGACGAGAACCAGACCGATCAGAAAGCGAAGACGACGTGGATATTTACACCATCATTTTCCTGGCGTTGGCGGTCTTTATCTTCCTTCGCCTGCGCAGTGTCCTGGGACAGCGTACGGGAAGTGAGCGTCCGCCTTATGAACGCGCGACGCGGGAAGTTCTGCGCAGCGCGCAGCAGGACAACAATAATAACAATAACAATAATATTGTCCCGATGCCAGGCGGCGCGGTCGATCCGACGTCATCGGCGCCCGCGGCCGACGTGACGTCCTCCCCCGATCGCTGGAAAAGTCTGGCAGAGCCCGGCACGCCGCTCGCTCTCGGGCTCGATGCCATTGCGGCGCAGGATTCGTCCTTCGACCCGAAACATTTCCTAAACGGCGCGCGCAGCGCCTATGAAATGATCGTGCTGGCATTCGCCAACGGAGATCGCCGGACCCTGAAGGATTTGCTGTCGTCAGACGTTTTTGAAAGCTTCGATGCCGCCATCAAGGATCGTGAGAAACTCGAACAGCAGACGGAAACGCGATTTGTCTCGATCGACAAAGTAGAGCTGATCGGCGCCGAATTGCGGGACAATGCGGAGCAACTGACGGTTCGCTTCATCTCGCAGATGATTTCGGTCACTCGCAACAAGACAGGAGCGATCGTCGACGGAAATCCCGAGAAGATTTCCGATATCACCGATGTTTGGACGTTTGCCCGCGATGTCTCTTCGCGCGATCCGAACTGGAAACTGGTTGGCACCGGAAGCGGCGACTGATCTTCATCGGTTTAAAAGACGCGTCGTCGGACTCTGCGTCGCCGCCGTGCTCGCGCCTGCAGCAGCTGAGGCTCATGGTACCCGCCATCGCCTGGCTTGGCCGTTTGAAATCGCAGGTGGTCAATATACGCCGGTCGTCTCATGGGCCGATATCGCCGGCTGGAACGACGACAACCATCTCGATGCTTTCAAGGCTTTTCGCGCGAGTTGCCGCGCGGTAACGGCACGGCCGGCTTCAGCGACCGTCCTGAAAGCGCTCGGCACCTCATTGCGGGAACCCTGTCGCGCCGCGAGAACCGCCGATATCTCGAGCAACGCCAAAGCCCGCGCTTTCTTCGAAACGCATTTCCGGGCCGTGCGACTTTCACGTCTCGGCGAAGCCGACGGCTTTGTCACGGGCTATTACGAGCCTGTTATTGAGGGATCACGGACCAGGACGGACGTCTACGCCGTGCCGGTTTACCGGCGCCCCTCGAACCTTTTCGTCCGCGGTTTCACGCAGAGCGCGCCGAGCCTGCCCAACAGCGGTCCGGTATATCGCAAGATCGGTCGCCGGAAACTGGTTCCCTACTATGATCGCGCCGAAATCGAGGATGGCGCGATCGCAGGCCGCGGCCTCGAAATCTGCTGGCTGAAAAGCCAGACCGATCTGCTCTTTACGCAAATCCAGGGCTCTGCGCGCGTCCGGCTCGAGGACGGCTCGACCATACGCATCAACTACGATTCCTATAACGGATATCCCTATACCGCGATCGGTCGTATTCTGATCGACCGCAACATCATCCCGAAGGATCAGATGTCGATGCAGCGCATCCGGCAGTGGATGACCGAAAACCCCGATGGCGCGACCGAACTGCGCCGCCAGAATCGGTCGTATGTCTTCTTCCACGAGGTCAAGCTGTCGGACCACGACGAGGCGGTGGGCGCACAGGGGCTGCCGCTGGTACCCGGCCGGTCGATCGCGGTTGATAAGTCGCTTCATGTCTACGGCACGCCGTTCTTCATCGAAGGCGAATTGCCGATCGAATCCGAACAGGCGAAAACTCCGTTCCATCGGCTGATGATCGCGCAGGATACCGGCTCGGCAATTCTTGGTCCGGCTCGCGCGGACCTTTATTTCGGCGCGGGTCCTGAAGCGGGGCGGGTGTCGGGCCGTCTGCGGCACAATATGCATTTCGTCATGCTCGTCCCGAACAACCTCGATCCGGTTGCCCGCGGCAGAACCATGCCGCTTCCCGAAAAGCGGCCATCGGCGAAGATCGCGAAATTATTTCCTTCAAAGGAGCGGACGCCGGCTGCTGCGCCGCAAGCGCCCGCACCGTCCCCCAGTCCCCCAGCAGGCGAGCCGGCCAGGACAGCTCCAGAATCCGCGGCGAAAGCTGCGTCGTCAGAAGCGATTCCGCTGCCGGCGGGTCGGCCCGAGGGCAGGCCCGGTCGCCACCGGCGCTGGCATCGCCACTTCCAATGAAGCACCCGCCACCGGAATCACCCGGAAGGTCGCGCCGTCAGCGTGCGCTCACCGAGGAGGAGCAGCGATTGTGGGAGAGCGTTGCCGCACAGGCGAAACCGTTACGCAAACGCCCTCGGTCGACTGGAGTTTCCGTGAGATCGCGCGAGGCAGCAAGCATCGCGGCGCCGTCCGCTTCGGCGCCGAAGCCGGCGGCGCCCGGCCTCGCCAAAGTCGGAAGGACCAAAGCTCCGCCGCCCGTATCGCTCACACGACGCGAGCGATCGCAACTGTCGCGGGGACGCAAAGACATCGATGCACGGATCGATCTGCATGGCCTGACCCAGGCGCGCGCGCATCGCGCTCTGCTCCACTTTTTGCAGAAGGCCTCGGGCGATGGCTTCACTTTTGTACTCGTCATTACCGGCAAGGGCCGCGCGACGGATACAATCGCCGAACCAGGCGTGCTTCGTCGGAGGGTCCCGCAGTGGTTAGCCCTCCCGGAGTTCCGCTCGCTGGTCGCCGGCTTCGATGAGGCGCATGTCGGCCATGGCGGCGAGGGCGCGTTGTATGTCCGCTTGCGACGCGCGCGGAGTTAGCAGGCTGTTGAAAAAGTCCGTTTGACCATGAACGCATCCGAATCCAGACGTGAACGAAACCGAATCGGAACGGGAACCTCGTTCACTTTTTCAACAGCCTGTTAACCTAGAGAATGAATCTGCTCAGATCGGCATTCTTCGCCAGATCGCCGACGTGCTTCTGAACGTATGCGGCGTCGATGCGGATCGTCTCTCCATTACGATCGGGGGCCGAGAACGAGATATCGTCGAGCACCCGCTCCATCACCGTCTGCAGTCGACGCGCGCCGATATTCTCGACGGTGGAATTCACCGCGACTGCAATATCCGCAAGCGCATCGATGGCGTCGTCGGAGAAGTCGAGCGTGACGCCTTCGGTCTGCATCAAGGCGATATACTGCTTGAGAAGCGAGGCCTCCGGTTCGGTCAGGATGCGCCGCATGTCGTCGCGCGTCAGAGCGTCCAGTTCGACGCGGATCGGCAGCCGGCCTTGCAATTCGGGCAGCAGGTCCGACGGCTTGGCGATGTGAAACGCGCCTGACGCGATGAACAGGATGTGGTCGGTCTTGACCGCGCCGTGCTTGGTGGAGACCGTCGTTCCCTCGATCAGCGGCAGCAGGTCGCGCTGCACGCCTTCGCGCGACACGTCGCCGCCGCTGCGGCCGTCCCGCACGCAGATCTTGTCGATCTCGTCGAGAAACACGATGCCGTTGTTCTCGACCGCGGCGATCGCCTCCTGCGTGAGCTGATCGGTATCGAGCAGCTTGTCGGATTCCTCGTTGACCAGGATTTCGTGGGAGTCTTCAACGGTCAGCCGGCGGGTCTTGGTCCGCCCGCCCATCTTGCCGAAGATATCGCCGATCGAGATCGCGCCGACCTGCGCACCGGGCATCCCCGGTATCTCGAACATCGGCGATCCGCCGGAGGATTGGGTCTCGATCTCGATTTCCTTGTCGTTGAGTTCGCCGGCCCGCAGCTTTTTGCGAAAGGAATCGCGGGTGGCAGCGCTGGAATTAGCTCCCACCAGCGCATCGAGCACGCGCTCCTCGGCGGCAAGCTGGGCGCGCGCCTGAACGTCCTTGCGCTTGCGCTCGCGGGTCTGGTTGATCGCGACCTCCACGAGATCGCGAACGATCTGTTCGACGTCGCGTCCGACATATCCGACTTCGGTGAACTTCGTCGCTTCGACCTTGAGGAACGGTGCGTTCGCCAGCTTGGCCAGACGCCGCGCGATCTCGGTCTTGCCGACGCCGGTCGGGCCGATCATCAGGATGTTTTTCGGCAGCACTTCCTCGCGCAGCGGTCCGGTCAACTGCTGGCGCCGCCAGCGATTGCGCAAGGCGATGGAGACGGCGCGCTTGGCGTCGGTCTGGCCGACGATGAAACGGTCGAGTTCGGAAACGATTTCGCGAGGAGAGAAGTGCATCATGATCTCGAAGATATGGTGAAACGTTGCGGTAACAAGCGGTCAGATGATGGGCGGTCCGGCCTGCCAGTGCCGGATGGCTTCGAACGGGTGGATCAGCATGATGACGTTGAGCGTCAGGTTGTCGCGGATATGCAGTCCGACCAGTACTTCCAGCAGAATCGCCAGAACGATCGTCAAGGCAATCGGCAGTTTGCGCGCGAGCACGAATCCCGCGATCATGGCGAGCGTATCGGACAGCGAATTGACGATGCTGTCGCCATAGTAGTCCAGGGAGATCGTCGCTGCGCGATAGCGATCGATGATCCAGGGCGAGTTCTCCACGATCTCCCATGCGCCCTCGATCGCGATCGCGATCAGAAGGCGGGCGATCCATGGGGGGCGGGGCAGGACCAGCCAGGCCGCGCCGTAAAACAGAAATCCATGGATGATGTGGGAGAAGGTGTACCAGTCGGTGAGGTGCTGCGAATTCTCGGAACTCTGCACCACGCCGTGCCAGAACTTGACGTAGCCGCAGGTGCAGATCGGGACCCGCCCCATGGCGTAAAGGATCGCGGCCTGCACGATCAGCAGGCCGAGGGCGACCAATGCGCCAGTGGGCACGGAGAGACCGCGCGACGGATGAACGGACCCAGTATGAACGGGCATAGGGTCAGCCCGCCGCCAGCGTCTCGATCGTGACATTTCGGTTGGTATAAACGCAGATGTCGGCGGCGATATCGAGCGAGCGGCGGACGATGGTTTCCGCGTCCTTGTCGGAGTCGATCAAAGCCCGCGCGGCTGACAGCGCGTAGTTGCCGCCGGAACCGATCGCCATCACGCCGGCCTCCGGCTCCAGAACGTCCCCGGTGCCGGTCAGGACCAGCGACACATCCTTGTCGGCGACGAGCATCATGGCTTCGAGCCGCCGCAGGTAACGGTCGGTGCGCCAGTCCTTGGCGAGTTCGACCGCGGCGCGGGTGAGCTGGCCGGGGTATTGCTCGAGCTTGCTTTCCAGCCGCTCGAACAGCGTGAAAGCGTCGGCGGTGGCGCCCGCGAACCCGCCGATCACGTCGCCTTTACCGAGCTTCCGGACCTTCTTCGCATTGGATTTGATGACGGTCTGTCCGATCGAGACCTGGCCGTCTCCGCCAATGACGACCTTGCCGCCCTTGCGGACGGTCAGGATCGTGGTGCCGTGCCAGACCTCCGGCTGTGATGCTTGCATCTGACCCCCTTCGTGATCCGCCAGATTTAGGCATTACGACGGGACGTTGCAATCGGCGTTCGGACTGACGGATTCCGGTCACCATGGCGCGAAGAAGCCCCGCTAAAGGCGGCGTCTCGCAGTAGCGAAGGAGGCATGAGCCTGTTAAAAGGACCCCGTTCAGGACCCGTATGATCCGGGCGCCCGTTTGGCGGATCATGCGCGACGCGGAGAGCCCGATACATGCGCACGGCTACCATCAAGCGCAAAACCAAGGAAACCGACATCGAGGTCGCGGTCAACCTCGATGGCTCCGGTGCGTCCAGCGTTGCCACCGGCATCGGCTTTTTTGATCACATGCTGGATCTGCTTGCCCGACATTCGCGCATCGACATCACGGTCAAGGCCGACGGCGACCTCCACGTCGATCATCACCACACCACCGAAGATGTCGGCATCGCGCTGGGGCAGGCCGTGAAGCAGGCGCTCGGCACCATGGCCGGCATCACCCGCTACGCCGGCGTTCACATGCCCATGGACGAGACGCTGACCCGCGTCGTGATCGACATTTCGGGTCGTCCGGTGCTCGTGTTCAAGGTCGAGTTTCCCCGCGACAAGGTCGGCGCATTCGACACCGAACTGGTGCGGGAATGGTTCAATGCCTTTGCGGTCAATGCGGGCGTGACTTTGCACGTTGAGACCCTATATGGCGAGAACAGCCATCATATCGCCGAATCCTGCTTCAAGGGTCTGGCGCGGGCGCTTCGCGCGGCGGTGGCGATCGACCCGCGCGCCGCAGGCGAAGTGCCGTCAACCAAAGGTCAGCTCGGCGGCTGATCGCCCTGTCGTCGGCGGAGGTACAAATGCCGGTCTATACTGTCCATGCGCCGTCTGCCGACGGGGATATCCGCGGCGCGACGGACCGGTTCGTGTTCGTGCGCGACGGCTTTTCGTTCTGGGCCTTCGTATTCGGTCCGCTGTGGTTGCTTTATCAACGGCTTTGGCTGGCATTTGCTGGATATATGATGCTCTCGATCGTGGTGGAGGTCATGCTCAGCCTGCTGCGCGCCAGCGGGGGAATACGCTTCGCGGTGATGGCCGTCATCGCCCTCTTGATGGGACTGGAAGCGGTGAGCTTGCGGCGGTGGACGCTGTCGCGACGCAAATGGCGTCAGCTCGGCGTCGTTGTCGCAGATGATCGAGAGGCCGCAGAGCGCCGCTTTTTCGATCGCTGGACGACGATGCGAGGTCTGGATTTCGATCCGACGACCGTCGACCGCGGCGCGCCGCCGCCGACCCGTAATGGTCCGCGCCAGCCGCCGCAGTTGCCGCGCGGGGACATTGTCGGCCTGTTCCCGCAACCCGGGATGCCGCGGTGAGCGCTGCGATCATCGACTATGGCTCCGGCAACCTTCATTCCGCCGCGAAGGCGTTCGAATGCGCGGCGCGCGGCATCGAAGGTTTGGAAAAGATCGTGGTGACGCGCGATCCGGACGTGGTGTTCCGGGCTGATCGCGTGGTGCTGCCCGGCGTCGGCGCGTTCGCCGATTGCCGCAGGGGACTCGATGCGCTCGATGGCATGGTCCAGGCTCTGACGGAGGTCGTGCGCGACAAGGCGCGCCCGTTTCTGGGCATTTGCGTCGGGATGCAACTGATGGCGACGCGGGGCAGGGAGCACGTCACGACCGATGGTCTGAACTGGATTGCGGGCGACGTCGAAAAGATTTCGCCGCGCGACGAAAGCCTGAAGATTCCGCATATGGGCTGGAATACGCTCGATCCGGTGCGTGAGCATCCGGTGCTCGACCGCCTGCCGTTGGGACCGAAAGGCCGTCACGCCTATTTCGTGCACTCCTATCACCTGAACGCCGTCAATGAGGCCGATGTGCTGGCGCGTGCCGACTATGGCGGCCCGGTGACGGCTGTCGTCGGCAGGGACACCGCGATCGGCACCCAGTTTCATCCGGAGAAGAGCCAGCGGTTCGGGCTCGCGCTGATTTCGAACTTTCTGAAGTGGAAGCCGTGATTCTTTTTCCCGCCATCGACCTGAAGAACGGCCAATGCGTTCGCCTCGAGCAGGGCGATATGGCGCGGGCGACCGTGTTCAATCTCGATCCCGCCGAGCAGGCGCGCGCCTTCGCCTCGCAAGGCTTCGAATTTCTGCACGTGGTCGATCTCGACGGCGCCTTCGCCGGCAAGCCGGTCAATGCGGACGCGGTGGCGCGGATGCTGAAGGCCGTCACCATGCCGGTGCAACTCGGCGGCGGCATCCGGGACCTGAAGACGATCGAGGCGTGGCTCGGCAAGGGCATCGCGCGCGTCATCATCGGCACCGCCGCGGTGCGCGATCCGGTTCTGGTCAGAGAGGCCGCGAAGTTATTTCCGGGGCGCGTCGCGGTCGGTCTCGATGCGCGTGATGGCAAGGTTGCCGTCGAAGGCTGGGCGGAGACATCGGAAGTGACCGCGCTCGACATCGCGCAACGGTTCGAGGACGCCGGCATCGCGGCGATCATCTTTACCGATATCGCCCGCGACGGTTTGCTAAAGGGCCTCAACCTCGACGCCACCATCGCGCTCGCCGAGAGCATTTCGATTCCGGTGATTGCGTCCGGCGGCTTCGCCTCGATCGCGGATGTGAAGGCGTTGCTCGCGCCGCGCGCGAGGAAGCTTACGGGCGCGATTGCCGGACGCGCGCTCTATGACGGCCGGCTTGATCCGACTGAGGCGCTGGCGCTGATCCGCGCCGCACGCGCGGCGGCCTGAGAGTATTTGCGCGCGATGTTCAAGGTCCGTGTCATACCCTGCCTTGACGTGAAGGATGGCCGCGTCGTCAAGGGCGTCAACTTCGTGGACCTGCGCGATGCCGGCGACCCGGTGGAAGCCGCGGTCGCCTACGATGCCGCTGGCGCCGACGAACTCACCTTTCTCGACATCACCGCGACGCACGAAAATCGTGGCATCATGCTGGATGTGGTCCGGCGCACGGCGGAGGCCTGCTTCATGCCGGTGACGGTGGGCGGCGGGGTGCGCACCATCGATGATATCCGTGTCCTGCTGCGCTCCGGCGCGGACAAGGTTTCGATCAACAGCGCGGCGGTGAGCCGGCGCGAGTTCGTCAGGGAAGCCGCGGAAAAGTTCGGCGACCAGTGCATCGTGGTCGCGATCGACGCCAAGCGGGTGTCGAAAGCCGGCGGCTCGGACCGCTGGGAAATCTTCACCCATGGCGGCCGCAAGTCCACCGGCATCGACGCGATCGAATATGCCCAGGAGGTGGTGTCGCTCGGCGCCGGCGAGATCCTGCTGACGTCGATGGATCGCGACGGCACTCGTCAAGGCTTCGATCTGCCGCTGACGCGCCTGGTGGCCGACAGCGTTTCTGTGCCCGTGATCGCGTCCGGTGGCGTGGGTCATCTCGACCACCTGGTCGATGGGATTCGCGAAGGCCATGCGACGGCGGTGCTTGCCGCCTCGATCTTTCACTTCGGGGAATTTACCATTCGCCAAGCCAAGGATCATATGGCCCGCGCCGGGTTGCCGATGCGGCTCGATCCCTGACGACTCCGGATCGCGGAAGTGCTAGAGCATGTTCCCGGAAAGCCTGCCCCGGACCTGATCCGGGGTGAAATCGATTTTCGCAATAGATCGTGCTCGATCAAAAAACAGGGCCTGATCTGATTCAATGCAGCCTGATCGGACTGAGGTATTCGGGAATTATCGCGCTCCAGGGTGTGGGCGGTTAGACGAGTAGTACAGATGCCGCGTTTCACGATCCATGATCTTGCCGCCACCATCGACGCCCGGGCTGCCTCCGGCGGCGAGGCGTCCTACACGCGAAAGCTGCTCGACAAGGGCCCCGAGCATTGCGCCAAGAAATTCGGCGAGGAAGCCGTCGAGACGGTTATCGCAGCGGTTGAAAACGACCGGGATCACCTGATCGCCGAAGGCGCCGACGTGATGTTTCACTTCCTTGTGCTGTTGAAAGCTCGCGGCGTGAAGTTTCAGGATATCGAAGATGCCCTGGCGCAGCGCACGACGATGTCGGGACTCGAAGAGAAGGCCGCGCGCAATCGCGAGTAGCCGGAGGGCGAGCTTGATGGATTCGCGGCCAGAGCAGCAGCAATATAATCCGTACCGGATTTTCTCCCGCGCCGAGTGGGCGAAGCTACGGCACGACATGCCGATGACGCTGGGCGCGAATGAAATCGCGGCATTGCGCTCGATGCATGACCGCCTCGATCTCGTCGAGGTCGAGGAAATTTATCTTCCTCTGTCAAGGCTGCTGTCGATCTATGTCGCGTCGATGCAGCGGCTCTTCGTCGCCCAGCGCCAGTTTCTCGGCATCCACGATCGCAAGGTGCCGTATATCATCGGTGTGGCGGGATCGGTCGCGGTCGGGAAGTCGACCACGGCCCGCGTGCTGCAGGCGCTGCTTGCGCGATGGTCGCCGCGCCCCAGGGTCGAACTCGTCACCACCGACGGATTTCTGTTTCCGAACGCGGTGCTCGAGCGACACGGCCTGATGCAGAAAAAGGGTTTTCCGGAGAGTTACGATCTGCCGCTATTGCTCGGGTTTCTCAGCGACGTCAAGGCGGGCCGTACGCCGGTGCGCGCGCCGGTGTACTCGCACCTGACCTATGACATCGTGCCCGGAAGCTGGAACGAGGTCAGTCAGCCCGACATCCTGATCGTCGAAGGCGTCAATGTGCTGCAGACAGGCCCGCTGCCGCGCGACGGCAGGGCCGTCCCCGTTGTCTCCGATTTCTTCGACTTCTCGGTCTATCTCGATGCCGAGGAACCGGTGCTGCGGGACTGGTATGTGAAGCGTTTCCTGGCGCTGCGGGACACCGCCTTCCACGATCCGCGATCCTACTTTCACCGCTACGCGCTGCTGTCGGACGACGAGGCGACCGCGACCGCGGTCGCGATCTGGGAACGCACCAATCGCGCCAATCTCGAGGACAACATTTTGCCGACACGGCCGCGGGCGACCCTGATTCTCAAGAAAGGAGCGGACCATGTCGTCGAGCAGGTGGCGCTGAGACGGCTTTAGAGCGTTTTCAAGCGAAGCGGCTACCGGTTCGCGTAAAGAACCTGTCCCGGGCTTGATCCGGGTCCGAAAATCGGTTTCCGGATAGGATCATGCCCAATCAAAAACAGGGCCGGATTCAACGGCGTTGGATTCAGGCCCTCACGCTGCGAGGTGACGCGCCGCCATCACTCTCGCAAGCTCGTCGGCCAGCTTGTCCTGATCCAGCGGCTTGACGAGAAAGCCATCCATGCCGGCCTCGAAGCAGGCATGACGATCGTCAACCAGCGCATTGGCCGTCAGCGCCAGAATGGTGGTGCGGCGGACGCGATGGCCGGCTTCCCGCTCGCGAATTTTCCGGGTGGTCTCGATGCCGTCAAGTTTCGGCATTTGGACGTCCATCAGGACGAGATCGTAGGGCGTATCAGCGGCTTCGGCAGCGATCCATAATTCGAGTGCGTCCTCGCCGTTTGCAGCGACGGCCACGTCGTGCCCAAGGCGAGTCAGGAGCGAGCGTATCAGTAAAGCGTTGATCTCGTTGTCTTCTGCCACGAGGATCGAAAGGCTTTGCGTTGGCGCCGGGAGCGGCGTCTCGGACCCTTCAAGCCTGTGGCAATCAGGCTGGGCGTCTATCGCGCCAGAGTTTTTCACCGTTTCATGGAAACCGTCAAAAACTCTGGATTCTTGATTTGACGCGTTTTCTTCACGCGAACCGGTATCCACTTCGCTCGAAAACGCTATAGGAGCGCCCGAACCGTCGGCCGGCGCCGTCAATCGCGCCGCGATCGACGCAGCGCGCAGGGGCTTGACCAGGTAGCCTGTGAACGCCGCGGCGCCGGAGGTCCGAAGTTCGTGCCTTGTCGACGGCGTCACCATGACGATCCGCCGCGTGGCGTGCCGGCAGGCGGCCTGACCGAACCGCCAGACATCCTCCCCGCCCATGGCATGATCGACGAGCACGGTGTGCCACGGCCGTTCGGCAAGCCGCGAGTGGGCGACAGCGATATCCGATATCGTGCAGGTCTCGGCGCCCCATTGCTCCAGCCGACGGGCCAACAGCGACGCCTCGATCGTCCGAAGGCTCACCAGCATGATCGGCCGCCCGGTCAAATCCGGCGTGGGGAAGCGTTTTCGCGCCGGAGCGTTGTCGTGAGCGGGGAGCGGGATCGACACCTCGAATGTCGAACCGGCGCCCGGTCTGCTCTCGAGCGTGATGCGCCCGCCCATCCTTTTGACGAGGCGATCGCTGATGCTCAAACCCAGGCCCGTGCCGCCGTAGTGGCGCGCTGTTCGTTCGTCGGCCTGCTCAAATTCGCGAAAAATCCGCGCCTGCGCGTCCTGGGCGATGCCGATTCCGGTGTCCCGAACCATGAAGCAGATGTCTCCCGGCCGCTCGCCCGGCTCGACGATCAGCGCGACGCCGCCGGTCGCCGTGAACTTGATGGCATTTCCCGCCAGATTGAGCAGCACCTGCCGCAACCGCGCGGCGTCTCCGATCACCTCGATCGGGAGTTTTTCGTCGATATAGGCGGCGATTTCGAGTTGCCGCGCCTGCGCGCGCGGCGCCAGCAGTTCGGTGATATCCTCGATCAGGTCGGGCAAAATGAAAGGACGGCCTTCGAGGTCGATCTTGCCGGCCTCGATCTTGGAATAGTCGAGCAGTTCCTCGATCAGCGACAGCAGTGCGTCGCCGGATGCCTTGATTGCCTTGGCGTAGGTCGCCTGTTCGGGCGTGAGCGAGGTATCGAGCAACAATCCGCTCATGCCGATGATGCCGTTCAGCGGCGTGCGAAACTCGTGCGAGGTCATCGCGAGGAAACGCGATTTGGCCCGGTTGGCCGCGTTGGCGTGATCCCGCGCTTCACCCAGCGCGCGCTCGGTCTCGGTTCGGCTGGTGACGTCACGGCCGACGGATTGCAGTTCAGCCGGATGATTGGCGTCGATCCGCACGAGGCCTTCGCGCCATGCGATCCAGCGCGGACCGAGCGCGGTTTCGACGCGCTGGTCGTGGCTGCGCATGCCGTTCGATTCAAGCGTGCTCTCGCCCTGCTCAAGGACGGGAAGCGCGAACCGGCTGCCGAGCAACTCGGCCCTGGAGCGCTGAGCCAGAACACAATAGGCGTCGTTGACCGAGGTGATAACGCCGTCCGAATTGCGCAGGACGATCAGGTCGCCCTGGGATTCGAAAAGGCTGCGCGCCCGTTCTTCCGCTTCCTTCAATTCCCAATTCCGGTCTGCGAGCGCTTCGTTGTGAAGAGCGGCCTTACGAAGCTTTTTGCTTATCCAGCGCAGTCGCATGCTGAGGACTGCCAGCGCGACGCAGGCCAGCGCGAACAGGAAGCTCACGCCGATTGCAAAGGTATTCGGGTCGTAATCGGCACTTTTGCTTCCGGAAATGAAGCCATAGGCGCCTCCGAACGCGATCGAGAAGGTCGTGAAGGTCCGAAGGACAAAGCTCAGGCGAGGATGTCGTCGGACCAGACGGCGCAGTCGCGCCTTGAGCCAGAACAATCGCGCCATTATCGGTTACCCAGAGTTCGTCTTGTGTCCGGCATTTTTCGTCCAAGGTCGGCATGCCGCAGGAGCGTACGCAATGCGCCGCAGCATGGGAGAACGGTGTTGCGAAGCGTTTGAGGAACCTGGCAAAAATCCTGTCCGATGCGAACAGGGTTAAGAATGTCTTAGTGACGGTTCACGGTTCTCCCGATGGGAGCGAACGCCGGTCAGGCCGCGCGCCTGAGGTCCTCCGCAAGCGCGCGATAGGACAGCGCTTCGGCGAGGTGCAGCCTGCCGATCTTGTCGGCGCCGTCGAGATCTGCGAGCGTGCGGGCCACGCGCAGCACCCGGTGATAGCCGCGCGCCGACAGACGCATGCTTTCCGCGGCCTCGCGGAGCAGTTTCAGTCCCTGTGCATCTGGTTGCGCGATATCGTCCAGCGCGGCGGCCGGCGCTTCGGCGTTGGTGCGGACGTTCGGGAGTCCCAGCGCGGCGTAGCGCGCCGCCTGAATGTCGCGGGCCGCCGCGACGCGGGCCGCGACCTCGGCAGACCCTTCCGAGGCGGGCGGCAGAATGAGGTCGGAGGCGGTCACGGCCGGGACCTCGATGCGCAGATCGATCCGGTCCAGCAGGGGTCCGGAAATGCGCATCTGGTAATCCGCAGTGCAGCGGTCGATGCGGCCGCGCTTGCAGGCGTAGCCGGGCTCGAAGGCATGGCCGCAGCGGCATGGGTTCATCGCTGCCACCAGCATGAAACGTGCGGGATAGGTCACGCGATGGTTGGCGCGGGAGACCGCGACCTCGCCATTCTCCAGCGGCTGCCTGAGCGAATCCAGCACGCGCGGTTCGAACTCCGGCAATTCGTCGAGAAACAGCACGCCATGATGCGCCAGCGAGATCTCGCCGGGCCTGGCGCGCGTGCCGCCGCCCGTCAGCGCGGCCATGCTGGCGGAGTGATGCGGGGCGCGAAACGGCCGCCGCGCGGTCAGCGCCCCGCCGTCGATTTCGCCGGCGACGGAGGCGATCATCGACACTTCCAGCAGTTCGGCCGGCGACAGCGGCGGAAGGATCGAGGGCAGGCGCGCCGCCAGCATCGATTTGCCGCTGCCGGGGGAGCCGACCATCAGGAGGTGATGCCCGCCGGCGGCTGCGATTTCGAGCGCGCGCTTGGCGCTCTCCTGGCCCTTGATGTCGCGAAGGTCGAGAGCAACACCCTGGGTTTCGCGAATCCGGGGCTGCGGCCGGGACAGAACCTGGGTGCCCTTGAAATGGTTTGCGATCTGAATCAGCGAACTTGCGGCGATGATCTGGATATCCGGGCTCGCCCAGGCCGCTTCCGCGCCGCAGGCCGCGGGGCAGATCAGCCCCTCGTCGCGGCTGTTCGCGCCGATGGCTGCGGGAAGAACCCCGGCCACCGCCGCGATCGAACCGTCCAGGCCGAGTTCGCCGAGCACCGAAAATCCGGACAGCGCGTCGGAGGGAATGGCGCCGATCGCCGCCATCAGGCCGAGCGCGATCGGCAGATCGTAGTGACTGCCTTCCTTCGGCAGGTCGGCGGGGGCGAGGTTGACGGTGATTCGCCTGGCTGGCAGCGCCAGGCCCGAAGCGATCAAGGCGGCCCGCACCCGCTCCCGGGCCTCCGAAACCGCCTTGTCCGGCAAGCCGACGATGTTGAAGGCGGGCAGACCCGGCGCGACCTGCACCTGCACGTCGACGGCGCGCGCTTCGATGCCCTCAAATGCGACGGTGGATACCCGCTGGACCATGGCCGCCCCCCTGCCATGGCGAAGCTAGCTCACAATCCGGCGGAACGCAAGAACATTAAGGGAACAAAACCGCTGGCGGTAGCCCTACGATCGTTTCGCTTCGATCCGGTCCCAGATTTTCGCGGCGATGTCGGGGCCGCCGAACGCGGCGATAGCCCGAATCCCGGTGGGCGAGGTGACGTTGATCTCGGTGAGATTACCGTCGATGACGTCGATGCCGACGAACAGCAGTCCCCGCTCGCGCAGCGAGGGGCCGATGCGCTCGCAGATCTCGCGCTCGCGGGGCGTCAGGTCGGTTGCCCGCGCCGCGCCGCCGCGAACCATGTTGGAGCGCAGATCATCCGCGGCCGGCACGCGATTGATGGCGCCGGCGAATTCGCCGTCCACGAGGATGATGCGCTTGTCGCCCTGTTTGACCTCCGGCAGGAAGCGCTGGATCACCCAGGGTTCGCGGAACGTCACCGAGAACATGTCGAACAGCGACCCGAAATTCATGTCCTGCGGCATCACGCGAAACACCGCGGCTCCGCCGTGACCATGCAGCGGTTTCATCACCACCGCCCCGTGCTCGGCGCGAAACGAATTGATCTCGTCGAGATCGCGCGAGATCAACGTCGGCGGCATCAGTTCGGGAAAGTCCATCACGAACAGCTTTTCCGGCGCGTCGCGCACGCTCGCGGGATCGTTCACCACCAGCGTCTCCGGATGGATGCGCTCGAGCAGGTGAGTGCTCGTGATGTAAGCGAGATCGAACGGCGGATCCTGTCGCAGCAACACGACGTCGAATGATTCCAGATGCGTGCGCGTCGCATCGCCAAGCGTAAAATGATCGCCGTCCTGATCGCGCACGGTCAGCGGCTGGACCGGTGCAACCACGTCCTTGCCGCGCAGGGACAACTTGTCCGGCGTGTAATACGAGACCGTGTGGCCGCGTCTCTGTGCCTCCAGCAACAGAGCGAACGTCGAATCGCCGCGAACGTTGATGCGCGCGATGGGGTCCATCTGAACGGCGACTTTCAATGTCATCCTGCTTGTCCGTTGATTTCAGCCGGAGGCACGCGAGCGCCTCGGGCTATGTACTGGCATCGAATGCACCTGGCAGATGGCGCGGCAGGCGTCGCGGCGCAATCAGCATGGCGTCGAAACGAAGCTCGAAAGCTGAGTGTTCGGGATGCGCCATCAGCCAGCCTTGCGCGGCGGCGATAATCCGATGCTGCTGTCGCGGCGTCACCGCATAGGCGGCTTCGTCGAGACTGCGGCGGGCCTTGACTTCGACGAAAGCGAGAAGCTGCCGCCGCCGCGCCACGATGTCGATCTCGCCATGCGGCGTGCGAAACCGTCGCGCCAGAATCCGATAGCCCTTGGCGATCAGAAAAGCGGCGGCGCGACTCTCCGCCGAAAGACCGGTGCGGAAGGCCGCGACGCGCTCCGGCGCTGCTGTCCTCGCGGGGTCGAGGGAGTCATTTTTACCCGTGGCCATTGTCGTCCCCGGCCCGATTTTGCCCGGCAAGTTCGAGCGCGCGGGCATAGACTTCGCGGCGCGGACGGCCCGACATCTCGACTGCCCGCGCGACGCTGTCCTTGACGCTGCTTTCCTTCAGCGAAGCCAGCAGCAGGTCATCCAGATCTTCGGATGACATCATGTTTGCGTCAGCCGGAGGCGGGCCGACCACCAGCACAAATTCGCCCCGTGTTTCCAGCGAGTCTGCGGCTTTCGCGAGTTCTCCGAGCGGTGCGCGGCGGATGTCCTCGTGCAGTTTCGTCAGTTCGCGACAGATCGCGGCGTCGCGATGTCCGAGGACGGCTGCGAGATCGCGTAAGGACTCCCGGACGCGGCTGCCGGATTCAAACATGACCAGCGTGGCATCGATTCTTGCAAGCTCGGCAAGGCGCGTGCGGCGTGCGGCCTCCTTTGCCGGCAGGAAACCTTCGAAGTAGAATCGGTCGGTCGGCAGCGCCGCGACCGCAAGCGCGGCCAGCGCGGACGAAGGTCCCGGCAGCGCGGTCACCTGATGGCCGGCGGCGCAGACATCGCGCACCAGCTTGAATCCGGGGTCGGAAATCAGCGGCGTTCCGGCATCGGAGACCAGCGCGATCGAGGTCCCCGCCGCCAGTTGCTCCAGAATTTTCGGTCGGGCGGCCGCGGCGTTATGGTCGTGATACGGCTTGAGCACGGCCGTGATCGCGAAGCGTTCGGTGAGACGACGCGTGATGCGGGTGTCCTCGCAGGCGATGATATCGACGCCGGCGAGCGTCTCCAGCGCCCGCAGGGTGATGTCGCCGAGGTTGCCGATCGGCGTTGCGACCAGATGAAGGCCCGGCGCGGCCCTGGGTGCGACCAGTCGATGACCCGCGATCGAAAAGGTCCGGATACCGGGAGTTTCGGCGTCCGGTTTCGGCGAGGCAGATTTTGCGCTCATGGCGCGGCACTCTATAGCGTTTTGGAGCGAAGTGGATACCGGTTCGCGGCCAGAAAACCCGTCAGGACGAATAAACCGTCGCGAAAAGCGGTGGCCGTTCCTGACTTCATCGAGGCCGCAACGGCTCAGGGGAATTTTACCTCCTTTCCGGTGAAGTCGGCTGGTTCCGCGCCGTCCACAAGGTTGGGTACGGCGTCAAGTCGAGACGGGACACGATCCCTTTGTTCAGGTAACTATTCGTCAGCAATATGCCTGATTCCCTCGGGAGATTGCGCTCGGCCTGTGCGGACGGGTTCATGGCAAGGATAATAATGGCGGACCCGTTCAAACCGAAACCTGATCGCCCGGGCCCGACCCGCCGGGCGGCGTTGGGTTTTGTCATTGGCGCGCCCCTGCTCGGGGCCTGCTCGGGCATCCAGCAGACGCTGACCAGTTCTTCCTCGCAGCCGGCGCCGTCCGGGCCACCTCAGCAGGGTGTTACCGTCGGAACGGGTCAGGTCAAGGTCGGACTGCTTCTTCCGTTGTCGGCCGCAGGCAATGCGAGCATTGCGGCGCGGTCGATGAAAAATGCGGCCGAGATGGCGCTGTCGGAGTTTCAGAATCCGAATATCCAGTTGCTGGTCAAGGACGATGCCGGTTCGGCGCAAGGCGCGCAGCAGGGCGCGCAACAGGCCCTCGATGAGGGCGCCGAAATCATCCTCGGTCCGTTGTTTGCAGCGTCCGTTCCGGCGACCGCGCAGGCGGCGCGGACGCGCGGTATTTCGGTGATTGCGTTCTCGACCGATTCAAGCGTTGCGGGCCGGGGCGTCTATCTCCTGAGCTTTCTCCCTGAGTCGGACGTGAACCGGATCGTCGAGTATGCCGCGAGCGTCGGAAAGCGCTCGTTCGCCGCCATGGTGCCCGAAAACGCCTACGGCAACGTGGTTGAGGTCGCCTTCAAGCAGACGGTCGGCCGCCATGGCGGGCGTATCGCTGCATTCGAGAAGTATGGCGCGGATCGTGCCGGCGCGGCGAAGAATGTGGCGCAGTCGCTGCGCTCGGCCGATGCGCTGCTCATCGCCGATGATGGCGATGCGGTGGTCTCGGTCGCGGATGCGCTCACGGCGGCGGGCGCCAACCTGCGCAATGTCCAGCTTCTCGGCACGGGCCTGTGGGACAACCCACGCGTCTTCGCCAGCGCGGCGCTGCAAGGCGGTCTCTACGCCGCTCCCGACCCGGCCGGCTTCCGCAGTTTCGCCGGCCGCTACCGTGCAAAGTTCGGCGGCGAGCCGGTGCGCACGGCGACCCTTGCCTATGATGCGGTTGCGCTGGTGGCGGCTCTCGCCCGCACCCAGGGGCCGCAGCGCTTCGCGGCGGAGACGCTGACGAACCCGTCGGGCTTCGCCGGCATCGACGGCCTGTTTCGATTTCGTTCGGACGGCACCAACCAGCGGGGCCTTGCGGTCATGCGCGTCGCGTCCGGCGGTGGCCAAGCGGTTGCCGGATCGCCCAAGAGCTTTGGCGCCTGATCTCTTGCCGGCATCCCTTGTCGGCACTCTTGGCGGCCGGAATCAGGCGGCGAGATCGGCCACCACGGCATCGAGCAGCGGAAAGCCGTCCTGCGTGACCCGCAAACGGCCGTCGGGGCTGATCGCGATCGCGCCCTCCTCGCGCAGGATCGCGATTCGCCGCGGATCGAGAGGACGGCCCGCCAGCGCCGCGTAACGCTGCGGATCGATGCCCTCGCGCAAGCGCAGTCCCATCAGCAGGAACTCGTCGGCGCGTTCTTCGCTGTTCAGGAGATCGTCGACGACGATTCCGTTGCCGCTCGCCTCGACCCGCATGAGCCAGGCCTCGGGCCGCTTTTCGGTGGCGATGGCGTGCCTGTCGCCATCGATATCAAGACGTCCGTGCGCCCCGGGGCCGATGCCCGCATATTCCTGGCCGCGCCAGTAGACCAGGTTGTGCCGGCATTCCGCTCCGCTCCGCGCGTGATTGGAAATCTCGTAGGCCGGCAAGTCATGACGGGCGCAGATCTCTTGCGTGACGTCATACAAGGCGCGCGCGACCGCCTCGTCCGGCGTCCTGAGTTTGCCGGCCGCGCGCAGGCCGTAAAACGGCGTGCCTTCCTCGATGGTCAATTGATAGAGCGACAGATGCTCGGCGGCTTCCGAGATCGCGCGCTGCAATTCCTCCGCCCACATGTCGGGCGTCTGGTCGGGGCGCGCATAGATCAGATCGAAGGAATAGCGGTCGAACACCGAGCGCGCGATCGCGACCGCCTCCAGCGCCTCGCGCGCGGTGTGCAGCCGGCCGAGTGCCTTCAGCGAGGCATCGTCGAGCGCCTGCACGCCGAGCGAGACGCGATTGACGCCGGCTGTGCGATAGCCGCGGAACCGCGTTGCTTCGACGCTGGTCGGATTGGCCTCTAGCGTGACCTCGACGTCATCGGCAACGTTCCAATGCTGTCCGATCGCGTCGAGGATGGCGCCGACGGTTCGCGGCTGCATCAAGGACGGCGTGCCGCCGCCGAGGAAGATCGAGGACACCTCGCGGCCGAGTGCGCGGGCGGCGGTGGTTTCGATCTCGCGCACGAAGGCCCGCACGAAGCGTTCTTCATCGATCGGCGCATGCCGGACATGACTGTTGAAGTCGCAATACGGGCACTTCGACAGGCAGAACGGCCAGTGCACATAGACGCCGAAAGCATTCGTTCTTCCCTCCCCTGCTTGCGGGGGAGGGTTAGGGTGGGGGCTCTCCTGTAACTCAGTCAAAACGCCCCTCCCGTCGCGCTTCGCGCGCCGACCTCCCCCGCACACGGGAGAGTTGAAGAAAGACAGTTTCCAAATCAGCGGCGATCAAGGACAATCTCCGCAAGCTTCACGAACGCGCGGGCGCGATGCGACAGGCCGAGGCCGGCAGGCGGCAGCCCGTGCTTCTCGATGCCGGTCATCTCGCCGAAGGTGCGGGCGTGACCGTCCGGCAGGAACACCGGATCGTAGCCGAAACCGGCCGTGCCGCGCGGCGGCCAGACCAGCGTGCCGTCCACGCGGGCCTCGACCTCCTCGAGATGGTCGTCGGGCCATGCGACGCACAATGCCGATACGAAGTGAGCCCGGCGCTGCTCCGGCGTGGTCGCGCCGCGCTCCTGCAACAGCCGCTCGATCCGGGTCATCGCCGCGGTAAAATCCGCAGGTTTGCCGGCCCAGCGCGCGGAATGGATGCCCGGCGCGCCATCGAGCGCGTCGACGACAAGACCGGAATCGTCGGCAAAGGCCGGAATCTTTGCGCGTCTCGCCGCAGCGATGGCCTTGATCCGGGCGTTGGCGCGGAAGTCGTCGCCGGTTTCCTCGGGTTCGCCGAGACCGAGTTCGCCGGCGGAGACCGCCTCGATGCCATACGGCGCCAGCAATTCGCGCATCTCGGCGAGCTTGCCGGGATTGTGGGTGGCGATCACGAGCTTGCCGGCGATTCGACGATGCATGACCGATCGGGCTTCAGCTTCTTGTTTTGACGCGTTTTCTTGACGCGAACCGGTACCCGCTTCGCTCGAACACGCAACACGACGCGGGTCCTGCGGGCGACACGCGCGAGGAACGAATCACGCCACCGCCATTTTCTGCAAATCCACCAGCCGCGCGACACCTTTTTTTGCGAGCGTTATCAGCGCGCGAAATTCATCTTCCGAGAACGGCGTCTTCTCGGCGGTTCCCTGCACCTCGATGATGCGTCCGTCGCCGGTCATGACGAAATTGGCGTCGGTATCGGCTTCCGAATCCTCCGCATAATCCAGGTCGAGGACGGGCGTGCCGTTATAGATGCCGCATGAGACCGCCGCGACGTTGTCGCGAAGCACGCCTGTCTTGAGCATGTTGCGGGCCTTCATCCAGCCGACGCAGTCGGCCAGCGCGACCCACGCGCCGGTGATCGAGGCCGTGCGCGTGCCGCCGTCGGCCTGGATGACATCGCAATCGATCGTGATCTGGCGTTCGCCGAGCGCCTCGAGGTCGACCGCGGCGCGCAGGGAGCGGCCGATCAGGCGCTGGATTTCGACGGTGCGGCCGCCCTGCTTGCCGGCGGAGGCCTCGCGCCGGGTTCGCTCCAGCGTAGCGCGCGGCAGCATTCCGTATTCGGCCGTGACCCAGCCGCGCCCCTGGCCCTTGAGCCAGGGCGGCAGCCGCTCCTCCAGCGTCGCGGTCACCAGCACATGGGTATCGCCGAATTTCACCAGGCAGGAGCCCTCGGCGTATTTGACGACGCCACGTTCGAGCGACACGGCGCGCAGTTCATCGGGTGCACGGCGGCTCGGCCGCATGGGAGTATCTCCAGCTAACTGAGGGAAAATCGTCTTGGGGTGCTTTTAGAGCATGATCCCGAAAAGTGGAAACCGGTTTTCGGACAAGATCACGCTCGATCAAAAAAGGCTGGAAGCCGCAGCCGCAAGGCTTGGGCGTCGATCGTCGCAAAGGCGGCTTGCAGCCGATGCCTCCGGGGGACAAATTAGAGGCAGTCACGATGCGCGGGAGATAGCGTTGGTCCATCACGAATCGATCGGCCTGATTGCACCGAATGCCGGGCTTGCCCAGTTGAATGAGCGCTCACGCGACATTTTCCGTCAGATCGTCGAGAGCTATCTCGCGACCGGCGAGCCGGTGGGCTCGCGCAACATTTCCCGCCTGATCGCGGTGCCGCTGTCGCCGGCATCGGTTCGCAACGTGATGTCGGACCTTGAACAGCTCGGGCTGATCTATGCGCCGCATACCTCGGCCGGACGCCTGCCGACCGAACTCGGCCTGCGGTTCTTTGTCGATGCCCTGATGCAGGTCGGCGACCTCACCGAGGCGGAACGCCAGTCGATCCAGACCCAGCTCGCCGCGGTCGGCAAGGCGCAGTCGGTGGAGGCCGCGCTCGGCGAAGCCTTGACGCGGCTGTCGGGATTGACGCGCGCGGCGGCGGTGGTTCTGACGGCCAAATCCAACGTGCGGCTGAAGCACATCGAATTTGTCAGGCTGGAGCCGGAGAAGGCGCTGGTGGTGCTCGTCGCCGAGGACGGGCAGGTCGAGAACCGCGTGCTGACGCTGCCGTCCGGCGTTCCGGCGTCCGCGCTGACCGAAGCGTCGAATTTTCTCAATGCGCGAATCCGCGGCCGGACGCTCGCCGAGGCGCGCCTTGAATTGGAGTCCGCGCTGGCGCAAGGCAAGGCGGAACTCGATCTTCTCACCCAGAAGATCATCGCGGCCGGGATTGCGAGCTGGTCGGGCGGCGACAGCGACGATCGGCAACTGATCGTGCGCGGCCACGCCAATCTGCTTGAGGACCTGCACGCGATGGAAGACCTCGAACGGGTGCGGCTGTTGTTCGACGACCTCGAAACCAAACGCGGCGTGATTGATTTGCTCGGCCGCGCCGAAAGCGCCGAGGGCGTCCGCATCTTCATCGGTTCGGAAAACAAGCTGTTTTCGCTGTCGGGGTCCTCGACGATCATCGCGCCCTACAGCGACGGCGCCGGCCATATCGTCGGCGTGCTCGGCGTGATCGGACCGACCCGGCTGAATTATGCGCGGGTGATCCCAATGGTCGATTACGCGGCCCGCATCGTCAGCCGGATGCTCGGCGGCTGAGCCCCGCCCCGCCCGCGCTTGATTTTTGCGCCTGAACCACGATATCCCGCACGACCATCCCTTTCCGTTCGAGACCATTTGCGAGAAGGCTGCGTAATGACCGATTCCGACGGCAAAACAGACAATTCCGGCGATCCTGCCGAGCAGGCCGAGCCGGTTGTATCAAAGCCGTACATCATGCCCGACGATCCCGAAGAGGGGGCGCTGGACGCGCTGACCAAGGAACTCGCGGAGGCTAAGGACCGGACGCTGCGCACCTTGGCGGAGATGGAAAACCTTCGCAAGCGCACCGCGCGGGAGGTGTCGGACGCGCGCGCCTATGCCATATCGGGGTTCGCCCGCGACGTGCTGGACATTGCCGACAACCTGCAGCGCGCGCTCGATGCGGTGCCGGCCGAGGCGCGCGCCGCGGCCGATCCAGGGCTGAAATCCCTGATCGAGGGCGTGGAGCTAACCGAACGCTCGCTGCACAACGCGCTGGAGAAACACGGCGTGAGGAGGTTCGATCCGGCCGGCGAAAAGTTCGATCCGAACGTTCATCAGGCGATGTACGAAGTTCCCGATTCGTCGATTCCCGCGGGCACGATCGCGCAGGTCATTCAGGCCGGCTACATGATCGGCGAACGGGTGTTGCGCCCGGCGCTGGTGGGCGTTGCGAAGGGTGGCGTCAAGGCAACGGCTTCCGAATGAGGCCAGTTTTCGCGGGCTGCAATGTCGGTTTACTGAACTGCGCTTGACGGCGGCGCCATGTCGGGGCGAACGGCGGATTCGATAGCGTTTTCGAGCGAAGTGGAATCCGGTTCGCGGGGAAGAAGAAAACGCGTCGAAGAACCTGGGTCTTTAACCCGTTTCTGCGAACCGGTGAAAGACTTTAGAGCATGATCCCGAAAAGTGGAAACCGGTTTTCGGAAAAGATCATGCTCAAACAAAAAGATAAGCGACGAGTCTGATTCAACGCAGTTGAAACAGACTCTAGCGCGGCCGGATGCCGTCACGAACCGCACGAAAACGCGGAAACACGGTGGCCCACCCGTCCCGCGGGGTACTGCCGATCAGTCGCATTGCCGTGTTTCCGCCGCCGAACACCAGCCATTGGACCACGGTCACCGGCGTTTTCGTTTGTGAGTTGGTAGCGTCGATTCGTGTTTCAAAACCGGGCGATCCGTTGATCCTGATCGGCTCCGACATGGTGATATGAGCCTCGCGCAGGTTGGGGATCGTGGTTGCGATGTCGCGGGCAAACCTCCCCCGATCATCCTGCTGTTCGGGAACCGATCCGATCGGGTTGATGATCAGGAAGGCCTTGCTGTCGATGTCGTGACCCGTTTCGGCGTCGGAGAGCAGGATGGCTCCCGGTCCCAACGTGCGGATGGTCTTGAAAGAACTCAATTCGGTCAACTTGAAGGGCAACAGGTCAAGCTGCTCCTCGACCGGCACTTCCTTGCGAAGCGCTACCGTTGCGAACATCTTTTTCATGGCCTCGTCGGAATAGATCTTTTCGACGTTCTCAGGCACCTGGGCCGCGACATATCCGGAAAAGGTATCGCCCGACACCACCATCGAATAGCGCCGGACGTTATCATTGCCGTTCTTGGCAGTCTCGACGATGAAATAGCCCTGCCCGCTCGCGGTCTCGAGGCCTTGAGGCTTTGGGCCCTTGATGCTGGATGAATCGGATTTGGCGACGGTCTCCACGTCCCGGAAGGCGGCGGCCGGAAGTTCTGCGACAACGACCTTGACCGCATGATCGTCGGTTTCGAAGCCCGGAAACGTCTTGGAGGGGGAAAGGCCTATCAGCGGAACCAAGCCGATCCGGGTGCCCGGCGCATAGATCGTGCCGCCGGCGAAGGCGGGAGCGACGCCGGTCAGCAGACACAGCGTGACCATCAGTTGCGCAAGATATTTCATGCGAGCTTATTGGATTTCTATTGAGGCCGTTCGATGATCGCTCGATACAACGCTCTCGCCGCTTCCGCCAGCCAGTCGTCGTCGACCGTTTCAGCGGCCTTCGCGGTCCGTTAACGCATCCGGCCGCTATTCGCGGTTGCCGGACTGTCCGGATCAGGGGCCGGCTTCTTTAAAAATGGATGTTTTCGCCACGAAGCATCGCGCCAGTCCTTGCGGCCTTCACCCCCCCTCCTATATGAGGCACACCGTCGCAATATCGCGAGTATTTGATATCTGGGGGTCTGGATGAGGGTGCCGTCAGGGCCCGGCCGGACTGCCGCAACAAGAGGGATATAGGACCATGGGAAAGGTCATCGGGATCGACCTCGGCACCACGAACTCGTGCGTGGCCGTAATGGACGGCAAGACGCCGAAAGTCATCGAAAACGCGGAAGGGATGCGGACCACCCCGTCCATCGTCGCCTTCAGCGATGACGGCGAGCGGCTCGTCGGGCAGCCGGCCAAGCGCCAGGCCGTGACCAATCCCGAGCGGACGATTTTCGCCGTCAAGCGTCTGATCGGCCGCCGTTACGACGACCCCACGGTCGAAAAGGACAAGAAGCTTGTCCCTTACAAGATCGCAAAGGCCGGCAACGGCGACGCCTGGGTCGAGGTGGACGGCAAGACCTATTCCCCTTCGCAGATTTCGGCTTTCATACTCCAGAAGATGAAGGAGACCGCCGAAGCCCATCTGGGCCAGAAGGTCGATCAGGCCGTCATCACGGTTCCCGCCTATTTCAACGACGCCCAGCGGCAGGCGACCAAGGACGCCGGCAAGATCGCCGGTCTCGAAGTGCTGCGCATCATCAACGAGCCGACCGCGGCGGCATTGGCCTACGGCCTCGACAAGGCCAAGAGCGGCACCATCGCCGTCTACGATCTTGGCGGCGGCACGTTCGACGTGTCGATTCTGGAGATCGGCGACGGCGTGTTCGAGGTGAAGTCGACCAATGGCGATACGTTCCTTGGCGGCGAAGATTTCGACATGCGCCTGGTCAACTATCTCGCCGATGAATTCCAGAAGGAGCAGGGCATCAACCTGCGCAACGACAAGCTCGCCTTGCAGCGGCTGAAGGAAGCCGCCGAGAAGGCGAAGATCGAGCTGTCGTCGACCACGCAGACCGAAATCAACCTGCCGTTCATCACGGCCGACCAGTCCGGTCCGAAACATCTGACCATGAAGCTCACCCGCGCCAAGTTCGAGGCGCTGGTCGACGATCTGGTTCAGAAGACCATCGAGCCGTGCCGCAAGGCGCTGAAGGATGCCGGACTGACGGCGGGCGAAGTCGGCGAGGTCGTGCTGGTCGGCGGCATGACGCGCATGCCGAAGGTCCAGGAAGTGGTCAAGCAGTTGTTCGGCAAGGAGCCGCACAAGGGCGTCAACCCGGACGAGGTTGTCGCGATCGGCGCGGCGATCCAGGCCGGCGTGCTGCAGGGCGACGTCAAGGACGTTCTGCTGCTCGACGTTACCCCGCTGTCGCTGGGCATCGAGACGCTGGGCGGCGTGTTCACCCGCATCATCGATCGCAACACCACGATCCCGACCAAGAAGAGCCAGGTGTTCTCGACCGCCGAGGACAACCAGAACGCCGTCACCATCCGCGTCTTCCAGGGCGAGCGTGAGATGGCGGCCGACAACAAGATCCTCGGCCAGTTCGACCTGATGGGCATTCCGCCGGCTCCGCGCGGTATGCCGCAGATCGAGGTGACGTTCGATATCGACGCCAACGGCATCGTCAACGTGTCGGCGAAAGACAAGGCGACCGGCAAGGAGCAGCAGATCCGCATCCAGGCCTCCGGCGGTCTGTCCGACGCCGATATCGAGAAGATGGTCAAGGATGCCGAACTCAACGCGGCGGAAGACAAGAAGCGCCGCGAGGCCGTGGACGCCAAGAACCAGGCAGATGGCCTCGTGCACTCGACCGAGAAGGCGCTCTCGGAGCACGGCTCGAAGATCGAGGAAAGCGATCGCCGCGCCATCGAGGATGCCGTCAGCGATTTGAAGGAGGCGCTGAAGGGCGACGACGCCGAGGCGATCAAGGCCAAGACGAATACGCTGGCGCAGGCGTCCATGAAGCTCGGTGAAGCCATGTACAAGCAGCAGGCCGAAGCCGATGCAGCCAAGGACGCCGCGAAGGACGATGTCGTCGACGCCGAGTTTACAGAGGTCGATGACGACAAGAACAAGAAGTCTGCGTAAGCGGCGGGAATGACCATGATCCCCGCTTCCCCGGAGCACGCAAAGCGTGGCCAAGGGCGGGGGTCATGTTTCTTTAAGCGGGACGCGGCATCCTCTGGCGGGCGAATCTTTCATGCGTCTTGCGGGATGAAGCGACGTTCGGGCGGTACGGACTGATGTCGACCAAGCGCTGTTACTACGAAACCCTTGAGGTCGACCGGAACGCGGACGAATCCAAGCTCAAGGCAGCCTTTCGTAAACTGGCCATGAAATGGCATCCGGACAGAAATCCGGGCGACGCGGCCAGCGAGATTCGCTTCAAGGAAATCAACGAGGCTTATGAAGTTCTGAAGGACGGTCAGAAGCGCGCGGCCTATGATCGCTTCGGTCATGCCGCGTTTGAACATGGCGGCATGGGAGGCGGGGGCCCCGGATTCGGAGCGGGATTCGCTTCATCGTTCTCCGATATTTTCGAGGACCTGTTCGGAATGGCCGGACAGCGCGGCCGCGGCGGTGGCCGGGAGCGTGGCGCGGACCTTCGCTACAACATGGAAATCTCGCTGGAAGAGGCCTTTCAGGGCAGGACCGCCCAAATCGAGATTCCGGTTTCGGTTACCTGCGAGTCCTGTTCGGGCACCGGCGCCAAGGCGGGCACCAAGCCGAAGAACTGCGCGATGTGCGGCGGCGCTGGCCGGATCCGTCAGGCTCAGGGCTTCTTCACGTTGGAGCGTACCTGTCCCGGCTGTCAGGGACGCGGCCAGATGATCGAGGATCCCTGTCCGTCCTGCAACGGGTCGGGCCGTGTCAGCCGCGAACGCTCGCTGTCCGTCAATATTCCCGCTGGCGTCGAGGACGGCACCCGCATCCGGCTGGCCGGCGAGGGCGAAGCCGGCATCCGTGGCGGTCCGCCGGGCGACCTCTACATTTTCCTCTCCCTCGCCTCGCATGAGTTCTTTCAACGAGACGGCGCCGACCTGCATTGCCGGGTGCCGATCTCGATGGTCACGGCCGCGCTTGGCGGGGAATTCGAGGTACCGACCATCGACAAAAGCAAGACCAAGGTGCGCGTGCCGTCCGGTACCCAGTCCGGTCGACGATTCCGCATCGCATCAAAAGGGATGCCGGTGCTGCGCTCGCGCCAGACCGGCGACATGTATGTGCAAGTGATGGTTGAAACGCCGCAAAATCTGACCAAGAAGCAGCAGGATCTTTTGGCCGAATTCGAGAAATTATCGTCGGGCGCAACGCAACCCGAGGCGGCTGGTTTCTTCACTAAGGTCAAGGACTTCTTTGGCACCAGGGCCAGCCCGTGATGACCGTTTTGCTTGACCGCTCCGATTGCCGGCTGTACCTGTGTATAACTTAAGTTTGATATCCCGCCAGTGATGACCCCATCTGGGTGCAAAATGCCTTCGCAATTGTCCGCGCGTGCGTTGAAGAAACCGCTTCGTCTTGACGACGAGGTTCGTTTTCTCCGCTCGTGGATCGAAAAACCGCTCCACATGGGCGCGGTCATGCCGTCCGGCCGCCTTCTGGCCCGCACAATGGCCCAATACGTCGATGTCGGATCGACCGACCCGGTCGTCGAACTGGGGCCGGGAACCGGCGCGATCACAAATGCGTTGATCGAGCATGGCGTCGAGCAGAAGCGTCTCGTGCTGGTCGAGTATGATCCCGGGTTTTGTGCGCTGCTTCGCGACCGTTATCCCCAGGCGACCGTCGTTCAGGGGGATGCCTATAGTTTACGGGATTCGCTCTGGAACGTACTGAGCGCCCGCGCCTCGGCGGTCGTCTCCGGTCTGCCGCTCGTCACCAAGCCGATGTTGACCCGGCTGAAGCTGATCCGGGACGCCTTCGTGGCGCTGGCCCCCGGAGCGCCGTTCGTGCAGTTCACCTATTCGGTCGTGCCTCCAATCCCTAAATCGCTACCCGGTATCTCGGCGGAAGCATCCGAGCGGATCTGGATGAACCTTCCTCCCGCGCGTGTCTGGGTGTATCGCAGGGGTTGAGGGGTGGGCGCCTCGCTGCCGCCATTGCTTTAGAAATGCGATCGACCGGGTCTCCATACGTTCAGGGCGCATATGGACCGCATGGCCGGGCTTTCACGCGCGGGTTTGCTGCCCGTTCGCAGGCGGCGGCGACGATCGCATCGAACGGCTGAAGCATCCGGCTCGATGCCACCAGCATAGAGGCTGATGCGGAGCCTGATCGGTTGCCGGGACACGCAGCCCCCGCTATACCCGCGGAATATCTTGAGGATTCGGTCGTGGCCGACATGCGTTTGATCGTTGCGGGAGCGGGCGGCCGGATGGGGCGCGCTTTGGTGCGCGCGATGTCGGAAACCGGCGGCGCGGTGCTGGCGGGCGCGCTGGAGTCGCCGGGCTCCGATCTGGTGGGGAAGGATGCCGGTATTCTGGCCGGTCTGCCCGCCAACGGAATCGAGGTATCCGCGGATCTCTGGTCGCTGTCGGCGAAGGCCGACGGCATTCTGGATTTCACGGTTCCGGCCGCGACCATCGCGAATGTTGCCATCGCCGCCGAGCGCGGTCTGGTTCACGTCATCGGCACCACCGGCCTTTCGGCTTCGGATATGGTGGTCATCCGGAGCGTGACCTCGCGCACGGCGGTCGTGCAGTCGGGCAATATGAGTCTGGGTGTCAATCTGCTCGCCGCGCTGGTGAAGCGGATGGCGCAATCACTGGATGAGAGCTTCGATATCGAAATTCTTGAAATGCATCATAGAGCCAAGATCGACGCGCCTTCCGGCACGGCGCTGATGTTGGGGCAGGCGGCGGCGGATGGTCGCAAGATCGTGTTGGATCAGCACGCGGCGCGTGGGCGCGACGGGATCACCGGCGCCCGCAAAGCGGGCGACATCGGTTTTGCCTCGCTTCGCGGCGGCACCGTGTCCGGAGATCACAGCGTCATCTTCGCGGGTCCGTATGAGCGTATAACGTTGTCTCATCATGCCGAAGACAGGATGATCTTCGCGCATGGTGCGTTGAAGGCCGCGAAGTGGGCGCACGGCAAGGCACCAGGCTTGTATTCGATGGCCGACGTGCTCGGGCTGGGCGGCGTTTAGTGCTTGCGGCTTTCAGGACTGAAAAAGCGGGAACAGGCAGAATGAGCGAACGTCTTCTGGTGCTCGTGCGGCACGGAGAGAGCGAATGGAATCTGAAGAACCTGTTCACAGGCTGGAAGGATCCTGATCTCACCGAACTCGGCGTGACCGAGGCGAGAGACGCGGGGCGCAAGCTGAAGGCGCAGGGTTTTGCATTCGATATTGCCTTCACTTCGCTGTTGATCCGCGCCCAGCACTCGCTCGACCTGGTGCTAAGCGAATTGGGCCAGACCGGAATTCCGGTCAGGAAAGATCAGGCGCTGAACGAAAGGGATTACGGTGATCTTGCGGGCCTCAACAAGGATGAGGCCCGCAAAAAATGGGGCGAAGAACAGGTGCTGATCTGGCGCCGCTCTTATGATGTGCCGCCGCCCGGCGGCGAGAGTCTGAAGGATACGCTCGCGCGCACGCTGCCCTACTTCGTGCAGGAGATCCTGCCGTGCGTATTGCGCGGCGAGTGCACGCTCGTGGTGGCGCATGGCAATTCGCTGCGCGCGCTCGTCATGGTGCTTGAGAAGCTGTCGCCGGAACAGATTCTCAAGCGCGAACTTCCAACCGGTGCGCCTCTGATCTACCGGCTGAATGCCGATGCGACCGTGGCCTCGAAGCTCGATCTGGCGGCCTGAAAAGCTTGCGGAAAGCCTCTTACTCGAGGCCGACCTGCCCGGCTTCCCAGCCCAGCATCGCCTGCTTGCGGGTGATGCCCCAGTGATAGCCGGTCAGTGCGCCGCTCTTGCCGAGCACGCGATGGCAAGGCACCACGAACGATAGCGGGTTCTTGCCGACCGCAGCGCCGACCGCGCGCGAGGCCTTCGGGCGGTCCAAGTCTGCGGCGATGCTTGAATAGGTCGTTGCCTTGCCCATGGGAATCCTGAGCAGGGTCTGCCAGACCCGAACCTCGAAATCCGTGCCGATCAAAACCACGCGCAACGGTTGATCCGCTTGCCAGAGTTTCGTATCGAACACCCGCCGCGCGAGTCCGGCCGTTCGAGCATGATTCTCGCCATAGGTCGCGTTGGGCCAGCGCCGTTTCATATCGGCCAACGCGCTTTGCTCCTCGCCTGCGTCGGCGAAAGCAAGTCCGACGAGGCCGCGGTCGCTCGCGATCACGATCGCGGTTCCGAACGGCGAGGGATGAAAGCCGAAGGTCAGGCTCATGCCGGCGGCGCCGGTCTTCCATTCGCCGGGCGACATTGCCTCATGCGTGACGAACAGGTCGTGCAGGCGGCCCGGGCCGGAGAGGCCGGAGTCGAGAGCCGCGTCCAGTACACTGGCGGATTTGCGCAACAGTCCCTTGGCGTGGTCGAGCGTCAGCGCCTGCATGAAGTCTTTCGGCGTCAGGCCCGCCCAGCCGCGGAACAAATGATGCAGTTCATCCGGCGTCACGCCGGCGGCGTCAGCCATTGCCGCGATGGTCGGTTGCCTGCGCCAATTTTCCGAGATGAAAGCGATCGCACGCCGCACCGTATCGTAGTCGCGAAGCGCTGCGCTTCGTACGCCCGGTCTCTTGAGGCGCGAATCGCTCAGGGTGGGATTTTTTACAAGCGTCATCATGGCCCAGAATAGGACGACCGCCTGGTTGCAGCCACCCGATTCCCGCCACGGTCTTGACGGTCGGTCTGAGAGCATTTTCCGGCCCAGGTAATCCGTGGAGGACGCCGGTCCGCGTCGAGAAAACGCGTCAATTCAAAATCTCGGAGCGAGCCCGCTTCTGAATTCCATCAGAAGCGGAAAGGCCCTAGGTGATCGGATTGTAGATCGGGCCGCGTTTAGCGATTTGCAGCGCTGTTGAAAAAGCCTTGACGAAACTCGACTTTTCATCCGGACCGAGAAAGCTTGCGATCGAAATCCGGCGGCCCCGCGAAACCAGATAAAGTCGCTCGATGCCATATTCTTCGTGGATTTTCTGATCCAGGTGTACCCACAGCGGATTCAGAACCCATTCGACGATATGGCCGCGGTGGCTGGTGCGGCGCACCCGCAATTCAAAATGGGTGATGGAAATTTCCTCGGTCGCTCTTGCACGCAGGAAATTGACCCGGAAGGCCCAGTAGACGATGAACACGTCGAGCCCGAAAAACAGGAAGACCGGCCAGGCGCCCATCATCAGGAATACCATTCCCGCGACAAAGCTGCCCACGGTTATGATCGTCATCAGCACGATGAAGCCGGCTTTTGTCAAGGAACGATGCGGCGTCAGCAGCGCTGAAAACAGCGTCTGCTCGGCGACCTCCGAACCAGCCGAATTATTGTCGCGTGTCATTGGAAATCAGTATACCACGATCATGTCGAAAAACACCCGTCGCACCTTTGCAAGGCTGAGGTCCGCCCGTGCGGGATCGGCCAGACAGCCTGCGAAAAACCCTTCGGCGGACCCTGGGCAGCAAGAATCCGTTGCGGCGAAATTGGGGCAGTCGGCGGTGGCAAAAGTAAAGAAAGCGCGAAAGCCGGCATCCAAGGCTGGAGCTGGCTCCGGCGCCGTCCGGCCCGCCGCCAAGCCGGCGCGCGGATCGGCGACGTCGCCCCTCCGGCCCTGGACGCGGGCTGAAGTCCGCGAAGCCTTCGTGCGGTTCAGCAAGGCCAATCCCGAACCGAAGGGCGAACTCGAGCACCTCAACCCCTACACGCTGCTGGTCGCGGTGGTGTTGTCGGCGCAGGCGACAGACGCCGGCGTCAACAAGGCGACTCGCGCGCTGTTCGCGGTCGCGGACACGCCCGCCAAAATGCTGGCGCTCGGAGAGGAGAAGGTCCGCGATTACATCAAGACCATCGGGCTCTATCGCAGCAAGGCGAGAAACATCATCGCGCTGTCGGAAAAACTGCTTGCGGACTTCGGCGGCGAAGTCCCGCGCAGCCGCGCCGGAATCGAATCCCTGCCCGGCGCCGGGCGCAAGACCGCAAACGTCGTGCTCAACATGGTGTTCGGAGAGCATACCATGGCCGTGGACACCCATGTCTTCCGTGTCGCCAACAGGACCGGTATGGCGCCGGGCAGGACGCCGCTTGAGGTCGAAGTCGGCCTCGAGCGCGTCATTCCGGTCGAATTCATGCTGCATGCGCATCACTGGCTCATCCTGCATGGGCGCTACACATGTCTGGCGCGGTCGCCTCGCTGCGAGGAGTGCCTGATCAACGACCTTTGCTGCTGGCCGGAAAAGTCGATCATCTGACCTGCACCGCAAGCGGCCCGTCCGCCGACCGGACCTGCCTCCACAGGCTCGCTCGCGGCGAGAACCTGCGCACGTCTCCACAACGCTAGCGCGGGTCGATCTGTTCCAAGGTGGGAAGTGCGATCCAAATAAAAAGGCCCCGGTCGAAACCGGAGCCTTTGTTCGCTGCAACAGGAGGTTGCCCCTTAATTATTTGTCGGAGCGCTGTTTGAGCGCCGTGCCGAGGATATCGCCGAGCGTCGCGCCCGAGTCGGATGAACCATATTGCGCGATGGCTTCCTTCTCCTCGGCGACTTCCAGCGCCTTGATCGAGACCTGCACCTTGCGCGCCTTCTTGTCGAACTGGATGACGCGGGCATCGACCTTCTCGCCGACGGCAAAACGCTCGCTGCGCTGGTCGTTGCGGTCGCGCGCCAGTTCCGAGCGCTTGATGAAGGTCTGGAATTCGGTGCCGGCGATCTGCACCTCGATGCCGCCATCCTTGACCTCGAGCACCTCGCAGGTCACGACCGCGCCCTTCTTGACGTCGCCCGGTTCGGCGAACGGGTCGCCTTCGAGCTGCTTGACGCCGAGCGAGATGCGCTCCTTCTCGACGTCGACATCGAGCACGACGGCCTTGACCATGTCGCCGCGCTTGAAGTTGTCGATGACCTGCTCGCCCGGCACCTTCCAGTCGAGGTCCGAGAGATGGACCATGCCGTCGACATCGCCCTCCAGGCCGAGGAACAGGCCGAACTCGGTCTTGTTCTTGACCTCGCCCTCCACGGTGGAGCCGACCGGATGTTTCTCGACGAACGCTTCCCAGGGATTGCGCATGGTCTGCTTGAGGCCGAGCGAAATCCGGCGCTTGACGCTGTCGACCTCGAGCACCTGCACCTCGACTTCCTGCGAGGTCGAGACGATCTTGCCGGGGTGCATGTTCTTCTTGGTCCACGACATCTCGGAAACGTGGATCAGTCCTTCGATGCCCGGCTCCAGTTCGACGAAGGCGCCGTAGTCGGTGATGTTGGTGACGCGGCCGGTGAAGCGCGCGCCCAGCGGATACTTCGCCTCGATGCCTTGCCACGGATCGTCCAGCAGTTGCTTCATGCCGAGCGAGATGCGGTGGGTCTCGTGGTTGATCTTGATGATCTTGACCTTCACCGTCTGGCCGATGGTCAGCACCTCGGTCGGATGGTTGACGCGGCGCCAGGCGATATCGGTGACGTGCAGCAGGCCGTCGATGCCGCCGAGATCGACGAACGCGCCGTAGTCGGTGATGTTCTTGACCACGCCATCGATCACCTGACCCTCTTCGAGGTTCTGCACCAGTTCCTGGCGCTGCTCGGCGCGGGTTTCCTCGAGCACCGTGCGGCGCGAGACGACGATGTTGCCGCGGCGGCGATCCATCTTGAGGATCTGGAACGGCTGGGTGTTGTTCATCAGCGGGCCGACGTCGCGGATCGGGCGGATGTCCACCTGCGAGCGCGGCAGGAAGGCGACCGCGCCGTCGAGATCGACCGTGAAGCCGCCCTTGACCTGATTGAAGATGACGCCGTGAACTTTCTCGTTGTTCTGGAACGCCTTTTCGAGCTTGCCCCAGCTTTCCTCGCGGCGAGCCTTGTCGCGCGACAGCACGGCCTCGCCGAGCGCGTTCTCGATGCGGTCGAGGAACACTTCGACTTCGTCGCCGACCTTCAGGGTGCTTTCGCGGCCGGGTCCGGAGAATTCGCGCAGCGCCACGCGGCCTTCGGTCTTGAGGCCGACGTCGATCACGGCCATGTCCTTCTCGATCGCGACCACCTTGCCCTTGATGACGGAGCTTTCCTGCAGATTGCCGCCAGCGAAGGACTCGTCGAGCATTGCCGCGAAATCGTCACGGGACGGGTTATGGGTATCAGTCGAAGCCATTTGCTCTCCAAGCGGGATACTTGCCGGCGGTTCAGGTTGACGGGCGTTTCGCGCGGGAAGGGTCAGGGGCCCGCAATCCTGACGACCGTCGTGCGGGAACATGCAACGACGGGCCGGCAGCAGCCTTCGCGTTCGAAACGATGAATGTCTCCGGGACCTTCGACGATCGCAAAACGATCGATGGTCAAGACCTTGAGCGGGGCGTTCCTCCAATGACGGCGAGAGTTTGAAACTCCGGCCGGCCCGCTCGGACGGCCCCGACATAATCGGTGGCGGCCCGGACGCCGTGGATATAGCCCTTGAGACATTATCCGGCAAGCGCGGAATGTGCTTCAAGTAGCCAGCAGCTCGCTGAAAACGCTGGGCCCGCTTACGCCAGCTTCAGCGTCCCGCCCTGACCGCCTCGACGATGGCGATCGCGGCCTTCAGGCCGGCTTCGATGTCGAGGTTGGAATTGTCGAGCACATGGGCGTCCGCGGCCGCTTTCAGCGGCGCGACGGGCCGGTTGCGATCCCGTTCGTCGCGCTTGAGGATGTCGGCCAGGACCACCGCCTCGTCGGCGTCCTCGCCGCGCGAGCGTGCCTCGAGCGTGCGCCGGCGCGCCCGCACGACCGGATCGGCCACGACGAAAATCTTCACGTCGGCGTCGGGGCAGATCACGGTGCCGATGTCGCGGCCGTCGAGCACCGCGCCGGGCGGCTCGGCGGCGAACTGGCGCTGAAAGGTCAGGAGCGCCTCTCGCACCCCTGGAAATGCCGACACCACCGACGCCGCCTCGCCGATCGCCCGGGTTTTCAGGGCCGGATGGCCGAATTTTTCCGGGTCGATTTCGTGCGCGGCCGCCACCGCGCGCGCTTCGTCTGACGGATCCGCGCCGGCGTCGATCAGGGCCTTCGCGACCGCGCGATAGATCACGCCTGTGTCGAGGTGACGAAAGTGATAATGCGCGGCAAGGCGCTTGCCGAGCGTGCCTTTTCCCGAAGCCGCGGGTCCGTCGATGGCGATGATCATGCGAAATCCGCCCCCAGCCGCCGCATCATCGGAATGAAATCCGGAAAGCTCGTGGCGATGAAGGCGGTGTCGTCGACCTTGACCGGCGCGTCCGATGCGCAGCCCATCACCAGCGCCGACATCGCGATGCGGTGATCCATGTGGGTGGCGACGAGCCCGCCGCCGGGCACATGGCCGCAGCCCTCGACGATCAGGTCGTCGCCCGAAATCTCGACCTTGACGCCATTGACGCGCAGCATGGCGGCGGTCGCTTGCAGCCGATCGGATTCCTTCACGCGCAGCTCGTGCAGGCCGCGCATCACGGTGGTGCCCTCGGCAAAGGCGGCGGCGACCGCGAGCACGAGATACTCGTCGATCATCGACGGCGCGCGCTCCGCCGGCACCTCGACGCCGCGCAGTTTTGATGCGCGCACCCGCAATTGCGCCATCGGCTCGCCGGCGTCGCTGCGCGTCTCGCTTTCCTCGATCGAGGCGCCCATCTCGCGCAGCGTCGTGAACAGCCCCGTTCGCAGCGGGTTGGTCATCACATCGGTCAGAATGATGTCGGAGCCTGGGGTGATCAGCGCGGCGACGATCGGAAACGCCGCCGACGACGGATCGGCCGGCACCGTGACGTCAGAGCCGTGCAGTTCGGGCTGCCCGGTCAGCGAGATTTTGCGCCCGTGTGCGCCATCCGGCACGGAAACGATGGTTGCGCCAAAATGCTTCAGCATCAGTTCGGTGTGGTCGCGGCTGGCCTCGTTTTCGATGACGGTGGTGACGCCCGGCGCGGACAATCCCGCGAGCAGCACCGCCGACTTGATCTGCGCCGAGGCGACCGGCGTGCGGTACACGATCGGCAGCGGATCGCGCGCGCCGGCCAGCGTCAGGGGAAGGCGGCCGCCGTCGCTTTGCGAGACCACTCGCGCGCCCATCAATTCCAGCGGATCGAGGATGCGGCGCATCGGCCGCGAGCGCAGCGAACTGTCGCCATCGAAGGTCGCGGTAATCGGACAACCGGCCACCGCGCCCATCACCAGGCGGCATCCGGTGCCGGAATTGCCGAAATCGAGCGGGGCTGCCGGCGTCGCGAACCCGCCGGTGCCGACGCCGCGCACTGACCAGACGATTCCGCCTTTTTCGTCCATGCGCTCGACCCTGGCCCCCACCGCCCGCATCGCCTTGGCGGTGTTGAGCACGTCCTCGCCTTCGAGAAGGCCCGAGATCCGGGTTTCCCCGACCGCCAGCGCGCCCAGGATCAGCGACCGGTGGGAGATCGACTTGTCGCCGCCCACCCGGACGCGGCCGGTCAGGGACTGGCACTTTCGCGCTTCGAGCGGCGCCGGCTGGCCGTAATGAGTCAAGATCGCGGGTTCCTGTTGGTGGGCGGCTGGTATCACAGGGGCGGCGGCGCGTCACGCCTGCGGCTTGGCCTGCAAAGCGCTATTGACAGGGCCGTCGCAACTAGCCAAGTGAAGCTCCGCTTTTCAGAATATCCCGGGATTCCACACGTGGCCAAATCCGAGCTCGGAACCAAGCGCATCTGCCCGACCACCGGCAAGAAGTTCTATGATCTGAACAAGAACCCGGTGATCTCGCCCTACACCGGCGAGGTCGTCCCGATCGTTGTGGCGCCGATGCGGACCCGCGGCGAGGCTGCGCGCGCCGCCGCTGCCGCGGCGTCCGCGTCCGATACGACGCCGGAGCCGGCGGAGGCCGAAGAGCTGGTTTCGCTGGAGGAGGCCGACGCCGAGGAGAACACCGGCAAGGTCAAGAAGGCGGTCGTCCCGGAATCGGAGGATGATATCGAGATCGACGACACCCTCGACGATGACGAGGACGACGACTCCACCTTCATCGCCGATGAGGAAGAGGGCGACGAGGACGTGACCGACATCATCGGCGACGTCGGCGACGACGAGGAGACTTGAGATCGGCCCTGAACTGTGGTTCAGGGTCTCTAAGCCGCTCCCGCCCTGATTTGGTGCGGACCGGTCTGGAGCAGGACGAGGAAAAACGTGCAGCGGTTTTCCGCCCGCATCCGCTCTGGAATATTGGAATCGATCACGTTCATGATTCTGGATCGAATCGATCGGGGATCATCGTGATCTTGGGGCCATAGCTCAGCTGGGAGAGCGCTTGCATGGCATGCAAGAGGTCGGCGGTTCGATCCCGCCTGGCTCCACCATGCGGTTCCGGTCGGCTCAGGGACACCGGACTGCGTCCGGCGCCGCCGCGAGCGACTTGATTCCTGACCCGATTCCAATGCGTTGGACGGCGCGCACGACATCTTGAACGGTGCGTCGATCATCGCCATATTCGATTCGACCGGCTGGCAAGCGCCAGACGGCCCGAAGGGGGTGCCGCAAGGGCCCCGGCGCATGATCCGCCAAGGCGCGGGTCGGGCGTAACCAAAGTCGCTTCGAGAGGACTTTGTGAATGTCTCGTGTTCCTTCGTTGTCCAGCCCGTTCCTCCTGGGATTCGACGAGATCGAGCGTGCGCTCGACCGCGTCGTCAAAGGCGCCGACGGCTATCCTCCCTACAACATCGAGCGGTGCGACCGCAGCAACGGCGAGCCGGAGCGCCTGCGGATCACGCTGGCGGTGGCGGGGTTCACCCGCGACCAACTCGATGTGACCATTGAGGAAAATCAGCTTGTGATCCGGGGCCGGCAGCAGGAGGATAAAGCCAGGCAATACATCCACCGCGGCATTGCCGCGCGCCACTTCCAGCGCACCTTCGTGCTGGCGGAGGGGATGCTGGTGCTGGGCGCGGACCTGAAAAACGGGCTATTGTCCATCGATCTGGCCAGGCCGGAACCTGAACGGGTCGTTAAGACAATCGCGATCAATGAACACGAATAATGCATGGCCCGGACAAGCAAGGACCGGCGAAAATCATGCATCCGAGTGCAACGAGTAGCGGACTCGACCGCTTAATCCAAAGAAGGAGTCGAGACCATGAGTGAAGTGAGTTCCACATTCCGACCCGAAAGCGTCTCGATCGAGACGCTGGCGCAGCTCGGCGAAGGCCATATCGCCTATGTGAAGCAGGTTCGTTCCGAGGACGTGCCGGATCTGTTTCCGCAGGCCCCGAAAATCGCGCCCGGCCTCATGCTGTTCGCGCTGCACGCCGCCGACGGCACGCCGATCATGCTGACCGATTCGCGCGAGGCCGCGGTCGCGAGCGCCTGGAGCAACGAGCTGCAGGCCGTCAGCGTGCACTGATCCCGCGCCGAGCCGGCGCGGAGCAACGAGTTAGCGGAAGGCGGCGGCGCGGCGAGCGCGGCCGCTTTTCTGTTTGCGGCCTCCGGCGGCGCGGCTGTATGGTCCCGCCAAACTGTTGACGTCCGGGAAAAAACCATGCCCGCCTATCGCTCCCGCACCTCCACCCACGGCCGCAACATGGCCGGCGCCCGCGGCCTGTGGCGCGCCACCGGCATGAAGAACGAGGACTTCGGCAAGCCGATCATCGCCGTGGTCAATTCCTTCACCCAGTTCGTGCCGGGCCACGTCCACCTCAAGGATCTCGGCCAGCTCGTGGCGCGCGAGATCGAGAAGGCCGGCGGCGTCGCCAAGGAGTTCAACACCATCGCGGTCGATGACGGCATCGCCATGGGGCACGACGGCATGCTCTACAGCCTGCCCTCGCGCGAGATCATCGCCGACAGCGTCGAATACATGGTCAACGCGCATTGCGCCGACGCCATGGTCTGCATCTCCAATTGCGACAAGATCACGCCCGGCATGCTGATGGCGGCGCTGCGGCTCAACATCCCGGCCGTGTTCGTCTCCGGCGGGCCGATGGAATCCGGCAAGGTCAACCTCAACGGCAAGGTGAAATCGATCGACCTGATCGACGCCATGGTCGCCGCCGCCGACGACGCGGTGAGCGATGCCGAGGTCGAGGTGCTCGAACGCTCGGCGTGTCCGACCTGCGGCTCATGCTCGGGCATGTTCACCGCCAATTCGATGAACTGCCTGACCGAGGCGCTCGGCCTCGCGCTGCCCGGCAATGGCTCGGTGCTCGCCACCCACGCCGACCGCAAGGGCCTGTTCATCGAAGCCGGCCACCTGATCGTCGATCTGGCGCGGCGCTATTACGAGCAGGATGACGAGCGCGCGCTGCCCCGTTCGATCGCGTGCTTCAGGGCGTTCGAGAACGCGATGACGCTCGACATCTCGATGGGCGGTTCCACCAACACCGTGCTGCATCTGCTCGCCGCCGCTTACGAAGGCGAGGTGCCGTTCACGATGAAGGATATCGACCGGCTGTCGCGCCGCGTGCCGGTGTTGTGCAAGGTCGCGCCATCGGTGCCGGACGTGCATCTGGAAGACGTGCATCGCGCCGGCGGCATCATGGGCATTCTCGGCGAGCTCGACCGAGCCGGGTTGATCGACGCCAGCCTGCCCACGGTTCACAGCGCCTCGCTGAAGGATGCGCTGGAACGCTGGGACATCAAGCAGACGAAAAGCGACAGCGTGCGCAATTTCTATCTGGCCGCGCCGGGCGGCGTGCGCACCGAGGTCGCGTTCAGCCAGGACAGGCGCTTCGAGGAGCTCGACGCCGATCGCGCCAAGGGCTGCATCCGCGACGCCGAGCATGCCTTCTCGAAGGACGGCGGCCTCGCTGTGCTCTACGGCAACATCGCGCGTGACGGCTGCATCGTGAAGACCGCCGGCGTCGACGACAGTATTTTGAAGTTTTCCGGCCCCGCGCGCATCTTCGAAAGCCAGGACGCCGCGGTGGACGCCATTCTCACCAACAGGATCAAGGCAGGCGACGTCGTCGTCATCCGTTACGAAGGCCCGCGCGGCGGTCCCGGCATGCAGGAGATGCTGTATCCGACCAGCTATCTGAAATCGAAAGGTCTCGGCAAGCAGTGCGCGCTGATCACCGACGGCCGCTTCTCCGGCGGCACCGCCGGCCTGTCGGTCGGCCACGCCTCGCCGGAAGCGGCGGAGGGCGGCGCGATCGGCCTGGTCGAGGATGGTGACACGATCGAGTTCGACATTCCGAATCGCAAGGTGCATCTCGCGGTGGACGACGCCGAATTGCAGCGCCGCCGCGCCGCGATGGAGGCGAAAGGCGATGCGGCCTGGAAGCCGACCGCTCCGCGCAAGCGCCAGATCACGATGGCGCTCAAGGCCTATGCCGCCCACACCACCAGCGCCGCGCTCGGCGCCGTGCGGGTGGTGAAGGATTAGAGCCATTCCGGCTTTGATGGAATCGAAGCCGGCTCCAGCTTTTTGTTTTTGACGCGTTTTCTTCACGCGAACCGGTATCCGTCCTCGGTCAAGCCGGAGAACGTGCTTCGCTTGAAAACGCTATAGAAGTGTTCCGCTTCTGAATCGCCGCGCCGTCCCGGGCAGAAAACTCCGGCACGATCCGCCTCCGTGTCTCGGCCGCGGCATCAGCGCCGGTCCGCGCCCTTGCCGGGGCGGGTCACGGCGTTTATCTGAGCGCAGGGGTTTACCGGGAATCGACCGTCATGATGGGCGCCGCCGTCAAGGCCCTCACACAGATTCTGTCGCCGCCGATGCGCGCCATCCTGTGGCGCGCCATCGGGCTTGCGCTGGTGCTGATCGTCGTCGTCTCGGTCGGACTGCAGCGGCTCTTGAGTTGGCTCGCCGGATCCGGCGAGCATTGGGCCGAGACCGCGCTGGGGCCGGCCTTCCACACCCCGCTCGACATCCTGGCCTGGATCATTTCGATCGCCGCGGGCCTCGGCATCGTGTTCGGCGCGGTATTCCTGATGCCGGCGATCACGTCGCTGGTCGCGGGCGTGTTCGTCGACGACGTCGGCGAGATCGTCGAGCGCGAGCATTATCCGGCCGACCCTCCAGGCGCGGCGCTGCCGTTCGGCATCGCGATGATCGAGGGCATCAAGACCGCGCTGCTGACGCTGCTCGTCTACCTGATCGCGTTGCCGTTCGTGTTCGTGGCCGGCGCTGGCGTCATCGCCTTCTTCATCGCCACCGCGTGGCTGCTCGGCCGGGAATATTTCGAACTCGCGGCGATGCGGTTCCGCTCGCCGGCCGAGGCCAAGGCGATGCGCCGCGACAACGCCGCCACGGTGTTCGTGGCCGGTCTCGTCATCGCCGCCTTCGTGGCGATTCCGATCGTCAATCTGGCGACGCCGCTGTTCGGCATGGCTTTCATGGTCCACCTGCACAAGCGGCTGTCGGGACCGCGGTCGGAGCTGATCGCGCCGGACCGGCGCGGGCGGCAGCCGATGGTCTAGATCACGATGACTTTGATCGCATCGATCCAAATCATGGCCATGATCGGGTTCAATATTTTGAGAACCGGGGCGCGGGCGGAAAACCGCGGCACGCTTTTCCTCGTCACGCTTCCGGGATTCGATCGAAGCGCGCCCGCCGCGCCGGTTCTTCCGCCTTGCGGCGACGGCTTGACCGGGCCTTGCTTTCTTCATATTGCGCCGCAATTGGTGTAGCCTGGTCAGACCGAGGCCCGCTTGGCCCCAAGTCAGCGCCATGCGCAGATCGCGGCGCAAATCCCGATCGCCGTCCTTGAGGAGAATTTTCGATGTCGATTGAGTCCGATGTGATCGTCGATCGCCGCAGGTTGCGCCGCAAGCTCACATTCTGGCGCGTGGCGTCGGCGGCGATCGCGATCGCGGCGATTGTCGCCACCGCGGCCTATGCCACGCCGTGGGGAAGCAGGCTGATCGGCGCGGCCGCGATCCAGCGCGTCAACATCGAAGGCCTGATCCGCAACGATCAGAAGCGGGTCGAGGCGCTGGAACGGTTGGGCAAGTCGAACGCGCCCGCGGTCATCGTGCACATCAATTCGCCGGGCGGCACCACCTCCGGCTCGGAACAGCTCTACGACGCCCTGATGCGCCTGAAGGCCAGGAAGCCGATGGTCGTGGTGGTGGACGGGCTCTGCGCGTCGGGCGGTTATATCGCCGCGCTCGCGTCCGATCACATCGTCGCGCAGCAGACGGCGCTGGTCGGCTCGATCGGCGTGCTGTTTCAATATCCGAACTTCACCGACCTTCTGAAAACGGTCGGGGTGAAAGTCGAGGAGGTGAAATCGTCGCCGCTGAAGGCCGCGCCGAACGGTTACGAGCCGACCAGTCCGGAAGCGCGCGCTGCGCTGGATGCGCTGGTCAAGGATTCCTACGCCTGGTTCCGCGGCCTTGTGAAGCAGCGGCGCGGCATGGATGATGCGCAACTCGATAAAGTGGCCGATGGCCGCGTTTTCACCGGGCGGCAGGGGATCGATCTCAAGTTGATCGATCAGCTCGGCGATGAAAAAACTGCAGTCGCCTGGCTGGTTTCCGCAAAGAATGTCAAGCCGGGTCTGCCGGTGCGGGATTTCAAATTGTCGCCGCGTTTCGGCGACCTGACGTTTCTGCGCACTGCCGCCTCCGTCACCCTTGATGCGCTGGGATTGAGCGGCATCGCGCGTCAGGTCGAGCAGACGGGCGTCGTTCGCGCGGCGGATCGTCTTGGCCTGGACGGAATGCTGGCGTTATGGCAGCCTGCCCCCTCGAATTGAGGCTCGAATCGGGCGGGCGCAGGCATTTTCGCGCTGCGAAAAAACGCGAATGCCGCGGTGCAGAATCTCGCGGCTGCTTCTCTAACCGTGCGTATCGCATTTAGCGACTTGACAGTCCTGACCGTTTTCACGGAAATGGGTCCTCCCATCTATGGGTCCCAGTCTCGATGATCAAATCCGAACTCGTCCAACGTATCGCCGAGCACAACCCGCATCTCTATCAGCGGGATGTGGAGAACATCGTGAATGCGATTCTCGACGAGATTGTCGCCGCGCTTGCACGGGGCGATCGCGTCGAGCTGCGTGGTTTTGGTGCGTTCTCGGTCAAGCATCGTCCCGCGCGCGCGGGCCGCAATCCGCGCACCGGAGAGCACGTCCCGGTCGATCAGAAGAGTGTGCCGTTTTTCAAGACCGGCAAGGAAATGCGCGAGCGACTCAATCGCGAGAATGCGACAAGTGAAGCGAGCGCCTAGGAAACGTTCAGGGGAGCGGCCCCATGAATCGGCAAGAGAAGCCGTCAGCATGAGTGCTTGACGCTACCGTCGCGGGAGAGATCATGCGTAAATTTCTGACCGGCCTGATCCTGATCCCGCTTGGCGTCCTTTTCATCGTGTTTGCATTCGCAAACCGTCATCCGGTGACGGTGACGTTCGACCCCTTCGATGCGAACGACCGGATGGCCACGGTTACCCTGCCGCTGTTCATCCTCATCATCGCGGTCGCGATCTTCGGCGTGGTGGCCGGCAGCGTCGCAACCTGGTTCGGTCAGCGCCACTGGCGTCACATGGTACGCCGGTATGAGACGGATGCGCGGGCGGCGCGCGTGGAACTGGCCGATCTGCGGTCGCGCTGGGAGTCCCGTGACGCGCAGCGGTTGCCCGAACTGACGCGGCGGGTCGGATAGCGGCCCGGTATTTCCGCCGCAGATCAGGACAACCGTCCGGCGCACCGGTGCGTGCGAGACAAGCCGCGCGCGACGTTGTAGAACCCGCCCGCGGTGCTTGATGCCCGGAACCGGACGGGTTTTTGCCGGTCGTCCGGCTTGCGCCGATCGTTCGAGACCTTGTCCCTGCGAGATCATGTCCCTGCTCGTCAAGATATGCGGCCTGTCCACCCCTGCGACGCTCGATGCGGCATTGCAGGCGGGCGCGGATATGGCGGGATTCGTGTTCTTTCCGGCCTCGCCGCGGCATCTCGATCTGTCGCGCGCGCGCGAACTGGGCGCGCAAGCGGGCGGGCGTGCCGTCAAGGTCGCGCTGACCGTCGATGCCGACGACGCGACGCTGAACGGCATCGTCGAAGCCTTGCGGCCGGATCTGCTGCAGTTGCACGGCAGGGAAACCGTGGAGCGTACCCGTAAGATCAAACGGAGGTTCGGGCTGCCGGTCATGAAGGCGATCGGGGTCGGGACCGCCGCCGATCTCGCGGCGCTGCCTGACTATGCCGCGGTCGCCGACCGCATCCTGTTCGACGCCCGCGCGCCGAAGGACGCCACGCGGCCGGGGGGCCTGGGCGTTCCCTTCGACTGGCGGCTTCTGGAGAACCTCGATCTGCCGATACCCTTCATGCTGTCGGGCGGCCTCACGGCAAGCACCATCGCGGACGCGGTGCGGATCACGCGCGCCGGCGGCGTCGATGTTTCCTCCAGTGTGGAAAGCGCGCCGGGGGTCAAGGATCCGGAAATGATCCGGGATTTCATTCGGGCCGCGCGAGCAACCAATTCGCGCGAAGCGACCTCGCATGTGGGATAGTCTCGGAGAACCACGGCAGCCGTCATGCCTGCGCAAAGCGGTTGCAGACTGCGTAAGCTTGTCCGTTTCGCGGGCATCCCCGTCTGTCGGGATTCACAGCAAGCAAGACGTGGATGGCCGGAATAAATCCGGCCATGACGAAGGGTGACAATGAACTCTCTCCCCAATTCCTTCCGATCCGGTCCCGACGAGCGCGGACACTTCGGCATTTTCGGCGGCCGCTTCGTGGCGGAAACGCTGATGCCGCTGATCCTCGATCTGGAGAAGGCCTATGCCGAGGCCAAGAGCGATCCGGTGTTCCAGCGCGAGATGGCCGGCTACCGCAAGGACTATATCGGCCGTCCGTCGCCGCTATACTTTGCCGAGCGCCTGACCGAGCATCTTCGGGAGATTTCCGCGGCCTCCGGCCGCGCTGGCGGCGCGAAAATCTACCTGAAGCGCGAGGAGCTGAACCACACCGGCTCGCACAAGGTCAACAACGTGCTCGGCCAGATCCTGGTCGCGCGCCGCATGGGCAAGAAGCGCATCATCGCCGAAACCGGCGCCGGCCAGCATGGCGTTGCGACCGCGACGCTGTGCGCGCGCTTCGGTCTCGACTGCGTGGTCTATATGGGCGCGGTCGACGTGGCGCGGCAGGAGCCCAATGTCACCCGCATGGAGATGCTGGGGGCGAAAGTGGTGCCGGTGCAGTCCGGCACCCGCACGCTGAAGGACGCGATGAACGAGGCGCTGCGCGACTGGGTCACCAACGTGCACAACACCTTCTATTGCATCGGCACGGTGGCGGGGCCGCATCCCTATCCGATGATGGTGCGCGACTTCCAGTCGGTCATTGGCGATGAGACCCGCGCGCAGATGCAGGAGGCGGAAGGTCGCCTGCCGGATTCGCTGATCGCCTGCATCGGCGGCGGCTCCAACGCGATGGGGCTGTTTCATCCTTTCCTCGACGATTCCTCGGTGGAGATTTTCGGTGTGGAGGCGGCTGGCCACGGCCTCGACAAGCTCCACGCCGCCTCGCTCACCGGCGGGCGGCCCGGCGTGCTGCACGGCAACCGGACCTATCTGCTGATGAACGACGACGGTCAGATCCAGGACGCGCATTCGATCTCCGCGGGCCTCGATTATCCCGGCATCGGTCCGGAGCATTCATGGCTGCATGAGACCGGCCGCATCACCTATCTGTCCGCGACCGACGAGGAGGCGCTCGCCGCGTTTCAACTGCTGTCGCGGCTGGAGGGCATCATCCCGGCGCTGGAATCGGCGCACGCCATCGCGCGTGTCATCGAACTCGCGCCACAGCGGCCGAAGGATCACCTGATGGTGGTCAACCTCTCGGGCCGCGGCGACAAGGACGTGCCGCAGGTCGGCGAGATCTTGAAGGGCAGGAAGAAGTGACCACCCGTATCGACACGCGCTTTGCCGAATTGCGGAAGCAGGGCCGCGCGGCCTTCGTCACCTTCCTGATGGCCGGCGATCCCGATCCTGCGACCTCGCTCGCGATCATCAAGGCGCTGCCTGAGGCCGGCGCCGACATCATTGAAATCGGAATGCCGTTCACCGATCCGATGGCGGACGGCCCCGCGGTCCAGGCCGCCGGGCGGCGCGCGCTCAATGCGGGCATGACCGTGACCAAAACGCTGCAGATGATCCGCGACTTCCGGAAAGGCGAGGACGCGACGCCGGTCGTGCTGATGGGCTACTACAATCCGATCTACATCTACGGCGTCGAGAGGTTTCTTGTCGACGCGAAGGCGGCCGGCGTCGATGGACTCATCGTCGTCGATCTGCCGCCGGAGGAAGACTCCGAACTGTGCATCCCGGCGATGAAGGCCGGGCTGAATTTCATTCGCCTCGCGACGCCGACCACCGACGACAGGCGGCTGCCCGCGGTGCTCGCGAACACCTCCGGTTTCGTGTATTACGTCTCGATCACCGGGATCACCGGCAGCGCGGCGGCGGACGCGGCGGCCGTCGGCGCAGCGGTCGGGCGTATCAAGCGCCATACCGCCCTGCCGGTCTGCGTCGGCTTCGGCATCCGCACCCCGGAGGCAGCGCGCGGCATTGCCGAGGGCGCCGACGGCGCGGTGGTCGGCTCGGCGCTGGTCGACGTGCTCTCCGGCAGCCTCGATACCGAGGGCAAGGCGACGGCCGGGACGGTGCGCGCGGTCGCCGATCTCGCGGCGTCGCTGGCCGAGGGCGTGCGGTCGGCCAGAGCGGGATGAGGAAAAGTGTGTGCAGCGGTTTTCCGCCTGCATCCGCTCCCATCATGATTCAGGCAGGCCGCGGAATAGTCTTTACTTTCCCTTTCCCCTTGTGGGAGAGGGTGCCGAACCGCATTTATCCGGTGAGGCGGGTAAAGGAGCGGTGTGCGTTACGGAGTGAAGCATGAACTGGTTGACGAACGTCGTCCGCCCCAAGATCCGCAACATCCTCAAGCGGGAGACGCCGGAGAATCTCTGGATCAAATGTCCGGACACCGGTCAGCTCGTGTTCTACAAGGACGTCGAGAGCAACCAGTTCGTCATTCCCGGCTCGAACTATCATATGCGCATGAGCGCGGACGCGCGGCTGCGGTCGATCTTCGACAACGAGACGTGGTACGACGTCGCCTTGCCCGAGGTGACCGCCGACCCGCTCAAGTTCCGCGACGAGCGCAAGTATGTCGATCGCATCAGGGATGCCCGCGCCAAGACCGGGCTCCATGATTCCGTGAAGGTGGGATACGGCAAGCTGGAAAACGCCGGCGTCGTGGTCGCGGTGCAGGATTTCGATTTCATGGGCGGATCGCTCGGAATGGCGGCGGGCGAGGCGATCGTGCGCGGCATCGAACTCGCGGTCGAGAAGCAATGTCCCTTCATCGTGTTCGCGGCCTCCGGCGGCGCACGGATGCAGGAAGGCGTGCTGTCGCTGATGCAACTGCCGCGCACCACGGTTGCCGTGCAGATGCTGCGCGAGGCCGGCCAGCCCTACATCGTGGTGCTGACCAATCCGACCACCGGCGGCGTCACCGCGTCCTACGCGATGCTCGGCGACGTCCACATCGCCGAGCCCGGCGCGCTGATCGGTTTCGCCGGCGCGCGCGTCATCGAGCAGACCATCCGCGAGAAATTGCCGGACGGTTTCCAGCGCGCCGAATATCTGCGCGACCATGGCATGGTCGACATGGTGGTGCATCGCCATGAGTTGCGGCCGACGCTGGCGCGGCTGTGCCGGCTGCTGACCAAGGCGCCGGCGTTCGATGCCACGGCAGAACCGCCGACCCCGACTCCGGACGAGGCGGTTGCCGAGGCGGTACAAGCCGCGGAGGCGGCGCCGCCGCCCGCGCCTCCCGCGTGAGCGCTGTTCCGCCCCGTCAAGCGCCGCTCGGCGAGGTCGTCGCGCGGATTTCGAAGCTGCATCCGAAAAAGATCGATCTCACGCTCGGCCGGATGTGGCGCATCCTCGAACGGCTCGATCACCCCGAACGCAAGCTGCCGCCCGTCATTCATGTCGCCGGCACCAACGGCAAGGGCTCGACGGTCGCCTATCTGCGCGCGATCCTTGAGGCCGCCGGCTTGCGGGTGCACGTCTTTACCTCGCCCTATCTGGTGCGGATCAACGAATGCGTGCGGCTGGCCGGAACGCTGGTCGGCGACGACGACCTGCGGGACGCGCTGCTCGACTGCGAGCGCGCCAACGGTGGCGAGCCCCTCACCCAGTTCGAGATCAAGACCGCGGCCGCCTTCCTGCTGTTCGCGAAAACGCCCGCCGACGTGTTGCTATTGGAAGTCGGCCTCGGCGGCCGGCTCGACAGCACCAACGTGGTGGAAACCCCGCTTGTCAGCGTCATCACGCCGATCGGCATCGACCACGTCGAATTCCTCGGCGGCACGCTGATGCAGATCGCCGGCGAGAAGGCCGGCATCATCAAGCGCGGCGTGCCGGTGATCTCTGCTGCGCAGTTGCCGGAGGCTCAGGCCGTGATCGAGCAGCGGGCGAAGCAGGTGCGCAGCCCGCTGCACGCCGCCGGCCAGGATTGGCACGTCGGCATGGAGCATGGACGGCTGGTCTATCAGGACGAGCGCGGCCTGCTCGACCTTGCCGCGCCGCGGCTGTTCGGCCGCCATCAGTTCGACAACGCCGGCCTCGCGGTCGCGACACTGCGGGCGCAGGACCGGTTTGACATCGACGCGGCGGCGGTCGAGCGCGGCGTCACGAGTGCGGAATGGCCGGCGCGGATGCAGCGGCTGACGTCAGGCAGGCTGGTGGATCGAGCGCCGCGCGACGCCGAGCTCTGGCTCGACGGCGGGCATAATATCGACGGCGGACGGGTGGCGGCGGCTGCGCTCGGTGATCTGGAGGAGCGGGTGTCGCGGCCGCTGGTGGTGATAACGGGCATGATGGGCAACAAGGATGCGAAAGGCTTCCTCGCCAACTTCGCAGGACTGACCCGCCACGTCATCGCCGTGCCGATTCCGGATACGGACAATGCGATGCCGCCGGACGTGCTGGCGGATGCGGCGCGCGCGTTCGACATGCGCGCCGAAACCGCGGTGAGCGTCAGCGCGGCGCTGCAGTCGGTGGCGCGGCTCGCCTATGAAATCCCGCCGCGCATCCTGATCGCGGGATCGCTCTATCTCGCCGGCCACGTGCTGGCGGAAAACGGCACGTTGCCGAGCTAAATTATTATTTTAATGCAAACGTATCGGTGATGCGTTGCGAGCCCCCTCTCCCGCTTGCGGGGGAGGGTGGGGGCAATTTCAGTGAAGATGCCCCCACCCGAACGCTTCGCGTTCGACCTCCCCAGCAAGCGGGAGAGGTAAGAGGCACATCCAAACAAAAACGGCCGGTGGTGAACCGGCCGTTCGCAAAATTTCAAAAAATCGGAAGCGGACGAATCAGACCGTGGCGGTGATCCACTGCTCCAGTTTCTGCTTCGGCGCCGCGCCGACCTGACGCGAGGCCAGCTCGCCGCCCTTGAAGATCATCAGCGTCGGGATCGACATCACGCCGTATTTGGAGGCCGTCCGCGGGCTTTCGTCGACGTTGAGCTTGACGATCTTGACCTTGCTGCCCATGGCGCTGGAAATCTCGTCCAGCACCGGACCGATCATGCGGCAGGGGCCGCACCACTCGGCCCAGAAATCGACCACGACCGGGCCAGTCGCCTTGAGCACTTCCGCTTCGAAATTGGCGTCCGAAACCTTGCCAACAGCCATGGAATACCTCGTTGCCTCGATGAGATAGCGCGCCGTGAAAGAACGCGCTTGGAACTATGTGCCAAGTTAAGAAGGCGATCCTGCCGGGTCAAGGTTTCTCACGCCGAGATGAGGGCTTTCAGCTCGGCCTCAAGCATCGCGGCCGAAATCTCCATCAACTCAGGAGTCTCGGTCCAGAGCAGCGCGGCCCTGACGGGCAATCGCGGATACAGCCGGGCCAGCAACGCGCGGTAGAGCGCAAGCTGGCGAACATAGGCCGGCGGCGCTTGGGCGGCGCTTGCGGGCGGCGCGTGGCCGGTCTTGTAGTCGACGATCAGAACCGCCTCCGGCGTGACCACGAGGCGGTCGATCTGGCCGGAGACCGGCACGGGATCGCCGCGCGGCGTCGTCAGCCGCCCGGCGATCGCCACCTCGGCCCGGCTGCCGTCCGCGAAGACCGGTGCGAACCGCGCATCAGCGATCAGGGACAGCACCTGCGCCGCCAGCGCGTCGCGCTCGGCCTCGCTCCAGCCGCTGGCATTGCGGGCGAGATGGGCCAGCGCGATGTCGCGGCGGCGGTCGGCCGCCATGTCGGGCAGCGATTGCAGCAGGCGATGCACCAGCGTGCCGCGCAACAGCGCGCGGTTGCGCTGGCCGGTGGTTTCGCCGGGCCGGATGCGTCGATGCGCCGTGTCGTCCGCCTCCGAGGGGCGCAACGGCCGGTTCGCGGGCGCTGCCGGCGCAGCCCTCGCAAGCAGCCACGGCGGCAGGGCGACCTGCGCTGCGATGGTCTCCGCCACCGGACCGGCGGCGGCCGATGCGTCCTCCCCCGGCCGGCTGTAGCGCCTGACCGTGCCGGCGACGGTCTCGATCTCCTGCATCGCGAGGCCGGACTTTTCCAGGCCCTTGCCGATCAGGTCGTACCAGGACAAGTCCCGGACCTCCTTGCGGTTGCCGGGCATGCAGCCGCCGACGATCAGGCGGTCGGCCGCGCGCGTCATCGCGACGTAAAGCAGGCGGCGATATTCGTGCTCGGTTTCCGCGATCATGGCGGCGCGGGCTTGCGCCACGCAAGGCGGATCCTCGGCCTTCCGGCCGGCCCAGACCGTGACGCCCGCCGCATCGGTGGGCGCGTTGCCCCGCGCCATGCGGATCAGGCTGAGGCGCTCGGTGTCGGCCGGCGAGGTCACGGTATCGGCGAGGAACACCACCGAAGCCTCCAGCCCCTTGGCGCCATGCACCGTCATCACCCGCACCTCGTCGCGCGAGATTTCCATGTCGCGCTTCACCTCGGTGTCGGCGGCGCGCAGCCACGCCATGAATCCCTGCAGCGACGCGGGAGCCTTGCGCTCATAGGTCAGCGCCAGTTCGAGGAATTCGTCGAGCGCGTCATTCGCTTCATGGCCCAGCCGCCGCAGGATTCGCCGCCGCCCGCCGTCTTCGCCCAGCAGCCACGCATGGAACGCGAACGGCGTCTCGCGCGCGGCGCGGCCTTCGCACAGTTTCAGGCGATCGAACGCGTCGCGGAACTTGTCGCCCGTCCCGGCGTGCTCGGCGAGCGCGTCGCGCAGTGATCCCTCGCGCTGCCAGGCCAGCGTGAACAGGTCGTCGTCGTCGAGGCCGAACAGTGGGCTCTTCAGCGCCACCGCCAGCGCCAGATCGTCCTGCGGCAGCAGCAGCGCATCCGCAAGGTTCATCAGGTCGATGATCGCGATGTGCTCGGTCAGCTTGAGGCGGTCGGCGCCGGCGACCGGAATGCCGGTCTGCTTCAGCGCCTGAATGATCGCATCAAAAGCGTTGCCGCGCCGCCGCACCAGCACCATCACGTCGCCGTATCTGAGCGGACGGCGCGCGCCTTCATGTCCTGTCATGGTGCCGCGCGTTATCAGCGCCTTGATCTCGCGCTGGATGCGTCGCGCCAGCTTGACTTCCGGACTGGTCGCCGACACCGCGTCGAACGGTGCGCGCCAGCCCTCGATCTCCTCCCGCTTGTCGCGCTCCTCCAGACTCCAGAGGTCGACGATGCCGGGCGCGGCGTCGGCAAGCGATTCATGCACGGGATGTGCGCCGACCGCATGGATGCTGCCGTAGATCGCCTCGTCGCGGAACACGTAGTCGACGGATTCCAGAATCGTTTTGCCGGAGCGGAACGAATAAATGAAATCCTCCTTGCGAAACGGAAGCTCCGCGTCGGTGAATTTCCGTTCCAGCTTGCTTCGCCGTTCGTCGAACTCGCGCGGCGCCGCGCCCTGGAACGAGAAGATCGATTGCTTCTCGTCGCCGACCGCGAACACCGTCCGCCGCACGCCCGCGCGCGCGCCTTCGCCGGTCGTGAAGTCCGCGATGATGCGCTCGACGATGTCCCATTGCTTCGGGCTCGTGTCCTGCGCCTCGTCGATCAGAACATGGTCGACGCCGCGGTCGAGCTTGTAATGCACCCAGCCCGGCGAGGTCTGGTTCAGCATATCCAGCGTCTTGTCGATCAGGTCGTCATAATCCAGCAGGCCGCGGCCCTGGTTCTCGCGCTGGTAGTTCGCGGCGATCGCGGTGGCGATGACGAGCAACGATTGCGTGCGGTCGCGGATGGTGAGCGCGCGGCGGCGTTCGAGCAGCGCGATCACACGCAGGCATTCATCGGCGAGCATCTCGGCGATGTCTGGCCTGACATCGCTGATCTTCCTTGTGACGAAGGATTTGCGCGGGTTGCCGTCCCCGGTCAGGAAGACATCGAGATAGCGATCTGTTTGCGCGGCTTCACCGACCATGGCATGCGCTTCGCGAAGGCGTTTGGCTTGCTCAATGTCGGATTTGTTGCCCGCTTCCAGAAACGCGGCGAGCGTCCGCCATTCCGATCGCGGCAGGTTCGGCCCATCGACGATCTCGCGTTCGACATCCTCGACCCGCCCGGCGGGATCGACGCCGAGTGCGGCGGCGACATCGCGGATCGTCTGTTCGATGCCGCGATTCTCGGTCCAGGCCATGACGTGGTCGCGGCTGAGGCATGCCTGATTGAGGACGTCCCGTAGCGTGGTGTCGGCCGCCGCGCCCATGGCGTATTGCAGCGCGCGGCCGCCGGCGCTGTCCGGATTCTGCGAGGCTTCGAGTATGACCTCGAGGCTGGCGCGCTCCATCATCCCGGTCTGGTCGCGCTCGTCGAGCACGGTGAAGCGCGCGGGCACCCGCGCCTCGAACGGAAACTGCTGCAACAGCCGCGTGCACAGCGCGTGGATGGTCTGCACCTTCAACCCGCCCGGCGTTTCCAGCGCGGAGGCGAACAGTTTGCGCGCCCGTTCGCGCCATTTCACATCGGGCTGCGCGATGCCGACGTCGCGCAGCGCCGCGTTCAATGCGTCATCGTCGAGCGCGACCCATTGCCCGAGCGTTGCGAACACCCGCTCCGACATGTTGGCGGCGGCGGCCTTGGTGAAGGTGATGCAGAGGATGCGCGCCGGATCGACGCCATTGAGCAGAAGGCGGATCACGCGCTGAACCAGAACGTGAGTCTTGCCCGATCCGGCATTGGCGGACACGAACACCGAGGTCGCCGGATCGGACGCGCGCTGCTGGCGCGCGCTGGCGTCGGGATGAACGGGGCGGGACGCCTTCACCATTCCTCCAGTCCCAGCCCGCCAGCCGCCGACCATTCCTTGATCCGCGCCAGATCGTCGTAAGTGCCGTAGCGCGTCTTCCACATCGGCAGGTCGAGCGAGGTATAGCCCTGCGCCTCATTGTCGAAGGCGCGGATCAGCGCGGTAAGTTTCTCAAGGGCGCGATCGGCGGCCTGATCCGGCGACTGCCTGTCGGTTTTGCTCCTGTCGAGATCGACCGGCTTGGGTTCGCCGGGCGGATTGTTGCCGCTGAGGCGAACATAGACGAGTTCGTTCACGGACGCTTCTGTGGGGATGCCCGCAAAGCCGCCGCCGCGCAGGATCGCGGATTCCAGCGTAAGCTGCGGCGATAGCCCGAGCCGCACCTGCTTGCTGCTCGGCGGGCTGCCGGTCTTGTAGTCGAGGATGGCGAAGCTTCCGTCGCCGAGATGCTCGATGCGGTCGGCGCGCGCCGACAGGATAAAATTGCGATCGCCGTCGATCGGGATCTCGATTGCCCCGCTGATCTCGGCGTCGATCGTCACGAGTTGCGCCCGTCGCGACGCTTCCCAATCCGCGAACCATGCCGCGATGCGCTGGAAGCGCGGCCACCACAGCGCGCGCGCCTCGGGCCGTTGCATCAGCGGCGCGAAGCGGGTCTCGCCGATGGCGCGAAGTACCTCTGCGGGATTGTCCGGCAAGGCCACCGGATAGGCTTTGGTGAAATCGCCGAGCGCGTCATGAATGGCCGAACCGCGATCGGCTGCCGACAGCGGCATGTCGACGGGATCGAGCGGCGTGAGTTTCAAAATGTGTCTGGCGTAGATGGTGTAGGGATCGCGCAGCCAGTCCTCGATCGCGGTCACCGACAGCCGCGTCGGCCGCGCCGCGCGCGGCGGCTTCGGCGCGGGCTGGACGATGGGCCTGACCTCGTTGGGACGGTCGAGCGCCTCGGCGTATTGAATATAGCGCGCGCCGGCTTGCAGCGCGGTGGCCCAGCGCTCGCTGCCCGCGACGGCTTCGAGACGATGCAGGAAGCGCGAGGCCACTGCCGGCGCGCCGCCGGCCTTGGCGGCGTGGCTGAGGATGACGTCCTGTGCGCCGAGCAGTTGCGCGAAATCGTGCGCGGACAGGCCGATGCGCCGCTCGGGAAGGTCGAGCCCAAGCTCGTGCCGCATCGGGCGGCTGAGCCAGGGATCGCTTGGCGGCGCCGGCGGCCAGACGCCCTCGATGAGACCGCCGAGAATGACGCGGTCGCAGTGGGTGAGACGCGCTTCGAGAGGACCGAAGATCCGCAGGCTCGACGTCGTGGCCTGGGGTCGTCGCACGATGCGGTCGCCGAATGCGGTCTCGAACGCTTCCGGATAGTCCGCGATCCTAACCGTCAGGCCGCTGCGTTCTCCCCCCCGACCGAGATCGTCGAACGCGGCGGCGAGTGCCGCGCCATGCTGCCCCTCGAACGCGGCGGCGATGCCTTGCTCGTCGCGCGACAACGCCTCGATCGCGTCGCGATGCTGCGCGGCGAGCACGGTGAAGTCCGCCGACTGCGTTGCGCCATCGCCTTCGAGTGGCGCCAGCGCGGCCTGCAAGGCCGCGATCAACGCCCTGATATCGTCGAGCTGATGCGGTTTCAGCGCGGCGCGGCGCTCGCTGCGATGGAGCGACGAATTCTCGCCGCAACCGAGCTTGTCCAGTTCGCCGCAGAAGCGCGCGAACTCGTCCGCCAGTCCCCTGCAGCCCGGCGGCGGTCTCGTGCCGCGCAGGATCGCCAGTTCCAGCGTTGCGACCGCGCGCATCCAGCCGCCAGCCGCACGGCCGAGCCGGCACAGCGGATGCTTTAGTAACGCCAACAGAGTCGGCGGCTCAAGGTCGTTGCAGGCCGCCTTCGCGGCGAGTCGCGCGAAAATTCCCGCGGGCGTGTCCATCAGCGCGTCACCGCCGGAATCGTCGAAGTCGAGATTCCAGCGCCCGAGCGCCGCCATCACGCGCCGCGCCAGCGCGCGGTCGGGCGTCACCAGCGCCGCCGTCTTGTTCTGGTCGTGCGCCTCGCGCATCGCAACGGCGATGCCGAGCGCCTCCATTTCGGGATTGGCGGCGGCGATCACGGCGAGGCCGGTCATGCCGGCTGCGATCTTCTCCGCGACCCCGGGCTCGGCAAGTCGCGCGTGCCACCTCGCCGTGGCGTCCGAGGGGCGCATCGCCTCTGAGGCCAGCAGTTCGCGTCCGTAGGGCGCAGACGCGCCGAGCGTTTCGACCTCGCTGCGCGCGATGCCGAACCGCTTGAGCAGGGCGTGCAGCGCGAACTGCGGATGACCGGCGGCGGGCGGCGTGGTGAAGTCGCCGCTGGTCTTGTCCCTGATGCCACCGATCAGTTGCCACGCATCTTCGTCAAGATCGGTGTCGAGCCCCGGCAGCACCACCGCGCCTTGCGGCAGTCCGGCGATGACATGCAGCAGCCGCGCGGTCGAAGGCATCGAGCCGGTGGACCCCGCCGCGATCACCGGCCCCGCGCCATGCGCGGCGAGCCGCGCGGCTTCAGCCTCGATCAGGCGGTCGCGCCGCGCCGCCGGTTCGATCCGCCCCGTTTCCTTTAGGTGCGCCGGCCAGTACTCGCGCGCGATCTTCAGGAAATCGAGCGTGAGCTGCCAGTATCTGTCGAGCGCGTCGGGCACCAGGGCGTCGAGCGCGCACCAGTCCACGCCGCGCGTCGCCATGTCGTCCATCAGCCGCGCGAGGTCGTCGGCGAGCGCCAGCGTCGAGGCCGGACCGCCGAGAACCAGCGGCGTCTGCGCCGGATCGCCGGGCCTCAGTTGCCGCGCCCATGCGTCGATGAGCTGCGCCAGCGCCAGCCGGCGCGACAGTCCGTCAAGCGCGGGCGGCAGGTCGAGCGTCTCCGCCGAAGAGGAGGCGGCCTGCGCGAAGGCCAGTTCGTCCTCGTCGATGTCGCCGAGCGCGACGATGCGCGGCAGGATCACGGCATCGACATTCAGCACATCGAGAAAGATGTCGTGCGCCATGCGGCCGGCGCGACGGGTCGGCAGATAGAGCGTGGCCTCGGCGAGCCGTTCAGGCTGCGCGCGCGGACGGAATCCCTCGATCAGCGCGCCATCGACCAGCGCGGTGATGACGGTGCGCAGAAACGGCGCTGACGGGGGGACGTTGCGGACGCGCATGAAGGACCTTGATTCGGGATCAGGCCATCATGGCACGTGCGGGGGCGGGCGACGACCCGCGACACCGTGCTCAGGCGGCGCTGACCAGCACCGCTTTCTCGGCGGCCTCGATGGCGTCGGGCGTTCCGACATGCATCCAGACGCCGTCGAGCCGCAGCCCGAACAGGCGTTCGCGCTCGCTGGCGCGATCGAACATGGTCGTCAGCGAGAATTCGCTGACGGGCGCGTCGGCGAACAGCGCGGGCGACATGATGGCGACGCCGGCATAGACGAACGGAACGACCTGGTTTTCATTTCGCTTTTGCAATGCGCCGTCGGGAAGCATGGCGTAGTCGCCGCTCCCGGCATAGCCGATGCTGCCGGCGGTCGGCGCCATCAGCAGCAGGATATCCATGCGCGCGGGATCGAAGGTCTCGGCCATCCGCGTCAGGTTGGGACGCGCGCCGTCGATCCACATGGTGTCTGCGTTGAGATGAAAGAACGGCGCATCGCCGAGCAGCGGCAGGGCCTTGGCCACGGCGCCGCCGGTGCCCAGCACCTCGTCGCGCTCGTCGGAGATGATGATCCGCGGACGGCTGCGATGCGCGACGTGATCGATGATCTGGTCCGGCAAATAGCGGACGTTGACGACCGCTTCGCCGACGCCGGCCTCCGCCAGCCTGTCCAGCACATGATCGAGCAGCGGCTTGCCGGCCACCGGCACCATGGGCTTGGGCATCCGTTCCGTCAGCGGCCGCATGCGCAAGCCGAGGCCTGCGGCGAGCACCATGGCTTTGGTCGGGGTGACGGGCATTCTCGGCGAGGCCTCCGGCGCTTCCTGGTGTTTTCAAGCGAAGCGGATACCGGTTCGCATGAACAAAACGCGTCAAAACAAAAAGCTGGAGCCCGGCTTTGATTCCATCAAAGCCGGAATAGCTCTGGTCGATTCACTGAACAATATCATGACAGGGGCGAATCGCATCGATCGCTCAGGCGATAGCCGCCCGGCATGACGCCTTCGTGGCGAAGACGTGACGCGCGGATGCGGTGCGGCCTTCGTTGCGCGGATCAGGCGTCCGCGGGGGCGCCGTTTCGCCGGGCGGTCCTTTTTCTCTTGTCGCTCGGGTTCAGAAAATTGACGCCGATCTGATCGCCGTTGACCCAGGCCAGTTCGCAGCGGCGATAGGCAAGGCCCGTGGATGACAGCAGCAGGAAAAATTCCTTCAGATGGAGACCTTCGATGGAACCTTCGACGGTGAGCTTGGCGCCATGTTCGGATACATCCTCCATGGTGCAGTCACGGCGCCAGGTGCCGTCGATGCCCATCATGTGCGCGCTGTACCCGCGCTCGAAGGTGACGCGTTCGCCCTTGCGCCGTTCAGCACCCATGGCCCGCTCCCGTCGTCGAGGACCGCACCGCCGTGCGGCCTAGAGTCGCAGAGGTTAGGGCATGACCGCTAACAAGCCGTAAAGCAAATAATGGTGTCAAGCCGCCGGGGGCGGAACGTGGGCCCGATACCAGGCCCGGGCCGCCGACAATGCGGGGTGGGCGAGCGAGCGGGTGAGATAGGTCCAGATCCGGGGCTGGTGGCGCAGATAATGCGGTTTGCCGTCGCGCCGGTTGAGCCGCGCGAACGTGCCGAGCAGCCGGGTGTTGCGCTGCGCCGACATCACGGCGTACTGCCTGGCGAAGGCTGCGGGATCGAACGATGCCGTGGAGTCGAGCCGCGCCTTCACGTAACGGGCCAGCAGCGCGAGTTCGAGCGGTTCCGGCACGTCCACCCGCGCGTCCTGCAAAAGCGAAACGAGATCGTAGGCGGCGGGGCCGCGCACGGTGTCCTGAAAGTCGATGACGCCGACTTGTTTGATGTCGCGACGCTGCGCCAGCCAGATCAGGTTCGGCGAATGGAAGTCTCGCAGCACCCATGTCTTCGGTGCCGCGGCCGGCTCCGTCAGCAACGCGCGCCACAGCGTCATGAATTCCGCGCGCAGATCGTCGCCCGGCTCGACGCCGCGATCCGGCAGATACCAGTCCAGCATCAGGCTGACTTCGATCAGCAACGCCTCGATGTCGAATATCGGAATGGCGTAGGGGATATGCGGCGCGACCGAAAGGATTTCGGGCAAGGTCTGGCCATGCAGCGCCGCCAGCAGGTCGGTGGCGGCCTGATAACGCTCGGCGATCGGCGCAGGCGGCGTGCCTTCGACGAAGCCCGCGCCGCCGAAATCCTCGGTGATGAGGAATCCCCATTCCAGATCGGCATGATGGATCGCGGGCGCGGAAAAGCCCTGGTCGCGCAGGCCGCGCGCGATGGCGACGAAGGGTTTGACGTCTTCGGCCAGGTGCACGGCCGCGCTGTAGGACTTGCCGTCGTGGATCGCGGACCCGTCCGGCCGCTTCGGCGCGTTCATCAGGATGACGCTCGTGTCGCCGCGGATCAGCCGGGCGTAGGAGCGCGTCGAGGCGTCGCCCGCCATGCGCTGCCGCTTCGCATCGCCATATCCGGCGTCCTTGATAAATTGCCGCAGCGCCGCCAGCCGCGCGACCTGCGTGGCGGCCTTGCCGTAACCGGTGATCTCGGCGGCGCGCGCCGTCGAGCCGAGCGCCGGACGATGACTGAAGGCGATGTCGATGCGATCAGCGGGCAGGGCGCTGGCCGCGCGCTCCGGCCATTCGATCAGCGCCACCGTTGCTTCGGGCAGCGGCGCGAGGCCGATCTCCTCAAGCTCGCCCGGGCCGCTGATGCGATAGAGGTCGGCGTGGAGCAGCGGGTAGGGCGGCAGATCGTAATGTTGCGCCAGCGTGAACGTCGGGCTCGGCACCTCCATCGCGTCGTCGCCGGCAAGGTAGCGGATCATGGCGCGGGCGGCGGCGGTCTTGCCCGCGCCGAGGTCGCCCGACAGCGTGACGACGTCGCCGGGGCCGACCAGCAGCGCGAGGTCGGCCATCAGATGCGCGGTCTCGGTCTCGTTGGCGAGTGCGGTTGCGAATGTCGAGGGTTCGCTCATTCAGCGGCGTTGCGATGCGCGGTCTGGTCAAGCGGAAAATCGCAAACGACCCGGGTGCCGTGCTTGACGGTGGAATCGAAATGCACGCGCCCGCCATGGAGTTCCACGAAGGAGCGCACCAGCGACAGGCCGAGGCCCGCGCCGCGATGCCGCGAGCCGTTGGCGTGGCTCTCGAACCAGTCGAACGCCTTGTCCTTGACCTCGGGCGGAATGCCGGGACCTTCGTCCATCACGGCAAATCGCACGCTGTGCTCGGTGCGCCGGGCGCTCACCGTGATCACGGTGTCCGGCGGCGAGAAGTTGGCGGCGTTGGCGAGCAGGTTGTAGAGGACCTGAACGATGCGGCGCTCGTCGCCGATGAAGTTGCCGATGTCCGGATCGACATCGACGTTCAGGACGATGCGGTCGCGGGTCAGGCGATCCTGAATGCCCTCCGCCGCCGCCGCGATGGTCGTGCGCACGTCGACCGGCCCGAGTTCGAGCGTCATGGCGCCGGCGTCGATGGTCGCGAGATCGAGGATGTTGTTGGTCAGCGCGAGCAGCGCATCGGTCGACGAGGTGATGTAGTTGACGTATTCGGCCTGCTTGTCGGTAAGCGGCCCGGTGCCGGGATCGTTCATCAGGTGTGCGAAGCCGATGATGGTGGTCAGCGGCGAACGCAGCTCGTACGAGACGTGATGGACGAAATCGACCTTCATCTGGTCGGCGGTCTCGAGCGCGTCGTTGCGCTCGCGCAGCGCGCGTTCCACGTTCTCGCTGTCGGTGATGTCGTGGAACGTCAGCATGGTGGCGCCGTCGGGCAGCGGCATGGTCATGCAGTCCAGCACGCTGCCGTCCCTGCGCTCGAGCTTGAGCGGCACCGCGACGCGATTGTCGATTCCGGTGACGGCATTACGGATTGTCTGCCATGCACCGTCGTCGTCGAATAGCGGCTTGCACCAGGCCTCGACGGTATCGATATGCGGCTGCTGCGAGAGCGCCTCGGGCGAGAGCTTCCACATCCGGGCGAAGGCCGGATTGAAAAGCTGCGCGCGTCCGTTGCTGCCGAACACCGCAACCGCTTCGGTCAGGCTGTCCAGGGTTTCGCGCTGCACGGTGATGAGCCGATCGTAACGTCGCGCCAGATCGAGGCTTTCGGTGACGTCGTCGAACAGATAGGTCACGCCGCCTTCGGGATTCGGCGTGGTGACAATGGAGAGCGCGCGCCCGTCCGGAAGATACCAGACATCCTTGGCGGCCTCATTGGCGCGATAGGCTTCGTGCAGGCGGGCCTTCCAGGCGCGGAAGTCCGGCTGCTCCGGCAGTTTACGCGCGGCGCGCAGGCGATCGAGCACGCTGGAATCATCCGGGTTGCCGTCGAGAAAGGCGCGGTCGAGGTCCCAAAGCCGGCGATAGGAATCGTTGTAGAACGCCAGCCGCCGCCGGCCGTCGAACACGGCGACGCCGGAGGACAACTGGTCGAGGGTGCGGCGATGCGCGTCCGCCATCCGCGCCAGCATCTCGCGCAGCGTGACCGCTTCGCCGGCGTCGAGCGCGATGCCGGCGCTTCCGCCGGCGGCGCGAAGCGCGTGAACGTCATACATCCGCCGCTCGCCGCCGATCACGATCGGCAGTCGCCCGGTAAAGGTCGCATGCTCGTTCAGCGCCCGCGCCATCGCGATGCGATCGTCGCTGTCGAGCAGTTCGAGATTGCGCTCGATCGCATCCGCGGCGTCGGCGGCCTCGGTGGCGCGCGCGTAGGCGGCGTTGGCGAAATTGAGCTTGCCGTCCTCGCCGCGGGCCCAGAGCGGCCATGGCGCCGCGGCGGCGAAAGCCCGCAGCATTCCGGTTTCTTCCAGCAGGTTGTCGTGGCGCAGCGTCATCTCGGCGAGATCGCGCCGCAATCCGCCGAGATCGCGGATCCGCACGATGGCCTGGCCGCCGATGGCGCGGCCCATGGCTTCCACCGTCCGCCCGGCCGAGGTGACCAGGTTGAGCAGGAAACCTTCGCCCGCGCTGCGCAGCGCGTCGACTGCATGATCCATCTGCAATGCCGGCTCCGGCGGCAGCCAGGTTCCGAACGCAACGATCCGCAAAGGCTGTTTTGCATCTTGTGGCAACAGCAGCGCGGTGTCGCCGCTGATTTGAGGGCGGTCCTCGCCCGCGCCCCAGGAAATCAAAACTTGCGGTTCTGCGAACAGCAGCGCGCGAAAGCGGTCGGCTTCCGACTGAAGCTCGCGGATTTCGGCGCGCAGCCGCTGTTCGTTGGCGGCGGCGCGAACGCGCGTGCGCATCAGCAGGATGGCGGCGACCACCGAGAAGCCGAGCACGCCCAGCGCCATCGCCAGTGCCGTCAGATCCTGCCGGCTGAGATTCATGAAGGTCTGGCTTAGCCGCTCGGACAGGTCCGGTTTCGCGGCCCATGCGGGCGAGATGTCGACGACGCCGGCCATTCCGGCGCCCGCGAGTCCGCCCTGCACCAGCGAGGTGCATGACAGCAAGGTCCGACGCATCACCGCGACTACGTCCGACATGTTTGCCCCAAAACCGCACGACGACACGACCGGCGATCGCTCGCCGTTCGCGAATCGACCAACCATATCCTCAAGCTGAGTCGAGGGGTAAGAGTCCAGACCGTGAACGGGAATCCGGCGATGGAAAAATGCCCGGCCGCGACATTTCCGAAACGATTGTTGTAAAATTGAATCGATTTCGCGAGCGGACGGTCTATGTCTTGGAGAGCAATTAACGTCCCGTCGAACCGAATCCGCCGCTGCCGCGCGCGGTGGCCGAGAGCGAATCGGCGCGTGCGAGTTCCGCGCGCGTCACCGGCGCCACGATCATCTGCGCGATGCGCTCGCCGCGCCGGATGGTGAACGCCTCCTGACCGAGATTCACAAGAAGCACATTGATCTCGCCGCGATAGTCGGCATCCACGGTGCCGGGCGAATTCAGCACGGTGACGCCATGCCTTGCGGCGAGGCCGGAGCGCGGCCGCACCTGCGCCTCGAATCCCTCGGGCAGCGCGATGGCAAGCCCGGTCGGGACCATCGCGTATTGTCCGGCTGCGAGCACCAGCGGCGCCTGCTCCGGAACCGCGGCCAGCAGGTCGAGGCCGGCGGCCTGGCTGCTCTGGTAGGCCGGCAGCGGAAGACCTTCGGCATGAGGCAGTTGCAGGACGTCGACCTTGATCGGTCCGCTCATGCCGGCTGATCCGTCACGGCCGGGACGATGCGTTCGATCAACATCGCGGCAACCTCTTCCTTGGTCATGAGGGGAAAGGACTCGGTCTTGATCTCGCCGTCGCTCTCACGCGTCAGCAGATGCACCGTGTTGCGGTCGCCGCCCATCACGCCGGTTGCGGGCGAGACGTCGTTGGCGACCATCCAGTCGCAGCCCTTGCGCGCGAACTTCGCCGTCGCGTTGTCGATCAGATGCTCGGTCTCGGCGGCGAAGCCGATCACCAGCGCCGGCCGGTTCTCGCGCAGGTTCGAGATGGTTGCGAGGATGTCCGGGTTCTCGACCAGTTGCAGCGGCGGCATTCCGGTCGCGGTCTTCTTCAGTTTCTGCGCGCCTTCGTGCGCGACGCGCCAGTCGGCGACCGCGGCGGTGAAGATCGCGACGTCCGTTGGCAGCGAGGTCTCGACGGCCACCAGCATCTCGCGCGCCGATTCGACATGCTTCACGGTGACGTCAGCGGGATCGTCGAGGCCGACCGGGCCTGCGATCAGCGTCACGTCGGCCCCGGCCGCCTGTGCCGCAGCCGCGATGGCAAAGCCCTGCTTGCCCGAGGAGCGGTTGGCGATATAGCGCACCGGATCGATCGGCTCGAAGGTCGGTCCGGCGGTGACCAGCACGCGGCGACCCTTGAGGGGCTGCGGGCGCGCGGGCCTGAGAATCCGCTCGGCGGCGGTCGCGATCTCCGTCGGCTCCGCCATGCGGCCGATGCCGGTCTCGCCCGCTTCGGCCATCTCGCCGGCATTGGGACCGATCATGGCGACCCCGTCGCGGATGAGTTGCGCGACGTTGCGGCGCGTCGCCGGGTTGTTCCACATCAGCGGATTCATCGCCGGCGCTAGCAGGATCGGCTTGTCGGCGGCGAGCAGGATCGCGGTGGCGAGGTCGGAGGCCAGGCCATGCGCCATCTTTGCCATCAGGTCGGCGGTGGCGGGGGCGACGACGATCAGGTCGCAGTCGCGCGCGAGCCTGATATGGCCGGCATCGAATTCGCTGCCGGGATCGAACAGGTCGGTGTGGACGCGGGTGTGCGACAGCGCGCTGGCGCTCAGCGGGGTGACGAATTGCTGCGCAGCATTTGTCATGACGCAATGCACAATAAAGCCGCGTTCCTTCAGCCGACGGATCAGGTCGAGCGATTTATAGGCCGCGATGCCGCCTCCGATAATCAGCGTCACGCTGTACAAGTCACTGGATCCATGGAGTGAATTTTGATCGGCCCTGACTGTTGCGCTGCAGGATAGCCGATTGCCGGTGGCGTCGGGGGCGGTCGCGGCCTCCCTCAGGATAACGCGGACCTCGTCCTCAACGGAACGTCCGTTGCGGGCGGCGCGCAGCCGCAGCCCGGTCTTGATGGCGTCGTCGAGTTTGCGGACGGTCAGGCTGGCCATGACGCTCCTGCGGTCAAACGCGCCATCATTGATAGCAAAAATATGACATCACTGCAATCAAATGGATCTAATGCGCGGTCCAGAGCAGGCCGACCAGCGCGGCCGCGATGACCCAGAGCGCCAGGATGCTCCAGCGGTGGCTGCGCGCCTCGGCCCGCTTGATCTCCGCGATCGTGTGAGGCCCCAATGTCAGCCCTTCGCGCGCCATCGTCTCGAACTGCTCGATGAGGGAGACCGTTCGCGCAGCGATCGCCGGCAGCCCGCCGAGCACCCGGCCAAGCTCGCCGGCGCCCGCCACCGCGCTCTGCATCCGGCCCATCGGGCCAAGGTTCTGCGTGATCCATTCGCGCACCACGGGATCGGCCACCGTCCAGATGTCCAGCCTGGGATCGAAGCTGCGCGCCACGCCTTCGACCACCACCATGGTCTTCTGCAGCAGGATCAGTTCGGGGCGCGTCTGCATGTCGAACAGGCCGGTGACCTCGAGCAGCAGCGTCAGCAGCTTGGCCATCGAGATTTCCTCGGCGGTGCGATTGTGGATCGGCTCGCCGATGGCGCGGATGGCTTGCGCGAAATTCTCCACCGAGTGATGGCTCGGCACGTAGCCGGCCTCGAAGTGCACCTCGGCGACGCGGCGATAGTCGCGCGTGATGAAGCCGAGCAGGATCTCGGCGAGGAAGCGCCGCTCTTTCAGCCCGAGCCGCCCCATGATGCCGAAGTCCACGGCGACCAGCCGGCCCGACTTGTCGAGGAACAGATTGCCGGGATGCATGTCGGCGTGGAAGAAGCCGTCGCGCAGCGCATGGCGCAGGAAGCTCTGGATCACCTTGCGGCCGAGTTCGGGCAGGTCGACGTGCGATTGCGCAAGGCGCGCATGATCGTTCAGCGCGATGCCGTCGATCCACTCCATCGTCAGCACGTTGTGGGTGGTGCGGTCCCAGTCGACCGTGGGGACGCGGAAGTCGGGATCGTCGCGGGTGTTCTCCGCCATCTCCGACAGCGCGGCCGCTTCCAGCCGCAGGTCCATTTCCATCGCCACGGATCGCGACATGGTGTTGATGACTTCGACCAGGCGCAGCCGTCGCGCTTCGGCGGAATAGACTTCGGCCTGGTTGGCGACGAAGAAGAAATCGGCCAGGTCGCGGCGGAAGCGCGCGGCGACGTTGGGCCGCAGCACCTTGATCGCGACCTGCCTGCGGGCGCCGTCCTTCTCGACCTCGCCGCGATGAACCTGCGCGATCGAGGCCGCCGCCACCGAAGGTCCGAAACTTGCGAAGGCGTCCGTGACCGGTTTTTCCAGCGCGGCCGCGACCACCGCTTCGGCCTCCGCTTGCGAAAACGGCGGCAGGCGGTCCTGCAGGCTTTCCAGATCGCGCGCCATCACGACGCCGACGACGTCGGGCCGCGTGGCGAGGAACTGTCCGAGCTTGAGATAGGCCGGCCCGAGTCGGGTCAGCGCCCGTGACAGCCGCGGTCCGGATTTCGCGCCGCGGCGCTCGATCAGGCGGGCCATGCGCAGCGCGAGTTGTCCGGGCGGCGGCACCAGCGAGGGATCGACCACGCCGAACACGCCCTCGCGCGCGAACACGAACGCGGCGCGCGCCAGCCGCGCGGCATGGGTCAATGCGGAGATCACAAACGCCAGCCCGAATGCAGCGCGACGATGCCGCCGGAGAGAATCTGCCAGTTGACCCGCGCAAAGCCGGCGTCGCGGATCATGTCGGCGAAGGCGTCGGGCTTCGGAAACTTGCGGATCGATTCGACGAGATACTGATAGGAGCCGGCATCGCCGGTGACGGCGCGGCCGAGCGGCGGGATCACCTTGAAGGAAAACAGCTCGTAGATCTTCTCGAGGCCGGGCACGTCGACGGTGGAGAATTCGAGGCAGAGAAACCGGCTGCCCGGCTTCAGCACCCGAAACGCCTCGCGCAGCGCGGCATCGATGCGCGGCACGTTGCGGATTCCGAACGCGATGGTGTAGGCGTCGAAACTGCGGTCCGCGAATGCCAATGTTTCGGCGTTGCCTTCGACGAACGATACCCGATCATCGAGATGCGCCTTGACCGCGCGCTCGCGGCCGACCGCGAGCATGTCCGGATTAATGTCGCAGACGGTGGCCCGGAATCCGCGGCCGGCGGCCTTGGCCGCGCGAAAGGCGATATCGCCGGTGCCGCCGGCGACGTCGAGCAGCGCGAACGGTGCATCGCCGCGCGGCGGGTTCAGCGCCGTGATCATCACGTCCTTCCAGACGCGGTGCAGCCCGCCGGACATCAGGTCGTTCATCAGGTCGTAGCGCCGCGCCACGCTGTGGAACACCTCGTTCACCAGCGGCTGCTTGTCCTCCACGGCAACGTCCCTGAAGCCGAAATGCGTCGTCTGGTCCTTTCCATCCATGCCCGTGCTCTCCATGGTCCGGACCATAGCCTGCCATGCTGCGCTGCGCTACAAGCGAGGTCCATCTGAAGACGGATCGCCGTCCGACAGTGGTTAACCGGCGACATCGAGAGAAAGCGCCATGCCCACGCAGTTCACCAGCGCAACCCCGATCCTGCGAATGTTCGATATCCGCAAGGCGCGGGAATTTTACCTCGATTTTCTCGGCTTCAAGGTCGATTTCGAGCATCGGTTCGAGCCGGACCTGCCGCTCTACATGGGCCTTTCGCTGGACTCGGTGGTGTTGCATCTCAGCGAGCATCACGGCGACTGCGCGCCCGGCGCGCGGGTCATCATCGAGACGACGGGGCTTGCCGAGTACCAGGCGAGGCTGTTGGCCAAACAATATGGTTATGCGCGGCCCGGGCTGGTCCGTCAGCCCTGGGGCGCCACCACCATGACCGTGACCGACCCGTTCTACAACGGGCTGGTTTTCAGCGAGCGTGAGGCGGAGACGGAATAGGACGCCGAACAATCATACGAACCGAGCCGACCGATGCCCGAACTGCCCGAGGTCGAAACCGTGCGCCGCGGCTTGCAGCCCGCGATGGAAGGCGCGACCATCCTGCGCGCCGAGGCCCGTCGCAAGGACCTGCGCTTTCCGTTCCAGAAAGATTTCGTCGCCCGCCTGGAAGGGCAGGCCGTGACCGGGCTCGGGCGGCGCGCAAAATACCTGCTGGCGGACCTCGCATCCGGCGACGTGCTGCTGATGCACCTGGGCATGTCCGGCTCGTTCCGTGTGATCGATGCGGCGGGCGCCACGGCGCCGGGCGATTTTCATTTTCCGCGCGATGAGAGACGCGCCCACGATCACGTGAGTTTTACGATGTCGTCCGGCGCCGAGATCGTGTTCAACGATCCGCGCCGCTTCGGCTATATGAAGGTCGTCGCCCGCGAGGCGCTCGACGACGAGCCGCTGCTGAAAGGGCTCGGTCCGGAGCCGCTCGGCAACGCATTCGACGCGGCGATGCTGGCGCGTTCGTGCCGCGACAAGAAAACCAGCCTGAAGGCCGCGCTGCTCGACCAGCGCGTGGTCGCGGGGCTCGGCAATATCTATGTCTGCGAGGCGCTGTTTCGCGCGCATCTGTCGCCGCGCCGTCTCGCCGCGACGCTGGCCCTGAAAACGGGCGCGCCGTCCGGGCGCGCCGGCCGGCTGGTCGAGGCCATTCACGATGTGCTCAACCAGGCGATCAAGGCCGGCGGCTCCTCGTTGCGCGACCATCGGCAGACCACGGGCGAACTCGGCTACTTCCAGCATTCGTTTCAGGTCTACGACCGCGAGGGCGACAAGTGCCGCACCCCCGGATGCAAGGGCACGGTGAAGCGCTTCACCCAGAACGGGCGCTCGACGTTCTGGTGCCCGAGTTGTCAGAAGTAGGAGCAAACCGAGATGAGTTACGGTTGAAGAGCCTCAATGCGTCATTGCGAGCGTAGCGAAGCAATCCAGAGCAAAAGAACGTCTGGATTGCTTCGCTACGCTCGCAATGACGTGATGCTCTTCATTTCAGTCGCCTACTTCCGCACGCAGATCACGCGGACCACCGCGGCTTTGGCGTCGGACGATTCGCTTGCAGGCGTCACCTTGTTCGCTTTCAGAAATGCCCGCACGGTCTCGGCGGGAGCGAGCACGGCCTCGGCGGTCTGCACGGCGGGGCCGGCGACCGTCGCCGGCTTCAACAGCACGAGACCCGCGAACTTTCCGCTTGCGTCGAGTGCGGCAGCGCCGGAAAAACCGGGCGCGGGCGCTGGAGATAGCGCCGGTTCGCTGCCTCCTCCTTGCGCAACCGATGTCTTGACGCGGCTCACCGCGGAGCCGCCGCCCTGGTTTTGCGGGTCGGTGATGCCGACGAGTTCGAGGCTGCCCTTGGCTGAGCCGCCATCGAGCGCGATCGGCTTCAATCCATGCGCGCCGTAGATGCGCAGCAGCGCGAGGCCGTGATCCTTGTCGCTTGCGATCCTCTCGGCGTTGCCGTGGCCCGCGACGACGATCGACCGGCATTCGTCGGCGACGTCGCTGCCGGTGACGATCGCGCCGTCGCTGCTGACGATGACGCCCGTCCCGTACTCCACAATCTTGCGCGGCGGCGGACCATCCGCGGGAAACGGATCGAACGCGCTCGACATCGCGATCACCACGGGCTCCATGATGCCTTCGGTGGCCTGATCGTAGAGGATGGTCAGGACGCGCGCCTCGCCGCCCTGAAGCTGGCCGCGCACGTAGAATTTCTTCAGGCCCTGCATGCCCGACAGCACGAAGAAATCCGGCTTGACCGTGCTGTAATCGAGCTTGCGCCCGGCCGGTTCCTTTCGCTCGGACTCGGCGAGTTTCGCGGTGGTGAGGCCGGCGTCCTTGCGGCGCGTCAGCAGGATCCGGATGGTGCCGGTCGCCGAACGCCATGTCGTGCCGTCGCCCGCGCTCGACTGCCGCGGCGCCAGCCGCGTCGGCAGGCCGAGCCGAACGCCGGTCGCGGCATCGGTGACGGTCTTCCAGCCGGCATTGCTCCGCGCCTTCCGCGCGGCCGTGGTCAACACGCTGCGTTCCTGCGGGTTGAGCACGCCGGTCTGCTTGCCGCCACGGTCTTTCTGGAAGGTCTTGATCGCTGCGATCAAACGGTCGCTGACCTCGCCGTTGATGAGGCCGTTGTAGTGGCCGGTCCATGCCAGGTCGGACTGCAGCGCCTGCCGCTCCGCCTGCGTCATGGCCTTGGCGGTATCGGCCGGAGTTTGCACCGCGGGGTGGGTGGGCGCCGGTTTCGGCTCGGCGCGTCCGACCGTGCCGGCAGGCCGTGCCTCGGCGCAAATCGCGGTGATCGCGATCATCAATACTGCGGCGATCGTCGCTCGCATGACAGCTTTCGTCTCCGTTGAAACGGCGCTAGAGTCTTGGTCTGACGCGTTTTCTTCACGCGAACCGGATTCCACTTTGCTCGAAAACGCTATATTGAAACACATTCGCGTGGTCGGTAACAGCGGCCCTCGGGTTCGGGCCTGTGTGCGGCGCTGGATCGAGATACGAGAACGACAGGGACGATGCTGAGCGCCGACGAACTTGAACGCTATGCCCGCCACATCGTGATGCGCGAGGTCGGTGGCCCCGGCCAGAACGCGTTGCGCAACGCGCGCGTGCTGATGATCGGAGCCGGCGGTCTCGGCGCGCCGGCGTTGATGTATCTGGCCGCCGCCGGTGTCGGCACGCTCGGCGTGATCGACGACGACGTGGTGACGCTGTCGAATCTGCAGCGCCAGATCATTCACGCGACGCCGGACATCGGCAGTCCCAAGGTCGAAAGCGCCGCGGACAAGATCCGCGCGCTCAACCCGCACGTCGTATTCCGCGCCCACCACATGCGGCTGGATGCGGCGAACGCGCTGTCGCTGCTGGCGGATTATGACCTTGTCGCCGACGGCTCGGACAATTTCGCCACGCGCTATCTGGTGGCGGATGCCTGCTTTCTGGCGAGAAAGCCGCTGGTCACCGCCGCGTTGGGTGTGTTCGACGGCACGCTGACGACGATCCGCGCTCACGAAAAAAATGCCGACGGCGAGTTCAACCCGACCTATCGCTGCCTTTTCCCCGAACCGCCGCCCGAGGGCACGGTGCCGAGCTGCCAGCAGGCCGGAATCGTCGGCGCGCTGGCCGGCGTGCTGGGTTCGATGACGGCGCTGGAGGTCATTCGCGAGATCGTCGGATTCGGCGAGGGGCTGGTGGGGCGGCTATGCGCGCGCGATGCGGTTCGAGACGCTGCACTACCGGCGCGATCCGTCGAACCCGCTCAACGGCGATCACCCGACCATCACCGATTTGAGCGCGTATCGCTGACGCTCCATGAGTGTCGGAGATTCGACTAAGCCGCCCTGTTGATGGTGGACGCGCGCGCGATGCGGTTCGAGACGCTGCACTACCGGCGCGATCCGTCGAACCCGCTCAACGGCGATCATCCGACCATCACCGATTTGAGCGCGTATCGCTGACGCCGAAACCCTCTCCCCTTGCGGGAGAGGGTGAAACGGTGGCCGCTACGCGCCTCAATGCCTTCACAACATGCTCGGCAGCACGCGGTCCGGCGGCTTGTGGGCGTCGAGGAAGGTGCGGATGTTGATGATGACCTTCTCGCCCATCTCGACGCGGCCCTCGATGGTGGCCGAGCCCATATGCGGCAGCAGCACCACCTTGCCGGCCTTGGCGAGGCGGACCAGCCGCGGGTTGACGGCGGGTTCGTGCTCGAACACGTCGAGCGCCGCGCCTGCGATCTCGCCGGCCTCGATCAGCCTGGTCAGCGTATCCTCGTCGATGACGGTGCCGCGCGCGGTGTTGACGATGTAGGCGTCCTTGCGGATCAGCTTGAGGCGGCGCGCCGACAACAGATGGAAGGTGGCCGGGGTATGCGGACAGTTCACCGAGATGATGTCCATCCGCGCCAGCATCTGGTCGAGCGAATCCCAGTAGGTCGCGCCAAGCTCGTCGGCGATCTTCGGCGCCACAGGTTTGCGGTTGTGGTAGTGGATCTGCAGGCCAAAAGCGCGGGCGCGGCGCGCCACCGCCTGGCCGATGCGGCCCATGCCGATGATGCCGAGCCGCTTGCCGCCCAGCCGCCGGCCGAGCATCCAGGTCGGCGACCAGCCCGGCCAGTCGCCGCCGGCGGTCAATAGCGCCGCGCCCTCGATGAAGCGGCGCGGCACCGCCAGAATCAGCGCCATGGTCATGTCGGCGGTGTCTTCGGTGAGAACTTTCGGCGTGTTGGTGACGGTGATGCCGCGCTCGTGCGCGGCGACGACATCGATATTGTCGACGCCGTTGCCGAACTGCGCGATCAGCCTCAGCTTGCAGTCCGGTTGATTCAGCACGGCCGCGGTGATGTCGTCGGTCACCGTGGAGACAAGGATATCCGCGGAGCGGACGGCGTCGATGAGCTGTTCCGGCGTCATCGGCTGGTCGTCGAGATTGAGCCGCGCGTCGAACAGTTCGCGCATGCGGGTCTCGATCGAATCCGGCAGCTTGCGCGTGACGACGACCAGAGGCTTCTTCTTCACCGGCATCTGTTGCTCGATTCCACTATCTTTGGAGCAGGATGCGAGCGGAAAACCGCGACGCACTTTTCGTCATCCCGCTCAAGTGTTGCGATTTCCGGAACGGCTCCGAGACGGCCGCACAATCCGGTGAATTCGGGTTCGGCCGACGGACCGTTCAATCCCCGTTAACCCGATTGTTCGAAACTGCAGCCGCCTGCAGATTTCGGGCGTCTGTCTCCCTGGCTTCCTGGGTCCCTCGCATCTTCCGTGCAGCTTCCCCGGGTTCTCCGGTCGCCCGGTATTTGGTCCCTCTCTATCAGAAGGCCGGGCCAAGACAAGAACCCCCGGCCCGGAACACGGGCTGGCCTGGATCGGCGGCATGGCGGGTTTTCGCAAGGGGGCGGGTGATGAGGGTGAAACGGCTTTTCTCGTCAATGGCGGTTGCGACGGCGCTGGTGAGCGTGGTCGCGTTTGAAGCGGCCGCCGACGCCAGGGACTCCGCGCTGTCCGCGAGCGGGCTCCCGATACCGCGTTATGTGAGCCTGAAATCCGACCACGTGAACGTGCGCGCCGGCCCGACCAAGGACAACGACGTCAACTGGATCTACACCAAGGCCGGACTCCCCGTCGAAATCACCGCGGAATTCGAGAACTGGCGCCGCATCCGCGATTCGGAGGGAGCCGAGGGCTGGGTCTATCACTCGCTGCTGTCCGGCCGCCGCACCGCGGTCGTTACGATGAAGACCAAGGGCGACTTGGCGCTGCTCTATACCAGCGCCGATACCCGGAGCGCGGTGGCGGCCCGCTTGCAGGCCGGCGTGGTGGCGCAGGTCAAGCATTGCGCGAAGGGATGGTGCCACATCGCGGGGAACGGCTTTGACGGCTGGATCCAGCAGCAGCGCCTCTGGGGCGTCTATGCCGACGAAAACATCGACTGAACGTCGCGTCGCGGTCGCCGCCGACTTTGCTGCAAAATCGTACCGTCATTGGCGGGCATCGCCGTTCGAAGACGGCGTCGCTTCATGACCCGGCAATCCGTCACGTCGCGAAAGGACCGATTGAAGATTGATGGATGCGCCGGTCATCCAGGATCAAAAGACGCGCTTCGCGCTTTTAGCGCCATTCCGGCTTTGATGGAATCAAGCCTGACGCCAGCTTTTTGTTTTGACGCGTTTTCTTCACGCGAACCGACAGCCATCCTCGGGTCAAGCCCGGCGACATGCTTCGCTTGAAAGCGCTTTAGCCCGCGCCTGACATCGCGCTTGCTCAGCGCTTCTTGCGCAACCGCACCACCATGTCGATGCGGCTGATCTCGTAACCTTCCGGCACGGTCGGCATCTTCTGCAACACCAGATGCGGGTCGGGGATATCGACCAGCTCGTGATTGTTCTCGAGATAGAAGTGATGGTGCGAGGTGACGTTGGTATCGAAATAGGTCTTGGTGCCGTCGACGCTGACCTGGCGCAGCAGTCCGGCATCGGTCAACTGATTGAGGGTGTTGTAAACCGTGGCGAGCGAGACCGGAACCTTGGCGATGGTCGCTTCTTCGTAGAGCATTTCCGCCGTGAGATGGCGTGCGCCCTTGCCGAACAGCAGCCAGCCCAGCGCCATGCGCTGTCTCGTGGGCCGAAGGCCGACCGACTGCAGCATTTCGTTGACGTCGTGCCAGGGGCAGCCCGTCAGCGTCGGCTGCCGTCCGTGACGGATCGCCGCAACTCCGTGCTCGTCCTCGGCCACCATCACGATATTTTCGTTCATACTCACGCCATGCACCTGAAAGCTCGTCGACGCCGTTAGACTTTATCTACCCGCGACCATTGGAAACTATAGAAAAAACCATACCCAGATGCAAGTTTTTCGCAACTAGAACGGCTCCAAACTGATCTCGCGGCAACGCGATCTCGACCGGGATCGAGCCAGTTGATGACGAAGTTATCCATATATATCAATTACTTCTTATTTGAGCCGCGAGCCGGTGCTCCGGCCTGAAAAATCAGGCTTCCCAGGATGTCTCCACGCGTCCTCGGCACCAGCCTTCGAGTTGGGACCGCATGCGCGAATCGCAAGCCTGCCGGCGCCCATTGTTTCAAGTCGCATGTCGGGATTGCTGCGAGGACATCCGACAGCGGATTCAGGGCGCGGGTGTCCCGATTCCGAAGTTCGCGGACCCTTGCAGAACCTTTGATGCGGACGTCGGAATCAAAGGGACGCCAGCAACTCTATGATCTAGCGTGGTTTGGGGTCAGAAGGTCGCTTGACGGAGTCGATTGGCAATGAAGCGAACGTCTGAACCGCCCCGCCAGCCTTGCTTTACCCTTCTCCGGACCCTGTGTTAGAGACCTCCGCGGCGCCGATCCGAGACCGGCGCTTGTCGCACGCGAAAGTCGCGTTTGGCGTTTTTGCGCACCGTCATTCCCCGATGAAAGAAAGGCCAGGCAGTATGCAGGATCGGCGAGGCAGCTATGATTACGAGGGTTTGCTGGCTTGCGGCCGGGGCGAATTGTTTGGACCTGGAAATGCCCAGTTGCCGTTGCCGCCGATGCTGATGTTCGACCGGATCACCGAGATCACCGAGGACGGCGGAGAGTTCGGCAAGGGGTTGATCCGCGCCGAGCTCGACGTGAAACCCGACCTCTGGTTCTTCGGCTGTCACTTCAAGGGCGATCCGGTGATGCCGGGCTGTCTTGGCCTCGACGCGCTGTGGCAGATGGTCGGATTCTATCTCGGCTGGACCGGCGGCGAAGGCCGTGGCCGCGCGCTCGGTCTCGGCGATCTCAAGTTCACCGGTCAGGTGCTGCCGCACGTCCGCAAGGTCGTGTACAATGTCGACGTCAAGCGCGTGATGCGCTCGAAGCTGGTGCTCGGGATCGCGGACGGGTGGCTTTCCGCCGATGACGATATTATCTATCGCGCGAAAGACCTGAAGGTCGGTCTGTTCAAGCAGGATGCCGCGCCGGGAACGTAAGCGCCGATGGCTCCGGCCGGTCGATGTGTTTCGGATTTTTGACGAAGGTGCCTTCATGAGACAGCGTAACGATAGTGCGAGGAGATCATGAGGAGGGTTGTCGTCACGGGGATGGGCGTCGTCTCGTCCATCGGAAACAACACTCAGGAGGTGCTGTCCAGTCTGTATGAGGCGAAGTCCGGCATCACGCGCGCTGAGAAGTATGCGGAACTCGGCTTTCGCTCCCAGGTGCAGGGCGCGCCGACGCTCAATCCCGCCGATGTGATCGATCGCCGCGCGATGCGTTTCCTGGCGGAGGGCGCGGCATGGAATCACGTCGCGATGGAGCAGGCGATCCGCGATTCGGGTCTGGAGCCCGATGACGTCTCCAACGAGCGCACCGGGATCATCATGGGTTCCGGCGGCCCGTCCGCGCGCACCATCGTGGAAGCGGCCGACATCACCCGCAGCAAGGGACCCAAGCGCGTCGGCCCGTTCGCGGTGCCCAAGGCGATGTCGTCCACCGCCTCGGCGACGCTCGCAACGTGGTTCAAGATCAAGGGCGTCAACTATTCGATCTCGTCGGCCTGCGCGACCTCCAATCACTGCATCGGCAATGCCTACGAGACCATTCAGATCGGCAAGCAGGACATCGTTTTCGCCGGCGGCTGCGAGGAACTCGACTGGTCGCTGTCGGTGCTGTTCGACGCCATGGGCGCGATGTCCTCGAAATACAACGACACGCCGGCGACGGCGTCGCGGGCCTATGACGTCAGCCGCGACGGCTTCGTGATCGCCGGCGGCGCCGGCGTGGTGGTGCTGGAAGAGCTCGAACACGCCAAGGCCCGCGGCGCGCGCATCTATGGCGAGGTCGTCGGCTACGGCGCGACGTCCGACGGTTACGACATGGTCGCGCCGTCGGGCGAGGGCGCCGAGCGCTGCATGAGAATGGCGATGTCGACGGTGAAAACCAAAGTCGACTACATCAACCCGCATGCGACCTCGACGCCGGCCGGCGACCCTCCGGAAATCGAGGCGATCCGCAAGGTGTTCGGCACCGGCGAGGCGTGTCCGCCGATTTCCGCCACCAAGTCGCTGACGGGCCACTCGCTCGGCGCGACCGGCGTGCAGGAGGCGATCTATTCGCTGCTGATGATGAATAACGGCTTTATCTGCGAAAGCGCCAATATCACCGAACTCGATCCGGTGTTCGCGGACATGCCGATCGTGCGTAAGCGTATCGACAACGCCAGAATTGGCACGGTGATGTCGAATTCATTCGGCTTCGGCGGCACCAATGCCACGCTGGTATTCAAACGACTGGATGCTTGATCTGTTTGTGCGGCTCCTCGCAAGAGCGGCTGTCGCAGTACCGATTTCGTAAAGACCGGGCTGAAGCGCGAAGCATGTCTTGCGCGGATGGCCGGCCATCCAAATCTTCCAACATATCCGCGTCGCAACGGCGTGGATGCCCGGCTTGGGGCGGGCAGGACGGAGTCTCGCATGACACACCTGATGCAAGGCAAGCGTGGCCTGATCATGGGGGTCGCCAACGACCACTCGATCGCCTGGGGCATCGCCAAGACACTGGCGGCGCACGGCGCGGAACTGGCCTTCACCTACCAGGGCGAGGCGCTGGCCAAGCGGGTCAGGCCGCTGGCCGAATCGGTCGGCGCGAGCCTGGTGCTGCCGTGCGATGTCGAGGACGTCGCCTCGGTCGACAAGGTGTTCGCCGATATCGGCAAGGCCTGGGGCAGGATGGATTTCCTGGTTCACGCCATCGCCTTCTCGGACAAAAGCGAACTGAACGGCCGCTACGCCGACACCACGCGGGAGAATTTCACGCGGACCATGCTGATCTCCTGTTTCGCCTTCACCGAGGCCGCCAAACGCGCGGCCGCGCTGATGCCGGACGGCGGCAGCATGCTTACGCTGACCTACAACGGCGGCGACCGCGCGATGCCGAACTACAACGTGATGGGCGTGGCCAAGGCAGGGCTCGAAGCGTCGGTGCGCTATCTGGCAGTCGATTTCGGCGGGCAGAACATCCGCGTCAATGCCATTTCGGCCGGCCCGATCCGCACGCTGGCCGGCGCCGGCATCGGCGATGCGCGCTTCATGTTCGCGTTCCAGCAGAAGCATTCGCCGCGCCGGCGCGGCGTCAGTCTCGACGAACTCGGCGGCGCCGGCCTTTATTTGTTGTCGGATCTGTCGAGCGGCGTCACCGGCGAGATTCATTTCGTCGATTCCGGCTACAACATCATCGCGATGCCCCAACCCGACGCGCTGCGCAGCGAAGGCATGAGCAACGGAACGCCGAACGACACGGCGAAGTAGCTCTCCAAAGCGGTGCGGCAAGCCGCATCGCCGCTCTTCCACAAGGGAAGAAGTTGAATCATCCCGCCGCGATTTTTTCCGCGCGTTGAAACGCCGGCCGGGCCACGCAGGCCTCGATGTAGCGATCGAACGATGGACGCGACGGCACCATCTTGAACATGCGGATGGCGTAATTCATGCCCGCGCCGATGGCGACATCGGCCGCCGTGAAATCGTTGCCGAGCAGCCACGGCCCTTTCTCCAGAGCCTGATCGAGAACGTCGAAGGTTTGCGTGGTGCTGCCCCATGCCGCGCTTCCGGTCGGAATCTCGAACTTGAGATAGGCCTGCAGGATCGCCGGCTCGATGCAGCCCGGCGCGAAGAACATCCATTGCAGATATTTGGCGCGCCGCGGATCGCCGATGGGCGGCGCGAGCTTGGCCTGCGGATAACGGTCCGCGACGTAAGCGCAAATTGCCGCCGCTTCCGCCACCGCAACGTCGCCATCCACCAGCGCGGGCACCTTGCCCATCGGGTTGATCGCAAGATAGTCCGGCGTCTTGTTCGCGCCCGTGGAAATATCCGTGAGCACGCGCTCGTAAGGCTGGCCGGTTTCCTCCATCAGCCACAGCGTGGTGAAGGAGCGTGAGCGCGGCGACCAATAGAGTTTCATGCGAATCTCCCGAAGCGAAATTTGGCGACTGCTTTGAGGCAATTGTCCAAAATGGGCAAGAGCGGCAAGACCACGTTTTGTTGGCGCGGTTTCTTCACGCGAACCGGTTCCTTGGGTCAATCCCGGAGGACATGCTTCGCTCGAAAACGCGGCTCGAAAACGCCATGAATAAAAAACCTCCGCTAAAAATCGCGGAGGTTTGCTGTTGATCGGCCTGCTGCCGGGTTTATTCGGCGGCCTGCAGCGTCTGCGGCCGGTCCGCGAGATCGAAACGGTCGGCGTTCATCACCTTGGCCCATGCGGCGACGAAGTCCCTTGCGAACGTCTCCCTGGAGTCGGCGCAGGCATAGACTTCGGCGAAGGCGCGAAGCTGCGAGTGCGAGCCGAAGATCAGGTCGACGCGGGTGGCGGTCCACTTCAGCGCGTTGGTCTTGCGGTCGCGGCCCTCATAGACCCCGTCGCCGGCCGGTTGCCATATCGTATCCATGGTGAGCAGGTTGACGAAGAAGTCGTTCGTCAGCTTGCCCGGCTGGCTGGTGAAGACGCCGTGCCTGGAATCTCCGGCATTGGCGCCGAGCACGCGCAGGCCGCCGACCAGAACCGTCATCTCCGGCCCCGTCAGGTTCAGCAGTTGCGCGCGGTCCACCATCGCCTCTTCGGGCGCCATGAACTGGTGCCTGTTGCTGATGTAGTTGCGGAAGGCGTCGGCGCGCGGCTCCAGCGGAGCGAACGATTCGACATCGGTCTGTTCCTGCGAGGTGTCCATGCGGCCCGGCGTGAAAGGCACTTTCACGGCGATCCCGGCGTCCCCGGCCGCCTTCTCGACCGCGGCATTGCCGCCGAGCACGATCAGGTCGGCGAGCGAGATTTTCCGGCCGCCGCCGGCCGAACCGTTGAACTCCTTCTGAATCGCCTCGAGCTTCGCCAGCACCGTTTTCAACTGCTCCGGCTGGTTGACCTCCCAGTCCTTCTGCGGCGCGAGACGGATACGCGCGCCGTTGGCGCCGCCGCGCTTGTCGGTGCCGCGGAACGTCGAGGCCGAGGCCCAGGCGGTGGAGATCAGTTGCGGCGCCGTCAGGCCGGAGGCGAGTATCTTCGCTTTCAGGCTTGCGACGTCCGCGTCGTTGACGAGTTCATGATCAACGGCCGGGATCGGGTCCTGCCAGAGCAGCACTTCCTTCGGCACCAGGGGGCCGAGATAGCGCTCGCGCGGTCCCATGTCGCGATGGGTCAGCTTGAACCATGCGCGGGCGAAGGCGTCCGCGAACTGGTCGGGATTCTCGTGGAAGTGCTTCGAGATCTTTCCGTAGATGGGATCGAAGCGTAGCGACAGGTCGGTCGTCAGCATGGTCGGTACATGCATCTTCGACTTGTCGTGGGCGTCGGGCGTGATCGCCGGGGCGTTTTTCGCCTGCCACTGGTGAGCGCCGGCCGGGCTCTTGGTCAATTCCCATTCGTACTTGAACAGCGTGTCGAAGAAGTTGTTGTCCCACTTCGTCGGCGTTTGCGTCCAGGTGACCTCCAGGCCGCTGCCGATCGAATCGGCTCCCTTGCCCGTGCCGAACCTGCTCTTCCAGCCGAGGCCCTGGTCCTCGACCGCGGCCGATTCCGGCGCCGGCCCGACCAGCGATGCATCGCCGGCGCCGTGGGTCTTGCCGAAGGTGTGGCCGCCGGCGATCAGCGCCACGGTCTCCTCGTCGTTCATCGCCATGCGGAAGAACGTTTCGCGGATGTCCTTGGCCGCCGCGATCGGATCCGGCTCGCCGTTCGGGCCTTCCGGGTTGACGTAGATCAGGCCCATCTGCACCGCGGCCAGCGGCTCCGCGAGTTCGCGTTCGCCGCTGTAGCGCTCGTCGCCCAGCCACGTCCCTTCCGGCCCCCAGAACAATTCCTGCGGCTCCCATTCGTCGATACGGCCGCCGGCGAAGCCGAAGGTCTTGAAGCCCATCGATTCCAGCGCGGCGTTGCCGGCGAGAACGTAGAGATCGGCCCAGGAAATCTTACGGCCGTATTTCTGCTTGATCGGCCACAACAGGCGGCGCGCGCGGTCGAGCAGCACGTTGTCCGGCCACGAGTTCAGCGGCGCGAAGCGTTGCTGACCGCCGCCGGCGCCGCCGCGGCCGTCGGTGATGCGATAGGTTCCGGCGCTGTGCCACGCGAGTCGAACCATCAGTCCGCCGTAGTGGCCGAAATCGGCCGGCCACCACTCCTGCGAGTCCGTCATCAGCGCCTTGAGGTCGTCGATGACGGCGTTCAGATCAAGGGTTGCGAACTCCCTGGCATAGTCGAAGTCGTTGCCCATCGGATCGGACAGCTTCGAATTGTGATGGAGAACCTGAACGTCGAGTTGCTCCGGCCACCATTCGCGATTGCGCCGTCCCCGGCCGCCCGTGACCGGGCATTTGCCAGCGCCCTTGTCGTTCGTCTTTGCGTCCATGCTCGTCTCCCGATGCTGTGCTGTCGCGTTGCCGAACGGCCGCCATGGGGCGACTCCGGGGTTGCGGTCACCGCCGAGACCTCAGCGCGAGCGCGCGGCGGCGTTCGCCTGTCCGGGTGCGCCGGCGCCGGTGCTCGACGAGGTTCGTTGATCCAAGGCCGCAGTCCTCCCGCAACGCGAGGGTGAGCGGAGTTTGGGAGATATCCGGCATCAGGTCCAGTCGAATTGCCTTCGCATTGTAATAAGCTTATCTTATCGGGAATGGTCACGCTCAAGCAGCTTCGCTACCTTGCCGCGCTCGCGCGCCACGGCCATTTCGGACGCGCCGCGGACGCCTGCGCCATCACCCAGCCGGCGCTGTCGATGCAGATCCGCGAACTCGAACAGTTTCTTGGCGTCACGCTGGTGGAGCGTCGTCCCGGCGAGGTGATGCTGACCGAGATCGGCCGGGAAATTTCCCGCCGCGCCGAGGACGTGCTGGCCTCGGCGCGCGATCTCGTCGATTTTGCCCGCCATCGCGCCAGGCCGCTGACGGGGCGTTTGACCCTCGGCATTATTCCCTCGCTTGCGCCATACCTGCTGCCGCGCATGTTGCCGGCGCTGCAATCGCAATTTCCGGATTTGCAACTCGAACTGCGCGAGACCCAGACGCGGCTGCTGGTCGAGGAGATCAAGGGCGGCGCGCTCGACGCCGCGATGCTGGCGCTGCCGCTCGGCGAGCCCGACATCGACACCATGGAGTTGTTCGACGATCTGTTCCTGCTGGCGGTGCCGGCGAGCGATCCCCGGCCCGCCAGACGCCGCGTGGCGGCGCGCGATATCGATCAATCGCGCCTGATCCTGCTCGAGGATGGTCACTGCCTGCGCGATCAGGCTCTGGCGTTTTGCGCAACGATCCCGCGCGGGCCTTCGCCGGGCGCGACCGGCATGACGTTCGGCGCATCCAGCCTCGCCACCGTGATGCAGATGGTGGCGGGCGGTTACGGCGTGACGCTGATCCCGCAGATCGCAGCCGCCGTCGAGGCGCGCGACGGACGCGTCAAGATCCTGCGGCTGGAAGACCCGCAGCCCGGCCGCAGCATCGGCCTGGCGTTTCGCCGGACCTCGCCGCGCAAGGCCGATTTCGCGGCGCTGGGCGATGTGGTGAAGGGGTGCGTGGAGGCGAACGGTTCTTAACCCCTTCCGCTTGTGGGAGAGGTCGACCGACGAAGTCGGGCGGGTGGGGGATCTTCACCGACAGCGTCCCCTCCCCAACCCTCTCAGCGCTGCTCGCGGCGCGGCCCGCAAGCGGAAGAGGGAGCGCGCTCTGCTTCGATGAGGCGCTTTCAAAAAACATTTACATGCAAGCAAACAAAAAGGGCGGCCTCTCGAGCCGCCCCTTTAATTGATGACTTTGCTCTGGGGAGAGCTACTCCACAGCGGCCTCGCGCGGCGCGTCGGCCTTTTCAGTCTTTTGCTTGGCCTCCAGGTCCTCGCCGGTCTCCTGATCGACCGCTTTCATCGACAGCCGCGTCTTGCCGCGATCGTCGAAGCCGAGCAGCTTGACCTTGACCTTGTCGCCTTCCTTCACAACGTCGGAGGTTTTTTGCACGCGGGCGGAGGCAAGCTGCGAAATATGCACGAGGCCGTCCTTGGCGCCGAAGAAGTTTACGAAGGCGCCGAACTCCATCACCTTGACCACGGTGCCCTCGTAGATCTGGCCGACTTCCGGGTCAGAAGCGATCGACTTGATCCACTTGATCGCGGCCTTCATGGCCTCGCCGTCGTTGGACGCCACCTTCACGGTGCCGTCGTCCTCGATGTTGACCTTGGCGCCGGTCTTCTCGACGATCTCGCGGATCACCTTGCCGCCGGTGCCGATCACTTCGCGGATCTTGTCGGTCGGGATCTTGAAGGTCTCGATGCGCGGCGCGTATTCGCCGAGTTCGGCGCGGGCGTTGGTCAGCGCTTTCGCCATTTCGCCGAGGATGTGGACGCGCCCGTCCTTGGCCTGGGCGAGCGCGACCTTCATGATCTCCTCGGTGATGCCGGCGATCTTGATGTCCATCTGCAGCGAAGTGATGCCCCCTTCAGTGCCCGCGACCTTGAAGTCCATGTCGCCGAGATGGTCCTCGTCGCCGAGAATGTCCGAGAGCACCGCATAGCGGCTGCCTTCGAGAATGAGGCCCATGGCGATGCCCGCCGTCGGCCGCTTCAAGGGAACGCCGGCATCCATCAGCGACAGCGAGGCGCCGCAGACCGAGGCCATCGACGACGAGCCGTTGGACTCGGTGATCTCGGAGACGACGCGGATGGTGTAGGGGAATTCGTGGTGCGGCGGCAGCACCGGATGGATCGCGCGCCACGCCAGCTTGCCGTGACCGATCTCGCGGCGCTTGGCGCCGCCCAGGCGTCCGGTCTCGCCGACCGAGTAGGGCGGGAAGTTGTAGTGCAGCAGGAACGTCTCCTTGTACGTTCCCGACAGCGCGTCGATGTACTGCTCGTCCTCGCCGGTGCCGAGCGTGGTCACGACCATCGCCTGGGTCTCGCCGCGGGTGAACAGCGCCGAGCCGTGGGCGCGCGGCAGCACGCCGACCTCGGCGACGATGTTGCGCACGGTCTTGACGTCGCGGCCGTCGATGCGCTTGCCGGTATCGAGAATGTTCCAGCGCACGATCTTGGCTTCGAGGTGCTTGAATACGCCACTGATGCGGAGCTTGTCGTATTTCGGCTCCTGCCCTTCCGGGAAGTAATGCGCGATCACCTTGCCCTTGGCGGCGGCAACGGCGTTCTGGCGCTGCTGCTTGTCGGCGATCGCATAGGCCGGGCGCAGGTCGCCCTCGATCAGGCCGAGCATTTCGGTCTCGAGCGCGCTGTCGTCGGCCTGGCTGACTTCGCGCGGCTCCTTCGCGGCCTTCTCGGCGAGTTCGATGATGGCGTTGATGACCGGCTGAAAATGACGGTGGCCGAACATCACGGCGCCGAGCATGATCTCTTCCGAAAGCTCCCTGGCCTCCGATTCGACCATCAGCACGGCGTCGGCGGTGCCGGCGACGACCAGCTCAAGCTGGGTGTCGGTCATTTCGTCAAGCGTCGGATTAAGGACGTATTCGTCGTTCATGAAGCCGACGCGGGCCGCGCCGATCGGGCCCTTGAACGGCGCGCCGGACAGCGTCAGCGCGGCGGAGGCCGCGACCATCGCCAGCACGTCGGGATCGTTTTCCATGTCATGCGACAGCACGGTGACGATGACTTGAGTTTCGTTGCGCCAGCCGTCGGCGAACAGCGGACGGATCGGGCGGTCGATCAGGCGGGATACCAGCGTCTCCTTTTCGGTCGGGCGTCCCTCGCGCTTGAAATAGCCGCCGGGAATGCGGCCGGCGGCGTAGGTCTTCTCCTGGTAATCGACAGTGAGCGGCAGGAAATCGACGCCCTCGCGCGGCGTCTTGGCGGCGACGACGGTGGCGAGCACGACAGTCTCGCCGTAAGTGGCCATCACGGCCCCGTCGGCCTGGCGGGCGATCTTGCCGGTTTCGAGCTTGAGCGGACGTCCGCCCCAGTCGATCTCGACTGAATGCTTGTTGAACATTGGTTGGTCTTTCATCGGTTCACGAAAGCACGGACGTCAAAGCGCAAAAAACCATGCGCGAGGATGGCGGAATGCTGGCGGCAACTAGCGTTGCAGCACCGGCGTCCGGCGATCCTGCCATGGTCTTCTGGTTTTGAATGGCGTCCATCCTTCCGATGGTACGGGCATTTGACCCGTCATCGCCCAGCCGCCGGATTGCTGCTGGACACGCTCTTCCTTGGGCGCGATCTGTTTTCAAAAACGGCTTTCGTTTGTCGCAGATCACGAATCGCGTGGACATTCACGTCCACGATTCACAGCGCGCGGGGATGCGCTGGTCGCTTAACGGCGGATGTTATGTTTCTCGAGCAGCGCCTTGTAACGCGCCTCGTCCTTCTTCTTGATGTAATCGAGCAGGGAACGACGCGTGGAAACCAGCTTCAGGAGGCCACGGCGGGAATGGTTGTCCTTGGTGTGGCTCTTGAAATGGTTCGTCAGGTTGGAGATGCGTTCCGACAGGATCGCGACCTGAACCTCCGGCGAACCGGTATCGCCCGACTTGCGGGCGCTCGACTTGATGATTTCCGCTTTGCGTTCGGCGGTCACCGACATCGTCAGCCTCTTTCGTTGCGACCGGAACTGGCTGTCAGCCCGGTCAGGTTGAACACGCGCTTGGGGATGAGTTCGCCATGTCCCAGTTCGGCGAGAGCCAACAACCGGCCCGCCACCGTGACATAGACTGTGCCGCTACTCTGAGGCGCATCCCGCCCGCGCAACAAGACGGCCTGACCCCGATGGAGCCTTGCCGCATCGGCCCGAGTGACGGCCAGTGCCGGGATGTCGTCCAGCGCGGTCTCAACGGGCAAAAGCGCGTCGGCGAGGCTTCCCTCGCCGGATGCGGCTCTATTGCACAAAGCCTCCAGTTCTGCCAGCGGAATCATGTCGGCCTCGCCGAACGGGCCGACCAGCGTTCGCCGCAGCGCGCCGATGTGGCCGTAACAGCCGAGAATCCGGCCGATATCGCGGGCCAGCGCCCGTACATAGGTTCCTTTTCCGCACTCGGCCTCGAACACGGAGGTCGCGCTATCCGGCTGTTCCACAAGGGTCAATTCGTGGATTTCGACCTCGCGCGGCTTCAGTTCCACAACTTCGCCGTCGCGCGCGAGATCGTAGGCGCGCTCGCCCTGGATCTTGATGGCCGAATATTGCGGCGGGGTTTGCAAAATGACGCCGGTGAAGCGCGGCAGCAGCGCCCGCACCGCGTCCGCATCGGGACGGCTCGCGCTGGTCCGCGTGACCCGGCCTTCGGTGTCGTCGGTGTCGCGCTCCTCGCCCCATTGCACCGTGAAGCGGTAGCGTTTGCGGCCGTCCATGACGAAAGGCACGGTCTTGGTGGCTTCTCCTAAGGCAATCGGCAGGCCGCCCGAGGCCAGCGGGTCGAGCGTGCCGGCGTGGCCGGCCCGCCTGGCGTTGAACAGCCGCTTCACGACCGCCACCGCATGGGTCGAGGTCATGCCGACGGGCTTGTCGAGGACGACCCAGCCGTGAACGTCGCGGCGGTCGCGGCGCGGCTGGTTGTTCTGTCTTTTCCGGGGCGCGTCGAGAAAGGCGTTTTCGGCTGCAGATTTATTTTTCTCGGCGCCGTCCGATTCGCCGATTTTCGAATCGAGGGCGGCATTAGGTGCGGTCATGGTCGTCAGCTTTCGTCCGAATCCGGTGCGAGGTCTCTCTGCACCGCAGGTGTTCGCAATAATTTCTCGATACGTTCCGCTTCGTCGAATCGCTCGTCGGCGCGAAAGCGGATGTCAGGCGCAAATTTCAGGTTAACGCGCCGCGCGATTTCTCCGCGCAGGAATTTTCTGTTGCGCTCGAGCGCTTCAATGACATCGGCTGTGTCGCGGCCGCCGAGCGGCATCACGTAGATCGTCGCGAGCCTGAGGTCGGCGGACATGCGGACCTCGGGCACGGTGACGAGATGCCCTTCGAGCACGGGATCATGAACGAGGCCCTGGGCAAGAATGTCGGCGATCGCGTGCCGCACGGTCTCGCCGACGCGCAACTGGCGCTGCGAGGTGCCGGGAGCGGACTCTTTCCTGTGGTGGCGCGGCATTCAAGTCACCGGTCATGCCCGGGCCTGACCCGGGCATCCATCGTTCATTCAGGGGTCCGCTTTCAGCGGATGGATCGCCGGATCAAGTCCGGCAATGACGAAAGGAAGGAGGCTAACGCGCCGTGAGATTTGGACTCACAGCGAGCGCTGTATGGTCTCCACGCGATAGCACTCGATGACGTCGCCGACGCGCATGTCGTGGTAGTTCTCGAACGCCATGCCGCACTCCTGGCCCGACTGGACTTCCTTCACTTCGTCCTTGAACCGCTTCAAGGTCGAGAGCTTGCCTTCGTGCACCACGACATTGTCGCGGATCAGGCGGACATGGGCGCCGCGCTCCACGCTGCCGTCGGTGACCCGGCAGCCCGCCACCTTGCCGACCTTGGAGATGTTGAACACCTCCAGGATCTCGGCGTTGCCCAGCATGGTTTCGCGCAGCGTCGGCGCGAGCAGGCCGCTCATCGCCTTCTTCACGTCGTCCACGAGGTCGTAGATGATGTTGTAGTAGCGGATCTCGATGCCGTTGCGCTTGGCCGCGGCGGCGGCCTCCTTGTTGGCGCGGACCGAGAAGCCGATGATGGCGGCGTTGAAGCCCTCCGCCAGCGTGACGTCGGATTCTGAGATGCCGCCGACGCCCGCATGCAGGATGCGCGCGGCGACTTCCTCGGTGCCGAGCTTTTCCAGCGAGCCGAGGATGGCTTCCAGCGAGCCCTGCACGTCGGCCTTGATGATCAGCGGGAAATCCTTGCGGCCCGCGGTCTTGAGCTGCGACATCATCTGCTCGAGCGAGCCGCGCATGCCGGAGGCGCTGGCGGCTGCGTTTTCGCGCTTCTGGTGGGCGCGATAGCTCGTGACCTGACGGGCGCGGGCCTCGTTTTCGACCACGGCCAATCGGTCGCCGGCTTCCGGCGGACCGTTGAAACCGAGCACCTCGACGGGCACCGAGGGTCCGGCCTCGTCGACCGTTTCGCCCTGATCGGAGATCAGCGCGCGGACGCGGCCCATCTCGGCGCCGGCCACGATGATGTCGCCGATCCGCAGCGTGCCGCGCTGGACCAGAACGGTGGCGACGGGGCCGCGGCCGCGATCCAGCTTGGCTTCGATCACGGTGCCTTCGGCGGGCCGCGAGGCGTTGGTCTTGAGGTCGAGCAGGTCGGCCTGCAGGGAGATCATTTCCAGGAGCTTGTCGAGATTGGTCCTGTTCTTGGCGGAAACTTCCACGTCGACCACCTGGCCGCCCATCGATTCGACCTGCACTTCGTGCTGCAGCAGTTCGGTGCGCACGCGCTCCGGCTTCGCCTCGGGCTTGTCGATCTTGTTGATCGCGATGATCATCGGGACCTTGGCGGCCTTGGCGTGATTGATGGCCTCGATGGTCTGCGGCATCACGCCGTCGTCGGCGGCGACCACCAGAATGACGATGTCGGTGACCTTGGCGCCGCGGGCGCGCATCGCGGTGAAGGCCGCATGGCCCGGGGTGTCGATGAAGGTGATCTTCTTGCCGTCGGGCGATGCGACCTGATAGGCGCCGATATGCTGAGTGATGCCGCCGGCTTCGCCCGATACCACGTTGGCGTGGCGCAGCGCGTCGAGCAGCGAGGTCTTGCCGTGATCGACGTGGCCCATCACGGTGACGACCGGCGAGCGCGGCTCGGTGTCGGTGGAATCGTCGACCACGTCGAACAGGCCTTCCTCGACGTCGCTCGCGGCGACGCGCTTGACGGTGTGGCCCAGTTCTTCGGCGATGAGCTGCGCGGTATCGGCGTCGATCACGTCGGTGATCTTGTGCATCGCGCCCTGCTTCATCAGCATCCGGATCACGTCCACCGCGCGCTCGGCCATGCGGTTGGCGAGTTCCTGGATGGTGATCGCTTCCGGAACGATCACCTCGCGGACCAGCTTTTCCTTCGCCTCGTTCGCGGTGTGGCCCTTCAGGCGCTGGGTGCGGCGGCGGAACGAGGCGATCGATCGCTCGCGCACGTCGTCGGCGTTGAGCGCGGTCACCACGGTGAGGCGGCCGCGCTGTTTCTGCGGCCCCAGCTTGGCGGCGGGCTTCGGCGCGACCACCGGACGCGCGGGGCCGCCGCCGGGACGGCGGACCATGCGGGGAGCCTCGTCCTCGTCGCTGCCGTCGGCGGCGACGGCGGCCGGGCGCGCCGGAGGCGCCGTGCGCGTGGTGGTCGTTGTCTTGGCCGGCGCGGCCTTGGTCTCGGTTTCGCCGAAGCGGCGCTTGGCTTCGAGTTCGGCCTTGCGCTTGGCTTCCTCTTCCTGGCGGTGACGCTCTTCCTCGGCCTTGCGGCGGGCCTCGGCGGCCTCGCGCTCGGCCTGCTCGATTCAGGCGCTGGGTGCGGCGGCGGAACGAGGCGATCGATCGCTCGCGCACGTCGTCGGCGTTGAGCGCGGTCACCACGGTGAGGCGGCCGCGCTGTTTCTGCGGCCCCAGCTTGGCGGCGGGCTTCGGCGCGACCACCGGACGCGCGGGGCCGCCGCCGGGACGGCGGACCATGCGGGGAGCCTCGTCCTCGTCGCTGCCGTCGGCGGCGACGGCGGCCGGGCGCGCCGGAGGCGCCGTGCGCGTGGTGGTCGTTGTCTTGGCCGGCGCGGCCTTGGTCTCGGTTTCGCCGAAGCGGCGCTTGGCTTCGAGTTCGGCCTTGCGCTTGGCTTCCTCTTCCTGGCGGTGACGCTCTTCCTCGGCCTTGCGGCGGGCCTCGGCGGCCTCGCGCTCGGCCTGCTCGATGCCTTCCTTGCTGTTGCGGCGCGCGGCTTCGGCCTCGGCAAGTCGGCGTTCTTCCTCGGCGCGGACCTTGGCCTCGGCCAGCGCGCTCGCGCGCGCGCTGCGTTCGTCCTCGGTCAATGTCCGCAGCACCACGCCCGAACCGGCGCGCGGCGGGGCTGACGTCGCGGGACGCGCCGGCGGAGCCTTGGCGGCGGGCGTCCGGGGAGTGGCCGGTTCCGCAATGCCTGCGGGTTCCGTGGCTGGCGCGTCGCCGCCGATCCGGCGCTTGCCGCGTTTTTCGACCACCACCTGCTTGGTACGGCCGTGGCTGAAGCTCTGGCGCACCGTGCCCTGCTCGACGCGCGGCTTGAGCGTCAAGGTCTTGCTCGGGCTGACGCTCAGAGTCTTGTCGCCAGGATTTTTCGTATCAACCATTCAGCAGTCCCAATCTTGTTGCGCTATGCGCGATCGCACAGGTCTTGTCGTTAGAATTAATGCCGTGTTCAGCGGCCTTGCCGCCGCCCGCCATCCCGGTATCGGACCAGGAGCTGGCTGCGCGACAGGAACGTCCCGCTCGCCGGACCGGCGAGCAGGGCTGCATGTATCACATTTGACCGGCCCAGTGCCAAATCCAATTCCGCCGATGTCAGTGCGGCAATCACCGGGATTTCCCGCATTTCGCCGGAATCCGCCGCTGTTTTCCTGACGATGGCGTCCAGTTTCCGGATTCCGTCGGCGGCGCCGTCCGTGGCGTGGAGCAGGGCTACGGCCTGACGCCGGAGAAGCGCCTCCTCGACCTTGGCGAAACCGGAGATGACCCGACCGGCCTTGGCGGCGATGGCCAGCGCGTCGATCGCGCTGCGGACCAGCGACTGTCCGGTGTCGTCCGCCAGAGACGCCGAGGCCCGGATCTCGCGTTTGAAGCCCCGGCTAAACTGGTGACGACGGACGGCTTCCGCAACCGCGGCATGAGACGCCGAAATCCAGAGACCCCGGCCCGGGAGCTTCCGTTTCAGGTCGGCGACAACCTCGCCCGAAGGCGACACGACAAACCGGATCAGTTCCCCGACCGGCCGCACCTGGCGCGTGACGGCGCACATGCGCGTCGTCACGGACCTGTTGGTCCGTGGTCCGTCATCAAGGTCTGCCGGGTCGGCGATGGCAAGCATGTCCTGGGCATTCTCCTAGAGCATTTTCCGGCCGGCGCGTATTCTGATCGCAAAACCGGTATCCACTTTTGCGGAATACGCGCTTGTCATCGGCGCGAGGTCTTCTCGCAGAGCCGATGCCTGGTTTTTTCGGGCACCGTTCTCAAGCCGGTTGATCTTCGGCGGCTTCGGCCTCCACCGGTTTCGCAAGGTCCGCTTCGGTGATCCAGCCGGCGATCAGCCGCGCCTGCATGATGACGGTCTCGGCGTCCTCGCGCGAGATGTCCATGCCGTCGAGGTAGCCGGCGTGCTTGACCGCTTCGCCGTCCTTGCGCTCGGTCCAGCCGACCAGATCGTCGGTGGCGCAGCCGGCCAGGTCCTCGACGGTCCTCACCTCGTTCTCGCCGAGCTTCACCAGCATCTTCGAGGTTACGCCGGGCACCGTCTTCAAGGCGTCGTCCACGCCAAGTTCCTTGCGCCTGTTTTCCAGTTCGGCCTCGAGCTGTTCGAGATATTCGCGGGCGCGGCTCTGCAGCTCGCTTGCGGTCTCGTCGTCGAAGCCCTCGATGACGGCGAGTTCCCGCGGATCGACCAGCGTCAGCTCCTCGACCGAGGTGAATCCTTCCGACGCCAGAAGCTGGCCGACGACCTCGTCGACGTTCAGCGCCTCCATGAACATGCGGGTCGCGTTCTCGAAGTCGGCCTGGCGCCGCTCCGATTCCTCCTGCTCGGTCAGGATGTCGATGTCCCACCCGGTCAGCTGCGAGGCGAGGCGCACGTTCTGTCCGCGCCGCCCGATCGCCAGCGACAACTGGTTGTTGGTATCGGGGACCACGACCTCGATCCGCTCGCGGTCCTCGTCGATCACGACCTTCGCGACTTCCGCCGGCGCCAGCGCGTTGACGACGAAGGTCGCGATGTCCGGCGACCACGGGATGATGTCGATCTTCTCGCCCTGCAACTCGTTGACGACCGCCTGGACGCGCGAGCCGCGCATGCCGACGCAGGCGCCGACCGGATCGACCGAGGAATCCCGCGAGATCACGCCGATCTTGGCGCGAGAACCCGGATCGCGCGCCACCGCCTTGATCTCGACGATGCCGTCGTAGATTTCCGGCACTTCCTGCGCGAACAGCTTCACCATGAACTGCGGATGGGTGCGCGACAGGAAGATCTGCGGGCCGCGGGTTTCGCGCCGCACATCGAAAATATAGGCGCGGACGCGGTCGCCGTTGCGGAACACCTCGCGCGGCAGCATCTCGTCGCGCCGTATGACGGCCTCGCCGCGGCCGAGATCGACGATCACGCTGCCGTATTCGACGCGCTTGACGATGCCGTTGACGATGTCGCCGATGCGGTCCTTGAACTCCTGATACTGCCGGTCGCGCTCGGCCTCGCGCACCTTCTGCACGATCACCTGCTTGGCGGACTGCGCGGAGATGCGGCCGTATTCCAGCGGCGGCAGCGTGTCGGCGATGGTGTCGCCGATCTGCGCGCCCGGATTGGCCCGCTGGGCATCCTTCAGCGAGATCTGGTTGGCGGCGTTCTCGACCTGATCGACCACCAGCATGTGGCGGGTGAGCTGGAGCTGGCCGGTCTTGGGGTGAATCTCCGCGTGAACGTCGGTCTCGCTGCCGTAGCGGGCGCGGGCCGCCTTGGCGATGGCGTCCTCCATCGCGGCGATTACGATGCCGCGGTCGATGGTCTTCTCTCGCGCGACCGCGTCCGCGATTTGCAGCAGTTCGAGCTTGTTGGCGCTGACAGCGGCCATGACTTATTCTCCTTCGGTGGAATCGAGGTCGCCGCGCCGCAGCCGTTCTGCGTCGAGGCGATGTTGCTTGGTGTTTTTCGGCGGCGTCCTTGCGGGGACCTTCGTCCTGCCCCTGAGTTTCGGCTTCGGCGCTTTGCGTCTCGCCGAATCGTTTTTTGCATGCGAGGGAGGCGGAGGCAGAATGCCGAGATCCCGCTTCATTTCGCGTTCCGCGATCTTGCCCCGCCGCATCGATTCCGCAATCAATTCATCGGTCAGGACCAGTCGGGCATCGGCGATGTCCTCCATGATCAGCAGCACGTCGCCGTCGGCGTCATTTTGAACGTCGTCCCGATGCAGGCGCACCGCGTTGTCGCTCACACCCTGAAGGATGCCCCGGAACCGCTTGCGTCCCTGATGGGCGACTGCCATCTCGATCTTCGCAAGGTGGCCGGCGTAGCGCTCGAAGTCGGAGCGGCGCACCAGCGGCCGGTCGATGCCGGGCGATGACACTTCCAGCCGATAGGCCTTGTCGATCGGATCGGCGACGTCGAGAACCGGCGACAGGGCTTTCGAGATCGCCTCGCAATCCTCGATGCGCATCGATCCGTCCGGCCGTTCGGCCATGATCTGGACGGTGCAACCGGCTTCGCCCGAGACCTTGATGCGGACCAGGCGGTATCCCATGCCATGCAGGACCGGGGCGACGACCGACGAGACGCGCGCGGCCATGCCCGGCTCGACCACCAGACGCGGCTCATCGAGCAACTCATGGTCCGGGATCTGGGCGGCGGGGTCGATCATGTTCAGGTTCAGGGTCGCTCTGTATTGGATCTGACGCGGGCTGTGCCGGACCGGCTTGTCGGTTGATCCGGCGCTAGAGTCTGTTTCAACTGCGTTGAACCAGACTCGTCGCTCATCTTTTTGTTTGAGCATGATCTTTTCCGAAAACCGGTTTCCACTTTTCGGGATCATGCTCTAGCTGACTGAAAGGAACCTGGAAGCGCCGGGCGCATCAGGTCCGTTCAGGAAATAAAAAAGAGCGGGTCCGGACGGGCCCACTCTCGATACGTGATCGTATGAGAAAGTTTCGACGAATATAGCCGTTTTCGAACTCCCCGGCAAGGCCCGGGCGAGGCGCGAGCGCCGATTTCATCGCGTCGTCGCAGGGTCCGGCTTTTGACCGGGCAGCGAATGGTGAATTTTCAGCAAAAGGGGCTGCTGGCCCGAAAAACAACAAGCCTATGCAGCATTTCTTTCGCGCCGGAAACGCAGATAGGCGGCGCGGCGGCCTTCGCGCATCGCTTTGCGGCCGTAGCGCGTCATGGTGTAGTTTGGCCACGGGTTGCGCCAGTCGTCTGCGCGTTCGGCCAGCCACAGGAAATCCGGCGAGCGCGCGAGATGCGACAGCGTCCATGCGCAATAGTCGGCGATGTCGCTGACGAAACGGAATTCGCCGCCCGGCCGCAGCACGCGCGCCATCTCCGCGACCGTCGCGTACTGAACGAAGCGGCGTTTCCAATGCCGGCGCTTCGGCCACGGGTCGGGATGGATCAGATCGATCCGCGCCAGCGAGGCGCGCGGCAGCGCCGCCAGCAGGTCCGATGCGTCGCCGGCGAACAGGCGAACGTTGCCGATAGCGTGCGCCTCGATCTGCGTGAGGATCTTCGCCATGCCGTTGACGTAGGGTTCGCAGCCGATGAAGCCGGTGCGCGGAAACGCCAGCGCCTCGGCGACGAGATGCTCGCCGCCGCCGAATCCGATCTCGATACGCATCTCCTCCACCGTCCGGTCGAACAGCGCAGCCGGCTCGGCTCCGGTTTTGCCGGGATCGACGCTGAGGCGCGGCAGCAGGTGCGAGATCAGTTCGTTCTGATGCGGCCGCAGCTTGTGCCCCTTGCGGCGTCCGAAGAACGAGCCTTGCCCGGAATCGCGGCCGCCGCTGCGCGGCAATACGGTATCATTGATCGCGGGACGAAGGTCGGAAGGATCGGAAGCGGCAGCCATCATCGTGACGTCTGGTGGAGACGGTGAAATGACCGCGCCCGCCTAGCGCCGGTCGGGCGGTTCGCGGGCGGCGATCTGCTCGACCATGTCCACGATGCTGCGGCGGAGTTTCGCGTCGGTGATCCGCGTGAATGCGCGGGTCAGCGCCAGACCCTCGGAGGTTGCGAGAAAATCGGAGACGTAGGCAGGGGACGGAGCTTCGCTCAGACCCTCGACCCTGGCGACGCCCGTGCCCGGGCTGCCCTCGAACAGAAACGAGACCGGGACCTGCAGGATTTCGGATATCTGCTGAATGCGGCTGGCGCCCACGCGATTGGTGCCTTTCTCGTATTTCTGAACCTGCTGAAACGTCAGTCCGAGAGCCTCGCCGAGCTTTTCCTGACTCATGCCCAGCATGATGCGGCGCATGCGCACACGGCTGCCGACATGCTTGTCAACAGGATTGGGCGCCTTGGTCGACATCTCCTTGGCCTCCTCAAATGGGGGAGCGATCCATGGGATACGCTTCCGGTGCTATTATCGTCAAACGCAACTGAATCACGTGATAAAAATTTGCGGTTAATCTCGGGCGGTTCCATCCGCCGCATTATACCAAGCGTGCAAATTGTTACACTGATTATGTCGATCGGCGAATGGAGCGCCGCATTGCGCCTCTGTCGGCTGGCCTCCGCGCGCGCCGGTGTCGCGGGATGATGAAAAGCGTGTAATGGTTTTCCGCCCGCATCCCGCTTCCCAAAATCCCAAAATATCGGGATCGATCACGCTCATGAATTTGGATCGATTCGATCCAAATTCATCGTGGTCAGTGTTCGCGGCGTCGTCGAATTACCAAAACGAGCGCGATGGTCACCATAATGGCGGCGGGAACATCCCCGGCGCGGGCGTAGGGCGTTGGCGGTATTGCGACGGGAAGGCGGGAATCCAGCACCCCTTCGACGCCGAGATCGAGCCGTGCGACAATACGCCCTACGGGATCGGTGACCACCGAAATACCGGTGTTCGCCGCGCGCACGAGGGGTAGTCCTTCTTCGATCGCCCGCATCCGCGCTTGCTGGAGGTGCTGATGGGGTCCCGTGCTGATCCCGAACCAGCCGTCATTGGTGAGGTTGACGATCCAGCCGGGCCGGCCGCCGCGGGATTCGATGGCGCCGGGAAAGATCGCCTCATAGCAGATCAGCGGGAGCACGCTCGGCGCGTTGGGAAGCTCGATGGTCCGCCGTATCGTCCCCGGTATGAAACCGCCCCGGACCTTGGTGAGCTGAACGAAGCCGAGCTTTTCCATCAGGCCCTGGAACGGCAGAAATTCGCCGAACGGCACCAGGTGCAGCTTGTCATAGGTTGAAAGGATAGTGCCGTCGTCGCCGATGACGTAGATCGAGTTGTAGGCCCGCGTGATCCTGACGCCAGGGGGCAGGTCCGGCGCGCGCACCGAGCCGGTGATCAGGATCGTGCCCTTCGGCAGCAGATCGGCGATCTGGGCCATGGCGTCGGCTTCGCGGGCGAGAAAAAACGGGAACGCCGATTCCGGCCAGATCAGGATGGTGGCGCCGCCGACGCGAGCCGAATGCGGTCCGGTGGCGCGGTCGGAGAGCGTCAGATATTTCTGCATCACCGCCGCCTTGGCGGAATAGTTGAAGCGCGCGTCCTGCGTCAGATTGGGCTGCATGATGCGCAGTTTGACGTTGTCCACGAATTCCGTCGGATGGCGCGACAGCCTGACGGCGCCGTAGACGGCCATCGCGAGGAGCAGAATGACTGCGGTGACCGGGGCGATCCACGGTCTTTGACTTCGGTCTCGTCCGTCGATCAGCACGGCGGGGCTTGCAAAGATCGCGACGCTGAGGAATGTCAGGCCCCACAGTCCGATCAGCGACGCGGTTTGCGCCAGCGGCAGCGGCTCCGTCAGCGCGTAGCCGAATGCGTTCCACGGAAATCCCGTCAGGACATGCCCGCGCAGCCATTCGCCGACCGTGAGCGCCACGGCGAGCGCGAGAATGCGCGAGGCGTCCCTGGTCCAGATCAGGCGCGCCAGCGCGAAGCCGAGCGCGGTGAAGAGTGCCAGATACGCCGGAAGGCCGATGACGGCGAACGGCATCAGCCATGCGAAAGTCTGCGCATCGACGAGGAAGGCATTGCCGATCCAGTACAGCCCCGGAACGAAATAGCCGAAGCCGAACAGCCATCCCGCAAGCGCCGCGGCCGGCACCCCGCCGAGCCGGCCGGCGCCGGCGCCGTCGATCAGCCAGATCGCGATCGGAAAGGTGACGAACAGCACCGGCCAGGCGTTGAACGGTTCCATCGCAAGCGAGGACGCGGCGCCGGCGAGAAGCGCAATGACGGCGCGCTTCCAGCCCCATGACAGAGTGACGGCAAGGCCGGTGGTGCGGATGCTGCCTGCAATGTTCACGGGGTTTCGCCTCCATCGCCCGGCGATGAAGGAGAGGCCGGGTCGCCCTGCGGTTGCGATGGCGCATCGGGCGCGGCCTCGCGCCGCCGCCCGTCGCGCGGCCGGACGGCGGGACGCTCCTTGCGCAGTCCGATCCGCAGCCGCTTGACGCGGCGCGGGTCGGCGTCGAGCACTTCGATCTCGAACGGACCCGGCCCTGAAATGACCTCGCCTCGCACCGGCAGGCGGCCGACATGGGTGACGAGAAAGCCGCCGAGCGTGTCGACGTCCTCGCCCGCTTCACCGGTCACGAACGCGTCGCCGATCATGGCGCGGACATCCTCGAGGCTGGCGCGCGCATCGGCGATGAAGGAATTGTCGGCCTGGCGCACGATGGAGGGTGGCTCGTCGCCGTCGTGCTCGTCGTCGATTTCGCCGACGATCTGCTCGACGATGTCCTCGATCGACACCAGGCCGTCGGTGCCGCCATATTCGTCGACCACGAGCGCCAGATGGATGCGCGTCGCCTGCATCTGCGCCAGCAGGTCGATCGCCGGCATCGACGGCGGCACGTAGAGCAGCTTGCGGATGATGTTGGCTTCGCTCAGCGGCAGCGCCAGATCGATGGCGCGCAGGTCGAGGCCGGCGGGCGGCGCTTTTTTGCGTTTCGCCCTGGAGGGCACCGCCGTGCGCGCCCTCACGGCCATGAACGCGATCAGGTCGCGGATATGGACGATGCCTTCGGGATCGTCGAGGTTTTCGTGGTAGACGACGAGACGGGAATGCGCCGCGCTCTCGAACAGGTTGATCAGCTCGCCGAGCGGGATGTCGCGCTTGACCGCGACGATATCGGCGCGGTGGACCATGACGTCGGCGATGCGTCGCTCGTGCAGGTTGAGGATATTGCGCAGCATGGTGCGCTCGACGGCGCTGAAGCTGGTCTCGTCCGGCGTCGAGGCATCGAGCACAACCTGAAGATCGGCGCGGACCGATCCTGCTTTCCATCCGAACAGCGAGCGGATCGCCCGCATCAGCCAGCGTTCGGAAGCCGGACGCAGCACCTCGCCATTATGCACCGGCACCGGCAGGTTGCGGTTGTCCTGCGGCGGTTTGGTATCGCCGGGTTCGTCCTCCGAAGGCACTCAGGCTATCCGTTCTTGCGGCGCATAGGGGTCGGGGATGCCGAGCCGCGCCAGAATTTTGCGCTCGAGGCCTTCCATTTCTGCGGCCTCTTCGTCGGTTTCGTGGTCGTAGCCGATCAGATGCAGGAAACCGTGGATGGCGAGGTGGCTGAGGTGATGATCGAAGGCCTTGCGTTCGTCGTCGGCCTCGCGGCGCACGGTCTCATAGGCGATCGCGACGTCGCCCAGCATGCGCGGCGGCCCGCCGGGCAGCGACGGGCCCGTCGGCGGCAACGCCGGGAACGACAGCACGTTGGTCGGCTTGTCGATGCCGCGCCAGTTGGCGTTGAGCGTACGGATGCCGGCGTCGTCGGTCAGCATGATCGCGATTTCGGCATCGCCGGTCTCGGTATCGGCGATCTCGGCCGCGGCCTCGACCGCGCGATGGATGATCGTCTCGGCGTCGGCTTCGGCGCGCCAGCAATCGGCGACGACGAGAACTTCGGTGGCGGGCAGGGAGGAACCGGTCATCGTTGCGGAATCTTTCGCCGCCGCTGCGCGCTCGCGCCGGCCGCTGTCTCCATCCAGGTCATGGCTTTTCGATCGCCGGCCGCTGCGGCAGCCCCTCATAGGCGGCGACGATCCGTGCCACCAGCTCGTGGCGGATGACGTCGTCGGCGGTGAATTTCACCTGCGCGACGCCCTCGACGCCGTCGAGCAGCCGCGTCGCCTCCGCCAGTCCCGACGTCTGGCCGTTCGGCAGGTCGACCTGGGAAGGGTCGCCGGTGACGATCATGCGGCTGTTTTCGCCGAGCCGCGTCAGGAACATCTTCATCTGCATCGAGGTGGTGTTCTGCGCCTCATCGAGGATGATCGCGGCGTTGGTCAGCGTGCGGCCGCGCATGAAGGCGAGCGGCGCGATCTCGATCTCGCCGCTTTGCAGCGCGCGCTCGACGACGCGCGAGTCCATCAGGTCGTACAGCGCATCGTAGATCGGCCGCAGGTAGGGGTCGACCTTCTCGCGCAGATCGCCCGGCAGGAAGCCGAGCCGCTCGCCGGCCTCGACCGCCGGCCGCGTCAGGATGATGCGATCGACTTCCTTGCGCTCGAACAGTTGCGCGGCCTGCGCCACCGCGAGCCAGGTCTTGCCGGTGCCGGCGGGGCCGATGCCGAACACCAACTCGTGACGCTTCAGGGCACGGATATAAAGATCCTGCGCGGCAGTGCGAGCCCGCACCGGACGCTTGCGCAGGTTGATGGCCTCGAACGTCGAGCGCGGCGTCTTGGGATCGTATTCGAACAGCGAGCCTTGCGCGATCACGGCGCGGATCGCGCCCTCGACCTCGCCCTGGGAGAGGTCATGACCCTGCGCCGCCTGGGTATAGAGCGTCTCCAGCACGCGCCGCCCCGCGTCGCAGCCGTCGCGCGACCCCGCGATAGTAATGTGGTTGCCGCGCGAGTCGACGACGACTCCGAGCCGCCGCTCGACCTGCGCGAGATTCTGGCCGTATGGGCCGACCAGCGCCGATACCGCGCGATTGTCGTCGAAATCGATGACGACTTGCGTTTCGGGCGGGGCTTGCATGTCGAGTTTCCGGGTCGGAACGAGCGAAGGTGAATCCGATGCGCTCTTGGGCAAGGGCTCAGACTCCCATGGTCGCTTGGGAAGGTGCGGCCTTCGCTGGAGCGTCATTCACCGGCGCGCGCGATAAGGACGCAAGCGATCCGAGCAGGCTGTAGCGCTCGAGGCTCTCGACGGCGACAGGCAGCACCTGTCCGATAATGTCGTCGGACGCCATCACGTGCGCGGGCTGGAGATAGGCGGTGCGGCCGACGATCTGGCCCGCATTGCGCGCCGCGCGCTCGAACAGCACGTCGACCGTCCTGCCGATCGACGCCGTGTTGAAGGCGGATTGCTGGCTGTCGATCAGGCTCTGAAGCCGCGCCAGTCGCTCGTCCATGTCGGCCGTTGACACTGTCTCCTTCATCTCCGCCGCCGGCGTGCCCGGCCGCGGCGAGTATTTGAACGAATAGGCGCCAGCGTATCCGATTTGGGCGACGAGCGCGAGGGTCGCGGCGAAATCTTGCTCGGTTTCGCCCGGGAAGCCGACGATGAAGTCCGACGAGAACGCAATGTCCGGCCGGACGCGGCGAAACCGGTCGATCACGCGGCGGTAGTCATCAGCGGTATGCCTGCGGTTCATGGCCGCGAGAATACGGTCGGAGCCGGACTGCGCCGGCAGATGCACGAACGGCATCAGCGCGGCGAGGTCGCGGTGCGCTTCGATCAGCGTCTCCTCCACGTCGCGCGGATGGCTGGTGGAGTAGCGCAGGCGGACGATGCCCGGAATTCCGGCGAGGCGGTGGAGCAGCTTGCCGAACGGCCAGGGCCGTCCGTCGGGGCCGTCGCCGTGATAGGCGTTGACGTTCTGGCCGATCAGGGTGATCTCGCGCACGCCGTTGTCGGCGAGGCGCTGCACGTCCTCGACGATCATCTCCACCGGACGCGACATCTCGGCGCCGCGCGTGTAAGGCACGACGCAGAAGGTGCAGAACTTGTCGCAGCCTTCCTGCACCGTCACGAACGCCGAGACGCCGCGGGCGCGGATCGCCCGGCGCGACGGCTGCGGCAGGAAGCCGAACTTGTCCTCGACCGGAAACTCGGTCTCCAACGCGCGGCCGTCGGCCTTCGCGCGGGCCAGCAGTTGCGGCAGGTGATGATAGCTCTGCGGGCCGACCACCACGTCGACCACCGGCGCGCGGCGGATGATCTCGTCGCCTTCGGCCTGCGCGACGCAGCCCGCGACCACAACGCTCATCCCGCGGCCATCGCGTGCCGCCTGGTCCTTGGCGGCGCGCAGCCTGCCGAGCTCGGAATAGACTTTCTCGGACGCCTTCTCGCGGATGTGGCAGGTGTTGAGAATGACAAGGTCGGCCTCTTCGGCGCTGGCGGTCTCGACAAAACCTTCGCCCGCCAGCGTGTCCGCCATGCGCTGGGCATCGTAGACGTTCATCTGGCAACCGTAGGACTTGATGTGCAGCTTGCGAGGCGGCATGCGGCTTTCCGGCATTTCGATCGGCGCTCAGGACTGATCGTCGTCCATCGGGACGCAATAAAGCTCGAGCCGATGATCGACCAGCCTGTAGCCGAGCTTACGGGCGATTTCGGCCTGCAGCGTCTCGATTTCGTCCGATGTGAATTCGATCACCGTGCCGTCGCGCAGATTGATCAGATGGTCGTGGTGACTGTCGCGCATCGTCTCGTAGCGCGCGCGACCCTCGCGGAAATCGTGCCGTTCGATGATGCCGGCATCCTCGAACAGCTTGACCGTGCGATAGACCGTGGAGATGGAGATCTTGTCATCCACCGCGACGCAGCGGCGATAGAGTTCCTCGACGTCCGGATGATCGGAGGCTTCCGCCAGCACGCGCGCGATAACACGGCGCTGTTCGGTCATGCGCATCCCGGTGGCGGCGCAACGCGCTTCGATCTTGGTGGAATTATGCGAGGGCGTCGGTTTCAGGGCCGTCATGACGTGTCCGGTTCCGCTGGGCGTAGGTCGCATGGCGTGAAGATAATGCGCGCGAACGATATTCGGGAGGTGCGACCGGATATAAAACGGATCCATCGTTGCCGATCGTTTCCAGGTTTCCTTTTGCCACCGCGCGCAGACTACGACAAGTCGCGGCGCATCACCAAGGCGTTCAGTTCCTGGCCGCCGGCCTCCCGATAGTAGCGTTCGCGGCGGCCGGTGACGGCGAAGCCGGCGCGTTCATAGAGACGCCGCGCCGGCTGATTATTTTCCTCGACTTCGAGAAACACGGTGCGCACGCCGCGCCCTGCGAGGTAGCCGAGATGCGTGAACAGCAGATCGCGCGAGAATCGCTGACCGCGATGGCTGGCGTCGATGGCGATCGAGAGGATCTCGGCCTCATCGGCCGCGATGCGCGACACGGCGAAGCCGATCACGCTCGATCGTAGCCGCAGACGCTGAACCAGCGTGTTGCGCTCCGCGATCATGAGCTCGAATTCGTCCTCGCCCCATCCGCGATGAAACGATGCTCCATGAATCGCGGCAAGGCGGGCGGCGTCGTGCGGGCCGGCTGTCTCGACCACGGGCGTTGCGCGTTCTTTGCCCGAGAACCATGTCATCATGATGCAGCCGGCTTCGCTGTTTTGTGGAGGGGGTCACCGGCCGGTCTGGCGTCGGGGGCGCGGAGATAGGTGGGGCGCGGCGGCGCGGCGTCCGGACTGACCGCGGCGGCGAGCCATGCCACCCAGGCGATGTCGGGCGCCGCTTGCGGATCGACCGCGACCGGCGTCGGCGCATTCGCAGGCCAGCGGTCGAACAGAAGTTTCGCGGCATTGCCGACCAGATGCGGCGCGCCGAAACGCGACGCGGCGGTAAGCGCTTCCTCGACCGGCGCGACGCAGGGCGGGATCAGCGCGGAGCCGTCGCCGCTGACGGCCTGAAAGTAAACGTGATCGTGGCGGGCATCGATCGCGGAGATCACCGGCGGGCAGCGGTTCTCGCCGACAACCGGCGCGGCATAGGCCATTAGGGTCGTCACGCCGACCGCCGGTTTATTGGCGGCAAGCGCGATGCCGCGCGCGGCCGACAGTCCCACGCGAAGGCCGGTAAAACTGCCGGGGCCGGTGGTCGCGGCGATGCGGTCCAGCGCCGCGAAGGCGACATCGGCGGATTCGATCACGCGGGCAATCAGCGGCATCAGCGCTTCCGCGTGCCCGCGCTTCATCGCCAGCGTTTCATGGGCGATGAGCCGGCCGGCGTCGGTGTCCAGGACGCAGGCGGCGCAGGCATCGAGCGCGGTGTCGATCGCAAGAACAAGCATCGTGAGGCCAGATTAGAGCGGGATGAAGTTTGATTGAAACGTCATGCCCGGCTTTATGCCGGGCATCCACGTCTTGAAACGCGAACCGGATCAAAGACGTGGATGGCCGGGACCATAGCCGTTCGACAGAACGCCGTTCTTCGAACAGCTATGCCCCGGCCATGACGCGTTGAAATGCTTCATCGTCAACTCATCGGTTTCCTTTTCTAGCATCGTTCCTGATGATTGACCCGCGGTTCCCGATAAACGGCGCCTGGTTTTAGACACGATATTGTCGCGATTCCGGCCATTTTCCCGCCGCGCCCAAGTTCCGGCCAGCATTTAATCGGCATTTAACTAAAAGTCGCCTTAATGACGCTCCGCAAGTCTGCGACAGGTTCATCGGAACTTCGGGGAATCAGCCTTGAGCAGCAGTCTTGTATCCGCACCTGCGGGCGGCATGCGGGAGCGTTGTGCGCCTGCAAAGGTCGGGCTCTAAGTGACTCTGGACGTGGGGCGAATGACGTACGTTACGGGCACACGTTATTATGATGTGGCGGCTTACTCCGCCGCTCCGCCGGGCAAGGCCGTTCCTCAAAATATCGTCGGTGCCGCTGCGCTCGCCTGCATCGCGCTTGCCTGCGCCTGGACTCTCTATGCCAATGTTTCCGGCGGGGACCCGGAGCTGGTAACGGCATCGCTGCCGCCGGCCGCATCCATTCGGTCCGAACCGGCCGATCGCATCGCGGCCGCATACCAGGCGCTGCGCGAGATGCCCCGGCCGCCCGCCGCCCAGGCGACGGCCGAGCTTCGCGCATCGGTCAACGCCCGTATCGAAGATCCCGCCGCGCGGGCCCGCACGGCATTGCTTTACGGTCCCCACTTCCTTGGCCCGCAGCCGGGAACCTTCCGGTTGCCGGTAGAACCGGTAGAGCCTGCTCCGGTAGAGGTTGCCGCGCTTCCGGCTCAGTCAACGCCGGAGACCTTGCCGCTTCCGCCGCTGCCCCAGGTCGCAGCCGTCGTTCCGATGCCTGCGCCGCGTCCGGCCGAACTGCGCTCGTTGCAGGCTGCCGCTCCGTCCCGCCGCGAGGTTGCGCAGGCCAATGCAACTGCCGCGCTGGAGCCGGAGCCCGAACCGAAGAAGCCGTCCATCTTCGAGAAGCTGTTCGGTAAATCCGTGGCCAACGGCCTGCAACTCGCATTCGCTGCGCCCGACGGCGGGGTGACGAGCGGGGGCGAGAGCCTGACGCTCGGCCGCCTCCCGCAATACGACCGATACACTGCCGTCTATGATATTTCCGCGCGCACGGTCTACATGCCTGACGGCACCAAGCTCGAGGCGCATTCAGGGCTCGGCAAGATGCTGGACGATCCGCGCTATGCCGACCGGAAAATGCGCGGCGTGACGCCGCCACACACCTACGACCTGTCGTTGCGCGAACGTCCGTTCCACGGCGTGGAAGCGATCAGGCTGAAACCGGTCGGCGGCGAGGATGAGATATATGGGCGCAGCGGGCTGCTCGCGCATACCTACATGCTCGGGCCGAACGGCGACTCCAACGGCTGCGTGTCATTCAGGAACTATGCCGCGTTCCTGCACGCCTACAAGAGCGGCCAGATCAAGCGGCTGGTTGTCGTCGCAAAGCTCTGAGACTGAAGTCGCCGCCGAAAGCCGCGCCGCTACACCGGCCGCACTTCGGTCACTTCGGGAATGAAATGTTTCAACAGGTTCTGGATGCCGTTGCGCAAGGTCACCGTCGATGACGGGCATCCAGAGCACGAACCCTTCATGTTCACATAGACGACGCCATCCCTGAAGCCGCGGAAGGTGATATCGCCGCCGTCGTCGGCGACGCCCGGCCGCACCCGCGTCTCGATCAGGTCCTTGATCAGGGTCACGGTCTCGGCGTCCGCTTCGTCGAAGAATTCAACGGCGCCATCCTTGTCGGCCTCGTCATCGGTTTCGCCGTCCGCCAGCAGCGGCGCGCCCGACATGTAGTGCTCCATGATCACGCCGAGGATGGCCGGCTTGAGATGCTGCCAGTCGCTGTCGTCCTTCGTCACCGTGATGAAGTCCGAGCCATAGAACACGCCGGTGACGCCATGTATGGCGAACAGCTTCACGGCGAGCTGCGAGCGGCCGGCGGTGTCGGGACCGGTGAATTCCATCGTGCCCTTGCCGAGCACGGTGCGGCCCGGAAGGAACTTCAAGGTGGCGGGGTTGGGGGTGACTTCGGTCTGAATGAACATGGGTTTCTCCGTCGTCGCCGGTTCAAGGCCGGCGCGTAGGTTCCCCTTAGCAGATAGCCATCGCAAAAGCACGATCAAGGGCGCGGAACAGTCCTCCGCGGCTGAAACGGACCTCCGTCGCGGCTTCGGGCGAAACAGGGACCGGCCCACGCCATAATCTTCAAGACGGGACTTTCAGGACAGCGCGTCGATCGCCTCGTCGTTCAGATTGCCCGGCACGATCGTCACCGGGATCGGAAAGTTGCCGGCGGTCTTGGCCAGCGTCGTGATGATCGGACCCGGGCCCTCGGGGCCGCCGCCGGCGGCCAGCACCAGCATCGAAATATCGAGGTCCTTGTCGATGACGTCGAGAATCTGTTCGAGCGGGGAGCCCTCGCGAATGACGCGTTCCGGCGTAATCGCGGCAATGCCGTTGGCCCGGCCGGAGGCACGGTCGAGCGCCGCGTTCGCGCCTTCATGGGCCTCGGCGCGCATCACCTCCGCGACGCCGAGCCATTCCTGATTGCGGTCTTCCGGCTCGATCACCCGCAGCATCACGATGCCGCCGCCGACGCGAATGGCACGGCGGCTCGCATAATAGACGGCGCGGTCCCATTCCGCGCTGTCGTCGACGACGACGAGATATTTCGGCTTGTGACCCGTCTCATAACTTCGGCGTTGTGCGCTCATGCATGTCCCGGTGCTGAACCAGCCGCAGCCATGCTGCCATGGCGGAGGCAGCCCCGACAAGCCGGATGCGGAGCGCGATCAATGGTGGCCGAGGTTGCCGGGAGCGACGTGACGTCAGCGCCTGTGGACGAATCCGACGATGTCCTTCACCGCGTTCATGGTTTCGGAGGCAATGGCGCGGGCACGATCGGCGCCGTCGATCAGAATGCGGTCGACATAGGCCGGATCGTCGGTCAGCCGTTTCATCTCGGCCGCGATCGGCGACAGCTTTGCGACCGCGAGATCGACGAGGTCGGACTTGAAGCCGGAGAATTGCGCGCCGCCGAATTGGGCGAGCACCTCGGACTTCGGCTTCCCCGACAGCGCCGCATAGATGCCAACGAGATTGTCGGCCTCGGGGCGGCTTTCCAGCCCTTTTTCCTCCGATGGCAGCGGTTCCGGATCGGTCTTGGCCTTGCGGATCTTTTGCGCGATGGTGTCGGCGTCGTCGGTGAGATTGATGCGCGAATAATCCGACGGATCCGACTTCGACATCTTCTTGGTGCCGTCGCGCAGGCTCATCACGCGCGTCGCAGGTCCCGTGATCACGGGCTCGGGCAGCGGAAAGAATTTTTCGTCGAAACCATTTGCGGCGATCGATCCGGAAAAGTCGTTGTTGAATTTCTGGGCGATGTCGCGGCTCAGTTCGAGGTGCTGTTTCTGGTCCTCTCCGACCGGAACATGCGTGGCGCGATAGACCAGAATGTCGGACGCCATCAGCACCGGATAGTCGTAAAGCCCGACCGATGCGTTCTCGCGGTCCTTGCCGGCCTTTTCCTTGAACTGGGTCATGCGGTTGAGCCAGCCGAGTCTCGCCACGCAGTTGAACACCCAGGTCAGTTCGGCGTGCCCCGCCACCTGACTCTGGTTGAAGATGATGTGCCGCTTCGGATCGATGCCGGCCGCGATGAAGGCGGCGGTCACTTCGCGGGTGTTGCGGCGGAGCGCCTCCGGGCCGCCCCAGACGGCGATGGGCACGGTGATGGCATGGAGATCGACCACGCAATAGAGGCATTCGTGGTCGGCCTGCAATGTCACGAAATTGACGATGGCGCCGAGATAATTGCCAAGATGCAGATTGCCGGTCGGCTGCACGCCCGAAAAAACCCGTGTCATCGTTCTCTTCCTGCCTGCCGGGGCGGTCGGTCGAAGCGCTGCGGAGACGCGGTTCGACGCGGCCGGCGCCGCGTGTCGTCCTTGCCATGCGCCGACTAGGGGCGCAAGCCGCCGGATCGCATCAAGGCGGTCCACATGCTGCGCCGGTCGATCACCTGGAATAGCAGAAGAAGCAGGACATAGACCGCGATCCCGAAGGCGATCAGGATCGCGAGCTGGACGACTTGCAGGATCGCGTGCTCGCCGTCCGCTGCCGGGAGCAGCCGGATCGCGAGCCATAAAACCACGCCCATCACGGTCGCCGCCAGCACGATGCGCGGCAGGCGCCGGCGCGCTTCGGCGTCGACGGAAAATCCGAACGTCGCGGTGACGCTCCGGGCGAGACTCGCCGCATTGCTCCATGCACCGAACGCCAGCGCGACGGCAATGCCGCCGGCTCCGAACATCCATCCGAAAACGACTGCGAGAACGACCGCGACCGCGAGCCCCTTCAGCGTCGCCACTAGCGGCGTCATCGTGTTGCCGCGCGCAAAGAATGCGGGCGACAGCGCCTTGATCAGGACATAAGCGGGCAGGCCGGGGGCGAGACAGCCGAGCGCCAGCGCCGTGGCGTGAGTGTCGGCCGCGGTGAACGCGCCGTGCTCGAACAGCACCCGCACGATCGGCTCGCTGAGGACGATCAGGCCGAGCGTCGCGGGCAGAGCGAGGCCCGCCGCAAGCTCGAGGCCGCGCGACTCGGCGTCGGCCAGCGCGGCGGTGTCGTCCTTGTTGATGGCGCGACTCAGTTCCGGCACCAGCACGGTGCCGATGGCGACGCCGGTCATCCCCAGCGGCAATTCGACCAGGCGGTTGGCGAAATAGAGCCACGCCACCGCCGACGGCGACGCCGACGCCACGGCCGCGCCGGCCACGATGAGCAGTTGCGGTCCCGTATTCGCGATCATGCCGGGAATGGCCTTGCGGACGAAATCCCGCATCCCGGCGTCAAACGATACGCGCAAGGGATTTGCAAGGCTGTCGCGCCGGCTCGGTATCGCAAGCACCGTCAGTTGGAGAAGGCCTGCCGCGCCCACGGCCGACGCCAATATCAGCGCGGCGGAACGGGAGTCCCGATGCGACAGCAGCAGGACCGCGGCGACAAGGATCAGGGCGGTGTTGAACGTGAGCGGCGCGAAGGCGGGAATCGCGAAGCGATGCCGGGCATTGAGCAGGCCGATCATGACGGCCGCAGGGCCGGCGAAGGCGAGATAAGGCAGCATCAGCCGCGCGTCGGTCACCGCAAGGCGCAGGCTCTCGCTCCCGGCGAAACCCGGCGCCAGAACCATCATCAGAAGCGGCATCGCGACGGCGGCAATCACGGTAAGCGCGATCAGGGCCGCGCTCACGGTGCCGAGCACCGCGCCGGCGAAGGCCGACGCGACGGCCGGTCCGTTGCCGTCGCGCAGGCGCATCCAGGCCGGCACCAGCGCCGCGTTGAGCGCGCCTTCGCCGAGCATCCGGCGGATCACATTGATGAGCTGAAACGCGATCAGGAAAGCGTCGGCGACCGGGCCCGCGCCCATAAGCGCCGCGATCAGGGCGTCGCGCGCGAATCCGAGCAGACGCGAGGCCAGCGTGCCCGAGGAGACGGTGAGGACGGAGCGGATCATGGCGGTATCAGCCGAGCCGTGCTTGATGGCATGGAGGCACCGTGATAGGTCGCGGCAAACCCCATTTCGCGGGAGTCTGACCGGATTCCGCGCCTCCCCGCAATTGCCGCAACGGGATATTCTTAATGACTTCAGCGAAATACGACGTGCTCGGGATCGGCAACGCGATTTTCGACGTTCTGGTGCGGACCGACGAGGGCTTTCTCGCCGCCCATGGCATGACCAAAGGCGGCATGGCGCTGATCGACGAGGCGCGCGCAGCCTCGATCTATGCCGATATGGGGCCCGCGACGGAAATGTCGGGCGGTTCGGCCGCCAACACCATCGTCGGTCTCGCCGGATTCGGCGCGCGCACGGCCTATGTCGGCAAGGTGAAGGACGATCAGATCGGCCGTCTCTATGCCCATGACATTCGCGCCGCGCAGGTGGCCTTCGATACGCCGCCCGCATCCGACGGCCCGGCGACCGGCTGCTCCTACATTCTGGTGACGCCCGACGGCGAGCGCACCATGAACACCTATCTCGGCGCGGCGCAGGACCTGTCGCCTGCGGACATCGATGCCGAGGCCGTCGCCGCCGCGTCGATCCTCTATCTCGAAGGTTATTTGTGGGATCCCAAGGCGGCGAAAGACGCGTTCCTGAAGGCGTCGCAGATCGCGCACGGGGCGAAGCGGCAGGTGGCGCTGACGTTGTCGGATGCGTTCTGCGTCGATCGCTACCGCGACGAATTTCTGCGCCTGATGCGAAGCGGCGCCGTCGATCTGATCTTCGCCAACGAGAGCGAACTGCATTCGCTCTATCAGACCTCGGATTTCGATGCGGCGCTGGCGCAATTGCGCAATGACATTGCGTTCGGCGTCGTCACCCGCAGCGAGAAGGGCTGCGTGGTTGCGACGACGGACGGCGTCACCGCGGTGCCGGCGTGTCCGATCGACGCCCTGGTCGATACGACGGGAGCCGGCGATCTGTTCGCGGCCGGGTTTCTGTTCGGACTGGCGCGCCACGCGAGCCACGAAGACGCGGGGCGTCTCGGCGCGCTCGCCGCGGCCGAGGTGATCCAGCACATCGGCGCACGGCCCCAGGTGTCGCTGAAGCAACTTGCGCAGGAAAATGGCCTGCCGGTGTGAGCTATAGCGTTTTCGAGCAGGGTGCATACCGGTTCGCGGAAGGAAAACGCGTCAAAACAAGGATCAGCTTTCCGGCAGTGGAATGAACTCGTGCTCGTTCGGGACGGCTGCGAAACGGCCGGTTTTCCAGTCTTCCTTGGCCTGCTCGATGCGTTCCCTGCTGGAAGAGACGAAATTCCACCAGATGTGACGCGGTCCCTCCAGCGCGTCGCCGCCGAGGAACATCATCCGCGCGGGCTTTGTCGCCCGCACCGTGATGCGGTCGCCGGGGCGGAAAACCAGAAGTTGCGGCGCTTCGTGGCGGTCGCCCGCGATCTCGATCTCGCCGTCGACCACATAGATCGCGCGCTCCTCGTGATCTGCATCCAGCGGCGCGCTCATGCCGGCGTCCAAGCCGACCTCGGCATAGAACCATGGCGACACCATCTCGACCGGCGAGGTTGCGCCGAACGACCGGCCGGCGATGACGCGGGCGCGCAATCCCTTGTCCTGCACCGTCGGCAGGCTGCCGGCGCCGTAGTGCTGGAATGAGGGCGTGATTTCCTCCTTGGCTTTCGGCAGTGCGATCCAGCTTTGCAGGCCGAGCATCATCTGCCCGCTGGCGCGTTGCGCGTCGGGGGTGCGTTCGGAATGGGCGATGCCGCGCCCCGCGGTCATCAGGTTCATGGCGCCGGGCTGGATTTCCTGGATGTTGCCCTCGCTGTCGCGGTGCATGATGCTGCCGTCGAACAGGTAGGTGACGGTGGCGAGCCCGATATGCGGATGCGGCCGCACGTCCATGCCCTTGCCGGAGACGAACTGCACCGGGCCGAAATGGTCGAAGAAGATGAACGGGCCGACCATCTGCCGCTTGCCGTGCGGCAGCGCGCGGCGCACCGCGAATCCGTCGCCGAGGTCGCGAACGCGCGGCACGACGACGAGTTCGAGCGCATCGCACGTCTTGGGATCGCCGAGGATCGGATCGTTGGAGGGAAGCCAGCTCATGTTGTCTCCGTCGGACGCGACCATTAAGCTCTATTATTATCGTGCGCGGCGGCGCTGACAACAGCGCTCACCGCATGCCGCCGGTTACGGTTTTGACGGATGATGGAACGGGATTCGTTCACTACCTATCCGCCGCTCGACACGCTCAAGCGCGTGACCGACGACGTCTGGATCGTCGACGGTCCGGCGATCCGCTTCGGCCCGCCGTTGCTGAAGATGCCGTTCTCGACCCGCATGACGGTCATCCGCATGGGTGATGATTTGCTCATCCATTCGCCGACGCCGCTGACGCCTGGACTCAAGACGGAAGTCGAGGGCCTCGGCCGCGTGCGCTGGATCGTCGGACCGAACCGGCTGCATTACTGGTGGATTCCGGATTGGCACAGGGCCTTCTCCCGCTCAGAGGTCTATCTCGCGCCGCGCATTCGCGAACAGGCCGGCGGCCGCATCGATTTTGACTGTCACGCGCTCGATCGCGACCGGGGTTATCCCTGGGACGAGGCCGTCGCGACGCTCCGTGTCGAGAGCAGGTACATGACGGAAGTCGTCTTCCTTCATCGCGCGAGCGGGACGCTGGTGCTGACCGACCTGATCGAGAATTTCGAGCCACGCAAGCTGGGTTCATTTCTCATGCGCTGGCTGACGCGGCTTGGCGGCGCGCAGGACCCCGACGGGTCGATGCCGCGCGACATGCGGATGGCCTATCGGGACAAGGCGCGGCTGAGGGCCGCGGTCGAGACCATGATCGGCTGGAATCCGAAGCGGATCATCCTGGCCCATGGGCGGTGGTATGATCGCAACGGCATGGACGAACTGCGCCGCGCGTTCCGCTGGTTGCTGGGATAGGCGCGGTCAGAGCGTTTTCGAGCGAAGCATGTCCTCGGGCTTGACCCGAAGATGGCTACCGGTTCGCGTGAAGAAAACGCGTCAAATCAAAACCATAAAGCCCCGCTTCTGATTCCGTCAGAAGCGGAAGAGGCTACAGAGTCTGTTTCAACTGCGTTGAACCGGACTCGTCGCTTATCTTTTTGTTTGAGCATGATCTTTTCCGAAAACCGGTTTCCACTTTTCGGGATCGTGCTCTAGGTCCAGCGATCAATCGAAGTCCAGCGATCAATCGAACAGGCCGAACGGGTTCCAGACGCTGTTGCGGGCGTAGCGCGGAGGAGCCGACTGCTCGACGTCTGCCACGATCCTCGCGCTGCGGGCGTGAGCGACGTGCCTGCGTCGCGGCGCGGTCTTCTGAGCGACCTTGGAGGATTCGACGGTCGGTCCCTTGGTGGTTGTCGTTTCCTTGGGCATTTCCGCCCGCGCTTCGTAGACGTGGTTCGCCGGCAGGTAGCGGAGCTGGCGTTCCCACTGCAGACGATCGGGGGTGGGCGCGAGCGTGGCGATATCCGGATAGACGATGGGGCGGGGGTCCTCCTTCTTCGACTGCTCAAAGCGCTCCTCGGAGCGGCGCCAGTCATCGATCGAACTGAGAACCGCCGATCCGGTCCCCAGGTTCGATCCGGTCCCCAAGTCCGTCCCGGTCCTCGTTGCCGGATCCTTGGATTTCAAGTCCTTGGATGTCGAGCCCGTGGAGCGCAAGCTCGTGGGCGCCACGCCGCCTCCCACGCTTGCGATGTCGCTGTTTGCCTGGTGGACGGCGTCCGCATCGCCTGGCCACACCCAGTCTGTGACCCAAAGCAAGCCGACCAGACAGCAGCCCATCACCACGAAATAACGAAAAACCGGCATCACGACACCAACGCTTACTCAAACAAACAAACGCAACCCGCACAGCTAGGTTCCAGCAAGGCGGGTTGAGGTTCAAGCTAATGTCAGGAATATGGTTCATGCGCCACAATTCAGGATGACTTTGCCGCCGGTTAGCACGAAGATGTGACCGACCGGCGAGAACACGGCAGCCCGTCGATCATGCCGGGGGCGGATCCGCGCCGCCCGAGCCGCGCTATTGCGGAAAGCGGCGTGACCGGCTTTAACCTCCGGACGGCTGGATAACCCAACCCTGCGGTGCATGATCTCATTGCTGAAACGCACGGCAACGCGGCTTTGGTCGCGAAAGGTGGAGATGGGCCTGGGCTTGCGGGTCACGGCCGCCGCCTTCGCCGCGCTGGCGGTCGCGACCGCGCTGCACCTGAGGCTGCCGCTGTGGGCGGTGCTGACGGCGATCATCGTGACGCAGATGAGCGTCGGCCGCTCGCTGAAGGTGACGCGCGACTACCTCATCGGCACCGTCGGCGGGGCGATCTACGGCGGCGCGATCGCCATTCTGATCCCGCATCACGGCGAAAGCGGGTTGCTGGCGGTGCTGGTGCTGGCGGTGGCGCCGCTGGCGTTCCTGGCCGCGATCAATCCGAGCCTGAACGTTGCGACCGTGACGGCAATCATCGTGCTGCTGCTGCCGACGATGGGGCAGATGTCGCCGATCGAATCCGCCATCGACCGCATATTGGAGGTGACGGTCGGGGCCGTCACCGGGCTGTTGGTGTCGTTTCTGGTGCTGCCGTCGCGCGCCTACGGCCAGATTCGCGCCAATGCCGCGCGCGTGCTGAATCTTCTTGCCGACGCATTGCAGGAGTTGCTTGCGGGCCTGACCCGGGGCCGCGACAACGACGCGCTTCACGCGCTTCAGGATGGAATAGGGCATGCCATCAGCGAACTGAACGCGATCGGCATCGAGGCCGAACGCGAGCGCTCAGCGCGGCTCTCCCATGGGCCGGACACCGGACCGCTGTTGCGAACCGTGTTGCGGCTGCGGCATGACGTCGTGATGATCGGACGCGCCACCGTGACGCCGCTGCCGATCAATCTTCAGTCGCGGCTCGCGCAGCCGCTCGTGAGGCTCAGCGATGTCATGAACAACTATCTGAAGGCTTCCGCCGAGGCGTTGCGGCTTGGCGGGCCCGCGCCGGCGCTGTTGCCGGTGCAGACGGCGCTCGAGGCTTACGCAGCGGAGATAGCCGCGATGCGTGGCGAGGGGCTGACGCGCGGACTGCCCGGCGACATGACCGAGCGATTTTTCGCGCTGGGTTTTTCGCTCGAGCAGATGCGTCAGAATCTCGCCGATCTGGAAAGATGCGTCTCCGAATGGGCCGGGCGGCCGGAATCATCAGCCGGAAACGCCGAACGTGTCGCAGAGACCGGCTAGAGTCTGTTTCAACCGCGTTGAATCAGACTCGTCGCTTATCTTTTTGTTTGAGCATGATCTCTTCCGAAAACCGGTTTCCACGTTTCGGGATCATGCTCCAGTGCTCAGCTTTCGATGGAATCGGGATGCGGATTCTACGGATGATCCGGCGCATTTGCTCCACTCGAAAAACATTCGCGGGAGCGATTTTCCGAGCGCTGAAACGGTCCCCTCAAACCGGCTTTTCCAGGTCCGCGAAACCGGCCCCCGCAGGCCTTGAAAAACCGCATGAAAATCACATCTATTCAATGGCTTGGAAGGGGTAACTTTGCGCTAGGCGCGGTGCCGCTTTCATGCCAGAAATAGACCTTCTCAGCCGCGATCATTCGCGCTGATTCGGGACCATCTTCTGAAGGCCTTTCATGAACGAACCTGCCCGGCAGCACCTTGCCGACACCCCGCCTGTCGCGCCCGTCGAATACGGCGCGGAATCGATCCGGGTTCTCAAGGGCCTCGACGCCGTGCGCAAGCGCCCCGGCATGTATATCGGCGACACCGATGACGGCTCGGGCCTGCACCATATGGTCTATGAAGTCGTCGACAACGCCATCGACGAAGCGCTGGCGGGACACGCCACGGTGGTGCAGGTCACGCTCAATCCCGACAACTCGGTCACCGTCTACGACGACGGCCGCGGCATCCCGGTGGGCATCCACAAGGGCGAAGGCATTTCCGCGGCCGAGGTCATCATGACCCAGCTTCACGCCGGGGGAAAGTTCGACCAGAATTCCTACAAGGTCTCCGGCGGACTGCACGGCGTCGGCGTTTCCGTCGTCAACGCGCTGTCGAGCAAGCTCGCCCTGCGCATCTGGCGCGACGGCAAGGAGCATTACGTCGAATTCGCGCATGGCGACTCCGTCGCGCCGCTGGAAGTCGTCGGCGACGCCGGCGGCAAGCGCGGCACCGAGGTGACGTTCCTCGCCTCGACGGAAACCTTCAAGAACATCGAATACGATTTCGCGACGCTGGAGCATCGGCTGCGCGAACTCGCCTTCCTCAATTCCGGCGTCAATATCCTGCTGGCCGACAGGCGCGGCGCCGTGGAGAAGCGCGAGGAGATGCGCTACGACGGCGGCGTCGAGGAATTCGTCAAGTTCCTCGATCGCAACAAGAAGGCCGTGGTGCCGGCGCCGATCATGGTGCGCGCCGACATGAACGGCATCGGCGTCGAAGCCGCGCTGTGGTGGAACGACAGCTATCATGAGAACGTGCTGTGCTTCACCAACAACATTCCGCAGCGCGACGGCGGCACCCACCTTGCGGGCTTTCGCGGCGCGCTGACGCGGCAGGTCAACGGCTATGCCGACGCCATGGCCAGGAAGGAAAAAATCGCGCTGACCGGCGACGATTGCCGGGAGGGCCTGACCGCCGTGCTGTCGGTGAAGGTGCCGGATCCGAAGTTCTCGTCGCAAACCAAGGACAAGCTGGTCTCCTCCGAAGTCCGCCCCGTGGTCGAGAACGTCATCAACGAGGCGTTGGCGGCGTGGTTCGAGGAGCACCCGACCGAAGCCAGGATCATCGTCGGCAAGGTGGTGGAAGCGGCGGCAGCCCGCGAAGCCGCGCGAAAAGCGCGCGAACTGACGCGGCGCAAGGGCGCGCTCGACATCGCTTCGCTTCCGGGCAAGCTCGCCGACTGCCAGGAGCGCGATCCGGCGAAATCCGAGCTGTTCATCGTCGAGGGCGACTCGGCCGGCGGCAGCGCCAAGCAGGGTCGCAACCGCGAATTCCAGGCCGTGCTGCCGTTGCGCGGCAAGATCCTCAACGTCGAGCGCGCGCGCTTCGACAAGATGCTGTCGTCCGAGCAGATCGGCACGCTGATCACCGCGCTCGGCACCGGCATCGGCCGCGACGACTTCGATTTGTCGAAGCTGCGCTATCACAAGATCATCGTGATGACCGACGCCGACGTCGACGGCGCGCATATCCGCACGCTGCTCTTGACCTTCTTCTTCCGGCAGATGCCGGCGCTGATCGAAGCCGGTCATCTCTATATCGCGCAGCCGCCGCTCTACAAGGTCACGCGCGGCAAGTCCGAGCAGTACCTGAAGGACGAACGCGCGCTGGAAGACTACCTGATCGAGACCGGGCTCGACGACTGCGTGTTCAAGCTCGCCACCGGCGAAGACCGCAGCGGCCGCGACCTGCTGGCTCTGGTGGAAGACGCCCGCGTCATCCGCAACGTGCTGCACAATCTGCACAGCCGTTACAACCGCGAGGTCATCGAGCAGGCGGCGATTGCCGGCGTGATGAACCCCAAGATCACCGGCGATCTCGCGACCGCCAATGCCGCCGCTGGTTACATCGCCAGGCGGATGGACGCGTTGGCCGACGAGGTCGAGCGCGGCTGGGCAGGACGCTTTGCCGAGGGCGAAGGTTTTTTCTTCGAGCGTACTGTGCGCGGCGTCAAGGACGTCGCCGTGATCGACGACGCGCTGCTCGGCTCGGCCGACGCGCGCAAGCTCGACGAATACGCCGGCAGGCTGCAGGAAGCCTATCCGCGGCCGGGCCTGCTGCGCCGCAAGGATAGCGAAACCGCGATCCACGGCCCGGTCGGCCTGTTCGAGGCCGTGACCGACGCCGGCCGCAAAGGCGTGACGCTGCAACGCTATAAAGGCCTCGGCGAGATGAACCCCGACCAGTTATGGGAAACCACGCTCGACACCGGCGAGCGTTCGCTGCTGCAGGTGAAGGTCAAGGAGGTCGACGAGGCGGACGATATCTTCACCAAGCTGATGGGCGACGTGGTGGAGCCGCGCCGCGAGTTCATCCAGGACAACTCGCTCAGCGCCAACGTCGATGTGTGAGTCGGACCCGCTTACGTCGGGTTGAACGCGACGGTTGTGCGGAACCCGGGTTCAAGGCGAGGCCCGAGGCGCGATCCGGCCCTGCTCGACGTCGAAGGTCTCGCTGTCGTCGCCGACGTTCGCGAATGCGGCCGGGTCGGCGCCGCTCATCCAGACCTGAGCGCCAAGCGTGGACAGCTCGCCGAACAGCGCGCGCCGGCGCTCGGGGTCGAGGTGCGCGACGACCTCGTCGAGCAGCAGCAGCGGTATGATCCCCGTCATCTCGGCCACCAGACTGGCATGCGCCAGCACGAGTCCGATCAGGAGCGCTTTCTGCTCGCCGGTGGAGGCGTCCTTCGCCGGGATGTCCTTGGGCGCATAGATCACCTCGAGATCCGTGAGGTGCGGGCCGTCAAGCGTACGGCCGGCGGCAGCGTCGCGGGCGCGGCTGTTACGCAGGATCTCGCGATAGCGATCCTCCACGCTCGTCGCCGGTTCGGCGAGCAGCGCGTTTTCCATCCAGCCGTCGAGTCCGATTCGTGCCGAAGGGAATGCCGAAGCCGCGCCGCGCGTCGCCAGCGCGGCCGAAAGGCGCGTCGCGGTTTGCGCGCGCATCGCCGCGACCGCGACGGCAAGCTCGGCCGTCTCACGTTCCACGGCGTCGCACCAGTGATCGTCGGTGCTGCGCATCTCCAGCAGACGGTTGCGCGAGCGCAGGCTGCGTTCCAGCGCGGAGACGCGGCTGGAATGATCGCTGTCGATCGCGAGCACGAGACGGTCGAGAAAGCGTCGCCGCTCCGATGCCGGCCCGGTGAACAGGCCGTCCATCGAAGGCGTCAGCCATGCCATGCGCAGATGGTCGCCGAACGCCGCCGCGGAGCCTGCGGGCTCGCGGTCGATCCGGCAGCGGCGGCCGTTCGATGCCGCGTCGTCGCCCGGCGCGTCGACACCGGTGCCGAGCGTCGCGAGGCCGAGGGCGCCTTCCACCTCGGCCGATACCGCCCAGGAGCCGTCGCCGCTGTGATCCGCGATCTCCTCGCGCGCGGCGCGCCGCAAGCCGCGTCCCGGCGACAGCAGCGAGATGGCCTCAAGGCAATTGGTCTTGCCGGCGCCGTTAGGGCCGACCAGCACGACGATGTCGCTGCGCGTCTCAAGAGTTGCCGCGCGATAGTTGCGGAAATGGGTGAGGGCCAAACGGCGAATGCGGGAGGGGATCATGGGCAAGGATTATCACATCCCTGGTCATCATCCGCGAAGGCGGATGATCCGGTAGTCCGTGAGGCGCGTGCGGGCAATAATGGATGTGCAACGAAATTGCCCCGCCTTCGCGGGCATGACTTTGATGTTGGTTTGCTGTCGCTGGGCGCGGCTACGGGGCCATCAGACCCGCATCGGCATCAGCACGTAAAGAACGCCCTTGGAATCCCTGTCCTGCACCAGCGTCGGCGAACCGGGATCGGCGAGCTTCAGCACCGCGGCCTCGCCCTCGATCTGCGCGGCGATGTCCAGCAGGTAGCGCGAGTTGAATCCGATATCGAGCGGTTCGGAGGCGTATTCGACTTCGAGTTCTTCTGTGGCGCTGCCGGAATCGGGATTGGTCACGGACAGGACGAGCTTGCCCGGCGAAAGCGCCAGCTTCACCGCGCGGCCGCGTTCGCTGGAAATCGTCGAGACGCGATCCACCGCCGCCTCGAAATCCTTTTTGTCGACGACGAGTTCCTTGTCGTTGTTCTGCGGGATCACGCGGCCGTAGTCCGGGAAGGTGCCGTCGATCAGCTTCGAGGTCAGCACCACGTTGCCGATGGTGAAACGGATCTTGCCTTGCGACAGTTCGATTCCGACTTCGGTCTCGCTGTCCTCGATCAGCCGCTGCACTTCGCCGACGGTCTTGCGCGGGATGATGACGCCGGGCATTCCGGCCGCCCCTTTGGGCTGCGCGAGATCGATCTGGGCGAGGCGATGGCCGTCGGTCGCAACGCCGCGAAGCGTCGCGCTCTTGGCGCTGCCCGCGCAGTGCAGGTAGATGCCGTTGAGATAATAGCGGGTCTCCTCGGTGGAGATCGCGAACTGGGTGCGGTCGATCAGCCGCTTGATGTCGGCAGCCGCGAGTGTGAAGGAATGCGCCATCTCACCGGCCGCGAGATCGGGGAAATCGTTTTCCGGCAGCGTCTGCAGGGTAAAGCGCGAGCGTCCGGCGCGAATGGCCAGCGTCGAGCGGTCACCGTCGGCCTCCAACACGATTTGCGATCCGTCGGGCAGCTTGCGCACGATGTCGTAGAACATGTGCGCCGGGACCGTGGTCGAGCCGCCGGTTCCGGTTTCCGCCGCGAACGTTTCCGTCACTTCGAGATCGAGATCGGTTGCCTTCAGCGACAGCCTGGCGTTCTCGGCGCGAACCAGCACGTTGCCCAGGATCGGGATCGTGTTCCGCCGTTCGACCACGCGGTGCACATGGCCCAGCGATTTCAGCAGTTGCGCGCGTTCGACGGTGACCTTCATTGCAAATCCGTCCGATCCAGATTCACGTCATGCTGAAAATGCCGCGGGAAGCCGCAGCAGCAACCTCGAGTTCAAGGCCGATTTGCTTAAATCCGGCGGGACCGCAAGGTGACGCGGAAGCGCGCTCCGCGCAAGCCTTGGCTTGCCCGGTTCCGGCTTTTTCCCGATATTTCGGCGGAATTCGCGCGGTTTGCCTTAATCCTGAAGCTGGCGTTTCAGCAGCTCGACCTCGTCGGACAGCGTGGCATCCTTGGACACTAGCGCCTCGATCTTGCGCACGGCGTGGAGCACCGTGGTGTGGTCGCGGCCTCCGAAGCGGCGGCCGATCTCGGGCAGCGATCGCAGCGTCAGCGTTTTCGCCAGATACATCGCCACCTGCCGCGGCCGCACCACGGTGGCGGTCCGGCGCGAGGACAAAAGGTCCGAGCGGCTGACGTTGTATTGCCTCGCCACCACGCGCTGGATGTCCTCGATCTTGATGCGCCGGGGCTCCTGCGGACGGATGAGGTCGCGGACCTCGCGCTCCGCCATCTCCAACGTCACGGGCTGGGCGTTGAGCTTGCTGTGCGCCAGCAGGCGGTTGATCGCGCCTTCGAGGTCGCGGCCGTTATGAGTGATCGCCTTGGCGAGATAATCCAAAACCGGCGCCGGCACGTCAAAACTCGCATGATGCGTTCGCGCGGCTTCGACGCGGGATCTCAAAATACCGAGCCGGAGCTCTTCGCCGAGAGAGCCCATTTCGACCACGAGGCCGCCGGCCAGCCGTGAGCGCACGCGATCGTCGAGGCTTTCGAGGTCGGACGGCGGCCGGTCGGCTGCGATCACGACCTGACGGCCGGCATCGATCAGCGCGTTCAGCGTGTGACAGAATTCGGCCTGGGTCGATTTGCCTTGCAGGAATTGCAGGTCGTCGATGACCAGAACGTCGATGCCGCGAAGCGCTTCCTTGAAGGCGAGCGCCGTCTGCGTCTTCAGCGCGGCGACGAAGCCGTACATGAACTTCTCCGCCGTCAGATAGAGCACCTTGCGCTCGGTTCCGGCGTTGCCGGCCCAGGTAACGGCTTGCAGCAGATGGGTCTTGCCGAGGCCTACCCCGGCATGGATGTAAAGCGGATTGAACATGACGCTGTCGCCGCGCCGGCCTTCCGCCACCTGGCGCGCAGCCGCGTGGGCGAGCGTATTGGAGCGGCCGGTGACGAAGCTTGCGAACGTCAGCCGCGGATCGAGCGGCGAACCGCCGAGGGCGTCGTGGTTCGCGGACGCCGGCGCGGTTGCAACCGTCTTCAGATCGGCGCCGACCCGGCCCTCGCCCTGCTCGGCACGCCGCTGATCGGCCGCGGGCGCTTCCTTTGCGGACACTGCGCAACGCATGGCCGAGCGCACCATGAGATCGATCCGGTGAACGTCCGGCAGTTCGGCCTGCCAGCAGGCGAGCACCCGTTCGGCGTAATGCGCCTGAATCCAGCTCTTCAAAAACCGGGTCGGGACAGACAGACGGACACTCTCCCCGTGGACGCTCTCCAGATCCATTCTGGCGAACCAGCTCGAATAGATGTCCTCTCCGACGGTGGAGCGTAACCGGCCCTTCACCCGCGACCAGCGCTCTTGTTCTGTGTCTGACATTTTTATGGCGACTTTTCTGATTGAGTGAGTTTGCGATGCGACCGTTCCGGGGAGGCGCGCGTTTAGGCATGCACGTCCCGCGCGCTTCGCTTCAGCCATGACTCGCCGTTCGGCCGGGCGCCGCGAGCGGTTCAGATGACGGAAGACGGAGCGACTGCGGGGGTCAGCGACAGCCGGACGGACGCCCCGAAGGCAGCGTGGGGAAACACAGCAAGGCAATTCTCGTCGTGAAAATGTCAGTGAGATAATCTGAAGGATAAAATCCGGTGGTGTTGTTTTTGTTTGACATAAACCCCCTCCTCGCTGCGATAAACCGCGTCGAGATATCTTCTCGCATCTATTTTAGATAGTTTGCGAAACCCGACGTCGTTATCGGATCGTACGCCGCACACTCTAACTCACCAGCTTAACTCGTCCGCTTAAGGCGGATATTCGGCATGGCCTGAGCGTATTTCTCTTGTTTGGCGGCGTTCCAAAGCAGACGCTGCAATCGAGAAATTTGGGCAAAGGACATCCGTTCTCATGTTGCTATGAGTCGCAATTTCGCCATCACATGGAAAGCTTCGCTAACGTACATGTCGCCGCCGACCTGCACGCCCACCCAAGGTTTTCTAATCCGCACTATTTGAAGAGCCGTGAGTGCCGCGAGCCATCAAAGAAATACACGACGCCCCAATTCCCGCAATGGCTTTCACGTCGCGGCTGCATCGCGCAAATCGAATGAACGTCTGTGACGCGGGCCACGTTCGATACCTCCATCAGCAACGTTTTGAATTTTCGCGTGGATTCGATGCGTTCGGGCAGGTGTTACAAATCCGCATCGCGGTCCAAAATATTTTAAGAAACCGTAAAACGCGCCAGCGCGTCGGCTGGTTTTGGAAGTGCTTCATCACACTATGGGGATAAGTGATTAGCAACGCGCATTTTTTTTTGGCTGTTTTTGCGGGTAACCCGCGCTGTGGCGGGGGCTCCGAAACCGGGTTGCATTATGTTCGAATCGATATATCGGGCGTCACGGGTGTCGTTCGAGGCTGACGTCAGCCCCGGACGACGGTCATGTCGGCAGCCATGAGAGAGGGAGCCGACGTCAATCGGACAGGCTGTTGTCGCAGGCAGGATGAGACTTCGTCGTCACTGAATTGTCATGCAGCTTGAGCGCGTATCCGCGGAGCGTGAAGCGCGCGACCGGTGATCGATGCGGCGTTCCATATGTGCCCGCGATGTGTTGAAAGCCTCCTCGCCACTTATTCATTGTTCGTGCGACCGAAGGCCTCGTGGAACTGCTGCGCAAAAAAAGACCCGGCGGTTGGCCGGGTCTTTGGTCTGCAAAGGATGGGTCTGCGAAGGATGACGAATAACGTCCTGGATCAGTCTATTTTGTTTGCCAGTTTGGCGATTCGATGCGTCAACCGCGAGACCTTGCGGCTCGCGGCATTCTTGTGAACGATGTTTCGCTGGCCGGCCCGCATCAACTCCGGCTCTGCCTGTTTCATCGCCTGGATCGCGGCGTCGCGGTCGCCTTTCGCGATCGCTTCCTCGACGATCCGGACCGAGCCACGCATCAGGGTCCGTCGCGATTTGTTGATGGCGGTGCGGCGGGCAATCTTGCGTGTCGCCTTCCTGGCGGAGGTCGTATTGGCCATGGTCTCGAAATATCCTTTGGCAGCGTCCTACGGCGAGAGGCCGGTCAATATCGCCGGTCATTCGATCGCGAGGGCGAGTCTGAATGAATGTGTTCGTTCCTGAAAATGCCACCTTCGGAGCGAACCGGTTCGCAAGGCGCCCTTCAAAGAACAGCGGCGGCGGATCCGTTCCGCCGCCATTGCCGGTCTTATAGAGGCCATGTTTTCGAGCGTCAACGCCTTCCTTGGTGCGACGGAAACAGGCCTTGTGGCCTTGAATGACGCTGCCGAGGTTGAATTTCCGGCGTTTGACAGCTAGAGCGTTTTCGAGCGAAGTGGCTACCGGTTCGCGTCAAGAAAACGCGTCAAAACAAAAACATAGAGTCCCGCTTCTGATTCCATCAGAAGCGGAAAGGCTCTAAGGGGGCGGCCAGCGTTTCGGCAGCCAGAAGAACAGGTGAAACCATGATCCGCGGGATTTTCCGTTTCATCGGGCTGCTGCTGCTCGCGGGAGGGTTCATTTTTCTGGTCTATGACGGTGTGCGATCGATCGCCGACCAGACCCTGCGGCTGACCAAACTCGGAGAATTCTGGAACGATATTCATCAGGCCAGTCAGCAAGCGGCTCGCGTCCGGATCGAAGCGTTGGCTCCCTGGATGTGGGATATCGTCAAGCTGGTTCTGAACCAGCCAGCCTTCGCCGTGCTGGCGTTTTTGGGCATTCTCCTGCTGCTGTCGTTTCGGCCGCGGCGGCCGCTGATCGGATACTCGCGGGACTGAATCGCAAGGACATGGGCTCTGTCCATGCCTCGTTGAAAATACCTTCTGTTAACCATAAGGGTGCAGAACCGGGCTCTCGTGACAAGGGACGGGCTCGGTGCGGCTCCTGCGCGCTTTTCCAATGTTGTCGGTGGCCCTGCTGACCGCGCTGGCGCTGTCGGGGTGCATGCGGCGCCCGGCGCCGGCGGCGATGGTGCGTCCGCACAACGATCTCGATGCGCTGGCCTATGGCGGACCGCGGGCCGCCGCGCCGCCACCGGTGGTCCGCCGCGACATGAGAAACCGGCCCTCGCGCACCGCCGTGCCCGTCGTCTACGCCGCGCCGCCGCCGCCCGTCGTGCACGATCCCGCCTACCGCCTCGATGCCGGCGACCGGCTGCGCATCGTGGTCTACGGACAGGAGGGACTCACCAACACCTATCTGGTCGATGCCGGCGGCAGCATCACCATGCCCCTGATCGGCGCCGTCGCCGCGCGCGGCCGCACCCCGGCCGAGCTGTCCGCCGCGATCGCCGCGCGCCTGCGCAACGGCTATATCCGCGAGCCCTATGTCGCCGCCGAGGTCGAGGCCTACCGGCCGTTCTTCATTCTCGGCGAGGTGGCCGCGCCGGGGCAGTATCCGTTCGTGCCCAACATGACGGCCGAGAGCGCGGTCGCCATCGCCGGCGGCTTCTCGCCCCGCGCCAAACGCGACCGCGTCACCCTCACCCACACCGACGCCCGCGGCACCGTCCGCCTCGTCGTGCCCACCACCACCCTGCTCAGCCCCGGCGACACCGTCCTCGTCAATGAACGATGGTTCTGACAGTTAAGGCTTGTTTTTTGAGATGAGTGGCGAGGCGCAAGCCATCATTCCCGCTATTATCATTATCGCCACATCCAGTTGCGGCCCCAGTCGCCTTTCCAGCCCACAAGACGACCCTCGCGGAATTGCAGATAGAGCCGGTCCTGGCGGTCGAAGAAGCCGCTGCCGCCGTGGCCTCGAAACGCCAGAAACACCTCGCGGCCCGGGCGTCCGCTGATGTAGTGCAGGGGCACGCCGAGCGCATCCGCTGCGGCCACCGCGTCCATGCCGAAGGCCAACGGTGCGTTGTTCGACAGCGTCGATGTGAAGGGAGGCGAATAAGGCGCGTTCAGGGACGCTTCCTGTGCATGTGCGCCGGCGATCCAAGCCGCGAAAAAACAGGCAACGCAGCTCGAGACAAAGACCAATGTCCGCTGCTTCATGAGACCGCCCTTGTGCTTGCTGATATGTAAAGCTCGATCCGGAAATTCTGCCGGCTTCGATGATCGATCCTGACACATTCGCGCTTGAGCTTCCGCGCGTGCTTGCGGCATTTTGCACATCCTCATCGCAGCTTGGCTGATGAACCTGCCAGATGTTGAAACTCAAATGAGTTAACGAACACGGCGTTTTCCGTTGAATTATCGGCGGCCCGCTATGCCGGCGTTAATAATACCGCTTAATCTTCGCGAATCTACTTGTCGGTTAAAGTTCCTGCAGCGCCGAACTGCAAGCCGATGAGGATCGATGACGACGCTCACAACCGGATCGCGCGCAAGACGCCGCCTGCTCCTCGCGTCCGACCGCAGCGATCGAAGCGGCGATCTTGGAGCCATTCTGCAACGCGTCGGCGACGTCGATATCACTTTGACCTCGGAAATTCCGGATGCTCCGGCGCGCAAGCTTTCCGGCATCGTCGTCGATATTAATTTGCGCTCGGCCGAAAGCGTGCTGCGGGTGCGCGACAAGTTGTGTACCGAAGCCTATCGATCGGTGCCGCGGCTGTTCGTCCTTGCGGATGCGCTTCACCACGGGTCGATGCAGGCGTGGGCGCTCGGCGCCACCGATACGATCTCGCGGCCATTCGACGCGCAAGTTATCCTGCAACGCATCTGCTCTGCATTTCCCAACGACGACAACCGTGAAGCGGCGGCGACCCGCACGGCTCTCAATCGCGGCATTGCCGCGGCTCATGCCGTGCTGGTGAAGATGTTCCAGCGGCTTCCGGCCGGCGTTCCACTCGCCTTCAGCGATGTGATCGAGGCGGAAGATGAAATTCTGAAGGCCATCAAGCAATCCTCCCTCCGTGAGTGGCTGAGCACCGTCGGTCGACATCACACCCATACCTATCGCCACTGCCTGTTCGTCACAGGTTTCGCGGTCGCGTTCGCGCAGCATCTCGGGATGCGCGAGGACGATCAGCGCCGGCTGGCGCGCGCCGCATTGCTGCACGACGTGGGCAAGGCGTTCATTCCCGTCGCGATCCTCGATAAGCCCGGCAAACTCAGCGACGAGGAGAAGGACAAAATTCGCCGGCATGCGCGTCTCGGCTACGAAGCCCTGCTGGAGCAGGGCGGGTTCCCGCCGGAGATGCTCGATGTCGTCCTGCACCATCATGAGTTGCTCGATGGTTCGGGATATCCCGACGGCCTGCGCGGCGATCAGATCAGCGACATCGTGCGCCTGACGACTATCGTGGACATTCATGCGGCGCTGGTCGAGAAGCGGGCCTATCGCCTTCCGTTCACCCACGCCCAGTCTTTCGCGATCATGGAAGAAATGGACGACAAGCTCGATCAGCACTTGCTGCAGGCATTTCGCCCGGTGGCGCTGGGCTATTGATCGGTTGCGCGCGATCACGATCCGACAGGCTTTCGGGCTTCAGCGGGACGGGTTGGACCAGGCGGCAATTTCCGAATTGGGAGCGGCAGGACGTTGTCGACTCCCTGTCAATCAGCTAAATGGAATGCCTCGTACCTGTATAGCTCAGTTGGATCGTCGCCCTCCGAAGACTGAGGTCAAGGCCGTTGACGAAAAAAGAAGTTCGAAAGAGGCTTGAAATACAACGATTTACGAGATTATCTGTCATCACTGGCCATGGTCGAAAAACTCACGTAAGCACCGCGTAAGCAACAGGCACCCGTAGCTCAGCTGGATAGAGCGCCACCCTCCGAAGGTGGAGGCCACACGTTCGAATCGTGTCGGGTGCGCCATTTCAGTACAGAACTATGAACGCCAAATGCCGCCGATTTCACGCTAGAAGCGGCAACGAGCGTTCGCAGGAGTTCTGGTTTCGATCCCATAATGCGAACTTCGGTATCTGCGACCTCTACGCGCTGCGCCAATGCCCGCAAGTGATCCCGCCGATAGCCGCCGCCTTCAAGTCGCAGTCCGTTGCGGGCCACGCTGGCGAAGGTGCTGATCATATCCACTGTAATCGCCTGATTGCCGGCGTTGTCGAGCGTAGTCTGGGTACGCTCAGCGTCGGCTTGGGCCTGATCTCGAATCGCCTTGAGGCCGGCCATGCGCTCTTTCAGCACTGAGTCGTTCAGATCGGCGAGACCGGCTTCGATCGCGTCGTAGAGCCGATTCAGCCGCTGGTCGGTTTCGGTGATTCGCCTGTTGAGTTCGGCAAGGTGTTCTTGGCGTCGCTCGGTCCGTTCCTGACGGCGGTCGATAACGCTGGCAAGGATGGTTTCCAGCCGTCCGGGTTGAAGCAAGCGATCCTCCAGATGGCTCACAATCAGATCGTCAAGCTTGTCCATGGGAATCGTGCGGCCTTTGCAGCCGGTCTTGCCCTGCCGCGCCTTGGTGGAGCAGGTGTAGTAGCGATATGTCCCGCCCGCGCTGCCCCTGCCGGTGCGGAGGGTCATTGCGCCCCCGCACTTGGCGCAGAAGCAGATGCCGGTCAGGAGCGTGGGGCCACTGGAGACCCGCGCCGGCGTCACCATCGGATTGCGCGATTTAAGGCGAGCCTGCACGGCATCGAACGTCTCGCGGTCGATCAGCGGCGGCACCGCCATGACCGCCACCTCGCTCTCGGGCTTCTTCTCCCGGTCCTTGTGGGAGCGCGTGTTGAACCTGTGCTCGCCGATATAGGTCGTGCGGGTCAGGATGGCGTGAATTTGCGCGAGACCCCAACGCCCACCATCGCGCGTGAAGATGCGGCGTTCATTGAGATGGCAGGTGATGGACTTCACGCCCATCGGGCCGGACACGCCGTTCCCCTCCAGGAACAGGCGATAGATCAGCCGCACAGTGTCGGCGTGGAGCGGGTCGATTTCCAGTTTCTTCTTGGTCTTCGATCCGCGCTGCTCAGCCGCGACGATGCGATAGCCGATCGGCGGCAGCGCTCCATTCCAGAAGCCTTGCCGCGCATTCTCGTTCATGGCGCGCAGGACGTGCTTGGCGTTTTCCTTTGACTGATACTCATCGAACAGCGCCATGACCTGCCGCATCATGACGTGCATGGGATCGTCGCCCATCTCCTGCGTGATGGAGACGAGCTTGACGCCATTCTTGGCGAGCTTGCGGACATAGAATTCCAGCTCGAAGTGATCGCGGAAGAAGCGCGAGAAGCTGTGAACCACGACGACATCGAAAGGCGCTGGCTTGGACGTGCCCGCCTCGATCATTCGTTGGAATTCGGGGCGCTTGTCGTTGGTGGCGGAGGCCCCGGCCTCCACGAAGGTTTCCACAAGCTGGTAGCCGCGGGCCGCGCACCAAGCTTCACCCTGCCTGCGCTGGTCAGGGATCGAGACGTCATGCTCGGCCTGCCGTGTCGTGGAGACACGCAGGTAAAGCGCGGCGCGCATGGTGACAATGGGATTGTGGATGTTCATCGCCGGCCTCCCGAAGCCTTTTTGTGTCCGGCGCGGTCGACCAACGGCAGAGCCAACTCCACGCGGTCATGCACCACCCTTGGCGCGAGCTTGCGCCCTTGGCCCTTTTCCAAGCGGACGAGGCCGTAGGTCTCCATCGTTTTCAGAGTGCGCGAGAGATTGGACGTGGCTCGTCCGGTGATCTCGGACAGCTCTTCCAGCGATGCCGGCGCCTTGTCGGCGATGACGCGGAGCAAGTCGCGATTGCCGGCCGACAGCACCTTGGCGAAAGATTCGGTCGAGGTGAACCATACCTTGGGATCGCTTGCCGCCGGCTTTTCCTCGCCGCGCGCGATCCGCATGGTGCGGGCCTTCATCTCGTCGTAGTCGGCAATTCCTACCTTCAGCGTCGTCATAGCATGCCTCGTTCCTTCAACACCGCGTCCACCGCCCGCCAGAAGTCGGCCAGCAGAGTGGCCGCATCCTCGTAGGCGTGGGGCTTCACGGTCTTGAGGCGGTGCCGATGGTCCAGCGGCTCGCCGCGCCTGCCTCGGCCGACTGGATGGGCGTTGTCAAAGCCGACCAGCCGGTCGCCCGAAGGCCCGTGAAGCGTGAGCGAGTAATCGAGGCCGTGCGGCTTCTCCGGCGAGACCGGAATGCGCGTTACGACGAACTTCACCCAATGACCGCCTTCTGGATCGACGACGAGCACTTGACCGTCGAGTTCGAGAAGGGTGTCGAGGCTCGGATCGCGACCCTCGCTCACGGTTTATGCTTATCAGTTTGTGATAAGATTGGCAAGCCCTCTTGTGGCTTGATCGGACTGGGCAGCTCCTCGAAGACATCGGCAAACCAGCGCTCGAACACCAGGATTTCAGCTTCGGTGATAGGCACGTATTCCGGCCAATCGTCGACGACGCGCATCGTCTCGACATCGGATGCGTGAGTCTGACGATCGCGGGCACGAGCATGATGATAGCGCGGACGGCTGACAGCCTGCGTTGGATCGTCGGCGTAGTCATAAAGATTGTCGGGAAGTGTTTTGGGGACCGGTTGTCGTGGGCGGCCCTTTCGGGCGCGACGGCGTTGCGCGCACATGAACCCTCCGTGGTCTGTTGCGGGATTCCGGGCGGCAAGAAGCCGCGGAATTAGGCGAACCATGGAGGGAGATCGGCGGCCTGTAGCGTGCCGCATTTACACTCATGCGCTGGCGGCACCCCGATGCCTATCCGGTTTTCACCCAGCGCTGGTCTTGCCGTTGGCGAGATCGACGATGAAGCCATTGGCGAGACGCACGCCGATAATCACGTCGTCCAATCGGTAGTTATTGTTGTTGCCTCTGAGGCGATAGCCTGCGTCCTCTACGACACGTACATCGAACCATTGATTAGGGTCGGTCTGGCCCCAGTATTTGCTACGTCGCTTGATGCGCGCTACGAGCTGCTGGTCCATCATGTCAGTCTCCGTTCGGGTGAAAACCGGATAGGCATGGTCGTTACCTCGTCATGACGAGGACGGGGCTTTGGCAGCGGTTTGACCGGCAGCACCGCGCCGCGCCTTTGCAAATCCTCGATCTGTTGCCACGAAGCGTTCCAGCATCGGCACGATCAGTTTCACCGGCTCTATCGGCGTCTGTCCCCCATCCGCGAGCAGACGCCCGTAAATCTCCAGATTCCTGAACAGCGGCGCCGGCAATTCGAGCGTCACTTTCACGGGCTTGTCGTTTTCGATGGGGCCGAGTTTCAGCTTGGTCATGGTCAGCCTCTATATGCTTCGAGGACCAAATCGCGCGTCACCACGATTCTGACCGGGAAGCCCGGCCGGATGGTCAGCGTCGGCGCAATCTGCAACTGGCGGCGCACGATCTGCTGGCCCGTATCGTTGATGGTGTCCTGGCCACCCCTGCGAATGGCGCGTAGCAAGCGGTCCTCGTCGTTGACGGCAAGCTCAGCGCCGAGGGCGAGCAAGGTGGACAGGCCGGCGGCCTTGGCGAGATCCCACCAGTGATAGTCGACGCCATCCTCGAGGCCGGCATAGCCTGCCGTGTCGGCGCCGGGCTGGCGCTCCAGCACGATGGAACGGCCATTGGGCAGGATCAGGCGATTCCAGACGAGCAGGACGCGGCGCTGCCCGAACTGCACGTTGTTGTCGTACTGGCCGATGATCCGCGTGCCCTGCGGCACGAGCAGGATACGTCCCGTGGGGCTGTCATAAATGTTTTCCGTCACCTGCGCCGTGATCTGACCCGGAAGGTCGGACCGGATGCCGGTGATCAGTGCTGCCGGAATGACCGCCCCCGCCTGGAGCACAAAGGGCGATGCGGGTGGCGTGACGCGATCCGACGACGTGGTGCGGCGATCGACGGCGGCGTTGAGGAAAGCGAGCTGCTTATCCTGCGCGGTTTGCTGGCCGGGCTGTCCCGTCAGGTCGAGTCCGGCAAGATTTGGCATGGTCGCGCTGCCTGATGCTGCGGCCGTGGCTGTATTGCCCGGCGCGGTCTGGAAGAAGACGCGACTGGTGCGCGCGGCCTCTTCCTCCGCGCGCCGGCGCTGTTCGGCTTCATCGACCGAGGGCGTCATGACGGTTGGCGGCACGACCAGCTGACCTCTGTTCTGTGCGTCGAGGATCGGACGGCCGAGGTCGCCAGGCAGCGGCGGACCAAGAACCGGGCCGGTATAGTCACGCGGCAAACCGGAGAGGCCATCGGCGGGTTGCCGGTTGGTGATGGAGTAAAGCTCCTTGCCGTCGTCGCCGGGCGTGCGTGTCTGAAGGGCGTAAATTAGCGCACCGCCGACGCCGATGGATGCGACAATGCCGATGCCGGCGAGCACCTTGCGCGACAGGCGGGTGACGCGGGGCGGTTCGGCACGAAGCCGCATCGGTGCGACCGCGTTCGTTTCATCATTCTCGCTCATGACGGCCTCCCGTCCGTGCGGACGATCCTGACGGTCTGCTGCTTGTCGCCACTGCCAAGCCGCAGCTCGGCCGCTCCGAACAGGCGGTCCACGATCAGGATGTTCCGGTAGATACGGCTGTTGACGATCTGCGCTTCGCCGTCCGGGCCGATCACGAAGATCGGCGGCATCTCGCCCTGCACAATGCCACGCGGAAACTCGACATAGACGCGGCGGCCGTCGTCGTAGATGGAGACGGGCTTCCATGGCGGATTGTCGCCGGTCAGGCCATAGCGGTAGTTGCGCGCAGCAATGGCCGGAATCACCGGCGTCTCGGGCACGCTTTGGCGCTGCCCGGCCGGCGGCTGCGGATAGGCCCAGGCCACCGCGGGCATGTAGGGTTTCTGGCCGGAGCGCAGCTCGAGCATGTAAGTGCGCCGGTCGGTGGTGATGACCAGGTTGGTGGTGAGGTCCGGCCGCGACGGCTTGACGAGCACATGAACGCGGCGGGTGACGCCCGATCCGCTTTCGGTGTCGCCGATGATCCAGCGCGCGGTGTCGCCCGCCGCGATCGGTCCCGCGCCAGTCAGGCTCTCGCCCGGCTCAAGAGCAATGTCGGTGATCTGGCCAGGCGCCGCATAGACTTGGTAGAGCGCGCCTTCGGACCACGGGTAAATCTGGATGGCGTTATAATAGCCCTCGCGGCGTGGCTGCACGCGCGCCGCCGCATTGGCGTTCTCAACGCGCGTGGTCGGCGCGCCGGCGGCCGTCCCGCCGCGCGCCGGCGTCCACGGCGGCGGGATATGCAGCGGCCTCAGTCGATCGTCGGTGACGGATGCAGGCACAGCCGGCAGCGGTGGCACATCGGCGTCGTAACTGATCTGCGGCGGCTTTTGTGGAATGGCACACCCGGCGAGCATCGTCCCGGACAACAGCAAAGCCGCGACTACGGATTTGCGGAGAGACGTAGTCTCACAGCCGGAAGCCCGCAGGGAGAGAAGCATCATCATTGGCTCATCTCCCGCGACCAGTTGATGGCGTTGACGTAGATTCCGAGCGGGTTGGCCTTTAGGCTGTCGGCGTCACGCGGCGGCTGGATGACGATGGTCAGGATCGCCGTCCAGCGCTCTGTCGTAGAGAGCTGCCCGCTCTCGTAACGGCGCTCGGTCCAGGCGACGCGGAAGCTGTCGGGTGACGCGCGAATGACGCTCGACACCTCGACGGCAACCTGTTGCTTGCCGACCTTCGCAAAGGGATCATTGGCGCGGGCGTAATCGTTGAGCGCCGCCGAACCGCGATCCGTGGTCCACTCGTAGGCGCGCAGCCAGTTCTGACGGACGATGATTGGATCGGCGGGGATCGAGCGGACCTGTTCGATGAATCGCGCCAGATGCCACGCCACCTGCGGATCGGTCGGCCGGTAGTCGGCCGTCGCGGGCGCGACCGCCTGGGCCTGGCCGAGATTGTCGACCTGAACCACCCACGGCACGACGATTCCGTGCGCCGACTGCCAGACAAGGGCGACGGCGAAGCCGGCCGACAGGATCAGCGATCCGAACGCCATGATGCGCCAGTTGCGGGCCTGCACACGGGCCGAGCCGATGCGCTCATCCCAGACCTGCGCCGCGCGCTGGTATGGTGTTTCGGGTTGGGGTGTCTTGCCGTAATGCGCGGCGGGTCGCTTGAAAAAGCTCATGTGCGATCACTTTCAGAGAGATTGACGGAAGAGCCGGAGCCGTGGCTGTCGCCGGAGCGGACGGCATGCGCGGTGGTCTGGACGGCGTGACCCATGTGTCCGCCGCGACGCATGCGCTGCGCCCAGGCCGGCGGCCCTTGTGCGGCCGACGCTGGAGACGCAGCGCCACCGGTGGCGCTGCCGCCGGCCGTGCCCATTGTCGAAGAGCCGCCGGTTGCGCCGAAGCCTGATTTCACACCGCTGGCGAAGCTGGTCTTGACGCTGGCGGCAGCACGGCGAAGCGGCGATGTCGCAGCACCTCCGGCCGCGCGCGCAACGCCGGCGAGACCTGACGCCACACCGGCCGCGCCGGATTGGCCGAGCGAGCCGAGGCTGTAGGCGGCCGAGGCTGCGCCCGCTGCCGTTGCCTCGCCACGCATGGCGGCCGCACCTGTCGAGAAAGCGGCTGCGCCACCTCTCGCGGCCAGCATCGCGCCGCCGCCAGCGGCAAGGGCAGCGCCGCCAACGGCAAGCCCGGTGCCGACCGCCGCGCCCGCGCCAAGCTGAGGACCGCCCGAGACGAGACCGTTGGCGATGCCGGGTCCGAAAATGCCGAGGCCGACGAGCGAGAGCGCGGCTAGCACGATAGCCATGGCGTCGTCGATCGACGGCGTTCGGCCGCCGAAACCTTGTGTGAACTGGCTGAACAGGGTCGAGCCGATGCCGATGACGACCGCGAGCACCAGCACCTTGATGCCGGAGGAAATGACGTTGCCAAGCACGCGCTCGGCCATGAAGGCGGTCTTGCCGAACAGGCCGAAGGGGATCAGCACGAAGCCGGCGAGCGTCGACAGTTTGAATTCGATCAGCGTCACGAAAAGCTGGATCGCCAGAATGAAGAAGGCGAGGATGACCAGCGCCCAGGCGAACAGTAGGCACGCGATCTGGATGAAGTTCTCAAAGAACGCCACCCAGCCCATCAGGTTGGAGATGGAGTCGAGCAATGGCCGGGCGGCGTCGAGCCCGGTTTGCGCCACCTTGCCGGGACGCATCAGATCCTGTGCGGAAAACCCGGTGCCGGAGGCTTTGAGGCCGAGGCCGGCAAAACTCTCGAAGACGATCTTCGCGAGATTGTTCCAGTTGCCGATGAGATAGGCGAAGACGCCGACAAACAGCGTCTTCTTCACCAATCTCGCCATGATGTCGTCGTCCGCGCCCCAGCTCCAGAACAGCGCGGCCAACGTCACGTCGATGACGATCAGCGTCGTGGCGATAAAAGCGACTTCGCCGCCGAGCAGGCCGAACCCGCTGTCGATATAGCGGGTGAAGGTGCCGAGGAAATTGTCGATGACGCCCGCGCCGCCCATGCGTCACCGCCCTTCGCTGGAGGACGGCGCGGGGGTCGGATGCAAGAAGCGGTCGCGGGTCTCGGCCCAGACACGCAGGCATTGCGCATCGTCGGCCGCCTTCTGCCCAAGCTGCTGGCACCGGCGCTGGCCCTCACGCAACGGATCGCGCTCCGGCTGGACGAGACGTGCCGGCGGCGCTGCCGGCGGTTCATCCTTACGGGTGATCTCGATCGCCGTTGCCGTAATGGCGACGGCGACGAACACGATTGCGCCGATCCGCGCCAGCAGCTTTCCGTCCATGGCGATGCTTTCCCCTTTGCCCGTCAGTTACCGGTGTTGAACATCTGCGCGTTGCCCGGCCTGTACCCGCTGCCGGGCATCAGGAAGCGGCGGCGCTGCTCGCGTCCCTGCGCCGCAGCGGCCGCGCGCTCGGCCTCGGTCAGCGCGCTCGCCCGGCCGTTGGCCGAGATCAGCGCGATCAGGTCGGAGAGCTGCTGCGACTGGAGGGCGAGGATCTGATTGCCGGCCTGCGTCGCCTGCAACGCGCCGGTCGCCCCCTGGCTCTGGCTGACGAGCGTCGACATCTGCATGCGATTGGTGTCGATGTTGCCGACGACACCCGCCTGCACGCGCATGGCGTCCTGCAAGCCGCCGACCGTGTTCTGCCAGCGCGAGTGCGCATCGGCGACGAGCTGCTGATCGGAGGCCGACAGCGAGACGTTGCCATATTTCTGCTGAAACGCCTGATCGATCTGCTGGACGTTGAAGGCTATATTCTGCGCCTGGTTCAGAAGCTGCTGCGTGCGCTGGACACTCTGCTGAATCTGCTGGAGCGCGGAATACGGCAGGCTCGCCAGGTTGCGGGCCTGATTGATGAGCATCTGCGCCTCGTTCTGAAGCGAGGTGATCTGATGGGTGATCTGCTCCAGCGACCGCGCGGCGGTCAGCACGTTCTGCGCATAGTTCGACGGATCGAACACGATGATGGCGTGAGCCGGCGTCGCCAGCATCGGCGCCAGCGCGAGAGGGGCGGACAACAGCGCGACGGCGAGCCGGCAGCTAAGGGAACGGCGCAGGTTCATGAGGACATCTCCTTGTTGGTGAGAGTGGGAATGAGATCGACGGCCCAGCTCACATCGCGAGCGGCGAGCCAGGCGGCGAGAAAGCCGTCGCGGCCGTGCTCGGCGACGATCTGCGCGATCAGCGCCTGGTCGGATTTGGAGGATGCGGCGCAGAGCGCGAGGCCGACTTCGGAGAGACCTAACTCGAACAGGCGGTTGCCGCGCCGAGATTGGCAGTAGTAGTCCCGCTTGGGCGTTGCCCGCGCGAGGATTTCGATCTGGCGGTCATTGAGGCCGAAGCGGCGATAGATCGCCGTGATCTGCGGTTCGATCGCGCGTTCGTTCGGCAGGAGAAGCCGCGTCGGGCAACTTTCGATGATGGCCGGCGCGATGGCCGAATTGTCGATGTCGCTCAGCGACTGTGTGGCGAAGATGACGGAGGCGTTCTTTTTCCTCAACGTCTTCAGCCATTCGCGGAGCTGGCCGGCGAATCCTTCGTCGTCCAGCGCAAGCCACCCTTCATCGATGATGAGAAGCGTCGGCCGCCCGTCGAGCCGGTCGCCGATGCGGTGGAACAGGTAGGCGAGCACGGCCGGCGCCGCACCCGTTCCGACAAGGCCCTCGATCTCGAACGCCTGCACGTCGGCCGAGCCAAGGTGTTCGGATTCCGCGTCGAGCAGCCGGCCATAGGGACCGCCGACGCAGAACGGACGCATGGCCTGCTTCAAGTCGTTCGACTGAAGCAGCACGCTCAGGCCGGTGATGGTGCGTTCCTCAACGGGCGCGGAGGCGAGTGAGGTCAGCGCCGTCCAGATGTACTCCTTGGCTTCCGGTGTGATCGGGACGCCTTCACGGATGAGGATCGCGACGATCCAGTCTGCCGCCCAGGCGCGCTCGTAGGTGTCATGGATATGCGCAAGCGGCTGGAGCGATACGGAGGCTTCCGAACCTTCGGTCAGCCCACCGCCAAGGTCGTGCCAGTCGCCGCCCACGGCGAGCGCGGCCGCCCGGATCGAGCCGCCGAAATCGAACGCGAAGACTTGCGCACGGACGTAGCGCCGGAATTGCAAGGCCATGAGCGCGAGCAGCACGGACTTGCCCGCGCCGGTGGGCCCGACAACGAGCGTGTGGCCGACATCCCCAACATGAAGAGAAAACCGGAACGGGGTTGAGCCTTCGGTCCTGCCATAGAGCAGCGCGGGTGCGTCGAAGTGCTCGTCCCGTTCCGGCCCCGCCCACACCGCCGACAGCGGTATCATGTGAGCGAGATTCAAAGTGCTGATGGGCGGCTGGCGGACGTTGGCATAGGCATGTCCCGGCAGCGAGCCGAGCCAGGCGTCCACCGCGTTGACCGTTTCGACCATGGCCGTGAAGTCGCGGCCCTGGATAACCTTCTCGACAAGGCGCAGCTTCTCGTCGGCAAGGCGCGGATCGGCGTCCCAGACCGTGATGGTGGCTGTGACGTAGGCCATGCGGGCGACATCCGCGCCGAGTTCTTGCAAGGCGATGTCGGCGTCGGCGGCCTTGTTGGCGGCATCCGTGTCCACGAGAACGGACGCCTCGTTGGTCATCACCTCTTTCAAAATCGCAGCAACGGACTTGCGCTTGGCGAACCACTGCCGCCTGATCTTTGTCAGCAGTTTCGTCGCGTCGGTCTTGTCGAGCAGGATCGCGCGCGTCGACCAGCGATACGGAAAGGCCAACCGGTTGAGATCATCCAGCAAGCCGGGCGTCGTCGCGGTCGGAAAGCCGACGATGGTGAGGATGCGCAGATGCTGATCGCCAAGCCGCGGCTCCAGCCCGCCGGTCAACGGCTGATCGGCCAGCAGCGCGTCTAGGTAGATCGGTGTTTCCGGCACGCGCACGCGATGGCGCCTGGTGGAGACGGTCGAGTGCAGGTAGGTCAGCGTCTCGCCGTCATCGAGCCAGGCGCATTCCGGCATGAAGCCGTCGAGCAGCGCCAGCACGCGCGCGGTGCGGTCGGTGAAGCCGCGCAGCAGTTCATGAGGATCGACGCCTGACCGCTCGCGTCCTTCGTAGAGCCAGGCTTCGGTGCGCGCGGCTTCTTCGGCCGGCGGCAGATAAAGGAAGGTCAGGAAATAGCTCGATACGAAATGCGCGCCTTCTTCCTCGAAGTCGGCCTTACGCTCGGCATCGACCAGCGCGGAGGCCGGATCGGGAAACGTGCTCTGCGGATAGGTCGCGGCCTCGTGCCGCTGTGCCTCCACGAAAATGCTCCACCCCGAGCCAAGGCGGCGGAACGCGTTGTTGATGCGGCCGGCGACCGCGACCAGCTCGGCCGCGACGGCGGAGTCGAGATCGGGGCCGCGAAAGCGCGCGCTGCGCTGGAGGCTGCCGTCCTTGTTGAGCACAACTCCTTCGTCGATAAGCGCGACCCAGGGCAGATAGTCGGCGAGGCGAGAAGCGGTGCGGTGATATTCGGCAAGGTTCATCATGGCCGCGCCCTCACACCGCGAGATGGCCGGGGATGCGCAGATGCCGCCGCCCCACTTCCACAAACAGCGGATCGCGCTTCGCCGCCCAGACCGCCGCGAAATGGCCGACGGCCCAGATGGCAAGCCCGACCAGCCACAGGCGCAGGCCGAGGCCCACGGCCCCGGCGAGGGTGCCGTTCAGGATCGCGATCGATCGCGGAGCGCCGCCGAGCATGATGTGTTCGGTCAAGGCGCGATGAACCGGGATCGAGAATCCCGGCACGGCGTCGAGCTGTTCGAAAGCGGTCGCCATCAGAGGAGCGCCCCGCCGCCGAACGAGAAGAACGACAGGAAGAACGAGCTGGCCGCAAACGCGATCGACAAGCCGAACACGATCTGGATCAGCCGGCGGAAGCCGCCCGACGTGTCACCGAAAGCCAGCGTCAGGCCAGTCACGATGATGATAATGACGGCGATAATCTTGGAGACCGGCCCCTCGATCGACTGGAGGATCTTTTGGAGTGGCTGTTCCCATGGCATCGACGAGCCGGACGCGTGGGCGGCCGGCGCGAACATGATGGTGATGGTGAGCGTGGTAGAGGTGGTCGCGATGGCGCGACAACCGCGCGAGAGCGTGCGGATCATGACGGGGCTCCTGTGTTCGCTGTAGCTGGGGTGATGCGGTAGTCGCCGTCCGGGCCGAGCCCTTCGACGCGGGCGAGTTCGGCGAGCCGGCGCGCTGAGCCGCGGCCCGAAAGCACGGCGACGAGATCGATGGTCTCCGCGATCAGCGCGCGCGGGACGGTGACGACGGCCTCTTGGATGAGCTGTTCGAGGCGGCGCAGCGCGCCGATGCTGGTGCCGGCGTGAATGGTGCCGATACCGCCGGGATGGCCGGTGCCCCATGCCTTGAGCAAATCGAGGGCTTCGGCGCCGCGCACCTCGCCGATCGGAATGCGGTCGGGGCGCAGCCGCAGCGAAGACCGCACCAGATCGGAGAGCGTCGCCACGCCATCCTTGGTGCGCATGGCGACGAGGTTGGGGGCCGTGCATTGCAGTTCGCGCGTGTCCTCGATGATGACGACGCGATCCGCGCCCTTCGCCACTTCGGCGAGCAGCGCATTGGTCAGGGTCGTCTTGCCGGTGCTGGTGCCGCCCGCGACGAGAATGTTCGACCGTGCCGCGACGGCAGCACGCAGAGTTGCCGCCTGATCGGCGGTCATGATGCCGGCGGTCACGTAGTCGTCGAGTGTGAATACCGCGACCGCTGGCTTGCGGATGGCGAAGGCAGGTGCGGCGACGACGGGCGGCAAGAGACCTTCAAATCGCTCGCCTGTTTCTGGCAGTTCAGCCGAGACGCGCGGGCTGCGTGGATGCACCTCCGTGCCGACGTGATGCGCGACCAGGCGCACGATGCGTTCGCCATCAGCGGGCGACATCATCTCGCCCGTGTCACTCAGCCCTTCGGAGAGCCGATCGATCCAGATGCGCCCGTCCGGGTTCAGCATCACTTCGACCACGGCCGGGTCTTCCAGAAACCGGGCGATGGCCGAACCGAGCGCGGTGCGCAGCATGCGCGCGCCGCGTGCGATCGCTTCCGGTTTGTGGTGTGTGGCAGTCATCGTGGCCCCGTTTCTTCTCGGGGCGCGACAGACGGTCCCCGCAACGGGGTCGATTAAAAGAGCCGGAAATCGGTCCGGTTCAACAAGTATCTAAGCGCGTGCGGGGATCGGCGGCTATCGGTGGCAAATAGGATGGGTCGAATATTCAGAGGCGATCCCTATCCGGCCCGGACTGATCTTGCGAGGGACTATCGCGAAGCGAATCGACATCGCGCGACAACTCTTTCAGGAACCTGTCTCCCGTCGCCAACCGCCGGCCGAGTGACTGCATGAAACCGTCGAATCGCTCCGCACCCTTCGCGCGGGCGGAGGCTTGCGCGCTCTCCGGCAGTGGCGGCGTGGCCGCGAGCCAGATGCGGATGAACAGCGAGACGGTCTCGCCCAGGATGGCGAGATCTTCGTCGAGCGTGTCGAGCTGGCGGCCGAGCTTGTCCATGCGCCGCGACAATGCCGCCTCCAGCTTCTCGGCCGAGTCCCCGGACAGGAAGGACGCAACAGCGGCCTCGATGATGGCGGATTTCGACGGTCACGGCAGCGGCCGGATTTCACTATCCCACGCGCATGGCCGTCATCAGGTTGACCAATGGCGATCTGGTCCTTTGGTCGCCAATCGCGCTTGCCGCCGATCTTCGCGCGGCGGTGGAGGCATTGGGCGCGGTGCGCTATTTGGTCCCTCCCAATTCCCTCCACCACACCTTTCTTGGCGACTGGCAGCGGGCCTATCCCGATGCCAAGGTTTATGCGCCACCCGGCCTGCGGGAGAAGCGTAAGGACATCAGATTCGATGGCGACTTTAGCGATAGCCCGATCGCGGCATGGGCGGGTGAGATCGATTTAGTCATCATGTGGGGCAATCGAATCACAACGGACGTCGTTTTCTTTCACCACGAAAGCGGGACGGTAATTTTCACCGATTTGATTCAGCAGTTCCCATCTGGGTGGTTTAAGGGCTGGCGCGCGCTTATTGCGCGGCTAGACCTAATGGTGGCCGGCGAACCTACGGTGCCTCGGAAGTTTCGCATCGCATTCACCAGCCGCCGCGCTGCTCGCGAGTCTCTCCGGAGCATTCTGGCGTGGCCTACGAGAAAGGTGCTGATCGCTCACGGCCTTCCAATCACCGATGACGGGCAGGCGTTCCTTCGTCGCGCTTTTCACTGGTTGGCAAATTGATTCCCTCTTTGGTTTCAACCAGACCTCCGGCTAGTGGCGGCAAGGGTGGATCGAATGCCGTCCCTGTTTATCGTCAAGCAGCCCGCATATGGGCTGGCGCGGCCAGCCGCATCAATGCTGAAACTCCGACGAAGCCACCGCCGACGATGCAGAAGATTTGCCGCCAGATTTCAGATGGCACAGCTTCCTTGGTGATGCCGTGGACCAGCGCGTAACCGGCCACGGCCGCCGGCGCGGCGAAGATCAGCGCCACGATCAGGCGCAGGATCGGTTGGCGCAGCGTGTCGAACAGAAGCGCCAGAATGCCGAAGGCTGCACCGGCTGCGACCAAGCCGACAAGACCCGCGCCGATGAGACCGGAGCCAGTGTGATAAGCGAATTGCGCCGCGCTCAAACCAAGCATGAAGGGGAGTGCATAGACAGCGAGCGTATAGGCCGCGACGCAAAGCATCGCGATCAGAACAACGCTCATTAGCATGACAGCGACCATTATTCTGCTCCTTCACGACTGGCGCGGATTGCCGTTGTTCGCTCCTTCCGTTGCGGACACACCTACGATGACAATCCGTGCGAGCTCTGTCGACCGCGAACATGGTTTGTCCTCGCGGCGGTCGAGGTCATCCGGCCGCGCGGTGAAGCCGCGCGGCCGCGATTTTCTCGAAAGGAAAGCCGGGACCGCTGACACGATCCCGGCTCGCCGTTGTCACTCTGCCGCGACGGGGAAGCTCTCGGCAGCCTCTGCTTCCGGCATACCCTCGGCCTCGGTGGTCGGGGCTTCCGGCTGCTCGTCGGTCAGCCACGCGGACCGCTCGGTGCGCAGCAAGGGCGGAAGCCAGCCGGTCCCGGCAAGAAGCTGCTCGGCGGCTTCGGCCATAGGCTGCTTCTTCATGCTGGCGAGGCGATCCGCCGCCTCATCGCTGACGGCTTCCCGCACAGCGGCAAGGATGTGCGCCTTGGTGACGCGGCCGAGATAGGTCCGCACCGTCGGCGTCCAATGCGCCGTCATGTCGAGCGCCAGCGCGCCCGCCAACTTGTCCGCCGTCTCAACGGCGCGAGGCTTGCGCTCCCAAGGCAGCTTCACCGCGTTGACGGTCTGCGAGGCGCAATGCGCGAACAGCGCCATGACGCTCGCATGGTCCAGCCCGGCGATGAAGCCCCACAGGTCCGCTACGTCGCGCGGCATGTCCGCCGCCCATCCCGCATGACGATCCGCAAGCGCCTTCGCCGCCGCCGTGTCCTCGATGCCGTCCGCATGGCTCGCAAGGTGCGCGCTGCTGGGGCGAATTTCGAGGCAATGGGCGTCGCCGCCGCGATAGAAGGTCTGCGCGGCGAGCGCGTGGGTGACAGCGATCAGGGCCATGTCCGGCTGCTCGCCAAGCGTGAGGCGAAGGCCAAGGGTGCGATGCGCGGTCAGATCGCGGACAAGAAGGTCCGACAGCGGCTTGCCGTCATCTTCCGCGTCCTCGTCTTCTGCGTCATGCGCGCCTGCATGGTCGCCATCCTCGATGATCTCGCCATCATCGTTGACGCGAACGCCGTCGATGGCGGTTTCGCCATCCTCGGCTTCCTCCGGCTCGGGCTTCTCGTCCTCGGCGCGGATGAAGCCTCGCTCGATGCGGGCTTCCCCGTCATGGTTCAGCACGACAAACACGCCACCGCGCGCGATCTCGTCGGGATCGTAGGCGTGGCGCAAGGCGTCGATGCGTTCGATCTCGGCCTCAAGCTCCCCGAAACGCTGGTCCACATCGTCGGGCAATTCCTCCGCGCCCTCGTATTCCGACGACAGGCGGTCATATCCCTCCTGCGCGGCGGCATAGGCTGCTTCGTCTTCCTCCGAAAGCTCTACCGGATGCGGATAAGTGCGGCGCATGCCGTTGCCATGCGGATAGTCGATATTGACCGAAACCCACTTCCATCCCTCGGCCTCCTGCACTTGCGCCCCGATCCGTTCCAGCTTCTCAATGACAAGCCGGTCGAGCAACGCGGCATCCTCATAGAAGCCGCCGCGATCCTCGGTGAACAGGTCGCGGATGATGTTGCCGCCTGCCTCGGCATAGGCTTCCGCACCGATAAAGATCGCGCGGCGGTCGGTCGCGGCCACATTCATCTTGGTCAGATCGCGCCGGATTTGCGAGGGATCGCGGTTATAGGAGAGATTGTCGTAAACCTCTTCCTGCCGCGCATGGTCCTCGGTAATGGCGAAGGCCATCAATTGGTCGAGGATTAAACCGCCGTCGCGATAGACCTGCATCAACTTCGGGCTGACAGCGCCGAGCCGAAGTCTCTGCCGCACGAACTGCGGCGTTCTACCAAAGCGCGCCCCGATTTCCTCCGCGCCCCATCCTCGTGTTTCCGCAAGCTCGCGGAAGCGTTCGAATTCATCGGCCGGATGAAGGTTTTCGCGGGTGACATTTTCGTCAAGGCTGATCTCGGCGGCGTCGTTCGCCGTGTCGATCACGCAGCGGATCGGTTCGGTCTTCTTGATCTCCTTGCGCTTCACGCGCAGAAGCTGCGCCAGCCTGCGGCCTTCGCCGACGCTGACGAGATAGCAGCCGGTCGGCTCACCGTCACCGTCACGCTCCGGCTCCACCACAAGATTTTGCAGCATCCCCTTGGCGGCAATGCTCGCGGCCTTCGTCTCGACAGACGCCTCGCTGTGCGGCGTCTTTCGGGCGTTCTTCGGGTGCTTCTTGAGCTTGTTGAGCGGGATGAAAACCGTTTCGCCATTCTCGATAACGGGAGCAGTTTTTGCATTCGTGGTCATGGTCTTTCTCCTATGGGCTTGGGTTGCAGCGCAGCGCTGCGCTGCAGCCCTGCCCGTCGGCGAGACCGGGGTAGCAGAGGGCAAGGGTGGCCGGGCGGAGGGGGATCACCCGGCCTGCACAAGCGGATTACTGCCGTGAGCAAGAAGGTGAGAGTGAGGCCGCGCGGAAGGTTGGGGATACCGCCCGGCCGCCCTTGCCCGCCGCGAGGGCGGAGCCCTTAGCGAGCTTGCCCGGCCAGAGCGGAGCGGAGGCCGGGCGCAAAGACCGGATCAGAATGGGAGGTGTGAGGAGACCCGGATCTATGGAATCCTGATCGCCGTTTCAGCTTCTGGCCGAACGGAATAGGATACGAATACTGTTGCGCTATTGGCGATGCGGCTATGCGATGACCGAAGACCGGAATCGAGAGATTTTGAGACGTCGCCGACATGGCGAGACTTTCTCCGCCATGGCGCGAGAATATGGTGTCTCCGTTCCCCGAGTGCGTCAGATCTTTGAGCGCGAGGAGAAGAAAGAACAGCGCCAGCAGGAGTTGGCCGAGGCCAACCGCCGTCCGGATCAGCCGAATCTCTTGCACCTGGAATGGCCCTTGCGCGCGATGCTCGCTGATTTTTGCGACAAGGCGGAGTTCACGCCAGATGACGTGGAGAAACGGGGCTTCTGGCGCAGCAATTTTTCCTGTGACAACGCAGCGTGGCGTGGCGTCGTGAAGTGGATGGCGCTAGCCGGCAAGGAGCCTGCTAAGCCGCCGTATAAATGGACGATTGAAGAGTGGCATGAGCATAACTTTGGCGGTGCAGGCAAGCGTCCGTGAGCCGGAGCGCCCCGCCCGGAGGCGGGGCGCGATAGCGGCATGTCAGTCAGTGACGATCATGCCGGCGCGGCGTGCCTGTTTTGCATACCAGCTCAAGGAGTGTTGGGCCGTGAAGGACAGATGGCGCTCGACCTCGTCGGCATCGGGCGACGGATAGGTCGCCGCTCTCTCCCTATTAATATATTCGCTCTAATTCACATTTATCGCAAATTTGAAGTGATACGACAATTGGCACTCGTTATCTCAATTGCATAAATTCGCATTTTTGGCTAAGTTTCGCTGATGGAGAAAAACACCCCCCATCTTCCCCAAGGTCGCGCGCAGCTTGTCCGCGTGCTGTCCGCGGCTGGCGATGTGATTCACGTCGATGATGTGGTGGCTGCTCTCCAACTTGACCGTACCGCCGCCGCCCAGCGTTTGTCGCGCTGGGTCGAGCAGGGATGGCTGAGCCGAGTGGGTCGAGGCGCCTATGTCGCGGCGTCAATCGATACGATGGGGTCGGATCGCGTCCTTGATGATCCATGGGTTCTTGTCCCCGCGCTCTTCGCGCCAGCCTATATCGGGGGACGCACCGCGGCCGAGCATTGGGACCTCACCGAACAAATCTTCAAAGACATCCTCGTGATGACCACACAGGCCGTGCGGCAGAAGCGCCAGGAGAGACACGGCACGCTGTTCTCATTGAAGCATATCGATGAGCGCAAGCTCTTTGGCACGAAGAGCGTCTGGCGCCATCAGACGCGTGTGCCCGTATCCGACGTGCACCGCACGATCATCGATATGTTGGATGACCCCGCGATCGGCGGCGGCATCCAGCACGTCGCCGATTGCCTTTCTGCCTACCTGCGCCGCAACGATCGCGACGATGAAAAGCTCATCGAGTACGCGGTGCGTCTGGCCAATGGCGCCGTTTTCAAGCGCCTGGGGTTTCTGGCAGAGCGCTCCCCCGAAGGGGCGGCGCTCGCGCGCCTTTGCGAACACCATCTCAGCGGCGGCCACGCTAAGCTCGACCCCGCCCAAGATGGGCCGCACGTTGTGACAAAGTGGCGACTGCGCGTGCCCCCGCGCTGGGCTCGCGAGGTAACGACATGATCGAAAAGCGCGAAATCCTCGCCATCGCCCAGCAGACATCTCTCACGCCACATGTCGTTGAGAAGGATTACGTCCTCGGGTGGATGCTCGCCGGCATCTACGGGCACGAGGACCTTGCAGAGAATTGGGTGTTCAAAGGCGGCACGTGCCTGAAGAAATGTTTCTTCGAGACCTATCGCTTTTCTGAAGATCTTGATTTCACGCTTATCAAACCCGAGCAACTCGACGCCGATTTTTTGAAGAGCACTTTTTCTGAAATCGGTGAATGGATCTACGAACAAACCGGCATCGAGATTCCGGCCGACAAGCAGGAGTTCGAGATCTATCGGAATCCGCGCGGACAAATCTCCTGCCAGGGAAAGATCAGCTATAAGGGGCCTGTCTCATCAACCCACGCGCTTCCGCGCATCAAACTCGACCTGACTGCTGATGAACGTGTCGTTCTACCGCCCGTCCGCGCGCAGATTTTCCATCCATACAGCGACGGTCCAGAAGACGGCATCGAGGTCCTGGCCTATGACTACGTCGAGGCCTTCGCCGAAAAATTCCGGGCGCTCGCAGAGCGGACGCGCCCACGTGACCTCTATGACGTCGTGCATCTCTACCGAAACGCTGAGGCGCGTCCCGACCCGCAGCACTTCATGGAAGTGCTGCGCGCAAAGTGTGAGTTCAAGGGTATCGGTATCCCGCGCATAGCAGACCTTGAGCCGCACCGCACCGATCTTGAAACCGGCTGGGTCCACATGCTGGAGCACCAGCTTCCGGCGCTCCTACCAGTTGCAACATTTTGGGACGCGCTCCCAGAAATCTTCGCCTGGCTTGGAGGCGCCGTCGCGCAGCCACTCGCGCCGATGCCTATCGGCGCTGGTGATGCACTCATTCGCGACCGTGTCATCGCTTTCCCCAGCGGCGGTCGAGGCCAGAGCTTCATTGAGATGATCCGCTTCGCTGCGGCTAACCGGCTCCTTGTGGAAATCGACTATCGCGACAAGCAGGGTAACCGCTCCACACGTGCGATCGAAGCCTACTCGCTCCGCCGTTCGCAGGCCGGGGACGTGCTGCTCATGGCAGTGCGCGCGGACAATGGCCAGCCGCGCAGCTACCTGGTCGATAGCATTCTTGGGGTCATAGCCACCCAAACGCCATTCGCACCGCGCTACCCGATAGAACTTACGCCATCTGGCCCTCAAAGCATTCCCCAGACCGCGAGTTCCGGCTCAGGAGCAACTTTCGGGCTGCGCCGTGCGCCAGTTATCCGGCGTTCGCCCGCTCGTAGGCCGACTAGAAGCTCGGGTTTCTCCGGTGCAAGTGGCCCGACTTACGTCTTCAAATGTTCAGTCTGCGGAAAGACGTTCAACAAGAAGAGCTACGACGCGACTTTGAACAAGCACAAGAACAACCGGACGGGCTACGAATGCTACGGCACGTTCGGCACGTACGTGAAAACGAAATACTAATTTGAGGGAAATAGTCACACGGTTGGGGCAACAGGGTGAGCAAAAAGTCAAACAAAACAGTACTGGAAACCATTCTCGACTGGTCGGTTGATCGTCCTTTTTGGCAGAGGGACGCCTTGCGCCGGATTGTGACCGGCGGAACTCCCAATGAAGCGGCTCTCAGCGATTTGCTCGCCCTCTGCAAGAAGGAACACGGCGCTGACGACATAGCGTTGGAGCCGTTGCCGCTCGAAGCCGGGCACTTGCCGGCAAGGCCAGTCGGCGGTGAATCGGTAGCGCTGGTCAGCCTCGGCGATATTGTCGTGCTTGTGGGGGTGAGTGCGATGGCTCGACAGGACGATAGGTTGGGGGCAAGGGCGCGGTCGGCCACAGGCTTCGCTGCAGGACGCGCTGGAATTCTCGGGCCTTCATCGAAACTGATTGGTGAGTCATTCCAAGGTATTATCTACGGCACAACAAGAAGCATTGCGGGGGGAGATGGGCGATGAAGGCATTCGAATTTGACCATCGCCTTATCGATTCCTACGCGCGTTTCTCGCGCTCCTTCAGCACCATTCGATCGGAAGACCTGAAGTCCGAGATCGATCGCCAGTATGATGCAGGGCGCTTCTGGCCCGACGCTTTATTGTCTATCAACCCTCGCTTCCTTCAAGGGCCGACAGTTGACGACTTGGTCGTCTCCGGCGATCTCGACGAGGCGACCGGCAAAATCTTCCGGTTCGGCCCGTCGCCTCTGCGGTTCCATCGCCACCAGGCCCAGTCCATCGCTAAAGCGCGGGCGGGCCAGAGTTTTGTGGTCACGACTGGAACGGGATCGGGTAAGTCGCTCTGCTTTTTCGTGCCGGTGGTTGACGCGATCATTCGTACGCGGAAGGCGGGCAAGGCGCGCAGAACCGGCGCCATCATCGTCTATCCGATGAATGCGCTGGCAAACAGCCAGATCAATGAGATCGAGAAATTCATCTCCCAATCCGGCCTGCCCTCCGAGATCAAGCCTGTTGTGCGGCGCTACACCGGCCAAGAGAGCCAGGAGGAACGGCAGCGGATCGCGGACAACCCGCCGGATATTCTGCTCACCAACTTCATGATGGCCGAGTTGCTCCTGACGAGGCAGGACAGCCTCGACACCAAGGTTATCGAGAACGCAAGCGGTCTGGACTTCATCGTTCTCGACGAGTTGCACACGTATCGCGGTCGCCAGGGCGCTGACGTCGCCATCCTCGTCCGACGTCTTCGCAATCGCTGCACACCCGGCAAGGCACCGATCTGCATCGGAACTTCGGCTACCATGGCTAGCGAAGGTTCCGGCACCAACCGCGCACAGGCCGTCGCGGACGTCGCGTCGCGTCTTTTCGGGACATCCATTGGACCAGAATCGGTCATCGACGAGTCGCTTGAACGGGCGACAGACGATCGGCTGAAGCTCGACGAGGTGAGGCCGAAACTCGCGCCCGTCCTAACGGATACGCTGCCGGACACGCTGACGGATGAGGTTCTCAGGAAGCACCCGTTGGCGGTCTGGACCGAATTGGCGATCGGTCTGGACGACGCACAGGAGCTCAAGCGCAAGAAGCCCATCCCCTTAGAGGAGGCCGTGGCACTCCTGTCAAAGGACAGCGGCGTAGAGGTCGAAACCTGCCGAAGAGGCCTCGAGGCATTCCTGACCCGCGTCAGCCTCCCGGAAACGGAGCGGGGCGGCTCTGGTACAGGTGCATTCCTGGCCTTCAAGCTCCACCAGTTCATCTCCGGCGCAGGCGAGGTTTTCACCACGCTGACCGGGAAGCCCAGAAACGTCCTGTTCGAGGGTCAGCTCGAAGATCCCAGCGCGCCGGGTCATCGTCTCTATCCGACCCGGTTCTGCCGGGAATGCGGACATGAGGTCCATGTCGTCGCCAGAACCGAGGACGCGGACGGCATCCACTTTCTGCCGAGGAACATTGACGATGCACCGCTCGATGATCAGGAGGAGGACGCTGCTGGCTATCTGATCCCTACGGGAGAGGGGGATACCGAATACGCCTTCACAGGGGAGATCGAGACCTACCCCGAAGATTGGCGCGAGGAGCGTAATGGCATCGAGCGGCTTCGGGCGAACAGGAAACGCCGGATGCCGCAGATGATCACGGTCGCTCCGGATGGACGGTACGACTCATCGGGAAAGAGCTTCTGGTTCATACCCGGCAAATATGGATTCTGCCCGTGCTGCCTCGATCAGCCGCACCCCAGCATGCGCGAACGCACCAAGCTTGCGGGCCTCTCGGGTGAAGGCCGCAGTTCGGCCACGACGCTGCTCGTTTCAACCGCGCTGGAGTGGATGAACGGGCGCAACAACGGCGTCCCCAAAGAGAAACGCAAGCTCCTCGGCTTCACCGACAACCGGCAGGACGCCGCGCTTCAGGCAGGCCACTTCAACGACTTTTTGTTCGTCAGCCTCCTGCGCGGCGCAATCCTCCGGGCCGTGCTTGACGCTGGTGACGATGGGATAGCCGAGGACGAATTCGGGCTGCGGGTCGTGAAGGCGCTCGGATTCACTGCGGCCAACAAGGATGCGCGCATCCACTGGATGCTGGACCCCGAGGCCGGCGCTGTGATCCGCGAAGACGCTCAGCGTTCCCTCGCAAAGGTTCTTGCCCATCGGCTCTGGACGGACCTGCGCCGGGGCTGGCGCTACACCAATCCAAGCCTCTCCGTTCTCAAGCTCATCGACGTCGCGTTCATTGGGCTCGATGCTATCGCCGAAGATACAGAGCGCCTCACGGCCGTCCTGCCAGACTTGGGGACGCTCGACGTGCCCAAGCGCAAGGAGATGTTCAAGAAGCTCCTGGGCGCCATGCTTGACGGCTTGGCCGTCGGGACGGAAGCGCTTGATCTGGCCGTCCTCGACACCGTCGCTCAGAAGTCCCGAAATCTCCTGCGCGCCCCTTGGGCCATCGATGCAAAGGAGATGCCCAGAAGCCGAACAACTCTGTTTCTGCAAGCGCCTGGTAAGGACCGCGTCGGGCTGCGGGAGGAACAGACGATCGTCAGGGCGGGTCACAATTCCCGTATCGCGCGCCTCATCAATCGCACCAGCGTTATGGGGACCAAACTGGGCAGAGCGGACTATCTGACGGTCATGACGGGCCTGATGGAACTCCTCGCCCGAGAGGGGCTCGTGTCGCGCGTCGATATAGAAGCGGATTTGCAGGGGTGGCGCTTGTCGCCGTCGGCCGTTCGTATTGTGCCCGGCGAAGCGATCCGAACAAGCACGGCGCTGGGAAACCGCTACTTTAATGATCTGTACAATGAGATCGCGGCCGATCTGAAGGCTGGGATGAGCAATTTTTGGGGACTCGAAGGCCGTGAGCATACGGCCCAAGTCTCTCAGAGACAGCGCGAATGGCGCGAATGGCGCTTCCGCTTCGAGAAGGAAGATCGGGAAAGCCTCGCCAGCAATGTCGCCGATCTCAAGGCGGCAGGAGAATCAGAGCAGTTTCTGCCTGCCCTGTTCTGTTCGCCGACCATGGAGCTTGGCGTCGACATCTCTGCGCTCAATGCCGTCTATCTGCGAAACGTGCCGCCAACACCGGCGAACTATGCACAACGCGCAGGTCGCGCCGGTCGCTCAGGACAGGCCGCCGTCATCGTGACCTATTGCGCCGCGCAATCGCCGCACGATCAGTATTTCTTCGAGCGACGCAATGAGATGGTGTCCGGCGTCGTCCGACCTCCAGCGCTCGACATCACCAATGAAGAACTCGTCCGCTCGCACCTGCATGCTGTATGGCTCGCGGAGGCGAAGCTCGCCCTGTCGCCCGATATTCCGGAAATCCTCGACCTGACGGAGACGGGCTACCCGCTGAAGCCGCAAATCCGCGACGTCATCAACCGGCCCGAGCTCGCGGCGGCGCATGCTCCGATGAAGCGGATTCTTGATCAGATTCTCGCTTCCGTGGATGGCCGGAAGCCGGTCTGGATGACCGAGCCAGACGAGTTCGTCACCCAGGTGGCCCAGCGTGCGCCTGTGGAATTCGATCGGGCCTTCGATCGCTGGCGGGAACTCTACAACTCGGCCCGCACGCAGCTGATGGAGGCCAATGCCCGTTCGGAGATCACGGGGCTCTCAGGCGCGGACCGTCGCCGGATCAAGGCCGCGCAGATGCAAGCCAGCGACCAGATCACCATTCTCGAGCAGGGCAAGGCCTCGAACGGCTCAGATTTTTACTCTTATCGCTACCTCGCAACGGAAGGCTTCCTGCCGGGCTACAATTTCCCCCGGCTGCCGCTCTATGCCTTCATACCCGGAGAGGGAAAAACAGGTTCGTTCCTCCAGCGCGCCCGTTTCCTGGCTATCTCGGAATTTGGTCCGCGCAGCCTGATCTATCACGAAGGTCGCGCCTACCGGGTCATGAAGGCGAAGCTGCCACCGGAAGTCAGGACCGGGGACGGATCGGAACTCGCTACCCGAGACATTTACATCTGCTCGAATTGCGGCGCCTGTCATGACAGCGAGGTCGAGCGCTGCCACGCCTGCAAGAGTCCGATGGCGGGCGAGGTTCCGGTGCAGCGGACGCTCAGGATCGACAACGTCGAGGCCGCGCCGGCCGAGCGGATCACCGCCAATGACGAAGAGCGCGTCCGGCAGGGCTTTGACATTCAGACCGTCTTTTCCTGGCCGAGACGGGACGGCCGGGCGCAGATCACCGAGGCCGACTTCCGCTGCGAGGATACATCGGTTTTCAACCTGCAATACGCCAACAGCGCAGAGATCAGCCGCATAAACAAAGGGCTGAAGCGGCGCGCCAATCAGACTGTTTTCGGCTTCCATATCGATCCGCGCAGCGGTTACTGGGCGAAGTCGAACGACGAAGATCCCGATGTCGATCCTCCGCCGGACGTCGTGAAGCCCGTTCGGATCGTCCCTATCGTCCGTGACCACAAGAATGCGCTGCTCTTCCGTTTCAGCGAGCCTGCGGCCTATGCGCCGGAGACGATTGCGACGGTTCAGCATGCCCTCTTGAGGGGCATTGAGGTCGTCTTCCAACTGGAAGAGGGCGAGGTTCTCGGTGAGCCGTTGCCCGCCCGCGATAACCGTCGCGCCATTCTGGCCTATGAAGCCACCGAGGGCGGCGCCGGTGTGTTGAGCCGTCTGATCGAGGATCCGCAGGCGCTCGGCAAGGTCGCGCGCGAAACGCTGACCCTGATGCACTTCGACAAGGTCGATGAAGCGATCACAGCGGGCAACGCCACACTGCTCGTCAGCCGCGACGGAGAGGCCTGTGTTCGCGGGTGCTATCGTTGCTTGCTCTCCTATTTCAATCAGCCCGATCACGAGTTGATTGACCGGACGAGCGATGAAGCGAAGCAGATGCTGGTCGATCTGGCGCGCGGGCAGGTAGTGCATACCGCAGCGCCGGGTCTGTCGACCGAAGATGGAGGGTGGGCAAACGCTTTCAAGGATGCGGGGCTTCCGCATCCGGATGGCTCCCCCGTCAGCTTTTCGGATCAGGAGATGAGCTTCTCCTGGCGCAGCCACTTCGTCGCCGCTTGTGTCTCACCATTGACCGAGGCAACGCGCCAGGAGGCGGAAACCAAAGGCTGGACACTGTTTGAATTGCCGGAAGTCGTCACTGCGGGTGTGCCCGACGCGATGCTCTCGATGTTCGGGGAATGATCCGATGACAGTGAACTTTGCTCCGGGAGACTTGGTTCGCGCACGCGGACGTGAGTGGGTGGCGCTGCCGTCCCCTCGGGATGGCGTGCTGGCGCTACGTCCCTTGTCGGGCGGCGAGAACGACACGGTTGTGCTCGATCCCGTGCTTGAACTCTTGCCCGTCGAGCCTGCCCGCTTCGATCTCCCTGCCGACGCTACGGTAACTGTTCAGGCGAAAGCAGCGTTGCTCGCGGACGCGATGCGCCTGACGCTACGCCGTGGTGCAGGCCCCTTTAGATCTGCTGCTCAGCTCGCCTTCGAACCGCGAACCTACCAGCTCGTGCCCTTGCTGATGGCGCTTCGTCTATCGGTGCCACGCTTGCTCATCGCGGACGACGTCGGCATCGGTAAGACGATCGAGGCCGGCCTCATTCTGCGCGAGTTGACGGACCGGGGTGAAGTGGATGCCTTTTCTGTGCTCTGCCCGCCTCATCTCGTCGAGCAATGGGTCGGAGAACTGAAGGCGCGTTTCGGTATCGACGCCGTCCCGGTCACGTCAGGCACTGCGAGCCGGTTGGAACGCGGCCTGCCGCTCGCTCAGACGCTGTTCGACGCCTATCCCTTCACAGTCGTCAGCCTCGACTACATCAAGGCTGAGAAACGCCGCGAAAGCTTCGCGCGCACCTGCCCAGATTTCGTCATTGTCGATGAAGCGCACGCCTGCGTCGGCACGCACCATGGTCGGCAGCAGCGTTTCGAGCTTCTGTCGGGCCTGGCACGGAATCCCGAGCGCCGGATGATCCTTCTGACCGCGACGCCGCATTCCGGGGACGAAGAAGCTTTCGCGCGTCTTCTTTCTCTGATCGACCCGTCATTTGCCTCGATGGATTTCGAGGATACGCGGTATCGCGAGCGCCTGGCCCGGCAACTCGTGCAGCGACGCCGGATCGATCTCGTCTCGGGGGATTGGGACGAGGACCGCGCTTTCCCGAAGCATGAGACGACGGAGTTCGCCTATCGCCTCTCCGAGGTCCATCGCGGGTTTCAAGAAGCCGTGCTCGACTATTGTTTCGCTATCGTTTCGCGGGCGGGAACGGGGCAGCGGGAGCGGCGCTTGGCCTTCTGGGGCACGCTCGCCCTGATGCGTTGTGTCGGATCTTCGCCAGCGGCGGCCCTGAGCGCTTTGCGAAACCGAGTGTCCAGCGAAAGCGACCGGCTCGAACCACAAATCTACGACGACGACAGCGACGACGAGGACGCGGTCGATCTCGAACCGGGTACGGCCTTCGATGCCGATCCGGAACTTCTTGCCCTGGTGAAGCGCGCCGAGGAATTGGTCGGTAAGCCCGATCCGAAGTTGGCCGCTTTGGTCGATGCGCTGACGCCTCTCGTCAAGAAGGGCGCAAATCCCGTCGTCTTCTGCCGCTATCTGGCGACGGCCGAGCATGTCCGCGACGGCCTACGCAAGGTCTTCCCGAAGCTGACCATCGAGGCCGTGACGGGCGTTCTCACGCCGGACGAGCGCCGCGATCGTGTCGCCGACATGGCGACAGCAGACGACGAAAAGCCAGTCCAACGCATCCTTGTCGCCACGGACTGCCTCTCCGAAGGCATCAATCTTCAGCAGCTCTTCGACACTGTTGTCCATTATGACCTGTCGTGGAATCCGACCCGGCACCAGCAGCGCGAGGGCCGGGTGGACCGCTTCGGCCAGCCAGTGGAACTCGTACGGTCGATCATGATGTTCTCGCCGGACAGTGCCATCGACGGGGCGGTGCTCGAAGTCATCCTCCGCAAGGCCGAAGAGATTCGAAAGGCGACGGGCGTGACGGTGCCGCTGCCCGAGGAGCGAGGGCCGGTAACGGATGCGCTGATGGCGTCGATGATGCTGCGTCGTGGCGTGTCCGGCCAGCTCACGCTCGATCTTCGCCTCAACGATGGGGCGAAGGTCATGGAAGCGCGATGGCGCGACGCTTCCGAAAACGAGAAGCGGTCTCGCGCGCGTTTCGCCCAGAATGCGATGAAGCCACAGGAAGTCGCCCCGGAATGGGAGAAGGTCCGCACACTCCTCGGCTCTCCGGCGGAAGCGAGACTCTTCGTCGAACGGGCGATGGCCCGTTTCGGCGTGCCTCTGGAGACCCGGAAAACCTTGCTCCTAGCTCATGTCGACGCCCTCGATGCCGGACTGCGCGAGCGGTTGAAGGAGCATGATCTGACCGGATCGGTGCGTCTGGCGACGGTCGAGCCGGCGCCGTCCGGCACGGCGTTGCTCACACGGACGCATCCCCTGACGGCCACGCTTGCCGAAGCTCTGGTCGAGGCTTCGCTCGATCCGGAATCCATGTCGGGCCTGGGCATTGGCCGGGTTGGCGCCTGGCCGACCGCTGCCGTCCAGCATCTGACTCGCCTTGTTCTGCTGCGTATTCGGTTCAAGCTGACCGTCCATGCTCGCAAGGAGCGGCTGCTGCTGGCGGAGGAAGCGGCTCTCATTGCGATCCAGGGCAACCGGATCGTGGCAGTCGGTGAAACCGCTCGGGAATGGCTCAGTACGCCAGCCACGTCCGATCTCGCGCCCGTAGCACGCGACAGGTTCATCGCGAAGGCGAAGGAGGACTTGGCCGACTTGCTCGCCGGGCCGATTGCCGACTTCGTCCGATCGCGCGCGCAAGAGCTCATGCAGGATCACGCCCGCCTGCGCGCCGCGTCGGGCTCCGCCTCGCGCGTCACCGTGGAGGCCGTGCTGCTGCCGGATGTGATCGGCCTATCCGTGCTTATGCCGGGAGAGGCCTGAGCCATGGCGCGCAAGCCCATCACCGACATGTCGGCCTGGCCCTCGCTCACGCTGGAGGGCAACCTCATCGCTCCGGCCATGGTCGCCAGCATCGACCGCCGGCAAGCGTCCGAACAGACGGAGGAAGACTACCGGATCCGCAAAGGGCTGACGATCCGGGAAGAGATCTCGACCGCCTTCCGTGTCGGCCAGTCGCATTTCGACGCTTTCGTGAAACTTCAGAATCCCTCCGCCGAGGCGACGCGGCGCTTCGTGCGGGCCTTCCTGGCGGAAACCTTCGACTTCGATGATCTCGTCCCGACCGATGGCGTGATCTCCTTCCTTGCGGGCGGCCGTGTCCCGATCGTCGTCGTGCCGCCGTCTGAGGAAAAGCTTGATCGACGCAGTCCGACGCTTTCGACCGACCGTTCGCGGTCCCCGGCATTCGCGCTTCAGGACTATCTCAACGACAGCGATGACGCGCTCTGGGGCTTCGTGACCAATGGCGCTGTCCTCCGCCTCATGCGTGACAACGCTTCGCTGACCCGGCCAGCCTATATCGAGGCCGACTTGGCCGCGATCTTCACCAACGAGGATGCCGCTTCCTTCGCGGTTCTCTGGTCGCTGATCCATCGGACTCGGTTCGGTGCTGCCGAAACGCTCATAACCAACTGTGCGCTCGAACGCTGGCGCGAGGCCGGTTCCCGCGAAGGCGAGGCTGCCCGCGACCGGTTGGCGGCCCAGGTCGAAACCGCGCTCAAGGTACTAGGCTCCGGTTTCCTCGAAGCTAATCCGGATCTCGCCGCTCACCTGAAATCCGGCGGGGTCAATCTGACCGAGTGGTTCAACGAGCTTCTGCGCCTCGTCTATCGCCTCATCTTCCTGATGGTGGCCGAAGACAGGAACCTGCTTCACCCAGAGACGACAAAGCTAGAAGTCCGAAAACTCTACTCTGACGGCTACAGCCTCGCCGCACTTCGGGCGCAAGCTGCGCGCGCAGCGACATGGGACAAGCACCACGACCGTTACGAAGGCATCAAGGTTGTCTTCCGCGCCCTTGCCCGCGGACAGGAGGCGCTAGGCTTGCCGGCGCTTGGCGGTCTTTTCAGCGCCGACAAGCTGCCGCATCTCGAAACTGCGCGCCTGCGCAACCGCGCTTTCATGGAAGCGCTCTACCGCCTGTCCTGGCTCTCCGACAAAACGGGCATTGTGCCGGTGAACTGGCGCGCGATGGAAACCGAAGAGTTGGGTTCGGTCTACGAATCCCTGCTCGAACTTCAGCCGCAACTCGGCGACGACGGCAAGACGCTCGTCTTCGCCTCGGAAGCCGCCGAGCAGAAGGGGAACCAGCGCAAGACGACCGGCTCCTATTATACGCCGGACAGTCTTGTGCAGCTCCTACTCGACACCACGCTTGATCCAGTGCTGGATGAGCGCGAAGCCCGGTCCGCCGATCCGGATGAAGAGCTGCTGCAGCTCACCGTCATCGATCCGGCCTGCGGCTCGGGCCATTTCCTGCTCGCGGCGGCGCGGCGCATAGCCACCCGTGTTGCTCGATATCGCGCTGGTGGCATCCCTTCGGCCGCCGACTTCCGCCACGCATTGCGCGAGGTCGCGTGCCGCTGCCTCTATGGCGTCGACCGCAACCCCATGGCGGTCGAATTGACAAAGGTTGCGCTCTGGATCGAAGCACTGGAGCCGGGCCGGCCGCTCGCATTCTTCGATGCGCAGATTCGCTGCGGCGACAGCCTAATCGGCGTGTTCGGCCGTGGGATGCTGCGAGAGGGATTGCCGGACGAAGCCTACAAGCCGCTGACCGGCGACGACAAGGAACTTTCCCGCCGGTACGCTCGCCTCAACAAAGAACAGCGCGATCGAGCGAAGGGGCATCCCCAACTGTTCAAAGACTGGTCGCCGCCGGAAATCCTGGCCGAGCGCGATCACAAGCTAAAGGAGATGGCGCAGGACGATCTGGCGAGCGTAGAGGCGAAGGCGCGTGGCTTCGAGGCGATACGCACATCGGATGATTGGCAGCGCCTGAAGACAGCCAGCGACCTCTATATCTCGGCCAATTTCTACATGGCGGCTTTCTTCACGCCGAAGGTAGGCAGCGCAGCAAGCACGGACATCATGCCGCTTACCGAACATGTGTGGCAGGCGGCGGGAGGTCAGGCGCCCGCCGAACATCTGCGCTATGGCGCGAGCCTGACGTCCGAGAAGGTCAATGCCTTCCACTGGTTCATCGAATTCCCCGAGATCATGGAGCGCGATGGCGGCTTCGATGTGGTCATCGGCAATCCGCCTTGGGAGCGCATCAAGCTCCAGGAGCAGGAGTTCTTCGCGACGCGCTCACCGGTGATTGCCAGTGCAGCCAACAAGGCGGAACGCCAGAAGCTGATCGACAACTTGGAAAAGGCCGATTCGGACAGTGCTGATGGTCGTCTGTGGCGCGATTTCGTCTTCGCTAAGCGCGCTGCGGAAGCGGCCAGCGAATTCGCGCGGTCATCGGGTCGCTATCCGCTCACCGGCCGGGGCGATGTCAACACCTATGCCCTCTTCGCTGAGCTATTCTCGCGGTTGGCTGGAGCGCGCGGACGGGCGGGAATAATCGTGCCTAGTGGTATCGCCACCGATATCACAACCGCGCCGTTCTTCGCATCGCTGGTGGATCAACGCCGCCTAGTAAGCATGCACGACTTTCAGACAGGACTCGGCTTCTTCGATCGGATCGGACACGCTCGGTTCAAGTTTGCCCTACTTACATTGGCCGCACCGGGAACGGGGCCAATGAAAGTGGCTTTCAGCTTCTTCTCCCGCACTATCGAGGAGTTCTCGGACGATAGAAGACATTTTGATTTGTCACCGTTAGAAATCGCCGCCATCAATCCGAATACCAAAACAGCCCCAGTCTTTCGGACACGCTCAGACGCGGATCTGATTGCGAAAATATACTCGAACGCCCCGGTGCTGATCGAGGAGCGGGCTCAGGACGATGGAGGCGACATCAACCTCTGGGGCATCTCATTCCAGACGATGTTCCACATGTCCGGCGATTCCAGTTTCTTCCGCACGCCGACGCAACTGGAAACCGAAGGATGGCAGCGCGAGGGAACGAACTGGGTACGGGAGCTCGTAACAGGTGTTGAGCGCCGTGTACCCCTCTATCAGGCCAAGATGATCCACCACTTCGATCATCGCTGGGCGACCTATGGCGCGGATTCGAATGACGACGAGGAAGGCGCCCGCGATTGCACTCTTGCCGAAAAGCAGGACCCGACCTTTGAGCCGTCACCGCGTTACTGGGTGCCTGAGGAAGAGGTCGTCTTACGAGCCGCCCGCGTGCCATCGGCGTTGAAAAGTGCCGTCAGGATGGCAGTGGGGGAAGGCGGAAAGGGACGCCGCAAGGCAGACGCCGATGCGCAGGAGAGCGCTCGCGCCATGGCGCTCAAGGCGCTCGTCACCTGGCTGGCTGGCGCAATTCCCGCTCTTGAAGGAACGCCAGCGAGAGAGGTCGACATCGTCCGTCTCCTTGGCCGTGCGCAGGATTGGCGTGGAGCGCTCAAGGCGTCGCCCGAACGCTTCCTGCTCGATCCAAAGACACTCGCCACTGCGGCGGAGATGCAGCGCGAGACACCGCTGACAGAGGCCAATCTCGTCCTAATAGCCGATGGCCCGAAAGACCCTCTCGCTCTCACAGAACTGCTGATTGCTGCCAAGCAGCCGCGTTGGCTTATAGGGTGGCGGGACATCTGTCGCTCGACTGACGAGCGGACGGTGATCGCGAGTGTATTTCCGAAGGTGGGCGTTGGACACACCATGCCAATCTTCTTCTTGAATGGAGACGCTGAGCTTGCCGCAGCACATTTGGCAATGTGGTTGTCCCTGACATTCGATTTCATTGCTCGGCTGTCCGTAGGTGGGACGCATCTGACCTACAGCTATCTGAAACAATTTGCAGCGTTACCTCCTTCCATCTTCTCTAAGAATGACCTCGATTTTATCCGCCCGCGCATGTTGGAGCTAACTTACACCAGCCACGCCATGAGGGCCTGGGCGGAGGATTTGGGATATTCTGGTCAGCCTTTCGCGTGGAACGAGGACCGCCGTGCCCAACTACGCGCGGAACTCGATGTCTTCTTCGCCAGAAAATACAGCTTAACCGAGGAAGAGCAGCGCTACGTTCTCGATCCTGCCAAGGTCAAGGGCGCCGACTATCCCTCCGAAACCTTCCGCGTGTTGAAGGAGAAGGAAAACCGCCTCTACGGAGAGTACCGCACCGAGCGCCTGGTGCTCGACGCCTGGAAGCGGATGGAGGCGGACGGGGCTTTCGCAGAGCTTGGCCTTTCTGGCGCCGATGCAATCTCTGTAACCCAACCAATCCAGCTCCCGTCGCTCGACCAGATTCCAGGTGGAGTGTGGGCCTGGACGCAAGGCGTTGACGAACGAGACCGCGTCCGGGCGCAACTTCGCGCGATTGCAGGCATACTGCCGAACGGTGCAGATGCCCGTCGCGCCCGTTTGGCAACGCTTGCGTGTCTGAATCCGAGTCTTCTTGGTGGCTTTCTGTCAGCCCCGGACCGGGTCGAGTGGCAACGTATCATAGGGCCGCAGGCACGGCCCAATGAAGGCGTCACCACACTGACGCCGCCGACTAATGCCGCGTGGGGCTCCGCCTATAATGAATTGGTGTCGGCGGCCGTCCTGGATGTGTCGGCAGATGGCAACGGATGGAGCGCGGGACCGAGGCTCGACAGGTCCACCTTGCATGTTGATGACCCCGCTGTCGGGCGCGCTCTGTTTGCGTGGTCAAGACTGCAATCGATCGATCTAGACCAGGGGCTGACTGATCTCTCTGCGGAGATCATACCGTTCATCCGGGAGGGGCGTCTTGCAGCTTAGTCTCTTCCAACAGCAAAAAATCGAATTCAATCCGCCAGGCAACCAGCTAGGCCCGCGGCTCTGGATCAGACGCGTCGGGCTGTGGAAAGACGCATCGACGCTGCTGCGGAACATTCCTTTACGCCAGGGTGTGAACATCATCTGGTCGCCCGACCTTGCGACCAATGAAAAAGGCGCCACACCCCACGGAAGCGGCAAGACCACCTTTTGTAGGCTCATCCGCTATTGCCTCGGCGAACGCCACTTCGCCAACGAAGATCAGCGTCCGCTGATGCAGCATAAGTTACCCGACGGGTTCGTTGGCGCCGAGGTCATAGTCGACGGCGAATGCTGGGTCGTGACGCGCCCGATCGGCATGAATGTTCCTTCACGCACAGCACGAGCCGATCGGATTGAGGATACGTTCGATCGACTACTTGTAGCGACCGATCCGCCCACGATAGCGGCGACGATTTCCGATCGATTCTGCGTCGACTATCGGGATCAGGTGCCGGACAATCTGAACGCTGACCAAGTGTGGGGCGTTCTGTTCGCGTGGCTCTCGCGCGATCAGGAGTGCCGCTTAGACGATGTATTCGATTGGCGCTCCAAGCGCTCTGGCTCCGGGTCGCCTGCCCAAGAGCTCTCTCTCGAGACGAAGCTTGCGGTCGTCCGCCTCGCCATCGGGGCGCTGTCAGCGGACGAAGTCTCAGCCACTGTTAAAATCAGAGCTCTGGCGAGAGAACGCGATGATCTCAAACAGAAACTTAATCATCTTGATTGGTTTCAAAGACATCGCTTCGAGGAATTATGTGAGAGACTTTCTTTGCCGAAGGACCGCGACCCGTCAGACGAAACCGTCAGAAGGGAGCTAATCGATAAAGCCAATGAAGAATTGGCGAAGGCCACGGGTGCGAAGCACGATAAGGGACAATCGCCAACCGCGGACTTGCAGGGAAAAAGAAGACGATTGCAAGCCGCAAGGAACCAAGCGTTTGAAAAACGTGCGAATGCTCAAGCGTTGGCCGGCGCGCTTCCAGCTCAGATTTCTGCTGTGCGGGCAGAGCAAGGGACAGAACAAGCTCGTCTGGAAAGTGGCGTAATAGTCAGATGCGCTATCTGCCAGGTCAGCATTGATGATGTTCTCGCGGAGGGATGCAGGATCTCTCGCGAACGGTGCGACCTTGGTGCAGTTCGAAACCGCATTGAAGCTGCGGAACGGAATGTGGCGGAGCTGGTCAAGCAACAAGCTGCCCTTCCAAAGACTATTGAGGAGCTCGGATCAGAGATTGCGCGAGTCGACCGGGAGTTGGCGGCTGTCGACAACGAATTCGATCGTCTTGAAAAGCAATTGTCCGCGACCGACGGCAAGGTTAGCGGAGCGCGCGAGCTTGTTAGAGAAGCGAGTTGGTTTGACCGTCAGATGGCTGAACGAGAAACGGAAGTCAGGCGCCTCGATTCGGTTGAAGCAAAAATCGAAGGTCTGCGCGATTCCATCAAGCTGGAAAGGGAGCGGGTAACGGCTGCAATCGGTGATCTGGAAATCGTATTTCAACAGCTCGTCGCCAGCTTAATGCCCAAGGGGTGCTCCGGGAAGATACGCCTCGATGGCAATGGTCTTCACACAGATATTCTCCTTGAGCGAGGGGTCGGCCTGTCAACCGCCGCCGTGGAATCGTTCAAGATCGTAGCTTTTGATCTGGCGGCAATGATCCTTTCCGTGAATGGTAAGGCGAGAATGCCGTCTTTGCTCATCCATGACAGCCCTCGCGAGGCTGACCTGGATGCCGATATATATTCCAATCTATTCGATTTCGTTTTGGGCCTAGAAGACAAGGCCACCCCGCCGCCATTTCAATACATAATCACGACGACGACGGCGCCGTCCCAGCGGGCGCGCCGGCATGATGCAAAACGCCTGGAGCTTTCATCGACTCCGGCTGAGGCGCGCCTTTTCACAATGGACTTTTGATGATCGAAATGCCTCAGAGTTTCATCGTTTCGACGGAGTGCCAGAAGGCAGCCGAACAGAATGGCTTCCGACGCGTGCTTGGCGAAAACGATGGTTGGACGGCATTTCAATCTACGACAGCGTATGGAACGATCTGGCTCGCCGCTTCCGGCGCCGCCGGTCCATGGTTTCTCGCCCTGGAACATGCCGGTGTCGTTGAGGAATTGAGTCTATCTCCGATGGAGATGCCGGGACCTGGACGTGCCCGATATGCTTTCGACACCCTGGGCGCACTGTACGCCGTGTTGCCTCGCATCTATCAGTTAGCGGCCAGCCTGCCCGACGCTCCCTTGCGAGAGTTCCAGGCGAAGATCAAGGATCTGCCGAAGGTCACCGAGGCCGAACGGTTTGTTGTTCAGCGCATCGGGCAGGATGTTTTTCGCACCAGCCTCATGGATTACTGGCAAGGCCGCTGCCCCCTGACCGGGATTACGGACCTAGCGCTGCTTCGTGCGTCTCACATCATTCCTTGGAGCGAGTGCGAGAGTGACGCCGAGCGGCTCAACGTACACAATGGGCTTCTATTGTCAGCGCTATGGGATGCCGCATTCGATCGTGCGCTCGTGACCTTCGATGACCAGGGCAAGCCCGAATTCTCGCCCCGCCTCAGCGAGCAAGCGCGCGCCGAACTCCGTTGGAGTTCCCCAATTCCGCTGACGGATGAGCATCGGCGGCGGCTTGTTTGCCATCGTGAGAGAGCACGATCAATGGGAGAGGTATCGGCCGGAGACGCGTGAATGCGGGAAAGTCTTAGCGTCGACAGCCAGACGACTGGTGCGGCTACTGGAATGAATCCTTGATTTGGCCAATAGCTTTGGTCGGCCAAGAAAACGAGAAATTGGGGGTGAGCCATGAGCAAATCTCGCGATATCACTCAGAAGGGCCGGATAGCCGCGAAGTCGCTGGTGCATCGACTGAGCGGGTTCTCACTCCCGTTCTTTGGCGTCCAGTGGACGCCTCCTGCCGACGAGCGCGAGATTGTCAGAGGTCTCCTCACCGCTTTGGAGGATCGGCGTGTTCTCTTCGTCCCTTATCACCTGGAGGTTGTCTCGCAGGTGACGTCCTCTGTGCTCCAGATGCGAGAAACCCTGACAAAGACCCTGCAGGCCCTGCCGGAAACGTCGCGGGCGGCGGGCTCCGTTCGCGCGATGCGCACTGCGTGTCGCCGCTTCCTTGAAGAGCCGATGCCCGACTTTCGCAACCTTATGCGATGGCATGGCAGGCAGCACGCAGGCGACGAAGAAGGGAGCCCGTCCTTCTTCGTTGCGATGGGTGAGCTGAGGGCGACGTTCGGAGCACACATCGCAGTCCTCGCATACCAGTACAGCCTCGATGTCGAACCGGAGCTCGCGTCGATCCTTCCGTCGTCGGATGAAGCGTGAGGGTGGTCAGATGGGGAGCGCGTCTTGAGCACCCTTCTGTCAACTCCTTCGATATGGCGCGCTGAGAAGAGGGTGGCTGTCAGCGGCCACACTCGGCACCGACATAAGCCGAGCCCCATCTCATCGGGCTTTGAGCCGCCCCAGGTGAACACAACCCTTGTGTTCGGCCCAAGCGCGTTGGCGGCTTCGATCGCGAGAACGGCGACTCTTCGAGATGCGCCCCCCGAAATGTTGGCGCGATGGGGCGACAGCGCCCTGACGCAGGTCGAGTGGCTGGTCGAAGAGGGAACGACCTTTGCATTGTCGCAGTATCTCCAGGTGCTGGCGGATGCCGAGCGAACATCCTTCGCAGGACGCATAGGCGCCGGCATCACGGATTTGCTGATGAACGCATTGGGCTTTACCTGGAGAGATAACGCCTCTTGCCTGTCGAGCTCGCTCGCGCCGCATGCAGATTTCATCTACGCCGACGGAGCAGTATCGGGACATGGCGTGGTCCTGGCCGAAGCCCATGGGTCTTTCGCGGCAAGCACTAGCTTGGCCGGGATGACCCGTGAGGCAAAGCGCAAGTATCTGCGGCAGGTGCGGCCTCATCTCGCTGCCGCCTCCCCACACGGCAAGGTCATTCATGGATATTCGATCGCGTTCGGCTCCCGACCCGGAACAGCAGGGGCCTTCCTGCACGTCGCCGAAACGCTGATTTCGAAGCCACGTGGCAGGCGACGCGAACCCACCCAACCGGCGCCGCTACCAAGTCCAGAGGCCGCTCCCACGTCCCTCGCGCTCTCCGCGCATCGGTCGAACTTCGCGATAATGGACGCACCGAGCGTCGTGCAATGGATCGATTGGGTTCGCGACGACGGCGAACGCCCCGACGAAATGCTGCCGTCATCGTTCATCCGGATTCCCTATGCGGGCCGATTTTTCCTTTGCAGTATGGAGATGGGTTGGCCGTTTGGTGGCTACCCGGACTGGCTGGACGAATTTTGGCATCCACGGTGGTGGCCGCCGCTTCGACGAGCACGAACGCTGTCTTGGGGCAGAGACGATTTCGCCGGATGGTTTGCCATGGAGGAGAAGGCAGCGGAGGGCTTCCTCAACGCGTTGAGTGCGATCGTTCGGAATGGCCGAGACAATCTCCCGGAGACGCTTGAGCTTCCCCGCGTCGATCCAACCGGCTTCGGACTTGGCGGTGACGACGCCGTTCTAGGATCGCCAGATTCCGAATACAGATATGCCCTCTATCGGGACGGGCTTGCGCTGCTCGGCAGCCCGCCGCCGCGCCGAATAGCGGGACACCGGACGTGGCTTCCAAGGGAAGGCATAGGAGGCGACCGACCTTGACACTCGGCGGCGATATGGAGGTCTCCTTGCGGAGGACAGAGTCGGAGTGCTGAAAGCCGCATCCGCACGGAAACCACCACGGAAGGCGCCGGCCTACCGGCGCTTCACCTTATACCTGCACTAGGTCGGCCTGAGCGGAGCGGAGGCCGGCTACACGACTTGTCTCAGAATGTAACCAGCCAGAGAGATTGACCCGCAGCGTCCTGATTGCCGTAAATCGAAGCGATTCCAGTCCGTTCGGGCCGTTTTCGCGGTGTAATTTTAGAGGGCTATTGTGTAGGTGTAGTTCTCATCATCGCCCGGTGCGGTGCGCCAAATACCGCCGATTGCCCTCTATTGCCGCCGATAACCGCCGAAACTACACCCACGTAAAGAGCGTGCGACGGTCCTTGCGCGAAAAGGCGTAGAAACGGCGGCGTTTGGCGGTGAAAAAGTTCGAATCGCTTCCGGTCGATCAGCCGATTTTCTCTACTCAAATATCACAAAGGAGGGTTTGAGTGGCAGCTTTGCGCCTCAATGCCGAACTCTGAGTTAGCTTGCCATTGCTGTGCTGAGAGCACGTTGGAGGTCAGAGCCTATGGGGCTCCGTTACGGAATTCCGACGGCGTGATGCCATACCTGCGGCGGAAAGTGCGGTTGAAATAGGACAGGTCGTTGAAGCCGCAGGCATGCGCGATCGATGCAATTGTGCAGACAGCATGTGCCGGAGTGCGCAGCAGCTGCCGTGACCGCTCCAGCCGCATGGACAGGACAAAGTCGGAGAACGTCGTCTGTCCTTCCTGAAACAATTTGCGGACGTAGCGTGGTGAAATGCCGTGACTCATGGCGATCGCCTCGACGGAAAGTCCCGGATCACAAAGTTGTCGGCCGACATCAACCTTGATGGCCCGCAACCGCGCGGCGCGCACGCCGCCGCACTCATGGGTCGATGTTTTGTCATCCGGATCGGCACCGATCATGGCCGCCATCAGGTCGCGGATATGGCCGGCGGCGAGCCGACCTAACTCGCCGGAGTGCTGTTTTTGTCGAGCGTGTAGCAGGCGTACATAGCCGAGGAGCAAGTCAAGCACATCGTTTTGGCGGCTTACCACGGTCATCGATGGGTTCAGGCAAGTTGATAGTAGCGGTGTCAGATCGTCGATCGGAACCGAGATGTTAGTGAGTCTTGCCCTGTCGCGGGACTGGATGACGCTGCGCTCGCCGCCTCTCACGAAAATGGCGTCCCCGGCGTCGAGTACCTGTTCGCGGCCGTTTTGGGCGACATGGAGCGGTACGTCGGCTGTCACGAGAAAGAGCATGTCCGCCTCGTCGCCGGCGATAAGTTTTTGCGTGCGCGACACCCGAAAGGGAGTAGCCGCAACTGAGCCGCAAGCGGCGCCCGGCAGCATGAGCAGTTCGCCTTCGGCGTGAAAGGACGTATCGTTCGCTGGCTCTATATCGAGCCGCACCATCATCTGCCCGAACACCTCGCGCCAGACCGGGAGCCGGTCCCGCTCAGGCAGTGCCGCCGTTGACAAAATCAGCGATGAGGACGAGGCCGGTTCGTCCAGGTTCCCCATTCATCCTTCCTCCCTCGTGACAATGTAACAGGGGCGTCCGAAGGTCAATTTTGTTCCGTCCTGTCCGTATCCGGTTCCTTCCTGTCCATGACGAGGGGAAACGGAAAAGGCATTATGAACGCGATTAAGGTGTTAGGGGAAATGGCCTGCATGAGCTTGCGGGGTGGCGGCACTGTTAGCGCCAGCGATGAAGCTTCGTCCGACCTACCGCCTCGTTGCGGAAAGGCCGGACGGGTGGTGGTGTTCTTTCTCTATTTCTTTGGCTTCGTATTCGCCCTTCCTTTTCTGGCCATCGCTCTGGTGCAGGCGAAATACGGCATGATCGACGGGCCGCCCTCGTTTCCGGCCGACCCCTTCGGCGAGGCGATCAAAAAGGTCGCCTTCTACGGGATCTTCGTCTGGGCCGGCTTGCAGTTTTTCATCTTCGGGCGGGTGGCCTCGTGGGCCGGCCAGGTCCCGGCCGTTCCCGGCATCGCACCGGTAGCAGTGGAAACGCTGATGCAGCGCCTGCTTTCCATCAACGAGCAGGACGTTCCCTATACGATCAAGCGCGGCAACCGCCCCAGCGAACTCGTCGTGGATTGGCGCTACGCCGATGCCAAATGGCTCGACCTGATGCGTCTGCACGGCATGAGCAAAGGCTACCGGCTGGTGCTGCGTTTCGATGACGGCGCACGCAATGTGAGGGCACAGGACCGCTACGCTTCCTTCGATTGGTCTGCCGGGCGCGGGCCGGATCTGCTCAGCCTGAACTGGAACATGTCGCTCGGCATCACCTTCTTCGAATATCAGCACGAGCGGGTGTACGGGCTGCAATTCAAGGACGGCAAGCCGACCTTCGATCTCAGCTACGCCTACACGTTTGACCTCAACGAACTGAAGCAGCCGATCATCGAGATCGTCCGCCATTCCGGCTGGAATTTCCGGCCGGTCATCACCTTCTTCCGCTCGGTCGGCGGCTGACACACGCAAACGAGGGGCAGCATGACGCGCGTCGGAAAGATACGGCTCGGTTTTCTCGCAGCAACCGCGATCGCGCTCACGGGAGCGGCGACGTGGCCGGCGGCGGCGCAGGATCAGGACAAGCCGCGCTGGTTCGGCAACACTTACGACGGGAAGACGGTGCTCGCCTACGGCGTGCCGGACAGCGACTATGTCATCCTGAATTTCTCGTGCCGACCCGGAGCGCCGGTGGTGAAGGTGGGAATCCAGGACGATGACAGCGGAGCGAAGGAGGGTCAACTGGTGCGCGTGCGTCTGGCGACAGCCGGCAGGCAGGTCGAATTTTCCGATAAGGCGGTGGCCAATCAGGAATCTGGCGGTATCGAACTTCACGCTGAATTGCCGCCCGACGAGGCGCTGCGACGCATCCTGACCTCGGACGAATCGCTGGAGGTCACGGTCAAGGGGCACACGCAAAGCTACGCCAAGGATAAGGTTTCCGAATCTACCGCCGCCAAAATGTTCGCGGCTTGCGACGCCCCGAAACCGGCCGACGACCTCGACGTCACGGTGACCAACAAGGCCAGGCTGCCTTTGCAGAGCTTTGCCTATTCGCAGGCCGGGGTGAATTCGTTCGAGAGCGGCGAGTTCGGCAACAGGTCGCTGGAGCCGGGCGCCAGCCGCACCTTCATCATTCCCGACGGGCGCAAGGTCTGCACCTTCGACACCGCCGTGGTTGTCGCCAAGGACGATGCGGAGTGCTGCGAGGAGCCCAAGCCGGCCGGCAAGCAGAATTTTTGCAAGAACAGCACCTTTGTCGTCCATGACTAGGCGCGTGTTCGCCAAGGTCGTCGGCGCGGCGCTCGTGCTCGGGGCGATGTTCGCAGCGCCCGCGAATGCGGCGAGCGTTCCGGCGAGCTTCGATTGCGCCAAGGCGGCCAGCACGGTCGAGAAACTCATCTGCTCGCAGGCGGTGCTCCGCTGGCAGGATCTTAGCTTGTCGCGCAACTACCGAGCGGCGCGCAATACCGTGACAGGCTCCGCCCGCGACGATCTGGTGCTTGCCCAGCGCGACTGGGTGCGCGAGCGCGACCGGCGCTGCATCGCCGACCGGACGTTCGCGGAATTGGCCGACACGGCGGCGGAGTTGGGCAAGCAGGCTTACGAATGCCTGAACGTCGCCTATCTCGACCGCCGCCGCGTCTTGCAGGACCTTGCCTCGCCGCCCTTGCCAGCGGGCGGTATCCGAGAAATCGACCTCCAACCGATCGCGGCGGCCCGCCAGCAGATCGTCGAGGACGGCACACCTCGCATCGCCGGCATCCGCATGTCGCCGGACGGGGCACTGGTCGCGATCCTGCTGCCCAGCCTCGAACTCGACGGCCCCGATCAGGTGTGGCTCTACGGCGTCGCCGACGGCAGGCTCGCTGCCGCCACGCCGATGCCGGACATGCAGCAGCCGCACCCGGACGGCGCGCCGATGGCGATAAGGGCGCTCGCCTGGCAGGGCGGCACGCTCTATGTGCGGCTCGCGCTCTGGAGCGCCGGTAGCGAAAGCGAAGAAGGGCCGAGCGCCGTCTATGCCGCGACGCTCGCCGGCAGCGCTCAGATGGGCACGGTGCCGGCCGCTGTCGTCGTCCTGCTGGACGGCGACGGCGCGCCTACTGAGCTGGTGGGGGGCGAGATGACGGACAGCGACGGCGAAAGTCCGCAAGCCGTCCGGGGCAATGGCGATTTCCTCGTCTGGATCGACGACCGCGGGCACGGCACCATCGAACTCAAAACGCGCAAGCGCGCCGCCGGTTCGCCCGCCCGGCCGGTGGCATGGGGGAATTGGCGAGCTACCTCTTCGAAACGAACCGCTCGCAACTCGTCTATCCGGCCGATACCGGCATGGCAGTTTTCGACATGGCCACGCATGGCGAGCGCCGCATTGCCGGCACCTCGCGGGGCGACCGGCCCTATGCGGTTTCCGACGATTTCAGCCTTGTTGTCTGGTCCACCCGCAACGCCTGCGGCAACGAGTTCATGACCGAACAGGAAGAAGGCGCGCCCGAGCGTTTTTGTGTGGCGCGGCTGTCGAAGCCGGAGGCCGGCAAATGATGCGCGGTCGGCTTGCGGCAATCTCGTTCGCGGTCGCGGTCGCACTCGCGGCAGCCCCGGCACTTGCGGCCGACGAAGGCCGTGGCATCGGCTATGCCGCCACCGGGCTGGTTTTCGATTTGCCGGCCGGGGTGAGCGTCGAGCGGCTGGAGGTTCATGTCTCGTTCTATTCCGTTCGGCTCGCCTATGTCTTCAAATCCCGCAGACGCCTGACGGTGCATTTCCGCTTTGCTCTGCCGGACATGCCGGTCGACGCCGGCGAGGATATCGCGGCGCTCGATAAAGACTCCGAAGCCGCGGGGCTCGCCGCCGATACGCAGCCTGCCAACTATATGAACCTGTCGGTCCGTGTGGATGGAAAACCGGTAGTGCTCGGCGGCCACGGCCGGGCGTTGCTCGATGGCAAGGATGTGACACGGCAACTGCTCGATGCCGGCGTGCCTTTGCTCTCCGGTCCCGCCGGGTCGGCGTGGCGACGTTTGACTCCGGACGTGCGGACGAAGCTTGAAGCGAGTCGTCTGATTAGTATCGATGCGGCGGCATGGACCTATCAGGCCGACTTCGCATGGGATGCAATGCTCGAACCGGGCGAGACAAGCGTCGAGATTAGCTATGCCACGCTCGCCAAATACTGGAGCGATATTACCGTCGATCATTTTCCCGAAATCGCCCCTGACGGCTCGGCGACGCGAGCCTATTGCATCGACGACGCGCTGCGCCGGGCCTTCTTTCGCAAGCCTTTCTCCTACGACATTTACACCGTCACGCATCTTGCTGCCCCCGCAGGCCATTGGCGCGGGCCGGTTGGCCATTATCGGCTCGTAATCGACAAGGGGGCTGCGACCAATCTGGTCGCGTTCTGCCCGCTCTCGGCAAAGAAGATTTCGCCGACGACATTCGAGTGGACGGCCGTCAACTTTACTCAAGACAGCCCAACCGGCGTCCTGTTCTTCATGGACCAGAATGCCGCTTCCTCCGGCGCGCGGGAATAAGGCAAGCCAGGGGGCAAGGCGTCATGAACCATCTCACATTCTTCCTCCTGATCGCCGCGATAGCGCTCGTGGTGCCGGCGGCGGTGTTGGCGATCGGATTGGCCCAGCGTGCGGCAGGAAGCGTCGAGCCGTGGCGGCGGCTGGATTACGCCTGCCTGGCACTCTCGGTTCTTCCACGCCGGGTGCGTAACGCGGCCGGCGCTCTGGCATTGGTGATTGCGATCTGCATCTTTGCCGGGGCGATGATCGCCGCGGTCGGCGGGGCTTTTTATCCGCCAGTGGTCGGGATTGCCGCGCCCTATGTATGCGACGGAAAGAGCGATGCCCTGTCCCGGGACTATTCCTATCGGCCGGGTCAGAGCGGCGTGGCGCACAATTTCCGGTGTACCCATGCCAATGGTGAACAGCACGACGTCACCTGGCCGACTTTTGTAGTGGCAGCGCTATTTTATTCGACGATCGCGCTGTTACTCGCGCTTGTGCTGCTTGGGTTGAGACGTCTGCGTTCACAGGGCGCGCTTTTCAGCGAACAGGAATAAGCCGCATGATACGATCGATCCGATATCTAACCGCGGCGGCGCTGTTTTCCGCGTCGACTTTGCTTGCTGCCATATCGGCTCTTGCTGGCAGCCCCGGTTTCAATTGTGCCAAGGCGACGCGCCAGATCGACAAGGCGATATGTGCTTGGGATACGGTGGGCTCGCTCGACGGTCGCATGGCTGCTGCATTCAAGGCAACTCTCACGGCACAGAAAGATGACGCCGCCATTGCGTCGGTTCGTGCCGGCCAGAAAGCCTGGCTTGCCGAGCGTGACCGCCGCTGCGGACTGGCGAATGTGACGCCGAAGGCAGGCAACGAAGAGGGCTTGAGCCCGCGGCAATTCGGGCAGTTGCTTTGCCTTCAGGCGATCTATCCGCCGCGCATCGCCCAACTCATGGATATCGCGGCGCCGCCTTTGGTGCCGCTCGATATCAAGACCGTGCCGATCGAGCCTTTGCAAGCAGCCTATCCCGACGATTGGCGACAGGCCGCCTATCAGGCGCAGTTCTCGCCCGACAAGACGCTGATGGCGCTGGGTGTCGAGAATGACGCCGGTTACGTGATGCAGGTCTGGCTCTATGAGCCGGCGAGCGGACGACTGGTCGTCGTCTCCCCGCGCACGCACAAAGGCAAGACTGAAAAGCCCGAGGACATTGCGGCGCTCGATCCGTGGATCTGGGGACGCGACGGCCGCTTTTATGTCCGCGCCAACCGGCCGCTTGGCGTCAGCAGCGTATTTGGCGCTGACATCGCGGGCTATGCGGAGCGACGCGAGCTGCCGTCTGACGTGGCCGAACAATTTGCCGTCTTCGACGCTGCGCGTAAAGCGGCGCCGGCTTCCAGCGACGTTATCGGGAAAAAACCGCTACCCGGTTTCAACGACGACAGCCACAACGAACAGGAAGGCGGTGCCTTCACGGCCTGGGCGCAGAACAAGGGGCACGGCTCGTTCGATCTGCTGGCTGCGCGACGAGGCGACAAGGAGCCGCGCGTCATCGCCTCCGGCGGCTGGGAGCTGGAGAATTTCCAGTTCGATCCGACCGGGGTTCACCTGTTCTACAACGGTGAGGATGGGCTTCTCGTCACCGACCCCGACAGCCGGGTGACACGCCGCCTCAAGGGCACGCACGGCGCATCGTCCGAGACGCGACCGATCAACATGTCGGCCGATGGCGGAATCTTCGTCTACTCCGCCAATGGTTCCTGTATGCGCGATGCCGCCGAGGAGGCTGATCCGAATGTTGACGATGACAACAAGCGGGTCTGCCTTGCCTATCTGGCGCCTGTCGGCAGCCCGCAGGTGCGCGCATCCAAGCTATCGCCAACAGATACCGCGTCCGACAGTTCATCCTCCGATCCGTGGGTCGGTCAATGGAACGGCAGCGCGCTATCGGCCACCATCCGGCGCGGCGCCGCCAAGCCCGATTATCTGGTGATCGATCTCCGTACGGGTTCGGAAGGTTGCTCGGGTGCTGTCACGCTATACGGCAAGCCGAACGGCGCTACCGTGCTTGGCGAGAGCTACGTCTCAAAAGACCCGTCCGCGCCAGTCTGCCGCGTGGATTTGTCGCTGGATAGCAGGCGCGCGCTGAAGGCGGAAGTTGCCGGACCCTGCACGGCCTATCACGGTGCCTCCTGCGGCTTCGACGGCACGATGATGCGCGGGAAATAGATCTGGAGTAAGACGACAGCATGAAAACCAAATCGATAGCCGCGGCACTCATTCTTCTCAACTTGCTGCCTGTCAGGGCCGCATGGGCGCAGCTGGCGGACAATGAGCAGGAGTTTCAGCAAATGGCGGCGGCTCTGAAAGCAAATGATACGGAACGGCAATCCGCCATCGCGACCTGCATCAAACAAGGCATTGGCGACAATCCGACCGGCGCCGCCCAGTTCATGAGCGTGCCGGTGGAAAAAGTGGCCGAGGCGTGGTGTACGCGCATGACCAACGGGATCGCCGACGGCCTGCTTACCCTTACCGATGTCACAGCGCTGAACGAAGGAACAATCACGTCCGGCGCTCAAAAAGTGCTGACGACTATATCGGAAGGCAAGTAGCAAATAGAAATAGCAACTGCTGATGCCTCGATGAAGCACCAAGCATCGCCGCCTAGTTCAACTCGCAGACGCCAGGCGTCGTGCTCGCTCTGTCGTTGGTTGCGTAAGTCCATGCTTTCAACAAGTCGTGGCACGAGCCCTTCACATGAGCCGCGTTTTAGTAAGAAGGAGGGCCTTAGAGGGCTATGGAGTAGATATAGTTCGCATCATCACCTGAGACGGCGCGCCAAAACCGCCGATTGCCCTCTATTACCGCCGATAACCGCCGAATCTACGCCTCCGCGAACAGCGGGAGATGGTCTGTGTATGAAAAAGCGTAGGAACGGCGGCGTTTGGCGGTGAAAAAGTTCGAATCGCTTCCGGTCGAATGGCGATTTCTGATCCGGAACGAAGCGGAAACGGTCTCCTGCCGTCTCTTGCGCGTTTCGCAGAGATGAGCGTCTGACATCCGGCCTACATGAAGTAGGGCTTGTCGCCGTCGGTCCCCGGTTTGTTGACGCCAACATTCCCGCGCGAATGAAGATGTGGAGAGCGGGTGATCTTCGCGATCAGGTCCGCCACGCTCTTGCGGGAGACAACCGTGCCCTTGAACGGCGCGTCACGCTCGGTCAGTTCGTAGTCCACCTCGTCTTCGTCCATCAGCCAAGCCGGGCGGATGATGGTGTAGTCGAGCTGCGAGGCTTCGATGGCATCGGCGGCGCGGCGGAACGGTTTCAGGTCCTCGCCGATGGTCGCGTTGTTCCATTCGCCGAATTTACCTGGCACCTCATCGTAGATGCCGAGCGACAGGACGAAGATCAGCCGCTTCACGCCCATGGCTTGCATCGACGCGATGACGCTCCTGGCCTGCGCATCGAGATCCTCGCCGGTCAGATTGGCGTAGACGATGTTCTGCCCTTTGACTGCTTCATTGAGTCTTGCGCTGTCGAGTACATCGCCTTGGACGAGTTTGGCGTCCGCAGGCATATGCGTCAGTTGACTGGGATTGCGAACGAACAGCGTCAAATGCACATCAGCGTCGCTCTCCAGCATGGACACTACGTGGCGGGCGATCTGGCCACCCGCGCCAAGAACGAGCACCTTGGTCATTTTCCGTCCTCACAAATTACGCGGAGCGGCGCGAGAAATGGCGCCGCTCCGCAGAGAAAAGCGCCCTTATTCCGCCGCCTGGGGCCGGCTTGCGGCGGCCGCACCGTTCAGATGCGTCTTGAAGAACGGCACCAGCTTGTCCAGCGCCTGACGCACCGGCTCGGGCTTGTCGTAGAGATCGTAGTGCGACCACCCTTCGACCACCACCAGTTCCTTGTTCTTGGAGGCAGCGCGCTCGATGATTTCGCAGCCGTCGCGATAGGCGCCGAAGGCTCCGACCTTGTCGCCCACGACCACGCAAAGCGGCTGGGTGAGAAGCACCTCAGCGAGATGAAACGCATCCCAGCCGACAGCGGCAGCCTGGTGCGATAGGAGCGAGCGGTTGCAACCGTGAGGTTTCTGACCACGCGGGGTCCGATAGTAGTCCGTCGCCTCCAGCACATCGATATCTTTGATACCGGCCTTCTTGCCGGCTTCGACCGAAGGAGGCAGCAGATCATCGACATGCCATTCGGCACCACGTGCCTCCGCGGTGCGCTGTTTCGATATCTTTTCCAACAAGCCGATGGGGTCGAGTTTGGCGAAACCGCCGCGCATCAGCCGCCCATAGTTCGCGCCGGTAACGGTGCCGACCGCCTTGATGCGCCGCTCGGTCATCGCGGCGTTGATCGCATAACCGCCGCCGCCACAGATACCCAGAACACCGATACGATCCTCATCCACATACGGCAGCGTCACCAGATAGTCGGCGACATGGCGGAAGTCCTCGACGGTCAGGGTTGGGTCTTCAATGAAGCGCGGCTCCCCGCCGCTAGCCCCCTGAAAGCTGCGATCGAACGCAATCACGACGAAGCCTTCCTTCGCCAGCGCCACGCCATAAACGTTGCCCGAGGTCTGCTCCTTACAACTCCCGATCGGATGGGCACTGATGATGGCCGGATACTTTTTCGTCTTGTCAAAGTTCGGCGGGAAATGGATATCGGCGGCGATATCCCAATCCATGTCGCGATTGCGGATATTCACGGTTTCCATGAGGTTCTCCTTTCTGGCTAACATGGAAGCATGGGCTTCCATGTAGGTGCATCTTGTTATTCGGCCGCCTGTTTCACGGCTGCGCCCGTCAGCTTCTTTCGGAAGAACGGCGCGAGCACCGACACCGCTTCATCGACAAACGTCTGACCGTCATAGAGATCCATGTGGTTGGCGCCGTCGACGATGTGGAAGGACTTGTCCTTGCTGGCGGCGCGATCGAACAGGTCGTCGCTCATCCACTTGCTGCCCGCGATGCTGCCGGCCACGATCTGGATCGGTTGGGTCAGGTAGACGTGGGCCATGTGATAGGCGTCGTAGGTGATGATCTGGTTGAGGCTGCGCAGCGTCGCGACACCGGGGGCGGTGGCGCATTCGGCGCGCGGCGTGTGGTAATACTCCCAGGCCTGACGCAGTTCCTCGTTCGGCGCGTCCTTCTCCGTCAGCGGCGCGAGCGGCATCGTCGCGTATCCCTTGCCTTCGGCGTCGGAGGTGCGAGCGTTCGAGCCGGCCTCGACCAGCGGCAGCGCATCGATCGACTTGACGTTGTTCTCCCAGCCGTTGCGGAACATCGAACCGATATTGACGGCGCTGACGGTGCCGACCGCCTTGATGCGGCGATCCTGGATCGCGGCGTTGGCGGTGTAGCCGGCACCGGCGCAGATACCCATCGCGCCGATGCGTTCCTTGTCGATGTAAGGCAGCGTGGTCAGGTAATCGATCACCGCGCTGACGTCTTCGGTGCTGATGTAGGGGTTTTCAAGCTGGCGCGGCTCGCCGCCGCTCTCGCCCTGGTAGGATCGGTCGAACGCGATGGCAATGAAGCCCTGCTCGGCGAGTTTCTTCGCATAGGTGCCGGCGGTCTGCTCCTTCACGCCGCCGCCGGGGTGCGAAACGACAATGGTGGGATAGTTCTTCTTCTCGTCGAAGCCCGCGGGGAAATCGATCACCGCCGACATTGCGATGGTCCGGTTGTTCGAATTGGCGAAGCTGATCTTGCCCATGGTCCAGTTCCTTTCCGTTCACCGTCTCGCGGCCGGTTGCCGCCACTTTGGGGAAGTCCCCCTTGCTGATGAACGCAATCTAGGCCAGAAAGATTGCGTGGATTAGACGGGTAATTTGTCTTTGGCTTATCATTGAGGTGATAAATGCGGCGGGACGAGATTGCTGATCTGGCGGCCTTCGTCGTGGTCGCCGAGGAACGCAGTTTCACCAAGGCGGCCGCCCGTCTTGGCATGGCGCAGTCGGCGCTCAGCCAGATCGTGCGGCGGATCGAGGAGCGGCTGGGGCTGCGTCTGCTGTCACGCACGACACGCAGCGTAGCGCCGACCGATGCCGGCGAGCGTCTGCTCGCGGCTCTCGGCCCCATGCTGCACGATCTCGATACCGCGATCGCCTCGCTCGGCGAGTTGCGCGACCGCCCGTCCGGAACCATCCGCATCACCACCGTCGAACACGCGGCAAAGACCATCCTCGTGCCCGCGATGAAGCGGCTGCTTGCCGACAACCCCGACATCAAGGTCGAGATCACCATCGACTACGGATTGGCGGATGTCGTGGCCGATCGCTTCGATGCCGGCGTTCGCCTCGGCGGCGAGATCGCGAAGGACATGATCGCCATGCGCATCGGGCCGGACATCCCGATGGCGATCGTCGGCGCGCCGAATTATTTCCGCGCGCACTCCGCGCCGGCGTCACCGGCGCAACTGATTGACCATCGCGCGATCAATCTGCGGCTGCCGACCTCCGGCACGCTCAATAGCTGGCGGCTGAAGCGTGGCGGCCGCGACGTCCGCGTGCGGGTCGAGGGGCCGCTGATTCTCAACACCATCGACCTGATCCTCGATGCCGCGCTCGACGGCCACGGGCTCGCTTATCTCCCGCTCGATCAGGTTCAGCACCACCTGGACGACGGACGGCTGGTGCGGGTGCTGGGCAAGTTCACGCCCGACCTTCCAGGCTATCACCTCTACTATCCGCACCGGCGTCACGCGTCGTCGGCATTCACCCTTCTGGTGGAGACGCTGCGGTTTCGGGCGTGAGAACGATTGTCCGAGGGCGCTCCGAATATGATGAGCGCCCTTGATGATGGCGGATTCTTTAAAACGACTATCGATTGGCTTTGGGAGGGCCTTGGAGGGCTATGGAGTAGACATAGTTCGCATCATCGCCTGAGACGGCGCGCCAAAACCGTCGATTGCCCTCTCTATAAAGCCGCCGATAACCGCCGAAGCTATGATCGTGCGAAGAGCGAGAGATAGCCTGCGTGAAAAAAGTGTAGAAACGGCGGCGTTTGGCGGTGAAAGACGTTCGAATCGCTTGCGGTGGATGCGGATTCTGACCGGGTAAACCGTCGCGATTGCCTCTGAACCGCGAGAGTTCGAGCTTAAATGACCGCCGGGTGGCGGGGCTTGGGCGGATCATTCCATCCTCAACCGATATCCGATGCCGGTTTCCGTCAGGATGTGCTGCGGCCGTTCGGGATCGCTTTCGATCTTCTGCCGGAGCTGGCGGATGTAAATTCGCAGATATTGCACGTCGGTTTCGCCGTGCCAGACTTCGCTCATCAGCATGCGGTGGGTGAGCACCTTGCCGGCATGGGCGACCAGCATGCGCAGGATGTCGTATTCCTTCGGCGTGAGTTTCACCTCCTCGCCGCGCACGCGCACGGTACGGCGCACCAGATCGACTTCGAGATCGCCGCTGCGGAAAACCGGCGGCTCGCCCTGCTGTTGCAGCCGGTGGCGCAGCGCGGCGCGGATGCGGGCAAAAAGCTCCGCTGTGCCGAACGGCTTCGTCACATAGTCGTCGGCGCCGAGATCGAGCGCCTCGACTTTTCCCTTTTCGTCGGAACGGCTCGACAGCACGAGGATCGGCACGGCGTTGCCGCTGCCTCGCAGGAGACGGATTACATCCGAGCCGTCGATATCAGGCAGGCCGAGATCGAGAATGACCAGATCGGGACAGGATCGCTCGATCTCGGCCAGCGCGCTGTGGCCATCCGCGGCTTCGCGGATCTGAAAGCCCTGCGAGGCGAGGCTCGTACGCAGCAGCCTGCGGATCGGCGGTTCATCATCGACGATCAGGATGGTAGCGGCATTCACATTCACGTTTTGGCCCTGGGTTCATTGATGTCCGGCACCGGCAGCGTGATAGTGACGACCGCGCCGCGCCCGCCGGTCCGGTTGGCGGCTTCGATCGTTCCGCCCATAGCCTCGACGAAGCCGCGGCAGATGGCGAGACCGAGGCCGGTGCCGGCGCGCTGGCCGTCCGACTTGCGCACACGATAGAACTTGTCGAACACGCGCTCCAATTCCTCCTGCGGAATGCCAGATCCTTCGTCCTGCACCCGAAGACGCACCGACGCGCCGTCGCACCCGGCTTCGAGCCGGATCATTGTTCCGGCCGGCGCGTATTTCGCCGCGTTGTCCAAGAGATTGAACAGCACCTGCTCGAACAGCACGGGATCGAGCCTCACCATCGGCAGATCCGGTGCCAGCGCCGTCTCGATATGATGATCGGCCAGAATCCTGTCCGCCCGGCGCAGCGTGCTGCCGACGAGGTCGCCGATGTCGACCAGAGCCATGTTGGGCGCGACCGCGCCGGACTCCAGTTTCGTCATGTCGAGCAGATTGGCGATGAAGCGGTTCAGCCGCTCGGCTTCTTCCTGAATGGTGGACAGCAGCGCATTGCGATCGTCCGGCGACAGGTCGGGCAGCCCGGCGAGACTGTCCGCCGCGCCGAGAATGGAGGCGAGGGGCGTCCTGAGATCGTGCGAGATCGAGGTGAGCAGCGCCGCTTGCAGCCGGTCGCGTTCGGCCGCGCGCTGCGCCTTGTCGAAATCCTCCGACAGGGTGATGCGCTCGATGGCGAGCGCGGCCTGATCGGCCAGCGCATCGAGCAGGCGCCGCTCGTCGGGCGTCAGCAGCGGGCCCTGCTTGTCGCTGTCGATGCCGATCACCGCGACGGGGCCGCGCCCGGTGCGCATCGGCAGGAACAGCCGTTTCGCCCCCGGCAGCGTATCGGCACCGCGGCCTGCGGGCTTGTTGCTCTCCCACGACCACTTCGCCGCCGCGAGATCGGCTTCCTCGGCGACATCCTCCGGCGGCCATGCCGTCTTGAGTTCGAGCGCGCCGCTTTTCGGAAGAAACAGCACGACCCTGACCCTGAGCATGGAGGCGACCTGCGAGGAGATCGCCCACAAAAGGTCATCCATCGAGACGATGCCGGCAAGCTTGCGACTGAACAGATAAAGATCTTCGGTGGTGCGGGCGCGCTGGCGGGCCACCATCGCCTGCGCGCGCACGTTGGCCGTCAGGTTGGAGACGATCAGCGCCACCACGAGGAAAAAGAATAACGCGACGACGTTCTCGGGATCGGAAATGGTGATGCTGTAATAGGGCGGCAGGAAAAACAGGTTAAAGGCCAGCACGCTGAGCAGGCTGGCGAACAGCGCGGCGCGCAGGCCGAAGGCGACGGCGCTGACCAGCACCGCCGTCAGAAACACCAGCGCGACGTTCTGCGCGTTGAGAAAGCGCTCCAGCACTTCGCCGCAGCCCACCGCGAGGCCGACCAGCGCGATGCTCATCAGATAGGGTTTCAGGTCGAACGGAGCCGACGCCGCGCGCGTATCGATCGCCTGTGCGGCCGGCGCGAGCTTCTCGTCGCCGGTCACGACGTGCACGGCGATGTTGCCCGCGCGGCGGACGATCTCGTAGGTGATCGAGCCGAACAGCACTTCGCGCCAGCGCGGCCGCGCGCTGCGGCCGATGACGATGTGGCTGAAATTGTTCTTCGCCGCGTAGTCGAGGATTTCGCCAGCCAGTTCGCGGCCGGGAATCGTCACCGCCTCGCCGCCGAGCCGCTCGGCCATGCGCAACGTCTCGGCGATGCGGTCGCGCGCCGCCTCAATGAGCCGCAGCGAGCGCGACGTCTCGACATAGAGCGCGGTCCAGCGCGCCCCCAGCCGCTCCGCCATCCGCCGCGCATAGCGCACCAGCGCCGCCGCCTTGGGATGTTCGTTGACGACGACGAGAACGCGATCGCCCGCCGACCACGGGCCGGAGATCGCATGCGCCTGCATGTGGGAGAGCAATTGCTGATCGACGCGCTGGGCGGTGCGGCGCAGCGCCAGTTCGCGCAGCGCCGTCAGGTTGCCCGGCGAGAAATAATGCCCCAGCGCGCGCTCGGCCGTCACCGGAACATAAACCTTGCCTTCCTTCAGCCGCTGGATCAGGTCGGCGGGGGTCAGATCGATCACCTCGATCTCGTCGGCGCAGTCGAGGAAAGCGTCCGGCACGGTTTCGCGTACGCGGATGCGGGTGATCTGCCGGACGACGTCGTTGAGGCTTTCCAGATGCTGGATGTTGACCGCCGTGTAGACGTCGATGCCGGCGGCGAGCAGGTCCGCGACATCCTGATAGCGTTTCGGGTGCCGGCTTCCGGGTGCGTTGGTGTGCGCCAGCTCGTCAACCAGAACGAGGCTCGGCTTGCGCGCCAAGATAACGTCGAGGTCCATCTCGTCGAGACGGCGGCCGTTATAGTCGATGTGCTTGCGCGGGATGATTTCGAAGTCGCGGACCAGCGCCTCGGTTTCGGCGCGGCCATGCGTCTCGATGAGGCCGATGACGGCATCGACGCCGGCGCGGCGTTGCGCGGCGGCGCTCAGCAGCATCTCGTAGGTCTTGCCGACGCCGGGCGCGGCGCCGAGAAACACTTTCAGATGGCCGCGCGTCTCCGTCGCCGCTTCGCGCAGCAGGGCCTCCGGATCGGGTCGTTTCGGCTCTCCGTTCTGCTCCGGCATCGGTCGTCCGTTTGGGCCACGCCGTCATTCATGCTTATCGCGGGGCGGTCTTGTCCAGCGCCAGATTGAGTTCGAGCACGTTCACACTCGGCTCGCCGAACAGGTCGACGGCCCGCTTATCGATATGGGATGCGACCTGCGCCCGCACCACATCCGGCGCAAGCCCGCGCGCCTTGGCGACGCGCGCTATTTGGAAATAAGCCGCTTCCGGCGAGATGTCCGGATCGAGGCCGCTCCCCGATGTGGTGACGAGATCGACCGGCACCCGCGCGCCCGGATTCTGTTGCGCCAGTGCGCCGGCATCGGCCTTGACGCGCGCGATCAGTTTCGCGCTGGTCGGGCCGAGATTGGAGCCGCCGGAGGCGGACGCATCGTAGCCGTCGCCGGCCGCGGACGGGCGCGGATGAAAATAGCGATCGCTGGCGAAAGCCTGCCCGATCAGCTTTGAACCGACGACATGGCCGTCGCGCACGATCAGGCTGCCATTGGCTTGCGACGGAAACACCGCCTGCGCGATGCCGGTCACGGCCAGCGGATAGGCGAGGCCGGTGATGAGGGTGAATGCCGCGAGCATGAACAGAGCGGGACGCAGATGGGCGAGCATGGCAAACTCCTTCAGGCCAAGCCGACGGCGGTGATGACGACGTCGATCGCCTTGATGCCGAGGAACGGCACGATGACGCCGCCGAGGCCGTAGATCAGAAGATTGCGCCGCAGCAGCGCGCCGGCGCCGATGGCGCGATACTTGACGCCCTTCAGCGCCAGCGGGATCAGCGCGACGATGACGAGCGCATTGAAGATGAGCGCCGACAGGATGGCGCTTTCGGGCGACGACAACCGCATGATGTTGAGCGCCTGGAGTTGCGGATAGAAGGCGACGAACATCGCCGGGATGATGGCGAAATATTTCGCCACGTCGTTGGCGATGGAGAAGGTCGTCAGCGAGCCGCGCGTCATCAGGAGTTGCTTGCCGATCTCCACCACCTCGATCAGCTTGGTCGGATCGCTGTCGAGATCGACCATGTTGCCGGCCTCGCGCGCCGCCACCGTGCCGGTGTTCATCGCCACCCCGACGTCGGCCTGCGCCAGCGCCGGGGCGTCGTTGGTGCCGTCGCCGCACATCGCGACGAGCTTGCCCTTGCTCTGCTCGGCCCGGATCAGTCGCAGCTTGTTCTCCGGCGTCGCCTGCGCGAGGAAGTCGTCGACGCCGGCCTCGGCCGCGATGGCGGCGGCGGTCATCGGGTTGTCGCCGGTAATCATCACGGTGCGGATGCCCATCTGGCGCAGCGCCGCGAAACGCTCGCGGATGCCGCCCTTGACGATGTCCTTCAGATGCACGATGCCGAGCAGCCTGCCGTCGCGCGCCACCGCCAGCGGCGTGCCGCCGGATTTTGCGACCCGTTCCGCGATTTGTTGAAGTTCGCGCGCGGCGTGGCTCGCCTTGCCGGCGCGGCCACCCGTGATGCCTACCTCGCCGAGCATCGCATCGACCGCGCCCTTGCGGATGCGCGTGCCGTCCATATCGACGCCGCTCATGCGCGTCTGCGCGCTGAAGGGAACGAAACGGGCGTGTAACTCGCTCATCTCGCGGCCACGGATGCCGTATTTCTCTTTCGCGAGCACGACGATGGAGCGGCCTTCCGGCGTCTCGTCCGCGAGCGACGACAACTGCGCGGCGTCGGCGAGGTCGCGCGCGTCGACACCATTGAGCGGCAGGAATTCCGTCGCCTGGCGATTGCCGAGCGTGATGGTGCCGGTCTTGTCGAGCAAGAGCGTATCGACGTCGCCGGCGGCTTCCACCGCGCGGCCCGACATCGCCAGCACGTTGAAGCGCACCAGGCGATCCATGCCGGCGATGCCGATGGCCGAGAGCAGTGCGCCGATGGTGGTCGGGATCAGCGTCACGAACAGCGCCACCAGCGCGACGATCGGGATGGTGCCGCCGGCATAGGCGGCGAAGCTTGGAATGGTGACCACCGCGAGCACGAAGATCAGCGTCATGCCCGCAAGCAGGATGTTGAGCGCGATCTCGTTCGGCGTCTTCTGGCGCTGCGCGCCTTCGACCAGTCCGATCATGCGATCGAGAAAGGTCGAGCCGGCGGCGGCGGTGATGCGGACCTTGATCTGGTCGGAGAGTACCTGCGTGCCGCCGGTGACGGCGGAGCGGTCGCCGCCGGATTCGCGGATCACCGGTGCGGATTCGCCGGTGATCGCCGCCTCGTTGACCGAGGCGATGCCTTCGATCACCTCGCCATCCGAAGGAATGATCTCGCCGGTCTCGACCACCACGATGTCGCCGACCCTGAGGCTGGTCGCCGGAACCAGTTCATAGGTCGAGCCGTCGGGCGCGAGACGCCTGGCGTCGGTTTCGGTGCGCGTCCGGCGCAGCGCGTCGGCCTGCGCCTTGCCGCGTCCCTCGGCCACCGCTTCGGCGAAATTGGCGAACAGCAGCGTGAACCACAGCCACAGGATGACCTGGAACGAGAAGCCGAGGCGGCTGCCGCCGGACAGGATATCGCGGGCGAAGATCACGGTGGTGAGGATCGCGACGATCTCGACCACGAACATCACCGGGTTGCGGATCTGTACGCGCGGATCGAGCTTGGCGAAGGACGAGCCGACCGCCGGTCCCACGATGGCGGGATCGAACACGCTGATTTCCGAAGACTTTGTCATGGAAGATTTGGCCATGATCGCCTCCTGTCAGAACGATTGCCCGGCCAGCATCGCGAGATGCTCGACGATCGGGCCGACGGCGAGCGCGGGGAAATAGGTCAGGCCGCCGACGATCAGGATGACGCCGACCAGCAGGCCGACGAACAGGCCGTTATGCGTGGGCAACGTGCCCGCCGAGGCCGGCACGGTTTTCTTGGCGGCGAGCGAGCCGGCGATCGCCAGCACCGGCACGATCACCATGAAACGCCCCATCATCATGCCGAACCCGAGGGTGAGGTTGTACCAGGGCGTATTCGCCGAAAGCCCGGCGAAGGCGCTGCCGTTGTTGGCGGCGGCGGAGGTGTAGGCATAGAGGATTTCCGAATAGCCGTGCGGTCCGGCATTGGCGAGCCCGGCGAGTCCCTGCGGCAGGACAGTGGAGGCGGCGGTGAAGCCGAGGATGGCGAGCGGCAGCGACAGCACGGCGAGCATGGCCATCTTCACTTCCTTCGCCTCGATCTTCTTGCCGAGATATTCGGGTGTGCGGCCGACCATCAGCCCGGCGATGAAGATCGCGAGGATGACGAACAGCAGGATGCCGTAGAGCCCCGCGCCGACGCCGCCGACGATCACCTCGCCGAGTTGCATGTTGACGAGCGGGATCAGGCCGCCGAGCGGCATGAAGCTGTCCAGCATGGCGTTGACCGCGCCGCAGGAGGCCGCCGTCGTCACCACCGCGAACAGAGATGAGGCGGCGATGCCGAAACGCACCTCCTTGCCTTCCATGTTGCCGCCGTCGATGCCGAGCGCGGCGAAGGCCGGATTGCCGTTCGCTTCCGCCCAGTAGGTGACGGCGACGCCGGCGAGAAACAGCACGCCCATGGCGGCGAAGATCGCCCAGCCCTGGCGCTCGTCGCCGACCATGCGGCCGAACACGTTGGTCAGCGCCGCGCCGATGGCGAAGATCGACACCATCTCGATCAGGTTGGTGAGCGCGGTCGGGTTCTCGAACGGATGCGCCGAATTGGCGTTGAAGAAACCGCCGCCATTGGTGCCGAGCATCTTGATCGCAAGCTGCGAGGCGGTGGGACCGACGGCGATGGTCTGCTTCGCGCCTTCCAGCGTCGTGGCGTCGACCGAAGCATCGAGCGTCTGCGTGACGCCCTGGCTGACATAGAACAGCGCGCACAGCAGCGACAGTGGCAACAGGACGTAGAGCGTCGCGCGCGTCAGGTCGGTCCAGAAATTGCCGACGGTCTGCGCCGAGGCGCGCGAAAAGCCGCGGATCAGCGCCATCGCAATTGCGATGCCGGTCGCGGCCGAGACGAAGTTCTGCACCGTCAGCCCGGCCATCTGCACGAGATAGCTCATCGTGCTTTCGCCGGCATAGCCCTGCCAGTTGGTGTTGGTGACGAAGCTGAGCGCGGTGTTGAATGACGAATCCGGCGAGACCGCCGCCATGTGCATCGGGTTGAGCGGCAGCAGGCCTTGCAGCCGTTGCAGCGCGAACAGCAGCACGAAGCCGGCCGCGTTGAAAATCAGCATCGCCAGCGCATAACTCAGCCAATGCTGCTCGCGCCGCTCGTCGACGCCCGCGCCTGCGTAGAGGAGGCGCTCGACCGGGCGCAGGAAAGGCGAGAGTAACGTGCGTTCGCCCGTCATGACGCGCGTGATGTACCAGCCGAGCGGCTTCACCAGCGCAACGACGATCGCGCAGAAAATCGCGATCTGAATCCAGCCGTTGAGGGTCATGCTCAGAACCTTTCGGGGTGCAGCAGCGCATAGACGAGATAGAGCATGATGAGCACGGCCACGCCGCCGCCCATCGCATCATCGAAGAGCATCGCCGTCTCCTCAGAGCCGTTCGCTGGCGAGGCCGTAAAGGGCCAGAAGGGCGAAACAGCCGAGGCCCAGAGCCAGCAGCAGAATGTCGGACATTGCGCCGTTCTCCATCGGCTCACGGGCCGCGCTGAAAGCGGCAATCTCCGTGAAGCCGTAGTCCGGTCCGTAAAGCTCGGTGGAACGGCATATATTTTCGAGATCTGGCGGAGGCGCCGCCCATAGTATTTTCATATATGGAATGGCTTGGCCGCTGGCTCTTTCTACCTGGACATCAAGCGGTTCGTTGCCCTCTGCACTCGCAGTTGCCAAAACAGGCGCCGCGTGCATGTCGAGTTCGACATGATGGCGGCATGACGTCGCCGCCCACGTCAATGGTAAGGCTGAAACAGCGCGATCACACAAAGAAGTACGGGACGGTAGAGGTTCGTCATGACCCGGAATCTGCGATCAAGAACAAGCCTTGCCGCGACGGACCGCCCCGCACCGCTGCGATGCAGACGACTTGCCGCCAAGTTTTCGAGTATTCATACCCACTGGCCATGCTGGCCTGAAAGCGATGGAGCCGGCAAATACGTCGGGGGGCGGGCACCAATTGCCACCCCAGAGCGTTTTCAAGCGAAGTGGATACCGGTTCGCGTAAAGAAAACGCGTCAAATCAAAATCATAGAGCCCGCTTCTGATTCCATCAGAAGCGGAAAGGCTCTATGACGCACGGTTGAGAAAGATCGGCAGACCCCGCTTGTTGGCGTAGAGGGGACGGTAGCGTTCCGTGTTGTACATGCCGGCCACGTCCAATTTGCGCGGCCCGAGCCTGGCGTCAGGGATGGGCACCAGATCGTAGCGGCCCTCTACCAGAGCCGACATCAGGCCGGTCCTGCCTTCCAGGACCGCATCATAGGCCATGTTGCCGTAAGTCAGGGCGACGAGCTTGTCGATGAAGTCCGGATCGCCCGATCGCAGATCATAGGTGAGGTCGGAGACGATCGTCTCCTCGCCGGCGCGCTGCTTGATCTCGTCGGCAAGCGTTTCGGCGATGCTCGCCTTCTTGCGATGACCGTAAGCGTCAGGGTCGCCGTATTCCTGCACGTTGTAGCCTTCCCACTCGGCGCCCTCGCTGAGCACGACCAGCGCGTAATTGCTCGGGTTGGTGCGCTTGTCCTCGAGAAGCAATCGGAGCAGCTTGTCGAGATCGACCTTGTATTCCGGTATGACGCATCGAATCGAGGTCGCGTACGCGGTGTAGAGCGCGGTGAATCCGGCATCGCGGCCAAAGATGCGGAAAATGCCGATGCGCTCGTGCGAGCCGACGGTGGTGCGCTGCCGCTGGATGGCGTCGCTGGCGCGGGTGATCGCGGTCGAGAAGCCGATGCAGTATTCGGTGTTGCGGACGTCGTTGTCCATCGTCTTCGGAATGGCGATGATCCTGACGCCGAGTTCGTTGAGCCTGGCCGCGTAACTGAGCGTGTCGTCGCCGCCGATGGCAATCAGGTGTTCGATTCCCAGCCCTGACAGGTTCGCGAGCACCTGGCCGGTCAGGTCCCAGCTTTTGGTCTCAATGCCGCCGTTGGTATTGATATTAACCGGAAGGTCAGTGTCGACGAGATGATCGGGTAGCCTTTTCATTTTGGACGGATTGGTGCGGCTCGAGTGCAGCATGGTCCCGCCGTGCCGGTCGATGGTGCGGGTGTTTTCGCGGTTCAGCGGGATAAGGTAGCGAGACCTGCTGGCCGGGTCCTCGAGGTTCAAGTGCGTCAGGGCCTCCCAGCCACGGCGGAGTCCCATGACTTCGATGTCGTCCTCGTTGCCGCGATAAGTCACGGTCTTGATGATTGCATTGAGGCCGGGGACGTCGCCGCCGCCCGTGAGAATGCCGATGCGTTTTCTCGCCAAGTCCACCTCCCGGCATTGGTATGTCGCAATAATAATGCACGGCGCAGCGTCCTTTACTCGGCCGCCGGGCCAACGGAATACTTACGCGACCGCCATGCACCGGCCGCACGCAGTGTCATGGGGCCCCGGATTTGCGGTCTTCGAGCCGCTCCGACGGCTCAATCGATCAGGCGTTCATAGAGCTTCGCCCCGGTATTTGCGTCCACGCCCGCCAAACTAACCTTATAACCCCACAGCCTGCGGATGTATCGTAAGGTCGCGTCGCAACTGCCGTCCTCCAGCAGGACGCCGTCGGAAATCTTGTGCTCCAGTCTCAGGTGTCTGTCGCCGAGCAGATCGACATCGACGACCTGGATGTCGGAATGGCTTGCCCCGATATCGTAGCTGTGGGCAAGCGCGGAGCGAATCTTCTCGTACCCGCGCTCGTTGTGGATCGAGGCGACCTCGTAGTGCGGCTCGCTGGCGGCGTCGGAAAGCAGGAAAAGCCGCCATTTGCGGATCAGCGTGGGGCTCAGATACTGCCGGATAAAGGATTCGTCGCGGTGGTTGGCCCAGGCATCGAGCAGCGTGGCGCGCCAGTCGCCTTTGCCGGCGATGTCCGGGAACCAGTCGCGATCCTCTTCCGTCGGTTCGGTCGAGATGCGCCGGATGTCCTGCATGAGGTCCAGCCCGAGCGCGTAGGGGTTGATGCCGGTGTAGCGCGGGTCGTCGAAGGCCGGCTGGAAGATCACGTTGGAATGGTTGCGCAGGATTTCCAGCATCGCGCCTTCGTTGATGAGCCCGCGGTCGAACAGCGCGTTCATCACCGTGTAATGGACGAAAGTGGCGCAACCCTCGTTCATCACCTGCGTCTGCCGCTGCGGATAGAAATACTGGGCGATGACGCGCACGATCCTCAGGATTTCGCGTTGCCACGGCTCCAGGATCAGGCTGTTCTTCTCCAGGAAATAGAGAAGGTTCTCTTCCGGAAGCTTCAGCGACTTGCGACGCTCGGCCGTCTTGCTTTCGTTCTCATCGGCCTGGCTCTCGCCTTTCGACGGCGGCAAGGTGCGCCAGAGGTCGTTGTAGGACCGCTCCTCATATTCAAGGCGCTCGCGCAGGCCTTGCCGCTGTTTCTCCGACGACAGCTTCGGAGGCCGACGGTAGCGGAACACGCCCTGTTCCATCAGCGCGTGCGCCGGGTCGAGGATGTCCTCCACGGCGGCAAGCCCGTGCCGCTCCTCGCAGCGGGCGACGTAATTCTTTGCGAAATCGAGATAACCGAGGATCGCGCCGGCGTCGGTCCATTCTTTGAACAGATAGTTGTTCTTGAAGAAATGATTGTGGCCGAGCGCGGCATGAGCGGTCACCAGGGCCTGCAGCGCCATGGTGTTTTCTTCCATCAGATAGACGATGCACGGGTTGGAATTGATGACGATCTCATAAGCCAGCCCGCGAGCGCCCTTGCGATAGAGCTGTTCCTGGTAGGCAAAATGCTTGCCGAACGACCAGTGCCGGTACATCAGCGGCATGCCGATGGAGGAATAGGCGTCCAGCATCTGCTCGGACGAGATGATCTCCATCTGCACCGGATAGATATCGAGATTGAGCTCCTCAATGGCGACCCGTTCGATCACGTCGAAGGCCCGCGACAGGGTGCCGAAATCCCACTCGGAACCGGAGAACAGCGGGCCGGTCTTGCGTGCGGCCACATTCATCGGCGAATCCTCAATCCTTCCGCCGCTGCCCGCCTGGTGAAGAGTTGCCGGAACACGGGATATATGTCGGCCGCCTCGGCGATGCGGGTCATCTGGAAGTTCGGCCAGTTCTCGTTGACGGAGCTGTAGGCTCGCCAAAGCGAGGTCCCGTTCTCGGTCGTGCCGAAGATATGGCGCTCCCGCTCATCGATGATTTCGACATAGGCGTAGTACTGGCAAAGCCGCATGATCTCCTCGTCCAGGAGCGCGATGCAGCGCGGTGAATCGTCGGCGAGGTTGTCCCCGTCGGACGCCTGTGCGGCGTAGATATTCCATTCGCTGGCGGGATAGCGCTCAGAGATGATGCGATGCATCTTGTCCAACGCGGTAGAGACCACCGTGCCGCCGCTCTGCGTGCTGTAGAAGAATGTTTCCTCGTCCACTTCCTGGGCTTCGTGGGTGTGACGGATGAAAACGATTTCGATGCGCTCGTAGCGGCGTTTCAGGAACAGGTGCAGCAATACGAAAAAGCGCTTTGCAAGATCCTTCTCGCGTTCGCCCATCGAGCCGGAGACGTCCATCAGGCAGAACATCACCGCTTTGGCGTTCGGAACGGGCTGCGCCTCGAAGCGGTTGAAGCGGATGTCGAGCGGATCGACATAGGCGATCAGCCGCCGCTTTCGCTCCAGCCGCTCCATTTCGGCCTGCAGCGCGGCGATGCGCTGTCCGGCGACCGGGCTCGACGGTCCCGCTTCGAGTTCGGCAATCTGCTGCCGGATCGCATCGACCTCCTCCCGTTTAGGGCGCTTCAGGGCGATGCGGCGGCCGTAGCTGTTGCGCATGGTACGGCCGATATTGATGTTGGTCGGCGAGCCGGTCGCGGCAAAGCCCGCCCGGCGCGGCTTGAAAGCAAGGATTTCGTGCAAACTGAGCTTGACCAGATCGGGCAGTTCGAGGTCCTCGAAGAAGAGGTCGAGCACCTCCTCGCGCGACAGCACGAAGCGGAAATCGTCGTCCGAATCCTTCATCGAGGGATCGGGCGTACCGGCGTCGCCCCGGCCGGGCTTGCGCAGCCGGTCGCCGGGCACGAAGTGCTTGTTGCCTGGCAGGACATGTTGACGCCGGCCACTGTCCTTGGTTTCCTTGAAGCGCGGCTCGTCCGTGCTTCTGGTCGGAATCGAGACCGTCTGTTCGCCGTCCGCATCGGAAATCCTGCCGCTGCGGACGCGGTCGCGAATGCTGCGCTTCAATTCCTGGCGCGCGCGCCGCAGGAAACGTTGCCGGTTGCCGAGGCTCTTGTCTTTCGGGTTGAGCCGCCGGTCGATCAGAATCGGCATGGCATGCCTCCGCCTTCAGCCGGCCTTGTTGACTCGCATATACCAGTCCACCAGCCGCCGCACCTGACGCTCGGTATAGCCGCGCGCGATCATCCGCTGCACGAATTCGTGGTGGCGTTTCTCGGTGACGCTGTCCTGCTTGGAGCCGAAGCTGATGACGGGCAGCAGATCCTCGACCTGGCCGAACATGCGCTTCTCGATCACCTCGCGCAGCTTCTCGTAGCTTGTCCATGACGGGTTGCGGCCGTCATTGCGGGCCCGCGCCCGCAGCGCAAACTTCACCACCTCGTTGCGGAAGTCCTTCGGATTGGCGATGCCGGCCGGTTTTTCGATTTGCGACAGGTCGTTGTCCAGCACCTCGCGATTGAGGATCTGACCGGTATCGGGGTCCTTGTAGTCCTGGTCTTCGATCCAGGCATCGGCGTAGGCGATGTAGCGGTCGAACAGGTTCTGGCCGTATTCGCTATACGACTCCAGATAGGCCTTCTGAATCTCGTGGCCGATGAACTCGGCGTACCGGGTGGCGAGCTCCGACTTTATGAAATCAAGATAGGCGGCTTCGGCCTTTTTCGGGAACTGTTCGCGCTTGATTGCATCTTCCAGAATATACATCAGGTGAACGGGATCGGCGGCGACTTCCTCGGTGTCGTAATTGAAGGTCTGCGACAGAATCTTGAAAGCGAAACGGGTGCTGACGCCGGTCATGCCCTCGTCGACGCCGGCGGCGTCGCGGTATTCCTGGACCGACTTTGCCTTGGGGTCGACGTCCTTCAGGTTCTCGCCATCGTAGATCCGCATCTTGGTGTAGAGGGGCGAGTTGGCATGCTCGGCCAGACGGGTTGAAACCGTGAACCGGCTGAGGATGTCCAGGACTTCGGGCGCGCAGGCGCTGTCGAGGAGTTCGCTTTCGCGCAGCAGCTTGTCATAGATTTGTCGTTCCTCGGTAATCCGCAGGCAATATGGCACCTTGACCACCAGGATGCGGTCGAGAAACGCCTCGTTGTTCTTGTTGTTCTTGAATTGCAGCCATTCCGATTCGTTGGAATGGGCCACCACTATTCCCTGGTACGGAAATGACCCGAAATTCTCGGTGCCGTTGTAGCTGCCCTCTTGCGTCGCCGTGAGCAGCGGGTGCAGCACCTTGATAGGTGCCTTGAACATCTCGACGAACTCGAGCAGCCCCTGCGTGGTGCGGTTCAGGCCGCCGCTGTAGGAATAGGCATCCGGGTCGGACTGGCTGTAGTTCTCGAGCTGACGGATGTCGACCTTGCCGACCAGCGCAGACACGTCCTGGTTGTTTTCGTCGCCGGGCTCGGTCTTGGCGATGCAGATCTGGCGAAGCCGGGACGGCATCAGCTTCACAACGGAAAATTTGGAAATATCGCCGGCCAGTTCGTCAAGACGCTTTCGCGCCCAGGGCGAGATCAAGCCGTTCAGGCGTCGCCGCGCGATCCCGTATTTGTCTTCCAGCAGATCGGCCATGCGGTCGGGGCTGAAAAGGCCGAGCGGCGATTCAAAAACGGGGCTGATCTGATTCCCCGCCTTGAGCGTATAGACGGGGCGCTGCTCCATCAGGCTTTTCAACCGCTCCGCCAGCGACGATTTGCCGCCGCCAACCGGGCCGAGCAGGTAGAGGATCTGTTTGCGCTCCTCCAGTCCTTGCGAAGCATAGCGGAAATAGCCGACGATCCGCTCTATGGTGTCTTCCATGCCGTAGAATTCGGAGAAGGAGGAATAGAGCTTGATCGTCTTGTTCGCGAAGATGCGGCCGAGCCTCTCGTCCTTGCTGGTGTCGACCAGTCTGGGTTCGCCGATCGCGTCGACCATGCGCTCGGGCGCCAGGCCGTACATCGACTTGTCCTCCCGACACGCCAGCAGATATTGCTGGAGGCTCATCTCTTCCGGGGCGACGGAACTATAGATTCTGGAGAACAGGTCGAAGACGTCAGATTGCTTGCCCTGCATAGTCGCCTCCCGGCCGCCGCGATGCCCTCAAATCACAACTTTCATGAAGCCTCGGCGGTTCCCGTTCACGTTCTGAATTGATCGCGGCTCGGAGCAGATCGAACGGAAAACGATAGATAGTTCGATGCCGATCACGCGTACGGGAGCAACAATATCACCTGAATCAATTCTAGAGCCTTTCCGCGTTCTGTTCGACCGCTTGCGGAATCGAGGCCCGATTCCTGGAAGAGCTGAAGTCGCCCGACGAGCGCTTTCGTTGGCGGTGATATTCGCGACACGCAATTTTTTGTTGCGGCGAAATCCAGTCGGTTCACCGGAGATCAGGACAAAGACCAGGCGCTGATTGGTTCGCGACTTATCGTCGCTAGAGCCATTCCGGCTTTGATGGAATCAAAGCCGGGCTCCAGATTTTTGTTTTGACGCGTTTTCTTTGCGCAAACCGGTATCCATCCTCGGGTCAAGCCCGAGGACATGCTTCGCTTGAAAACGCCATAATGCCGTTCGGAGCACGTTTTGCCCAACCAGACGGCATCACGCGCTTCCTGTTTCGGTCAATAACCCGTCATTTCGAGATAGCCGACACCCGAATGCGTGCCGGTGAAGCTGATTGGACCCTCCCAATAGGAAAAACTCGTCCCCATCCAGCTTGCCGGATTCAGCGGGACGGTTTCGATCGTGAAATCCCGATCGCGAACGGCGATGCGCCAACTCGTCGGCAGTCGGCGACCCGCGACCTCGGTTGTCGCCGTCGGCGTCATGGCGATGGAATTTGCGGACAGCACGACCGATCGCCCATCCGCTTCGATCCAGTTGCCCGTCAGGTAGGGCTCGCCTTGGGTTTGCCGCAGGCGATACAGCATCAGTTTTTCGCCGCTCTCAAGGTGCAGCGAGAACCAGTCCCAACCGGTCTGGTCGGCGGCCAGCGGCTGGCTGCTCCATTCGCGGTCCATCCAGGCCTGTCCGCGGACGTTCGCGGACTTGCCGTCGATTGTAAGGGTGCCGTTCGCCGTGAAAAACGGCTGGCTGTAGTAGTAGGACGCCTGTCCGCGCTCGGATTTCACGCTATAGCCCGCATCGCCTTCGAGCACGAGCGGCCGCGTCGCATCGAGCCGCAGCGCGTAGCTGAAATCCGCGCCCGATGCGTTGACCTGGAGCGGCGCTATCTCGACCGCCGACATCGGGTCGAGCCCGCGCATCCGCCATGAATCGATCCATGCGCGGAAAGGCTCCGCGTCCACGCCGGCCTGACCGACGCCGCCGCGCGCAAAGGTTTCGCTGTAGCGGTGGGTATCGGCGCGGGTGACGGCGGCATGTCCCATCCAGATCTGCTGGTTCGCCCAGCCTTCGCGCTGCGGACCCGGCTGCATCGCCAGCCGGAATAAAGTCCACTGCGTGCCGTATGCGTTGCCTTTCGTGTCGCTGAGATTGGCGGTGAGGTACCACCACTCGATGCGATAATCCGGGTGCGGACCGTGGTCGGCCGGAAACACGAAGCGCCGGCCCGGCGTGACCGCGGCGAAGCCGGACGCATCGACCCCAAGGCCGGCGAACCCCTGCGCCAACGCAGTCTTTCGTCCGAGTCCGAGCGCGGCCAGTCCCGCCGCAAATGCGCGTCGCGAGAGTCGTGCCCTAACGCTCATCGGCAAACACCTTGATCAGCGCCGCCGGCGGCATGCGGATCAGCCTGACGACCGGCACCAGCATCGCCAGCAGGGACGCCAGCATCGCGACGCCGAGAAGCTCGGCCAGATGCAGCGGAAAGACATGGAGCGGCAGCCGCCAGCCGAATGCCCTGACGTTGACCACCGCGATCAGGCACCACGCCACCAGCAGGCCCAGCGGCAGCGCCAGCAGCGCGGTGAAGAACGCAATGGACAGCGTCTTGAGAAGCTCGATGCCCGCCAACTGTCGTCGGGTCAGGCCGATCGCCCATAACGGCGCGAGATAGGGAAGGCGGGAGTTGCTCAGCGTCAGAAGGCTGGTGAGCAGTGCGACGCCGGCGACGCCGAGGGTGAACGTGTTCAGCGCGGCCGTGACCGTGAAGGTCCGGTTGAAGATTTGCGTTGATTCCGTTTTCAACGTGGATTGATCCGACAGCCGGTTCTCGTCGAGATGGAACGTTTTGCGCATGTCGTCGATCAGCGGCGCGATCTTGTCGGGTGTCACGCGCAGGCCGAAGCGGGTTCGCGGCAGGTTCGGAAACCGGCTCGTGAAGGCATCGACATTGACGACGATCTGCCCTTTGGGATTGCCGTAGTCAGCGTAGATCGCCGCGATGCTCAGGGGCCATGTGCCGGTGGGGGTGCTGACATCGAGCCGGCCCCCCAGCCGCAGGTTCAATTTTCTCGCGAGCTGTTCGCTGACCAGCGCCGCTCGACCGGACTTGACCTCGTCCCAGGCATCGGGCGCGGACTCCAGCAATGGCCAGTGGTCGCGATAGGTGGCGTGGTCGGCGAGACCGAGAACCTCCACAGGCCAGCCGCCGATCTCGATCTCGGCCCGGCCGCTCGGCAGGATCGCGGTGACCTCCGGCCGCGCCCGCAGGCTTGCCTGAATGTCGCGCGCCTGCGCATCGTCGCGCGCGTTGACGTACACGTCGGCGGCGAGCCGGCCATCCAGCCATGTGGCGAAGGTCCTGCTGAAACTTTCGACCATGGTCCCGACGCCGACATTGACCGCGAGCGCCAGCAGCAGCGCCATCAGCGCCAGCGACAGCCCCGGCAACTGCTCGCGGCTGTCGGCCCAAAACCACATCGCCAGCGGCCCGCGCGAGCTTCGCTCGCCGATGCGCAGCACGAATGCGAGCAGCACGGGAAGCGCCAGCGCGGCGCCGAGCAGCAACGCCGCCAGAACCGCGAATCCCGAGACCAGCGAGTGGCCGACGATCAGCACGGCGATCGCCGCAACCAGCATCGCGAGGGCGGCGATGCCTTGCCAGCCGAGCCATCGCTGCTGCGTTTGCCGGCGGGCATAAGGCTGCGCCATCGCGAGAACCGGAGCGCGGATCGCTTGCAGGAGGCTCGTCGCCGCCGCAGCCAACGTCCCGACGGCGCTCATCGCGAGTCCTGCAGCCCACCATTGCGGCCTCAGCGTCAATTCGCCGGGAATCCGGGCGCCGTACAATCCTTGCAGGCTTGCGGCGACGTCGGGCAGCAGCGCGGCTGCGATCAGATAGCCGCAGACCAGCCCGATCAGGCCGGCCACGAGCGCCACCATCATCAGCTCGGCCAGCAGCGTGCCGTTCAACATCCGGGACGACACGCCGCACGCCCGCAGGGTCCGGAGCATCGGCATGCGCTGCTCGAAGGCGAGCCCGATCGCGGAGTTGACGATGAAGAGCCCGACGAGAAACGACAGCAGCCCGAAGGCACTCAGATTGAGATGGAAGCTGTCGGTGAGACGCTCCAGATCGGTTTCGGCGTCCGGCGCAACGTATCTGAGCTTGTCGCCGGTGACGTCCTCAAGCGGCGCGTGCGGGCCGCGCGTCTGACCGATCAGCAGGCGCGAAAGCTGCCCCGGCAGGTGAAGAATGCTTTGCGCCACTCCGACATCGACGACCACCACGCCCGGTGCGAGCTGCGGCCGAACCTTGAGGGGCGGCAGCATTGCGCCATCGTCTGTTCGAAGAACAGCGCCTTCAGCGTTGCCCAGATCTCTCAATGTTTCCGGCGCGACCAGCGCCTCGCCCGGCGGCGCGATGAAGGTTTGCAGATCCGAGGTCCGGATCGAGGGAATCGATCCCGCCTCCGCCGGGAACGTGACCGGCTCGATCCCCAACAATCGCAATGACCTTCCCTCAACGCGGACACGGCCTTCGAGCACGGGCGAGACCGGCCATCCCGCCCGGCGCAAATCGACGAAGAGTTTTTGGGAGAATGTGGAATCCTGTCCGACCAGCATCGCTGGTCTGGCGCCCCCGAAGACCGCCGCGGCCCGATCGTAGCTGGCGCGGGCCTGCTGGTTCAGCGCCTGGACGCCGCTCCACAATGCTGTCGCGGAGATCAGGCCGATCATCAGGGTCGCCAACTGCGTCGGATGCCGGCGCCAATGGCTGAGCAGAACGGCGAGGATCCATGAACCCTGTTTCACGCGATCAATCCGGCGCTGAGCAGGACCTGCCGGTCCAGCGTCGCGGCGATCCGCGCGCTGTGCGTGACCATCAGGAAGCCGCATCCGGTTTGCCTGATGAGATCGCGTGCGAGATCCATGACCTCGTCGGCCGTTGCTTCATCGAGGTTGCCGGTCGGTTCGTCGGCGAGGAGCAGCGGCGGTCTGACCGCAAGCGCGCGCCCGATCGCAACGCGCTGCTGCTGGCCGCCCGAGAGTTGTTCGGGATAGCGTTTCAGCAAATCGCCGAGACCCAGCCGGTCGACAAGTTCGCCTTGCCAGCGACTGTCATGACGCCCGGCGATGCGCGCCTGAAAAGCCAGGTTGTCGGCGACGGTGAGCGAGGGGATCAGGTTGAACTGCTGAAAGACCAAGCCGAGCCGGTTCCGGCGAAGCGCGGCGCGGCCCCGGTCCGCCAGCGCCGTCACCTCGGTGTCGTCGAGCCGGATGGAGCCGCCGTCAGCCTGATCAAGGCCCGCGATCAGGTGCAGCAAGGTGCTTTTGCCGCTTCCCGACTCTCCGGTCAGCGCGACGCTCTCGCCGGCGTCGACGCGCAGGCAGGCGCCGCGAAGAACGGCGATCCGCTCCTGCCCCGAAGGATAGGTTTTGGTCAGGTTCCGGATGTCCAGTAGGGGTGCTTTCGAGGCTGTCGGGACGCACATCCGCCTTCTCTGTTTCCGTTTCCGCGCCGTCGCGAAGCAAGAGGTCGCAACGGATCGGCGCCAATACAGCGAGAGCGCCATACAGATCGGTCGACGCCGGCCTGCTGCAAGGTGACCTCGCTCTTTCCACGACGCAAACCGTCCTTTGCCCGCCGCGGCTATTCCTCCTCCGACAGTTCGGCGTCCCAGCCGCGCGCCTTGGCGCGGGCGATGGCTTCGGCATAGATGCGGTTGTGGCGCTCGGCCAACTCCGGCGGTAGCGCGCTGGGCAGGTTGCCGTACTGATCCCAGAGCTGTTCCACCTTGTTCTTCAGCGCTTGCATCTGGCCGGCGGTCCAGCCCGCGCAATCCTGCGTCTCCGGGATGAGACTGAACACGCGCGCATCCAGCACGATGCGCCCGAGTTGGGTGATGCCATGTCTGTCCTGATCGAGTCCGACGTATTTGTTCATGGGAAAGCTCTTGTAGGTGAAAACGAGTTGCAGGGCGGCGGTCGTCAAAGATTATATATCAGTTCGATTTAGGTATTGAATAAACAAATCAAATTTTTCCTTATTCAATTCGTCCCCTATGGTCGTCCCCTATGGTGATGTGGCCGGTCGCCGGCGGCCAGCCGGGGCTGGTCCCCTGGCCGCTTCGACATTGTGCCATCCCGATCGGGCGAGGAGTGTCTGCCGTGGACCAGTGGGTCTCTTGGTGTCTCGTGGTGTTGTCCGCGCTGCCGGCGCTATCGGCGATCATCGCCCCGCTGGCTGGAGTCGGCCGGCCGGCACGGGCGGGGCGCGTCAGCGTTGCCATGCTCGGCGCCACCTGCGCGGTCGCGGTGACGCTGTTGGTCGCGGTGCTGTGGGCGCCACAGACAGAGGTGGCGCTGGCGCAGCTCGGGCCGGTGGCTTTGCTGCTCGACCATCTCGCCGTGGCGATGGCGGTTCTGGTGGCGGCGATCAGCCTGGTGGTGCACGTCTATGCATTGCACTATATGGCCGACGAGCCCGGCTATCCGCGGTTTTTCGCCCTGCTGGACCTGATGACGGCCGTGATCCTGCTGATGGTCACCGCCGCCGACCTCCTCACGCTGCTGGCCGCCTGGTTCCTGATCGGGGTGCTGCTGTTCTTTCTGCTGGGCTTCGATGCCAGCCGCAAGGCCAGCGGCCGCTATGCCTTCTGGACGTTCCTGACCTATCGCGTGGGCGATCTGCCGCTGGTGGGCGCGGCGCTGCTGTTGTGGCATGGATATGGCACGGCGCAACTGCCGGAGCTGTTCGCGCGGATCGGCGCCGATCCCGGCGTGCAGCTCGGCGGGATGGCGGTGGTGCCACTGGCGGCGCTGCTGCTGGCGCTGGCGGCGTTTGCCCGCTCGGCGCAGTTTCTGCTGCACACCTGGCTGCCTTATACAATGGACGGTCCCACGCCGGTGTCGGCGCTGATGCATGCGGGTATCGTCAACGCCGGGGGATTTCTGTTCAATCGCTTCGCTCCGGTGTTTGTCCACGCGCCCGACGTGCTGCACCTGACGTTCGTCGTCGGGGTGGTCACGGCGCTGACCGGCTCGGCGCTGATGCTCTCGCAGAACGACGTCAAAAAATCCCTGGGTTATTCCACCATGGGGCAGATGGGCTTCATGATCATGGAATGCGGGCTGGGCGCATTCTCGCTCGCCGTCTATCACCTCATCGCACACGGGCTGTTCAAAGCCACGCTGTTTCTCAACTCGGGCAATGTGATCGGCGACACCCGCCGCGACGACGGCGTGCCGCCCGACGACATCTACACCTTCGTGGTCGAGCGTCGTCCGCTGCGCACGGTGAAGGTGCCCTGGCTATTGGCTGCGCTCATCACCGTTCTGGTGCCGGCGTTGGTGCTGAGCCTGTCGCATTGGCTGGTGGCGGAGGATTTCTTCCACAAGCAGGGCGCGGTGGTGCTGCTGTTCTTCGGCTGGGTCACCGGCGCGCAGGTGTTCTTCTCCATTCACAAGCTGCCCAGCGAGAAACCGTGGCGCTCGCTGACCATGGTCCTTCTGTCCTTCTTCATCGTGGTGGTGGGCTACACCCTGATCGCGCATGCGTTCGAAACGTTCCTCTATCCGGACCCGGCGCTGCGCGACGCCATCTATGCCGCGGCGGGCATCAACGTCCTGGCTTTCGACATCCTGGTGGTGTTCCTCACCGTGGTGCTGGTCGGCGCCTGGCTGGTGACTTTTTATGCGCAGTCGCTCGAACTCGCGGGAAAGCCCGGCACGCTGTGGAACGCCATCTACCTCAATCTCTACACCCTGTTTTCGCGAGAGTTCTACGTGTCCGACGTTTACGCCCAACTGTCGCGCGGCGCGCTGGCCGCGACCAAGCGGGTGAATATCTGGCTGCGCTGGGTTTGAACCGCCATGATCGCGCTGCTCCTTGCCTTGGTCCTGCTGCCGCTGTTTCCCCTGAGCCTGTTGTTCAACGCAGGGCTCCAGGCGCTCCCCGTCTGGATGCGCGTCCCGGCGCTGCTCGCTCTGCCCGCAGCGGGCGCACTGCTGCTCGGTCAGACGGCCGCGCCACCCGCGCCGCTGGCTACCGCGCTGCAGATCTTCGCGGCGTTTACCACGCTCCTCTATGCTTGGCGGCTGCTGGCGGTGCAGGAGGTGTTTATCTGGGCGCGGCTGCAAGCCACCTCGGCCTGGCCGTTGGTGTGGCTGGCCTGGCTGCATGGCATGAGCGGCGTGGCCCTCGTGCTCGTGGCCCTGGCGGTGACGCTTCCCGCCGCTGTCCTGATGATTCTCGGCTGCAGCCTGAGCCGCCGCCTCGGAGGAGCATATCTCGGGCTGCGCGGACGCATCGGCCCGGCCTTTCCGCGGCTGACGGGCGTTTGGGTAGTGGCACTGCTCGCGGCTCTGGCGGCACCGCCTTTTCCGGGATTCTTCGCCATGATCGCGGTGCTCCAGCAGATTCCAGCGGGTCTCGTGGCGGTGGTGTTGGCGGTCTGGCTGCTTTGGAGCTGGGCGGCCGCGGTGCTGTTGCAGCACGGCCTGTTCGGGGACGAATGGCCGCGCGCGGCAGGCACGGTTGACCTGTCGCGCAGCGGTACCGCCCTGTGGCTGGCGCTCGCCGCCGCCGTGGTGCTGGGTTCGATCGGAGGATGGTCATGGTGGATGCATTGAACCTCGGGCGGCGTCTGCGGGTGCGCTCGACCGCCTACGTGGCGGGTGAGCCGGTGCCGTTTTTCTGGCCGATGCGCAACTTCATCCACCACAATCCGCTCTACGGCCTCGAGCACATGCCTTTCGAGCAGGCGGTGCGCCGCGGGACGGAGCTGTTCCACGCGCCCATGTTCTTGCCGCGCAGCAACTACCAGCACTGGCAGCGCGAGGGCAAGGTGCGGCAGGACACTCTCACCGAGGAGATCGCGCGCCGCTCGCGGGCCTTGCCCGCGGTACCGGGCATCGACTGGCCGCGCTGGCTGCAGGCCTTGATGCGGTCGGCGCACGATCGCGCTGTAGTGGTGCCGGGTGCGCGCGCGCAGGACGTCCACGCCGCGCTGCACGGCCAGCCGCCTTCCGCGCAGGCCGTGGACGTTGCCGCGCTGCTGCCCGATCTGGAACGGCGCCTGCACGCGCGCACACTGCCCGAGGCGGTCGATGCATTGTGGGGGACCTGCCTGGCCGACGAACTCGACGAGCTGGTGATCAAGAGCTACCTGGATTTCTTCGACGAAGACCAGTCGTCCTGGCGCATGCCCGGGCGCGAGCGCGGCCTGTTCGCCGCCTGGAGCGAGATCGCGCGGCGCAATGCGCGCATGTTCCTGCGCGGGCTGCACGTGCCGCGCATCCTCGATCGGGTGCAGGACGCCGAGAGCGCGGTGGTGCACGTCATGGAGGAGATGGGCATCGATGCCGACGACTGGTCGGCCTACTTCACCCACGAACTCACGCGGCTGCACGGCTGGACCGGCTTTGTGCGCTGGCGTTCGTCCGCCAAGCATTACTACTGGGCGCAGCGCTACCCCGCCGACGTCGTCGATCTTCTGGCCGTTCGCTTGGTGGTGGGGCTGGCGCTGCTGCAGGAAAGCGCGCGCCAGCGCCGTACGCCGGTTCGGCGCGAACAGCTCGGCGCCTTGCTGCACGAACGCGGCGCGGAATGCCTTCTGCGCAATGCGCTGCACAGCGGCGAGGTGTTGCCCGATTGGGCGCAGCGCATCGACGACACCTTGTCGCGCGGCGGCGGCAAACGCTGCGAGGCTCTGCTGCAACGCTACTGGCCATTGTGGCAAGCCCGCCAGGGACAGGATCAGGCCGCCGCCTTGCGCGAACTCGCCACCGCGGCGGAAGCGACCGCGGCGCTCGATGTGCTCTCGCCCGAGGATATCGCGGGACTGATCGAGGGGCTGCAGGAGTTTGCGCGGCAAGAGGGCATGGTCTGGACCCTGGCGATGGAGGCGCAGTCCATCGACGAGTTGCTCGCGCAGGTGCAAGTGCCGCAGGATCTGCCGCCCGGCAAGCGGCCGTTCGCGCAGGCCTGGTTCTGCATCGACGTGCGCGCCGAGCCCATCCGCCGCCACCTGGAGCGCGTGGGCGATTACCAGACCTTCGGCATCGCCGGCTTCTTCGGCGTGCCCGTGGGCTTCCTCGGCTACGGCAAGGGCAGCGAGAGTCACTTCTGTCCGGCGGTGGTCACGCCCAAGAACCTGGTGCTGGAGCTGCCCGCCGAACTCGATCCCGAGGAGGACGACCTGCTCGGCACCCTCGGCCATGTCCTGCACGACCTCAAGAGCTCGGTGCTCTCGCCCTACGTCATGGTGGAGGCGGTGGGCATCCTGTTCGGGCTGGACCTGTTCGGCAAGACCCTGGCGCCGCTGGGCTACAGCCGCTGGCGCAGCCGTATCGATGCCGAAAAGCCAGTCACCCGCCTGTTGGTGGACAAGCTCACCCGCGAGCAGGCCGACTCCGTCATCCGCGCGCTACAGCGGGCGATGATCGCGAAGGCGCTGCATGCCGAGCTGCATATCGAGCGCGAGCGGGTGGACGACGACATGATCCGCGAACTGCGCGAAACCGCGCTGCGTCACCGCGAGGGGCCGACGCGGCTGCGCACGGTCTTCGGCGTGCCGGACAAGCAGGAGGCCGAGTTCATCGACAAGTTGCGCGAGGACTACCGCGTCGATGCCGACTACGCCAATTATCAGCTCGTACGGCTGGGGCGCATCGGCTACTCGCTCGACGAGCAGGTCAACTACGTGCACACGGCCCTGACCATGATCGGGCTGACCCAGACCTTCTCGCGCTTCGTGCTCATCGTGGGCCACAGCGGGCATACCGAGAACAACCCTTACGAGTCGGCGCTGGACTGCGGCGCCTGCGGCGGCGCCAGCGGCCTGGTCAATGCCCGGGTGCTGGCGCAGATGGCCAACAAGCCTTCGGTGCGCGATCGTCTGCGCGGCATGGGCATCGACATTCCCGATGACACCTGGTTCCTGCCCGCGTTGCACATCACCACCACCGATGCCATCGAGCTGTTCGACCTCGATCTGCTGCCGCCGCGCCACCTGGTCTATCTGGATCGTCTGCGCAACGGCCTGCTTGCCGCGTCCAAGCTGGCCGCGGCCGAGCGTATACCCAAGCTGCTGCCCGAGGCGCGGGCGATCGAGCCGACGCAGGCCTGGCGCCTGGCACATCGCCTGGCGGTGGATTGGGCGCAGACGCGGCCCGAGTGGGGACTGTCGAAGAACGTGTACGGCATCATCGGGCGTCGCAGCCTCACCGAGGCCGCGGATCTGCAGGGGCGCCCCTTCCTGATGTCGTACGACTGGCGCTGCGACCCCAAGGGACGCTTGCTCGAAAACCTGTTGGCGGCGCCGGTGGTGGTGGGCGAGTGGATCAACCTCGAACACTTCTTCTCAACCGTGGACAATGCCCATCTGGGCAGCGGCAGCAAGGCCTATCACAATGTCGCCGGGCGCTTCGGCGTGATGACCGGTAACCTGAGCGATCTGCGCACCGGCCTGCCGATGCAGACGGTGATGCGCGAGGGCCAGCCCTATCACGAGCCCATGCGCATGATCGCGCTGATCGAGGCGCCGCTGGATTTTGCCGGCCGCGCGCTGCAAAGCGTGGTCAAGGTCAAGAGCCTGGTGCTCGGCGGCTGGATCCGCGCCATCGTCATCGATCCTACCCAGGGCTACAAGCCTTTCGTCTTCAACAATGGCCAATGGGAGGAGCGTCCGCCTCTGGTGGCTTCTGCTGAGAAGGAATACGCTGCATGAACGCGATCAAGCTGCATCCGCTGAAAAAGCTGGAAATCATCCTCGAGGGCGCACACAAGGAATTCGCCACCGACCTGCTCGATCGCGCCGGCGTCAAGGGCTATACCATCGTCGGCAATCTGTCGGGCAAGGGCAGCCACGGCATGTATGGCGGGCACCTGATGTTCAACGAGGATGATGTCCTCATCATGATCATCGTCGCCGTGCCGCAAAGCCTGTTCGATCCGCTGCTCGAGGGTTTCCAGCCGTTTTTCGAGGCCCATTCAGGGGTGATTTTCGTCAGCGACATCCAGGTCGGCCGTCCGGTCAAGTTCATGGCGTAAGCGGCCGGGAAACGGATGCTTGGGCGAGGCCAGCGGGCGCGCCTGCTCGGTAAGGAACGCCAGGAACGACTGCGCCACCGCCGACAGTCGCTTGCCGCTGCGGTGCACGACGAACCATTGCCGTACGATCGGAAAACTCTCGACGTTGAGGGTGATCAGGCGGCGCATCCCCAGTTCCAGCTCCAGGGTGTGCAGCGACAGGATGCCCAATCCCAGCCCGGCTTCGACCGCCTGTTTGATGGCCTCGTTGCTGCTCATCTCCATCACCGAATGGAATTCCACGCCGTGCCGCGAAAAATGCCGCTCCGCCGCGTTGCGCGTGCCCGAGCCGGGCTCGCGGGTAATGAAGCGCTCGTGACCTAATTGCGCCAGCGGAATTTGCCGGCATTCGGCCAGAGGATGCTCGGGGGAGGCGATGACCACCAGCGGATTGTCGAGAAACCCGCGCGCGACGAGTTCGGCGTTCTCTGCCGGCTGCCCCATGATGGCCAGGTCGTTGTTCGACGCCGAGAGCGTCTCCAGGATATGCGTCTGGTTGGACACCTGCAGCCTCACCTGCACTTTGGCGTGGCGGGCGCAGAAGGCTGCAATCAGCTTGGGCATGAAATAGTTGGCCGTGCTGGCCACGGTGAGGTCGAGTTCTCCGCGATCGATGCCGCGGAACTCCTCCATTGCCGACTCGAGATCGCGCATCTTGGCGCCGATCAGCGTGACGTGACGATGCAGTTCGCGACCGGCGTCGGTCGGTTTGATCTGTTTTCCAACGTAGTCGAACAGCGGCACGCCGATCTGCTCTTCGAGCTGTCGCATCTGCATCGAGACCGCCGGCTGGGTCAGGTGCAGCGCGCTGGCTGCGCGCGTAAAGCTCCGCTGATGAACCACCGCGTCGAAGATCTGGAGCTGTCTGAGAGTGAGATACATGGCTGATACATAAGTAAGTCTAAGGCATTTGATCAAAAATCGCAATTAGCGTTTATGTCCAGGCTCTTTTATTTGTGGGTGGTTCTCGGGAATCGGCGGGGCCGTGCTGAAGAACATCACGCCCGGGCCGGATGCGGATGGCCGCTGCACCGCGGTGGGTCTTTGCCCGTCGTTCGCTTACCGCAAAAGCGCGCATGAAGGAGTCCTCGAATATGGCAGTCAAAACCTACCAGGCCGGCGTTACACAATATCGAGAAAGCTACTGGCAGCCGGATTACGTGCCTCTCGACACCGACATCTTGGCCTGTTTCAAGATTACGCCGCAGCCCGGGGTGGATCGCGAGGAGGCGGCGGCGGCGGTGGCCGCCGAATCGTCCTGTGGCACCTGGACCACGGTGTGGACCGATCTGCTGACCGACCTCGACTACTATAAGGGACGCGCCTACCGTCTTGAGGACGTGCCGGGCGACGATACGTGCTATTACGCTTTCATTGCCTATCCCATCGACCTTTTTGAGGAAGGCTCGGTCGTCAACGTGTTCACCTCGCTGGTGGGCAACGTGTTCGGGTTCAAGGCCGTCCGGGCGCTGCGTCTGGAAGATCTGCGCTTCCCCATCGCTTACGTGAAGACCTGCGGCGGCCCGCCGCACGGCATCCAGGTCGAGCGCGACAGGCTCAACAAATACGGCCGTCCGCTACTGGGCTGCACCATCAAGCCCAAGCTCGGCCTGTCCGCAAAGAACTACGGCCGCGCCTGCTACGAAGCCCTGCGCGGCGGTCTGGACTTCACCAAGGACGACGAGAACATCAACAGCCAGCCGTTCATGCGCTGGCGCGACCGTTTTGATTTCGTGATGGAGGCGGTCCAGAAAGCCGAACAGGAAACCGGCGAGCGGAAGGGCCACTATCTCAACGTGACCGCGCCGACTCCCGAGGAGATGTACAAGCGCGCCGAGCATGCCAAGGAAATCGGCGCCCCCATCATCATGCACGATTACCTCGCAGGAGGTCTTTGCGCCAACGCCGGCCTGGCGAACTGGTGTCGCGACAACGGTATATTGCTGCACATCCATCGCGCCATGCACGCCGTGATCGACCGCAACCCGCACCATGGCATCCACTTTCGCGTGCTGACCAAGATTCTGCGTTTGTCGGGCGGCGACCATCTGCACACCGGCACCGTGGTGGGCAAGCTCGAGGGCGACCGCGCCTCCACCCTGGGCTGGATCGACCTGCTGCGTGAATCCTATGTGCCCGAAGACCGCTCGCGCGGCATCTTCTTCGACCAGGACTGGGGATCGATGCCCGGCTGCTTCGCGGTGGCGTCCGGCGGGATCCACGTCTGGCACATGCCCGCGCTGGTCACGATCTTCGGCGACGACTCGGTCCTGCAGTTCGGCGGTGGCACGCTGGGCCACCCCTGGGGCAACGCCGCCGGCGCGCACGCCAACCGCGTGGCGCTCGAAGCCTGCGTCCAGGCGCGCGCCGAAGGCCGCCATCTGGAGAAGGAAGGCAAGGAGATCCTCACCGCCGCCGCCGCCCATTCGCCCGAGCTGAAGATCGCCATGGAGACGTGGAAGGAGATCAAGTTCGAGTTCGAGGCCGTGGACAAGCTCGCTATCGCCAACAAGTAAATCGCTTCCGGTTGCGGTCGGCAGCGCCCTGTGGGCCGCGCCGCCGCCCCGCACTTACTGCTTTCGAAAGGACTGAAGTCATGGCCGTTCAAGCCTACCGCTCGATGAAAAAGTACGAGACCTTCTCCTATCTGCCGCCGATGACGCCCGATCAGGTGCGCCGTCAGATCGCCTACGCGATCGCCCAGGGTTGGAATCCGGCAGTCGAGCACACCGAAAAGGGCACGCCCGCAAAGGTGAGCTACTGGTACATGTGGAAACTGCCGCTGTTCGGCGAGCAGTCCGTCGATGCTGTTATGGCCGAGATCGAGGCCTGCCACCGCGAGTTTCCGGATCAGATGGTGCGGTTCGTCGCCTACGACAACTACTCCCAGAGCCAGGGCACGGCCTTCGTGGTGTATCGCTGATGAGGAGAGGGCGCTGGAACCCGACTCGATTCGGCGCCCCTGATTTGAGCGAGGCGCGTCGGCGCCGCACCCTTCATCGAGTTCGGTTCTTTGTGCTGAGGTCCGTATGACAAACGTCACCCCTGGTCATGCTTCTGCAACCCTATCCGGCCGCGAGCTGGCGCTCCAACGCCGGCAGGCCATGGCGCGTCACGGCAAGGCCCGTGTCATCCAGACCGCGCAAACCGACAAGCGCGCGGGGGCCGGCCGCCTGCAACTGAATGCCGGGCAGATCGCAAGCGCCCATCACAGTGCCGTCCCGGCCGCATCGGCGATGGCGTCGGCGGCGGGCACGGTGTCCACGCTTGCCCCGGTGGCATCGAAATCGGCGGCGCGAGCCCGGCGGCATGCGTTGTCCACGACAGGGAGGGCGGCGTTGCAGGACGCCGGGCACGGCGCTGCATCCCGTCCCGCGGCGCATCTGCGCCCGAGCCGTGCAGCGGCGGCCGAGGCGCGCGGCTCTGATTGCGGCTGCGGCGGGCAATGCGGCTGCGGCACCGACGGCGCGCGGCGCAAGGAGGCGACCCGGATTGAAATGGCGCAGGCCGGCACGCCGGTGGTGGAGCGCGCCGCGCCGAACGTGCAAGAGGCCGCTACCGGCCGCGCGCTGGCCAAAATGCGCCGCGCTGCGCTGAACCAAGATGGCAAAACAGGGCTCAAGCGCGTCGCCCAGGCCACGCGGATCGCCGCGGCGATGCCGGGCCAGGATTGGCAGAGCGCCATGCTCAAAGGCGCGACCGGCCGTCAGGTCGCGATGCAGCGGCGGCTGGTGAAGGCGCTGGCGGGCCAGGTCGACAAGGCTTCCGGCGCCGGCACTCGTCCGACCGGCCGGATGCGTGCCCGCAACGTGGTCCCGGCACCCGACAAGGTCGAGCAGGGACATACCCTGTCGGGACAAACCGTCACCGGCACCCAGGTCGAGCGCAGCACCAAGGTGACCGGCAATGAGCCGGGCTCCTGCCGCGCGATCACGGGCACCGAGTACATCGGCTTCGAGCAGTTCCAGACCCTCTGCGGCACCCGGCTCGAGCCGGCTGCGCCGAAGGTTGCCGTCAGCACCACGCTGCGCGAGCAACGCATCACGGGCACCGCGCTGGGCCGCTCCACCAAGACCACGGGCGATGAGCATGGCGCGTGCCACCCCGTGACCGGCACCGAATATCTCTCGAGCGAGCGCTTCGAGCAGTTCTGTTCGACACGGCCGTCCGCGCCGCTCGGGAAGGTGGCGCTCACCCGCACCGACAAGGGCCAGACCGTCACCGGCGCGCTGGTCGATCGTCCGCGCCGCGTCACAGGCGTTGAGCACGGCTCCGACCGGGCTATCACCGGTACACGTTACAGCCAGGCCGAGACCGATGACGCTCCGCCCAAAGTGGCGGTCACTCATACGGCCGCGGGCAAACCCGTGACGGGCACGGTCGTGGGCCGCAGCGAGCGGCAGACCGGCGACGAGGCCGGGAGCTGCCGCCCGGTCACCGGCACCGAGTATCATACCGTCGAGCAATTTCGCGATTTTTGCCGGACGGCGCCCCCAGGAGGACCGCGAAAGGTCAGCGTGATGTCCACCCGCGACGATCAGACCGTCTCGGGGACCGCCGTCGGTCGTTCGGGCAAGGTGACCGGCAACGAAGTCGGTTCCTGCCGCAGCATCACCGGCAGCCAGTACTACACCACCGCCGATTTCGCGGGGCTGTGCAAGACGCCCGGTCCTCGGAAAGTGGCCGAGATGCAGACGCTGCGCGGTCGGACCGTGACCGGCTCGGAGGTCGCTCCAAGCCCAAAATTGTCCGGTGACGAGTCATATGGGTGCGAACCCGTCACCGGCACGGACTACATTGGCACCCGCCAGTTGGCCATGGTCTGTCCGGCGGCGCCTACCGTCTCTCCGGCGAGCAAGGTCGTGGTCGACGCCACGCTGAACGGCCAGACGGTCACGGGCATCGCCGCGGGACGTGCGGACCACGTCACCGGCAACGAGGCCGGCGCGTGTTCGCCGATCAGCGGCACTCCGTATATCGGCCGGGGCCAGTATGCCGCGTTCTGCCAGGCGTCGCAGCGCCAGCAGCAGGCTGCGCGGGTGCGCGACAGCGCGGTGATCCCTGCCACTATCGTCACCGGCGATCGGCCGGGCGCGGGCGGAGCGCAAATCACCGGCGACGAGCGCGGCGCATGCGAGCCGATTTCGGGAACGCCCTATCTCGGGCTGGACAATATTGCCTCCGGGCAATGCGCGATGAGCGACCGCTTCCGCGCGCGCGATGTGGATCAACGTCCGCCCGCTCCCCGGGACTTCAGTATCAGCATTCCGGCGCGGCAGGCTCGCGAGGAGCGGCAAACCGAGATTATCACCGGCAGCGGCCTGAGTGGCTCGCGCATCACCGGCCCGATCAACAAGGCCGATGGCCTGATCACCGGCACGCCCGAATTCCGCCACGGCGATCAGATGCGCCGTCCGCGCGACGACGAGCAGTCCCTCCCCGCCGCGCGCCGCTTGAGCGGCGAGGGCAGCCAGCAGGGTCGGCGGGTCTCGGGAGACGCATGGGACGGTAACAGCCGTGTCACCGGCACCGAAGGTTTGTCCAGCCTGTCGCGCAATCCCTCGATGCGCGGGCAGTCACGTGGGACCGGTGCCAGCGCCATGGCGTTTCGCAGCGTCGAGCGACCTGAAGTGCCTGAATCCGTGATCACCGGCTCGGCCGGCAATACCCGGGGCGGAGCCATGGTGACCGTCTCCGGCGGGGCGCGCGGCTGAGGATCGCGGAGATGGATACGCGCAAACGCCTTCAGGCCCTGCAACGAGAGGCCAACCCGGTTGCCGCGGCGGCGGCGCCCGCGAGGGCGGCCGTGCCCGATCATCCGGCGTGCATGATCGGCGGCGGGCAGACGTGCGAGCATGCGCTGGTCGATCGTGACCTCAACCGTCTGTTGTTCGACTACGAGCGGACGGTGCGCTCGCGCTTCACCCGCATCGTCGACGTGCTCAAGCGCATCTCCACGCATCAGCACGATGCGAACTTCACCGAGCGCGCGCAGCAACTCGCGAGCGAGCAGCTCGGTTTCGATCTGCCGTCGCAGGTGCTCGAGGACGCCTGGGTGTGCGGGCTCGATTTGTCCGCCTTGCACTCGCGCTGCATATTCAGCGGCCTGAAGTCGTGCGTCGACAATGCGCGGGCCGAGCAGGCCGGTTGGCGCCAGCGCATGCCGCTCGATGAAAACTTCCTGCGGTCCTGCGGCTATCATACCGTGGACATCAGTCCCTGTTCCGACGGCCGGCTGCAGGGCGTCAGCCCTTATGTGCTGCGCATTCTGCCTGGGCCGAATGTGCGGGTGAAGGCCTATGCCGGCGCGCTGTTCGACGTCGAGGTGGATGTCTGCGACTGGGCGCAGCGCGAAGTCGAGCGACTGTCGGGCGCGATGGTCGATGGCGAGCGCCTGAACTACCTCAAGATCGCCGTCTATCACTTCAGCAGTTCCTCGCCCAACGGCCACGGTTGCGCCGCTCATGGCAGCAATGACCGCCAGGCCACCGAGGCGGCGCTGAAGCGCCTGCAGCATGAGCTGCGCGCGGCGATCGATCGGACCTTCGGCGCGGGCGCCGCGCCCGACGTGCTGCTCATCGGCGTGGACACCGATCTGGACGCGCTGCGCATCCACCTGCCCGACGGCTTCGGCGAGGTCAACCCGCATCGCTATTTCGAGACCGCGCAGGTCTATCGCGACACCCTCGGGCTTGCGCCCGAAGCGGCGCGGAAGCGCATCGCCGAGATCGTGGCCGATGCCGAGGGCATGGGCGGCTGGGGTCAGGGCAACGGCCGCATGCACGAGGGCATGCGCCGCCTGGTGCTGGCGCTGGCCGAGGCGAATCTGTCGCAGATCGAATACGTCATCAAGCATCACACCGGGCGCTACGCGACCATCGGGCATGACGAGGAATGCATCGTCGCCGGCGAAGCGGTGCGGCCGCTGCAACTGCGCAACCTGTTTTATTTCGCCCACCTCGACACCATCGAGGAAGGCGCGCCCGACATGGATGTCGGGATCGAGATCTTCGCCAAGCTCAATGTCGCGCACGGCCTGCCGGTCCCGGTGCTGGTGCACTTCGAATATGACGCCCGGATTCCTGAGTCACGCGAGCGGTCGATCGCGCGGGGCCGGCGGGTGCGTGACGCGATCGAGGCGCGTTACCCCGATCTGGTTGCCAGGGGCCTGCTCAATTGCGCGATCGCGGTGAGCGACCGCACCGGCGGCGAGTGCTGCGCCTTCGTCGCCGACGATGCCGTCGACGATCATTGAGGACGGATGCGTCATGAGAATCATGCGTGTGAAAACCACCCTCGTGTCGACCAATCGAATCGATGCCATGGGCCACCGTCCGCTGCTGGTCGTGCAGGAGACGCCGAACGGACCGCGCAGCGTCGCGGTCGACGCCGTGGGCTGCATCCCGGGAGACTGGGTGATTTGCGTCGGCTCCTCCGCGGCGCGCGATGCCGCCGGGTCAAGGGAGTATCCGTCCGATCTCACGATCGTCGGCATCATCGACCACTGGAATCCGGAGGGGGCGTGATGGAAGTCTGGCGCGTGGTGGACGATCTGGTCTGCACCCGGCGCGTGCCGGGGATGAGTGCGGCTTCGCTTCGCATCCTGAAGGGCCAGAAGGGAGAAATCTCGGTGGCGACCGATCCGGTCGGAGCGCCGCCTGGCAAATGGGTGTTCACCGCCGGGGGCACGGCCGCACGGATGGCCATGCCGGATCGAACGGTGACTACCGACCTCACCATCTGCGGCATCATCGACGGCTGGGAGGAGGAATGACGACGCAGTGAACAAAGAGCAAAACGGCGCGCGCAGCGGCGCCAGGGTGCAGCGACTGGCTTGAGATTGTTTTTTTTCGACAACAAGGAGCGAACAAATGGCTGAGACGATGGGCATTGCCCTGGGCATGATCGAAACCCGCGGGCTGGTTCCCGCGATCGAGGCGGCGGACGCGATGACCAAGGCCGCCGAAGTGCGCCTGATCTCGCGTCAATTCGTCGGCGGCGGCTACGTCACCGTGATGGTGCGCGGCGAGACCGGCGCGGTCAACGCGGCGGTGCGCGCCGGGGCTGACGCCTGCGAGCGCGTGGGCGACGGCCTGGTGGCCGCGCACATCATCGCGAGGGTGCACAACGAGGTCGAGGGCATCCTGCCCAAGGCGCCGAGCGCCTAAGCCCGGCTTTTTTACTGCTAGTAACGGAAGGACAACGACATGGCACAAGTCAACGGAATTGCACTGGGCATGATTGAAACCCGCGGGCTGGTTCCCGCGATCGAGGCGGCGGACGCGATGACCAAGGCCTCCGAAGTGCGGCTGATTGGCCGGCAATTCGTCGGCGGCGGCTACGTCACCGTGCTGGTGCGCGGCGAGACCGGCGCGGTCAACGCGGCGGTGCGCGCCGGGGCTGACGCCTGCGAGCGCGTGGGCGACGGCCTGGTGGCCGCGCACATCATCGCGCGGGTGCACAACGAGGTCGAAGGCATCCTGCCGACGAAACCCGAATCGAACGGCGGCGGCCGCGACTCCGAGACCACGTCCACCCGCAGTTGATCCTGCGTGGAGGGCGCCATGGCGGCCGATCGGAGAGCCCGGCTCGCACGCGCGCTTAACCAGCGACGGGCAGCGTGCAGCGGTATCTCGCGCAAGCGTGCTCGCACGCCGGCGGGGAGATCCCGAGCCGGCGCGCAACCATCGCGCCGAGGCGGAGCAACCGGGTCATGCCGGGTGTTTGATGGAGCGGCAGGTCTTGCCGGGTATGACACCTTGCGGCGGGCGGTTGCCCGCGGCGCGGCTGGGCCGCATGACGGCCCGAGGTCAGGATCCTGCAGCGTCACGCGTATGCGCGCAGGCTATGCGGCAGCGACACCGTGTCTCCGTTCGACGCCTTGCTACAGGAGGCGCGAGCGCATCTCGACCACGTAATCCAGATCGAACGGGGTAGCACGCCGATGACTGACGATTTTCAAGGTTGGGAACGCCGCGACAAACCGCCCACGCTGTTTCGCCGGTTTGCGTTCGCGCAATATGGGCAGACCCGCGCCTTCCTCGACGCGCTCTCGGCGCTGTCCGAGGAGCTTCAGCGCCATCCGCAGAACATCAACTTCGGCACCACCTACGTCAACGTCACGGTCGGTGCGGCCGATGGCGCCACATTGAGCGCCGAGGACGAACGGTTCGCCGGGCGTATCGCCACTCTGGCCGAGCGCGGGGAGTGAGCTGTGGGCGGGCCACTGGTCATCGCGGTGATCAATCAGAAAGGCGGCGCCGGCAAGACCACGGTCGCCATGCATCTCGGTGCGGGTCTGGCGCGACGCGCATCGGCGGTGGTGGTCGATCTGGACCCGCAGGGCTCGGCCACGCAATGGGCTGCGGCAGGAACGCAATCCTTTCCCGCCACGGTCAAGCAGTTGCGCGTCGGCGCGGGTGCGATCGATCTGCGGCGGGACTTTCGCGCCTACCCCTTCGTCGTGCTGGACTGCCCGCCCGCGGTCGACAGCCGTGCGGCGGCGCTGGCGCTGCAAAGCTGCGACGTGGCTGTCATCCCGGTGCTGCCCTCGCCGATGGATCTTTGGGCCAGCCTGCGGTTGCCGCAGGATATCGACGAGGCCCGGCGGCTCAATCCCCGGCTGCGCGCCTACTTGCTGCCGAACCAGATCGAGGCGCGCAGTGCGCTGTCGGCGGCGATGCAGGAAGCGCTGGCCGAGTTCGGCCTGCCGGTGCTGCGCACTCCGGTGCGCCGCCGCGGCATCTACAAGACCGCCGCGCTGGAGGGCGTGTCGGCATACCAGTTGGGGATGCGCGGCCAAAGCGCGGTCGCGGAGATCGAGGACCTCATCGAGGAGATTCTTGCATGACCAGCATCAAAGACAAGCTCGCCAGCAGTGTCCGTCAGGCCAAGAGTGGTGCGGAGTCCGCCCCCGCCGAAAAGGCCGAGACCCGCAAGGCGCCGCGCTCGGCTTCGGCCACTCCCGCCACCGAGACGGCCGCCACCGAGCCCGCGCCTGCAGATTCAATGGCGGCCGAACCGCCGTGGAGTGTGGAGGAGTTATTCCCCGACCGTATTTGGCCGGATTGAGGATTTCCAGGAACCTGATCATGCGTGACGATCCCTCCCTGCGCGGCTACCTGCCGCGACGCGACCCAGCCTTCCACGTGCCTGCGGCCTCTGCCGCGACCGGCGGCGTGGCCCTGCGCGCGGCGGCCGATACTACGGCCGGCTCTCCGGACGTGCTCGATGCCTACCGCGTGACCAAGGAGCCCTATTATCGCCCGGTGGCCGATGAAGTCGGGCTATATGAAGCCGCCTATTCGGCCCGCATGCCGATGATGCTCAAAGGTCCGACGGGGTGCGGCAAGACGCGCTTTGTCGAATACATGACGTGGAAACTCGGCAAGCCGCTGATCACCGTCGCCTGCAACGAAGACATGACCGCGAGCGATCTGGTCGGCCGCTTCCTGCTCGACGCCAGCGGCACCCGCTGGCAGGACGGACCGCTGACCATGGCCGCGCGCTTTGGCGCGATCTGCTATCTCGACGAAGTGGTCGAGGCGCGGCAGGACACCACGGTCGTGATCCACTCCCTGACCGACGCCCGCCGCATTCTGCCGCTGGAAAAAAAGGGCGAGATCGTCGAGGCGCATCCGGATTTCCAGGTCGTCATCTCGTACAACCCCGGCTACCAGTCGCTGATGAAGGATCTGAAGCAGTCGACCAAGCAGCGGTTCGGCGCGCTGGACTTCAACTACCCCGAGCACGAGGTCGAGGCGGAGATCGTCGTACACGAGAGCGGCGTGGCGCTGGACGCGGCGAAAAAGCTGGTACACATCGCCGAACATGCGCGCAACCTCAAAGGCCATGGGCTGGATGAGGGCATCTCCACACGCATGCTGATCTACGCCGGCTCGCTGATTTCCCGCGGCGTCGCGCCGCTGGCGGCTTGCCGGGTGGCGCTGGTGCGCCCGATCACCGACGATCCCGATATGCGGGACGCGCTCGATTCCGCAGTGACGACGTATTTCTGAACGTCTCCGAGCCGCTTCCGGGCGGTGAGGTGGGAAAGGAAACTTGAGGTCGGCCAAGGCAGCATCGCCAGGCAGTCCGAATTTGTAGATCATGGCTATCCACCTCGACGAATTTCAGGAGCTTCTCGACGAACTGCCCGGCGGTGCGCAGGAGCTGCTGCGCGCCTCGTGGAACGAGGCGGCGCGGGCCATCAGCCCGCGCGGGTTGGACAGCTATCTGAAAGGCGCGGTGGCGCTGCATCAGCTCGGCCGCGGCGAGGATCTGGTGGTGAGTTTCATCCAGTCCATGCCGGAGGTCGGGCGCGCCATCGGCGAGGAGGTGCTGCCCGAGCTGGTCAATTTCCTGTTGAGCATGGCGTCCAAGACCTCGGGGCAGGTACTGGCGCTGATCGCCGGCACCGCGCCGCTGGTGGCGCACCGCGTGGGCGACCCCGATCTGTTTCGCCACTATCTGAAAGTGCTGGAGATCGTGGCGGCGCAGGCGCCGCGCGGCCTGCGGCCGATGCTGGAAAACCTCGACCGCCTGCTCAATCAGCTTACGCTGGGCGGGCTGCGTCGCTGGGTGCAATGGGGCGTGCAGGCATACAAGACCGATTTCGAAGGGCAGGCAGCCTATTTCGGACTGCAGAGCGCCGATGCGCTGGCGGTGCTGCAGCAGGAGCGCAAGGGCACGCTGTTCGTCGACATTCAGCGGCGTCTCAACATCTACATGCGCGCGATCTGGGGCCGCGATTTTTTTCTGCGCCCCACCGCAGGCGATTACGAAAGCCGCGACGGCCTCAGGCCGTATATCGAACATTACGTCATCTACATCGCGGACGCCTATGACGACTACAAACCCGAGGGGGATGCGACTGCGCCCGAGCGGGTCGTCAGCGCGCTCGAGGTCTACCGCGCGGCGGCCAACCACTGCGCGGCGCATCTGGTGTTCACCGACAAGCCGCTGTCGATGCAGCAACTGCTGCCGGTGCAGATGGCGGTCATCGAGCTTTTCGAGGATGCGCGGGTGGAGGAGCTTGCGATCCGAAAATTTCCCGGCATGCGCCAGGCCTGGCTGGCGCTGCATCCAGTGTTCGACTATTCGGTCCAGCCGCGGACCGTCGGCGAGTTGCTCGACCGCCTCGCCCGCGCGCTGCTCGACCTCGATTCGTCCGACCCGCATCCCTTTGTGAGGGAAGGCGTGACCGCGTTTCGCGCTCAGGCCGATCTGGACAGCAATCAGGTGAGCTGGAATCTCGGCGTGGATTTATCGCACCGCCTGTTCGAACTCGACCTGCCTGCCTACAACAAGCTCACCGACGGTCTCAGCGCCATCTACCGCGACGATAATCGCGCCGTTTGGTACCTGGAGGAATACGACGAGGCGCAGGTGATGGCCGCCACCTGGGAGACCCGCCAGCAGGTGCGCCGAAAAGTCAACGTGATTGAGATGGTGAACGAGGTCGACGTCGAGTTCGCCGGCGACGATGCGCAGGAGGTGTGGGAGCTGCCCACCGAGTTCTATCTCGACCAGGAAGACGTGACCATCAACTCGCTCGAAGGCCGCCCCCCGGTCTCGGAGCCTTTCCACTATCCCGAATGGGACTACCAGATCCAACTGGAGCGGCCCAACTGGGTGACGTTGCTTGAGTACACTCCTCCGAGGGGCGATCTGGAGCTGATCGAAGGCATCATCCTCGAGCACAAGCCGGTGATCTCGCGACTCAGGTTCCTGATCGAGTCGATGGTGCCGCAGGGCATGCAGCGTGTCCGCCACATGGAGGACGGCGACGAGATCGACATCAACGCCGCGGTGCGCGCGATGATCGATATCCGCATCGGCCAGCAGCACGATCCGCGCATCATGATACGTTACAAGCGCGCGTTGCGCGACCTGGCGGTGTTGGTGCTGCTGGACACCTCCGAATCGTCCAACGACAAGGTGCGGGGCCACGACTACACGGTGATGGACCTTACCCGCGCGGCCACTGTCTTGCTGGCCGGCGCGCTCGACCGCATCGGAGACCCGTTCGCCATCCATGGCTTCTGCTCCGACGGCCGGCACGACGTGCACTATCAACGCTTCAAGGACTTCGACCAGCCGTATGACGATACGGTCAGGGCGCGGCTGGCGGGAATGAAAGGGCGGCTCTCCACGCGTATGGGCGCAGCGCTGCGCCACGCGGCCCACGACCTGGCGCAGCAGCCCAAGAGCAAGCGCGTGGTGTTCGTCGTCACCGACGGCGAGCCGGCCGACAACGACGTGACCGATCCGCAATACCTGCGCCACGACGCCAAAGCCGCAGTGGAAGAGCTCGGCCGCCAGGGCATCACGGTATATGCGCTGTCGCTCGATCCGCATGCCGACCAGTATGTGTCGCGCATCTTCGGCCTGAAGAACTTCACCGTCATCGACCAGGTCGAGCGCCTGCCGGAAAAACTGCCCATGCTCTACATGAGCCTGACGCGGTGAGGGTGGGCCGAGGATGAAGATCACCCTGCGCACCTACGTATTCATGGACGCGTTGCAGCCGCAGCTCGCGTCCTACATCGCGACGTCCTCGCAGGGCTTTCTGCCGGTGCCCGGCGACGCCTGCATGTGGATCGAGGTCGCACCCGGCATGGCGGTGCACAACCTCTCGGACATCGCGCTGAAAAAAACCAATGTGCGCATGGGCGAGCAGGTCGTCGAGCGCGCTTTCGGCTCCATGGAGCTGCACTTTCGCAACCAGAGCGAGGTGCTTGCCGCGGGCGAACTGATCCTGCGGCAGCTCAACACCACCATGGAATCGCGGCTGCGCTGCAAGGTGGCGTGGAACGAGATCATCCGCGCCATCACCCCCGACCATGCCACGCTGATCAACCGCCAACTGCGCAAGGGTTCGATGATCCTGCCCGGCAAGAGCATGTTCATCCTGGAGGTCGAGCCGGCGGGCTATATCGTCTATGCCGCCAACGAGGCCGAGAAGGCCGCGCACATCACCCTGGTGGACGTCAAGGCCTTCGGTTCTTTCGGCCGCCTGACCATGATGGGCAACGAGGCCGAGGCCGAGGAAGCGCAGCGCGCGGCGGTGGCCGCGATCGAGCGCCTGAACCGGCGCGCCCTCCCGCACACGTGAGCCCCATGGAAATCGACTCCATCGCAAAGAAGCTGTTGTTCTCCACCGTGCGGGTGGATACCGAACTCGAGGACGGCAGCGCCGGCTCGGGCACGGCCTTCATCCTCAGCCACGCCCATGCCCGCGGCAGCACGCCGTTCATCGTCACCAACCGCCATCTGGTCGAGGGCGTGCGCCGCGGCGGCTTGGTGTTCACCCAAGTCAGCGAGGGCAAGCCGGCGTTCGGCCAGCGCTTTCAGCTCAACATCGAGGACTTCACGGCGGCGTGGTTCGTCCATCCCGATCCCGAGGTCGATCTGGCCATCGTGCCGCTGCGGCCGCTGGAGCGTGCGGCGCGCGATCTCGGCGTGGAGTTGTATTATCACCCGATCGACAGCCAGCGCATTCCCGACGCCGCGACCGTGCGGGGGTTCGACGCGCTGGAGGACGTGCTGTTCGTCGGCTATCCCAGCGGGGTGTGGGATCAGGTCAACCTGATGCCCATCTTGCGCCGCGGCACCACGGCCACGCCGCTCGAACTCGACTTCGAGGGGCAAAAACAATTCCTGATCGACGCCGCTGTGTATCCCGGATCGAGCGGCAGCCCGGTCTTCGTGGTGCGCGACGATCCGCTGCGCCCGCGCGGCGATTCAGCGCGCACCATCTGGTTCGCCGGGGTGGTGGCGGCGGTGTTTTTCCGCGAAGAGGCCAACCAGCTCGTGCCCGGGCCGGTGCCGGCGCAGACCCAAGTCCAGACCATCGGGGCGGAGATGATCGACCTCGGCCTCGTGATCAAGTCCGAATCTGTACGCGGCCTCATCGACTCGTACGTTCAAAAATGGCTGTCTGACTGAAGCCGCCCCGCGTCCTGGCTACGACGGAATTTTCGCCTGGAGCGTTTTCAAGCGAAGTGGATACCGGTTCGCGTGAAGAAAACGCGTCAAAACAAAAAGCCAGAGCCCGGCTTGATTCCATCAAAGCCGGAATAGCTCTGGCAGTTTGCTAAAATCAAGTTGCCCGCCGCGACGCGAAACCGATGAACAGCGTTCGTTTAATTTATTCCGCGGCGATCTGCCGGCTGCGCCACTGGCCGATCAGCGCCCGCAGCGATGCCGGCTTCAGCGGCTTGTTGAGAACGGAAACCTGCTCGATCTGTGCCGCTTCGCGGACGTGGGGGCTGCGGTCGGCCGTGATCAGGATCGCCGGAATGGTCTCGCCGAATTTCCGTCGGATCTCCCGGATCGTCGCGATGCCGTTGCCGCGGTTGAGATGATAGTCGACCAGCAGACCGGTGACGCGTCCGCCGGCCGCTTCGATCGCCTCGATTGCCGCCTCGGGCTCGACCGCGGCGATCACGCGCGCATCCCAGGAGGTCAGCAGCGTCTTCATGCCGTCGAGGATCGCCGGATCGTTTTCGATGCAGACGATCAGGGCTCCGCTCATCGGCGCATGCGACAGCGGCGTGCTGCTGGTCACCGCGGTGGTGTGGGTGGTGTGATTGACGGCGGTCGCGATCGGAACCGTGACGGAGAATACCGAGCCGCCGCTCCGGTTCGAGTCCAGCGCGATCTTGTGATCCAGCACGCGCGCCAGCCGCTGGACGATCGACAACCCGAGCCCGAGGCCGCGCGCAATGCGCGCTCCCTGTTCGAGCCGATGAAATTCCTTGAATATCTCGCCGCGCTTGCGGATCGGGATTCCGACGCCGGTGTCGTAGACATCGATGCGTAGCGTTTGGTCATGGCGGCGGCATCCGACCAGCACGCGGCCGTGCGGCGTGTATTTGATGGCGTTCGAGATCAGGTTCTGCAGCAGCCGCCGCAGCAGCAGCCGGTCGGACGCGATCGGCAGCGAGCACGGCACGAACGTCAGGGCGACCTGCTTCGCCCGCGCGATCGGAGCGAACTCGATTTCGAGCGAGCGCATCAGGTCGCCGACCCGGAAATTCGTGACCGACGTCGTGATGGCGCCGGCGTCGAGCCGCGAGATGTCGAGCAGCGCGCCCAGGATCTCCTCGATGGCTTCGAGTGAATCGTCGATGTTCTGAACGAGCCTGGAATCCTCGCCGCCGGCCTGCCGCTCGACCAGACTCGTGACATAGAGCCGCGCGGCGTTGAGCGGTTGCAGGATGTCGTGGCCGGCCGCCGCCAGGAACCGGGTTTTGGAGTTGTTGGCGTCCTCTGCATTGCTCTTGGCGCGCGCGAGTTCGGAGTTCAGCCGGGTCAGTTCCTCGGTGCGGTCGCGCACGCGCTTTTCCAGCGTGGCGTTGGCGCGCTCCAGCGCTTCGGCGGCCTCGAAACTCGGGGTCACGTCGGAGAAGGTGATCACCAGGCCGCCGTCGGGCATCCGGTTGGCGCGCACCTCGATCACGATGTTGCGGTCGGGGAGCCGCTCCAGATACGGCTGACCTTCGGTCGTGTATGCGCTCAGCCGGACCTGCTTCGCAGCCTCGCGATCGACCGGCGGGCGATCGACGGTGCCGAGAAAGTCGAGAATCTCGGTCAGCGGAATTCCGATCTGAACGGCCTGTGGCGGCAGTCCGAGAATGTCCCCGAATTGCCGGTTCGAACAGATGAGGTGCAGATCCGGGTTGAACACCGCGATTCCCTGCCGCACGTGGTTCAGCGCGGTCTGCAGCATCTCGCGGTTGAAGTGGAGCGCCGCATGCGCGTCATCGAGCAGCTTCAAGGCCGCCTTCGCCGACACCGTGCGGCGCCGGAGCAACTGCGACATCACCAGCCGCGACGACGCCGCGCCGATCGACGACGCGATCAGGTATTCGGCGTGCTGCAACAATTCGAAAGCGGCCGGCGCTGCCGGATCGAGGCTGAGGCGTCGCATGGCGGCGAACTCCTCGAAGGATTGCCGCGCGCGGTTCGGACCGAGGTACTGGGCCACGGCGTCGAAAATGTCCCGCACCGTCACCATCGAACGCCAGCGCCTGAACGGGGGTGGCAACGGCGCAGCGTTGGGTGCGAAGATTTCCGCCTGCAACCGCTCGATCGAGGATGGCCGCCGCGTCAGCGACAGCGCGACGTAGGTCAGGACATTGAGCGACAGACTCCACAGCACGCCGTGCATGAGCGGCGGCAGGCTGACGCCGAACAGCGCCTGCGGCTTCAGTTCGGCGATGCCGAACGGACCGTGTTGCAGCAGCGTCATGCCGCCGGCGCTTCCGTCCAGGAAACTCGGGAGGAACAGCGTATAGGCCCAGACCGCAAAACCGGCGAGCATGCCGCCCATCGCGCCGCGCGCCGTCGCACGCCGCCAGACCAGGCCGCCGAGGAACGCCGGCGCGAGCTGCGCGATGGCGGCGAACGACAGCAGTCCGATCGCGGCGAGCTGCGCGCTGCCGAGCGCGCGATAGTAGAAATACGCCATGATCATGATGGCGAAGATCGCCAGGCGGCGGGTCCTCAGCAGAAAGTTGCCGAAGTCCTTGCGTCCGCCGCGGGACGCCGGACTGCGCTGCAGCACCAGCGGCACGACGATGTCGTTGGACACCATGATCGCCAGCGCCACGCATTCGACGATCACCATCGCGGTTCCCGCTGAAAGCCCTCCGATGAACACCGCGATGCTGAGCAGCCTGGACTGGCCCTCGATCGGCAGCGCCAGCACATACATGTCGCTGTCGATCATGCCGAACGGAAACGTGACCAGCCCGGCAAGCGCGATCGGGACAACGAAGACGTTGATGGCGACCAGGTAGAGCGGAAACAGCCAGCGCGCCCGGCCGACCTCGGCGTCGCTGGAGTTCTCCACCACGCTGACATGGAATTGCCGGGGCAATAGCATGATCGCGAGAAACGACAGCAGCGTCATGGTCAGGAAGTTGCCGACCGACGGCGTGTGCTCGATGGCACGTACCGCCTCCGGTGAATTCATCGCGGCCTCGATCAGTTGGCCGGGACTGAACATCCAGAACGTGACGAAGGCGCCGACGGCGAGGAACGCCACCAGCTTGACGATGGACTCGGTCGCGATCGCCAGCATCAGTCCGTGTTGATGCTCGGTCGCATCGGTCTGCCGGGTTCCGAACAACACCGCGAACAGGGCCAGCGCGATCGTCACGAGCAGGGCGATGTCGCTGACGACGGGAATTTTGGCGATCGCCTGATCGTCGATCAGGATGGTTCCCAGTGACGAGGCAACCGCCTTGAGTTGAAGCGAGATATAGGGAACCGAGCCGATCATGGCGATCACGGCAACGGTTGCCGCCACCGCCTGGCTCTTGCCGTAGCGCGCGGCGATGAAATCGGCGACCGAGGTGATGTTCTGCGATTTCGCCAGCCGGATGATCCGCCGCAAGAGCGGCGTGCAGAACCCGATCAGCAGGATCGGGCCAAGATAGATCGCGAGAAATTCGAGTCCGGTTCGAGTCGCGAGCCCGACCGAACCGAAGAACGTCCAGGAGGTGCAGTACACCGCCAGCGACAGCGGATAGATCAGCGAACTGGTGCCGCCGCGGGCAGACCTCGAATCCCGGTCGCCATAGCTCGCGACCAGGAAAAGGAAGCCGATGTAGCCGATGGCGGCGGCGATCACGCCCCAGTCATGCAGCATTGCGGGGTGGCTCCTTCGGCAGGCGCTGCCTTGCACCTTGCTCGACCGTCGAGCGGTCCGATTCTAACATATGAGGCGTCTTGATTTGACGCGTTTCCTTCGTGCGAACCGGATTGCATCCCCCGGGTCAGGTCCGAGGACGTGCTTCGCTCGAAAATCTATATGTGCCGCCTCCGCAGTCATGATTTGCACACCGTAACGAATCAGCTTATACACGTAAAAGTTGTGTTAATTGCCGATTTCTACAGTGTCTTCGGGCGAAGCGAATACCGGTTCGCGCGGAATGAGCGCGTCAGATCAAAATCAGCATGCCGCTTCATTCTGGCGGAAGCGGAAAGGCGTCGGAGCGGGATGAGGAAAATGTGGAGCGGTGTTCCGCCCCGCATCCCGCGTCTTGAAATGGTGGAATCGATCATGGTCGTGATTTCGGATCGACCCGATCCAAGGTCATCGTGATCCAGCGAGGAGGCCACGGATGGGACAACTGGTGTCCTTCGTGCCGGATATCCCGGTTTTCATCGTCGACGACGATCCGTCGGTGCGGGACGCGTTGATCCTCCTTTTGAAGATCGAGGGCTATGCCGCGCAAAGCTTCGGCGACGCAGCTTCGTTTCTCGAGGCGTTCCGGAGCGGGCCGCCCGCCTGCGTTATCCTCGATCTGCATCTTCCGGGCGAGTCCGGTCTGGACATCCTGCGCAAGCTTGCGGCAGAGCGCGTTGCCGCGCCGGTTCTCGTGATTTCCGGCGTAGCTGACATCGCAACGGCCGTGGAAGCCATGAAATACGGCGCGCTCGATTTTCTGGAGAAGCCGTTCTCCTCGGATGCGATCGTCGATCGGGTTCGCGCCGCGGTGAAGGTATGGCGCGAGGCTCGGGGCGGCGAGATCGACGGGCTCGCCAATTTTCCCGGTCGCCATCTGCTGACCTGCCGGGAGCGCGAGGTGCTCTCGCAGGTGGCCAGGGGCGCGTCGAACAAGGAAGCAGGGCGCAGGCTTGGGATCAGTCCGCGGACGGTCGAGGTTCATCGTGCGCGGATCATGGACAAGCTCGGCGCCAAAAATACCGCCGATCTGATCAGGATCGTGTTGTCGGAGACAGGCGCGCGCCGGCGGCTATCCGCCTCCTAGAGCGGTTTGCATTTTGACGGAAACAAGCTGAACGCGAGCCGGTAGCCACTTCGCTTGAAAACGCTATCGGCACGCGGTCCCGTCAAAATTGAAAACACAAGAGAGCGAGAGCGGAATGCGGGCGGAAACCGCAATTGGACGCGTTCGTGTTTTCAACAAAAAGCGAGCGTATTCCGATAGGTCCCTACTCGGCCGCCAGGGATTTCGCCTGCAACGGGAGATCGAGACGCTCCCAGACCTGAAGCAGGGCTTCCGCCAACTGATCGATCAGGTCGTCATCGTGATACGGCGACGGCGTGATCCGCAGCCGCTCCATGCCCTTGGGAACGGTCGGATAGTTGATCGGCTGGATGTAGATGCCGTGGTCATGCAGCAGCATATCGGACGCCAGCTTGCAACGCTCGGGGTTGCCGACGAAGACCGGAACGATGTGAGTCGAACTCACCATCACCGGCAGGCCTGCCGCGATCAGGCTGGCCTTGGTGCGCGCCGCGCGCTCCTGATGGCGTTCGCGTTCCCATGTCGATGACTTGAGATGCCGGATCGCGGCGGTCGCCGCCGAACAGATCGCGGGCGGCAGCGAGGTGGTGAAGATGAAGCCTGGCGCATAGGAGCGTACGGCGTCGATGATTTCGGATTTGCCGGCGATGTAGCCGCCGAGGCAGCCGAATGCCTTGGCGAGGGTGCCTTCAAGGACGTCGATGCGATGCATCACGCCGTCGCGTTCCGCGATGCCGCCGCCGCGCGGTCCGTACATGCCGACCGCGTGGACCTCGTCGACATAGGTCATCGCGCCGTAGCGTTCGGCGAGATCGCAGATCTTCGAAAGCGGCGCGATATCGCCATCCATCGAATAGAGACTCTCGCAAGCGATCAGCTTCGGGCGGTCAGGGTCGGCCGCGCGAAGCAGCTCTTCGAGATGGGCGACATCGTTGTGGCGGAAAACGATTCGCTCGCAGCCCGACTGACGGATGCCTTCGATCATCGAATTGTGGTTGAGCGCGTCGGACAGGATCAGGCAGTTCGGAATGAGCTTCGCAAGTGTCGAGATGCCGGTCTGGTTCGAGACATAGCCGGACGTGAACACCAGCGCCGCCGGCTTGCCGTGCAGGTCAGCCAGTTCCTGCTCGAGCTGGACCAGCGGATGATGGGTTCCGGCGATGTTGCGGGTGCCTCCGGCGCCGGTGCCGACGCGGGTTGCGGTCTCGACCATGGCGCCGACGACCTTGGGGTGCTGACCCATGCCGAGGTAATCGTTGGAGCACCAGATCACGACGCTGCGCGGTCCTTTGAGCGAGTGCAAAGTAGCGTAAGGGAACCGGCCGGCGATGCGCTCAAGATCGGCGAAAACGCGGTAGCGACGCTCCTCGTGAAGGCGATCGACCGCGTTACTGAAGAACTTGCTATAATCCATGACCAAATCCGGAAAAAAGCCCGGGACGCCGGACGTGCAAGACCTTTTTAGAGCCTTTCCAGCGGAGCTGTCGAGACGAAATCCGCCAATACGGCCGTTTCAGGGTTAAAAATCGCCGTTCATTTGCTCCAGCGCAAACCGATTCGGACCGGTGCGGTCTTGTGCCCGAACCGGCAGGCTCGCTCCATGAGGCTACCGGAGCCGAAAACCGCGTCGGGACACCCATGGGGATCACGTCAGGGATTAGCCGGATCCCGCACGATGAGCCTGTCGGATTCGGTCAGTGGGACGGAGCGCAGACCTTTGCGTCATCCAGCGGCGAGCGGATGCCAAGGCGCTCGAGCAACGCCGCGTCACGGACGGTCTGCGGGTTCTTTGTCGTCAGCAGGACATCGCCGATGAAAATCGAGTTGGCGCCGGCCAGAAAGCAAAGCGCCTGCAATTCGTCGGTCATGTATTGACGCCCCGCCGACAGCCGGACCACGCTTTTTGGCATCATGATCCGCGCGAGCGCGATCAGGCGGACCAGCGCGATCGGATCGGGCCGCTCGGCGGTGGCATTGACGGGCACCGCCGTGACCTCGTTCCACATGTTGATGGGGACGCTTTCGGGGGGCGCGGGCAGATTGGCCAGCAGCATCAGCATGCCGAGCCGGTCGCCGACCTGTTCCCCCATGCCGATGATGCCGCCGCAGCAGAGCTTGAGTCCGGCATCGCGCGCATGGGCGAGCGTATCGATGCGATCCTGCATCGTGCGCGTGGTGATGATCTTGCCGTAGAATTCGGGCGAGGTGTCGACGTTGTGGTTGTAGAAATCGAGACCGGCCTCATGCAGCCGCTTGGCCTGATCGGGCGTGAGCATGCCCAGCGTCGCGCAGGTCTCCATGCCGAGTTCCTTGACGGCGCGGACCATGTCGCAGACCCGGTCGAGATCCCGATCCTTCGGATTGCGCCATGCGGCCGCCATGCAGAACCGGCCGGCGCCGGCATCCCTGGCCCGCCGCGCCGTTTCGATGACGGCTTCCTTGTCCATCAACTTCGTGGCTTTGACGCCGGAATCGTAATGCGCGCTCTGCGAACAGTAGCCGCAATCCTCCGGACAGCCGCCGGTCTTGATGCTGAGCAGGCTCGCGGTCTCGACGTGATTGGGATCGAAATTCTGCCGGTGAATGGTCTGCGCGCGAAAGATCAGATCCGGGAAAGAGAGGTTATAGAGTGTCTCGGTTTCGGACCGGGTCCAGTCGTGGCGCAGGCACGAGGACGAATCGTCGCCGCTGTCGAACGAAACGGGTGCTGCATCCATGTCGTGACGATCCCTTTAATTGCCGCGTTACGCTAGAGGTGCTTATAGCGTTTTCAAGCGAAGTGGATACCGGTTCGCGGGAAGAAAACGCGTCAAAACAAAAGGCGGGAGCCCGGCTTTGATTCCATCAAAGCCGGAACAGCTCCAGGCAGCCTTCCGCGGCGCGACGATACCACGGTGTGCCGCCAATTTCGAATGAGGCCCTCGGTTTATCGGCCACCGTCCATGATCGTCTTGTAATGCGGTTTGAAACAAAAAGGCCGGCATCTGAATGCCGGCCTTTCTCTACAATTCGAAACCGCCAGGGTTCAGGAAATCAGTACCCCGGAGCGAGCGGAGCGGTCGGAGCGCCCCAGTTGAAGCGGTAGTTCAGACCGACCTTGATGGTGTGCTCGTCGTTGCGGAAGCGGAACGGATTGTTATTCAAGTCGAGGGCGTTCACAGTACCGAAATCATAGTACTGGTACTCGATCTTGCCCGACCAGTTCTGGGTGAACAGGTACTCGAGACCGCCGCCGACAGTGTAGCCGTCACGGCCGCCGTTGCCGCTGAAGCCGTTGGTGAAGCGCGAGTCGGCCCAGCCGTAGCCGCCCTTGACGTAGAGCAGTGCCGGACCCCAGGTGTAGCCGAGGCGGCCGGTGACCGAGCCCAGGCCGCGGTTGGCGAACGAGCTGCCGGTGTCGAGGAAGCTGTAGTTGGCTTCGAGGCCGAAGACCCAGTTCGGCGCGAACTGGGTGTCGTAGCCGATCTGGCCGCCGCCCATGAACACGCCGTCGTTACCGGCTCTGAAACCGGGAGCGAGGACGTTATCGTCGCCGCCGAAAGCGCCGCCGACGTGACCGCCGATGTAGAAGCCGGTCCAGTTGTAGATCGGCGCCGGCGTGTAGGCGGGAGCCTTGGTGTAGTGGCGAGGAGCGAGATCGGCGGCCTGTGCCGGCACGATTGCGCCAAGACCAATAATTGCCACAGAGGCGAGAAGGATCTTTTTCATTTTGTTCTCCAGGAATTCCATATCCGAGCAACCGTTGGTCGGCCCCGTCAATCGAACCCTAGATCGATTCTGTGCAGAATGCTGTCACCGATAGGCCACACTCAGGATCGTTCGTAACCCATTGGGGAACCACGGAACTTGCATGCCTAACGACGCCTTAATCAGAACTAAATGAAGCCTTAATCCGGTACCTTCCGCAGAGCAAAAAATCGGCGCTTTTCGCGAAATCCTCGTTCTGATCCGGGGCGGGATCCGCATAGGCTTTTTTGCTGAAAGCGGGTCGCTCCGGGCCGAGTCATTGCCCATGATCCGTTCCGCGCGGTTCCCATGGCCGCTGCGCCCTGCGCCGCGGATTGCCTGGCGCGCTTTTCAAGGAAATGGTGCTGCCAGACAGGATTGAACTGTCGACCTCTCCATTACCAATGGAGTGCTCTACCACTGAGCTACGGCAGCAGGCCCGGCGCGGGAATCAACCTGAAAAGACCCGCAAAGGCGGGCCGATCCTTGCCATAAGGCTGGAAGGTGCGCAAGCGCGCGGCGGCTGGGCGAGGAACAGCCGCACCGTCCGCGCCTGTTGCCGCAAGGCCGGTGACGTATATGTTGCGGGCGTCGTTCCACACCATTTTTTTCTGCGGGTCAGGACGGGCGCGTCCGGACAAGCAAGCAAGGCGCGCCATGATCGACAAAGCGGACACGGATCGCAACGGAGCAGATGCGGGGCGCGAGACGCGGTTGCGCGCTGCGCTGCGCGAAAATCTCAAGCGGCGAAAACTGCAGTCTCGCGGCCGCGCCGATCAGGCTGTAGCCGGGAATGCGGACAAATCCGATTCGGAGTGTCGGGGCGATTGACATCGAAGCCCGTCGTTTCTCCGCTGCGCGACGGGCAAGGTTCGACGGCTTGCCGCGAAAGCCCGCTTTATCCGAAGCCAATGCGCCTTGAGCCCCCTCTATCGCCATAATTTTCCATGTTTTGGAGCGCCGGGCGATTTGCCCTATACTTCATGCATTGAAAACAGGAATCGGCATGGATCGCATTCGCATCGTCGGCGGCAACAAGCTCAACGGCACCATTCCGATTTCCGGCGCGAAGAACGCGGCGCTGCCCTTGATGATCGCGGCGCTTTTGACCGAGGAGACGCTGATCCTCGACAACGTGCCGCGACTCGCCGACGTTGCGCAGTTGCAGCGCATCCTCGGCAATCACGGCGTCGATATCATGTCGGCGGGCAAGCGCCCGGGCGATCACGAATATCAGGGACAGACCCTGCACATTTCGGCCGCCGACATCATCGACACCACGGCGCCGTACGAGCTGGTCTCGCGGATGCGGGCGAGTTTCTGGGTGATCGCGCCGCTGCTGGCGCGGATGCATGAGGCGAGGGTATCGCTGCCCGGCGGCTGCGCTATCGGCACCCGTCCGGTCGATCTCCTGATCATGGCGCTGGGAAAACTCGGCGCCGAGATCGCGATCGACGGCGGCTACGTGATCGCGAAAGCACCCGGCGGCCTGAACGGTGCCGAGATCGATTTTCCCAAGGTGACCGTGAGCGGCACCCACGTCGCGCTGATGGCGGCGACGCTGGCGAAGGGCACAACCGTCATCACCAACGCGGCCTGCGAGCCCGAGATCGCCGACGTCGCCGATTGTCTCAATAAAATGGGCGCGAGGGTGTCCGGCGCAGGCACGCCGCGGATCGTCATCGAGGGAGTCGGCAAGCTCGGCGGCGCGCGGCACACCGTGCTGCCCGACCGGATCGAGACCGGCACCTATGCGATGGCGGTGGCGATGACCGGAGGCGAGGTGCTGCTGCGCGGCGCGCGCCCCGAACTGCTGCAATCCGCGCTCGATGTGCTGAGCGAGGCGGGCGCCGTCATCACGCCGAACAACGAAGGCATTCGGGTGGCCCGCAACGGCGCCGGCATCGATCCGGTGACGGTCTCGACCGCACCGTTCCCCGGCTTCCCCACCGACCTTCAGGCGCAATTGATGGCGCTGATGACGCGCGCCAAGGGCGCGTCCCGCATCACCGAGACCATCTTCGAGAATCGCTTCATGCACGTGCAGGAGCTGGCGCGGTTTGGTGCGCGCATTCATCTCGACGGCGAGACCGCCACCATCGAGGGTATCGGGACGCTGCGCGGCGCGCCGGTGATGGCGACGGACTTGCGCGCCTCGGTGTCGCTGGTGATCGCGGGGCTCGCCGCCGAAGGCGAGACCATGGTCAACCGCGTCTACCATCTCGATCGCGGCTTCGAGCACCTGGAGAGAAAACTGTCGGCGTGCGGCGCTTCGATCGAACGGATCCGGGACTGAAGCGGGGGATCGTCCCGCGGCATCCGGAGCCGGGTCGGAATTTATAGGTTCGTCTGCCGCCACAAAGGGTTGACGGCGATTTGGGGCCGCGCCATTGAGCCCTGTGCTCGCGACGAGCCTTGTTCTTGTTTATTTGCCGGAAAACATCCTCATGCCGATCCGCATCGATAGCCGCAGCGCCGACTTTGCCTCGCGCTTCAAGGCGTTTCTCGCGACCAAGCGGGAGGTTTCGGCCGATATTGAGGCTGCCACCCGCGCCATCGTCGAGGACGTCAAGGCGCGCGGCGACGCGGCGCTGATCGAGGCGACGCGCAAGTTCGACCGGCTCTGCGTCGATGCCGCCGGCCTGCGCTTTACCGGCGCCGAGATCGACGCGGCCGTGGACGCTTGCGATGCGGCGACGCTCGATGCGCTCAAGCTGGCGCGCGAGCGCATCGAAATCTTTCACCGCCGGCAACTGCCGAAGGACGACCGCTTCACCGACGCGCTCGGGGTCGAACTCGGCTCGCGCTGGACCGCGATCGAGGCGGTCGGGCTTTATGTGCCGGGCGGCTCCGCGGCCTATCCGTCATCGGTGCTGATGAACGCGGTGCCGGCGAACGTCGCAGGCGTCGCGCGCGTGGTCATGGTGGTGCCCTCGCCGGATGGTCGGATCAATCCGCTGGTGCTGGCGGCGGCGCGGCTCGGCGGCGTTTCCGAAATCTATCGCGTCGGTGGCGCGCAGGCCGTCGCCGCTCTCGCCTACGGCACCGCGACGATCGCGCCGGTGGCCAAGATCGTGGGACCCGGCAACGCCTATGTCGCGGCCGCCAAGCGCCAGGTGTTCGGCAAGGTCGGCATCGACATGATCGCGGGCCCTTCGGAAGTGCTCGTCATCGCCGACGACACCGGCAATGCGAACTGGATCGCGGCCGACCTGCTGGCGCAAGCCGAGCACGATGCCAGCGCGCAATCGATCCTGATCACCGACAGCGCGACGCTCGCCGCCGCCGTCGAGCGTGCGGTCGAAGCGCAGCTCGCCACGCTGCCGCGGGCGGAGATCGCGCGGGCCTCATGGAACGATTTCGGCGCTGTCATCCTCGTGGAGAACCTCGATCAGGCCGTGATGCTCGCGGACGCCATCGCCGCCGAGCATCTGGAGATCATGACATCGGATCCCGAAGGCCTCGCCGCGCGGATCCGCAATGCCGGCGCGATCTTCATCGGGCCGCATACGCCGGAGGCGATCGGCGATTACGTTGGCGGCTCCAATCACGTGCTGCCGACGGCGCGCTCGGCGCGCTTTTCGTCGGGCCTCGGGGTGCTTGACTTCCTCAAGCGGACGTCGATTCTCAAATGCGGGCCGGACCAGTTGCGGGCGCTGGGGCCGGCGGCGATGACGCTGGGCAAGGCGGAGGGGCTCGACGCCCATGCCCGTTCGGTCGGAGTGCGCCTCAATTAGTGGATCGAATTTGACATCCGCCTCTCGCCGCGAGGGTTTCCAGGGCGAATGTCAAATTCAAAGCTCCACCAAATTCCCACATTCGCAGAGGGACTGCGCCGAAATGGGATGCGAATGTTGGAATTGGACCAGTAGGCTCAGCAGGCAATGAGCAAGGCCCCGTCAGAGGAAGAATCCCGGAATCGCATTGTGGCGGTCACGCTCGACGAGGAGTCGATCGGGCGTTCGGGGCCGGATATCGAGCACGAACGAGCGGTCGCGATCTACGATCTCGTGGAAGAGAATCTGTTCGCGCCGGAAGGCGCGGGCGGCGGTCCGTTCACGTTGCACATCGCGATCACCGGCAACCGCCTGATGTTCGACATCCGGCGCGAAGACGGCGCGCCCGTGGTGACGCACCTGTTGTCGCTGACGCCGTTCCGGCGGATCGTGAAAGATTACTTCATGATCTGCGACAGCTACTATCAGGCGATCCGGACCGCGACGCCCGACCGGATCGAGGCCCTCGACATGGGTCGCCGCGGCGTCCACGACGAAGGCTCGCGCACGCTGCAGGAGCGGCTGAGCGGCAAGGTCCGCGTCGACTTCGAGACCGCGCGGCGGCTGTTCACGTTGATTTCCGTGCTGCACTGGAAGGGTTAGCGATGGTTCGAATCAGGGAGCACCGGCTGTCGTCGCGCTTCATGCGAAACGGTTGCGCGGAAGGCGCGCGCAAAACGAAAGCGGCCTGAGCGCATGGACGCGCCGGCGCGCGTGCACAGGCCGCAGTCGGTTTTGTTCGCCTGCGAACTCAACAGCGTGCGCTCGCCGATGGCGGCGAGCCTGTTGCAGCACATGTTTCCGAGAACCCTGTATGTGAGGTCCGCCGGCGTCAGGAAAGGCGAAACCGATCCGTTCGCCGTCGCCGTGATGGCTGAGTTCGGCCAGGACATTTCCAAACACCGTCCGGTGACGTTCGAGGACCTCGAGGACTGGGAGGGTCTCAATTTCGATCTCATCATCACGCTGTCGCCGGAAGCCCATCACAAGGCGCTGGAACTGACGCGCACCATCGCCGCCGACGTCGAATACTGGCCGACGCCGGATCCGACCGCCGTCGAGGGCAACCGCGAGCAGCGCATGCAGGCTTACCGCGACGTTTGCGACGGATTGCTCTCGCGCATCCGCAAGCGTTTCGCGCGGGGCGGCAATATGGGCCTTTAGCGGAAGCAGCGTTGATCGCGCGGGGTTCGCAAGCGCGGCGACGGTGGTTTCGAGATGGCGCGGTGTTGGGGCGCGCCGGATCGGCGTGATCCAAATCCCGGCACGTCGTCGTATTTAGAATTAGACAAGCTCCAAAATGTCCGGCGCCATTGGCATAGGAAACCACTGTGCCGCAGGCACAAACGCGTCGCACACAATCCGAGCCGCGCAGGTTTGTAGAGCTTCTAATCGTCCATCGGTCGACAGCGTGAATCGCAATGCTAGTGACGTGGCTCGTTCGGTCGCGATTATGGGGGCGTATCACGATGCTGAGAATGAATTCAAAGAGCGTGTGCCTTGCGACCGTCAGCATCGTTGCATTGTCGATCGCTTTGCCGGATGAAGGACATGCGCAATCCGAGCTGCCGACGGTGACGGTGGTCGCGCCGCAGTCGAAGCCGGCGCGCCGGGCGAAACCTGTTCGTCATGCAGCACGCCCGTCACAGACAAATCGCCGTGCCGCCGCGCCCGTGCAGCGTCAGGCGGTTGTTCCGCAGGAGAATGCAGGCGCCGGCGTCGAGCGCGCAAAGGGTCATGTGAACGGCTACCTCGCGAGCCGCAGTGCGACCGCGTCCAAGACCGATACGCCGATCCTCGAAACGCCGCAGTCGATCTCCGTGGTGACGCAGGACCAGATCGCCGCGCAGGGCGTGCAGAGCGTCAACGATGCCTTGCGCTACACGCCAGGCGTCTCGCTCGAAAGTTTCGGCGCCAACACCTTCTTCGATTTCCTGAAGCTGCGCGGCTTCGACGCGCCGCGCTATCTCGACGGACTGCGCCTGCCGAACGACTCCACGACATTCGCCGTTCCTCGCATCGAGACCTACGGGCTCGAGCGGCTGGAGGTCTTGAAGGGGCCGTCGTCCGGGCTTTACGGCCAGTCCGATCCCGGAGGCCTCATCAACATGGTCAGCAAAAGGCCGACGGCGACGCCGCATTATGATGTTGAAGGCACCTTCGGTTCGTTCGAGCGTTTCCAGGGCGCTTTCGACATCGGCGGTCCCGTCGGCGGGAATGGCGAGTTTCTCTATCGCCTTGTCGGCCTCGGTCGCGATTCCAAGACGCAGACCGACTTCATGACCGACGACAAGATATTCTTCGCGCCGAGCCTGACCTGGCGGCCGACCACCGATACCAGCTTAACGATCCTGTCGCAGTATTCGAAGATCGACAACAAGGGGTATCAGCAATACGTCCCGGGACAGGTATCGTTTCTGCCAAATCCCAATGGTCACGTTCCCTACAGCCGCTATCTCGGCGAGCCGGGGCCGGACGGCTTCAAGCTGGAGCAGTTCTCGGTGGGCTACGAATTCGAGCACCGCTTCAATAACAACCTGCAGTTCAGGCAGAGCTTCCGTTACTTCAACGTCGATAACAATCTCGCCGCGACCCGCAGCGAAGGCATGCTGAGCGACCGGCTGGTCGCGCGGACTTACAATTATGTCGTTGCCCATGCCAGCAACTACACGCTCGACAACCAGTTGCAGGCGGACTTCAGAACCGGCCCCCTCGTGCACAAGGTTCTCGCCGGGTTCGACTACTTCAACCTGTCGGCCAGCACCGACTATCGGTCTGCGGGAATTGCTCCGATCGACGCCTACGCCCCAGTTTATGGCGCGGCGGTTCCGTCGTTCAATTCGTTGAGTTCGTTCATCCTGCGCGATGACAGCCAGAGCCAGGCCGGTCTCTATCTGCAGGATCAGATCAAATGGGATCGCTGGACCCTGGCGGTTAGCGGGCGTCAGGACTGGGTGAGCAGCAGTTTCATCAGCAAGGCCTTCTGGCCGCCGGCCGGCACCTACAGGACCTTCGATTCGGCGCAGACCGGCCGCGTCGGCCTGACCTATTTGTTCGATTTCGGCCTCGCTCCCTATATCAGCTATTCGACCTCGTTCACGCCGAACCTCGGCGCCGACCGCTTCGGCAATGCCTTCAGGCCGACCACGGGCGAGGGCAAGGAGATCGGCGTGAAGTTCAAGCCGAACGGCATGAACCTGATGCTGAGCGCGGCATTGTTCGAGATCAATCAGGACAACGTCCTGACCGCCGATCCGGTCAATCCCTTCCTCAGTACCCAGACCGATGCGGCGCGGGCGCGCGGATTCGAGTTCGAGGCGCGCGGCAACGTGACCCGGGAGTTCGAGATCATTGCCGGCTACAGCCACATCGATCCGCGGGTGACCAGGAGCCTTGCCGGCAATGCCGGCAAATATCTGCAGAGCACTGCGCTCGACCAGGCGTCGCTGTGGGGCAAATACACCTGGTACAACGGACCGCTGGCCGGCTTCGGCGTCGGGGCTGGCGTGCGTTATGTCGGCGACAGCTACGGAGACGCCGGAAACACCTTCGTGATTCCGCCCTACACCCTGTTCGACGCAACCTTGAGTTACGACCTGGCTTATCTGAGGCCGGACATGAAGGGTTGGAAAATGCAAGTCAACGCCACCAACCTTGCGGATCGCTTCTATGTCCAGTCCTGCCTGACCGGGCTGCCGTATTGTGCGATGGGCAGTGGCCGCACCGTGCTCGGCACGCTAAAATATAGTTGGAACGCCGATCCCGCTCCGCCTCTGATCACGAAGTGAGTTAGAGCATGACGACAAGCGCCTTGCGCAAATGGAGCTGGGCTCACAAGTGGTCCAGCATCGTTTGCACCTTGTTCATGCTGATGCTGTGCATCACCGGGCTGCCGCTGATCTTCCACGATGAGATCGACGGACTGCTGCATGACCAGGTCGAGGCGGTCGCCGTCCCTGAAGGCACGCCGCCGGCGAATCTCGATCGCGTCGTTGCGAGCGCCATGGCGGCCATGCCGGGGCAGGTGCCGCATTTTCTGATCTGGGACCGCGACGATCCGAACGCGATGCTGGTCAGCGTCGGCAAGACCATCGACGCCAATCCGGCAGACAACCGCATCGTCCGCGTCGACGCTCATACCGGAGCTTATCTCGATGCGCCCGACGTCACCGGGCGCTTCACTTTCATCATGCTCAGGCTGCATTCGGATATGTTCGCCGGCCTGCCCGGCAAGCTGTTCCTCGGGCTGATGGGCCTTCTGTTCTGCGCCGCGGTCATATCCGGCGTCGTGGTTTACGCGCCGTCGATGCGCAAGCAGAAGTTCGGCGCCTATCGCACCGGGCGTCCGCGCGTGGTGCGCTGGCTCGACCTGCATAACCTCGCGGGCATCCTGCTGGTGATGTGGACGCTGGTCGTGGGGTTTACCGGCGTCATCAACACCTGGGCCGACCTTGTGCTCAAGATGTGGCAGCAGGGCCAGTTGGCCGAGATGACGGCGCAGTATCGTGGTCGGACTTTGCCCGCCCATCCGACACCGGTTCAGGAGGCGGCGGACGTGGCGGCGGCGGCCGCGCCGGGCATGCTGCCGTCGTTCATCGCCTTCCCCGGCACGATTTTCACGAGCAAGAGCCATTATGCGGTCTTCATGCGCGGCGATACGCCGGTGACGTCGCGGCTGCTCAAGCCGGCGCTGATCGACGCCGAAACCGGCAAGCTCAGCGACAGCCGTAACATGCCGTGGTACGTCACGACGCTGTTCGTCTCGCAGCCGCTGCATTTCGGTGACTATGGCGGAATGCCGCTGAAGATCATCTGGGCGCTGCTCGACGTGATGACCATCATCGTGCTCGGAACGGGCGTCTATCTGTGGCTGCGGCGGCGCAAGCCCGGCGAAAGCGCCGCGCACGAACGCGCGGACGCCACGGCGGCGGTCAACCGCCCGATGTTGTCGTCATGACGCCGGCGCGGGCCGGGCGGCGGACCCTCCGTCAGATTTTCGCGTGGCCGGCCGTCATCGCGGTCCTGAGCACGGTCGGATTGCTCTCGGCGCTGCTCGGCGACGGCATCTGGGACGGCGTTTCCTGGGTCGTGCTGGCGGTTCCTGTCGCGCTGTATTGCGGGTTCGTCCGGCGCGGCGCGTAGGCATTACGCCGCGCGAACTCTCCATCGGGTTCCCGGGAGCAGTCAAAGGCGATCGCCGGTTGTCGAACGGGATGCGTTCCGATAGGTTCCGCGCGCGCCTCGATCCTCGCCCCGACAAACTGAAGTCCGCATGTCAGGCCATACCAAGCTCGTTCTCGCCTCGGGTTCGCCGCGGCGGCTCAGCCTGCTCAACCAGGCAGGCATCGAACCGGACGCTCTGCGTCCGACGGATGTCGACGAAACGCCGACGCGGGGCGAACTGCCGCGTGCCTGCGCCAATCGCCTGGCGCGCGCCAAGGCCGAGGCGGCGCTGAAGTCGGTGCAGGTCGACGATGAACTGCGCGGTTCGTTCGTTCTGGCCGCCGACACCGTCGTCGCGGTGGGCCGCCGCATCCTGCCCAAGGCGGATCTGGCCGACGAGGCCTCGCAGTGCCTGCGGCTGCTCTCGGGGCGCAATCATCGTGTCTATACGGCTGTCTGTGTCGTGACACCGAAGGAAAACTTTCGCCAACGCCTGATTGAGACCCGCGTGCGCTTCAAGCGGCTGGCCGAGGACGACATCGAGGCCTACATCGGCTCCGGCGAATGGCGCGGCAAGGCAGGCGGCTACGCGATCCAGGGCATTGCCGGCTCTTTCGTGGTCAAGCTGGTAGGCTCGTATACCAATGTGGTCGGCCTGCCGCTTTACGAATCGGTCTCGTTGCTCGGCGGCGAGGGATTTCCAATCCGCTCCGGCTGGTTGAATGCCGGCTGAAAAAGCCAACGGGCGCACGAAAAAGCGCTGCCCGATCTGCGGCAAGCCCGCCGTCGCGGCGTCATTTCCGTTTTGTTCGGAGCGTTGCCGCGATGTCGATCTCAACCGCTGGCTTTCAGGCGCCTATGCCATCCCCGCCAGCAAAACTGACGCGGAGGATGCGGAATAGACCAGCCGTTTCAGAGGTTCGCGATTCGCTGCTCAGTCAATAAGTTGAAGGCTTCGCGGCGTTCGCCCGGCGGTCTGCCGGACGGGTGGACAGCGCCATCGTGCCTGACTATAAACCGGCGCACCCGGGCTTGACGCCGGGCGGCGCCCAGGTAGCTCAGTTGGTAGAGCATGCGACTGAAAATCGCAGTGTCGGTGGTTCGATCCCGCCCCTGGGCACCATAAGATTTGCCATCTCCTTATTTTTCAATGCGTTAGATAGCGGTTTCTTCCCACCGATTTTTGACTGGGACTCCGGTGGGAAAGTCACGTTGATTTCCGAGCTCGGTTTGAGTCGCGCCATTGCTGCGGCGGCGAGCACCTTCTGCCGGGCCGCTTTGGTGTAGCGCATAACCTCCTTGGAGGTGGTGTGGCCGGTTATCGACATGATTTCGTGCTCGCTGGAGCCAAGCTCGGCGAGGCGGGTTGCGGCTGCCTTACGCAGTCCATGAAAGCGGCCGGGAACGCCGGCCTCGACGCAGCGATCATGAAACCAGTTGCCGAATCCGTTGGCGGTGAACGATCGGCCCAGCCCGTTCAGAAGAAAGGTCTCCTTGCCGCAGGCGGTGGCGTCAATGATTGCCTGCAACTCGTCGACGATAGGAATGTCGAGCGTGATCGGCTTACGCTCCCGTCCCTTGAATTGCGTGAAGTGCAGCCAGCCGTCCTTGACGTGTTTTGGCCCGAGCAGCACGGCATCTGATTTCCGCTGGCCGGTGTAAAGCCCCAGCGCAAGCGCGAGGCGGGCCATGGAACCAACGGGGTGCTTCTTCTCGAAGCGCTCCACCTCATCGATCGTCCATGTGTGGTGTCCGTCGCCCTTTGCCTTCAGGTAGGGAACGGCCTGCGCTGGGTTTGAGACCACGTAGTCGTTGTCAATGGCGAAGGCGAACACCTGCCTCAACGCCTTAATCATGCCGTTTGCCGACTCCGGACGGTCTGCACGCGCATCACGGCGCGTTCTGATATGCTTTGGCAAAAGCAGCTTGTATGGTTTCTCGCCATCCGCCGCGCAGACGTGATCAAGGGTCGCGCGCCGCACGTATCGGGTTCGCTCATTCAACTGCTTGTATTCGGCGGAGGTGTAATATTGGCTGCATAGCCACGCTAGCGAATCCTTGTCGAAAGGCTTGCGCGCGACACGCTGGCTTGGCTCTGGTGGTTTGATCTTACCTGCCAGCGCGTCGCGGTAAGCCTGCCAGAACGCAGGCGTGCCATACTCCTCCCGTAACCGAACCTTCGGCCCTTCTAGCGTGCGAACGTACCACCGGATGTTGCCATGCCGGTCTGTGTCCTTCGTAAGCCTTGGCGGGTTTGGTCGTGGCACCTACGCATCCCACGGATTGGCGGCCTCTTTGCGGGGCAACGCCTCAAAGGCTTCATCCAATTCGAAACGGTCCCAGACCGTTCGGCTATTGATCATGCGTGGTCCCGGCATCCTGCCATCCCTCACCATCTCGTCAAACAACGACGGCGAGATGCAGATGTACGACGCCGCATCAACACGGCGCAGGCCGCGGGGGACAATACCCCCGCGTTGGTTATCGTTGGCGTGGGTGGTCATGCTGACGCGAGTCGAAGGTCAATCTCCTCGCGAAATCGCATTAGCAATTTCTTTCCAGCAGGTGATCGGCGCCAGCGCTTCAAAGCAGTTACGTCGCCACCGTTGAGGGCAGAAACAATCATGTCGGCTTGGTCGCTGGAATCAACGGAGCCAATGATCTCACGACCCGGTGCCCAGATTAAGTATCCGCGAGGTGACTCTGATACTGAGAATCCATTCTTGCTCAAATCTGTTTTGGCTCTCTTCGCCTCTTTCTCAGCCTCCCGTTCCCAAGCTCGCACCACATTGTTGCGACGTATCGCGCGACGCATCTCAGCCTGTTTGAGCGACATCACAGGCGGCTTCTTTTTTGCTTCAGTCATAGTTTCACCCATAAATCCCGTTCGCCCGCACCACCAATGGCCCAAGCGCCCTCGTTGCCCTGCGAAGAGCTATCAGGTCAGGTTTTCAGCTTTCTGCCCACCCCGATGCCACGACTCGGCGGTCGGTAGGAGATGATCCTCACTGTTTGGCCTCCTTTCGGGCGGTGCCCCGCGCCTTGCTGGCAGCTAAGCGGCGCCCACTTCGGTTGGTGATAGGTAGCGGGTTGATGACCGCGGTTTGGGGGCGTGCCCACATGATGCTGCGCGGGGATAAGATGTCATTCCTGACACGGCGCCGGATGTGGCGAAGTTTGTTCATGCAGCCTCCATATCGTCGCCGTGGTCCCAGCGCTGAAACCTCCCAGCGTGATATCCAGTAAGATCACTCCTATGCAGACCATGTGTGTCTTGGTCAGAGCGCAGGCGCTCGCGCTGACGCCTCCGGTCACGCTTGCGATCTAGCTCTTCGGCAATCTGCTCATGGACCTTTCTGGCCTTGATGCACTCCTTAAGATGTTTCCGAAATGCGCTCCTCGCGCGACGTAGAGTCTTAAGGCACTCAGCCTGTTCGTCGTACAGGTAGGACAGTTTCGCGTGGCACCACGCGAGTTCGGCGGCACCCATATCCAAGAACGCGGCCTCGGTGGCTTCCTCGGCCTCGGTGACAGCTTGTTGTGCTAGTTTGCGACGGTTGGTCATCAGAGCACCGCCACCGTCTTCTGGTTTACGTCCAGCGACGACGCTGTGTGCGGAAGCACATCATCCCGCGCATCATCAGGGCAAAAAAAGTCCAGACGGAAGTCGCGCCGATTGACCTTGTGTGTCGACTCAACCCAAGCGGCGAGCGCTGCCGCCCGCTGCTTCATGCGCAAGATCATTTCTTCGCGCTGTTTCTTGGACCACTCGTCAACACATTCAAAACTGGCTGCTTCGCTGAAAAGAAACGCTGCTGCGGCGAGTGCTTCCTCGGCTCCCCGTGGCGGGACCAAGGCTAGCGTATTCGCAATCTCGTGCCCGGCACTGATCGCAATATCGGCCCTGTCGAAGCATTTGTGTTCGTCAAGAAGCTCATAGTCGCGGATGGCCCGTTTGAGTTGCTTCAGCAGTTCGCCGCCAAGGACAGATGTAGGCGGACTGACGACCCATCCACCGGGGCCGACAAGGTTAGCTGGCGCGGGTGCGGTGGTGGTCTGCATCGAGTTGCGCTTCGGCTTGGTGGTATTTGGTTTGCTCATGTTGGTCTCCTGCTTTGAGCGATAATTCTTATTTAGCGCAAAAAACAAAATAAGCAAGACAAAAACCGTATTTTACGCAAAAAAAGATTATGCTATTGGCAACACAACGGAGGCTTCTGTGGCAACACCCAAGCAACTAGTTGAAAAGGTTGCTGAACTGACGGCAGTGCCTGTCGGCTCGGTAATCCTTCATGACCGCAATCTTCTAACGGCCGGCCTCCGATCTGAGGGGCAACGCGGTCGCGGCAAGTCGGTGGTGACAGTCGAGGATGCCGCGAATCTCCTGATCGCCGTGGCCGGCAGTCGTAACGTAAAAGACAGCGCGGAGACGGTCAGGCTTTATTCGCCACTCGTGGCAGACGCGCCGCTCGAATTCGGGGAAGAGGTTCGCGGTAAGACTTTCGGTGACGCGCTGGCGGCGCTGTTGGAAGCCGTACCGGCCGATCGGGAATCCTACAATGATCCTGAGTACGGCTCCGTCGATGTGTGGTTGTTCGGACCGAACCCGGCGGCACGGATCAAATGGAAGGTCGGCGAGCGCAGCGATACGATCGACTATCACCTGCCCCACAAGCGGGGCGCGAGAAGGGTGTTCGCCGACCTAGAATTCATCTCCAAGTTCTCGCAGGTCACAATCGGGCACGTCGGGGAGATGGTGAAGGGGAGCGTCTCTACCGAATCATGATTGCCCTTTCAGACTTTCTCGCCTTATGGTGGTGCAGGGTTTGGGGGATTTCATCAATGCGTATTTTGGGAATTGCGGCGCTTTGTGCTGCGTTGCTTCTTGCTGGCTGCTCAACAACGCCGGCCGATCTTGAGGCCAAGGCGACGCCCGTCGTTCAGACCTACCCTGACAATTACCAGGAAATCTATCGTCGGGTCTCGACCACCGCTAAGCGCTGTTTTGCGCGCAACACTGGTCCGTATTCCTCATACGCTGTCGACGCAGACCTATATCCGGATCTGGGCTATGGAGAGGTGACGCTATCGCTCGTTAACACGATCACGAGAAATTACTATTTATCGGTGCGCATCGAAAAGCAGCCAAAAGGATCTAGGTTGACGATGCGAACCGGAAATACTCTTGCCACCAATACATACATCGACAGGATTGAAGCATGGGCAAGTGGCGACGATACCTGTCCTTTATAGGTAGTTGCGGCGGGAAACAATGAGGGGCGAGATGGAAATTCCGAAGTACAAGCTACAGCCAATCAAGACAGCAACGCGCGGGCAGATAGGATTGGCGCAAATAAAAGACCAGAACCACTACGTTATGATAGTGGATGGTGGTGACTTGTCTGACCAAAATGCACCGCTGATTCTTTCCAAAGATACCATACGGATTGCTGCTAATCGTCCCGACGTCGTGCCATTGCCTGGGGCTGCTTTGCGCTCTCTCGTTGCTCTGAGGTCGGTTAGGTTCGACATGGATCACTTACCGCCTGGTCTGATCCAGATCGTTGGCGACAGAGAAATGATGGTGGTACAGGATCGAGATAGATTACGTTCTGTCGATATCCGAAGTGGCTCTGTTGAACCACTAAACCACAATGCCGACCTGTTCGTATTGTCGTGGGACATTGTCCAGCCCGACTGGAATGGTCGGCTTGAGTCAATCTTTCATTTCGATGTGGCAGATAGGACGCCAAGCCCGTAGCGTTTTTTGGCTGGTGGAGATCGGATTGAAGAAAGGGAAATAATGTCTGACAATCCGCGCGCGAACGACGCAACTCTCGACGCTTTAAGGGATCTTCGACAGGGGCTTCACTTCGCAATGGATGCAGCTCTTAAATATAAGGACGAAAGGAAGGCTGAGGAGATTTTGCGACAGGTAGATCATCGTCTTGGCGTCCTTATTGACGAGCTTACCACCGCCGCGTCACGCTAACCATTAAACCCCTCCAGCGCCCTCTCCCACTCCGGGTCATCATACAGCGAAGTCACCGCCGCACTCCCACCAGCGCTCGCCCTGTTGCACGCCATCGCTGAAGCGATAGCGCCATCAATGCTCAGCCACTTGCGGGATTTCTTGAGCCGCACGATATGCCCGGCCGCATTGGTCTCGGCTTCCGCATTGGCGAAGCAATAGCGGAGGACCGGATGATTCCCATGCTTGAATCGCTTTGCGACGATAGCCCGCTCTAGCTCGGCCAGCGCGGGCATCATGCTTAGCGAACCTTGGCGATGCTCGACTACAGGCAAGCCATCCTCGCTCAAGTTGTTCATGACGTTTCGCGCGAGAGCCGGATCGAAGGCGATCTCTTGAACGCTATAGGTTTCGCAAAGCTCGCGGATACGATCCTCGACGGCGCGAAAGTCAATCACGTTGCCGGGCGTGGCCGTTATCAGGTCGGCCTTACTCCACTCGATATATGGCTGGCCGGTTGCCTCTTGCCGTTGCCGCAAGTTATCGGCCGGACAAAAGAAGTGCGGAACGACGATATAATCATCGCCATCGCGGAAACATGCGACGATAACCGAAAGATCGATCGAACTGGATAGATCGACGCCGAGCCAACAGAGCTGCCCTTCAAGGCTGGCAACATCGATCTCGCCGCCCTGTGAATCGTACACGGCCATATCGACGAACGGCGCGGCCGACGAGTCCAGCCAGACATTAAGATGGAGATTTTGTACCATCTCGCGCGCCGTCATACTGGTCTCAGCCTCTTTGACAAGCTGCCGCAGGCCGGTGATGTCCTGATAGCCAAGCGCGAGGCCGGGGTTCGCGCGATAAAGCAGCGCCTCATCCTTCCAGTCGGCGTCTGCCGGCGTTTCGAACAGGATCGGGAGCATCGAAGGGTCGTCGATCTCACCGGTCGCGACCTTGCGCGCACGGTCGACGATTTCCCACGCGAGATTGTACTGACCCTTGCCGCTTGTGGTCGCGACAACCAACAAACTGTCGCGAACCTTCGGAAGCGATGACTTTAGCGCAATCCAAAGGTCGGTGCCGCGCCACTGCGCCAACTCATCGGCCACAAGGCAGGCAATCGATTTGCCGTGCGCTGTGCCTGCATCGCTGCTGATAGTTTCGAGAAACGATCCGCCCTTCTTCAGAACGATTTTCTTTGCCGAATTGAATGCATCGTAGATGCGCGTTGCGGAAACCAACCGCTTGTCCATGCGAACGACGTCGGTCGCTTCTTTGAAGGCGATTGAAGCCTGTTTGCGATCCGCAGCCGCCAGGACGCATTCGCCGCCGGGAATCTTCTCTGGTCCGATGGCGTGGATTAGCGAAATCGCCGCGCTCAGGCTGGACTTACGATTGCCCCTTGGGATTAGCAGAACGACCGTCTTGACGATGCGCGAGCCGTCAGGATTGCGCGGCGAATAGATGGCCCGAATGATTTTCTCTTGCCAGGGATCGAGAGTGAAGGCGTTGCCCGGCGCCCTGCTCTTGGGATGCTTCAAACGCCGCAGAAATTTTACGGCGCGCTCGCCGTATCCCATCGGATCGGGAATCTCGGTGTCGTCAAACAACCAATGTGGGTATGGATCTTTGCCCGCCACGATCAGAGCGCATCCGTCTCACACAGAACATCAACCCACTGCCGGCGCACGTCGGGCGTCACAGCCCTAATGTTATACTCGGATCCAGTGCGCACGTTGCGCAATCGCCAAGTGCCATCGACATCGCCGAGCGCAGATTGCCAGCGCAATGTAACGACAAGCGTCTGCGTGCCTTGGAGACGGCCGGCAAGCACCGTTTCGGATGCCTTCAAGACCTTGATCGCAGCGCGCGCAGTAACCTGCACTTCCCACGATAAGGTCGAACCGCCTGCCCCGTCGCTGACGGAAACCTGCTTGAGCAGTTCAATCTTCTCCCGTAAATCGCCAGCAGTAGTCATTATTCAACACTCAAAGGATTATCATCGCCGTCGTCGGAGTCTTCGTGAACTCCAGCGCGCGATCTACTGGCCGGTGTGATGCCAAGCTCAGCAGCCCATCGCCGCGACTCCGCAGTTGCCTCGCGCAAGGTCGCAAAGGCAGGATGCCGCTTCAACTCGTCCAGTCTGTTGGTGACATAAGCACCGTCGCGCCCGATGGCCTCACGCGCATCGGCAATGTCGCCTTGTGCCTCGCAGAAACGCTCAAGCGCATGGACGTCTGCCGCACTGAGCACGCGCCTTTCGACTAAGACAGGCGCAATCTTGCGCCACGCTGCCCTCGCGGTCGGCCCATAGTGTTTCGGAGGAGCTGGAACAGTGCGGATCGCGTCGGCAATCGGCTGTGGCGCGCCCTTCCGCCCTCGCGTATGGTGGCTCATCCGAACGTCCAGCCTCTCACCTGATTGAGCAATTCCCGCGCACCGAATGGAATCTCGCGCAGGGTGTCGGGTACAGCGTTCTCGCGCGTCTCATACCAGCCCGCCGCTATGAGCAGGACCGCCTGGTTCACTGTGTCCGGCACGGGCAACGGCGGATCCTGTGCCTCGGGATCAACATCCAGAAAACCGCGAACGTACTCCTCCGCGCTATCCAGATAGTGCTGCAGCACGTCGTCATCATCGTTGAACGTGGTGTTCGTCTGGGCCTTAAGCTGCTCTAGGGTTGCAAACGCCATCACGGCCACCTATTCGTATGCACTGGCTGCGCGCCTGCATCTGATGTAACGGCAGAGTCTTCCAAAGGGTCGCCACCATTGGCACCTTCCAACGCGGTCACGTATGACTCAATCTCATCGACAAGGGCCGCCTTATCGTCGATCTTCTTATGCCCCTTTGCGATGGCCGCGACTCCGCGCGTTTCGACCGACTCGATCTTGGACAGCAACTTACCGGCGCCGTCCTCTAGGTTGTGCTCGAGCATCGCCATTGCTTTTGCGAGGCCCTGTAGTTTAGGTGTGGCCATTAAAAACTCCGGGTGTCTTTCGAGGATGGTAAGCCGCAAACGCAGATGCGCGATCGCAACCATTGCCGTGAGCGGGTCCAATCAGTGTCCACGTAAGTGATTGACAATCCTACGATTTAGAGGGTGCCCCAATTAGCAGCCCTCTTGTTCGCTGCTGGACCGCCGGTAGCTAGGCGATCGGCCGAAGTCTGCGACCACCCGGGGGATGGCATGACCCTGCGGCAGTGTGGCGCGTGGTGCGATGGTTCAAGCGAGACGCAACGCGGTGCCATCAATCCGAAGGCGCATCAGCGGGCTTCTCTGCGTCTTCCTTAGCCTTTGGCAGCACTGTACGGATGACAGCGAATGCTGCCGATCTGATGCGCTTGCAGGTGCTACACGTCATTGGTCTTCCTTCCGAATGAGCCATCAACGCGCGCTGTCTTCCGGCCATGACATGTTGCGCACATTGACTGGAGGTTGGTCACATCAAGCCTGCGATGCGGAGCACGACGAATGGACTGTATGTGATCCACCAGTGATGCAGCACCACCGCAGTCGACACACACTGGATGCTTAGCCAACCAAGAGGCTCGCAGCTTTCCCCAGCTAGAGTCGTATCCACGTTGCGGCGCTGTAGGTCGCAGTCGGTCACGTTCAGCTTTCCGTTTGATTACGCACTGGCACCGCTTACCGGCAGGCACAACCTTGCCGCATGTGCAGAGTCGTGGAGCGGCAAAGGGCATTAGGCAAACACGATGGCATCGGCATCGCGGATGAACCGCCAACCCGCGGTTTCAAGAGCGTCGATGATTTGCTCGGCCGTGGTATCGTCTACACCGCGCGACACAAGCAATTGCTTGATGATCTCTATCGGCTTCCTGATGGTCATGTCGGTCTCCTGTAAGGAAACGGTGGGGAGTCGCCACACACCAAGCGACTCCCCTGCAGCGCACGTTCAGCTAAACGTCGCGCGCCGCATATCGCTAGGCTACCGGCTTGTCGGCTGCGTTGCCCTTCACGACGATGGCGCCGGCAACGATCGAGGTGCCCGATGTCTTTGTGATAACCGCGCGGATGTAGCGCTTGCCGCCAACATAGCCGACCTTGTAGGCCGACGTGGCCGCAAGGCTGGCCGGCAGCGAGCCGACAAGATCGTCCGCCGCGACATTGGTAAAGTCGCCGTCCGTCGTGGTGTCTGACTCTTGAACGCTAACGACGTACAGGCCTGCACTGGTAATCGCACCAGTGTTGACGATCACAGCCGCGCTGTTGAAGCCCTGAAGGTCGGCCGCCGTGCCTTTGGTGGTGGCAGCATAATCGACGGGGGCAAGCGTCTGGTCGACACCGATGTTATTCGCGATATCGCGCATTAGAAGTTCCTTTTGAATTGAGACAATGGGGTGGCCGCTGTGGGCCACCCTTAGCAATTGGGATTACGAAGTCGCGCACTTGATCTTGCGGAGCGCATCGGCAAGGACCAATGCACCACCAACACGACGGCGCGCGTGAAACCGCACGAGGCCAGCTGTGGCTTGGGAATATTGGTCACGAAGCAGGCTCAACGCGACGCGATCGTAAATTCGGTATGCCGACGCGAAGTCGCCGAACACGATCGGCTCTGCTGCGCTGCCAACATCGTCGAGGGTGTTGTCCTCAATCAACGGGCGGCCGAGGATCGTCGCCGGATCACCCTGCGCAAGGCCGGACTGCCACAAGTAGGCACCCGTCGAGCCATCCTTCAGTTTGCGAACCGCGGCGATGGTTTTCGAATTCATCATCCATACGCCGCGATTGCGATAGAAAGCCGGCAGCGCGTAGAAGGCATCGATGATGGTGTCGGCAGGATTCGTGCCGAGCGTCGAAGCGTTGCCCGTTGGGGTGTACGCGATACCGTCCGACGCCATAACGCCAAGCGGTTTTTTGACGCCGTCACCACGCTGGAAACCAAGAGCCTCCAGACGACCGAACTCCTCGGCTAGGTCGAAGGCCACTTCGGCTTCAACGTTGACCGCGGCGTCTTCTAGAAGGCGCTGGCTGACATCCACGTAACACGCCATTTCATGGATCGGGATCTCAACCTGCCCATAGCTGGACTCGGTGCCGGTGCGGGTTTCGGTTTCGCCAACCCACTTTCCGGTCGGTCTGCCGGTGCGCTTAGGAATGAGAACCTCGCCGCTTGAAGTGTTACCCACGCGAGCAGCCTGGCGAACGGGCGATTGCTCGACAATACCCTTCACAACTTCCGCGCTGAACTCTGCAGGAGCCAGATAACCGCCCGAGCTATCCGGGGCGATCGTGAGCGACTTTACTTCATCCGCGGTGAGCGTTTCTTTGCCGGACCTCAAGTAGCCTGTGAACGCCTTGCGCTCGGCAGACGGCTCGTCATCCTTATTGGTCTGGATGTTCGGACGGGCCAGTTTGGTCTCGATATCGTCGAGGCGCTTGGTGAGGTCGGCAACCGGCGCGGTCTTGGTGTTGACGTCAACGGTCAAGGCTTCAAGCGCCGACTTGATTTCGGCAGCGCCGTCGACTTCTTCGTTGTCGGCCGCGTTCTTGGTTTCGAGTCGAGTGTGGAAAGACATTTAAGTGCGTATCCTAACTGTTAATAGATGTACGCGCTGAATTGATCGCCTCAATCAACGCGCGGAATTGCATTGAGGGATTCGATTTCACCGAGGTGACGGTGGACTCGGTATTGCTTGGAAACGTGACCACGGAGATTTCCCAAAGGTCGATCTGTTCAAGAATGCGAGCACCCTTGGTCCGATCCATTCGATCTTTGACGGTGCGATAGCCAATCGAGAGGCTGTCCAGCAGACCGGCCTTCATCAGCTTGTAGGTCTCGGCACCCTTTGTGGTGTCCAGAATAAGCTGACCGGTTGCTTTCAATCCGCGGTCATCTTCGACCAGCGACAACCACTTGCCGATCGGCTCAGATTGGTCATGCTCCCGAAGCATTTTGACTTTCGCGGCGGGACGTTTTACGAGCGACTTCTTAAACGCAGACTTGACGACGATATCTTTGTGCGAGTCTACAACGTCAAAGACGCTCGCATATCCCGTGAAGGTGCCGTCTTCCTGAATTGACTTAATGTCCAATTCAAAGACGCTGCCGTGGTCGGTCTTCAAGCTGCATTTTCCTTGGGGTTGGTGTTGTCATTCGTTGGGGACTGAACGTGCGGTGACGCCAGCACGTCGCCGTCGGGGAGCGGAGGCTTGTTAAGATCGCGCCTAACATCGTTAGCCGTCAGCACACCGGCCGAGCGATACTGTGCAAACGCCGCGGCGCGTGCTGTTGGATCAGCCTGGAGCAACTGATCGAGGTCGAATTCAAAGTGCATACTGTTGCGCTCGTCGGGTGACAGCAAACAACGTGCATAAGCATCGCACCAGGCGCGGAGCCATGGTTGCAATCCGTACTTGATGAATTGCAAATCGTACTGGATTGAATTCGAATATGTCGCACGCGACATATCTGCCAGCAACGTGACGGGGACTTGGGTTAAACGCGAGATTTCAGACACAGCAAGGTTGCGCTGCGCAACCATCTCGCTGTCGACCGAAGTGAAGGCTATCGGGGTGTAGCTGCCCTCGTTGTCAATGACGGCAATACCGCCTGCCTTGTCGCCACTGTGCGCCGATCGCCACATCTGCGCAATGCGGCCGGCTGCGGTGGCATTGAGCGAGCCCTTAAACGATAGGACGCCACCGGGCCGGCTATTGTTTTTGAAGAGTTGAGATGCACTACGCTCTAAAAGGACCGCGAGTCCGATCGCATCGCGGCCGGTGTGCAGCAACCCCAGTCCACGCTGTTGCAGCGGATTGCTTGGGTTTGGTGTTTGCAGGTGGATGACATCAGCCGGGCCATACTCGCGGCTATCGATGCGATAACGCGGCTCACCGTCCGGCTTGTATTCCAAAACAACTGCTTGGTGCGGGACGTAAAGAATTTCCGCGGGTCGGCCGTCAATGCGCGTCACTAATGCGAAGCCGTCACCATAAATAACGGCATCCTGCGTTGCGCGGCGACGAACCTCTGCCGCGGACATGAACTCATTGCTGAAGCGATTGACGAGCGCAAACGCGGGATGATCCTTCGCCGCTTGCTCGCTATCGTTTGCGTCGTCTCGAAATAGACTACATGAGACCATCGCGGTGGACTCACGCAAGATGCTGACCGCGGCCTTAGCGGGCGGGCATCGCATGAGAACGTCGACGGTAACGTTGACGCCAGACGCCGACACGCTGAATGCGTCGCAGAGCGCAGCCCACGAATCCGAAGTTGGATCAGTCAACTCGCTTTTTGTTTCAGGCACAGATGCGGATTTGCGGGAGAACCAACCCATTATGCTGCCCTCCAGCCACGAATGCGCGGCGCGCTCGTTTCTTCTTGAGTGTTTGCGTCCGGCCAACATGACCGCGGCTGCATGGCGTCGGCGAACGAAGTCAACGACGCAATCGGAACGTGACGTTCCTGAATTCTACCGAGGTGATCGATCCAGATAATCAACGCTTCGCTCGTATCAAACGAAACGGTTTTGACGATCCGCCCCGCCCAAACGGCCGGCGCATTCTTGCGGATGTTCACGACGCACTACAGCGTCACGCCAGGGAATTGGATATCAAGCGTCAACACGGTCGTGGACTTGGCAAGTCCAAGTAAGCAAACCTTGTCACCAGTGGTGAGGTCCGCGGCTGGTGCAATGCCGCCAGGCGTGCCGCTCAGGTAGTACGGCGATCCCGCGGTAAGCGTCCCTCCGATCGTGACATCACCGTCCTTCTGCACCGTAACCGGCTGATTAAGCGCGGCACCATTCAAAGCAACGCCTTCGGCGTGGTTGACGGCTGCGGTGGCTGAGTCAGCATCGGCCAACTTCCACTTGTTCACCGTCGTGTCGAAATAAACGATCTGCCCCGCTGTGATGGCCTCGCCAGCCGTGCCAGTCGCGCGGGTTGCGGAGCCAGAGCCTAGAACAGAGTCGGCAGTGATTGCGATGTCAGTCACGTGTTTCTCCTAATAATGAAAAATCGGGGTATCGTTTGCCATGGTGTCGCCGAGGCTTTCACGCGAGTCGCTGTCACGCCCGCGAAAGGCCGGCACGTCGAGCGATTCAATCGTGCGGCCACTCGCTCGCCTGCGAATGCGTTTGAAGGTGTCGCGTTTTCCGATATCGTCGGATGAAATCTCGCCTTCGAGCACGGCGAGAATGGTTTCCGAAATAAAGTCGTCGCGATCTTCAAGTTTCTTGAAATGCTTCCATGCCGCAGCGTAGAGCGGATGGCGCATTAAACTCGAAAGTAAGAGGCTCGGCGCGACGCTGGTGTCCCTGATGTACACATTAACGTTGGCCATCGCGTGAGCGGCCATCGCTTTGGCGTATTGCGCAGCGAATGTAGGATTACGGTTCGCGCGAAAGATGATCGACTCAAGCGCCGGAAGGTCGCGCCGATTAAGCAAAGCGCCTGATAAGTCCATGCCACGGTGGTCGCGGATGAATTCAACCGCATCATCGAACTGCTCGACGGTGAAGCGCTTGCGCTTGAATTCTTTCGATATTCGAGTCCCGCGCTTGTTCGGACTCCGCTCGCGCTTCTTCAGGGCTGCGACATAGGCCGGGCGTTTCTCGGGATTCTTGCGGAGGTAGTCGTGCAGCCTGCGCCCGAAGATTCCAAGTTCCTTGCCGGCGCTTTCGGGTGTGTGTCCCTGTTCTAGCAACCGCAGCATTGCGTCGAAGTTCGCGGCGATGGCGTCGACACCGGGGGTGGCGCGACCAGGCCGAAGCGATTCGATTTCGGCTTTCTTCTCGGGATTGTCCGAAAGCCATGTTGACCACCGGCCCGGTGAAGGTGCGCCTGGTATCGACTTCAGCGCTTGTGCATCAGACATGCCGCCTGCGATGGCGCCACGAATTGAATCGAAGTGAATGGCGGCGCGTGATGCCAACAGCTGGAAGCCTGAATGATGAAGGATGCCCGCGCGCCCGGTCGGGAGGGACAGTGGCGCGCGGGGAACGGAGGTCGCATTAATTTTCGCGTCCCTCACCCTTTTAGATTTGGTGCCGCAGATTTTGGCCGGCTATGCGGCGACTGCTAAATATTCATCAATCGCTGCGTCCACATGCTTAGGTACGGACTTTCTGCCACACCCTGCTATTTCGGCGATTTCCTCCGTAGTGGCGTCGCTGGCCGCGGCGTCGAGTATTGAGCAGGTCTGCGGCCCTAGACGCTGCCTGAGGCGGTTGGTGTCGATAACCCTCGCCATCTTGTCTTCCTCGTCTTCATCGTCAACGAGCCAGGCGGGAGTGGAGCTGGAGTGCTTGCGCGCGAATTCCACCTCGGCATTGATGCTCCGCCACTTGTCGCGGACGTAGACTTCCAGTTTGTCTGGCCGCCAGTATTCGCCGGGGTGCTCCTTCTCCAGTTCTATCGCCTCGGCGATTTCATCCGCGTCGACGCTATCGCGCTGCACGGTTTCGGTGTGGTCGAAATTCACCGCGATGTTATCGTTCGCGGCCGAAAGCCGTGGCATGGCGTTTTCGATTTGCCATTGTGCAAGGCCGGTGAGCCTGACCATGTTGCCCGCCTTGAACAGGCGTTGCCCCTGCGGCCACGCGCCGCCCCGGTGGCTTTCCTCGCCCTCGGGCTGGCTGACGCGTTGCTGTTCGAGAAACGCCCGCCTTTCGGCAAGCGTCTTGAATTGCCCAGCCGTGGCGGGGGTATTGTCGTTTGCATGGGATTGCATGCAGACTCCGTCTGTTAGTTTCAGTTCGGGATTGCTCGTAGTGCGCGCCTATTTCGCCGAACGCGCTGGCGGCGACACGGTTTAAGCCGTGCCGTTGGCCTCGTCGTGGCCCCATACCCAGGATTTGAACCGATGGACTGGATTTTTGCCTGGTACTGCGAAAATAAATATTGATCTAAGCTAAGGTTCGGCGCGCGCGAGCGTCAACGCTCGCCGAAAATTAGAACGCGGCGCGTCCCGTTCTTCAGTGTCGTGGTTTTGGTTCGCCAACGAGCCATACAGACAAATATCGAACTGCTGGCAAAAAGCGGGACGGGGTCGGGAAATAAATTTGGTGGGCTGTGCGGGGCCACAGCGGGCCGTGTGTGCGCTTGGGCGCTATGCCGCTTCATCCTGCTCGGCGCACCACGCTTCAAAGGCCTCGCGTTCGGCCTCGTCGGCGGTGAGGTAGCGCCTGGCCGGGGTGGGCGGCGGAGACACCTCGGGCGGTAACCACCAGAATTCGAGACCCTTGTCGTCGGTCACTCCAACGCGCCGACCAACCCAATCCTCGACCGGGTTGCCCTTGCCGAAGACGGCCTTGGCCATCGCATTATAAGCATCAAGGTCTGGCCCGTCCCCATCGATAGATAACGCATGAAAGCGCTGGCTGAACGCCGTACCGTCGTCGGCCTGAAAACTGACTGTGGCAAACCAGTCGCTGAAAGGCGAGCCTTCCTCGGTATAGCCGGTAACGGAGAAGTGCTTGATGTTCGCGCCGATGCCGTGGGTGGCTGACTTGGTGGTGGAGGCGGGTTTCGCCCTCCCCCTCACATTCGCGATCGCGGCCGACTTCGCGTCCTTATGGACAATCGGGAGATCCTGCAGCCAGTTCTCACCAGCCAACCAGTTATGGGGTAGGACGCGCCAGCGTGGCTCCACAGCGTGTTCCGCGTAGTGCGCCGCCCACCGGCCAGCCTCGGTGATGATCGTGCTGACAAGCTCCGGTGATGGGTCCAGCTTCGCCCATGCCGCCTTGGCCTTCGCGCGTTGCTGCTTATGGGCATAGGCCGTCCAAAACTCTTCAAACCCCTGCGGCGCTTCCCCCGACGCGGGCGCCAGCCCAGCGACGTGGGGCGGCGTAGCCGACGCTGCAGAATTACTACTACTTATAGCCCCGTCTTTTAGACGGGTCTTAGTAGTAGGGTCTTTGTCACCTACAGGGTGCACGCTAACCGAATTAGCGTCACCCACGTGGGTGACGGCAGCGTCACCTATAAGGTGTACGCTAATAGCGTCACCCTGTAGGTGTACACTAACCGGAAACTGGCCGTTGGCGGCAAGTTCAAGCAGGCTCCAGTTGATGCTGTACCGGGTACCACGATGGCCCTTGCCCTTCTCCTCTTCGAATAGATATTGCCACTCGACTAGATCCCGGTTGCCAGCAGCGATGTGCTGGAGTGACATCGCATCGCTGGTTGGGCTGCGCGCCTGCATCTCGGTCTGGATCCGTCGGGTACTGGCGAGGCTGGTCCAGCCGTAATCCTTATGCGCCCAGCCGAGATGAAATTCCCACAAGCGCTTGTGTTTGTATGCGGCCCGCGGGTCATAGTTCATCAGGTCTGACAGTTTCACCCGCTTCACAAGCCGGCTGGTGTCCTTGGGGTCATTGATGCCGTCGACCCAGTAGGGATGGGGCAGGGCGTCTAAGTCGGGCTTAGCTTCGGTGGTCATTAGGCGAGCGCCTCACATGGTCGAGGATGGTCTTCACGGCCCTCTGGTCAAAGCTGGCATCGCGTGCGAACACGCCGCGGTCGGTGATCTTGATGTTGTGAAGGCGGACACCACCATCAAACTCGATGGATGCGCGCGCGACTTCGCGGTCGCCCTGCGGGGGCGATATAGAAATGACTCTCATGGGTTTTCCTGTTGTGTTGCAGATCGCGTCAATTCGATTCCGCTTTTGGGAATCGAACCGCCGCCGTTAAATCGGTGGGAACGGGCAATCAAAAAGCTATGGAATAGTGGGAAACAAAACGAATTTCCCACCTCACGTAACTACTTGTCTCTGCGCTTCTTTTTGCGCCCGCCCCTGGGCACCATCACCTTTTTCTCCCGTTGTCTCAGAACGCCTCATTCTGCCTCATAATTGATTGAAGTAACTGAATATTTTTGAATTTTGACGCCACCGCTCGTCTCAATCTGCATCTTCGAATATCATCCGATCCCACAAATTTGTTGGCCTTGATGTTGGCCTCATCTCGGTATTTGTTGGCCTGAGGCCAACAATCGGGAGGCGTCAATGTCTTTGACAGATACGGCGTGCCGCACCGCCAAGGGTAGGGCAACGGAATACAAACTCTCCGACGGCGGCGGGCTCTACCTCCTTGTGAAGCCGAGCGGCACGCGGCTCTGGAACCAAGCGTATCGGTTCAGCGGGAAGCAGAAGAAGCTCTCCCACGGTGCCTATCCGACCGTATCCCTCGCTGAGGCGCGCGAGCTGCGCGACGAGGCCAAGAAGCTGTTGGCCTCGGGAACCGATCCGGGGGCCAACAAGAAGGCCGCGAAGCTAACTGCCGTCATCTCGGCGACGAACACCTTCGGAGGCATCGCCGAGGAATATCTTCAACGAATCGAGGATGAGGGCGCGGCTGTGTCCACCGTCGCGAAGAACCGATGGCTGCTTATCGACCTTGCTGGCCCCGATCTTGGCACTCGACCAATCGCGGACATCACGCCGGCGGAAATCCTCGCGCTACTGCAAAAAATCGAACGCAGCGGACGCCGGGAAACGGCACGACGGCTGCGTAGCGTGATCGGCACCGTCTTCCGGCTTGCTATTGCGACGCTACGAGCCAAGGACGATCCGACGCTTCTCTTGCGCGGTGCCCTGAAGGCACCCAAGGTGCAGCACCGGGCCGCGATCACCGACGAAAAACTTCTCGGTGCGCTTCTGGCTGCCGTAGACGCTTATGACGGTTGGCCGACGCTCCGATGTGCTCTCCAGTTCACGGCGCTGACCTTCACCCGCCCCGGTGAGGTCCGTGGCGCCACATGGGCAGAGATCAACCTGGAGGAGGCCGTCTGGCGCATCAACGGCGCGCGCACGAAGGTTCGCAGACCGCATGATGTGCCGCTCTCGCGACAGGCGCTCGATGTGCTGCGCGAGGTGAAGGAGGTCGCACGCGAGAGCGCGCTCGTATTTCCCTCTATCCGTTCCAATGCCCGTCCCCTGTCGGAGAACGCGATGAACGCCGCGCTGCGGCGGATGGGGTTCACCCAAGATGAGATGACCGCTCACGGTTTCCGGGCGGCGGCAAGCTCGATATTGAACGAACGGGGTTTTCGGCCTGACGTGATCGAGGCTGCGCTCGGGCATCAGGAGCAGAACGAAATCCGGCGCGCTTATAACCGGGCGAGTTATTGGCCGGAGCGGATTGAATTGATGCAGGCGTGGGCAGATTGTATTGATAAATTGAAACGAACGCGATGACGGAAAACTTCGCTCGTGCGCTGAATGCGACTGCACACGGCCTCACGGAGCATCTTCAACACCTGCTTCTGGCCGCCACGCAACAGGGTTTGCGATCCAGCGATCGATATCGGTTTCATGCCAGCCCGCGCCGTTGGTGCTGATCGTGATCTGACGCGGGAAGGTGCCTTCGGCGATCTTGCGGTAGATGGTGGACCGGGACAGGCCGGTGCGGGCAAGAACGGTCTTCAGGCGAATGATACGCTCTGGTTGGCGCATGGTAGTCTTGCCTCCTGCTGGCTGTTTCTGGTTGCTGCTGAACCAGACAGGGGCGGGGATTTATCGTTGCGCAAGAGAGTTTTAGGCGTCGTCGGGCCATCGACGGCGAACGGCGGCAAATAGGACGGGTCTAGAGTCCGATGCCCCGGCCTCTGCCGAGGTCGAGGCCATGCGTGAAGGCGAGTTCCCGGCCAAGACTGCGGCGCGATTCGATCCCGGTCCCGATGCCGAGTTGCTGCTTGCGGATGGCGAGCAGGGATTCAAGCTGCGGATCGCGTTGCAGGCTGTTCGCCATGTCGCCCATCGCCGACCGCGTAGCCTTGTAACCCGACATATCGCCCGCCTGATACTGGTGCTGGCTGGTCTGGTCGAGCTTCTGCCAGCGTTCCACGAAGCGGTCGGCGCGGCGGTTCGGGTCCGTGCGGAGTTCGGTTTCGAGCTGAAGGGCGCGAATGGCGCGGCCAGTCTGGCCCGATCCCGCTTCATGGGCGAGGCTGTTGTCCTTGCTGTAGGCGGCTTCCGCATCCTGCCATCCGTGGGGGTGCACCTCATCGAATGCGCGCCTTGCCGCGCCAAGCTCGCGCCGCTGCTCGTAGGAAGGGGTGAGGCTCCGATGCTTGGCCTCAAGGATCGCGTCGGACGCGCGGGCATGGCGTACGAGCGCCTGCCTGCGGGCGTGGCGCAAGGCCGCTTCCGGGTCTTCGGCAATCTCCCGCTCCGGCGCTGCGGTGCCGCGCTGCGCCTCCATGCCGGCATTTTCCCGTTCCGGCCGCTGTGCCGCGTCTGAACCGGCCGCGCCGTCTGCGGCCAGGTGCAGATCGTCGAACATGGAGCGCACCTTCTCCGGCACGATCTTCCTGACGATCTCGGCGACACGCTCGCGGAAGGTGATGCCGCGCCGCTCGGCGTAGCTTTGCTCCGGATCGGCGCGCTCGTAATCCGAGGCCATGTCCTTCGCTCGGTCGCGTGACAGGGTGCGGACAAGTCGGTTCTGACTGGCGAAGTCATCGCGGCCATAATGCAAGTCCATGCCGTCACGGTGGCGTGACAAGGCGACATAACTGCCGTGGGCGTCCATACCCGGCGTCGCCAGCACATGAACGCGATCCACCGTCATGCCCTGAGCCTTGTGGATGGTCGCGGCATAACCATGGTCGATGCGGTTGTAATCCTTGAGGTCGAAGGCGACGGAGCGGCCATCGTCGGTCTGCACGGTCAAGCTGGTGGCGCTAACCTGCTCGATGGTTCCGAGCGTACCGTTCTTCACGCCAAGCCCGCGTTCGTTTTGCAGGAACATGACGCGATCTCCGGCGGCAAAACTGCGCGCGTCGCGTTCGACCGTGACGCGCACATCCTCGCCAAGATCGCCCGCCGCGCGCATCCGGTCGCGGGCGGCTTTGTTGAGTTCTCGCACCTCGGCATTGGTGTGGGTGAGGATGATGCGGCTTTTGTCGGGTGTCGTCTGCCGATCGCGGTCCCAGCGGTCGATCAGATCGCCGCGCGCCTGCTCGCGTGACTGTGCCTCATGCACCATGCCATGACGGTCATAGGCATGGATCGCCGTTCCGGTCTTGCCGGCCGCCAGATCGCGGGTGGCGTCGCGCTGCCAGTCCTCGCGCTGGCGGCGGACCTCATGAATTTCGACGCCGCCATGACGGTCATGGATCGAGCGGAACGCTGCGCCCGCCTCGATGGATTGCAACTGCTGCGGATCGCCGACCAGCACCACCTTGGCTCCGGTTTTCGCAGCATGAGATAATACGCGCTCCAACTGCCGCGTGCCGACCATGCCCGCCTCGTCGATGACAAGCACATCGCGGGAAGTGAGCATGTCGCGCCCGTTCTTCCAGCCGTGTTCCATGCTGGCGATGGTGCGCGAAGCAATGCCCGATCCGCCTTCCAGATTCTCCGCCGCGATACCGGAGAGCGCCACACCACGAACCTCAAAGCCTGCCGCCTCCCAAGCCTCGCGCGCCACGCCAAGCATGGCGCTCTTTCCCGTCCCGGCATAACCGACGACAATGCCAAGATCGCGCCCGTCCGTGACATGCGCCAGCGCGTCGGCCTGCTCACCGGACAAGACAAGGCCCCGCTGTTCCGCCCGCGCCAATGCGGCTTCGCGGTCGCGGTCATTGACTTCATGGCGTTCGCGTTCCGCCATCATTTCCGCCGCACGATGCAAGCGTTGTTCCGCCTCGATCATGTCGCGGGTGGTGAAGCGATCTTCGCCACATCCGTCTTGCCCGAGTCCGACCAGATCGGGCGAACCACGCATCGCGCCCATGACTTCGTTGAACTGGTCGATGCCATCGCTGTGGCGGTGCGCGAACATCGCCATGTCGCGCCGTGTGAAGGTCGATTGCTGATGTGTGATCGCATCCAGCGCAATGGAAGGATCGGCGATGATGCGCGCGCCGTTGCTGCGCGCGATCTCGCGGTGCATGTCCGCACGGTCGGCGGCCTCGATCCCTTCGCCTTCGATCCTTTGGGCCGGTGCGCCGATCTGGCTTTGCGGCTCAAGCCCGATGCCCTGCGTCTCAAAGCTGCGGTGGTCGATCCGCGCATCAATGTCGAGTTCGGAAAGCCGCTCGTTGACATGTTCGGCCCAGCGTTCGCGCCACCGCTCCACCATCTCCGTGCGGTTCCAGTCGCGCACCTTCTGGCCAAAGCCGTTCTCGTCCACGGAGCGCATGGTGAGCATGATATGCGCATGGGGTTTCGGCATCCCGTCCTCGCCGATGTCCCAATGCACATTGAGGTCTGCGATCATGCCCTGATCGACAAATTCCGCCTGCGCGAAGTCGCGGGCAAGCTCGATGCCCTGCGGCTGCGTCATCTCGCGCGGAATGGCGAACTCCACCTCGCGCGCAAGCTGGGCGTCCTTGCGCACCTCGAACGCCTCCACATCGTTCCAGAACTGTTCGCGGTCGCTCCATTGCTCAGGCGCATTCTCCGGCAACAGCACCTCGGAATGGACGACGCCGCGCTTGGCGGTAAAGTCCTGCACGCGGTCGATGCGTTCGTCGCGCATCCGCGAGGCCGAGCGGTAGGCGGCGGACGCCACCGCGCTCGACCCAGCCTTACGGCCAATGACCTTGACGTGAAGATGATAGATCGCCATCGCGATCAAGCATTGGCACGGCCAAGCGCACGTCGGAACGACGTATAAGCGCGCCCTCCCTCGAAAAAATCTCGGGATGGACCGGGCCGTGCCAAACCGTCCCGGCAACAATACTGCACTCTTCCGTCTGCGCAACTATCCTTGCTGCATCATCCACTTGCGACCGGGAAAGGACACAATGATGCGGAAGCCCAGAGACTATGACGCGGAACTGAAGGCGCTGGAGGACAAGGCGCGGGAACTCAAAACCCGTAAGGTGCAGCAGCTTGGCGAACTGGTCATCGCCACCGGGGCCGATGCGCTCACCGCCGACGAACTGGCCGGTGCGTTGGTCGCATTGGCCGAAACCAAAGATGCCGGAAAGAGGGAGGCATGGGCGAAACGCGGTGCCGCGTTCTTTCAAGGCCGGTCGCGACGAACTGCATCAGCGCCTGATCGCGACGCTGGCGGTGCTCCATCGCAACCGCGCGGCCCGCAACCGGCATCAGGCGGCGCGGGCGCGGCATGACATGCGGACATGGCAGGTCGAGCGCCGCAAAAGAACGCGCCACCTGATCGAACTCGGTGGCCTTGTCATCAAGGCAGGCATCGTGGACCTGACCGGCGATGACCGCGCCATGATCCTCGGCGCGCTGCTCTGGATGGCCGAAAAGCTCCGAAGCGAGGAGGGCCAACGCGCGCGGGTGCTGTGGGTCGAAAAGGGGAAAGCGGCGTTCGACGCGGGCCGCCCAGCAGGCGCACATGACGGAATCCAGCCGCCACAGGATCGGGCGTGACCGATGGCGGGCGGCGCGGAGACCTCAAATATCGCAGCGCCGCCCGCCATCGCGCGGCACCGCCGCGCAAAGGCAACGGAGCGGATAGCCTTGTCTTGCGGAGGTTTATTATCGACCGCCAACCCGACCGCGAGATCGCGGGCGTCGTGCAGGGCGGATCGGTATCGTGGCAGTTGGGGCGGCAGAGGGGATTGGAACATTGCTCAGGCGACTAGCCATCCGAATTCACGTCGCAAAAATGCTTGGCCGTTCTCCATCACAGGCGTCCCATGAGCCATTAGAATCTTCTCGGCCGGCCAAGCCAAGATGCGTTCGATAGATTCGCGCGCTGTATGACGGTTAGTGAAAGCCATACGGAATTTTCGAGGAACCGATGGTTCTCGACCGATCATGAGGTCCAACTTCGCCACGACAGCGCGCCAGCCTGAAAACCAACCTTCGGGAAACTGCTGGATTAAATCGGTAAAGATCACGGTGGCGCTCTTGTGATGAAAGAACACTACCTCGCTCGTTATCGAATTGCCTTGCACTACGACATATTCAATCTCATTGGACCATTCTGGAAGAGGTGTCCCGTCAAGCTCACTATCAAAGTCAATGTCCTTGCGCTTTTCTCGCAAGCCGGGTGCTGCATATATCCTTGCGTCCGGGTAGGCGCGCTTCCAATCCGCGATAAATAGATGATGCAGCGAATTGGGAGCAATCAGATAGCGCACCTCTCCGAGCGCATCGACCTTGCTGCGAATTTCTGTCGTCAACGCGATAGGCGACCAAACGAGAAGACGTTTGCTAGTCAGTTTTATGACAGCCATGCGAGTTGGATAGCGAAACCCCATCATGGCCAGGACATCGGAGCCATCAGCCATCCATATTTCTTGACCAAGTACTTTCAGCACCGCCGATCCAACCATTGGAAAACTTTCTAAGTGAGTGAAGGCAGGGATTTCTCGCCGATACCTTCGATAACGATGCGGATGATATGTTTGACGTCATTTTCGCTGAACGGGCCGCCCGCGAGAGCCGTAAGCATCGCTTGGCCGTAGACACCGAGCAGGACAAGCGACATGAAATTAGGGTCGTCGTCCGTGCGAATGACGCCCTGACGTTGGCCGAGAACAAGAATGTCGCGCACAAGCCGCTGAAAGGAAGGCCGGTCGGTAGGTGGTTCAAGAGATGGACGCTCGGTGGGGGCAAGGGCCAGTCTCGCGAGCGAGGGATTGGCTAAGCACCAGCCCGCGCTGTCGAGAAAGACTTTCTCCAAAAGCACACGAACATCCTCGTTTGCTTCTATTCGCACCCGATAAGCCTCGTCGCCGGCCTCCACACGGGCGATGAGCCACCACGCGATTTCATCCTTTGAGCTGAACAGGTTGTAGACCGTCTTACGTGTCAGCCCTGCGCGGGTAGCGATTTCTTCCATCGACGTGTTGGCAAAACCCAACTCGCGGAACGCTTCGTCCGCTGCGTCAAGGATGAGCTTCCGAGACCGTTCTGTTCGCTTCAGCATTGCCATTTTTATACCATCGTGTAAATTTATACAATTGTAAAGATGATTCAATCGCGATGCGGACGTGACGAATGCGGCGGCGATTGCGAAAGATTGCAGATCCTATTGAGCCGTCGCTTTTGCTACGCGGACGCATTCCCCTTGCGTCGTTGATCCAGACGCTCGCCGTCGCCGAACATCTTAATTTCCGCCATGCTGCCAAGGCCATGGGCGTCAGCCTGTCAAGCGTGAGTGCCCGCGTGAAGACGCTGGAAGAAGACCTTGGCATCCTCCTGTTCGAGCGTCATGCGCGAGGCGTTCGGCTGACGGAAGCCGGCCGTCACTTCGTTGAGCTTGTTGTGGTCGGCGTCGATCAACTCGACCATGCCGTGAAAACGGCCGGCATGGCGGCGCATGGGGAATGTGGCCGACTTCGCATCGGCGTCCATGCCCTGATCCCGCGCAGCTTCCTCGCTGGACTGATCGAGCGATACAGGGAAGACCACCCAGGCATCGACGTGGAGATTACCGAAGGCACCGCGCGCGATACAATGATGCAGCTTCGCGCCGACCATCTAGACATCGTGTTCGTCGCGGGCATCCCTGAACTGCCCGATTGCCATTCCCGCCGGATATGGACCGAACCGCTTCTGGCTGCGCTGCCGGATCGACATCGTCTCGCCGAACGGCCCACCGTAACCTGGGCCGATCTAGCCGGCGAGACGTTCCTTGTCCGCCACGGCGGCACCGGACCCCAGGCGCATGACCATATCCTGTTGCGCCTCGCCGGACGCTGGCCCACTCGTTCGATCCTGCGCTTTGACGTGGAACGCTGCACGCTGCTGTCGATGGTCGGGCAAGGCTTCGGCATCACTATCGTCGCGGCGGCATCATCGCTGCTGCCGACACCCGGGGTCAGGTTCCTGCCTGTCACCGACGAACCGGAGCCGGTTGCGTTTTCGGCCGTCTGGTCGCCCTACAATCAGAGCGCCATACTCCGAAACCTGCTCGACCTCGCTCGCAAGATGGCTCACCCATTTCCTTCGGCATCTCCCTGAGATCGCGAGCGCCGCCACGCTATCGCGAAAATCAGGGGGTTCGCGTTTCTCGCACCTCGCGCAAGGCCCGGCTGAAGAGGTGGTTGAAGATGCGATCGCGATCTTCCGCATTGGTCATGATGATGCTTTGAAGGCTGCTGTCGCGCTGATATTGTTTGATTGTCTCTTCGAGGAGGCGGCGCACGAAAGTCGGACGGGAAACATCCGGCGGATTGTTCCGCAGCACCGCCGCCATTTCCTCATCGAGCGCCTTGCGCTTCACCTGTTCGAGGCGGATGAAATCCTCTTCCGTGAATTGCGTTCCGTGCCGGTCGTTGAAGGAACGGACAATCTCTGAAAGTGCCTTCGCCTCATCTTCGGTATAGGGTTTGGCCCCAAATTCGCTGATCGCGGTGAGCGGAACGGCATCGCCCGCTGCGAGCGACGCGGAGCCAGCTTCTTTCTGTTGAACACGGAAGGCACGCAGGCGCAGCATTTCATCCGTTATCTCGACTTCCGGCGGCTGTTCCCGATTGGGCAACATCCGGTCCAGCCAATCGGTGTAGGCATAGAGCTTTTCCAAGCTGGTATCTCCCAGCCGGACGATTTGCGCGACGAAGCTGTAGAACCGCTTGTAGCTCCTCAATAGCTGCCGGAACTCTTCCTGCCGGCCCTCGTCATCCTCGGCTTCAAACCGCGCCACGGCGTTACGAACCAGAGATTCCAGCGTCACGCGATCCTGAGTGGATAGCGTTCCCTTGAAAAAGGTCGCGGCAAACCGCTCGATCTCGCTGCTGTCGAGATAGCCGAATGTGCGGATGCGCGTTTCCAACTGGTAGATCTGGTTCTTGTCGGAAACGGCTTCGAGGCTGGACACCTCATAGAAGGGGCGGAACGCTTCCTTGATGTCATCCGTCGTGTTCTGGAAATCGAGGATGAAGGTTCGTTCCTTGCCCTGGTAAATCCTGTTCAGCCGCGACAGGGTCTGGACGGCCTGCAACCCCGCCAGCTTCTTGTCGATATACATCCCGGACAATTTTGGCTGGTCAAAGCCGGTCTGATATTTTTCCGCGACGACGAGGATTTGGTATTCTGGCGTATCGAAGCGCTTGGGCAACTCGCCTTCGCCGAAGCCGTTCAGCTCGGCCTCGGTGTAGGTATTGCCATCGACGTGCAATTCGCCGGAGAAGGCGACAAGCGCCTTGAGGTCGCGATATCCCTTGTCCTCGATGTAGGTCTTGAGCGCGAAATAATAGCGGAGGGCGCTTTCCCGGCTTGAGGTCACGATCATAGCCTTCGCCTGGCCGTCCAGCTCTGGTCTGACATGGCGCTGGAAATGCTCGACCATCACCTCAACCTTCTGGCTCAGGGCGGTCGGATGCAGGGCGGCGAACCGCGCGACCTTCCGTTGCGCGCGCCGTGTGTCCAGTTCCGGATCGTCGTCGATCGTCTTTTCCAGGGCGTAATACGCCTTGTAGGTCATGTAGTTCTGAAGCACGTCGAGGATGAAACCCTCCTCGATCGCCTGCCGCATGGAATAGAGATGAAACGGATGCGGGAGGCCATCGGCGCCCACCGTGCCGAAACGCTCAAGCGTGACATTGCGGGGCGTCGCCGTGAAGGCGAAGTAGCTGATGTTCGCCTGCGGGCCGCGTTGGCGCTGGTATTCCGCGATCAGGTCTTCGATCTCGTCGGGCGTCCCGGCCTCTTCATCGCGACTGAGGGCATCGCTTAACGCCTGGGCGCTCTTGCCGGACTGAGAGCCGTGCGCCTCGTCGATCAGCACGGCAAACCGCCGCGTTCCCTGTCCGCTGATGACGCGAAGATGTTCGGTCGAAAACTTCTGGATCGTGGTGATGATGATCTTCGCCTGACCCTCGATCGCCGCCTTCAACTGCCGTGAGGTTCCGTCGATCTTGCGGACGACGCCGGGCGTCTGCTCGAACTGGGCAATGGTGTTCTGAAGCTGTCGGTCGAGAACGACGCGATCCGTCACCACAATCGCGGTGTCGAAAATCGGCTGGTCGGACGGATCATGCAACGTCACCAGCCGATGCGCCGTCCAGGCGATCGTGTTAGATTTTCCCGATCCCGCCGAATGTTGGATCAGATAGTTGTTGCCGCTGCTGTTGACGCAGGCATGGGCCAGCATCTTCAGAACCGCGTCGATCTGATGGAATCGCGGAAAGATCAGCGTTTCCTTGCCGTTCGTGCCGTCGAGGTGGAGAAACCGCCCGATGATGTCGAGAAGGATGTCGCGGGAGAAAATCGCCCGCCCTTCGGGCTGGTCCGCCCAGAGATAGGCGATACGAAACTCCCCGTCGATATCCGGGTTGCCCGCGCCGCCGTCATGCCCACGATTGAAGGGAAGGAACCGGGTCTTTCCGTTCTGGAGGCGAGTGGTCATGGACACGTTGTCCTGATCCACCGCGAAATGGACCAAGGCCCCTCGTTTAAATGTCAGCAGCGGCTCATTGGCGGGCGCCCGGTCATGGCGATACTGGCGCTCGGCATGGCGGAAATTCTGGCCGGTCAGGGTATTCTTCAGTTCCAGCGTCGCCACTGGCAGGCCGTTGACGAACAGCCCCACGTCGATGGCGTTTTCGTTCTTCGCGCTGTAGCGAAGCTGATTGATGACGCTGAGGATATTGCTCTCGAACAGCGTCACCAAAGCCGGGTTGACGCCGGACGCCGGCCTGAAGGCCGCCAAGAAGAACTTTAGGTTCGGAACCAGCTTCAGCCCATTGCGCAGCACATCCAGCGTACCGCGCTGCTTCAATCCCTGCTCAAGCTGCTTGAAGAACTCGGCTTCGGCGGAAGTACCATAATGGCCTTCCAGCTTCACCCATTCGTCGGGTTGCGTCGCCTTGACGAACTCGATCACCAGCGTCTTGTCGAGCGCGGAGGCGCGGTCATAGTCCTCAGGACGGCGGGGACGATAGCCTTGGCGTTCCACAAGCGCCTGGCACAGGTGGACCTCCAGCACCTCCTCCCGGTGGACGGTGTCTTCGGAAAAACCCTTGGCATATGGGTGCGAGGTCGATGGCTGCTCGTAATTCATGGCCGATCCCCCCCCGCCATTTTTATCTCATCGACTGCCGAAACCAGGGCCGTGTTGAGCGCCAGCATCGCCGCTTGCAGGTGCGACAGGCTGACATAGGCTTCGAACTCGATCGGCTGGTCGGCCGCATCGATCGGCGTCCCATAGGCGCCATACCGGAACGCGGTCGAGCCTGGGTCGATCGCGGCCAGTTCCTTCATGCGCCGCACGATCCATGCGGGAACGTCCTGCCCGTATCGCTCCTTCACCATCGCCACGAATCTGTCGGTGAGGGCGATCAGGTCATGAACCCGCTTCGCATCGGGCATGGCGGCCTTGAGGACGAGTTCGCAGGAATGGCGATAGAGAAACAGCGCCGCGTTGCCGATCCGGTAGTCGGCGATGCGCTTGTCCTTGATCGCGTCCACCAGCTCGTTGGCGGCGACAAAATATTCCTCCGCAAGCGATGCGGCGTTGGCCTGCATCATCCCGCCGAGGGCAAAACCGTGCGGCCCTGACCATTCATCCGCGCGGGCATGTTCGCCTGTGAGTTCCTCGAAGAGCGGCCGGGTCATGGCCTCTTCAGTGAATACCTCGGCGCGCATCATGCTGACGCCGCCGCAATGGCCTGCGGGTCAATCTGAAACCCGGCGGCCTGAAGGCGCTGCACCAGCTTCGGTACAATCTCCCGAACATGGTCATTGAACTCGATGCGAAGGATGCCATCAGTGTCAGACGGCCGTTCAAGTGCCCCTTTCTGGAGGATGGCCATGCGTTCGCGCCCAAGCGAAGCCATAACCATTCCCATTTCAAGGATCACATTCTGACGGGCTCGGGGCTTGCGATCTGCCTCATTTTCGGCCTTCGAATATCCATAGTCGTCAGGCGTGAGTAGCACCACGCCGAAAGCAGCTTCCTTGTAAATGTTGAGCTCAAGGGCTTCGATGATCGTCTTTCCGCCGCCATCAGCGTTTTGAAGGATAAACGGCTCAAGCCCGAGGCGACGAAGAACGAGTTCTAATTGGTCGCGCGCATCGCGATCATGACCATGGACGACAAAGATTTTCGCCGCTGCCGGCGCTTCTGCTGGCTTCACCGGCGCCGGTGCGCCGAGCGCAGCCGCCAGTTTGTCGCGGAATATATCTTGGTTCTTACCCTGAAAATTGACCGTGCCTTTGGGCGGCCACCAGTTGAGCATCTCACCAGTCTTTGCACGGAACGAATGGTGCCCGCCGTTTTCCGCGCGTTCAGTCCAGTCACCGGCAAGGCCGCAGGCTGCGACGGCGGCCTTCAATTCCTCAATGGTTCCGTGAAATTGCTTCATGGTGCCCCCTCCCGGCATATCAGACGAACAGTCGTCCCGTTGTTGTTTTCGTCCCTTGGCCGCGTGGTGTGAGGTCCTGCCGCTTCATCCAGTCGAGCCAACGGGAAAGGTCATCGGTTTTGAATTTCTTGCCCTTTTCGACGTGCCACTCGGCCAAAACGCCGTTGATAATCGTGACGTCGTCGGGCTGATGGCCATCAATCAGGGCGTCGTTCCAGACAGCGTAGAGCGTGGTAACGGCCTCAACAGCCTCCTTATCGAGGTCGCGCAGAAGATTGATGAGGCTACGAAGTGTGTCGGCTCGGGGACCGAGAAGCGCTTTCAGGTTGTCGGCATGTTGGCCAGCTTTCGATAGTGGCGTGTAGGTGACGAGCGTCCCCGCTCCGCCAGGCTGGTGCTTGCGATAAAAACCTTCCGCCTCCAATGCCCTTTCGGTCTCCTCGACCAGGACACGGTCCAGAGGGCCGGCCGCTTCACGCAGATAGTTTCCGTCAAGCTCGCTGATCCCGGCATGAGTTTCCGCAAGATAGAGTTCCTTTTGCAGCTTCACCCGCCCGAACTTAGGATTACTTCGATGCTGGTGGATGATCTCCGCCCCAACGACGAGGCGGAATCTGTCCCGGTCTGACGTGGGTATGGCAGCCGGCAGATTTTCGCGGATGTCGATCTGGCCCGCGACGGCTGCGGTGATTAGGGCGGCGCGGTGTTCCCGTAGGAGTGCAACGGAGCGAACGATCTTGGCCGCCACCTCGTCGGCATGGGCAAGCTCCCGCTCGGCTTCGGCCGCAATGCGGCGCTGTTCCTCCAGTGGAGGCACAGGCAACATGATGAGACGGAATTGCTCCCAATATAGCCTCAGGCGGAAATCGGTGATCCCTTTCGACCCCTGCCGCATCTGCTCGATGAAGGGCGGGGTGCGAAGAAGAAACTGATAATATAGGCTATGGAGGTCGCGTGTCGGCTTCGCGACTACGTATGCGGGGCTTACTGCGCCATCGACAGTCGAGACACCGACTGCTCCCTGCCATGCCCTCATCATGTTGTAGGCCAGATATCCGGGCCTGACGCATTTGTAGCTCGAACGGTCTTCGATGAGGTTTACCTTGCGGTCGCGTTCCTCGTCGTCGAGCTGCCTGTCCGATATGCCCGTATGGATTGAGACCGAGAGCACCGGAAGGTCATCGGTATTGGGCTCCGCCACCTCGTGGAAAAGATGCCCCGCTCGCAGGAGTGACCAATGGGCGGGGATGCGTGGAATATGGTCGAGCCCCGTCTCCACGGTAGCCATGCCCTCCACGGTAGCGCCCGTCACAAGCTCGGCGACAGCCTGCCTGGCCCGCTTATGCAGCAATTCGACCTGCCGCTCCTTCTTCGCGATCAGCTTGTCGATGCGGGCGGTTTCGCGGTCGAGGAAGGCGGCGATGGCCTTTTGGGTGGTGAGGTCGGAAAAGGGAACCTTGATCGCCGCAAGAGTCGAAGGGTTGATCGCTGGATAGCTCACGCCCGTTGATCGTGCCTCTACGTCTGCGACAAAGGCATTTGCTTGGCAAAGCCGATAAAGATAACCCGCATCAACGTCGGCGTTGGGCCGAAGCACGGCAAAGCCAGTGGAGACGACTGCGCCGTCATGGGTTTCGTCGATCCTTGCGACAGCCTTGAGGTATGTTCGGACAGTGGAAACGATCACATCGCCCGCGCGGACTGGCTTTCTCGCTCTGCTCGGCGCGCTTTCAAAGCGCATGGCCTCCTCGTGGCGCACCCCGTCTTCGAGCGTAACGCCTCCGATGTCGATATAGTTGAACTTGAAATCCGGGTTTGTATCCTCGGGCAACACTTCAGGATTGAATCGCGCCAGGTATTTGAGCGGTCTCAGTTCCGTTGTTTCTTTCGTTGACCAGAAACTCATCCCGCCACCTCCTTCAGGAGGTTGGCGATGTTCGTTTCCAGCGTCTTCAACTCGGCGTCGATCTCGGCCAGGGGACGCGGCGCGGCATAGCGGTAGAAGTAGCGGTTGAAATTGATCTCGTAGCCGACGCGGCCGACGCCCTTGTCGGTGTCATCCTTATAGGTCTCGTCCACCCATGCGTCGGGCACGAAGGGCGTCACCTCGCGGGCGACATAATCCTTCCAATCCTCCTTGAGGGGCACAAGCTCATGGTCGCGCAGTTCCGGGTCCGGCTCCGGCCTGCCGTCGCCATCGAGGCAGACTGCGGCGGATTCGTCCCGCTCCGACAGCGCGGAAAGGATGGCTTTCCTGACCGGCGCGCCGATTTTCACGCCCGCGCCCTTGAGCGCCTTGGTCAAGGCGACCTCGAAGGCGGGGCGCTCCATGAACAATGTCGTCGGCAGGCGATCGGCGACGACGTTCAAAACGTCATCCTGCTCGGCGGGGTCCAGCTTCAGGAACGGCTTGGCGAGCTTCAGCCGCGCGATGCGCTCGGGGCTGGATTGGAAATTCAGGCGAAGCGGGCGCTCCACCCTGATCTCGCGGACGCCGAAATCGCTGGCGTCGAAAATCTTCGACACCGCGCTCCACGGCCCGCCGCCGTTCGCCATCTCATGGAAGATATGCGTGATGGTCTCGCGTCCGTCGTCGCGGATTTCCCTGCGCTTGGAGCCGAGATTCTTGCGCATGGGCGTCCAGAACCGTTCGCCGGATGCGTCGATGAGTTGGACCTTGCCGCGCCGCTTCCGATCCTTGCGGTTGGTCAGCAGCCAGACATAGGTTTGGATGCCGGTATTGTAGAAAAGGTCGGTTGGCAGCGCGACAATGGCCTCGATCCAGTCATTTTCCAGCATCCAGCGGCGGATTTCGCTCTCGCCCGAACCGGCCCCGCCGGTGAAGAGCGGCGAGCCGTTCATGACGATGCCGATGCGCGAACCGATCTCGTCGGTCCGCATCTTGGAAATCATATGCTGGAGAAAGAGAAGCTGGCCGTCTGAGATGCGCGGCAGGCCCGCGCCGAAGCGGCCGTCATTGCCCAGGGTCGCCGCTTCCTCCCGGATCGGCTCCTGATACTTTTTCCAATCCACGCCATAGGGAGGATTGGACAGCATGTAGTGGAAGCGCCGGTCCTTGTGGGCGTCCTGCGTTAGCGTGTTGCCGAAGGCGATGTTTTCCGGGTCGTGACCCGTCACCAGCATGTCGGACTTGCAGATGCCGAAGGACTCGCCGTTCAATTCCTGGCCGAAAAGCTCGACGCGGATATCGGGGTTGAACTCCTTCAGGGCCTCCTCGGCGAGCGCGAGCATCCCGCCGGTGCCGCACGCCGGGTCGTAAATCTGCCGGATGATCCCCTGGCCCCGGAGCTTTTCATCGTCGTTGACGATGATGAGGTCAACGATCAGCCGGATCACTTCGCGCGGCGTGAAGTGCTCGCCGGCAGTTTCGTTGGAGATTTCCGAGAAGCGGCGGATCAGGTCTTCAAACAGATAGCCCATCGCCAGCGTCGAGACGGCTTCCGGGCGAAGGTCGAGCGAGGCGAATTGCTCGAACACCTTCCACAGGATGGTGGCGTCGGCGAGCCGCTTCAGTTGATCCGTGAAAAGGAACTTGTCGAGAAAAACATCCCGAACCGAGTCCGGGAAGGCCGTGATGTAAGCGATGAGGTTCTTGTGAACGTCGCTTGGGTTCTGCGCCCTGATTTTGGCGAATGTCAGCGGGCTGGTGTTGTAAACGCGGATGCCGCCGCCGACCGCACCATACAACATCATGTCGCGGGTTTGCTCGTCTATGCCGGGCGGCGATCCGGCATGAGCGTTCAGAACGGCATCTTTGGTGGGTTCAAGGATGCAATCGAGGCGGCGCAGCACAACAAAGGGCAAGATAACCTTGCCGTATTCCGACTCTAGTACGCCATAATCGAAGAGCTAGCCATTGCAGCCTGACTCAAACCAAACGGCCTCCCGGCAAATCCGGGGCGGTTCAGTCGGTTCGAAATGAATGCTTTTGCTCCGTTTCCAATTCTTCTTTAGGCCGAAGCAGATGCGGATCAACTACCTCTCTCGACCAAGTTCGCCTCAGATGAGCCGAAAGACGTTTTCGCGAGAAGGACCGAGAGCGGTGCGAGTTTCCGGCGAAACCGGGCCATAATACTTTCGCTAAGGCGCACGATGGGTCCTTAGAGAATTTTCGCTTCTGATGGAATTAGAAGCGGGACCCTAGGTGTTTAGTCCCAGCATGTCATGGCTTGGCTGACGGGTGAACAACTGTGGCTTTTCGGCGCTGATTTGTTTGATGGCTTCGAGCGGGGTTTTGAAGCGGAGTGCCTTGAGCCGCTTGGCGTAGTTGTAGGCCAGCAACCAGTCCCGGACGTGGCGTCGCAGGTCGTCGATCGAGGCGTAGTGGAAGGCGCGAACGGTGGCGTCTTTGATGGTTCGGACCATTCGTTCAGCCTGGCCGTTGGTCCAAGGATGATAGGGCCTGGTGAGCCTGTGCTCGATACTGTTCTCGGCACAGGCCCTTCCGAAGACGTGAGCGACGAAGCCGCCCTCGGCTCTCTTGTCGTGCTGGACGAACTGAACGCCGTTATCCGTCAGCACCGTGTGGACCTTGTAGGGAATAACTCTCACCAGCGCCTTGAGGAAACCCGCCGCCACGAGCTTGGTTGCCTTCCGATAGATTCTGGCGAAGACCAGCTTGGAGGTCCGGTCCACGGCCACGAACAGATAGGCCTTGCCGCCTTCATATCGCAGCTCGGCGATGTCGATGTGGAAGTAGCCGATCTCGTAAGCCTTGAACCGCTTCGGTTTTTCACGATCGATCTTCGGCAGCCGAGAAATTCCATGACGTTGAAGGCAGCGATGCAATGACGAGCGCGTCAGGTGCGGGATGACGTCCTTCAGTGCGACGAAGACGTCGTCCAGGGGCAGACGGGACTGCACGCGCAAAGCGACGATCGCGGCCTCCTCAATGCCCGAGAGGACGGAGCTTCGCTGCTGTTTCGGACCCATCGGCTCGTCCTCGACCGTCTGACGGAGCCGCCATTTCCTCACGGTCTTCTCGTTGATCCCGAAGCGCCGCGCGAGTTCCGCGGCTGAAGCCTGCGATCGCTGTAGCTCCGTTCGAACGGCGTGCGTGGTCGTGGCGCTCCCGTGAAGAACTTGGCCCATAGCGCGTCCCTCTCTGACGACGATAATGATACGCCATCACACTGTGGGACTAAACATCTAGGTCATCGACTCATTAAATCGCAACCAGATTCGGATTGAGGCGAGCTTGATGGCAGCGAGGAAGTTGTCGTCGCGCTTGTCGTAGCGGGTTGCGACAGCGCGATAATGCTTGATTTTGTTGAAGAAGCGTTCGACCAGGTTGCGCTTGCGATAGAGCCGCCTGTTGAACCTCAGGGCCATGACGCGATTTGGCATCGGCTTTACATTGGCTGTCGCGCCGCGCGCGGCCAGGGTCTGGCGCAGGGCGTTGGAGTCGTAGGCCCGGTCCGCCAGCAGCACGTCGCCGCGCCCAATCGTGTCGATCATGTCCTGCGCACTGCGCCCGTCATGCGCCTGGCCTTCGGTGATCTTGAGGACGATCGGCAAGCCGCACGCATCCACCAGCGCGTGGATCTTGGTGGTCAGCCCGCCGCGCGAGCGACCCATGCAACGGGATCGCGTCTGTTTTTTTGACCGTTGGCGGCGTGCTGGTGCACCCGGATCGACGATGAATCGATCATTTGAATGTCGCCCTCATAAGCCTTTGAAACCGCCGACAGAATTCGATCCCATACGCCGGCCTTGCGCCACCGGTTGAAGCGGTTCACGCAGGTCGTATGCGGGCCGTAGCGCGCCGGAATGTCCGCCCACGGCGCGCCGGTGCGCAGCCGCCAGAAAATCCCGTTCAGCACCCGTCGGTCGTCCACCCGTGCAACGCCGCGCGATTTGTTCGGCAACAGCGGCTGGATCACAGACCATTCAAAATCCGTCAGATCAAAACGCGCCATTCAATCCTCCCGTGCTTCGGAGATTGAATCACGCCTCCCGTCCAAACGGAATCCCATTTATGGGTTCGTGACCTAAACACCTAGATTGTTGTTTTACGCGTTTTCTTCACGCGAACCGGCATCCACTTTGCTCGAAAACGCTACAAACGATGACTCCACGCATGTCATGGAGTCCCGGAGTGATGTTAAAAATATCCGAAGTTTGCTCGGGCTGGCTCCAGGGATCCGTGGCTCAACTAATCGCTAATCTCCCGTGCTCACATGTGACCCAAGCGTCGCTCGGCAATCGGTAGCTTAAGGTAAGCATATGCATCTTGGTGACTACCCCACGCTTTTTCTTGCATCATTATTTGTGTGACATCGGGACTTTGCCCAATGCGACTTGCAAACCAACGTTGATCGATCAAGCTGATTCCGTAGTCATGTTGTGAAGAGTAGTCCTGATAGGCGTAACCTTCACGCTCAAACTGATCAGCTAATTCGGTTAGACGAGCTGACGTGAGCAGCTTTGTGCGATAATTTGTCCTCTCGGGATCGCGCTTTATATCTTCGTAGGACCATCGACCTTGTGATGTGAACAACAGAACGCCCATCGGCTTCAGTGAGGGAATAAGCTGCCGCAGCAGCGCTTCGCTGACGGAGGCTTTTAGATGCGTGAATACTGAACCTAGGTAGACTAGGTCGAAGGCTTCTTTCGCATAAACATCACGAGGGATCGTAGAGCCCAAGTGGTCGCGGCACCATTGCTGAGCCCCTTCATCCATATCGCTAGTCCAGATATGCGCTTTCGGAAATTCGGCTTTAAGCCAACGCGTCACGCGGCCGTAGCCACAACCGAAGTCGTGAATGTCCTCAAGCTCCGCTACACCACCCGCGTAGCCGAGGCGAGCTACAAGCGCTGTAAGGATCATTCTGATCGCGCCTCTACCTGCATCGAAGTAGAATTTATCAGCGCCGGGACCGAGTCCGGGACGCATAAGGTCCTTTTCGGAAAACTCAGGCGAGACTTCAATCGCTCGGAGACGCTTGTAGAGATCCGGAATCATAGCATTCCTTGCAAGTCTTTGGCACGGGCATGTTTGGAGTCGTAGTTTACTATGAAGCTTCTCCGCTGTGACACACAGCTAGCTCAGAGTTGCAACTTAAGACGTAAATTGAGTTAAGGCGTTAAGTCTAAAGCAGCGCTGGAAGGAACGAGCAAGCAAAATCAATGCGGGTCCCGGAGGAGACTGAACGTGCAAAGCTTCGATGTGTCCAAGGCGCCGGGGAACGGCAAATCATTTTGGCTATTGAGCCAGCTCAAAGTTCATTGAGCGCAAACCCGGGAAACCGCATAGAGTAATTTTATTAAAAGAGGCAACACCCTTCACCTTTATTGTTTATTGCTATCGTTATGTCTTACGAAACTAGAGCCCAAAGTTGTGGCGGAGATTGGGCTCCGTCGCGCAAAAGAGCGCCATGCTGATAGCAGAAAAGTTTACAGCACGATCAGTTTCGGCTGTGTGCTCACTTAGTATCGAAGGGCTTGGGCGGATTTCGTTAGGCCCTCGCGAAGAAGCTATTTGCTGCTCGATCCGCATCAAAGCGCAACAGCGGGTCTAGGCTCAGGACTCATTGATCAGAGCCAAAAGATGACGGCTGCTGCGATGCGGATGGCGGACATGAAGGTGTGTGCGCATCGGTCGTAGCGGGTGGCAATAAGCCGCCAGTCCTTGAGCCTGGCAAACAGGTTCTCAATCTTGTGGCGAGTTCGGTAGAGAGCCTTGTCGTATGGAAGCTGTGTTTTGCGGCTTCTGATCGGCGGGATGCAGGGCACGGTGCCTCGGGCTTTCAAGGCTGAGCGGAAGCAGTTGCTGTCGTAGCCGCGGTCGGCGATCAGTGCGCCGCGGGGCGGCAGAGCCTCCAGCATCAGGCGTGCGCCCTAGTGGTCGCTCATCTGCCCCTCGGTCAGCAGCATGACGAGCGACTTACCGCAGCATCGAGCCCGCTCTCGCGGAAGACGCAAGGCACGCCTGAACGTAAACAGACTGTCAGTTCGCGGCGCAATGCTCCGCGTCCCTGAATGTACAGGGATTGATAGATTGTCTCATGACTGATGCGCGTAGTCGCATCCTTGGGGTAATCGAGCTGAAGCCAATGCGCGATCTGTTCAGGACTCCAGGCCTCGACCAGCGCCTGCTTTGACGGTGAACAACTCGGCGTCCCTTCCATACCACGTAGGGCCCAGCCGCACCGCGCGCTGGCACACTCCCGGGGAGAACTTGTTCGTCGTCTTGCCTATAGCTCCACTTCCCAGGAATTGGAGCCTCCGGCAAATCCGGAGCGGTTCAGACCACATCAAGTCAAATGCCTGAGACGAAGCTCAGCACATTCAATCGTGGCTTGGTCGTTTAAGGAGAGTAAAAATGTCCTCGGCGGTTTGCCGAAAGTTCTTTTTCAAACGTTAAGCCTGACGACATACCCAGCATGAAAAATCACTACCCAGGGACGTTTTCACATCAATAAAGATTTCTTCAAGTACGAAGCCCTCCACGACGACAACATCAGCTCCGGCACATTGGCGAATTGCGCGCGCGATCACGTCGCTAAAACCTTGGCGCACTTCATTCTTGTCTTTAATCATGTCCCAAGCAGCCCAAATAGACCCATTTGCCTTCTGCACTGCTGCATCATACAAGATCTGAGAAACTGAGGATTTTGGCTTATGCCCACGTGCCGGCGTAAATAATTGGTCAGTGGAAATTACAGCGGCGCTACCAAGTTGCCACGCCAGGGAAGTCTTGCCTATGCCTCCCTTACCCAAAACGAAAATAACGTCGGTTCTACGTTTATTCGCATGGAAGACCCGCCGCGGAATGGGATCGCCCTCTTGTTCGACGCTAGGGCCGACATCTCTGACCGCGTAATCACGCAGCCAAACTCCGCGCAAGAGCTCCTCGGTCGCAAAAAAGCGGTCATCGATCGAACGTAATGCGCGCCCGATTGTCGTGGCGTGATTTCGGCGCGCGACACCGATTTCGAGAACTAACAAACCATCATCATTCAAAATGTCGCGGATGCCGGCCAAAAGCCTCGCGGGCTCGGCTATATAGTGCAACGCTGAAAGCAAAAGAATATAATCAAACTTTTCGTTTGGAAGATCGGTCATATTCCCTTTACGGAACTCGATCTTCAGATCCAATTGTTCGGCTCGCCTGCGTGCCGATCCCAACGCCCGATCATCGTGGTCAACTCCCAACACGCGAGATGCACCGCGGCGCGCAGCTTCTATACTGAAAAATCCCTCATTGCACCCGAGATCCAAGAGGGACTTGCCCTGCAGGGAATTGGGTAGTCTAATCCGATCCAGCTTCTCGTTAGATTTGGAGTCGCCAATTTGACCGTCAAAGCTCTGATAGGCCATTTATCCCCCTGGTGGCGGAGCGCTCTAATCTTTCTAGCCGCCACCCTTATCACTGTAAACCCAGCGTTTCCGCTATCACTAGCGGTAAGCGGTGGTCCCGAGATCATATACAATTATAATCAACAGCGGTGCAGCGAGCTGAATATTCCTGATGAGCCATTTCGAGCATTTCGAAGGAATGATGGAACAGTCGTTGGATTTCTTTCTCACAACATCACTCGGTCGCTTTTTATGCACTCGGATGGCTCGTTTTCACGAGACTGCACTCCTGTAATGGAAAGCGAAGTGAATCCAGATCCTTCCCGATTTGCCTATCGGACATGGCTTGCATCTACGTGGACGGACGATGGGAACGTTATCTTTGCTTTAGGCGACAACGAATTTCACGGACAAAAGGTGGCGGGCGCCTGCCCTTTCCATAGCTATCTGCAATGCTGGTACAATGCTGTCGTTGCATTGCGCTCTAATGACGGCGGCCGATCATTCCATAAGCTTCCGATGAAGCCGATCGGCGCTGCAGACTTTACCCATCGGAGTCATCCGGGCGTGCCGAGGGGATTTTTTGGCCCGTCCAACATCATTAAGCAAGGCACCCAGTTCTACGTCTCAATTTACACGACCGGCGGCGGCGATCAGCCTTCAGGTACCTGTCTTTTTCGCACCAGCGATCTCACGCACGCCGCCGCGTGGCGATATTGGACTGGCGATGGCTTTGAGCCTTCCGCCTACGACCCTTACTCCGACAAGGGTGGGCGCAAGCCCTGTAAGCCGCTCAGCGTACCTGGCCGTATATCTTCGATCGTTCGGGCTGGCGACACATATATCGCGATCTACTCCGCGCAGGGCGCAGATCAAACAGTTGGCCGGATCGGCTACATGACCTCGAAGGATCTGTTGAATTGGAAACCGGGAGGAATACTCCTCTCCGTCCAAATGCTGTGGTCCAAGTCCTGCGGTGGCGATCGCTATGCTTACCCTTCGGTAGTCGATCTTACGGCCTCCGATCGAAACTTTCAGGATATTCGCAAAAAGCCATATCTGTACGTCATGCGAGGCAGGATGAAAGGCTGTTATCTAACCATAGATCGCGACCTTGTGCGTTATTCCTTAGTCCTACAATGATAGCAGAAAACATTCAGATGTTCGGGCGAACGAACAAGATCGTGCTGCAACGTATCTATCGCGATGCCCTGCTAAGGAAACGCTGGTACGAGGCGCCGGTTCGCGTGGCTCCGAACTTGCCGCAAGGCGTCTCAGGGGCACGAATTAGGAGGGGATTTGTGGGGACGACAGTCGTTCACATAGGAGCAATCGTTTTCTCGATAGCTGGCTCCAAGGTTTGGTTTTGAAGTGTACGGGGATGCCGCAGCGCCCATGTTGGGGAATTCTAATGAGGACGAGGTCGAATGGTGAATATCCCGCATCCCCGGGTTGCCTTTGGTGATTTACCTGATCAATTCAAGACCGATGCAGACGAAGTCAAGCTCCCGCGGAAGATACTGGCGAGGCTTCTCGATCTGTACATCTCGTCCTGGGATTTCGATGAAGATTGGTATCTTACGACTTATCCCGACATCGCTGCCGCGGTCAGCAGTAACGGGTTTCCATCGGGGTGGGCGCATTTTCGAGCGGTCGGATATCTTGAGGGACGTCTCGGCTCCCGACCGATCGTAGACAGCGAATGGTATATCGAAACTTATCCTGACGTTGCAGAGGCGATGCTCGATGGCAAAGTAGCCAGCGCTGCTGAGCACTTCGAAAACTTCGGATATGCCGAAGGCAGGTTGCCATCCAAGCCGGGCGTCGACGCCCAATGGTATGCGCGCCGTTATATGCGCGCGCGGCAATCTGTTGAAGAAAAACAGGCGCACGACGATTTTGTCAGGCGCGGATACCGCGAGCTGGCGCTCCCCGCCCCGCCCCGCTGAATTAAGTTGAGGAAGGAATATGTTAGAAGTGCTTCCTGTCGCTATTCGCAACTTTGACGAAGCCCGATATCTCGAATCCAATCCGGGAGCGCGCACGGCGTTGACCTCGGGTGAGGCAGTTAGTGCGCTGGATCATTATTTGCGCTTCGGCATCGATGAGAACAAGCACTCTACCATTCGCCGGGAGACCGGGACCGTGGCCTGCTCGGTCGAACGGTACCTGGTGTCGGAGTCGGGGTTCTGTCTGATCATCGGCTGGCTCGCCGATGAGGGTTGTGAAACCCCACGGATGAAGCTGATCGGTGGAGAGTTCACGATCGAACTGCCGCCAGCGGCCTGTTTCAGGCAGGCCCGGAAAGACGTCGAGCAGCACGTCAGGGACGGCGCATACGACTACGGGTTTGTTGCCTTTGGGCAGTCTCCTTCGAAGACTCTCTTGAAGCAGTCGCTGCTGTTTCAAGTCGCCTCGCTGACTGGCACCTTTCAGACAAAAGTCACCCCTGAGATCGTGTCCGACAAGCGCGTTCTTAACACGCTGTTGCAAATTATCGCTACGTGTGAAGCGCATTCTGGAAAACAAGCGGCTCTGAATGGTTTTCTCTGCGGAGCTTCCGGAAAGGCTCTGATCCAGCTTTTTCGGTCTCACGTGACGTCAGCTGTTTCGAGCTCTTACGTCGAGCGATTCAGGCCGCGCAAGGTATCCAGCTCTTTCGTGACGGTGCTATTTGGTTCGACCGAGCCGATCAAGCTTCAGCCGATGCTATTCAGGGCTTCCGGAATAGACTTCGGCGAATGGATCTACGTCTGCAACTCGCCCGAAGACGCCGACGAGGTTCTGCGATATGCGCGCCTCATGTCAGACCTGTACGATGTGATGATCACTGTCATTGTTCTGGGCGATAACGCAGGCTTTGGCGCGGCAAACAATGTCGCTATCGATCATGCGGCAAGCAGCCGAATCTTCATCATCAATCCTGATGTATACGCGGTTCCCGCTTACGCCCGGCAGATGAAGCAGGTGCTGGCCGAAGCCAAATTGGGAAAAACGTTGTGGGGCGGTTTGCTGTTCTACGACGATCACAATCTCATGCATTCCGGCATGTTCATCGACAACGATTCGTTCGTACGCCGCAATTCTCTGAATCGGACCGACGATTCTCTGCTGGCTCCATACGGACGCTTGTTGCGCGTCGAGCATTTTGACAAGGGCGTGCCTTTCTCTGAACGGGAGTGGCAGAAGCCCAAGACCGTGCCGGCGATAACCGGGGCGGTGATGGGCTTTGAAAGGCCTCTATTTGAAAAGCTCGGTGGGTTTTCCACGCGCTACATCTATGGCCACTACGAAGATGCCGATTTATCGTTGCGCTGGAGCGCTTTGAACGGGCCCGTTTGCATACATCCGCAAATTCGCCTCGTGCATCTCGAAGGACAGGGGTCGCGTGCCCGAGGTGAAGAATATCGCGGCGCATCGATAGCGAACCGCTACTTTTTTACTGCGGAGCATGGCGACTATTTCGACAAGCATCTCGCCAAGACGAGCAGGCGGGCTCCATGAGAATTATCTACGTTAGCTACCTTCATCCTTCGGTAGCACCGGGAGGCGCTCAACAGGTGGCATTTGAAATGTTTCAGGCTAGCCTGAAGCAGGAGCACGAAGCCTACTTTATCGCCGCGCTTGAGGCCAATCACGATCAGGTATACGGCAAACCGGGCGCACCCATCGTCCCCGTCCAAGGAGAGGAGCGGCAGTACTTTTACTTCCCCCAGTACTATGACTTTCTGCACCTTTCGGTCGGAGACTGGCGCTCGATCCAGTTTTTTCGCGAATTGATCGAGCGGCTCAAGCCAGATGTCATCCACTTCCATCACTATCATCGCGTGGGGGTGGAATCGATTCGTGCGGCCAGGATCGCGGCACCGAATGCAGTCATCTGTTTTACGTTCCACGAAATGATGGCCATATGCATGGCCGACGGGCAAATGGTGAAGCAAGGCTCGCGCGATCTCTGTCGGGCGTCTTCTCCCCTCTCGTGCAATAAATGTTTTCCAGATCTTCGTCCGGAGTTTGTGACGCTGCGATCGACGCGCCTGAAGGCGGCTCTTGCGGAGTGCGACGTTTTTGTCTTTCCATCAGAGTTCATAGCCGAGCGATATGTGGAATGGGGATTGCCTCAGGAAAAGTGCGTGGTCATACCAAACGGTCAAGCCAACCTGGGCACTGCATTTGACCGCAGTCAGCATTCCCGGCAAGTCAATCGTTTTGGATTTTTCGGTCAGTTCATCGACAACAAGGGCGTGGACGTCATACTGGATGCTTTGTTGTTACTCGCAAGAGAGAAACGGCTTCCGGCGGAAGGTATCGTGGTCGAGATAAATGGCGGCAACAAGCATTACGCATCCGGCCCCTATCTGGAGAAAATCAATCAGCAGGTAGAGGAGCTGCGCAAATCCCAATCCGGCAGGATTACCTTGCGCGAGAACGGCCCATATGCGCGCGATCAACTGACCGAGCGGATGGCATCGGTTGACTGGGTCATCGTGCCCTCAACGTGGTGGGAGATTTTCGGTCTTGTCGTCTCCGAAGCGTGGATGTTCGGCAGGCCGGTCATTGCTTCTGCAATTGCAGCCCTGCAGGAAAGAGTGATCCCGCAGAAAAACGGGTTCACCTTCTCACCGCGAGACGGCCGGTCTCTGGCCGAGCTTATGTTGAAGCTGGTTGGGAACGAGCAGCAATGGATCGCGACAAACCGGTCCCTCGAACAGCCGTGGACCGAAGACGAGATGTTAGACGCTCATCTGAGCCTCTGGAAGGAATTTTCACCCGGCGCGGCTGGAGGAAACGCCGTTTATGCTCGCTGAGCTGAATGAGCGTTGGACAGCGCGCCGTTACGATGACGGAAGAATCTTCGATCTAATCGAAGATGCCCAGTGCGGATGACGTTTGTCGCACGCTGCGGCGAGGCTCGTCAGGTAGGTTCTAGTTGTATGAGTTGCCAAAGCGATATTTCGCATGTTTGGAAATTTGTTACCGAAGAACTCTAGGGCCATATCCTTGATCAGGCGCGCCTCATGGAGCGCATAGATTGATGGATGCGCCGTATACCGGAGTTTCCCAAATATCGCTGCTTTAAAGACTGGAGCCACCTCTTGCTTGAAATAAGGTCCGTCGATATTATTTAAAGGATCGAAAATAACGAGATGCCGCGTGCTGGAGTCGCCAACTTCCCGTAAGCTTCTGTGCGTCATGTTGAAGCGTTTTGTGAAGGCTAGATCCCCGGCATATCGGTAGTAGGTCGGATCGCGAGGCGAATAAGCCAACGCAGTAGCATTTAACGACCTGGCGAAGTATAATGCCGCATATGCCCCCATACTTGACCCATAGGTGAACACGCGGCCGTAGTTTAATCTATGCGCGTTCGTTATGGCGGCGATGTCGCTGTCCGAAACATCTTGGTACCAATTTTCCCGACGCTTTTGGACGGTTATAAGATCAAAGCCCGCCTCGCTCAAGAATGCTTCTCCAAACGCCGGCTTAGAAATATCGAGTGCCATCATGGGGTCGAAGGTAATGACGATCGCGTCATGTCTTTTTCTTCGGGATTTCTTCAGCGAGATAACGGTAGTTCCGTTATCGAAGATGACATCCTTCCCGGGGTGGGCGGGAAAGGCCGCTCTAACGTTTGACGCACCAGCAACTTCGTTCACTAGAAGTCTCCGTAATATAGAACATGCACCCTGTTATGGTGGTTCGCTCGCTCGATTTAACATTAGATGGATTGTCAGTCGAACCGTAGATTATCTATTTCCTGAGGGGGGAATAGTCGATCGTCTTGCTCCGCGCCGGCGTGGTGGCGCCGACTTTTTGCAGATCAACAACACTCCATACTTGGGCGATCGAAGACACCCGCGGCTCGGAGCCACAAGACTTGAAAAGCGCATGCAACTCTTCCCGTTTGTAGGTCCCGGCTAAAACCGGGACGAGACCGGGGTAGCAAGGCGCCAGACAAGTCTTCGGCGGATGCCGGCAAACAAAACCGATCGGCCAGGGAAATCCATAGCTCTTTTTGATCGCACCTCCCGATCGGTCAATGAAGGAGGTGTGGCGACTTCCTTGTGAGAAGCTCCTTATCGCTTCGCTGTTCCGCATTTTTGGATTCTGAGTGAAAAGCGCCAATTAAGAGAGTCAGAATCCAACTCTCTCACCTGAAAAGATTGCATCCCGATGGTCTCGAGTCTGGAGATCATTGCCGTGGTTGCAGCGTGGAATGTGGCGGCGTCCAGCGCCTATTATGTGCTCGGTGACGATATTACCTTGGCGAGCGGGAGCTCGACGGCGTCTGATATGCGCCGTCGGGCGATCTCGGCCGGCGTGATGCGACAACGGTCCAGCCGAAGGAGTTCGCGCGCCTCTATGAATGGCTCGGCGAGAACGGGCAATCGCTCATCACCAATGCGGGCGGAAAGGCGGATCAGCGCGTTCCTGCTTTCGACCTGACGTTTTCCGCGCCGCGCTCGGTTTCGCTGGCGAGGGTCTTTGCGGATGACGATCTGCGGCGCAACCTCGAAACAGCCCAGGCCCGTGCGGTCCGCTCCACCCTTGCCACGATCGAGAAGGAAGCCATCTTCGCCCGCCGCGGCAAGGACGGTATCCACCTAAGCCGCAACACTCTCGCTTGCCGAAATCAGCAAGTCGGCCGGAATGTGGAAACGTTCGCGCAGACGCTTCACCATCGTCATGCTCAATTCGCGCTTGCCGGACATCACTTCGCTAACGCGGCTCGCCGTGCCCAGAAGCGGCACAAGATCGGCACGCGTCAAACCATGGTGCTCCACCAGATAGCTCAGCAAATCAGGCAATGGCGGCGCCTTGCGTGGCCAGCGTGTACGTTCATAGGCTTCGATAAGGCGCGATTGCGCCACCATGCGCGCACGATCGGCGGCATCGCTCGATTGGATCAGCTTGCCGACAAGGGCCTTGGCCGCCTCATGATCAGCCTGGTTCTGGATAACGATCAAAGTTGTCTTCATCACACCGTCTCCGCATTCACTTGTCATATTCTTCATGGCTGCCGAAAAAGCGGATCATCACCACGCCATCACGATACTGCATCAAGGCTATCAGCCGGAAGTCATTGGCCTTGATATTGAATACCACCCGTCCGCCTTTCAGGATGCTCGCCTTGGGGTGCGAACGCTTCACGTCCTGCGGCGTCCGCCAATCCGAAACTCCTGCAATCGCAAGCCACGCTCTGTATTGAGAGCGCGCCGCATCAATACCCCGATGACCGGACCGTTCGGCGCAATATTGTTCAACAATGTCCGTGCCGATCACCAGCATGGACGGATACTAGTGCAGATTTCCAGGGAATGGAAGATAGCGCTTCCATTTTTGGGAAAAAGTGTAGGGGTGAGATCAATCTCTTCCCAGCGAGCGCCGACCACTTCTCCAGTTCGTGCCGCGGTCAGAATCGTAAACTCGAGTGCATGCGCTGCCACGCCGTCCCGCTTTCTAAGCGATGCCATGAAAACCGGTATCTCGGCATAGGGAAGCGCGGCATGATGCTGCGGTTTGGCGAGCCGCGAGCGAGCGGGCAGGACGTGCTGCAGGTTGCCTTTCCAGCGCGCCGGGTTGTCCCCGGTCCGTAGTTTCCGGACGGCTGCCCAATCGAGGACGGCTTCGATTCGACTGCGCACACGACTGGCAGTCTCAGTTTTCGTAGGCCAGATCGGTTCAAGGACCGAAAGAACCGATCCTATGTCGATATCCGCTACGGCGAGCTTCCGGAGCTTGGGAAACACGTATTCCTTTAGAGTGGAGATAAACTGGTTGCGGTGCTTCGCATTCCTCCACTTCGCTTGATGGGCATCGAAATACGTCGTCGCGGCCTCTTCAAAAGTGACCGCCTTTGACGCTTCCAAAGCCGCTTTCGCGCGCTCGAACCGGCGCGCTTCGATCGATACCATCAAGAAGTTGTTGTCTGGCTTTTAGCGCCGCTTGGCGTGATTTGAAGGCAAAGGCCGTGACCGTCGCCATAGCGTCCCGGCGCTTTAAGGATATCAACCTGCCGCGCACTTAACGCCATCATACGCCCCCGTGTTGACCCCCGGTCAAGCAGCCGGTTCTTACCGGTTTATATCGGCGCGCTTCGGCGATCAAAACGGTCGTATCACACGGTAGCCTTAATATTTTTTTGCCAGCTAGCGGTTCTCTACGGTCCTTCATGAGTTAGGCGGAGGCGGTCACTCTCTCCGCCACCGTTCGGTAAAATTAAGCCATTGAAGCTATAAGAGATTTTAAGCGTCGCGTGGCAAAATACACGGTAGCGTACAGGAATGGCGTCGTATCGCTGGTTGCACGGGTCTTGCTGGTATTTCCGGCTCCGCCGGAACGGGCAAGACCGTCGTTGCCCTACATCGCGCCGCGAACATCCTGCGCCAGCATCGGCAGGCGCGGCTATTACTCACGACATTTTCGCTGCCGCTTGCCAAATGCGCCTGAAGGCAAGCTGCGCATCCTCACTGGCTGGCGAAGACAGTGGCGTCGTTCCCCGCGTGACCGTGCTGCCCTTCAAAAGCGTAGCGCACGAACTGTTCACGCTGGCCTTCGGACACCACCCGAGGGCGGCGACCGAGGACCAGATTCGCGGGGCGCTCAAGATGGCGGCGGGCGAGGCGTCACTGACCAGCTTCACTCCGCGTTTTCTCGCCACGGAGTGGCTCCATGTCGTCGATGCGTGGCAGTTGGACAGCCTTGAAGCCTATCACGGCGTTCCTCGGCGCACCACAAGGATAATCCTTGGGCCGTGTCGTCGTTTCGCTCCAGCCCGCTCCACGCCGGCGGATTCTCTCTTGCGGTTTGCACACCCCGCTCTCGGCGAGGGCCAAGGCTGCATCAGCCAATGCAACTCTTGACCAACAAAGAGAGGATCACATGACCATCAATATTCTTACAGACTTGAACAATTAATGCATCTGTGCGCGGCCAGCCGTTTCAGGTGTGGAAGCTGGCCGTAGAGCAAAGTCGGGTCATGCCGACATGCGAAGACGGGAACGGCGGCAGTCTGTATCGGCTGGAGATGATCTTTACCGACTTTCAGGCGCCTGGTGTTACGCTATGGTTTATCGACAACGTCATTCTGTTGCCGAGCGAATATTAGACGGAGTGGACTCAAGGAGAATAAGCCGCGCCGTGGCCGGCATTTTTTGATCTTGAGACTCAAGGTGCGCGCATCCTCCAGTGATGTCCGTTGGGTCTTTCCAGTTTCTTAGATCGGTTTCTGCTGAATGTGAGAGTTGATTTTCTTGAGTTCCGGATGCGCTTTCAGCAAAGCCTTTAAGCCCGGATAATCCATCCCGGCTGCATGATGGTCTTCAATCAAAAGCCTGGCGAGCTTGAAGTCGTCGCCGGTGTCGACGGTAATGCGCCAGTCGCTGAGATCGTCTTCATCCGTGCAGGACTCGTGACGAATATCCGGCATCGACGTGCGAATATATCCTGTGACATGCTCGCGCTCGGACGGAAGCCTGGCATTCTCCGCTGCGACGTCGAGTGAGCGCCGGGAAAAAATCTCGAAATCCATGCCGCGAGGGTAGGTCCGCTTTTCGACGTTCGAGAGATAAACGGACTCGCTCTTCAAGCCCGAATAGACGTCGAGGCCGGCGCGAATTACGTCTGGACAGATGAGCGGGCAGTCCGACGTCACGCGGATCACGTGGCGAGCCTCGTGTGCCCGCGCCGCTCCCTGGTAACGTTCCAGTACGTCATTCTCGCTGCCACGAAATACCGGAACGTCGCGTGCGGCGCAGAGTTCGACGACGGGATCGTCGGAGAGATTCGTTGTCGTCGCGACAATCACGGGCACGCCGACATCGGCGAGGCGATCGAGATGCGTTTCAAGAAGTGTGCGTTCCCCGGCGCGCATCAGGATCTTGCCCGGAAGGCGGGTGCTCGTCATGCGCGCCTGGGTGATGATGACGACGTCATTTGGCATCGTGGAAACCGGGAACGGCGCTCATCATATAGCCGACGACGTCGCCAGTGCACCCTCCCGACATTTTCAGGCCCGCTTTTCCATCAGGAACCACGTCAGGTCGTCAGCAGGGAATGCCGGGTCTCGATGATAGATAAACCCGTAATCGACAAGTTTTAGATCGGGGTACTTGTCCATCATCTCGCCGGCGAAATCCCGCTTCCACAAACGCCCGCTGTGACCGCGATAGCTGATCTCGACCACGGAGGGATTGTAGTATTCCGCCACGAGGACATAACGATTGCTGGCCTCATGGAGCCTTTCATAGGCCACCGGCAGCATGTCGGGATTGACGTGGATCAGGACACCGGCGGTAAACGCCAGATCGACGCTCGACCACCCGACCGGTTCGAACAACGTCGTATTGGAAGCAGCTATTCCGGGTATTGTCGCCAGCCTTTCGAAGGCCAGGCTGTTTATTTCGATGGCCTGGAACGCTGCGCATGGAAGCAGGGTCTTGAGGGCCAGGATATTAAGACCGATGTTGGCGCCAAGCTCCCGAACCGACCGCACGTTGCTGCATCGCCGGACAATTCGGGCAAACATCGCGGTTTTGGCGGCCAGCACGTTCCGGCTTTGATTCCGCTCGATGTAGTTGTCGCCAAACTCCCCGGCCCAGAATTCCTCCTGTGCTGTGATCTGGGTCATATGTGCTGGTTCCCCTTGAAGTTTCACGTCATTACTACAACTAAAACGAGCAGCGGGTCATTGTACATGCTCTCGTCACGAACCTGCGGAAGGCCACCGCTCCGTTCATTGGCTCCGGGCGCACAGGAGAGTAAACCCCGGCAATGTCAGGCGAGCCGCGGAAGAGGCAGATGGAAGGGCTATGATGGATCCCGAGCAGGTCAAGGCTCATTGGCGGGACTGGGCATCGAAATTCGGCACCGCGCTCGGCGCCACCACCAGAACCGGAACCGCGAAGATGCTCGAGATCGACGCATTGGCGCGCCGGATGTCCGCGATCGGGCTCGGCGATGCGTCGGCACACGTTCTCGAAGTCGGTTGCGGCAATGGCTTGAACTGCTTCGGCCTTGCCGCAAAATTCCCGCGCATGCAACTCGACGGCATCGACTATACCGCGGAAATGATCGACGCCGCGCGTGAAGCAGCCGCGGCCAACGGCTTCCAGGACAGGTCCAGCTTCCGGATCGGCAACGCGCTCGAGCTTTCGGCGGCGTCGGGATTGCTGGCGCAATACGATGTCGTTTTTACCGATCGCTGCCTGATCAACATCGAATCCGTCGAATTGCAGATGCGTGCCATCACCGGCCTTGCCGCAAGGGTGCGGGAGGGCGGGCATCTGATCATGATCGAGAATTCGATGGCGACCTATGATCGGCAAAATCATTGCCGCACCCTGCTGGACCTGCCCGCGCGCACGCCCGCCGCATTCAACTTGTTCTTCGACGAAACACGCATCCTGCCGCACCTCAAAACGCTCGGCCTTGAGGTCGAGATCGAGGATTTCATTTCGCTTCACGACCTGATGCTCTATGTGCTGGTCCCGGCCATCAATGGGGGCACCGTGGATTACGACCATCCGCTGGTCCATGCGGCAACCCTGCTCAACATAGCGGTATCGGCGGAGACATCGAACGCATTCGGCGCCTTTGGGCAAGGCCGGATGTTTGTCTGTCGGAAGCCTTGATGCCGGAAACTGACGCCAGCCCGCTCCACAGCGGCCTCTTTCTGGATCTTGACGGCACGCTCGCCGACAGCCTGACGGCGCTGAAAAACGTCTATTATTCCTTTCTCGCCTCCTTCGGCGCGAGCGGCGACGAGGTCGAGTTTCAGCGGCTCAACGGACCGCCGCTTGGCGAGATTATCGAACGGCTGAGGATGGCTCACAAACTGCCCGGAACACCGGCCGACCTCCTGCAAAAATACTCGGCCATGGTGTCGCAGGCGCAGCAAAGCGTGCGTCCCGCTGCCGGCGCCCATGAATTGCTGGCGCACGCCCGCGCGTGCGGGTTGAAGATCGCCATAGTTACGTCGTCGCCCAAATTGTCCGCGCAACGATGGCTCGCATCCGGAGGGCTCGCCGACAGGATCGACGATGTCGTCGGCGGCGATGAGGTGAGCGCGGGCAAGCCCGCTGCCGAACCCTACATCAGGGCACTGAGGCGGATGCATTGCTCGGCCGCCTTGTCGCATGCCGTCGAGGATTCCCGCATCGGCGCGATGTCGGCAGTTGCCGCGGGGCTCAAAACGTGGGCATTGGCGCCCCCGAACAATCGCGCCGGGTGGCCCGGTCAGGTCGTGTTCATCGAACGTCTCACCGATCTCCTTGGAAGACTACCGGCATGCTGAATGTTCATCTGCTTCAGTCGGAGCCGAGAGTAACGCTGGCAGCGAAAGCGCCAACCGTTAGCCCGGACATCGAGGCACGCGTGGACGAAATCTGGCAGCGCGAAAAGGAGCTGCGCTCCCACGATCTCCACAACGGGCGATTGTTCAGCGTCGATTGTTGTGATGCCAGAACGATCGTCGGCTGGATGTCGGAGTACCGCTATTTCCTCGCACAACGGCGCGAGCCGAGCCTTCATGCCGCGCTGAAGATCAAGCCGCTCGCCGTCACGGGCATCCTGTCTTGTCCGGATGGCGTCTTATTCGGCCGGCGCAGCGGCCGCTCCGAGATGGACGCCGGGCGCTGGGAGCTGGTGCCGTCCGGCGGCGTTGACGACGCGGCAGTCGGGCCGACCGGGCAGGTGAGCCTCGAACGATGCATCCTGACCGAACTCGAGGAAGAAACCGGCATCGGAGTGTCCGAGCTGTCGGAGCATTCCAGAGCCGTCGCGCTCGTCGAGGATCCGCAAAGCCACGTCACCGACGTCGGAATCATGCTCGCGACCGCCGCCTCGGCTGCGCAAATCCAGCGACGCTTCGCGGCGCTGGGGAATCGCGAATATTCTGAACTTGAAATCGTTGCACCCGCAGAGTTGCGGGCGTTCCGGCGCAACCGGGCTGACTCGTTGGGCGCTGTTTCCGCCGCCCTTCTGGATGCTCTCATGCAACCCGGCTTGTGCTCCGGCTTCCTGGGCAGCGCCTTTGACGTCGCGCAAGACAAACCAGGAGCGTAAATTGTGACGCAGAGCCCGGAACTCATCATCGGGGGGCGCAAGATCGGCCCGGACTATCCTCCTTACATCATCGCCGAACTGTCGGCGAACCATAACGGCAAGCTTTTGAAGGCGCTGGAGCTGATCGAAGCCGCCGCCGCCGCCGGTGCCGACGCGATCAAGATCCAGACCTATACGGCCGACACCATGACCATTCCTCACGATGGCGAGGAGTTTTTGATCAAGGGCGGCCTGTGGGACGGCTACGGGCTCCACCAGCTCTACCAGCAGGCTCACACGCCGTATGAATGGCATGGGCAAATGTTCGCGAGGGCGCGTGAGCTTGGGATCACGATGTTCTCCAGTCCCTTTGACGAGACCGCCGTCGACCTGCTCGCGGGGCTCGATGCGCCCGCCTACAAGATCGCATCGTTCGAGTTGATCGACCTGCCGCTGATCAAATATGTCGCCAAGCAGGGCAAACCGATGATCCTCTCGACCGGGATGGCCAGCCTCGGCGAGATTCAGGAGGCGGTCGAAACAGCGCGCGGCAACGGCGCCGGCGGCATCGCGCTGCTGCACTGTACCAGTGCCTACCCGGCTCCGATCGAGGAAGCGAATGTGCGGACGGTGGCGCATCTCGGCCGGACCTTCAGCGCCGTGTCCGGCCTTTCCGATCATGCGCCGGGCTCCGCCGCCTGCGTCGCTTCGATCGTGCTGGGCGGCTCCATCATCGAGAAACATTTTACGATCTCGCGCGCCGACGGTGGTCCGGACGCCGCGTTTTCGCTCGAACCGCACGAGTTCAAGCGGCTGGTCGACGACTGCAAGTCGGCGTGGTCGGCGCTGGGATCTGTCGGATATGGCCCCGTCCGGAGCGAGAAGGCCAACATGCGGTTTCGCCGTTCGATCTACGCAGTCAAGCCGATCAAGGCGGGGGAGCCTCTGACGAGCGAGAACATCCGCGTCATCCGGCCCGGCTTCGGCCTGCCGCCGAAGCATCTGCCCGACGTCATCGGCCGCACCGCCGCGCGCGACATCGCCTATGGTGAAGCGCTGACGTGGTCCGTGATCGCGTGACGGTCCCGCCATGGCGCCGCTAACGTCGGTTGAACAGAGTCCGGAAAAGATTAATCCTGCCGCTTCGAACTGGTCACGGGAATGCCTCTTTCGAAACCAGCATTGGCAGGTCGTCCCGGAGAAACGACTTGAGATTTATGAAGAGGGGATCCTCTTCCAATCTGAAATTCGACAACGCCAGCGTCGCGCTGCGAAAATATTGTTCAGGAGCCCAACGTTTGTCGGGAATTAAAATCGATTTGCTGCGAAATCCATGGAGCATGCAGTAGGAATAAGCCACGGCGCGCCGACGCTGATCCTGCGGCATCGACCACGCCTTTCGCGACACATCTAACAGGATGCCCCTCAGAGCTTCCATGCTGGACGCCTCCTCGATAATACCAAGGCCGGAAAACTTGTCTTCGCCGGTCGCGATCATTCGATGTCCAGCCGCGGCCAGTTCGTAGAGAACCGTTCCACGGACCGTGAGACCGGCATCGCAATGCTTCATGACCTCGCCGGCGCTGAGGGCGCCATCTGCAAATCCGACGTTTCCAATGTCGGCGCAGTATTTACGCAGCGTATCCCACGAACGCTTCCAATCATGGCTGTCATTCAGCGGATGCGGCTTGATAATCAGGTTGAGATGCGTCAGTTGTCGCGCAAGATCGACGACGTCGACAACAGCCTGCCAGTAATCGTCCGAGAGTTGCCTTGGCCGCGTCAGCGGGGCGTCTTGAAACACATGCGCGAATACGCAGACCGTAGGATTTTCGGGGTTGACACCGCAGTTCTCAAGGAAGGCTTCGCGAGAAGCCGGTAGCCGATCGACAACATCACGGTTCAATAGCGGGTCGATCGTCCGCGCCAGCGTGCCTTCAACAGCGCCGCCGAACAGGTCAAGCCTGGGATCATCCAGTAGAGCTTGATCGAAAGCGTACCTTTCCACCATCTCCTTCCAGTCGCCGGGAATACCGCACGACAAGTCGGTCAGATCCCGATATCGCGTAACGGCAACCGGGATGTACTGTTCTACCAGGAATGTTGGCGCGCCGTGCATGGCCGCAAAATCAGCCAGCTGTCCCGATACCGAATAGCAAATGTGCCCCAATACACTCGCTCGAACCGGGGACTTTCCAAACATCATGGGAAGGGCTTCGTAGTCGGCCAGTACGAGCTTAGCAACTGCGATGAGTTCGTCGCTCGGATCGTCGATGGTGCCGAAGCCAAATCGCCTCAGAAATTCATTGTAAATCAGAAGGCCGCATCGTGGGGATCGCGGTTCTGACAACGAGCGGATTGCCTGCCTGAGCGAGGATCCCGACTTGCCGTGCAGTCGTTTGCGAAGCTCACTCTCTGCATTGGCTGGCCAAACCGGATCGGACAGGAGACGATTGCGAAATTCGGAAATATTGTAAAAGCGATTGACGCCAAACGAGCGAGCGAGCGCCAGGTTCGCTTCAACGTCTGTCCTTCGAACATCACCCCCTCGAACATCACCAACGTCATCGGCGAAAATCCCGACGATTTCACCTCCCCATATCTGCTGTATGCACTTCGCAACGACGCAATTTGCGAACAGGTGGGAGTGCACGTTGTCATTGTGATAAAGGTCCAGGATCAAGATGCCGTCAGACCGGGGCGAGTCAGACTTGGGCAGGGTAGGCTTGGGCGGGGTAGAGGATGTCCAGAATCGCCGGTTTTCTTCCAGAAACTCGCTGATATTCATGGCGCCACGAGGATCCCTGCGATCTGTTTTTCAAATTTTTGATCACGCAAACCAACCAGAAAACAACAATTTAGATCCTCAGGATTCGAGCGCGCGGGATAACCGTTCCATAACGTAATCCTGCTGTGCGTTGCTCAGGTTCGGGTGAATAGGCAACGTCAGCGCGAAGTCGTAATATTTTTCGGAAGCCGGAAAGTCGCCACGGGAGAATCCCAGGGCCCGGTACCATGGTTGCAGATGGACCGGGATGTAATGGACGTTGACGCCGATACCTGAAGAGCGCATCGCCGCAAAAACCTCGGCGCGCGTGCGTCGTACGGTTTCATCCAGTTCGATGACGTACAGATGCAACGCCGAGAGAGTGCCCTCCGGCACGAACTGGCGGATCACCGGAAGGCCGGCGAGCCCTTCGTGATAACGCGCCGCGATCGCCTGCCGCCGGGCGACGAAGTCGGCGAGGCGATCAAATTGGCTCACGCCGAGCGCCGCCTGAATGTCGGTCATACGGTAGTTGAAGCCGAGCATCACCTGCTCGTAGCACCAGGGGCCTTCGGGAACGGCGGTCATGTCAGTGGGATCGCGCGAAATGCCATGGCTGCGAAGCAGGCGCATGCGATGGGCGATCTCGGCGGAACGCGTGGTCGCCGCACCGCCTTCTCCTGTCGTCACAATCTTGACGGGATGGAACGAAAAAACGGTAACGTCGGCGAGTTCGCCCGAACCGACGGGCCTGTTCTGGTAGCATCCGCCAACGGCATGGCTCGCGTCTTCAAGGATGCGGAAGCCGTATCGGTCCGCCAGCCGGCGGATGGCGGCAAGATCTGCGGAAGTACCGGCGAAGTCCACCGGAACGACAACCTTCGGCAGGGTGCCGTCGCGTTCGGCCGCTTCGAGCTTGGCGGCCAGTGCCTCGACGCCCATGTTTCGGGTCTTGGCATCGATATCGACGAAATCGACGGTCGCTCCACAGTAGAGACCTGGCGGAGGCTACAAAGGTGTTCGGCACCGTCCAGAGTCGATCCGATGGGCCGAGCCCGAGCGCAAGACAGGCGACGTGCAGCGCCGCAGTCGCCGAGGAAAAGGCGACCGCTTCGGGCGCGTCGACTGCCCGCGCCAACGTCTCCTCAAACCTGGGGACCATCGGCCCCTGGGTTAGGAAGTCTGACCGAAGGACTTCGACGACCGCCTCGACATCGGCGCTGGAGATGTCCTGACGACCATAGGGAATCATGTCTTGGTCCGTTCATAAAATTCCCGGATTTGTTCCACAGAGTACAGGACGGGGTTTGTACCGGAGTTGTACTCGAAACCTCGCGCTACAGGAGCACCCGTCTCACCGAGGCGGTTCTCCAGATAATCATAACCGCGATCGTGGAACTTGATCGACGGCCGGATTACATAATGATCGCTGAATTCAAGCGTCAAATGGCTGTTATCCGCAGGGCACAATATCTCGTGCAGCTTTTCGCCCGGCCGGATACCGATCAAGTTCTGTGGCAGGTGCGGCGCCATCGCCGTTGCAAGGTCGACTATCCGGATCGACGGCAACTTCGGTACAAAGATTTCGCCGCCCTGCATACGTTGGAAGCACTTCAGAACGAAGTCGACGCTTTCCTGCAACGAGATCCAGAAACGAGTCATGGCGGTGTCGGTAATCGGCAATGACGTCGCGCCTTGCGCTATCAGTTTTTCGAAAAATGGGACGACCGATCCGCGCGAGCCGGCAACGTTGCCATAGCGCACGACCGAGAAGGCGGTACGTCGTTTGCCTGCCATATTGTTGGCAGCAATGAACAGTTTATCCGATGCAAGCTTGGTGGCGCCATACAGGTTGATCGGATTAGCCGCCTTATCGCTTGAGAGCGCGACCACCTGCTCAATGTTGTTGGCAAGCGCAGCTGCCACAATGTTCTCCGCGCCATGAATGTTGGTGCGGATACATTCCATTGGATTATATTCAGATGCTGTCACCTGCTTCATGGCGGCAGCATGAACGAGATAGTCAATCCCACGCGTCGCTTCGATCAGACGCGCGCCATCACGTACATCGCCGATCAGCCAGCGAATGCAGGGCGCGTTTACCTCCTGCTGCATCTCGAATTGCTTGAGCTCATCGCGTGAATAGAAAACGAGGCGCGCCAAGTCGTAGCGCTTGAGCAGTATATTCGCAAACTTGCGTCCGAAAGAGCCCGTACCGCCGGAAACAAATACGGATTTACCATTGAACACTTGGACCTCTCTTTAGATGGGAATGGCGTAACCGAAGTCCGCGCGATGTTAATGGCAGGACAGTCAGATTAAATCAACGAAGTGGCAAGTGGTGGTGGTTGGCCAAAAATTGGACTATAAGAGGATTGAGTTCGGCTTCTACGGCTACCGCCGCGTCGGTGCCGGCCCTGCGGCAGCAAGGCACTGTCGTGAACCACAAGGAGATTCGCCGCCTCATGCGTGAACACGATCTGCTGCCGAAGATCAGGCGACAGTCCATCGCCACGACCGACAGCGATCACGATGGTCCGATCTTCCCCGAACTTGGCGAAGGACATCATACCGAGTGGTTCCAACCAGCTTTGGGTCAGCGACATCACCTATGTCTCCTTGCCGGCCGTTTTATCTACGTCGCCATCATTCTCGATGCCTGGTCGCGGTTGATCGTTGGTTACGCTATCGGTCGGTCGATGGACGCACGGCTGACACTTGCTGTCTTGAAGGCGGCCATCAAGGCCTGAGGACGCGCCGATGACCTTGAAGGGTCACGACGCAAGAGCCGTTAGTTCTCCAAGACCTCGATCGTTCGTGCGTTATATCGGCGCACGTTGCTGGAACAAACGAACCGCCGCCGGGGAAGTCAAGTAGCCGAGAGCCGGTGCGCCGGTTCCAACCGCCAGGTCAAGGCAGTCTTGCGCGCGGGAATCACGGAACATTCCTTTCCCTGCGCGGACTGCGCGCTTCATCACTCCATCACTCGGTTCTCGCCAGAACGAATGCGCCGCGGATGGCGGTGAACCAATCCCGGATCCGGGCGTTGGCCCCCATCACGCCGGCAAGCGAGTGACAGCCTCAATGGAGGAATGTTTGCGGCATCGTTCGCTTCTGTCTCTCACAAAGGAGAAGCTGATGTCTATCGAAGGAAACACCGAAAACCTGACCGCCAGCGACAAAGAATCGGGCAAGGCCGTCTACGGGGCCGAGGACAAGAAGATCGGCTCGATTGACTGCGTCATGATTGACAAGACCAGCGGAGAAGTTGCCTACGCCGTGCTCAGCGTCGGTGGATTTTTTGGCATCGGCGACGATCATTACCCGGTGCCATGGAAACTGCTCCGATACGACGCCGACCTTGACGGTTACCGCAGCGACATAAGCGGAAACCGCCTGAAAGGCGCCCCTAAGCACGGCTCCGAACTCTTTGACTGGTCGGCCCGACGTGCGGAGCTGGACGACTACTACAACGACGAGGTGATACGTCCGGGCTAGATCATCTCGGACCAAGCGCAGGTTGGATTGGTCGGCTCCAGGTGTCGCCCGTCCAGCACCATGCCAACACACTCAGGAGGAACGATGGTGAAGCGAGAAAACGGACGCATAGTCGAGACTGCAATGGAAGCGCGAGGAGCAGAGCGCGGACCCACGGTGAGGAACGTCTTGGTCGCGGGGACCGGGCTGGTCGTGGCTGCCTTCGTGATTGTCTACCTCGTGTATTTTGCAACCTGATTTGATCGGAGTGTGATCCCGAAAAGCCTGCCTCGTTGAATCGGGGTGGAAACCGGTTTTTGGACGGGATCATGCTCAATCAAAGGACTCAATCAAGGACAGGGCTGGAGCTTATTCAGCGAAGTTGAATCAGGCTCCCGGGGCGTCGAGCAATCGGCGCCCCCTTTCATTCGCGTGACGAAGGTATCAGCGCCTTTCTCATCCGGCCGGGAGTCCATGGCCACACGTCGGCGAGTTGAATCAGCCGATGCGAATGCGGCGGACAATCCCGATGATCTATTCGCGTGTGCTCAATTCAAGGGCGAACCGACTTATCGGCTCAATCCCCGGAGCGTTTTGCGAAACGTTCGATCGCCTTTGACGACAGGATATTGAGTTCTTTGGGAATACGCGTGAATGGCAACAGAAATCCCAGCCAGAAAAACGCCAGGCCGAACAGCACGCTCAGGTTCACGATGGCCGACGTATTGGCTGATCCCATTTTAAGCGTTTGGGCATAGGCAAACACAAAATAACAACAGAATAATACGCTGACGCTCAGAGTCAGGAACCGCTTAGGTCGCGGTCTCACGAACCTGCTGACAAGCTGGCCCGCTTGATATCCAACCATCACCCCGAAAGCTGCTATGAGCCGAAACGCCGAAAATTCCTGAGGAACAGGAAACCCGAAACTCAAAACAAGTGCGATGACGCCAAATGCAATGGTCAGCATAAAACTCATTCTTTTGCAGGAGCAAACAGCGGCAGTTAGCCGGCAAGCATAGGCTCCATTTTTTCGCAATCAAGAACAACCGGATCGACAGATGTTTTTTGAACATTTTTCGTCCGCCGTCTCGATGGATTGTTGCGCTGCATGATATCTGTTTTTATCGAGAGAGAACAAAGCGTTGCGCCATGGAGCGTCGCGCCGTGGATTGCCGGGAGGGAACAGCATGATCGAGGTTCAGCGCGTGGGCGGGGGTGACCCGCTCGATTTCGAGGTCGTGGTCCGGGAAGGAAAAAGCGAGACCCATCACCGCGTCACGATGTCTGACGCCAAAAGCAGGCAATTGACGGGAGGCACGCACACGCCCGAGCGCTGCCTCGAGGCCGCCTTTCGGTTTCTGCTCGACCGGGAGCCCAAGGAGTCGATCCTCGCGCGCTTCGATGTTTCGGTGATTTCACGCTATTTCCCGGAATTCGAACAGGAACTGCCTCGCTATCTCGCGCAGCTCTGATGTTCATCCCGGCAATGGGTTGCACGTCCTGTTCCGCTGTGCTTGTTTGCGGTGTCACCGGTGCCTCCTAAGAGCGGTTCACGATTACACGGGATTAATTCCGTGCTCCGGCGTCATGCGCGGGCATAGCCGTTCGAAGAACGGCGTTGCTTCGCTCGCCTATGTCCCGCGCATCCATCTTCTCTTGAAGATTGCCGGGGCAAGCCCGGCAATGACGGCTAATCGAGATGCTTCCGTCAAAGCGTGAAGCACTCTAAGGGAGGTGAAACGGGAACGCGGTGCGGGGCTATCGGTCCCAACGCCGCGGCTGCCCCCGCAACTGTAAGCGGCCATCCACGTCCATTCCGCCGCCGAACATGCCACGCATGTAAGGGAAGACGGATCCGGATAACGGCCGCGAGCCAGGAGACCGGCCGGTGACGCAATTTACCGCGCGCGACGGTGGGTCGGCGGAAAGGGTCGCCATGGTTTCCCGAATTTTGGGTTTCCCGAACTGTGCTGTCGGACCGGCTGGTCCGACGAGTTGCCGCAGCACCGGCGCTGCATGGTGACGCAAGACATCGCGGCCCGCCGGCGAGCGGTCGTGACGGTCGCGCTGTGTGCGGGAGTCGCGCTTTTGATGCTCGTGTCGCTCGGCGTGGGTCCTGTGAGGCTGTCGCCGGCGACCGTTCTCGACGCCTTGTTCGGCGGCGGCAGCGAGGTCCAGCGGATCATCGTGCAGGACATCCGGTTGCCGCGCGCGATTCTCGGGCTCGCGATCGGCGCCATTCTCGGTTTGTCGGGAGCGGCCTTGCAAGGCCTGCTGCGCAACCCGCTGGCGTCGCCCTCGCTGTTCGGCGCGCCGCAGGCGGCGGCGTTCGGCGCGGTGCTGGTCATCGCGCTCGGAGGGATCGACGTGCGGTCCTTCGCGCTTCCGGTCGCCGCCATCGTCGCGGCGTTTGCTTCCGTGTTCGTGCTGCTCGCGGTCGCGGGACGCAATGCCAGCCTGCTGATCCTGATCCTTGCCGGGCTTGCGATCTCCTCGCTTGCGGGAGCCGCGACGTCGCTGACCATGAACCTGTCGCGCAACCCGTTCGCTGCTTTGGAGATCGCGTTCTGGCTGCTGGGCTCGCTGGAAGACCGCAGCTTTCGCCATGTGACGCTGGCGCTGCCGTTCATCGTCGTGGGTGCCGCGATCCTGATGAGCCGGCGCCATGCGTTTCGCGCGCTCAGCCTCGGCGAGGAATCCGCACTGAGCCTCGGCGTCGATGTCGGCCGATTGCGGTTGTGGACGATCCTCGGCGTCGCGCTCGGCGTCGGCGGCGCGGTGGCTGTCGCGGGCGCCATCGGCTTCATCGGCCTGGTCGCGCCGCATCTGATGCGTCCCCTGATCGGTTACGACCCGGCGCGGCTGATGGTGCCGAGCGCGCTGACCGGCGCTGCGCTGCTGCTCGCGGCCGATATCGCGGTTCGCCTCATTCCCTCGACATCGGACATCAAGGTCGGCGTGCTGACCGCGCTGATCGGCGTGCCGTTCTTCCTGTATATGATCGTGCGCGAGCGTCGCGCGCTGGGCGGAGGCCTCGCATGAGCGAAGCCGCCATTCTCATTGCCTCGTCGCTGTCGGTGAGTCTCGGAAAGCGGGTTGTCCTGAGCGACATTTCGCTGGCGCTCCCGCGCGGGTGCCTTGCCGCGCTGGTCGGGCCGAACGGCGCCGGCAAGACCACGTTGCTGCGGGCGTTGGCGGGCCTCCTGCCATCGGACGGGACGATCGAGGTTTGCGGCGACGCGCTGTCCTCGCTCGCCCTCGATGCGCGCGCGCGCCGTTTCGCCTACCTGCCGCAGGGCCACCAGATGCACTGGCCGCTGCCGGCGCGGGATATCGTGGCGCTCGGGCGCTACCCGCATGGCGCGGTCGATCCGGCGCGACTGACCGGGGCGGACGCCGCCGCGGTGATGCGGGCGATGCAGGCGACCGACGTGGTAAGTTTAAGTGATCGACCGGTGACGGAATTGTCCGGCGGCGAGCGCGGCCGGGTGGCGCTGGCGCGGGTGCTGGCCGTGGAAGCTCCAATTCTGTTGGCCGACGAGCCGACCGCATCGCTCGATCCACGCTATCAGATCGAGGTCATGACCAGGTTGCGGACCGCGGCCGACAACGGAACGCTCGTCATCGTGGTGACGCACGATCTCGGGCTCGCGGCACGGTTTGCGGATATCGCTCTCGTGCTGTCCGAGGGGCGTCTGGTGTCGCAGGGACCGCCTGCAGACGCACTTTCGGAGACGATCATCGAGACTATCTTTCGCGTCAGGACCTATCGGGCCGACTATCAACGCGAAACCGTCATCGTGCCATGGTCGGAGGCATGATCGCGATGCCGCCTGTCGCGCGGTTGCATCGTCTTCGCAAGGCGATCCGGAGCTGGATCGGTCAGAATAGCAGTGGCCTTGCCGCGGCTGTCCTGACATTGACCCTTGCAACGCAGGCGCAGGCCGCCGGCCTGCCGCGCGTCGCCTCGATCAACGTCTGCACCGATCAGTTGTTGATGACGCTTGCCGATCCCGCCCAGATCGTCGGCCTCAGCCCTTATTCGCGGGACGCTGCGCGCTCCTGGGCGGCAGCCGAGGCGCGGACATATCGGCGGCTGTCGGGCGAAGCGGAAGACGTGCTGACGCTCAAACCGGACGTGGTCGTCGCCGGCCTCTACATGAAGCGAGCGACGCGCCAATTGCTGAAACGCCAGGGAATGAGGGTCGCCGAATTCGACATCGCAAGGTCGATCGACGACGTGAAGGCGCAGATCCGCCGGATGGGCGATCTCGTCGGGCACCCGGATCGCGCGGAAGCCCAGGTCGCGCGTCTCGATGCCGCGATCGCCCGTGCGAGAAAGGCAGTGGCGCGCAAGCCCTATCGGGTGCTGGCGCTGTCGCGACGCGGCTGGGTTTCGGGCGACGACAGCATCACCAGCGCGTTGCTATCGATCACGGGACTGTCGAACGCCGCGGCCGGCCTTGGCAGCCACGCCAGCGGGTTTGCCACGCTCGAAGCCATCGTGGCCGATCGGCCGGACTTCATCCTGATATCCGACGGCCGCGACGTCGCCGAGGACGAAGGCAGCGCGCTGCTGCTGCATCCGGCGCTGGAAAAGCTGTATCCGCCGTCGCGGCGCATCGTCATTCCCGAAGACCTCACGGTGTGCGGCGGGCCGATGCTGCCAGATGCGATCGACCGGCTGGTCGCGGAGCTGAAGCGGGTTGGAGGATAAAGTGACCCGCAAGCCGTCGGCGGGATCTCTGATCCGTTGTAATCGCGCGAACTCAGCATAAGTTTACTGTTATATCCGACGGGCGAGAAATATTTGCCCCGGAAAGCAGGGTTGCGCGATCATGATCTTTCGCCAATTGTTCGATAGCGTCTCCGGAACCTACAGCTACCTGCTGGCGAGTCGCGCCGGTGGCGAGGCGCTGATCCTCGATCCGGTACTGGAGAAGGTCGACCGTTACTGCCAGTTGCTGCGCGAACTCGATCTCAAGCTCGTGAAGGCCGTCGATACGCATCTTCATGCCGATCACGTCACCGGGCTCGGCGAATTGCGCGATCGCACCCATTGCGTCACCGTCATGGGCGAGCAGACCAAGGCCGACGTGGTCTCGATGCGCGTCAGCGACGGCGACAAGATCACGGTCGAAGGCATCGGCCTCGACGTGATGTACACGCCGGGCCACACCGACGATTCCTATAGCTACATGATGGGCGACCGCGTCTTCACCGGCGATACGCTGCTGATCCGCGGCACCGGCCGCACCGACTTCCAGAACGGCAGCGCGCGCGCGCAGTACGATTCGATCTTCAACCGGCTCTTGAAGCTGCCGGACGAGACCATGGTGTTCCCCGCGCACGACTACAAGGGCGACACGGTTTCCACCATCGGCGAGGAGAAGCGCTACAATCCGCGGCTGCAGGTGCGCTCGGTGGACGACTATATCGAGCTGATGAACAACCTGAAATTGCCGAACCCGAAGCTGATGGACGTGGTGATCCCCGCCAACATGCATGTCGGCCTGAGGCAGGACGATCTGGCGAAGCAGGGTCTGGCGCTGACGCCGCGCCAGGCGATCGCCCGGCTCGGCCAGCCCGACATTTTGCTGGTCGATCTGCGCGAAGCTCACGAGCGCGTCAAACACGGCACGCTGACGGGCGCGCTGCATGCGCCGTATCCCGATATCGCCGACAGCCTGAAGCCCGGCGGCATGCTGCGCGAAGTCGCCGCCGCGACCGGACGCCGCATCGTGTTCTTCTGCGCTTTCGGAGAGCGCTCGGCCATGGCCGTCACCGCGGCGAAGGAGGCCGGCCTGGCCAACGCCGCGCATATCGAGGGCGGCATCGATGCATGGAAAAAAGCCGGCGGCCCGGTGGTCGCGGGCTGAAGGAGCGATCGGGACCGGAAGGTGAGGGGATAAAAAATTAGATCGGATCTCCTGTGGATGCCGGCCCGTTCCCAGTGGCGAGACGCGAAGATCACCGTGACGTCAGTTCCATCCGCCGCTCGGATCGGTCGGCAGGGTGGCGAGCAGGCGCGCGAGGGCGACCTGCGAATGGATGCCGATCTTGTCGAAGCAGTGCTTGAGATGGGTCTTCACGGTCGAAAGCGAAATGCCCAGCGCGTCCGCGGCCTGCGGGCCCGAGAGGCCGCTGGCGACCAGCACGGCTACGCGGGCCTCGGCCATCGTCAGCCCGAAGGACGCCCGGATCGTTGACGCCTTGCCGCGCCATTCCGCAGCCGGATCGATGATGAGCACCAGGACGCGCGCGGGCTCCAGCAGATTCCACAGTTCGAAGGCGGGCGGCGGCAGCGGCACCGGCAGCACGAGCAGCGGCGGCGCGCCGGAGGGGCGCGTGAGCCGCAGCGGCTCGCCGAGCGTATCGCCGGTGCCGGCGGCGACGGCGAGCGCCTGAGCCAGCATTCTCGCCAGCGCGGCGCTCTCGGCGGGAACGGCGGCGGCGAGTTGCAGGCCGCCGTCACGATCGATCGACAGACCGTCGCCTGCCCGCAGCAGCACCTCCGCCGCCGCGTTGGCGAACGCGACGCGGCCTTTCGCGTTGATCAGCAAAGCGGGATTTGGCATCAGTTGCAGCACGCTGGCCAACTGACGCGCGCCATCCGCGAAGCGGCCGAGGTACAGCGTGCCGTCGAGCGCCCGGTTGAGGTGCGGCACCAGACGTTGCATGCGGCGAACGTTATGGTGAGCCTGCCCCGCGCCTCGGGCCGACAGCATGAATCCAAATCCGCCGGTCCCGCCCTCCGGCGAACACGCATGATGCCTCGAACTTATGGCCTCCACGATTCCCTGAGGTTTCAGGACATCGGCGTAGAAGGCTGTCTTGAACAATTGTCCGGGTTGCAAGAACGAATTGGCGACGACCGCCTGATTCAACGGGACGGCCTGCATTGCGACCGCCCATGGATTTCAGGCATAGTGGTTATGAACGACCGCCGCGTATTGCGCGGAAAGGCGGCCGTAGGTCGCGGTGACATGCCCGTTGCCGGCGGCAGGGATGTGCATGACCATTCCGCCGATGGCGCCGAGATGATCCGCTACCTGCGTCAGGGCTTCGGGCCACCGGTCCGGGTTGGCGATCGCGCCGTAAATCAGGTCGAGGAGCGCGTCCTGGCGGCGTGCCATGTCAGTTCCATCCGCCGGTCGGATCGATCGGCAGGGTGGCGAGCAGGCGCGCGAGGGCGACCTGCGAATGGATGCCGATCTTGTCGAAGCAGCGCTTGAGATGCGTCTTCACGGTCGAAAGCGAAATGCCCAGCGCGTCCGCAGTCTGCGGCCCGGTCAGCCCGTCGGCGACGAGGACGGCGACCCTTGCTTCGGCGAGTGTCAGCCCGAATGCGGCTTGAACCGTCGATGCCTTTCGCCGCCTTTGCGCAGACGGATCGATGATGAGCACCAGGACGCGCGCGGGCTCCAGCAGATTCCATAGTTCGAAGGCGGGCGGCGGCAGCGGCACCGGCAGCACCAGCAGCGGCGGCGCGCCGGAGGGGCGCGTGAGCCGCAGCGGCTCGCCGAGCGTATCGCCGGTGCCGGCGGCGACGGCGAGCGCCTGCGAGAGCATTCCCGTCAGCGCGGCGCTCTCGGCGGGAAAGGCGGCGGTGAACTGGAGGTCGCCTTCGCTATCGGCCGACAAACCGTCGCCCATCCGCAGCAGCACCTCCGCCGCCGCGTTGGCGAACGTGATGCGGCCTTTCGCGTTGATGAGCAGCGCGGGGTTGGGCATCAGTTGCAGCACGCTCGCCAACTGTTGCCTGCCGTCAGCGAGACGGCCGAGTTGCAGGGTACCTTCGAGCGCCCGGCTGAGGTGTGGCACCAGATGCTGCATGCGGCGGACACGATGATGAGCCTGCTCCGTGCCGCGGGGCGACAGGCAAAATCCGAACCCGCCGACGCCACCGTTCTGCGCCAACGCGGCATGATTGACATTCATGATGTCCACAAGACCCTGGGGCCGCAGAACGTCGGCGTAGAACCCTGTCTTGAAAATCTCGCCCGGCTTCAGACGCGAGCCGACGATGACGGCCCGGTTGACGGGAACGTCGAGCATCGCTTTCGACCACGGATTCCACGGGTAGTACTCGCGAACGATCGCGGCGTGTTCTTCGGACAGCCGCCCGTAAATGTCGATGACGCGGCCCTGGCCCGCCGTCGGAATGTGCATGAGCAATCCGCCGACCGCACCCAGGTGATCGGCGACGCGCGTGAGAATCTCCGGCCAGCGGCCGGGATCGGCGATGGCGCTATAGATGAGGTCGAGCAAAGAGGTCTTCTGCCTCGACATAGCGAACCCCTGCTATATTTCCGCAAAAACCTGCGCCATGCGTTGCCCTCAAATATGACCGTCATCCGCATGCCTGTTTTATCCTCCGTTCGAGGGATGCGCATCCCCCGATCGGGGGACGATCGTTTATTCATCTCTTAGCGATGTTATGAACGTTCCGCTAACGAGACGATCGCAATCCTCCGATCGGGGGACGACGTGGTTGCATGCGATGTGCTCCTCTGAAATGAAGCGCTGGATATGGCCATGCGCGCGACCTTTCCGTGTTGAAGGGGTTGCCATGGATTACGTCGGCTACATCGCCTCGTTTCTGGTGCTTCTGACATTTTACATGAAGCGCATGATCCCGCTGCGCATCGTCGCGCTCTTCAGCAATGTCGCGTTCCTCACCTACGGAATCGGAATGCACCTCATGCCGGTCGCCCTGCTGCACTGCGCGCTGATTCCGATCAATGTTCACCGGCTTGTTCTGGCGCTTCGCGACGACTCGATTCCGCTGTACCCTGTTCTCCGGTGGCACCCTGTCCGGCACGCGCCCATGGCGTTTACAAGCGAAGTGGATGCCGGTTCGCGTAAAGAAAACGCGTCGAAACAAAAAGCCAGAGCCCGGCTTTGATTCCATCAAGGCCGGAACGGCTCCAGCGAAACGCGCGATCGCGGCCCTGGCAAGGTCTGACGGTCTTCGCGCCTGCGGCGTATCTCCACCGAATGCTGCGCACCGTCCGCCACGGGAACGGCGTAAATGCGATATCAGGCGCGATATGCGGCTTTATCTCGCGACGACCGGTGGCGGCGCGCAAGCATGATCGCAGTCCGGCGATCGCATGGCAGGCTTATCCAGCCGATTGCTTGATCGCCTCGATGTGTTTTTGCGATAGATAGGCCCATCGCTTCTCGCGCTCGGAAACGGGCTGCATCGTGTAGGCGTTCCATTCCGCGAGCGAAGGAATGACCTGCTCCAGTTCCTGCAATTCATGAGTCTCGACGATGTTGAGACCGGTCAGAATGCGGGTCGAGTATTCGTCGAATGAGAACAGCTTGGCCATGGCGGAAGTCATCAAAGTCAGGACGGGCTTTTTGAATGCCCACGTCGATCGGCGTCGCGCAGGCGTTTCCCGCTTCGCATCTCGGCCGATCATGGCGGTTAGTTTAGCGAGTCGGGCTGGTTGATGCGTCACCCGATCGGACGATGCCGGAGGCTTCGGGCTTGGAAATATCGTCGAGGCGATCACGGATGACGCTCGCCGAAGGCCGTCGGGTCATCCCATCCGATTGCCGCGATGAACAACCTGCTGGCGGTCCGATTCTGACATTTGCATCCGGTTGCAGCAGGCGTCCTTGCAAATGTTAAAATCGGGTTTCCAGTGGAGTTTTGGATTTGACATTCGCGTCTCGCGTTCGCTGCCAACCGGGTAACGAATGTCTCCACTCGAGCCTTTCCGCTTCTGATGGAATCGGAAGCGGGGCTCTATGGTTTTGACACGTTTTCTTTACGCGAACCGGTAGCCATTTTGCTTGAAGACGCTTCTAGAGCATGATCCCGAAAAGTGGAAACCGGTTTTCGGAAAAGATCATGCTCAAACAAAAAGACAAGCGACGAGTCTGATTCAACACAGTTGAAACAGACTCTAGCCTGGCGGCCCGATCGGAATCGAGGCCAGCAGCCGGACAAGGGCTGTTGATGAATGCACGTCGGCTTTATGGAATATGCGCTTTGTGTGTGTCTTGACCGTGCTCAGCGAGACGCCAAGCACGCGTGCCGTCTCCGGCAGGCCAAGCCCGCCACCCAAAAGGGCGGCAACCCGCGTCTCCGCGGCGCTCAATCCCACCAGCAGGCGAAGGTGCTCGGCTTGTGCTTCGGCGGAGGCTTGCGGATCGACAATCTGCACCATGACGTGGGCCATCGCGTCGAACGCATTCCACGGAGACAATGTCTGCGGCAACAGCGGTGTCATGCGAATCAGCAGAGCCCGGCGGCCGGACGGGCGTTCGATTTGCATCAACCCTTCCAGGCTCGTCTCTTCACCTTTTGCGACCGCAAGCGCTTGCTTGAGGCTCGCCGCGAACCGTAACGAATCTGCATGTGTCTGTGCGGCGAGTGTCAGCGGGTCGCTTTTGACGACGACAAGCCCGTCGGATTGCCGCAACAACGTTTCAGCATTCGAGGTCATTCTGAGGATGCCGCCGTGTTGATCCAGAAGGACCACGGCACCGGACACCGTCGCAAGCACTTGATCGAGGTGTCGCTTTCGGCCGGCAAACGACTTGCCAGAATTGTAAGGTCGATCGCACGAGAAAGGTGAGATTTGAGTTCGTCGAGGCGCGCCAGCGCATTTTCCGCGTCGTTTGTTTGCGCCGCCGACAGATTGAACAGGATGCCGCCCGGCCCTTCTCCCGACAGGGACGAGTGCCTGACGGCGACGATCTCTGAAATTCCCTGCGGCGCGAGGATGTCCGCATAGAACGCGCTGCGATGGAGGATGTCCTTTCGAACGACCATGTCCGTCGCAAGCGCCCGGTCGATTGGCGCGCGCGCAAAAGCGCAGCCATAAGGATTTTTGGTGTGGTGCTTCAGGAAAAGATGGTTCAAATCCTCGCGCAGACGGCCGGAAATGATGAAACCATTATCCCGCGATGCGGGCAGGTACAGCAGCATCCCGCTGTCGGTGCCCACGTAGTCGGCGATCAATTCCAATGCGCTGGGCCACAGGTCGGGTTGCGCCGCCGCTTCGTAGATCGCGGCGATGGCATTCGAATAGCTGGGCTTTCCCATTGAGGTGATCCTCCGTGGGTTATCGTTGGCGGCATCCTCCTTGAGTGATACCCGAAAGCGCGTTGGCCACAAGCAAGCCCACGGCCCCGTCATAATAAGCAGAAAAGGCGTGGGCTACATCATCCGATCGGAGGATGGCCCGCCATCGATGATGACGCATCATCGTGTTCGTTGATGATCCCTGCAAGGGTTCTCGACCCGCGCCGCGCGGGAATGCTTCGGTAAGCTTCGCGATCGTGGCGAATCTCGTCATCGCCTCGAAAGCGAGTTCATAAGCTTCTGTCGACTTATCGAGGTCCATTTACTTGCGGCTCATTCCGCCAGCCCAGACTAGAACAATTCAAATTTTCAATTAAACCAGCAGATTGATGGAGCCGCGGCGCCGGCGTATCTGTCATTCATCGGCACGGGAGCCGGCCGGGACCGGATCATTTCCGGATGGGCAGGCATCCAGCCCATGAGAGCGAAAGGCGCAAACGACCATGCCGCCAAATCCGGATATCGATGCTGGCCGAGCCTGAGGCCTGATGCCGGCCGCGATCGCGCATGGCGGCTTGATACGGCGTGGTGTCGCGCGCACCGGCGGCATCGCTGTCGTTTTGATCGGCCACCTCGCGGTGCTGTCCGCGCTCGGCTACCAGCGGGCGGGTGAACCGATCCTCGGCGAACTGCCGACGGTCATTGCGGTCGACATCGTGTCTGCGCCGGCGCCTCTCGCAGCGATGACTTATCGGCGGCCGAGCATGACTGACGATGACAGTCCCCGAAACGCCGGTTCAATCGACCGGCTGCAAACGGCCGCCGTTGAGCAGCGGGACGAGCCACCGGCGGCACCTCCTATGGCTGCGGCCGCGGCTACCGCTGTCACGACAGTCGCTTCCGCCAAGCGCGCATCGTCCACGCCGCAGGCTTTTGCGCGCCGGATATCGCCCGCGAAGCGTCGAGACACCCCATTGGCGATTGCGCCGGCATCGAATCGACCCGCCGCGACCGATCTTCACGATGGCGGCGCGACAGGGACCACCGGCGTGAGCGCGAGGCCTTCCAACGTCCCGTCCGCCTGGAAGAACAAGCTGCTGTCCCACCTCGATCGCTACAAGCGCTATCCGGACGCGGCCCGCGCGCATCGCCGGGAGGGCACAGCGCTCTTGAGCTTCGGGATGAATCGCGACGGCCGCGTGCTCACCTATCATCTGGTCCGCTCGTCTGGCTGTCCCGAACTCGACGACGAGGTTCTCGCGATGATCGAGCGCGCCTCGCCGCTGCCGCCAGCGCCGCCGGAGCTTAACGCGCAGATCGTGCAGCTCGTGGTTCCGGTGCGGTTCAGGATGTAGCGGAGCCTGGACGATGCTCCACGGCAGACCCATTTGCCAAAGAACACGGAGGCTCGCCATGATCCGGAATATGCTTCTTGGAGCCATACTTGTCGTTCTGACGCTTGCGCCCGGGAAGAGCCTCGCGGGCGTCAAGGTCCATTTCATAAACCCTGAGCGTTATGCGGACGCCGGTTCGTTCGACGCGGGAGGGGTCGATGCCACGCTTGCAGCGTTCAGGGCATACCTCGAGAAGCTCGGAGCACGGCTTCTGGCGTCCAACCAGAACCTGACCATCGATATCCGGAATATCGACCTTGCCGGAGAGAACGAGCCATCGCGTTTCTCTGACGTCAGGATCATGCGTGACGTCACTCCGCCGCGCATCACGCTAAGCTATGTCCTGACCGAGAAAGGAAAGCGCACGCGCAGCGGCGAGGAGACACTTACAGACATCAATTACCAGATGAATCCATCAGCGCGATTATCCGGCGACCGCTATGCCTACGAGAAGGCGTTGCTGGACGACTGGTTCCGGCGTGTTGTCGGTCGTTAGAGGTCGTCATGTCCGACCGACGTATTCCCGCGAGGATGGTGAGATCACAAGCATTGCAGCGAAGGAATCCGGTATCGGCAAAACGCCGGGCCGATGCACCTGAAAATCGATCATCTTGATGAGGAGGAAGTTCGTTGGCTTGCGGCGTCATCCGATGATCGTCGGATACCTATGGGTCCACGCGGTCCATAGGCGATCTTCAAGGATCGCAATCACGGTGAAGCTGCTATGAAGGGCGTTTTCGTGATTCGCCGTGCTGATGCCGATGACCGCCAAAGCCCTCGAAATCCTCAAGACCGTCTACGGCTACGATGCGTTCAGGGGGCCGCAGGCGCGCATCGTCGCGCATGTCATCGGCGGCAACAACGCCTTCGTGCTGATGCCGACGGGCGGCGGCAAGTCGCTCTGCTACCAGATCCCCGCCATCGTCCAACCCGGCATGGGGCTTGTCGTGTCGCCGCTGCTGGCGTTGATGGCCGACCAGGTGGCGGCCTTGCGGCAGGCGGGCGTGAGGGCGGCCGCCCTCAATTCCGATCTGGGGCCGGACGAAAGGCGCGCGCTGTGGCGCGCCATCCATGACGGCAATCTCGACCTGCTCTATGTTGCGCCCGAGACGCTGCTGCGCCCCGACGTGATGGAGCGGCTCGGCGGGGCGAAGCTGTCGCTGATCGCCATCGACGAGGCGCACTGCCTATCGCAATGGGGACACGACTTCCGTCCGTCTTACCGCCAGCTCGACGCGCTTGTCCGGCAGTTTCCCGACATACCGCGGATGGCGCTGACGGCGACGGCCGACGAGCCGACGCGCGCCGAAATCCTGTCGCATCTCGCCATTGCCGAGAGCGACGCCTTCATCGCCGGCTTCGACCGGCCCAACATCCGCTACGCGATCGAGGAGAAGGACAATCCGCGCGCCCAACTGAAGGACTTCCTCAAGCGGCATGGGGGCGAGAGCGGCATCGTCTACTGCCTGTCGAAACGGAAGGCCGAGGAAACCGCTGCCTGGCTGCGCGAGCAGGGCCATGACGCGCTCGCCTATCACGCGGGGATGGAGAAGGCGGCGCGCGAAGCCAACCAGATGCGCTTCCAGCATGGCGAGGCGGTCGTGATGGTCGCCACCATCGCCTTCGGCATGGGCATCGACAAACCGGATGTGCGATTCGTCGCCCATATCGACCTGCCGGGCAGCATTGAGGCTTTTTATCAGGAGACCGGCCGCGCCGGGCGCGACGGCCTGGCCGCGGACACGCTGATGCTCTACGGCCCCGAGGACATTGCGCTGCGCAGCCGCTTCATCGAGCAATCGGACGCGCCGGACCCGCGCAAGCGGATGGAGCGGCAGAAGCTCGACGCGTTGCTGGGGCTGGCCGAGACGGCGGGCTGCCGCCGTCAGGTTCTGCTGTCCTACTTCGGCGACCGTTGCGAGCCGTGCGGCAATTGCGACACCTGCGCCGCGCCGCCGGAATTGTTCGACGGCACGACCGCCGCGCAGAAGGCGCTGTCGTGCATCTACCGCACCGGCGAGCGCTTCGGGCAGGCTTATATCGTCGACGTGCTGCTCGGCGTCGAGAACGACCGCATCGCCCGGTTCGGCCACGACCGCATTTCTACTTTCGGCATCGGCGCTGAACACGACAATCGCGCGTGGCGTGCGATCCTGCGCCAGCTCATCGCGCTGCGCCTTGTCGAGGTCGATCTCGCCGGTCATGGCGGCCTCTCGATCGCGCCCGCCGGCCGCGATTTCCTGCGCGACAAGCCGACGCTGTGGCTGCGCGTGCCGGCGGCTCCGCGCGCGCGACGCCAAAAGGTCGCGCGCGGCGTGGCGCAATCCGCCGTCGCCGACGTCGACCGCGACCTGTTCGAGGCGCTGCGGCGCAAGCGCACAGAACTGGCGCGCGCGCAGAACGTGCCGCCTTATGTGATTTTCCACGACAAGACGCTGATCGAACTGGCGACGGCGCGTCCCGCTTCAAGCGCCGAGATGGCGAAGGTGCCCGGCGTCGGCGACGCCAAGCTCGCCCGCTACGGCCCGGCCTTCCTGGCGGTGATCGCCGAGCACGCATGACGAGGTGGCGGCGGGACAACGCCAGGCCGGATCGACATTCAGGATTCCCAAGCGGTCTGATCGAACAAGTTGCATACGCATGATATGGCATCCGGCGCGATGAAACGGAGAACTGCGTTTACGCCATGGCTCGCCAAAATTGAGGCGGAGCGAAAGGTTACAATTGGTTGTTCGCGGATCGCGCAGCTACCAGACCCGGGTTAACGGAAGCGGACCTTTATCGAGTCCACGGACCGCACTAAGGGTAGAGAATGACTGAGTTGCGTTCTGGCCTTCCGATAGTTTCATTTGCTGATCAAATTGCATGGGAGAGCTGGTTAGCGGCGCAACCAAGCAACTCCAATGGTGCTTCACCGGCACCGCAGCTATCCGGCGGCAAGTTCGCGATCATCGAGAAGGCGCACGAGTTCACGCTTGTCCCATGGCGGACGGTCGTCGACCGTCAGCTCGGCCGCGAGGTCATGAGCGTCGTGCAAGGCGGTTCGGTTTCTTGGCAGTCGTGGCGGCGGCGAGGATTGGCATCGCTCCATCGGTCAGACTTGCAAATCGACTGATGGTCTATCGTATCGACCATCGGTCGATAAAGGAGGATGGGCTCCCGGAGAGGCCGGCATAGTCTTTCGGAAGGTTCTGTTACGATACGGCGCTTTCAGCATCTCCGTGCACCTTCGGTCTCTGCTTGCGATAGTCGACGGTTCTAGAATTCTGTTTGGCAGCGACTATGTGTTCGATGCAGGATTCTGCGACATTCACGTCCTCGGATATCGCCGCCATTACGAGAGAGAATGCCGTGCGCCTGCTCCCACGGTTGAGCCGCGAGTCATTTGTTTAGCAACACAATAGCGGAGCAGACCCATGGCCGATAGCGGAAGCGCGAATGCTCCTGATTCTGCACATCATGTCGTCATCGTCGGTGGCGGTTTCGGCGGTCTCGACGTCGCGCGGGGTCTTGCGAAGGCGGAGGTCCGCGTCACGGTAATCGACCGGCGCAATCACCATTTGTTTCAGCCGCTGCTCTACCAGGTCGCGACCGCCTCTTTGGCAACGTCGGAAATCGCTTGGCCAATCCGTTCCTTGCTTCGTCGATGCGACAACGTTACGACGCTGCTCGGCCGGGTCGTCGGCGTCAACAGCCGGGAAAAACTGGTTCTGCTCGCGGACGGTACGGCCGTTCCGTTCGACACGCTCGTTCTAGCCACCGGATCTCGGCACGCTTATTTCGGCCATGACGAATGGGAACGCCATGCGCCCGGGCTTAAGACGCTCGAGGATGCAACGACGATCAGGCGGCGCGTTCTTGGCGCGTTCGAGCAGGCCGAGCGCTCAACGAACGGAGCGGAACGCGCGGAGTTCTTGACATTCGTCGTCATCGGTGGCGGCCCGACCGGCGTGGAGCTTGCCGGCACGATCGCCGAACTGGCGCATGACACGTTGCGAGGGGATTTCCGCATCATCGACACCCGCCAGGCACGTGTTGTCCTTGTCGAGGCCGGTTCCCGCCTTCTTTCCGGTTTTCACGAAAGCCTGTCCGACTATGCGCGTCAGGCTCTGATGAAACTCGGAGTCGAGATCAGGCTCGGACAGGCGGTTTCTGACTGTACGGCGGAGGGTGTCACGAGCGGCGCAGAACACCTATCGGCGAAGACCGTCATCTGGGCTGCGGGCGTAGCGGCATCGCCTGCAGCGGAGTGGTTGGATGCGCCGGCGGACAAGGCCGGCCGCATTCTTGTGTCGCCGGACCTGACCGTGCCGGGGCATGCGAATATTTTCGCGATTGGTGACACCGTGCATGTCAGGATGCCGGACGGCAAGACGGTTCCCGGCATCGCGCCGGCGGCAAAGCAGGAAGGGCGCTACGTTGCCGAAACGATCAAGGCGCGGCTGTGCAGCGGGAATGCCTTGCCGCCATTTCGCTACAAGGATGCCGGCAGCCTGGCGACGATCGGCAAGCGCGCGGCGGTCGTCGATTTCGGTTGGATCAGATTGACGGGTTGGCTTGCCTGGTGGCTATGGGGCGTCGCCCACATCTACTTCCTGATCGGCCTGCGCCACCGCCTCGCCGTCGTATTAAACTGGCTTTGGATTTATTTCACCGGACAGCGGAGCGCCAGGCTCATCACGCAGGAAAAAGACAATGAGTGATGCGCGGCAGATCGGGGCGAGCCCTAGCCGATATTTGACCTAAGAAAGAAACTCACTAGCTTCTCCTTATCATCAACAATGAAGGAGGTGGTCCAGTGTCTGATCTCAAGCGCTGTCACCTCGCTGAGGCCGCCCGCTAAGCTGTAGAGCTTCGGACAGGGCGGTCTTTCCGCCTGGTGTGACTGCCGGTTTCGCCCCCCCCCTTAAAAACAGCACTTGGTTGACAGGGTAGTCGGCAATTTCCGGATTGCGTCGGCAGCTATTTGCCAGTCTAAGGGAAGATCAGAAGGGGCGAGGCGCCGCATCGGCAGGGGCATCGGGATGGGCATGGATCGGTGGCCGGGACGGCCGGCAATCTCAGACCGGCGTGCAATGCCGAAAATTTCGAATCGCGGACATCGCGCGGCGATGCTGGCCCTGTTGTGCTCCACCGCGCTCACGGCGGGATCATACGCGCCGTCGGCATGGGCAACCCCCTGTCCTTCGATCAACGGCGTCAGTTACGCAACCTGCACCGTGGGCGCGACGGGAGATCCCGGCCTCGGCGGCGACGGAACCAACGGAGATGGAGGAACAACCTCAGGGAGCGGCGGCACGGCGGGGCACGCGGCGACCAGCGGCGGCATCGGTGGAGCGGGCGATGCCGCCGCCACTCCCGGCGCGAACTTCACCATCGACGGGAATACGGCTGTGATCGGCGGCACCGGCGGCATCGGCGGCAGCGCCAATGGCGGCGCGGGCGGCAACGGCGCGGACGGTGCAGCCGGTCTGAATGCCGCTGTCATCGGCGGCAACGGCGGCCCTGGCGGCGCGGGCGGCAACGGCGGAGCGGGCGGCGCCGGCGGACAGGCTGGCGTCGGCGGTGCCGGCGGCGCGGCGGTCGCCGGCAGCGGGTTCACCCTGCAAAATGCCGGGGCCATTGTTGGCGGACAGGGCGGCACGGGCGGCGTGGCCGATGGCGGCGGCGGCGGCGCGGCGGGCAATGGCGGCAGTGGCGGCAACGGTAACTTGGCAGCCTCGGGCACCGGCGGCGTCGGCGGCGCGGGCGGCAGCGGCGGCAACGGTGGTAGCGGCGGCAACCAGGGCGCCGGTGGCGCTTCCGGTACGGCGGGCACGGGCGGCGCAGGCGGGGCCGCGGTGAGCGGCAGCAACTTGACCCTGCTCAATACCGGTATGATTGCCGGCGGCAACGGAGGCGCCGGCGGCAGCGCCGCCCCGGGGCTCCAGAATACCAGCGGCGGCAATGGCGGCGCAGGGGGCGCGGGCGGCAATGGCGGCGTTAACGACATCGGCGGTAGCGGCGGTGCAGGCGGGGCTGGCGGCAGCGCCGGCTCGATCGGCACTGGCGGCGCTGGCGGGGCTGGCGGGGCTGGCGGCCGAAGCAACTCCGGCACGAGCGGGACGGGCGGTCTCGGCGGGGCCGGCGGCCCAGGGGGCGCGGGTGGCGCTACCTCCGGCGATGGCGGATCGGGCGGTATCGGTGGCAGTGGCGGTCTTGGCGGCTCTGGCGCCGGCGTCGGCGGGGACGGCGGGGCCGGCGGCATGGGAGGCGTTGCCGCCAAGGGCCGTGGCGGTGACGGCGGCGCGGGCGGCAACGGCGGCAGCGGCGGCAACGCTTCTTTCCCGGCCCTCGGTGGCTCCGGTGGCTTTGGCGGTGCGGGCGGTAATGGCGGTACAGGTTCAGGTTTGAGTGGTGGTTCCGGCGATCCTGGCGATTCTGGCGGTTCGGGAACCTCGGGCGCTGGCGGTCTCGGCGGTCCCGGCGGTAACGGCGGTCGTGGCGGCGGCCCCGGTCCGAATTCCGGCGGTCCGGGTGGTCTGGGCGCGACGGCCGGCGCGGGCGGCGCCGGTGGCGTGGGCATCGTCGGGTCGAACCTCACCATCGTCAATGCAGGGACGATTTCCGGCGGAATGGGCGGCGATGGCTTGACGCGGGCCAACGCCGTCACCTTCACCGGTGGCACCAACCGGCTGGAATTGCAGGCAGGGTCGACGATCGTCGGCAATGTCGATGCGACGGCAGGCATGGGCAACATGCTGACCCTCGGCGGGTCGGCTGACAGCAGTTTCGATGTCTCGAAGATCGGCGCGGCTGCGCAATATCAGGGGTTCACCAGTTTCGAGAAGACAGGCACGAGCACCTGGACGCTGACGAACGCGACGACGGCGGTGACGCCATGGACGCTGACTCAGGGCACGTTGTCGGTGTCGTCCGATGCGAGCCTCGGCGATGTTTCAGGCGCGCTGACCTTTAACGGCGGCACGCTACGGGTGACGGGGACAACGTTCAATTCCACCGCGCGCCCCATCGTCTGGGGCGCCAACGGTGGCGGCTTCGATATTGCCGACATCAACCATACGTTCGATCTGTCGCAGACACTTTCCGGTACCGGCGGGCTGACAAAGCTCGGCGCCGGTACGCTGCTGATCTCCGGCTCCACCGACTATTCCGGCGCGAGCAACGTCGTGACGGGCACGCTGCGGGCAGACCCGTCCGGTACGCTGAGCAGCAACAGTGACTTTACCGTCGCCGCGAGCGCAACTCTCGATCTCAACAGTTCATTTCAGTTCATCGGCTCGCTGAGCGGCGCCGGGAAGGTGACCAACTCCGGCGGCGGTGCCGCGACGCTGGCCGTCGGCGGCACCAGCGTCAATACCACCTTCTCCGGCACGATCGCCGACGGCCCGGCTGGATCGGTCGCGCTACGGGTCGGCACCGTCGGCACCAGCGGCATCTTCACCCTGACCGGCGCCAATGCATACACCGGCGGCACCGCGATCTGTTCGTGCTGGGCATTACAGATCGGCAACGGCGGCACCACCGGCTCCATCGCCGGCAACGTCACCAACGGCGGCACGCTGATCTTCAACCGCTCCAACGCTTACAGCTTTGGCGGCGTGATCTCCGACGACGGCCCCGATGCCGGCAAGGTCGTGCAAGCCGGCACCGGCAAGCTCACCCTCACCGGCATCAACACCTACAGCGGCGCGACGACGGTGAATGCCGGCACGCTGTCGGTGAACGGCTCGATCGCGTCGTCGTCGCTGACAACGGTGAACACGGGCGGCACGCTCGGCGGCAACGGCACGGTCGGCAACACCACGATCGATGGCGGCACGCTGGCGCCGGGCAATTCGATCGGCACGCTGACGGTGGCCGGCAATCTGACGCTGACGGCGGCCTCGACCTACATGGTCGAAGTGTCGCCGACGGCATCCGACTTCACCCATGTCACCGGCAGCGCGGCGCTGGGCGGCGCGACGGTGGCTGCGCAGTTCGCTCCGGGCGCATACGTCGGGAAGCGCTACACTATTCTTACCGCGGACGGCGGCATCAGCGGGACGTTCTCAGGCCCGGTCAACACCAACCTCCCGACCAACTTCAAGGCCGCGGCGCTCGCCTATGACGGCAACAACGCCTATCTCGACCTGACTTTGAATTTTGCTCTGCCCAGCGGCCTCAATCGCAATCAACAAGCGGTTGCGACCACGTTGACCAACTTCTTCAATAGCACCGGCGGGATTCCGTTGGCGTTCGGCGCGCTGTCGCCGCAGGGGCTGACACAAGTTTCCGGCGAACTGGGCACCGGCACCCAACAGGCGACATTCAACGCAATGAGCCTGTTCATGGGGGTGATGACCGACCCGTTTATGGCCGGGCGTGGTGGCATCGGCGCGGCATCGGCGCCAATGGCCTATGCAGACGGTGCCGGCGCGCTCGGCTATGCAGCCAACGGCAAGACGCGCAACGCTTCCGAACGCGAGGCCTATGCCGCGATCTATCGCAAAGCGCCTCCGTTGGTGCCGGCCTTCGATCAACGCTGGAATGTTTGGGCGGCGGGCTTCGGCGGTTCGCAGACCACCGATGGCAACAGCGTTGGCGGCTCTAACACCGCGACCAGCAGTGTTTATGGTGCCGCCGTCGGCGCCGATTACCGGATATCGCCGGATACGCTGGTGGGCTTTGCAATGGCCGGCGGCGGAACCCAGTTCCGCGTCGACAACGGGTTCGGCACCGGGCGCTCCGATCTATTCCAGGTCGGTGTCAACGCGCGTCACAGTATCGGAAATGCCTATCTCAGCGGCGCACTCGCCTATGGTTGGCAGGACGTTACCACGGACCGTATCGTGACGACGAACGGCATCGAGCGGCTGCGTGCGAATTTTAACGCCAGTGCTTTCTCGGGACGGCTCGAAGGCGGCTACCACATTGCCGCCTCATGGATGGGCGTCACGCCCTATGTCGCGGGGCAGTTCACCAGCTATGATCTGCCCGCCTATGCCGAACAGGGCGGTAATCTGTTCGCGCTCAGCTACGCGGCGAAGAATGCAACTGCATCACGCTCCGAACTCGGCGTGCGCACCGACAAGTCGTTCGCACTCAACGATGCCATCCTGACGTTGCGTGGCCGCGCGGCGTGGGCTCACAACTTCGACACCGATCGCGTGATCGCGGCGACGTTCCAGTCGTTGCCCGGTGCGTCGTTTGTCGTCAATGGTGCGGCGCAAGCGCGCGAGGCCGCACTGGTCACGGCTGCCGCTGAAATGACGTGGGCCAATGGGTTCGCAGCCGCCGCCACTTTCGAAGGCGAGTTCTCGAACACAACCGAAAGCTACGCCGGCAAAGGGGTGTTAAAGTACTCTTGGTGAGCGGTCACTTCGCAGAAGCATCAATCCGAACATCCACCAGGCCGTCCGCCATTCCTGATGCACGCCCGATAGGCCCACGGCACGACATACGATCCCGCCCAAACACCACGCCCCGCGCGCTCCGCTTCCTTCTGCGCGCCTGAATACTTTCCGTTTGAGTATCGCGGCCAATCAAACGCAAGCCCATTTCGAACAAGCCAGTCCGCAACGTCTTCACCATCGATCGAGCATACCGTGACCGTGCGCCCATACTGATCCCGACCGACGCCTTCGCAGCCAACCGACCTGCCAGCAATGAAGCGATCTAACTCGTTAGCTGCCTTGGCACCGCATCGATGTTGCAAGCTGTCGTCACCGCGACAAAGCTGGTCGGACTCGGGCGCGTCTATGCCCGACAAGCGAATGCGCTACCCATGAATTTCGAGCGTGTTGCGTCTGTGACGGACGCCTGTCCGGTGATCCGGTTCTGCGAGCGCAGGCGATGAAAGAGCTAAAGCGAGCGTGGTGGCAAAGAACTTACTTCGCATGACCCATCGGCTTCCACTTGCCGTAGCGAATCGCCAGCATGACTTGCGCCTGGGGCGTGAGAAGGGGGTTTTGCTTGAAAGCGGTGATCAGCACTGGCTTAACCCTTTTGTAGTCCCGCTCTCGATTGCCTATATGATTCCTGGAATGGCGCTTATCGCGCAATTCCGTTCGCTATCCGGCGTGCTTCGCGAAGTCAGAAGTCAGATGGCTGTGAGCGAAGCGGACGCCTTCAAGATCATCGCGGCAGTGAACGTAGGCCATCGGCACGCCCTTGGAATCACTGACGACGAACGGCCCCGCGCCGTCCCGGTGGATCGATCATTCGTCTAACTTCGACGAGCGTCGCGGCGGTAAGCGCTCGTTTCGCCGCCTTCGCCGTTTAGATGGCGATTGGCGTCTATTGGATCGTTGCTCTGATATAGAAGATAGGCGGTATATCAGACTTCGCCGGGCGCTATCGCATGTGCGCAATCCGGACTACAGTTCCGGCGATTTCGAGCACGTTAGCTGGCTGAAGGGCACCGCCCAATGCGGAAGACGTTGATTGCTACGGCTCTGTTCGGGTTCACCGCTTGGGCGATCATCACGTTTGCTATGATGGTCTCGAAGTGGACCAGCCAAGTGCAGGGCAAGTCCAGCATCCAGCGTCCGTCACACTGACCATAAGTGATGGCCCAACGCCGGAGCCTGATGAAGCGGCGTGACCTGGAGCAGCAGCGCCTGAGATGGTCGATAGTTTGCGCTGGAGTAAATGGTTATTTAGACTAGGTGTTTAGTCCCACAGTGCGCCGCTGCCGAAATCTGCCCAGGCTGCGACCCACGCGAAGGACGGCGAGCTCTACGACAAGTTCCTCGAAGCGCTAGGGCGTCGGCTCGCCAAGGGGCCGAAGCTGCGGCAGGAAATTGGGGACGATATCGATAGATCAGCACTGGACCCATGACATCCGCGTGTTGCTTCAAATTCAACATAGTTCTTATGGGGAAGACGCTTATCGCCAGACAGCGCAACATGTCCGAGTTCATCTCAACATGCCATGGAAAACGACTCCAGCCAAAGCGAGCAGGACAACTACGATCCATGGCGGTGATTTCCAGATCGTGAGGAAAAGGAAAGCGCCGCGCTGAGAATACCGACTACCGCAGCATTCGCACCGCGCATGCATGATATTCATTCCATCATCTCGTCGCTCAGTTCGCGACAACTCCGACTTGCGCGTCGCGATTTTCTTCGGTTGAGAGCGGGGCTCTTACGTCAGATACTATGACCTGCTCTCGCGCGAGCGACCAAGTACGCGCTTCGTGGCTCGCGCGTTGATCTTTTTACTTGGCGGACGCTTGGCGACGGGCTGCCGCGTCCTGGCGCGTTTCTTTGCCGGTTTGGCGATCGTTCCCGGATCGATCAGTTGCGCCCAGCGCGGGACAAACGGCGGTGTGGTGGAATCGATGCCAACCAGCGCCTCGAACTCCCGATAATGCTTTTCAAGCGTCTTATTGGTAATGCGCTCCATTTCTCGATAGCGTCTGACTACCTCCTTGCCCAAGGGCGTCAAGAACGCTCCCCTGTTGCGCCCGCTTCGCCGGATATCGACGACCGGTTCCTTGAATTGCGTATTGAGGTCCTGCACTTGTCGCCAGAACTGCTGAAATTTGAGGCCGACAGCAGGAGCGCCGGCCGAGATCGAACCATATCGATCAATCGCTTCAAGGATGCAGACTCTACCGGTACCCATCCCCGCCAAAGATCCGAACTTCTTGCGTCCCACGGGATTTACGCGCGTGAACTCGATGCGGAAAAAAAGCCAGATTGACATACCCACCCTCGAATCAGGATTTCAGCCAAGGCACGTTATTGATCCAAGCGTTCGAAGAGAACCCCCACTCTGAAAACCTGAGTCTGCAAGGTTGATGCCGCATCACAGTAGATACCTTATTACGGTATATACCTCTTGACGGTATACAAGAATCTTGCTTAGTCACGCTGTGTTGGTGCGGACATAACGATGGCTCGCGCACTACCGAGCCCGGACGATGGGGGTTGTCCGGCGAAGCGTTGGACATTGTCCTGATCGACATAATTATGGTTACTGCTATACGTTATATTATTATGAATATAACGTTACTACCTGATTGGTCTGGCAAAGGCACGTCGGAGACGGGAAACGCAAATTTCAACTGAGGTCCCAGGAAGGACCAGTAATAAGGAAGCAGGGACACGAGATGAATGGGGCAGCGGGGAATTTCCTCAAGGCCATCGGCCTGGGAGCGGTGAGTTCACTTGCATTGATGACCAGCGATAGCGGGCCAGCCTTTGCGCAGCAACAACAGCAGCAGCAGTCGGACCTTCCCGCGATTCACGTCGACGAGCCCCACCGAATGACGCATCGTGCTCGTTCTTCCCGTCCTGCACGCCGCGTCGCTGCAAGACGCGCGCAACCTTCTCACGTGCGGCAACATGTTGAAGTACGTCCGATCAGGACGAACAACAGAGTCTCGTCCGACGACCAGCACGAGGGCACCGCGGCGCAGGGTTACAGGGTCGAGACGGCCAAAACCACGGGCCCCTGGGGCGACAAACCTATTCTCAATACACCGTATTCGATTGACGTGACATCAGCGGAGCTGCTGCAAAACACGATCGCGGCGACGGACGATCAACTCTTCAAATTCAACCCTCTCGTCTATGTCACGTCGGGCACCAGTAACCAGGGCTATGGCCTGCATCCCGTCGCAAGAGGCTTCGGTACAGGTCTTGAAATAGATGGCATCCCCCTCACCGGGTTCGTGTATGGCAACAACGACCTAGAAGGCCTCGAGCGCGTGGAAGTTTTCTCCGGGGCCTCGGGCTTTCTTTACGGCACAGGCAGCGTCGGCGGAATGACGAATTATGTCCTCAAACGTCCGACCGCGACGCCTCTGTTCAATTATACGGTTGGCAATTCTGGCGGCACGCAGTTTCTCAACCATCTCGATCTGGGTGGCCCGATCGATAAGGAAGGGAAGTTCGGCTACCGGTTCAACGCGGTTTATCAGGACGGCGATAACGTCCTTGGCGTCGGTGAGAGGCGGGCCTTCGTCAGCGGCGCGGTGGACTGGCATGTGACCGACTCTCTCAAAGTCTCGCTTAACATGGCACACCACGACTATTGGTCCACCGGGGACGTCGCAACCTGGTTCAATGTCGCACAAGCAGGACGAATTCCCTCCGCGTCGGATTTCGACACGCATAGACCTCTCCTGCCGAATTGGGGCACCTCCCATAACGCGTACGACCTGGTAGGCGCCAATGTCCGATGGGACATCGATGACGACACGACGGTGCGGGCGGCTGTCATCTCTAACAAGGCGATCATAACCACCGCAGCACCGAACAGGTTGTTTCTACGAGCCGATGGGAAGTACTACTACCAAGCTTGGTCCCAAGAGGGACCTCTATCGGAAGAGGCGGGCGGCTATCTCTACGTCGACCGGAAGTTCGACACGTTCGGCATTCAGCACAAGCTCACGTTCGGAGCAAACGGTAATACAACCGACTTCTCCACCCCAATAACCGGTTACAATAAAACCATCACCAGTCCCGTATATCCAACCCTTACCGCTCTCCAGAACTCCGCACCACTCGTATTCGACCCTCTGGGATCAGGCCCCGAAACCCGTTATGCCAAGGTCTCGGCCACCAATATCGTTATCGGCGATGACATTACCCTCAATCGATATTTCTCGATTCTGGCCGGGGTAAACCGCGCGTCGATTGTTTCGCTGAACTACAACCAAAAAACAGGGCTGGTAGGAGCCAACAGCTACGACAAGTCGGCCGTCACGCCGACCGCGTCACTGATCTTCAAGCCGACGTCCAACGTCTCGCTCTACGGCACTTATATCGAAGCGCTCCAGGCCGGTGGCACTGTTCCCCTTCAGCCTATCTATACGAATGCCGGAGCGATTCTGCCGCCCACAATCAGCAAGCAGATCGAGTTCGGGGCAAAGGCCAATGTCGGCGGCGTTTTCCTCACCCTCGCCGCCTTTCAGATCGATAAGGCGAACAACTATATTGTCACCAACCCCGATGGCACATTGACCCAGAACCAGGACGGCCGTCAGATCCACAAGGGCATCGAATTCACCGCAACCGGCAAAGTCACCGACGACCTGACCATCAGGGGCGGCGGCACCTATCTCGATCCGGAAGTAACGAAAACCAATGATCCTACTCTTCTCGGCAAACGACCACTGGCTGTGTCAAAATGGAGGGCGTCACTTTATGGCGAATACCGATTGCCCTTCCTTCAGAGTCTCTACCTGACCGGAGGCGTGAGCTACGTCGGCTCGTCTTATCTCGATGCGCGAAATACACTCCTTGTTCCGGCCTACGCTGTCGGTGACGTGGGTCTGCGCTATGAGACGGCCTTCAACGGCACACCGGTGATCATGCGCCTGAACGTGCAGAACGTCGCCGACCACCATTATTGGATTCAAAACGGCGCCGGCGCCATCGCCCTTGGATTTCCGAGAACTTACACGTTTTCAGCCACCGCCAAGTTTTGATCTACGCGTATCAAGGTCTGATGTCGGGGCATGAGAAACGACAAGTTTGCGTCTCGTCGGTCCCATGCGCCCGGCGCAAAGGCCGCTCTCATGAGTAACCCTGCGCAGCCGAGGCAGGAGACGAGTTCGCGCCGTCGCGTGATCGTTCTGGCGAAGGCCGGCTGGCGCATTGGTGTGTTGTGGCTCCGCTCGGAGGAGCGCTGGCAGGCGCGGGCGCTGCTGGCCGGGGTGGTCGCGCTCAATCTCACTGGGGTCGGCGTGGCGGTGGCGTCGAGCTACTGGAACGCGGCGCTGTTCAACGCGGTCGGCGCCAGGGACTGGAATGCCTTCCTGTTTCAGCTCCTTGTGGTCTTCAGTTGCATCACCATCGTCAACGTTGTTCTTGCGTTCGGGAATATCACGCTCAACAAATGCCTCACGATCCGCTGGCGGCGCTGGCTTACCGGACGCTATCTCGATGCCTGGCTCGCGGACGGCGCGCATTACGGGGTGCAGCTTGCCGGCAACGCGCCTGACAATCCGGACCAGCGCATCGCCGAGGACGTCAACCTCTATGTCACGTATGCGATCTCGACCGGCCTCGGCCTTCTGACCACGCTGGTGACGCTGGCTTCCTTCGCCACCGTGCTGGCGACAATCCCTGCCAACGTTCCGATCAAATTGATGGGGATCGCGGTCTCCATGCCCGTGTTGCTGGTGACGACCTCGTTTCTCATCGCGGGCCCGGTCACCTGGGTGACGCATCTCGTCGGCCGCTCGCTGGTCGGCCTCGACGCCGCGCAGCAGAAGGCGGAAGCCGATTTCCGCTTCTCGCTGGCGCGGCTGCGCGAGAACGCCGAGGAGGTGGCGCATTTCAGCGGCGAGGCGGCCGAGCGCGCCGGGCTCGACCGGCGCTTCGGTTTCATCATCACCAACTGGTACGAGCTGCTGTCGCGGCAGCGCTGGCTGAGCGTCGTCGCGACCGCCTTCAACGGCATCGCGATCGCCTTTCCTTATCTGATGTCGGTGCCGCTTTACTTCTCCGGCGCGATGCAACTCGGCGGCGTGACCCAGACCTCGGGGGTGTTCTTCCGCATCCGCTGGGAACTCTCGTTCCTGATGCGCAACTACACCAAGCTCACCGATTGGGGCGCGGTGATCGACCGGTTGTCGGGCTTCGAGACCGCGCTTGTGGCGGTGCAGGAGAGCGCAGGCAGCCGGATCGAGCATGTCGCGCATGACGGCGATGGTCCTGCGCTGCTTGCCCGCGATCTCGTGGTGCGGCGGCCGGACGGTGCGCCTATCGCTTCTGCTACTCACCTCGCCTTGGCCCCCGGGCGAGCGCGTCCTGCTTCGTGGTCCCTCGGGCGCCGGCAAGACCAGCCTGATACGGACGCTGGCCGGCATCTGGCCGTTCGGCGAATGCAGCGTGAGCGTCAAGCGCGGGGCGCGCCTGATGGCGCTGCCGCAACGCGGTTACCTGCCGCTCGGCGCACTGCGCGACGCGCTTGCTTATCCTGGTCTCGCAGATTCGATCTCTGACGGGATGTTGCGCGACGCGCTCGTCGCGGTCGGGTTACCGGCGCTTATCGCTCGGCTCGACGACGATGACATCGCATTCGCATCCGCATCCGGCCTGTCCGGCGGCGAGCGGCAGCGCATCGCCTTCGCTCGCGCGCTATTGCACCGGCCCGACATCCTGCTGCTCGACGAGGCGACCTCGGCGCTGGACGAGGAGTCCGAGGTCGCGCTCCATCGCCTGCTCGCCGAACGGCTTCCCGATGCGGCGATCCTGAGCGCGGGACACCGCGCCTCGCTCGCCGCCCTGCATACCCGCATCATTTACCTCGCCGCCGGCGAATGCGGCGGGTCGTGGCTTACCGATATGCCGATCGCAACCGTTCATTGCTGCCATCGCCAGATCAACCCTGCCGACCTGACTGAAAGGAACACTTCGTCATGAACCTGTCGATTCCGTCCTCCATCTTTGCGCATGGCCATTCCGCCGCAGCGCCGGCAGAACTGTCGCCCACCCAGGCCGACGCCCTCCAGCGACTGCGGGAGACCGTTCTCGCTGTTCCCGTGACGGTGCTCATCGGTGGGGTCGGGGCTGGAAAGACCACCTTGCTCAACAGGCTGATCGAGGAATTCGGCGGCATCCGCATCTCCTGCCGCGACGTGCTGCAGGCTTCCGAAGGGGCGAACCATCCTTCGTATGAAGAGGGGCTGCACCGGGTGGTCGACGCCGCGCTCGACAGGGCCGACATCGTCTTTGTCGAGGACCTCGACCTGTTTTGCTTCACGAATAAGTTTCCAATGGCCTATCCGCGCCCGTACTATTTGAACACAACATTACAGGCGTTGTTCGAAACAGCCCGCGCCGAAGGCAAGCGGTTGGTATTTACCGCCACAGATCGCCTCAAGCTGGTTCCCCAGCTCGACGGACGCGCGGTGTTCTTGCCGCTCGGTGCACTGACGCCGGACGACTACAGCTTCTTCCTCGAGCGCAACCTTGGTGCGGAGCGGGCCAGAAGGCTCGATGCCAGGCGCATCTTCAGTTTCGCCTCCAAGCTATCCGTCTATCAGCTCAACGAGGTCTGTGCGCTGATCCGCGACGATGTTGCGGCCAACGACCAGACTGTGCTCGACCTGCTCGACACCCGCATGCTGAGCAGCAACGTCTCGCTCGGCGAGGTCGCGAAGGTGGACTTCTCGAGCCTGAAGGGCTTCGAGGAGATCGCCGAGAAACTGCAGACCTTCATCGTCAATCCGATGCTGTTCGATTCCCGCTTCGGCGATCTCGGTCTCACCCCGAAGAAGGGCGTCCTGCTTTACGGCCCGCCCGGCACCGGCAAGACCAGCGTCGGCCGCGCGCTTGCGCATCGCATGAAGGGCAAGTTCTTCATGATCGATGGCACCATCTTCAGCGAGTCGGCCGATCCATTCTACAACAAGGTGCGGGCAGTGTTCGACCAGGCCAAGCTCTGCACGCCGTCCGTGATCTTCATCGACGATGCCGACGTGTTGATGCAGAGCGAGCGGTTGCATGGCCTCAACCGCTACCTGCTCACGATGCTCGACGGGTTGGAGACGGAAACCTCCGGCAAGGTCGCGGTGATCCTGACGGCGATGGATCCCAACCAGATGCCCGCGGCACTGCTGCGGGCCGGCCGCGTCGAACTATGGCTGGAGACCAAACTGCCCGACGCGCGCGCCCGCCAGGAAATCCTCGACGGTAATCTTGCCAAGCTGCCGGAGAGGCTCGGCGCTTATGACGTAGAGCGGGTCAAGGCGGCGACGGAAGGCTTCAACGCCGCCGACATCAGCCGCGTCGTGGCCGACGTCAAGGCGCTCTACGCCGCCGACGTGATCCGCGACATCAAGCCCGCGACGCTCGACAGCTATTTCGACCGTGCCGCCGCGGAAATCCGCCACACCAAGGACCTGATCGCCTCGGCCCAAGCCGGCACGCTTACAACCTCCGAACCGCACGGCAACTTCTACGGAACCAAGCCTCGGAAGCGGGCCGACCAGCCCATCGTCTGAATTCAGTAGGACACGATGTCCGGCTTGCCTCGGCGACGCCGCCAGCAACGGCTGTGAGCCGAGGTCTCGGCTCACAAAATTGATTGAAGCGGATCGTGATATGCATAAGCACGCGACGTCCCCGCCTTCCCTGTCTCTTCGCGTCGATCTTGCGATGGATGCTCGCATCGGCCCCGGCAAAATTGAAACTGCTTGAGGCTATCGAATCCTGCGGCTCGATCTCGGCGACCGGGCGCGCAATGGATATGTCGTACAAACGAGCCTGGGACCTGGTTGACGAGATTAATCATATCTGCGGCTGCAAAGCCGTGGCCCGGCGCATCGGCGGCAAGAATGGCGGCGGAACGGTGCTGACGTCGTTCGGCGTTTCCCTGGTTGCGCGCTATTGCCCGGGAGAAAAGGCAGGGTTTGAACGCAGACTAGACATCGGGATAGAATAGACCAGCTAGTTGTCGTGCCCCGCGATTAGGGCGTCGATATCGGCTTCGGTAAGCGCGGGACGGCTCAGCAGGGCTGCAGCGACGCGCTGGATCGCAGGCCAGTTTTCCTCGACCAGATCGGCAGTCCTTTGGGTCGTACGGCTGAATAGGCGGTCGAACTCCTCTGTCTCAGGGCCGTCCAACTCGACGTAGCTGCCCGGCATCGCAGGCTTGCCGTGCTGCCGCAAAACAAGCATCGCCAGGAGGCTTGTCGCGTTGGCGCGATCCACGCGCCAGCCGCCGTCGCACGCGCGATTCTGGGCCGCGAGGGACATGGGACGATAGTGATGCTGGGCCTGTGGGCCGGCCAGCGCAACAATGGCGTACTTCTCCGGCGCCTCAAGGTCGTCGAAGGCGAGGTGTGTCGCCCTTGACCTCGTCACCACGGCACTGGCGCCGTCGAGTGCATCGAGGGTCGCGCAGCTTACCGGGATGTCCAGCACGCGCGCGATCACGGCGTGTCCGGCCTCGTGATGCGCGATGGTCTCTTTCTTCCACACGGCGACAAGCTCCGATAACCTGCTGACAAAGCGGCCGACCTGCGCGGGAACGCCGGATCGGACTGACCAGACCTCGGAGGTTATCCGATAGCCAGTGGAAGAAAGGTAGCAAGATGGCGCCGAAGGGCAAGGCGTCGCTCGAGGAGTTGCCCTTGCCCTACGAGGTCCCTCCTGGGAAGTTTCAACTCTCGCCCGACCGCTTCATTGCGCTGGTAGATAGCTACGGCATCAAGCGTGACAATTTGATGGTTTATCGTTTGATTGGAACTGCCGCGATCTACAAGAGAGGACGAAGAGGTTCACCGTTTGAGCCGAAGGGCACTTCGAAACCGATCACAATTTCTATCGTGGCGACAAAGGAGACGCGACATGGCGATGACAGCCGACCAAGTTACTTTCGATACGCCGGCGCCGGAGTTTCGGCTTCCGGCGACCGACGGCAAGACTTACAGTGTGGACGACCTTGCCGGCGCAAAGGGCACCGTCGTCGTCTTCATTTGCAACCATTGCCCCTATGTCAAAGCGATAATCGACCGCATGGTCGCGGATGCGCGGGTGCTGATGTCGGAGGGCATTGGCTTTGTGGCGATTTGCTCAAACGATGCGGCGAGCTATCCTGAAGATTCATTTGAGAATATGAAGCATTTCGCCAAAGCTCATGGTTTTCCATTTCCCTATCTGCACGATGAGACCCAGGCAGTCGCGCGAGCGTATGGGGCAGTGTGTACGCCGGACTTCTTCGGTTACAGCGCTGACCGCAAGCTCAAGTACCGCGGCCGGCTCGACGAAGGCCGCAAAACTCCGCCCCGCGCGGGGGCGCCTCGAGAACTCGTCGAAGCCATGCGCGCGATTGCGAAGACCGGTGTGGCGCCAGCCGATCAAAACCCGTCCCTTGGCTGCTCGATCAAATGGAAGGATGGATAAACCGAGCCCTTGTCATGCAGCCGTATCGGCACGCCTCATCGTCTCCCTCCGGTGAGGGCCGCCTTGTCCGGTTGAGACGAGTGTTGTGTAACAGTCCTTATGGACAGCAATAAGCTCAGTGCTCAGGTTGAACGGCTCGAGGTTGTTGAGACTGGTCGACGGCGTCGCTGGATCGATGATGAGAAACTCAAGATTGTTCTGGAGAGTTTGCAGACACCGCGTGCCGTCTCATCGACGGCTCGGCGATATGGATCTCACGCTCGCTGTTGCTCAGATCTGGATCGACGAGGCGCCGTAGATGGGGTGAAAGGACGCGCCGTAAAAAGCGCTGGCCTTAAGGTAAAGCGCGTGCGCTCGCGATATGTCCCCTGGCGAGCGCATCGTCAGTTTCAGTGCTCAGCCGGCCTGCTGGGACGGACTTTACATGGTGACATCCTTGATGTTGAGATCGTAATGGAATGACCGCTTCGGATCGTCGGGCGCTTAGCTGATTATTGCGCACCGCGTTTCGTAGTTCGCCTCCCCCTGATCCCGCACATCGGAAATCAGCGATTTTGAGAACAGGTCGCAAGCCCCAACTTTGTCTCGGCCGGTGAAGGTGGCTGTCCATTGCTGCAGGCGGGTTCTGATGTCGGTGGCATCGTCTGCAATCGCGCTGGCACAGCAGAACTGCAGCACGAGGATTGAGAGAAGAAGGCCAGGTGGGGCGGCGGGGCATCGCTTATGCTCTCGCGTCACATCCAAAGCGTCATGCGCCACATCGCGGCTCGACAAAAGCGCTTAAGCTGCGCGCGCCGACGGGCCGCGCGGCACCTCTGCGTAAGTCTGAAGTGCGTGGTCGCAGGCGTCGCAGCGCCACCGCAAAACGATGTAGCCGACACAGGCGAATGTGGCCTGCTCGGCGGCAAACAAGGCCTCACCACACGCCGGACAATCGCGAAACCCCATGAAGGGCGCACGGTCTTCGGGACGAATGCTCGTCATCGCTGATACCTTGATCTCCTCGCAGCCCCCATACGCATGCGTTGTGAAACCGGGATGACCTCGGGCTTCCTGCACGACAGTCTTTAACGGCATCAGGCAAACAGGTTTTCGCGCGACGCAACCCGTGTTGCGAACATGAGCATCTCTCCTCCGGTTTTGGTCCCGCCCATCTGGGACGCTCAGGCGCGCGCGGAACTCGATGCCTTGTTCCGCGAGGCCTTCGCACGCCGCAGCAGTTCGTCGGGCTCGATGCCAAGCACGTCTGCAAGCCTCGCGATGGTGTCGATGCTGGCGCTGTAGAGGCCGCGTTCGAGTGCGCTGACATAAGTCCGATCCATGTCCGCCTCATGCGCCAACGCTTCCTGCGACAGGCCCTTGGCATAACGATGGCGGCGCAGGTTGCGCGCGAACACGTCGCGAATATCCATCCGCGAAGTGTTCTTCGTGCAGTGTATTTCACTACGGAGTATACTCGACAAAAAGACTTGGCCCCGCCCCGGGAATCTGTTGAATCAGGCCGGGGCGCGCCAGCGCCTCACGCCAACGGCACGGCCGGGCGGTCCCACAAATGCCCTCCGGTCGTCATCAAGGCGAAGCAAGGGCGTCGTAAATCCGCGTAAACGAGTTCGGGCGACTGCCCATGACCATTGCTGTTTTCGATGACCGCCCTCCGGACGTGCCGCATCTCACTCCCTATGACGAGCGGCATTTACGAACTTATCTTCGCCTGCTTGACGCTGCGGAAGAAGGGGCCGACTGGCGCGAGGTCGTGCAGATCATCTTTGGTCTCGATGCCGAGCGCGAACCCGAGCGCGCGCGCATCGTGCATGACAGTCATCTTGCACGTGCGCGATGGATGAGCCACGTCGGCTACCGCGATCTGCTCCGGCCATCACAATGATCTGACCAGCCGCACGTTTTTCAGGATATCGCGGCCATCTTTCGCACCATCGCCGGCCTCGCGATGCAATACGCTTTGCGAAGTCGGGGACTTCTGTGCGCCGGAGAGGATTCAAATAGTCGACCTTGGGTTTTGGGTCGGGGGGCATGCACCTTTGCGTAGCGCGGGAGGCTTCGCATGCCGGACGGAGCAGGGTGGCGGTCGCCCGATGCGACCGATTATCTCCATGACGCACAGCGCCCGGCGTTTGCCTGGGAGTTTCTGCGACGCGATCCCGACTACCGCCAGGAGTACGCGCAGATGAATCTCCATGCCGTTGGCGGAACATCCCCTGACCTGGAGGTGGCCCTGGCGCTGGCGAAGCGCTGGGGCTTGAGGTTTCCCGTGTGATCCCAGACAGCGCAGCGATCAGGCGCTGACGCTGTGGGACCCGAACGTCCTGCCTGCTGCCGTCATTCTGGCTGCGGCGCCCATTGAATCTCAGAGCTCATTGTCCTTCACCCGCTTGCCGGCACCGACCTTTTCCATCGATCGTCCGGACGGACGTGATCTGCTCCTGCGCGAGCGGAGGCTCTGGGACCGCCTCTTGCAGGACCTGATCGGCTATCTGCGGGAAGCCTTGCAAGCGTTGGCCAGGAAAAATGACGCGCCAAACCGCGAGGCGCAAAACCAGGCTCAGGCCGCTGACGGCGCTTCGGACAAGAGTCCGGGCCAACCCAAGGTCTCTCTTCAATAGTCCAGTCTGATTTCATCCCGGGGATGACTGCCATGGTCTCGACCTCCATCCGCAATGCCCGCCGTTCGCGCCAACGAACATACATGGCCGAGACCACGTCTGCGCAGATGCCGCTGCAGCGCATCGCGCGGCACACGCTGTCGCGCCAAGCGCTGCTGGCGGGGACCAGCGCCATTGCGATCCTGTTCGCATCGGCGCCGGCGGTACATGCGCGCTCTGGCTTTGGCAGCGGCGGCACGACGATTGCGCCGCCAACCATTGCGTCGGACGCCGCGACCGAGGCCTCGCAGCAGGCTGCCGCTGTCGCCAAGCAGGCGGCGAGTTCGCTGGCGCGCGCCACGCAGGCTCTCCAGGCCTTGCAGGGGGTTCAGGCCGCCGCGCGCGCCGCTGCGCTGGCCTCGCAGAAATCCGCGACCTTGCCGACCACCATCCCGAACGGCCTCGGCGCCGGCGGTCTGCTGCCGAATCCGCCGGCCGGCTGGAGCGGCGCCGATCAGCCGACCCAGTCGGTCGATGCATCCGGTCAGACCAACGTCACCGTCAACCAGACCGCCTCCCAGGCGGTCCTGAACTGGACCACCTTCAACGTCGGCGCGCTGACCACGCTGACCTTCAATCAACAGGGCAATGCCAGTTGGGTGGCCCTCAACCGCGTCGATGCCTCGACCGGTCCGAGCAAAGATATGGGAGGGGCCGAGATAACGGTCGGCACGTCAAAACCTTATCGATATCCTCGGGCGGCTCAGCAACTGTATGTCGGACTACAATGGGTCTGTTTACGCAGACGACCCCGAGTACGACCTTTCCGACGATGACAAAGCAAAAATAGATGAATCTGAACTGAAAGCGCGGAATGATCTGCCGAACCGAATTGATGAGGCGTCGGTAGCGATCAACAAATTTCGCGAAGCTGTTGCAATCGATATTCGGGAGCTGCGGAGAAAGCGCGGGTTCTATGATAATGTACTTGCGAGCGCTGACCTTACGGGAGCCAACGCGGAATAAGGACCGATGACAATTTAAGCCCGTGAACGTCTCTGTGTACCTCACGAGGGATGGGAGCGGCCTTTAGAGAACAGTCACCACCCCGTCTAAACGCTTCCGCGTCGGCGCGCTTTGGCGTTGATGTCATCGTTCAGGCCAACACTCGGATCTCCGGCTCCAACTCTCATCGCGCCAGTTGGCTTGAAGACCTTCTATTCGCGCTTTCTTGACTCTCGCTCGAAGCCGCGACAAGCTTATCGAGGCTGCGATGTCACTGTGCTGGACGGGAATGACCTGTCAAGTTGATGCTGATACGGGTGACTCGGCCACTTTTCGTTTTCGCAGCGCTGCAAAATCGCTCGTCGTCTTTGTCAGCTTCAGCGCTAATCCGAATGCAAGGAAGAAGCTCCAGAAATATGATACGCTATAAGCGATCTGCATTCCAGATTTCTGACTCTCATAGCCAACGAGGTAAACCGATTTGTCGCTGAGTTCTCTCGCGTCAGCACATTCCTGTGCAGCTTCGATCCAAAAATGCTCCGAAGGGCTCATGCTAAATTTGAAGGTCGAAATGATCCCTCGTTGTTCCGCAACGTTCATGTCCTCGCCAAACATCGCCTTGCAAAAAAGAAACGGTCCACCTCGCCAGTAGAAGTTCTGTAGGTCGACATATGCCGGCATCTTTTCGTCAAATCGCTTCAGGCGTCCGATCTGTATTAACTCGGTCGCGTTAATGGATGGATGCTCTTTTAATAGTGCTTCACTTCCGGCGTGAGGTGGCCCTGGATGACATTTCCCGTGGCGACAATGTTTTCCCACATCTTGGCTATCTGCGGTTTATAAAGGTCTGCCTCGAGCGCTTCCGTCTTGTCTTTAATTTGGATGTTAGCGAGGAACAGGGCGATAAATGAGAGAGCGCACCAAATATATTCCACCCAGATCCAAACAGAAGCGCTCAGTCCAAAGTACGGCCTTAGAACGAGGTGGAGCAACGACAATGAGGCCAACGTGAAGACAACCAAATACACTGTGAAAAGCATGTCGCCGCCTTTTTTTAGGATCCGGCTGTCGTGCCATAACACCAGTTTCGTGACAATTAGCAATATCCCAACTGCTGAATGTTGTTTCCCTTCTGCGGCCAAACCGGAGGACCGTAAATTCATTGGCGCCACAATGGTGGGCGATGATGGATCACGCCACTTTCGATGCACGGTTTGTGTGAAGCGTTTCGGGTTTGATGTGAGTGTAACGTCGAAGCATCTTCCAGTCTTTATGGCCCGTAACCAGAGCAACTTGCTCGATCGAAAATCCAGCTTCGAATAATCGGCTCGTTCCTTCATGGCGAAGGTCGTGAAAGTGCAGGTCTTTTATCTTCAGATCTTTGCACTGGCGGCGAAACGCCGTGCCGATTGACTTTCCGTTGTAGGGGAATATGCGACCTTCGCGGCTATTTGAATATCGCCCCTGTTCCTCAATGATTTTCATTGCATCATACCCGGAAACATCCAACAACGGAATTCGCTGGTCATTACCCTTCTTCTTTCGTGGGTCTTTCCGGTCGCGAATGAGCAACATGCGATTTGAGGCATCCCAATCGCTCCATTCAACGCGGACAATCTCGTCTTGTCGCATTGCAGTTGCAACAGCGAAGCGAACGATCCGATCAACAGGGATCTGCTGTCGCTCATTCGCCTGGAAGCCTGCGATAATCCGATCCAATTCGTCTTGAGTCGGACGCCGATCGCGCTCATCCCCCTTGCCGACGAGACCGAGGCGAGCGAGCGCAACTCGAGCAAGATCCAGCGGCTCGACAGAGGTGACGACGCCGTGAATAGCCGCAGCATGGGTCAAGATCGTCTTGATATGTCCGATATCCATGCCGACGGTGACCGGACCGGCACCCTCAGCCGCACGCTCTTTTCCAAATTTAATAAGCCGCTCGCGATCAAGCTCACCGTATCGGAGATGCCCAAGCCGCGTATCCAGGAAGTTCAAGCTGGCGTTCTTCGACCGTCCGATCTTCTTGCCGACTTCCTGAAGGTCTTGCCGATGAAGGGATATGAGATCGCCGAAAAGCTTGACGTCCCGCGATCGCGTGTTTGCAGGTTCTTGACGATCAATTCGTCGTTCGAGGTCTAGCGCCCATTCCTCGGCGTCCTTCCGGCGTAGGAACGTCTCGTTGACGTACTTCCCCTTGCGACGGATTTGGACCCGCCACGAACCGGACTTCAATCTGGTAAAAGTCGCCATTACGTGTGCACTGAGGCGTCGAAAGTTCGGAAAAAACGTCGTATGACAGCGTGGAAACGAGTGCACACGACGTAACCTAACGATCTGAATATACTGAAAAAATGCAGCTAAATCAACAACATAGATTTTCCGTTGCGCCGATGATGGACTGGACGGATCGGCATTGCCGTGTATTCCATCGCCTGCTCACGCGCGATGCTTGGCTCTATACAGAGATGTTGACCACCGGTGCGATCATTCACGGTGCGCGGAAACGCTTGCTGGGGTTCAGCGATGTCGAGCATCCGGTTGCGCTCCAGCTCGGCGGATCGCGCGCGGATGATCTTGCGGCGTCCGCGCGCATCGGCGAGGATTTCGGCTACGACGAAATTAATCTGAACGTCGGCTGTCCGTCCGACCGCGTGAAGGACGGACGGTTCGGCGCCTGCCTGATGGCCGAGCCGGATCTCGTCGCCGACGGCGTTCACGCGATGAAACGCGCAGTGTCCGTTCCGGTCACCGTGAAGTGCCGGATCGGGATCGACGATCAGGATCCGGAAGCCGGCCTCGACACCTTCGCGCGAAAGGTCGTGGCCGCCGGCGCCGACGCCCTGATCGTCCACGCGCGCAAGGCGTGGCTTCAGGGATTGTCGCCGAAGGAGAACCGGAATCTTCCGCCGCTGGACTATGACAGGGTTTACCGGTTGAAGGCGTCGTTTCCCGATCTGCCCGTGATCATCAACGGCGGCATCGACAGCATTTCAGAAGCTAAAAGCCATCTCGCGCATGTCGACGGGGTCATGCTCGGCCGCGCCGCCTATCAGGAGCCATGGCGTTTGTTGGAAGTCGATTCCGAACTGTTCGGCGAGGAGCCGCCGCACGCTACGATGAAGTGCGCGATCCAGGCGATGATTCCCTACATCGAGGATCAACTCGCGGGCGGCGCGCGATTGCATTCCATCACCCGGCACCTTGTCGGCGCCTTTCATGGCGTGCCGGGAGCGCGGGCGTTCCGCCGCCATCTCGCCGAGAACGGCGCGAAGGCCGATGCCGGCGTCAACGTCTTGAAGGAGGCGCTGGCGCTGGTGGACGGGACCACCGCTGAGCATTCCCTGTACGAGAACCGGGATCCATCATCGGTTCAAGCCCGAGGACATGCTTCGCTCGAAACGCCATAAGCGGTTGCTCAGAGACCAAGATAGGCGCGCCGCACTTCCGGATCGTCGATGAGCTGTTTGGCGGAGCCGCCATGAACGATGCGACCGGTTTCCATCACGTAGCCCCGATCGGCGGTCGACAGCGCCAAATTGACGTCCTGTTCGACCAGCAGCACGGTTACGCCTTCGTCGCGGATCGTCGTCAGAACCTCCATTAACTGTTCGACGATAACGGGCGCCAGTCCCAGGCTCATCTCGTCGATCGTCAACAGGACCGGCGCCGCCATCAGGCCGCGCGCCATCGCGCACATCTGCTGCTCGCCGCCCGACATGCTTCCGGCGAGTTGCCGACGGCGCTCCGACAGACGCGGAAACATCGCATACATCCGATCGAGATCGCGCGCGACGGCGGCCTTGTCGGTTCGTCTGTAGGCGCCCATCAGCAGGTTGTCCTGCACGCTCATGCGGTCGAACAACTGGCGGCCTTCAGGAACCTGGACCAGTCCGGCGGCAAAGACCTGATCGGAGGTCATCGGCATCAGATCGTGACCGTTCATGACGATGCCACCGGTGGCGGAAAGCACCCGCGACAGCGTGCGCAGCAAGGTGGTTTTGCCCGCGCCGTTGCTGCCGACCAGCGCCACGATCTCGGCCGGATAGACCGTCAGGGCGACATCGTGCAGCACCGGCATTCCGCCATAGCCCGCGCTGACCGAGCGGACGTCCAGAAGAGGGTTCTTGGCCGCCGGCTTCGCGTTCATATCCGCCTCTTGCCGAGATAGGCCTCGACGACGGTCTGGTTCGCCAGCACGCTTGCGGGTTCGCCATCGGCGATTTTTTCCCCATGGTGCAGAACCAGCAGCCGATCCGAGAGGCTCTTGATCGCCTTGATGACGTGCTCGATGACGAGAACGCTGATTCCGGTGTCACGAACCTTGCGGATCACCTCGATCACCTCGTCGATCTCGACCAGGTTCAGCCCGGCCATGACCTCGTCGCACAGCAACACCTTCGGCTGCATCGCCAGAGCCTTTGCCAGCTCCAGCCGCTTGCGGCCGGGGCCTCCCAACTCGTCCGCGCGTTGATCGACGAACTTGCCGAGCCCGACAAAATCAAGTTGAGCGCGGGCTTGCTCGCGGGCCTTCGCGAGTCTGGCGTGTCCTCCGCCGTGACCGAAGAGGGCGCCGACAGCGACGTTGTCCAGCACCGATAAGCCGGGAAACGGCCGCATGATCTGGAACGTGCGCCCGATGCCCAGCCGGGCGCGGCGGTAGGCGGGCATGCCGGCGAGGGACTGTCCTTCGAAAAGGACGTCTCCGGACGTCGGCGCGAGCGTGCCGCTGATCAGGCTGATGAGCGTGGTTTTTCCCGCGCCATTTGGACCGATCACTCCGAGGATTTCCCGGGGCTGCAGCAGAAAACTGACGTTGTTGACCGCGATCAGGCCGGCGAAGCGGCGGGTCACGTTCCTGATTTCGAGCGCCGGGGTCATAGCCGGTGCGCCCGGATATTCTCGGCGAAGTACCGCCACCCGGTCTTGCGGAATCGCCGCAGCATGTCCGCCAGACCGCGCGGCATAAGGACGACCGCGGCCACGACGACGATGCCGAAGAAAAGGCTCGCAAGGCTGGTGATCTCGCTCGACAGGAATTCGGAGATCGCCGAAAGCGAGAGCGCCCCGACGATCGGTCCCAGAACCGTGCCGGGGCCGCCGAATACCGCCATGATGATCATCTTGACGTTCAGGCTGATATCGAATGCGCTTTCCGGATCGATGAACGTCACCCAGTAGGCGTGAATGCCGCCGGCCAGCGCACTGAAGACGCCGGAAAGCGCGAACGCCATTGTCTTGTACAATGTCGTGTTGACGCCCATCACTTCCGCGCCTTCTTCGTTTTCGCGGATCGCGATCAGTCCGAAGCCGAAGCGGCTGCGCGTCAGCCAGAAAACCGTCAGTGTCGCCACCACCAGCAGTCCGAGCGACAGCTCGTAAAAAAGAGAATCGTTGTTGAGCGGGGGCAGCACGAGCCCGATATTCTGACCGGCCAATCCCACGTTGGAGACGATTGCGGTCATGACCTGAGCGAGCGCCAGCGTCGCGATCGCGAAATAGTGCCCCCTCAGCCGAAGAACCGGAATTCCGAGGAGAACGGCGAAGGTGACCGCAAGCGCCACGCCGAACACCAGACCGACGGCGAACGGCAATTGCCATTGCGCCATCGCGATGCCAACGCCGTAGCTGCCGAGCCCGTAGAACACCGAATTGCCGAAGGACGCGTAGCCGGTATAGCCGCCGATGATATTCCAGCCCTGCGCCAGAACGGCGAGCAGCAAGGCGTTGATTCCGAACTGGATCAGGACGTCCGATCCGAACCACGGCACCGCCGCGAGAACGGCGAGCGCCGCCAGGATAAGCGGTATGCGAAGCGCCCTCACGCGGCTTTTCCGAGCAGGCCGGTCGGCCGCACGATCAGGACCAGCACCAGCACGCCAAAGCTCGCCACGTCGGCGTAAGTCGGCCCGACGTAGAGCGCGGTCAGCGATTCGAGGATTCCCAGAAACAAGCCTCCGACGATCACGCCGAGCGGATTGTCCAATCCGCCGATAATCGAGATGGCGAACGACTTCGCGGTCAATGACGCGCCGATGTACGGATTGATCTGCGATACGGTTCCATAAAGGCCTCCGGCCGCTCCCGCGAGCGCGATTCCGATACCAAAGGTGACGGCGTAGAGATGCCGCGGCTCAACGCCGTAGAGACGGGCCGCCACCAGATTCTGCGCGGTGGCGCGGATCGCGCGTCCGAGCCTCGTGTGCAGCAGGAACAGCCACATGCCGATCGTCAGCGCGATGGCCACGCCGAAGGCGAGAAGCCGCGCCAGCGGCAACACGACCGGCCCCAGCACAATGCTGTCGCCCGCATAGGCGGGATTGATGGTGCGAAAGTCGGCCGAGAAGGCAAGCTGCGCGAGATAGGTCAGCACCACCTCCAGACCGAACGTTATCAGCAGCGTGTTGAACATCGGCGCGCGGACGATCAGGTTCAAAATGCCGCGCTGGACGCCGTACCCGATCGCGAACATCACCGCCGCGGTGATCGGCAGTCCCAGAAACGGGTCGATGTGCAGGTATGTAAAGAGATACCACGACACATAGGCGCCGAGCATGATGAACGCGCCGTGCGCGAGATTGACGATATTCAGCACGCCCCACACCAGCGCGAGGCCGAGCGCCATCATCGCATACAACCCGCCCAGAAGGATGCCGTTGATGAGGACTTGCCCGAGCAGATCCAACGTCGTCCAGCCCCCTTTTTAGCCGGCGGGTCGTTCGCGATTCCCGCCAGAGTCAGCTTCAACGTGGTTGAATCTGACTCCAGCCTTATTTTCTTGATTGAGCATGATCTTATATTTCCGGGACCATGCTAGCGCGCGTTCCAGGCCGGCATCGGATATTTCGGCGATGCGATTTTACCGTGGACGCCGTAGATCGCAACCAGTTCATCTCCCTGCACCTGAATGACGGTTTGCGGCAGATCAATCTGGCCATTCTCGTCGAACTCGATCTGTCCGTAAAGACTGTCGAACTTCACCTTCGACAGGGCGTCCCGCACCTTGCCGGGGTCGATCGTTCCGGCATCTTCCACCGCTTTCACCAATGCCTCTACGTCGGCCGCGCCGGATGCGGCATGATAATCAGGATCGTAGCCGAACTTCGTCTTGAAGGCCGAGGCGAATTGCGCGGCATCGCCGAACCAGCGATCCTTGAGGTCGGCGGAAGGAAGCCAGGCCGTCATGCCGAAAGCGTAGTCGGCATCTTTGCCGAGGGCCTTGCGGAAATCCTCGCTGGGAACGCCCACCGTGAAGGAATACATCTTCGGCGCGACAGCAAGACTCTTGGCCTGCCGCACGAAATTCAGAATTTCGGTTTCGTGGCCCGCCACCAGCACCGCATCGACGTTCTTGCTCTTGACCTGCGAGAGCAGCGAATTGAAGTCCGTGGCGTTGGTGCTGTAGCGCTCGTCCATGGCAAGGGTGAAGCCCGCCGCTTTCAATTTGGGCCGCGTCCCTTCAGCGACCGAGACGTCGAAGGCATCGTCGGCATAAAGCAGCGCGACCGATTTGGGGGCCGGGTCGAGCCCCTTCATCATCTCCACCGTTGAGCCGAAATAGTTGCTGGCCGGCGCCAGCGTTCCGAAAATATACTTGAACTTGCGCGCGAAGATCTGGTCCGACGCGCCGCCGCCCTGGACCATCGGAATCCGGTACTTTTCCGACACCGCCGAATCCGCCAGCGCGAAATTGCTTGCGAACGGCCCCAGCAGGAAATTCACCTTGTCCCGGGACACAAGTTGCGTGTACTGGCGCACGCTCAAATTGACGTCCGACTGATTGTCGTAAAGCTTGAGCACGAGATTGTATGCCTCGTTGCCGACCTTGACCCCGCCAGCTTCGTTGATCTTGTCGACCGCGAGCTGATAGGCGTCACGATAATACCGGCCGGTATTGGCGATCGGTCCGGTCAATTGCACGGACGCTCCCAGGACGAGGTCCTTTGCCACGGCCGGGCCAGACGGCATTGCGCCGAATGACATCGCAACCGCAGCCGCGACCAAGGCGGCCGGCAAACCGGACATCTTTAACATGTGACGACCTCCATCATCCTGTCTGTCTATCCCTGCGCCGGTTTTTTCCGGAAATTAATGCGTCTTACGGCGTATTTGCCCCATGCTCCCCGCGATCAGCGCCCGAATAAGGAGGATGATGCAGGATGGATGTCTCCACCGGACGATACAACCGGCGCGCAAGCATTTTGGTTCCCCATCATACACTATCCGTCGTACAATAGAATGAATCTGTGCTCACCTGCATTTCGCTCCCCCAACCGCCGGCAAGGACCGCGTGTGCGTCAGGCGCGGATGGCGGCAAGAAAACCGCCGGTTGTCGGAACGATCACGAGCACGTGCTTGGAAGCGCCCGTAATTGTGAGGGAGGTCAACCGTGCCGCCGGACTAAATTCCTTCCCTAGGCCAGGCTTCGCGGGGAGGAGCCGTTCGCGCCAAAGATCTTAGAAGCCGAGCGAGCGGAGCCGCGCCTCGTCAATCGCCGAATCCGGTTCGGTAGCTGGCCGCTTACATTATCCGCTGGACTTGCGATCGGCTTTTGGCAGACGTCAGGAGACCGCCTCAATGGATACAGAACTGGCCAGAACCTTCCTCGCCGTCGTGACGTCGGGAAACTTCATCAGTGCGGCGGATCGGCTTCACGTCAGCCAGTCGACGGTCAGCATGCGCATTCACTCGCTCGAAGACCAGTTGGGTTGCATGCTCTTCGTCCGCAACAAGGCCGGCACGGCGCTGACCTCCGCCGGCCGGCAATTCCAGCGGCACGCGGCCACACTGGTGCGGACGATGGAGCAGGCGCGTCATGACATAGGCATACCCGAAGGATTTAGCGGAACGCTGGTTGTCGGGTGCCGCATCGGCTTGTGGGAAGAATTTCTGTTGCAGTGGCTTCAACTCATAGGGGAGGCCAGGCCGGAAATCTCGATTCGTGCCGAAAGTGGCCATGAGCCGGAATTGATGCAGGGACTCATCGAAGGGCGGATAGACATCGGCGTGATGTATACTCCGCAGGTTCGTCCGGGATTGAAGATCGAGCAGTTGTTCGAAGAGCACCTCATCCTTGTCTCAACGGATCCGGAAGGCAAACCCGAGCCTCGGTCCGGCTATGTGTATGTCGACTGGGGACCGGAGTTCTATGCGCGGCACAATGCCTGCTTTCCGAATTTTGGCAGCCCCCCGCTGAGCGTGAACATCGGCTGGCTTGGATTGCAGCACGTGCTGGAGAATGGAGGCTCCGGCTATTTTCCCAGGCGGATCGTCATGCCTCACCTGAAGACCAGACGGCTGAATCAGGTCAGCGGCGCTCCTGAATTCTCGATGCCCGCATACGTCGTCTATCCTCTCGAAGGCGATCGCGATTTATTTGCCAGCGCGATCGAGGCCATGCGCCAGATCGTTCATTCAAAACCGAAAAGGCCACCAAACGCGAAAAGAGCGGAGACGACGGCGCGAAGATGCCGCGGAATCTAGAGTCTGTTTCAACTGCGTTGAACCAGACTCGTCGCTCATCTTTTTGTTTGAGCATGATCTTTTCCGAAAACCGGTTTCCACTTTTCGGGATCATGCTCTAGAGCGGTTCGGCATCTGCCGGAATCATTGGTTATTATGCGCGGACCTGATCCGGGCATTCATCTTGAAATGCTGCAATGGATGATGGTCGCGAGTGTCGCAGGCGAGCGAAGCGACGCCGTTCGTCGGACGAACACACCCGGCGATGACGTTCTCAAATCGTTTCTTTTGAAGCATGAACGGCCAGCGCGATATCCCGTTCTGACGTTGCGAGACGCGCGATGCGAAACAACGCATCGCCGCGCCCGATCCCGTCGACATATCTGTTTTCCCGAATTTAATGTGCAATATTTCTCGCTTGCAAAAAGTCGATAACGGCCGAGAGTAAACAACGGCCGCCGCATGACGCGGTTTCTTTCGAAAAGCTCACTCCCTCACGCCTTCGGCGCCAAGGGTTTGACCCGTGAAAGAAGCTCGGCCCGATCCGATTCAAACAATCGAACCCGCCGTTTCGAACATTTGATTCGGAACTGAACCCTCTGTCTCGAGATGAAGGTCTGGCTTCGGGTGAAGTCATGACGTCATCCGGGCTATCGCTTGGAAAGGGTCGATATGGTATCCGCTGCTCTGACGAATGATCCACACGCTCACGTTCACCCCACCGGTTGGCGGCGCTACGTGTATTCGACGAACCACAAGGATATCGGCACGATGTACTTCGTGTTCGCGATCTGCGCGGGATTGATTGGCGCGACCTTCTCGGTCCTGATGCGGATGGAGTTGCAGGAGCCAGGTCTCCAGATTTTCTCCAATCCGCATGCCTACAACGTATTCGTTACGGGCCATGGCCTGATCATGATCTTTTTCAAGCTGATGCCGGCGATGATGGGCGGGTTCGGCAACTGGATGGTGCCGTTGATGATCGGTGCGCCTGACATGGCGTTTCCGCGCATGAACAATATTTCGTTCTGGCTGCTTCCGGCGTCGTTTTCTCTGTTCATCATTTCGATGTTCGTCGAAGGCGAGCCCGGCGTGGATGGTGCCGGCACCGGCTGGACGCTCTATGCGCCGCTGTCGACAAGCGGTCATCCCGGCCCGGCGGTGGATTTCGTGATCCTCTCGTTGCATCTCGCGGGAGCATCTTCGGTTCTGGGCGCGATCAATTTCATCACCACGATCTTCAACATGCGCGCGCCGGGCATGACCATGCACAAGATGCCGTTGTTCGCATGGTCGGTCCTGGTCACGGCGTTCCTGCTGCTGTTGTCGCTGCCGGTGCTCGCCGGCGCGCTCACGATGCTGCTGACAGATCGCAATTTCGGCACCACTTTCTTCGCCGCCGAGGGCGGCGGCGATCCGGTGCTGTACCAGCATTTGTTCTGGTTCTTCGGTCATCCTGAGGTCTACATCATGATCCTGCCGGGCTTTGGGATCGTCAGCCATGTTGTCTCGACGTTCTCGAAGAAGCCGATCTTCGGCTATCTCGGAATGGTCTATGCCATGGTGGCGATCGGGGTCATCGGCTTCGTGGTCTGGGCCCATCACATGTACACCGTCGGCATGTCGAGCACCGCCCAGGCCTACTTTGCCCTCGCCAGCATGGTGATCGCGGTGCCGACCGGCGTGAAGGTGTTCTCGTGGATCGCCACCATGTGGGGCGGCTCGATAACCTTCAAGACACCGATGTTGTGGGCGACCGGTTTCGTATTCGTGTTCACGATCGGCGGCGTCACCGGTGTGGTGCTGGCGAATCCTGGCATCGACCGGGTCCTGCAGGATACCTACTATGTCGTTGCGCATTTCCACTATGTGCTGTCTCTCGGCGCGGTGTTCGCCATCTTCGCCGGCTGGTATTACTGGTTTCCGAAAATTACCGGATACATGTACTCGGAGTTTCTCGGCAAGCTGCACTTCTGGCTGACGTTCATCGGCGTCAATCTGGCATTCTTCCCGATGCACTTCCTCGGTCTTGCGGGGATGCCGCGACGCGTCGCCGATTATCCGGATGCATTTGCCGGCTTCAACTACGTCTCGTCGATCGGAGCCTACGTATCGGCGGCAGGCGCGGCCGTGTTCGTCGCCGGCATGATCTATGCCTTCGTTCGCAAGGAGCGGGCAGTGGCCAATCCCTGGGGAGTCGGTGCGACCACGCTCGAATGGTCGTTGCCGTCACCGCCGCCGTTCCATCAGTTCGAGACCCTGCCGCGCATCGACTGATCGACACTCGAGACCCCGGAGCGGCCGTGAGAGATGGATCCCTCGCGGCCGCTCCATTCTGTTGGCCCCCGTCATGCAGGACGGATGCCCACGCGCATGGCATATGCCGTCACGTCGCGGCGGAAGTCGGCGATCATCCGTTCGAACAGCGCGAACGCTTCGATCTGAAACTCCGCGACCACCTGGTGCGGCGGGAGCCGGCGGTCGCCGATCCGGCGCCTGAGATGATCGAGGCGCTCCGACTGCTCCGACCAGAGGTGATCGATCGACGCCATCATCAGCCGGCGAAGGATATCTGCAAACATGGTCTCGCCCATGCTGGCGATCTTGCCGTCGATCCAGCGGTCGGCTATGGCGCAAATGCGCTGTGCGAGCGCCTTTGCGTCGCCTCTGGAACCCGCGGTTGGAAAGCTGATATCGACGGCGAGGGTCAGGACGGATCGGATCGCGTGATCCAGTCCGGCGATGTCCCATGGGATGGCCGGAGCGGCGAACCGCTCGATCAGGTCGTCGATCGTTTCATGGCGCAGGCGCTTTGCCAATGTAATGGTATCGTTTCCGTCGCGAATGTCGCGGCGCAAATCGTAGACATGATCGCGCTGGCTTTGAACGATTGCGTCGAATCGCAGAAGTGCGAGGCGCCGATCGAAGCTGCGGGTCTCGTGCCGTTTCTGGGCCGCGCGGATCAGGCGGGTCGCGACCGACGATGCGATCGCGGCGGTCCGGTCTGCCGGCGGGACACCGATTGCGGCATTGACCAGGAATTCGTCTTCCAGTGAGGCATGGAAGATGGAGCGCCCCGGATCGCCCTGCCGCCCGGCGCGGCCGCGCAATTGTTCATCCATCCGTCCGTGATCGTGATGGGTCGTGCCGGTCACCAGCAACCCGCCTGCGGCGATCACCCGGGCGCGGGTGGCCTCGTCCGCATGTTCGCCGCCGAGCCGGATGTCGGTCCCGCGGCCTGCCATCGCAGTGGCGATCGTCACCGCGCCGGGAGCGCCCGCCTCGGCGATGATCCGCGCCTCGCGGGCATGATGTTTGGCATTGAGAACTGCGAACGTGCGGACCGTGTCGTCGTCCTGCGTTTGCTCGTTGCGCGGCCGCCAGCCATTGGCTTCAAGCATTGCCGCCAGCGCTTCCGATCGCGCAATGGATGGCGCGCCGATCAGCACGGGCTGGCCGCGAGCGGCTGCGTCTTCCACCTCCCGCAGGATCGCCCGCAACTTGCCGGCGGCAGTGGCGTGGAGCACGGATTCGTCGATCCGGATCATCGGGCGGTGAGTCGGAATCGAAATCACGTCGAGGCCGTAGATCTCGTTATATTCTCCGGCGTCGTTTCTCGCGGTGCCGGTCATGCCGGCAAGCCTGGCATAACGACGGAAATAGGTCTGGAACGTGATCGACGCCAGCGTTTGCGTTTCCTCGCCGATGGCGCAACCTTCCTTGGCCTCCAGGGCCTGATGCAGCCCTTCGTCATAGCGTCGCCCCGGCATCGGCCGTCCCGTCAGTCCGTCGACAATGGTCACGCCGCCGTCTGAAACGACGTAGTCGCGGTCGCGTGCAAGCACGACGTGAGCCCGCAGCGACTGCACGACGTGATGAAGCAGCGAAATCGAGGCGATGTCGTGCAGCGTCGTTGAGTCCTTCAGCAGTCCGCGTTGTTGCAGTCGCTTCTCGACTTCGCTGTATCCCGCCTCGGTCAGCGCGACGCGCCGCCGACGGTCGATCTCGTAATGCGAGGGCTGCAACGAGGCGATGACGGCATCGATCGCCTGATGAAAATCCGACCGGTCGCCGAGCGGGCCGAACAACGCCAGCGGCATGCCGGCCTCGTCGATCAGCGTGGCGTCGGCCTCGTCCACCAGAGCGAAGGCATGGCCGCGCTGGACGGTTTCCGCGAGGGAAAACTTCATATTGTCGCGCAGATAGTCGAAGCCGAACTCGCTGGCGACGCCGTAGGTGATGTCGCATCGATAGGCTTCGCGCCGGCTGTCGTCGTCCATCTCCTGGGTGATGACGCCGGTGCTCAATCCCAACAGATCGTAGAGCGGCCGCATCCAGCGGGCATCGCGCTCGGCCAGATAATCGTTGGGCACGGCGACGTGGACGCCTTCGCTGGTCAAGGCATGGAGCGTGCAGACCAGCGTGGCGGTCAGTGTCTTGCCTTCGCCCGTCTTCATCTCGGCGATATGGCCGTCGTGAAGCGCCAGGGCGCCGATGATCTGCGCCGGAACAGGGCGTTCGTTCAATGCGCGACGCGACGCCTCGCGGACCAGCGCGAAGGTCTCTTCCTTGATCCTGTCGAGGGCAATGTCGCTTTGGACCTGTCGTCGTAGTTCGGCGACGCGATCACGCAGCCCTTCGGCGGAGAGATGCCGGTGACCTGGCTCCAGAGCGATGATCCGGCGGGCCGTCGTTTCGTACTGTTTCAGATTTCCGCGGATGCCGAAGCTCAGCGCGCGCCGGGCCAGGCGCAGGATCATCGAAACTCAAAAAGGATCGGCATCGTAAATGCGAACTGCGTTCCGCCTACGTCCTTGGGCGGTTCAGGCAATGGCTGGGCGCGTTGCAGCAGTTCGAGCGTTTCGCGATCGAGGGCTTCCGATCCGCTTCCTTTTACGATTCTGCTGGAGACGATGCGGCCCTGACGATCGACGACGAAAGTCACCTTCGAGGTGCCTGTCTCGTGATGCGACTGGGCTTCGCGCGGATATCGCTTGTTGCGTTGCAGATGCAGGGCCAGTTGTCTCTTCCAGCTTACCAGCCTGGCCTTGCGTGCCGCCGCGGCCGTCGGCGCCGTCGTCGCCGACGCGGCAACGAGCGGCGGCGTTGCGTTCGGCGTCTTTTCTTTCTCGTCCTTCTTTTCCTCTTCCGGCTTCTTCTGGTCGGGAGGGGTTTCGAGCGCGACGTCGGGTTCGACGACCTGCGGAAGCGGCGGCTCGGGCTCCGGCTCCTTCTCCGTCTTGACTTCGGCCTTCTCCTGAGGCGGAGGGGCTTCGTCAGTCTGCATCTGCTCCTCGCCGGGTGCGACGTCCCGGGCCTGGGCCTCGCGGAAAGACTCCGTGGTGAAATCCACTTCGATGGCCGTCACGGTGTCGTAGGTGTCGCCTTCTTCCGGAGTCATCAGCAACGCCGCGGCGACCGCGCCGTGCAGCGACAGCATCGCGACGAAACAGGTACCCCAGCGCAGCAGGTCGTGCCGTGTTATGCGACGATAGGGAATATTCATTGCGCGCTCCCGCCGGATTGCGTCGCGTTGCCGGACTGCGAGCCCGCGGACTCAAGCCCGACAAGCGCGATCTTCAGGTAGCCCGCTCCCCGCAGATCGTTCATCAGGGCCATCACCTCGCCGTAGGGGATGGTCTTGTCGGAGCGGACGAACAGCCGCTTGGTCCGATCGGACGAGGTCAGGGCGTCAAGCGAGCCGGCGAGATTGGTGCGCGAGATCGGGTTTTCGCCGACTGCGATCGTCCGGTCGGCCTTCAAGGTGACAAAGATCGGTTTGTCGGGTCGCGGCTGTCTGACGGCCGTCGATGCCGGCAGATCGACAGGAATATCGACCGTCGCCAATGGCGCGGCGATCATGAAAATAATCAACAGCACCAGAATGACGTCGATGAACGGCGTCACGTTGATGTCGCTGACCTGCGCCATCTCGTCTTCGGGCGATGCTTGCTGAAGCTGGGCGCCCACGCGTGTTACTCCGCGGCTCGCTGATGGGGAATCATCTCGGCCCGGTTGAGATCCCTGCTCACCATGCGCATCAACTCCGCAGAACCGTCTCCCAGCAAACCGCGGTAGCCGGTGATGGCGCGCGCGAACATATTGTAGACCATCACCGCCGGAATTGCGGCGACGAGTCCCATCGCCGTCGCCAATAATGCCTCGGCGATGCCGGGCGCGACGACGGCAAGGTTTGTGGTTTGCGATTTCGAGATGCCGATGAAGGCATTCATGATGCCCCAAACCGTGCCGAACAGGCCGACGAACGGCGCGGTCGATCCAATGGTGGCCAGAATGCTGGTCCCGCGGGTCATGCGCCGTGACGCGGCGGCCTCGATACGGCTGAACAGCGATGCGATCCGTTCCTTGACGCCATCATGGTTCATGGCGTCCTGCGATCGACGAATCTCATCGCGCGCGGCGTGGGTCAGGGTCGCGATATCGCTACCGGCGTGCTGCAGTATCTTGTTCGCCTCCTCAAGGGAGTGTGCGGCTTCCACACGGTGGAGGTCGCGCATCAGTTTGCTCCGCGCGCCGAGCAATTCAATCGTTTTCGCAAGCCACACCGACCACGTTACGACCGAAGCGAGGGCCAGGCCGATCATCACCGTCTTCACGATGTAATCGGCAGCCAGGAACATGCCGATGGGCGTCAACTCATGTGGAAGAATCGACTCGGCAACGTCGGCTATTTCCGCTGCGGGCGGCGCCTGATGTTCAGACGGTGGCGCGGCCGGCGTGGCCTGCGGTCCGGCGGGCGATAGCTGAGGCGGCGGCTGCTGCGATGCGGGTTGCGCCGTCTGCGGCGCGAGAGAGGCTGGCGGCGTGACCGTCGGAGCTTGTCCGGAAGAAGTCGCCTCGTGCGTGGCGGGCTGCGCCGGGGGCTGTGCGCCGACGGTGTGCGGGGCGAGCGACAACATCAAAAAAGATGCAAGCGCGATCGCAGAAGCTTTTGCGGTTCGCGTTCGCTCGTTGCGCGCCGTCCTGCTCGAGAGGTTCGGAGACAGCTTCATGTTGGTACGCTCTATGATCATGCGCTGTTCTGGACCGTTCGCGCGGGGACGAAGACGGATGCGCAAGCATCCACGGTTGGTCTAGCGTCTGATTTTTTTGAATCAAACAGGGAAACGGCGCGTGCATCTTAGAATCTCTTTAAGACGAGCGGCGCGACGGCACGGTTGCTTCCGCTGTCACGCGTTGATTCGTCGTCACGCCATAAGAGTTTGCTGCCCGCATACCATTCTGCTCAGCGATCTCAAAAAGCGAGGTACGAATGTCCGCTGCGATATCGCGACACGGATGAGCCTGCGACATTCGGTCTCAATCGAAGGCGACGAAGACTAGAACCTCTATAGACTGCTGCGAATTGCTGCGCGCGAGTGTTGCTCACCGAAAATTTTTAGCTAATGACGAGCGACGTTGCGGATACCGATTTATGTCTCTGCGATGTCAGCAATCAAGGATGGGGCGAATGGGCATTTCATCGGTAGCTCACGTGAGCAATGCAAGTAACGGCGACGGAGCAGCAGGACATTCATCAATCGTCGGATGGGGCAAGGCGATGATCGGCGTCGCCGCAGTGATGCTGATCCCCGACTCCGCCGACGCTCAGCCCGCGTCCAGCGCCGACGATCTTCCGCAGGTTCGCGTCACGGCGCCGAAGCGGCAGGCCAAGAAAAGAACCGTGCACCGCGCGCCGGTACGGGCTGCGCCTGCGCCGGTTGCCGCTCCGCCGAGCAACGTTCAGGTCAACCCGATCGTTGGTGACGGACATGGCGTCACCGGCTATCAGGCTCCCGCGCAGGCCGGGATTTCGCGTCTCGGCGTGCCGCTGCGCGATACGCCGCAGACCGTGAATGTGGTGACCCAGCAAGTCATTCGGGATCAGCACCTCACCAGCATGGAGGAAGCGCTGCGAACGGTCCCGGGCATCACGTTCAGCGCCGGCGAGGGTGGCCAGCAGGGCGACAGCCCGTTTATCCGCGGCTTTACCGCGCGTGGTGATATGTACCGCGACGGCTTGCGCGATCCCGGCTGGTATAATCGCGACCTGTTCAGCGATGATCGCGTCGAAGTTCTCAAGGGACCTTCGTCGTTCGCCTTCGGTCGCGGCTCGACCGGCGGCGCGATCAATACGGTGTCCAAGCTGCCGACCGGCGCGACGTTCTTCGACGGAGCGATCAGCGGCACCAGCGCCGCGGGATATCGCGGCACCCTCGACGCCAGCGGCAAGCAGGGCAATGTCGCCGGGCGCATCGCGGCGCTTTATCAGGACGTGCCAACGCCGGACCGCGACAGCGTCTTCACCCGGCGATGGGGCGTCGCGCCATCGGTCGCCTTTGATGTGACCGACCGCGACAAGATCACGTTGAGCCATATTTATCAGGGCGAGCAAAGCGTTCCCGACTACGGCCATCCGTGGCTGCCGGCGCCGATGGTGAACGGGGCCGGCACCGGAGTCAGCGGAGGCTATTATGGCGACGGCCGCGCAGTGACGCCGATACCGGTGCCGCGTAATACCTTCTACGGCAATAAGGTCGGGCCATATCGCGACATCGTGGAAACGACCACGAACATCACGACGCTCAAGTTCGACCACGAGTTCGACAACGGCTTCAAGCTCACCAATGCCACACGGTATGTCGACAACCAGCGCTATGCCGCGCCAACGCCGCCGCGCGGTCTCGGCGGCAACACCAATACGGCTTTCACGAACACGTCTGCCAGCCCACTTTCCCCGGTGTTCTACAATTATCCCGTCGATCAGATGACGATGTTGCAGGAGCACTGGAATACGCAGACCAACGACGCCTTGCTGGTCAACCAGACCGACCTGGTCGGGAAATTCGATACCTGGGGGCTGACGCATACCCTCGCCACCGGCATCGAGGCCAGTCATCAGACCCGCTATCAGCGGGGGCGCACCAATTTCTGGTGCGTATCGACGCCGGGCGCTTATTGTCGAACCAGCGTGATCGATCCGGTGTCGCAACCGGTCTATCAGGGGCCGTTCGGCAACGTGAATCGCACCAAGATTGATACCATTGCGGTCTATGCGTCCGACCAGATCAAGATCAACCAGTATTTTGAATTGCTCGGGGCGGTGCGCTACGACGATGTGCGTGCTTCCTATCGCGACCCGATGAATGCAACGCCCGCCAACCGCGCGTTCGATTCCCACGACCGGCAGACGAGCTGGCGCGTCGGCGGCGTTTTCCACCCCACCCAGCAATCGAGCGTCTATGTCGCGCATGGCACCTCGTTCAATCCGTCGGCGGAATTCGGCACGCTGTCGTCGGGCACGGTGTCGCTGGCGCCCGAAACCAGCACCACCACGGAAGTCGGCACCAAGATCGATTTTCTCAATGGGCGGTTGAGCTACACGGCGGCGTTATTCCATATCCTCAAGGAGAACGCGCGCATCGCCAATGCCGGACCCGATGCCGCGACCATGCCGACGATTCTGGCGGGCGAACAGCGGGTCCAGGGCTTCGAAACCGGGTTGGCGGGAAAGCTGACCGACCTCTGGCAGATCTTCGCCGGCTATACCTACCAGGATTCCTCGATCGTCAGCGTTCCCGCGACGGCCTCGGCGGCGGATCGCTACTCCGTCGGCAAGCAGTTGCCGAATACTCCGGAGCACGCCTTCAGCCTGTGGACGACATATGACTTCACGCCGCAACTGACGGTCGGCGGCGGAGCCACCTATCAATCGAAAGCCTATGCCAACACCGCCAATACCATCTACGTGCCCGAATACTGGAAGTTCGATGTGATGGCGAGCTACAAGGTCACGAAGGAATCGACGTTGCAGCTCAACATCTACAACCTGACCGACGAGCACTACTACGCGCAGTATTATGGCGGCCATGCCGTTCCGGCAGCCGGCCGCTCGGCGATCCTGACCTATCGCTATCACTTCGAGCCGCCACCGCCGGTTCCGGATTATCCGGTAAAGGCTGCGCGTTACGTGAGCAAGTAGCCGGCGTCACGGTCGATCGCGAAAGCGGCAGTATCGGAGCCGGCGTCGTAAGGCGCCGGCTCCTTATCTCGAGGAATGTCCCGGTGCTGGTGCGAATTCCGAATGTCCTGACGTCGGAGCAGGTGAAGCACTGCCGCGAGGTGATGGCGCGCGCGGCATGGGTGGACGGCCGCGTCACGGCCGGGCATCAATCGGCCCAGGTGAAGCGCAATCTGCAATTGCCCGAGGGAACGCCGGAAGCTCGCGAGCTCGGCGACATGGTGCTATCCGCGCTGAACCGGAATCCGCTGTTCATGTCGGCAGTCTTGCCGAAGACGATCTTTCCGCCGTTGTTCAATCGTTATGACGCCGAGGGCGAGATGAATTTCGGCTCCCACGTCGACAATGCCATTCGCACCGTTCCCGGGACCGGAATTCGCGTGCGCACCGATGTGTCCTCGACGTTGTTCCTGTCATCGCCCGAGGAATACGACGGCGGCGAACTGGTGATCGAGGATACCTACGGCATGCATTCCGTGAAGCTTCCGGCCGGCGACATGATCGTGTATCCCGGCACCAGCGTGCATCATGTCACCAAGGTGACCCGCGGTTCGCGCGTCGCGTCATTTTTCTGGACCGAGAGCATGATCGCCGAGGTCACGAGACGCGCGATGATGTTCGATCTGGATATGTCGATCATTCGCCTCAACGCCGACCATCCCGAGCACCCCTCGGTGGTGTCGCTGACGTCGCTGTATCATAATCTGCTGCGACAGTGGGCGCAGACCTGACCGCGAAGCCCGACTGAAAAACACAAGGCGGCGGACAAGTCCGGAAGTCAAGCCAGCATGGCATCGAGGGCTGGAGTGATCCGTTCAGCGATGCTGTCGCCGTCGTTGCCCGTGAAGCGAATGAGAGCTGCGAGTTGGTGCCTGACGGCGAACTCGGTGGCGGCGTTCGGACCCAGCACCATCAACGCCGTCGCGTAGGCATCGGCCTCCATGCAGGAGCGGTGCAGGACTGTCGCGGTGATCATGCCGTTGGCGACCGGCGATCCGGTTCTCGGGTCGATGGTGTGGGAAAAGCGCCGTGCGCCACGCGTGAATCCTCGCTCGCAGCCGGACGTCGCGATTGCAAGATCGTGCAGGGCAACCAGGATTGGCTCGGGGGTTGGGCTGGCCGAAAGATGGACGGGCCGGTCGATCCCGACCCACCACGGGTTGCCGTCGGGCTTGACCCCGCATCCCCGCAATTCGCCGCCGATCTCCACGAGCGCATGGTGAATGCCAAGCTCAAGCAAGGTCTCCGCCACCAGATCGACGGCGAAGCCCTTGGCGATACCGCAGAGATCGATCGACGCGTAATTGCGACGACGCAGACGGCGGGCTTCGGCGCAGAGGTCGAGTTGCCGCCATCCGCAAGCCTGATGAAGCCGGGCGATCTCATCCGGCGGCGGCGGTGTTTCGCGAGGTCCGCTCGGGCCGAAACCCCAGAGGTCGACCAGCGCGCCCACGGTCGGGTCGTAGGCGCCGCCGGATTCCTCAGCGATACGCAGCGCGCTCGCCATCACCCGGCCCAGCTCGCGCGGCAGCTCCTGCCACTGGTTCAGCGGCAAGCGGTTGAACCGGCTGACGTCGGACTGGTCTTCCCACGGGCTCATCTGCGCGATCACGCGATCGAGCGCGAGGGGTATCATCCGGCGCAGCGTCTGCAGGCTGGCGGCCGAGCCGACGAACTTGACCGACCATGTCGTGCCCATGGTCGTTCCGCTCAGTTCCTGCATGCGCGACCCGGCGGGAATGGCGGGTGGCATCGCCGTCACCGACGGGATAGCCACGCGCCGGAAGGCCGAAGCCGTCATCACCGTCGTTACTGCGGCAGCACTTCGACCGTGGCTGCGTAGCTGCTGCGGCGCTGCGCGTTCTTGATCGTGCTCTTGTCGTCTCGCACCGATGCGCTCATCCAGTAGAAACCGGGTCCCGGCCATGTGACGCTGAAGGCGCCGGACTCATCGGTGGTGACCTTGCTGTCGTTCAGCTTGTCGCGATAGCGGATCCCTCCCGGGACGATCTCGACAGCAACGTCCCGGGCCGGCTGTCCGTCGAGCATCAGGCGGAACGTTGCCTTCTCTCCGGCCACGAGGTTGTTCGGGTGAGTGACCGGAACCATTTCAAGTCCAACGCCGGTCGGTTTCAGCGTGTCGGACGAAGGCTTCCCCGATGTGACGAAGGATTCGATGCGGCTGCGGCTTTCGGTGACCTTGACGTCGGTCGCCTTGGCGGGAATGGCCTTCGCCAATTCTTCCGTCTTGCCGCGCCATCGCTTGTTCTGGCCGTCCAGCTTGTAGCTCGCGAACATACCCTGATTGGCTACCATCAATTTGTAGGTGCCTGGCTGCGCCAGCTTGAAATCGAAGGAGCTGCGAAAGCGGCCCTTTGCCATGTTCTCCGGCGTGACGGCCTTGCCGTCAGGACCCTCGATCGACAGATTGTCGAGTTGCATCGGGTGATGCTCGAAATAGAACAGGTCGTTGGAGATGGCGGCATCGACGGTGACCCAGACGTCCGGTCCCGACAAGACGGTGGCCGACGGCAGCAACCAGCCGCGATGCGCCTGCGCGGGCAGAGCAAGCAGCGAGACCGCGGCTGCGATCAGGGCGAGTTTGAGAGGGTGGGTCATGGCGAAATCCCTTTCCTTGAAAGCTGGATGCGCGGCAAATGCGCGGCGTATTCGTTGGCCCGGCGTGGCGGTTCAGAAGTTCGCCTCGGCACCGGGATCAAGGGGTCAATTTCAACGAGACCGAGCCAAGCTCGCGTTCGCCCTTGGCCGCGCCGGTTGCGGGAGCTTTCGGCGGCCATTCGAACGGAATTTTCAGCAACTCACGGCCGCCGACTTCGCGAGCGGCTTCGATGACGAGTTGATAGCTGCCCGGGGTCAACCTATCGAGGGGTTTGCCGGCGCCATCGAATTTGATCTGATGGGTGCCCGGCGCTCGAGTGGGGCTCGACAGTCCATCGACCGGCATCGTCAGCTCGCGGCCGGTGCGGCGCCACCATTGCCGCATGTCCTTGAGCCATTTCGTGCCCTCTTTATCCTTGTGCTTGATGTCGTACCACACGGCAAGATTGGTGACCTTGCCACCACCAGCCGCCTCGACCCACATCGCAACGTAGGGCTTGTGGTACTCGGCGACGTTGAGCTGCGGGATATCGATGTCGATCGTGGCTTCGGAAGCCAGCGACGAGCCTGCGGCGAGGGTGGTGAGCGCGGCGGATATCAGGAGACGCATTGTTGACCTTCAGCTATGAATGAGAAGAACAGCGAGCAGTGTCGGAATAATCAGCCCCATGCCGACCACGGGCCATGTGGCGGGGCGCCGCTTGGAATGAAGCTGCAGAAGCAACAGACCGGTGAGACAGAAGATGACCGCGGCGGCCGCGAATACGTCGATGAACCAGCTCCATGTCTTGCCGGCATGGCGGCCCTTATGCAGATCGTTGAAATAGGCGATCCAGCCGCGGTCCGTGACTTCATAGGACACCGCGCCGCTGTCGCGCTGGATGCTGAGCCACGCGTCGCCGCCGGGCCGCGGCAATGCCACATAGACTTCCTGGTCTGACCATTCGGTGTCGCGGCCGGCGGTGTTGACGCCGATCTCGCGTTGCAGCCATCCGCTGACGCCGGGCGGCAAGGCCGCCTTGAGGGAGCCGGGCTCGGACTTCAGATCGTTGGTCAGGGCCTGCGGCAGTTGCCCTTCGCGCATCGTCACCGTCGGCTTGGCCTCGATTTTTCCGGCATTGTTCAACGTGATTCCGGTGAGGGCGAACAACAACATGCCGATCAGGCAGAGACCCGAGCTGATCCAGTGCCATTGATAAAGCTGGTTGATAAAGAAAGCGCGACGTTTCTTTCGCTGCCAGAGTTCGTCGCTTCCGACCATCAATCTGGAATTGTCCATTCGTCTCGCCGCGCTGTCGGATTTCATAAATCGAAGAGGTACGAACGGCACCGGTCGCCAGCGTGATTTGTTTACCGAAGCCACCCGTGCTTTGCTACAGGACGAGATTAGGTTTGTTCTAAACTGAACCGACTCATAACGCGGCTCGATGCTCTGCTGTTTGCTTGCGGCGTCACGCGACGGATGGTGATATTTGGCCGCGCAAGCGGAGCGGCGAGCAGCGAGGCATGGGGCCCGGCGCGACGGCGATAACGGTTCTGCATCGGCGCGACCTTGAGTCGCACGATCGCTCGAAGTCGCGCAGCGATGAGGGAGGGACACCGGATCGGTTTCACCGTCCACCGTTTCGGCGCGAACGAGGGCGGAATGGTATGACCGGCCCACTGGTACGGCGGCTGCATATTTTCTATATCATCCGACGTCGGTGTCCGGATTCCGCGGGGGCTCATACCCGTGCAGGATGCGAATGCTGGAATCGGAACCGGGTAGATCAAGGGTAGGACGACTATGACCTCGACAATCGACAGGGATGGCGCGGCCGAAAGCCGCGTATTTGAAGCGGATGTCGCCAAGCTGCTCCAGATGATGGTGCACTCGGTCTATTCCGATAAGGACGTGTTCTTGCGGGAGTTGATCTCGAACGCCGCGGACGCCTGTGAGCGGCTGCGTTATGAAGCAATCAGCGATTCCGCGTTGCTGGCGGACGACACCAGGCCGCAGATTACCATAATTGTCGACGCGGAACGGCGGCAATTGGCGATCGAGGACAACGGCATCGGCATGAGCCATGACGAGATGGTCGACGCGCTGGGAACGATCGCCCGCTCGGGCACCAAGGCCTTCATCGAGCAGGCCAAGATCGAGCAGGCGAAGTCTGCCGAGGCAGGCGACGGAGTGAATCTGATCGGTCAGTTCGGGGTCGGCTTTTACTCTGCCTTCATGGTGGCGGATCGGGTCGACGTGATCTCGCGGCGCGCCGGTGCAGGCGAAGTCTGGCGCTGGTCTTCTGACGGCAAGGGGACGTTCACGATTACTCCGGTGGAGGAGAGCGAGGGCCCTGCGAGAGGCACCCGCGTGCTTCTTCACCTGACGGAAGAGGCCAAGGAATATACCGACAGGCCCAAGCTCGAACAGATCGTCAAGGAGCAATCGGGTCATGTGCCGGTCCCGATCATGCTTGTCGAGAAGCCCGGAGCGGCCCCGACCGAGATTGCCGATGGCGCGGCGCTGTGGACCAAGCCGCGCGGCGAGATCAGCGCTTCCGACTACGCCGATTTCTACCGCAGCGTTGCTGGTCAATTCGACGAACCGGCGCTCACGGTGCATTTCCGCGCCGAAGGGCGGCAGGAGTTCACCGCGCTCCTGTTCGTGCCGCGAACGCGGCCTTTCGATCTGTTCGAGACCGATCGCAAGGGGCCGATCAAGCTCTACGTGAAGCGTGTCTTCATTACCGACGACGCCGATCTGCTGCCACGCTATCTGCGGTTCGTGCGCGGCGTCGTCGACTCGTCCGATCTTCCGCTCAATATCTCGCGGGAAATGATTCAGGAAAGCCCGGTTCTGGCTGCGATCAAGAAAAGCATCACCGGCCGGATCCTGAGCGAGTTCGAGAAGCTCGCAGAGAAAGACGCGGCGGCTTACGGAAAGATCTGGGATGCCTTCGGTCCGATGTTCAAGGAAGGCATTTATGATGCCTACGACCGGCGCGACGCCATTCTCGGACTCTGTCGATTCAAGACCACGGCCGGATCGTTGCGAAGCCTCAAGGACTATGTCGGCGCGTTGAGGGACAACCAGACCTCGATCTATTATCTCGCCGGGCAGGACGCCGCGCGTCTTGCGGCATCCCCCCATCTGGAGGGTTTCCGCGCCCGCGGCGTGGAGGTTCTGCTATTATCCGATCCCGTCGACAGCTTCTGGGTGACGTCGGGACCGAGCTTCGATGGCAAGCCGTTCAAATCCGTGACGCAGGGCGGAGCCGATTTGGCGGCGATCCCGCGTGTCGACGCGGGCGCCGAGCCCTCGCAGGACGTCAGTGCTGATGTCACGGACTTCCTCTCCTTTCTCAAGGCGACGCTCGCCGATCTGGTTTCCGACGTGCGCTCGTCCGAGCGTCTCACCGACAGCCCTGTCTGCCTCGTGGCGGCGGAGTCGGGACCTGATCGGCAGCTCGAAAAAATTCTTGTCGGCGTCGGACAACTCGCCGGCGCGTCCAAGCCGGTTCTCGAGGTGAATCCGAAGCATCCGCTGATTGCTTCTCTGGCGGCGCTTGGAGATAACGACCGCGCGTTCAAGGAGGATGCGGCGCGAATGCTGCTCGACGACGCACGCGTGCTTGACGGCGATCGTCCCGGCGATGCGCTTGAGTTTTCCAGGCGCCTTGTCCGCCTCGTTGAACGGAGCTTGCGTGGCTCGTCGGCTTAGCTTCCGCGGCTTGTGCAAGCGTCGAATCCAGGGTCCGGTTCAACTGCGTTGAATCGGATGCCTGCAATGTCCGGCCGTGAAGGCACGACGCCGGATGATCGCTGATCTCGCCGCATCGTCGGCGTCGCCGTCGATCAGGGTGGATATTTTGGCGGCGCATGAATAGCGGCGCGAACTGGTATCCATGCTCGGGTCAAGCCCGAGAACACGCTTCACTCGAAGATGTTTAGCTGGAGGGAGAACGGAGAGACCGCGCGCCAATGCGGCCCAGAAGAATGTCTCTCAAGACGACCGCATTGTTGTGTGCTTCGTCGTGAGCCCCGAAGACGAGCGTTATCCGGCCTGATCGGGCGCAGGCGCGCAGTTCGTCGAGTTGCTCCGGGTGTTCGTGAATCTCATCCGCGTATCGCTGCCGGAATTCCTGCCACCGGGCCGGATCATGCCCGAACCATTTGCGCAGTTCGGTGCTTGGCGCGATATCTTTGATCCACTGATCGACGGCGGCGTCAGCCTTGCGAAGGCCCCGTGGCCACAAGCGGTCAACCAGTATCCGCGTGCCGTCGCTTTTCGCGGGAGGCTCGTAGACTCGTTTCAACTTGATGTTCTCGGCTGCAAGCCGTGTCATTTGGTTCTTCGTTCAGATGCGGGTCACACCATCGCGTCTGGCGATTATTGAACGCGGCAGCCGTCCGCTCAGTCGCCTTGCCCGGGGTTTGCCGAGAAATATTGCTCCAGCTTGCCGGTAACCCCGTCGAAAGCCTTCGCATCCGCAGGCGCGTCGCGCTTGATGGTGATATTGGGCCAGACCGAAGCGTATTCGGCGTTCAGCTTGAGCCAGTTCTCGAGTCCCGGCTCGGAATCGGCGAAGATGGCTTCGGCCGGACATTCCGGCTCGCAAACGCCGCAGTCGATGCACTCATCGGGATTGATGACGAGCATGTTGTCGCCTTCGTAGAAACAGTCGACGGGACACACTTCCACACAATCCATGTATTTGCACTTGATACAATTTTCGGTGACAACGAAAGTCATCTCGAAGACTCCACGAGAACAGGAACCGGATAGAACAGGAACTGGATCGGCCTCGGCGCCAACGCATCCACGGTCGCGACCACCATATACCCACAAGCTCATGGTCGGGAAGCTGTTGTCGCCCGCCACCTCGTGAGCCTGATCCGGACATCGGCAAGGCTGGGACGAGATCGGTGCGTCACGGCCTCCTTCCATAAGATATATCGTTAATGCATCTTATATGCCGACTTTCGCAAAAAATCAATATTACATGGTAGTTTTCAGGCGTCCGGTGGTCTGAAACGCATCAAAGCCATATTACGACCGCGTTGTGGAACTGCTCGAGCGCGATGTTGGCAGGATTGGAATTACGTTCTCGTTATGGCTCAGATCGTTGCCGCTTCTCTGCCCACATTGTGGCATCGACTGGAAAGAAGGGATCAAAGGAGGTGACATGACGGAACTTTTGTCGTCGGAGGCGCGAAGAGCGGCGCTCGAGGCGCTGTCCGGCTGGTCAGGGGTGGAGGGCCGCGACGCCATCGCGCGGGTTTTCACGTTTCGGGATTTCAATGAGGCTTTTGGTTTCATGACGCGAGTCGCGTTGGTCGCCGAAAAGAACGATCACCATCCGGAATGGCGCAATATCTACAAGACGGTGGAGGTCGTGCTCGCGACCCACGACGCCGGCGGAGTGACCGAGCGCGACATCAGGCTCGCCAAGGCGATGGACGCGATCGCCCGGCAGTGCGGCGGCGCCTGAACGGAGCGATGTCCATACTTGCGGCGGGGAAAACAGCTCCCACGTAAGAGGGAACTGGCAACCGCAATTCAGGGCTCCGACGATGGCATCCGAACACAGCGTGGGATTCGAGCCGGCCGACCGGCTGGCGCAGGATCGCGACAGCGTGCGCCGGCAATTCTGGAGCAAGCTGAAACGCGTCGTCGCTCACCTGCCGTTCGCCGAAGACCTGTTGGCCGCCTATTACTGCGCTTTCGACAAGCAGACGCCGCGCCATGTGCAGGCGTCGCTGCTCGGCGCCATCGCCTATTTCATCCTGCCGTTCGATTTTGTTCCCGACGTATTACCGGTGCTCGGTTTCACCGACGATGCCGCCGTGCTTGCGACCGCCATCAGGATCGTCGCGGGCAATATCAAGCCGGAGCATCGCGAGGCCGCGCGTGCGGCGTTGAAGCGTGGCATAGGGAACGAAGTGGCCTGAATGCTCCGTGCATGATCTACTGGTCCATGATGCGACCGTGCGGGGTGGCCGCGCACGCGATCATGGCCTGCTGCCGCCGTTATCCGACCGCTCGCGTCACCGCACGTTCAATTGCACGGTTTGCACTGCTGCGATTGAGTTCACGATCGCGGTTTCGGCATTCGCTTCAGAACGCACGGAATATTCGCGCAGTTCGCTTGCGAATCGTGATGCAAGCCGCAAGGATGGGGCCGCCTTCACAAATCAGGCATTTCCGGCTATTCCCGATGATGCGTGATCCGCGCACGTCAAGCGATCTTCCAGTCACATGATGAAGGACGAGATTTGATGATGTCTATGCGGCAATTGCTGACAGTTCTGGTGGGAAGCCTGCTGGGAGCGGGTCTTGCTCCCGCATTCGGCGCGCCCACGGCCGGCAGCTCGGAGCCAACGCTGCTCGGACAGTTCGGCGCGTGGGGCGCCTACACCGCATCGCCGAACGGCAAGAAGGTCTGCTTCGCTCTCTCCAAGCCGACCTCCTCGAAAACCAATCCGCCGAACCGCCCGCGCGATCCGGCTTACGCCTTCGTTTCGACCCGGCCGGCGGAGAAGGTGGTGAACGAAGTGTCGGTCACGATGGGCTATCCGCTCAAACCCGGCTCGGAAGCCACGTTTGAAGTCGGCGGCGCGAACTTCGAGATGTACACGCAGGGCGATGGCATCTGGATCAAGAACGCCGCCGAGGAAGACCGGCTGATCGACGCCATGCGCAAGTCCGCCGACGCGACCGTCAAGGGGGTGTCGTCCAGGGGGACGCAAACCACCGACGTCTTTTCCCTCAAGGGCTTGTCACAGGCGCTGGACAAGGTCGCGCAGGATTGCAGGCGCTAGCGGCCTGAAGTATTTGCCGGCTTTTCAGGGGGCCGCGAAAGGCTTATGTCATGCGGCATGAGCGAAGCGCCCCGCAACTTGAACACCGGTCCGGCTGAGGCCCCCGCCATCGCCGGCGTGTCGCACGCAAGCGACATGTCGGTCGGCGACGCTCCATTGGAAAAGAAACCGCTTGAAGCCTATGTGCCGCCGGCGAGGCCGTCGCTGATCGGCCTGTCGCGCGCGCAGCTATCCGAACACCTCGCCGCCATCGGCGTCGCGCCGGCGCAGCGCAGGATGCGGGTGCAACAGCTCTGGCACTGGATGTATGTCCGCGGTGCGAGGACGTTCGGCGAGATGACCAGCGTCTCGAAGGACATGCGCGCCGAACTGGAAAAGCACGTCACCGTCGATCGCCCCGAAGTCGTCGCCGAGCAGATCTCCAACGATGGAACCCGCAAGTGGCTGCTGCGGTTGCCGAGCGGTGACAACCTCGAAACGCCGCACGAGGTCGAATGCGTCTACATTCCCGAGACCGATCGCGGCACGCTGTGCGTCTCGTCGCAGGTCGGCTGCACGCTGAACTGTTCTTTCTGCCACACCGGCACCCAGCGTCTGGTGCGCAATCTCACGGCGGGCGAGATCGTCGGCCAGATCATGGTCGCGCGCGACCGGCTGAACGACTGGGCCGATCGCGAGACGCCTCATGGCAATCGCCTCGTCACCAACATCGTGATGATGGGGATGGGCGAACCGCTCTACAATTTCGACGCGGTGCGCGACGCGCTTCTGATCGTTGCCGACAACGAGGGAATCGGCATCTCGAAACGCCGCATCACGCTGTCGACGTCCGGCGTGGTGCCGAACATCGTCCGCGCCGGCGGGGAGATCGGCGTCATGCTGGCGATCTCGCTGCATGCGGTGCGCGACGAGCTGCGCAACCAGCTCGTTCCGCTGAACCGCAAGTATCCGATCGCCGAGCTGATGCAGGCGTGCCGTGATTATCCCGCGGCTTCCAACGCCAAACGCATCACGTTCGAATACGTCATGCTGAAGGGCGTCAACGATTCGCTCGACGACGCCAAGCTGCTGGTGAAGCTGCTCAAGGGCATTCACGCCAAGATCAACCTGATCCCGTTCAATCCGTGGCCCGGAACGCGCTATGAATGTTCGGATTGGGAGCAGATCGAGAAATTTTCCGAATACATTTTCAACGCCGGATATTCCTCGCCGGTGCGCACGCCGCGCGGCCGCGACATTCTGGCTGCCTGCGGCCAGCTCAAGTCCGAAACCGAAAAACTGTCGGCCCGCGAGCGTCAGGCGCTGCGCGCCATGGCGATGACGGATTGAGGCCATGTGCATGTTTGGGATGAGATATAGGCCCGTCATCGCCGGATTTGTTCCGGCCGGCCACGTCTCTATGAAGAGACAGGGAAGACGTGGAAGCCCGGCATGACACGGGCATGACGAAAGAGATGCTCGCCGCTATCGCGAATGGACCGTGATCATGGCGCTGATCGGCCGGCTTTTCGCGATCTTGTTCGGATTTCTGGCTGCCGGCTTCGTTGCCGGGATGGTTGTTGTGGTTGCATTGCTCTATCCCGAATTCATCGACCTCGGCATCGAGCCGCCCGATCCCGATACGCTCAACATCGTGCTCGGTTTCGGTTTCATCTTCGTCAGCGGCTTCGCTCTGGTGCCGGCGATGATCCTGGTTCTCATCACCGAAGCCTTTCATATCCGCGGCATACTGGCTTACGCGGCCGGGGGCGCGATTTGCGGCGCCGCCTGCTACCTCGGGCTGATCCCGTTCGATCCCGCGACCCTGCATTTCGAAGGCATCGTGCGCCGCCACCTGGAAATCATGACCGGCGCCGGAGTTATGGCGGGCTTTACCTATTGGCTGATCGCCGGACGAAACGCCGGCGCGTGGCGCGAGCCGCCGCGCGGGCCGCAGCCTCCCGATCTGCCGGCGCGGACTTGAAATCGCGCGGGCTTTCCATGCCCGTCGTCGTCGGCTAGAGTCTGGTTCAATCGCGTTGAATCGGACTCAAAAGCGGTTTAGGTTTTGATGGAAACACCTGCTTCGTCATGGCCGGGCTCTGTCCCGGCCATCCACGTCTTTTCTTTGCTGAATTCCGAAGGCGTGGATACCCGGCATAAAGCCGGGCATGACGGACTGCCGATTCCGTCTAAAGCAAACCCGCTCTAGCCTTCGCCTTTTGATTGAGCATGATCTTATCCGAAAACCGGTTTTCCACTTTTCGGGATCGTGTTCTGAACCGCACGTCATGAACCGCGCCGGATTGATCATTGCGCTCGGCCTTGCGCTCGTGATCGGGATCGTGTTCGGGATTCATCCCGAATATGACCTGCGCCTCGCGGCGCTGTTCTACGATCCCGCGACCAAAACCTTTCCGTTCAAGTCGAACGCGCTGGCCTCATTCGCGCGCTATGCTGCGATGTGGGTGGCGTGGGCCTTTGCGCTGCCCGCGATCGTCGCGCTGGCCGTGAAGATGTTTCGCCCGGATCGCCCGCTGATGATGTCGGGCCGGACCGTGGCGTTTCTGTTGATCACCATGCTGCTCAGCGCGGGCATCCTGACCAACCTGACGTTCAAGAGCCATTGGGGACGGCCGCGGCCGGTGATGGTGACGGAATTCAACGGCCCGTGGAAATTCATGGCGTGGTGGGACCCGCGCGGCGAGTGCGGCCGGAACTGCTCATTTTTCTCCGGCGAAGGCGCGACAGCGTTCTGGACCCTGGCGCCGGCCGCGTTGACGCCGCCGGTGTGGCGGCCGCTGGCCTATGCGGGCGCGGTTACGTTCGGCGTCGTCACCAGCGTGCTGCGGATGGCGTTCGGTGGTCATTTCTTCACCGATGTGGCGACGGCCGGTCTGGTGGCGTTTCTGGTGATCTGGCTGGTTCATGGCTACATCTACCGCTGGCCGTCGACGCGAAGGAGTGACGCGGAGATAGACGCCGCGCTGACGCGCTTCGCCTGGCCCGGCTATCGGATGCGGCAGCGGTGGTGGGGGCGCGATGTCGGCCCGGCGCCTGCGCCGGAGAAGCCGGTCTGAAGCGCCCGAGGGACCTTGCACGAGGTTCGGTTCCGCCTATAGTCCCGCCGGATTCATGTCGTTCGCAGGGTTTTCATGAGCAAGAAGGTGAAGAAGGTGGTGCTTGCCTATTCGGGCGGGCTCGATACCTCGATTATCTTGAAATGGTTGCAGACCACCTATGGCGCGGAGGTCGTGACTTTCACGGCCGATCTCGGTCAGGGCGAGGAGCTTGAGCCGGCGCGCAAGAAGGCGCAGTTGCTCGGTATCAAGGACGCGAACATTTTCATCGAGGATTTGCGCGAGGAATTCGTCCGCGACTATGTGTTCCCGATGTTTCGCGCCAACGCGGTCTATGAGGGCCAGTATCTCTTGGGCACCTCGATCGCGCGACCGCTGATTGCGAAAAAGCAGATCGAGATCGCCGAGAAAGTCGGGGCCGATGCGGTCGCGCACGGCGCGACCGGCAAGGGCAACGATCAGGTCCGCTTCGAACTCGGCTATTACGCGCTGAAGCCCGACATCACCATCATCGCGCCGTGGCGCGAGTGGGATTTGCGTTCCCGGGAGCAACTGATCGCATTCGCCGAACAGCATCAGATCCCGATCGCAAAGGACAAGCGCGGCGAAGCGCCGTTCTCGGTCGACGCCAACCTTCTGCACGCCTCCAGCGAAGGCAAGGTGCTGGAAGACCCGGCGCAGGAAGTGCCGGACTACGTGTATTCGCGCACCATCGATCCGCAGGCTGCGCCGGATCAGCCGACCTACATCACGATCGATTTCGAGCAGGGCGATGCCGCCGCCATCGACGGCAAAAAAATGTCTCCCGCCACCCTGCTCGCGAAGCTGAGCGAACTCGGCCGCGCCAACGGCATCGGCCGGCTCGATCTGGTCGAGAATCGTTTCGTCGGCATGAAGTCACGCGGCATGTACGAGACGCCCGGCGGCACCATTCTTCTCGTCGCCCATCGCGGCATCGAGCAGATCACGCTCGATCGCGGCGCGGCGCATCTGAAGGATGAGCTGATGCCGAAATATGCCGAGCTGATCTATAACGGCTTCTGGTTCTCGCCGGAGCGCGAGATGCTGCAGGCCGCGATCGACCAGAGCCAAAGATATGTCACCGGTCAGGTGCGGCTCAAACTCTACAAGGGCAACGTCATCCTCGTCGGCCGCGACAGCGAATACTCGCTATACGATCAGGATCTCGTCACCTTCGAGGAAGGGGCGGTGGCCTACGATCACCGCGACGCGGCCGGCTTCATCAAGCTCAATGCGTTGCGGCTGCGCACGCTCGGCCAGCGCAGGAAGAAGCTGGGGTTGTAGGGTCGGGAGGTTGTCATTGCCGGGCATAGCCGTTCGAAGAACTATGACCCGGCAATCCATCCATTTCGGAAGGAGATGGATGGATACGCGGGTCAAGCCCGGGCATGACGATAGTGAAAAGTGGTTTTCGACAAGAACAGAAATGGCCGGGATCGCTCCCGGCCATTTGTGCTCGTGAACCGCGTATCAGCGCGGCGGTGGCGGCGCGGCGGAGGCCGTTCCGCCGTCCAGCAGCGGCGTGATCCGGCGCACCGTGACGCGGCGATTCTCCCGCGATGGGCCCTCGGTCTGTACCTTCAGGTCCTGCTCGCCGTAACCCTGCGTCACCAGGTTCTCCGGCGGTACCTGGAATTGCTGCGTCAACAGTTCGGCAGCGGATTGGGCGCGACGATCCGACAGCGACAGGTTGTCGACGTCATTGCCGACCGCATCGGTGTGACCCTCGATCAGGAACACCTCGCGGGGATTACGTGAGACCGCGCGGTTGATGCCGTCGGCGATCACCTTCAGTTTCGATGCCTGATCGGGAGTGATGTCCCACGATCCGGTCTCGAAGTTGATGGTGTCGAGGTCGATGCTCGGCATCCGCGCGCGCACCATCGGGCTGTAGCGGACTTCGTCGAGCGTATAGGCACGCTCGATTGGCTCCACCGGCGGCGCCATCAACGTATCGTAGATCAACTCCGGCGGCGCATCTTCGGCCTCGACGATATAGTGGTCGCGCGGAATCCTGATACGCGGCGGCGGCAGCGAGACGAAATAGCCTCCGATCGCCCCGGCCACCATGCCCGCGGCGAAGCCCGCCCCGACGCCGCCGTAGCCACGGCTATTGTCGATGATGATCACTTCGTGACCGCGCTGGTCGCGGCGAATACGGCGCAGCATGCGGCCGTCACGATCGTTGATGGTGATGATCTGCGTGCCGTCGGGCCGCGTAACCACTGTGCGGGTATCGTTGCCGACATGCTCCTGCCGGATATCGCGCGCGCCATAGCGGAAGCGATCTTCCTCGTTATGCCGAATGAACGACCGTCCGCTCGGATCGCGCACAATCACGCGGCCCGGCTCGGTGATGATGGTGCGGCCGCCCTGCTCGGTCTGCCGACGCTCGGAGCGGAACGCATCGATATTGCGCGGTCCCTTCCGTGCTGCGTCCGGCGCGATCGGTCTTAAATCCTGAGCGTTTGACGGCGGTGGCGGCAGCGGCGTCGTGACGGTGGGCGGTCCGTGACGGGAGACCGGCGCGCCCGGAGGCAGCGCGCTCTGGCCGCCGGGAGCGGCGTTCGGCGGTGATCCGGCCCTGGTCCCGTTCGGCGATGCAGTCGGCGAGGGGGCGACAGTGTTCGGCGGCACAACCTCGCGCGCGGATGGCGTGGTCGGTGTCGCGCGGGGCGATGTCGCGCGGGGCGATGTCGCGCGGGGCGATGTCGAAGGCGTGGTGGGCGTCGGGGCTGTTTGCGCCGGTGCAGTGCCGGCCGGTTGGCCGCCGCGACCTCGAGGTTCGTTGTGATCGCGAGGCCCGCCGTGCTCGCGACCCGCTCCACTGCGGCCTCCCTCCTGACGATGCATTGCATTCGGCTCCGCGTTTGCGGGCGGTGTCGAGCGCGGTGTGGTTTGCGGTTGTGCGTTGGGAGAATGTGTCGGAGCTGGCCTTGTCGCAGCCGGGGGCGGAGCGCTCTTTGATCGAGACGGCGGCTGCGCGGCGGCTGGAGGCGCTGGTGGCTTCGGGGCAGCCGGAGGCGTCGCGGCTCTCGGCGCGACTGGCGGCGTTGTATGGGAAGGCGGTGCCACCGGCCTTGGCCGTTCGGCCGCCGGCGGAGTCACATGCGGAGAAGACGGCGCGTGGGGCGGCGCCGCATGAGACGGAGGAGAAGGGTGTGCGGGCGCGCCGGGAGGGGCTCGATGATTCGGGGCGGTCTTCGGAGGCGGGCCTTTCCGCCGTTCCTCTCCCTGTTCGGCGGGCGCGGAAGCCTGCGCGAGTTGGACCGGCGCGGACTGCGCGTGCGACGGCGTTGTCGTCAGCGACGTGACAGTGAGAGCCGACGAGGCCAGCAGCACGAGGTGAAAGTTCATCATGGCAATTTTTGTCCCAATAAAAAAGTTCGGCAACAAACCCACAGCTTGCTGGCCGATGGTGGAGATTTGCATGATCAACGGATAGTCATGAGGCTGTAATGTGGCAGCGATCAGCAGGGAAGACCGATTTTATTTTCGGAGGCGTTGAAAAAAAGCGCCTGGAATTCATGTTGCATTCAGATCATGCATCATTCGCGTCGTCGCGTTGAATCGGTCGCAGGAGGCTGCGCGGGCGGTGTGGGCGGGGCCTGTGTCGGTAATTCCTCCGGCTGCCGGCCCGGCAGTTCTTGCGGAGGCGGGGACGGCGAGTTCGGTTCATGCACCGGCGGCGGAATGTCGGGACCTGGCTGCGGACTTCCAGGCGGTTCTTCGCGCGGTGGCTCCGTCGGACGGCCCGGCTTGACGGGCGGCACTTCCGTCGGTTGAACATCCATCACGCATCTCCATCCGAAGTTGGCATGTCTCCGCAGCAATTCTTGATTGCTGCTTCCATGACTTTGAAGATCGGGGCTCTTGCAGTGCTAACGGTTCGCATGGCGTGATGTTCCGGTACCGGCTGTGGCCCTTGCGCCGCGCGTCGGCGTCGTGGAACTTGCGGTGAGGAGGACGCTCGCATGAAAACCGTTTCCCTGGTTATGGTCGTGGCGTCGGCCATGATCGCGAACGGCGCGGCTCATGCGGGCGGCTGCGCATCCGAGATCAGCGCCTATCGCCGCGCCCATGGACTGTCAGCCGTTCGCGCCGATGCGGCGCTCGTTCGGATCGCTCGGCGACAGGCCGCGGCGATGGCACGGGCGGAGACGGTGAGCCACAACGTGAATGGCAATTTCTTTGTTCGGATCGCGCCGGTCCATCGCCGGCTGGCGGCGGAGAATGTCGCGGCCGGTTTTCTCACTTGCGCGGAAACGATCAGGCAATGGGATGCGAGCAGCGGACATCGCGCCAATCTCCAGATGCCGGGCGCGCGGCGTGTCGGCGTCGCGTCGGTTGCGAAGCCGTCGTCGCCCTATCGGCGCTTCTGGGCCATGGTGATCACGGATTGAGGCGGCGCGCGCGGGCCGTTATCGCGCCGGAGATCAGACCTGCCGCTCGACCAGCTTCAGCTTCAGCATGGCGATCGCCTCCGCGGGGTTCAGGTTCTTCGGACAGGCCTTGGTGCAATTCAGGATGGTGTGGCAACGATAGAGCCGGAACGGATCCTCCAGATAGTCGAGCCGTTCGCCGGTGGCTTCGTCGCGCGAATCGCTGACCCATCGCGCCGCCTGCAGCAGCGCGGCGGGGCCGAGAAAGCGGTCGCTGTTCCACCAATAGCTCGGACAAGCCGTCGAACAGCAGGCGCACAGGATGCACTCGTAGAGGCCATCGAGCTTTTCGCGGTCCTCGCGGCTCTGCCGCCATTCCTTCTGCGGCGTCGGCGTCGTGGTCTTCAGCCATGGTTCGATCGAGGCGTATTGCGCGTAAAAATTCGTCAGGTCCGGCACGAGGTCCTTCACGACGGGCTGGTGCGGCAGCGGATTGACCTTCACCGCATCGGCGGCGATGTCGTGCATCGATTTGGTGCAGGCCAGCGTATTCTGGCCGTTGATGTTCATGGCGCAGGAGCCGCACACGCCTTCGCGGCAGGAGCGGCGGAAGGTCAGGGTCGGGTCGATGTGGTCCTTGATCCAGATCAGGCCATCGAGCACCCTCGGGCCGCACTCGTTGACGTCGACATAAAAGGTATCGACCCTGGGATTGCTGTCGTCGTCTGGATTCCAGCGGTAGACCTTGAATTCGCGCGTTTCGGTCGCGCCTTCCGGCTTCGGCCAGGTCTTGCCACCGGTCACCTTTGAGTTTCTCGGAAGCGCGAATTTAACCATCGGGTCTGCCCTTGCTGTCTGCCCGTCACTGCCGGGCTTGACCCGGCAACGATCCATCTTCGTGTGAAGGTCAATGCGCGGGTCAAGCCCGCGCATGACGCTTCGTTTCAGATCAATATACCCGCGCTTTCGGCGGGATGTACTGAACGTCGTTGGTCATCGTGAAATCATGCACCGGGCGGTAGTCGATCGTGGTGACGCCGCGATCGCCCAGCCGCGCCAGCGAATGCTTCATCCAGTTCTGATCGTCGCGGTTGGGATAATCCTCTCGTGCATGGGCGCCGCGGCTTTCGGTCCGATTGGCGGCGCACTCCATCGTCACCACCGCCTGGGAGATGAGATTATCGTATTCCATCGTCTCCATTAGGTCCGTGTTCCACACCAGCGAGCGATCGAACACGGCGATGTCGGCGATTCCGTCATAAACCTTGTGGATCAGTTTCTGACCTTCGGTCAGGACGTCGCGGGTGCGGAAAACCGCGCAGTTGGCTTGCATCACGCGCTGCATGCTTTCGCGCAGTTTCGCGGTCGGCGTGCCGCCGGCGGCGTAGCGAAACCTGTCGAGGCGGCCGAGCGCCATCTCGCTGGAGTTCGCGGGCAGATCGGGCTGCTTGGCGTCGGCGGTGAGCTTTTCGGCGCAGCGCCGGGCGGCGGCACGGCCGAACACCACGAGGTCGATCAGCGAGTTGGAGCCGAGTCGGTTGGCGCCATGCACGGAGACGCAGGCGGCTTCGCCCACCGCCATCAGGCCCGGCACGACCGCATTGTCGTCGCCGTTCTTCTTGGTCACCACTTCGCCGTGGAAGTTGGTGGGGATGCCGCCCATGTTGTAATGCACGGTCGGCAGGATCGGTATCGGCTCGCGGGTGACGTCGACGCCGGCGAAGATTTTTACCGATTCCGAGATGCCCGGCAGCCGCTCGTGCAGCACTTTCGGGTCGAGATGGTCGAGGTGCAGGAAGATGTGGTCTTTCTTCTTGCCGACGCCGCGGCCTTCGCGGATTTCGATCGTCATCGCGCGCGAGACGACGTCGCGCGAGGCAAGGTCCTTGGCGGAGGGCGCATAGCGCTCCATGAAGCGTTCGCCCTCGGCGTTGACGAGATAGCCGCCTTCGCCGCGCGCGCCTTCGGTGACGAGGCAGCCCGATCCGTAGATGCCGGTCGGGTGAAACTGGACGAACTCCATGTCCTGCAGCGGCAGCCCTGCGCGCAGCGCCATGCCGCCGCCGTCGCCGGTGCAGATGTGCGCCGAGGTGCAGGAGGCGTAGGCGCGCCCGTAGCCGCCGGTGGCGAGGATGGTGGTCTGGGCGCGGAAGCGGTGCAGCGTGCCGTCGTCGAGCTTCAGCGCGATCACGCCGCGGCAGGCGCCCTGATCGTCCATGATGAGATCGATGGCGAAGAATTCGATGAAGAACTCGGCGGTGTGGCGCAGCGCCTGGCCGTACATCGTGTGCAGCATGGCATGGCCGGTGCGATCGGCGGCGGCGCAGGTGCGCTGGGCCTGGCTCTTGCCGTAATCGATGGTCATGCCTCCGAACGGGCGCTGGTAGATCTTGCCCTCCTCGGTGCGCGAGAACGGCACGCCCCAGTGCTCGAGTTCGTAGACCGCCTCCGGCGCGTTACGCACCATGTACTCGATGCAGTCCTGATCGCCGAGCCAGTCCGACCCCTTGACGGTATCGTACATGTGCCAGCGCCAGTCGTCCTTGTGCATGTTGCCGAGCGAGGCGGAGATGCCGCCCTGCGCCGCAACGGTGTGCGAACGGGTCGGAAAGACCTTGGTGATGCAGGCGGTGCGCAGACCGGCTTCGCCGCACCCCACGACGGCCCGCAGGCCGGCTCCGCCGGCGCCGACGACGACGACGTCGTAAGTATGGTCTTCGATGGGATAGGCCTTGACGTTGGCGGCCGCCGCGCTGCCGTTTCCGGCCATGCTACACTCCGGATGACAGTTTAAAGATGGCATAGGCGGCGGCGAGCGCCAGCGTGACGGAGAAGAAGTTGTTGGCCATGATCGACATCAGCTTGATCTTCTCGTCGTGCACGTAGTCCTCGATGATCACCTGCATGCCGATCTTCATATGCCAGATGCTCGCGACGACGAACAGCAGCATGATGATGGCGATCGGCGCCGAGCCGAGAATCTGCGCCGCCCCCGCCTGGTTGCGGCCGAGCAGGATCATCATGACCACGACCATCGGCACGATCAGCAGGATCATGGCGACCGCGGTCACGCGCTGCCGCCAGAAGTCCCTGGTTCCGGAATGGGCCGCGCCGAGGTTGCGAACCCGCCCCAGCGGCGTCCGCATCGACTTCGGACCCGAAAGCGGCGGCATGGTCATCGTCCGCCTCCGATCGCATAGGCGACGATCCACAGCAGCACGGTGAGCAGGATGCCGCCGATCAGCGCCGCCCGCGTGAGCCATTCGCGCTCGGCCGGCTTGAATCCGTATCCGAGGTCCCAGACCAGGTGGCGAACGCCGCTCAGCATGTGATGCATCAGCGCCCAGGTGTATCCGAATGCGATCAGCCGGCCGATCCAGCTCGCGGTGAAGGACTGGACCGCGGCGTAGGCGCCCGGCCCGGATGACACAGCAATCAGCCACCAGACCAGCAGCAGGGTTCCGAAATAAAGCGCCATGCCGGTCGCGCGATGGACGACGGACAATGCCATCGTCAGGGTCCAGCGGTAAATCTGTAGGTGCGGCGAAAGCGGACGTTCGATTCTGGCGGTCATCGATGCCTTCGCTGGTTGAGGGCGCGCGGCGCCAGCCCGGTCGGGATCCGCGATAAGCAAACTCGGTTCATACATTTTGTATATTTATGGAGTCGAAACAGCCCGCGCAACGTTCAAATCGCTCTTGAGAATGGTGGTTCAGGGTTACAGCACTCGTGTTTCCTTAACATAACAAGCCCGGAGGCGGTATGCCTGAAGCACGATTTCAGGGCTGGCTTGTCTTGTAGAGGCCGGCGTGGCTGTCGCGCAGGACGTTCTTCTGCACCTTGCCCATGGCGTTGCGGGGCAGTTCGTCGATGAAGATCACGCGCTTCGGTATCTTGAATTTCGCCAGCCGATCCTTGAGCGCGTCAAGCACCCGGGCCTCGCTGATTTCGGCGTCTTTGCCGCGGACCACGACGGCGGTGACGCCCTCGCCAAGATCCGGGTGCGGCACGCCGATGACGGCGCTCTCGACCACGCCCGGCAGCGCGTCGATCTCGCTCTCGACTTCCTTCGGGTAGACATTGAGGCCGCCCGATATAACGAGGTCCGCGCCGCGGCCAAGAATGTGCACATAATTCTTTTCGTCCATCTTTCCGATGTCGCCGGTGATGAAGAAGCCGTCGTCGCGGAATTCGGCTCGGGTCTTCTCCGGCAGCCGCCAGTAGCCCTTGAACAGGTTCGGCCCCTTGACCTCGATCATGCCGATGGTCTCACGCGGCAGTTCCGTTCCGGTTTCCGGATCGGTGACGCGGACGGAGACGCCGGGCAGCGGGAGCCCCACCGCGCCGGGAACGCGATCGCCGTCATAGGGGTTCGACGTGTTCATGCCGGTCTCGGTCATGCCGTAGCGTTCGAGGATGGCATGACCGGTGCGGGCCGACCATTCGCGGTGAGTGTCGGCGAGCAGCGGTGCCGAGCCGGAGATGAACAGCCGCATGTGGCTGGTCGATTCATGCGTCAGCGCCGGATTTTGCAGCAGGCGCGTGTAGAAAGTCGGCACGCCCATCAGCACCGTGGCGCGCGTCATGAGTTCGATGACGAGGCCGGGATCGAACTTCGGCAGAAAGATCATCGAGGCGCGCGCCAGCAGCGTGACGTTGGTCGCCACGAACAGTCCGTGGGTGTGATAGATCGGCAGCGCGTGGATCAGCGCGTCCCTGTCGGTGAAGCGCCAGAAGTCGACGAGGCTGGAGGCGTTCGACGCCAGATTGTCGTGGGTCAGCATCGCGCCTTTGGAGCGCCCGGTCGTGCCCGAAGTGTAAAGAATCGCTGCAAGGTCATCCTTGGCGCGCGCGACGGTCGTGAAGTCAGGCTCCGCCGCCATGGCCGCTTCCGTCAGCGATCCCTCGCCGCCGGCGCCGAGCGTTTCGACACCAGCGCCGACTTTCGCCGCCAACGACTTGATGCCCTCCGCCTTCGACGGATCGCAGACCACCAGTGACGGCTCGGCGTCGGTGATGAAATAGCCGAGTTCACTGAGCGTATAGGCCGGGTTGAGCGGCAGATACACCGCGCCGGCGCGCAACGTCGCGAGATAGAGTGCGAGATTCGGTACCGACTTTTCGACCTGTACCGCGACGCGGTCGCCCGGCTTGACGCCGCGCGCCACCAGGATATTGGCCAGCCTTCCTGAGAATGCGATCAGGTCGCCATAGGTGATGCGACGGCGGTCCGGCATTTCGATCGCGAGCCGGCCCGGATCGCCGAGATCGTCGAACAGGCGTGAGAACAGGCTGGCGTTCATGACGAAGTTCCTGCTGGCGTTGATCCCGGTGGTCTGATCGCTAATTTGTGAGGAATTGGCGTGCCGATCCGGGTGATATTCGGCAACGCCGTAATAGATACCGGCATACAATATCTGCGCACCTTTCTCACGCATCACCGATGGCCGATGGGCGTTGATTTTCTTATGACAAGCGTTTCAGCCAGCGACGGTCGCGCCGTCTCTCCTCCCGCCAAGGTCATTCAGCCGGCGTGGGTGCGCGTCGTCCACTGGATCAATGCGGTGGCGATGATCATCATGATCATGTCGGGCTGGCAGATCTATAATGCCTCGCCGTTGTTCGACTTTACCTTCTCGCGTTCGATCACGCTCGGCGGCTGGCTCGCCGGCGGGTTGCTGTGGCATTTCGCGGCGATGTGGCTGTTGATGGTCAACGGCCTTGTCTACCTCGTTCTCGGCCTCGCCACCGGACGCTTTCGCCGAAAACTGCTGCCGATCACCTCGTCGGGCGTGGCCGCCGATACAAGGGCGGCGCTGAGCGGCAAGCTGTCCCATGCCGATCTGTCGAGATATAATCAGGTGCAGAAGCTGTTGTACGCCATCGTCATCGTCGCCGGAATCGTGGTGGTGCTGTCGGGTCTCTCGATCTGGAAGCCGGTCCAGTTCCAGTGGCTGACGGCCGTGTTCGGCGGCTACGATTTCGCGCGCTATGTGCATTTCGCCTGCATGGCGCTGATCGTCGCGTTTCTCGTCGTGCATGTCGCGCTCGCGCTGCTGGTGCCAAAAAGCCTGCGCGCGATGGTTACGGGTCGCTAGGTCTATCAGACCTGGCCTTATTCTTTTGATTGAGCATGATCTTATCCGAAATCCGGTTTCCACTTTTCGGGATCATGCTCTGGGAGAGCTAGCCATGCGCCGTCTCCGTTCGCTTCTGATCCCGGGCGTCGACAGGAAATTGCTTGTCAGGGACGCCACGAAATTGCTGCCTGATCCGGCGCGCCGCCGCTTCGTCGCCGGCGGCGCCAGTCTCGGCGCGTTGACGTTGCTGACCGGATGCGACGTATCGGACAGCTTCTCGGCGGAGAAGCTGCTCACGCAGGTTTCAAAGTTCAACGACAAGGTGCAGGCCGCGATCTTCAATCCGAACACGCTGGCGCCGACCTATACGGAAGCCGACATCACCCGGCCGTTTCCGTTCAACGGCTACTATTCCGAGGACGAAGCGCCCGACCTCGACGGCGAGGACTACAAATTCGAGGTGCGCGGCCTTGTCGATAACAGGAAATCGTGGACGCTCGACGAACTTTACAAGCTGCCCGAGGTCACGCAGATCACGCGGCATGTCTGCGTCGAGGGATGGAGCGCGATCGGAAGCTGGAGCGGGACGCCGTTGCGCGATTTCCTCAAACTTGTCGGCGCGGACACTCGCGCGAAATATTGCTGGTTCCAGTGCGCCGATGTCGACGGCTACAACAGCCCGCTGGACATGGCGACCGCGCTGCATCCGCAGACCCAGATGTCCTTCAAGTTCGACGGTCAAATCCTGCCGCGCAAGTACGGCTACCCGATGAAGATTCGGGTTCCGACCAAGCTCGGCTTCAAGAATCCAAAGTACGTGATCTCGATGGAGGTCACCAACGACTATAAGGGCGGCTACTGGGAGGACCAGGGTTATAATTCCTTTAGCGGCATCTGACGCAACTGGCCGCTGTCCTTCCTGGCTGTTATAAACATGCGCCGACGACGCTCATTCGTCCAAGGCGCTGATGTCCGCAGCCGGAGGTTCCCATGATCGCTCGTATCCTGTTGATGGCGACGACGCTTCTTATCCTGACCGTGACCGCGGCTTCGGCCAATTCCGCCAAGGCGCTGCTGAAGAATGTCGAGGGCGCCGACGTCGGCAGTGTCGAATTGACGCAGGTCGATGACGGGGTTTTGCTGCAGGCCGCCCTGAAAGGCCTGCCGCCCGGCGATCACGCATTCCACATTCACGCGGTCGGCAAATGCGAGCCGCCATTCACCTCGGCAGGCGGGCACTTCAACCCCGGCAACAGGAAGCACGGCATGATGGCGGCCGACGGTCACCACGCCGGCGACATGCCGAATATCAGCGTGCCTGCCTCGGGCGAATTGAAATTCGAAGTGGTCAATACCGCCGTCACGCTGGACAAGGACAAGCCGAACTCGGTCCTGAAGCCGAACGGCACGGCGATTGTCATCCACGCGGCGGCGGACGACTACAAGACCGACCCGACCGGCGAGGCCGGCGGCCGCATCGCCTGCGGCGTCATCGAGTAAAGTCGGGCAACGCGATGCGCGGCAACCGCCGCTGGAACGCGGAGAGGATCGCGGCGGCCGCCAGCATCGCCGCCGAGACGTTGAGCGCGTAGGACAGGCTGCCCATGGCGTCGGTGATCGCGCCGACCATGACAGGCCCGACCGTCTGTCCGATGCCGAAGGATATCGTCATTGCCGCGATTGCCGTGGGCCATGCCGCGGGCGGATAGTTGAAGCGCACGAACGCGGTGGTCGAGGTCACCACCGCAAAAAACGACACGCCGAACACCAGCGCCGACAATCCGAGCAGGAGCGGCGTATGGCCCAGCAGCGGCAGCGCCGCGCCGACGGCGTTGACGCCGAGGACGATGGCCATGCTGAGGCCGCCACGGTCGAGGCCGAGCGTGCGGCGCCAGATCCACGGGGTAGCAAGCGTGCTCAGGCCGATCAGGCTCCAGAACGCGCTTTGCGCCAGCGCGCCGCCGCCGCCGTCGCGCACATAGGCGATCATGAACGTCATGTAGGCGATATAGCCGGCGCCGAACAGGAAGTAGGCGGCGAGGAAGATAATGACGGGACGAATCGCGAAGCGTCCCTGTGCCGTCTGCGGGCCGCGCGCGGCGATCTCGAAGCGCGCGACGAACATTGGCACCGTCATCACGAGAGCGAGCGCGGTCATCGCCCACCACACGATCCACCACGACCCCGGTCCGAAATATTGCAGCACGAACGGCGCGATGAGTCCCGAGGAGAGTAGGCCGATGCCGGGACCGATGTAGAACAGGCTGATGAGGAAGTTCGATCGCGCCGGCTGCGATTGCGCGATCGTGGCCGCCAGCGTTCCGCCGGCGACGAATCCGATCGCCGCGGCGATTCCGACGATCAGGCGGGCGAAGCTGAGAACGATGAAGTTTCCCGTCAGCGCGCAGAGCGCCAGCGAGGCGGCCGCGACCGCCGTGGACCAGCGTGTGCTTGCCGCGGTTCCGAAGCGTTTTGCGACCGAGGCCGCGATCAGCGCGCCGGCGAGATAACCCGCCGCATTGATCGTGTTCATGAAGCCGGCTGCCGAATAGGACCAGCCGAGGCTGTCGCGCATGTCCGGCAGCACCAGCGAGTAAGCGAAACGGCCGAGGCCGAGGCCGATGCAGGGCGCAAGCGACAGGATCAGCATCAGCCACGCGAGGCTCGCGGGCACGGTTGGTCGATCTGGTGCGCTCAACGAGAATCTCCGGCCGCGCGTATTGTGGCAGCTTCCGGCGGCCGGGCAATTGGCGGAAAGGCGTCTTGCCAACGGCGCAAGGCCGTCCTAGCAATCGGCGTTTCCGTCATTTCCGGGGCGCGCCGAAGGGCGCGAGTCCGGAGTCCGTATCTGACATCTGGGTTGGATTCCGGATCGCCGCGCTTGCGCTTGGCGTCCGGAATGACGCAATCACCTTGCAAGGACTTTGTCATGGCGACCTACAAGCTGCTTCTGCTGCCCGGCGACGGCATCGGCCCCGAGGTGATGGCGGAGGTGAAGCGGCTGGTCGGCTGGCTGGATACGCAGGGCATTGCGCATTTCGCCACCGAGGATGGGCTGGTCGGCGGCGCGTCCTATGACGCCGACAAGGTCAGCATCACCGACGCCACCATGGCGAGGGCGCTCGCCGCCGACGCCGTGCTGTTCGGCGCTGTCGGCGGTCCGAAGTGGGACCCCGTGCCTTACGACGTACGGCCGGAAGCGGGCCTGCTCCGGCTGCGCAAGGAGCTTGCGCTCTACGCCAACCTGCGCCCGGCGATCTGCTATCCGGCGCTTGCGGAATCCTCCAGCCTCAAGCGGGACCTCGTCGAGGGCCTCGACATCATGATCGTGCGCGAACTGACTGGCGGGGTCTATTTCGGCGAGCCGAAGACGATTACCGATCTCGGCAACGGCCAGAAGCGCGCCGTCGATACCCAGGTCTACGACACCTACGAGATCGAGCGCATCGCCCGCGTCGCCTTCGATCTCGCGCGCAAACGCCGCAACAAGCTGACCTCGATGGAGAAGCGCAACGTCATGAAGTCCGGCGTGCTCTGGCACGAGGTGGTGACGCAGGTCCATCAGCGCGAGTACAAGGATGTCGCGCTGGAGCATCAGCTCGCGGATTCCGGCGGCATGCAACTCGTCCGTCGTCCCAAGCAGTTCGACGTGATCGTCACCGACAACCTGTTCGGCGACATGCTTTCCGACATCGCGGCGATGCTGACAGGCTCGCTCGGGATGCTGCCGTCCGCCTCGCTCGGCGACATCGACGCGAAAACCAGCAAGCGCCGCGCGCTTTACGAGCCCGTGCACGGCTCGGCGCCCGATATCGCGGGGCAAGGCGCGGCCAATCCGATCGCGATGCTGGCCTCGTTCGGGATGGCGCTGCGTTATTCCTTCGACATGGGCGAACTCGCCGACAAGCTCGATGCCGCGATCGCGGCGGTGCTCGCGAAGGGCCTGCGCACGGCCGACCTGAAATCCGAAGGTTCAACCGTGGTCAGCACCTCGCAGATGGGCGAGGCGGTCCTGGAGGAACTTCAGGCGCTGCACGCCTGAGCGCCAACCCGGCGTCGTCCCTGCGCAGGCAGGGACCATATGTCGAGGAGTCTTGGTTGGGCAGAGACATGAAGCCGACAGCGTCGCCAAGCAGCGGGGTGTATGTCTCCGCCTTCGCGGGAAACGACCAATCGAGGGTGGCGCTCAACAGGATGCCCGGTTGTGCCGGGCATTTTCTTTTCGGGCGGGTTCTTGATCAGTACAGCGGAAACGCGGTCGGATATCCGCCGAGATCAGACGGCGAACTGAGCGGCTGACGGTCGATCGGCCGGTTCAGATTCTCGCGGGCGAACGAGGGATAGCCGACGGCCGGCGGGAAGGCATAGTCGGTAAATTTGCGGTCGCCTGGCAACACCTCGGTGCCGGCATCCAGCCACGAGCGCTTCGAGATATACACGCGCGTGCGGGGCCCGGCCTGGTAGGACACGTTGGGCCCGCTCGGACCATAAGCGCCGCTGCGATCATAGTGCTTGCGCTTTGCCGCGCTTGCGTCGGTGGCGGTAAAGCCGACCGCTACGAAGGCTGCCGCCGCAAGAAACAGCGCGATGGTTTTCGCGGCGGGGAATTTCAAAGTCATCGTGTCCTCATAGAACCGAGTGACCGTCTTTTTACCGTGCGGTGGGCGGACGCGACAAGTCCAATTGGGCCACACCTTGGAAGAATAATGCAGACGGCGACGAAACGTTGCCTCGGATCGACATGTTTGATCCACCGGTTCGATGGTGGGACTTGAGACATGCCGCGCGTCGGAAACGGAGCAATCACGAGGTTGGTCCGAAACAGCCATAAGCATCTGTTTTCAATAAACTATTTGCAAAGCGCGGAGCGAGGGAAAACGCGCGCCTATATCTATATATGGTCAATATAATCGTGGTCTGAGCGGTGGGCGGAGACTTCGCTCCGTCGCGCGCCGGCGCCGCCCTGGCCACGCAGGTGGAACGGGTTTCGGCAGGGCCTCGCCGAATCGGTCGCGTCCGAAGCCAGGGTGTGGCGTTGTCTTGACGGCGTTTCTCGCCTAGAAGCGCACCGTCTTCCTCTATTTCGCGCGCGGGCGACAAGGAAGACAATTTCTTCGGAGAGAAAACGATGGGTTACAAAGTCGCGCTGGTCGGAGCGACCGGTAATGTCGGGCGCGAAATGCTCAACATCCTGGACGAACGGAAATTTCCCGCTGATGAGGTGGTGGCGCTGGCCTCGCGCCGCAGCGTCGGCACCGAAGTCTCCTACGGCGACAAAATCCTCAAAGTCAAAGCGCTGGAGAATTACGATTTCAGCGACGTCGATATCTGCCTGATGTCGGCCGGCGGCGCCGTGTCGAAGGAATGGTCGCCGAAGATCGGCGCCGCCGGCGCGGTCGTGATCGACAATTCCTCGACCTGGCGGATGGACCCTGACGTGCCGCTGATCGTGCCGGAGGTCAACGCCGACGCGGTCGCCGGCTTCACCAGGAAGAACATCATCGCCAATCCGAACTGCTCGACCGCCCAGCTCGTGGTGGCCTTGAAGCCGCTGCACGACAAGGCCGTGATCAAGCGGGTCGTGGTTGCGACCTACCAGTCGGTGTCGGGCGCGGGCAAGGAAGGGATGGACGAGCTGTTCGCGCAGACCAAGTCTGTCTATACCGCGAGCGAACTGGTTAACAAAAAGTTTCCGAAGCGTATCGCCTTCAACGTCATCCCCGAGATCGACGTCTTCATGGAGGACGGCTACACCAAGGAAGAATGGAAGATGATGGCGGAGACCAAGAAAATTCTTGATCCCAAAATCAGGCTGACCGCGACCTGCGTGCGCGTGCCGGTGTTCATCGGCCATTCGGAGGCCGTCGCCATCGAATTCGAGAATCCGATCACGCCGGACGAAGCGCGCAACATTCTGCGCAACGCGCCGGGTTGTCTCGTGATCGACAAGCACGAGCCTGGCGGCTACGTCACGCCATACGAGTCGGCGGGCGAGGACGCCACCTATATCAGCCGGATCCGCGAGGATGCGACGGTGGAGAATGGTCTGCAGCTATGGTGCGTGTCGGACAATCTGCGCAAGGGCGCGGCGCTCAACGCGGTGCAGATCGCCGAGTGCCTGATCAACCGCAAGCTGATCAGCGCCAAGCGGAAAGCTGCCTGACTTAGAGCGTTTTCAAGCGAAGTGGCTACCGGTTCGCGCAACGAAAACGCGTCAAATCAAAGATATAGAGCCCGCTTCTGATTCCATCAGAAGCGGAAAGGCTCTCAGTCGCGGAGCGTTTCCGGCTTCGTATTGACGCCATGACGTGTTGGTCCTTTTACCTCTCCCGGCGGGAGAGGTCGGCGCCACAAGCGCCGTCACGCGCGGCTTCGACGCGTTATGGTGCCGGGTGAGGAGGTGCAGCAAGTCGTCGGTCCGTACCCCCAACCCTCTCCCGCCGAAATATATCCGAGTGCGCGGCAAGCGTTTCCATCAAGGGACTGCGTCTCAAATCAGGCTGTTGTCCCTGACGCTGCGGAATTCCTTGGCCGCCCGGTCGAGCACGTAGAGCGAGCCCTCGGCGACGCCGAAATAGGCACCGTGCAGGCTGAGATGTCCGCTTTCGACCGCGTTCCGGACGAAGGGAAAGGTCATCAGGTTCTCGATGCTGCGGAATACCGCCGCCTTTTCGATGCGGGTGGCGAATTCCTTCATCGTTTCCCGATCGCGCTGCTCGACCACCTCGCCGGGCTTGATGAACATCGCCATCCACCTGCCGATGAAGTCTCCGGGCGACAGCGGCGCCGCCTTGTTGATGATGGCGCTGATGCCGCTGCATTGCGCGTGGCCAAGGATCACGATGTTCTTCACCTTGAGCACCTGCACCCCGAACTCCAGCGCGGCCGAAACGCCATGGGCATTGGCGTCGGGCTGATAGACAGGCACCAGGTTGGCGATGTTGCGGACCACGAACAGCTCTCCCGGCCCGACATCGAAGATCACCTCCGGCGAGACGCGCGAATCGCAGCAGCCGATCACCATCGTTTCGGGCGACTGGCCGCGTTCGGACAGCGCGCGATAGCGGGACTGCTCGGTCGGCAGCCGCTGCGTGGCGAAGGCCCGATAGCCGTCGATCAGTTGTTGCGGGAAAGCTTTCACGTGGCACCTCGTCCGTCGCCCGCACGGTGAAACCACAGCCGGACGCTTTCGACAAGGCTTGGAAGGCAGCCCGCGCTCTCGGGGCGCGCGCGAGGAGGAAGATCAGGCCCAGGCGCGCTCGCGCTTCGCCTTGTTCTCGTAGCTGTCGATCGCCGACTTCTTTTCCATCGTCAGGCCGATGTCGTCGAGGCCGTTCAGCAGGCAGTGCTTGCGGAACGGGTCGATCTCGAACGCGAATGTCGCCTTGCCGCCGTCGGGGCCGCGGATTTCCTGGTTGGCGAGATCGATGGTCAGGGTCGCATTGGCGCCGCGCTCGGCGTCGTCGAACAGCTTGTCGAGGTCGGCCTGGGTCACGCGGATCGGCAGAATGCCGTTCTTGAAGCAGTTGTTGTAGAAGATGTCGCCGAACGAGGTCGAGATCACGCAGCGGATGCCGAAATCGAGCAGCGCCCACGGCGCGTGCTCGCGCGACGAACCGCAGCCGAAATTGTCGCCGGCGACAAGAATCTTGGCGTTGCGATAGGCCGGCTTGTTGAGGACGAAGTCCGGATTCTCCGAGCCGTCCTCCTTATAGCGCTGCTCCGAGAAAAGGCCCTTGCCAAGGCCGGTGCGCTTGATGGTTTTCAGATACTGCTTCGGGATAATCATGTCGGTATCGACATTGATGATCTTCAGCGGTGCCGCCACGCCTTCCAGCGTTGTGAATTTATCCATGACAGGAATCCTCGTGAGCAGCCGTTTTTATCCCGATCCCGGCCTTGATCCAAGGCCTAACCCGCCGCCTGCGCCTCGATCGCCTCCATGTCGGCATCGGAGAGCCCGAAGTGGTGACCGATTTCATGGATCAGCACATGGCTGATGATGTGATCCAGCGTTTCGTCGTGTTCGGCCCAGTAGTCGATGATGGGACGGCGGTAGAGCCAGATCAGGTTGGGCAGCCTGGCGATGTCGTCCTGACTCTGGAACGGCAGGCCCGTGCCCTGGAACAGCCCCAGCAGATCGTATTCGCTGTCGGCCTTCATCTCGTCGAGTACCTCCTCGGTCGGGAAATCCTCGACGCGAATGATGAGGCCCTCGCACAGACGCCGGAAATGCCCGGGCAGGCGTGCAAACGCCTCGTGCGCCATGGTTTCCATGTCTGCCAGCGAGGGGGCCTTGGCGGACGTCCACATGCCGTTTGTTTAACCGTGTTTTGTTGCCAGAGCACCGTTTTTTACGATCCGGGCGGCGGCACGGTTGACGCGGGCGCGGCAATCGGAGACCGTCGGCTGCGAACACGAAAAACCGGGGCGCTGCGATGGACATCAGGATGACAGCGGTAAGGCTGGCGACGAGCGCGGCAGTGCTTCTGCTTCTGCTGCCGGGGACGATCATGTTTGAGGATCGCGCAGAGGCGCAAACGGCGCTGAACGCTGAACGCGCCGTGACAACCGACGTATCCCGGGCGCGCGAGCGACGGCCGCGTGTGCGCATCTATCGCGAGGACGAGCGCGGGGTCTATCCGAGATATAATCCCGGTCCCGACGCAGTGCGCGCTTGCACTGCGCATTACGTGCAGGAATTCCGGCCGAGCGGCACCGTGATCGTGCCGCGGATGAATTGTTACTGGCGCCACGGCTGACGGTCCGGCGCAGGGGACGCGATGGCCGTCTTCATGCATCGGTTTTCAACGAGTCGGCGAGGCCCAGCGATATCCGCAAAAGCAGATACCGTTTTGTGTCGGATCGCGATGTAAGATGCGGCCAATGTGCGTGGCCTTTACGTCAAACAGTTCGACCGGGGATCACGCGCCAAGGATGCGGCGCATCGTCGCCGGTCATGCGGCCAGCCCATTCACGTCGCATTCACGTCTGCGCCTCTAGCTTCGTCGTTCCCATCGCGACGGCGATGGAACCATCTGCTGCGGTTCGCCGTTACCGGTTCTGTTCCATGGAGGTCTACATGCTTTTGAAGAAAATTCTAGGATTCGCCGCCCTCGGCGCGCTTCTGGTCGTCGCGGCTCCCGCGCAGCAGGCGCAGGCGGCAACTCCCGTCAGCCCGGGCATCGCCGCCACCGCTCAGGGCGACGCCGGCAAGCTGACGACCAACGTGCAGTGGGGTCATCATCACCATCGCCATTGGCGGCCTCATCATTACCATCACCACCACTGGCGGCCCCATCGCCATTATCACCATCATTGGCGGCCTTACCATCATCATCGTCACCATGGACATCATCGCCACTGGCGCTGATCCGGTCCTGGCAGTCGGCCTGGCGAAACATGCCCTTGGAGCGTTTTCGAGCGAAGAGGCTACCGGTTCGCGTCAAGAAAACGCGTCAAATCAAAATCATAGAGTCCCGCTTCTGATTTCATCAGAAGCGGAAAGGCTCCAGTCGAACAGGCCTGCATTGCGGGCCTGTTTTTTGGAGCAATGCAGACATCATGGGTGCTATGGCGTTTTCTTCACGCGAACCGGTATCCGCTTTGCTTGAAAGCGCATTAATCCAAGGGGAGTGCCATGAAGATATGTCTCGGCGTCGGCCTTGCGGCGGCGATCATGGCGTTGTCAGGCGCGGCATCCATCGAAGGCGCAGAAGCGACTCCCCGCTCTGTCGCCGTCGCCGCGCACTCGATGCCGCTGACTGATGTCGGCGCGGCCCGGCGCGCCCATCGCGGGCATCGACTTCACGGCCGTCGGCATCATCGCCCGCGTGTTTATGTGAGCGGCCCTTATCGGCCTTATTATGAACGGCCAAATTACTACGTGCCGCGGGGGCCGGCGCCATTCTTTCCATTTGGCTTTGGTTATGGCCTCGATCCGTCCTGGTGAGGGCTTCCCGGCCCTGGAGCCTTTCCGCTTCTGATGGAATCAGAAGCGGGCTCTATGATTTTGATTTGACGCGTTTTCTTGACGCGAACCGGTAGCCGCTTCGCTTGAAAACGCTCTATTGGTTCATGATGGCGGCGTTTTTATCCATAAACGGTGTATGTGCGGCGGTTTCAAACCGTCACGATCGTCGTAAGCCGGCGCGGTGGCGCAAAGTCAGACCGGCAACCGTGTCTTATTCTCCGCATCGTAGATCTCGATGCGCAGGATCGGGAATCGCGACTTCAATTCGGTGGCGGCCTGTTTTGCCTGAGCCAGGGTGTCGAACTGGTTCTTGAAATGCCCGTCGACCTGCAGCGTAAAGCCGGTTTCAGGGGGCACGTCGGCGCGCGAAGCCGGATTGACCGCCGGTTTTGGCGCGGCCGTCTCGGCGGGCGCGGCTGTGGTTGCTGACATCGGGGTCAGGATCGGCTTCGTCGAGAGCAATTCGGGAGTCTTCTGTTGGGCAGTTGCGAACGATTTCTCGGCCATATGCAGAGTAGCCTTGCGGCCGGTCTTCGTTGCGGCCGTTGGCGCGGCGGCTCGGCCTTTTGCACTTGTCGGTCGTGCGGAAGCCGTTGCAGCCTTCTTGTTTGGCGGTGCCTTCGGCTTATCGGATTGACGCGGCATTTTTGCTGCCTTGCGGGCAGGGGCTTTGGTCTTGGCTTTTTTCATTACGTCATTACGAGTGACGGAATTCTTCGGCAAAGGCAACCCACCCAGTCGAGGCGGAAAGGATTTGCCGTCGTATCCCTCGTTGATAACCTGTTCCGATCGGCCTTGTCGATCATCGGCAGCTCCTGCGTTTCGCCCGGAGCAATGCGCGCGGAATCTCAGTGACTTCGTAAATCTCGTTCGGTGAGCGACCGGACGCGCTGGCCTCAATCGCGCGATTGATCTTGTGCTTCATCGCGACGACGAGCGCAAGTCCGTCGCGACCACGACAAACAGTAGCGTGTCACGCCCGTTCGAGAAACTTCAGATCGATCATCCGTTCGTACTTGGTGCCGGGCGTGAGTCCGCTCGAAGGCCTTCAATGCCACTCGCGGACGTCGACGAAATGTCCGGCGATCGCGGCGGCCGCCGCCATCGCAGGCGACACCAGATGCGTGCGGCCCTTGAAACCTTGCCGTCCCTCAAAGTTGCGATTGGAGGTCGAGGCGCAACGCTCCTCCGGTTTCAGCTTGTCGGGATTCATCGCAAGGCACATCGAGCAGCCCGGCTCGCGCCATTCGAATCCGGCCTTGATGAAGATCCTGTCGAGGCCTTCGGCTTCCGCCTGTTCCTTGACGATGCCGGAGCCCGGCACGACCATGGCGTTGACATTGCCGTTCACGGTTCTGCCGTCGGCGATCTTCGCCGCCGCGCGCAGATCCTCGATACGACCGTTGGTGCATGAGCCGATGAACACTCGGTCGACCCGGATGTCGGTGATCTTCGTGCCCGCGGTCAGCCCCATGTAATGCAGCGCGCGCTCCTTGGAGAGGCGCTTGGCCTCGTCCTCGATCTTGCGGGGATCCGGAACCACGCCGGTAATCGATGCCACGTCCTCGGGGCTCGTGCCCCAGGTCACGATCGGCGGCAGCTTCGCGGCGTCGAGCCGAATCTCGTGATCGAAGTGGGCGCTGTCGTCACTGCGCAGCGTCTCCCAATATCGTATCGCGGCATCCCAGTCGGCGCCGTTCGGCGCCTTGGGACGGCCTTTCAGGAACGCGTAGGCCTTCTCGTCCGGCGCGACGAGGCCGGCGCGTGCGCCGCCCTCGATCGACATGTTGCAGACGGTCATGCGGCCTTCCATCGACAGCGCGCGGATCGCCTCGCCGGCGTATTCCAGCACGTAGCCGGTGCCGCCCGCAGTGCCTATTTCTCCGATGATGGCGAGGATGATGTCCTTGGCGGTGACGCCGTCGGGCAAGCGGCCATCGACGACGGCGCGCATGTTCTTCGCCTTCTTCTGGATCAGTGTCTGCGTCGCCAGCACATGTTCGACCTCGGAGGTGCCGATGCCGTGCGCCAGCGCGCCGAACGCGCCGTGGGTCGAGGTGTGGCTGTCGCCGCAGACGATGGTGGTGCCGGGCAGGGTGAAGCCTTGCTCGGGGCCGATGACGTGGACGATGCCCTGCCGCTTGTCGAACTCGTCATAATATTCGATTCCGAAATCGCGGGCGTTCTTTGCCAGCGCCGCGATCTGCTCGGCGCTTTCGGGGTCGGGATTGGGCTTGCTGCGATCGGTCGTCGGCACGTTGTGATCGACCACGGCAAGCGTCTTCTCCGGCGCATGGACCTTGCGGCCGGCGACGCGCAGGCCCTCGAACGCCTGAGGCGACGTCACCTCATGGACGAGGTGACGATCGATGTAGAGCAGGCAAGTGCCGTCCTCGGCTTCGTGGACCAGATGATCGTTCCAGATCTTGTCGTACAGGGTGGTCGGTTTGGACATGGACGTGAGCCTATTGGAAGTCTTCGAGCAGTCGCAGCGGGCGCGCGGGACTATCGCCGGCGCGAGGATGCAGCGTCAGGTCGCCGACGTCGTGAACCGTCCGAAGAAGCGTCCGGGCAAGCGGCTGCGGTCGTCGATCACGATGCGCGCCATGAATCGGCCGATGTCGCTACTGATATGATCCGTAACCATGTCCGCCTTTTACCACGGCCGCATCCGCCGCGACAATCTATAGCATTTTCGAGCGACGCATATCCTCGGGCTTGACCGAGGATGGATACCGGTTCGCGTGACGAAAACGCGTCAAAACAAAATCGCGGAGCCTTGCTTCTGTTTCCATCAGAAGCGACGCTCTAATGATCGGCGAAGCTTGCATTCCGGATAGATAGGCGCGGGCGAAGCAATTAAAAAGCGCGGCAGCGGCCGCGCTTTCAAAAACGTTGCAGGCGGAGCGGGAAGGCGCTCAGCTCGTTGCGGCCTGCTTGTCTTGCTTGTCCTGCTTCTCGACGATGCGGGCCGATTTGCCGCGCAGGTTGCGCAGGTAATAAAGCTTGGCGCGGCGCACCTTGCCGCGGCGCACCACCTTGATCGAATCGATCATCGGGGAGAGCAGCGGAAACACGCGCTCGACGCCTTCGCCGTAGGAAATCTTGCGGACCGTGAAGCTCTCGTTGAGCCCGCCGCCTGAACGGCCGATGCAGACGCCTTCATAGGCCTGCACGCGGGTGCGCTCGCCTTCGACCACCTTGACGTTGACGATCACGGTGTCGCCGGGGCCGAACTCGGGAATCGTCTTGGTCGCCGACAGTTTGTCAAACTGCTCTTTTTCGAGCTGCTGAATGATGTTCATTGCAAATCTCCTTCGGCGGCGCGCCCGGCCGCTTGAGGGGGCTGCGCGGAATTCATCTATCCCGTGGCGCGTATTTCGCAAAAGTGGGTACCGGTTTTGCGAACAGAATACGCGCAACTCAACGAGTGAGAGCATTTTCGACCGGCAAACCGGATTCCACTTTGCCTGAAAACGCTCGCTGCGCGGATTTCGGGCTCCCTATAGAGCAAAGCCGGGGCTTTGTCACCCGCCTGTCTTGCTTTTTGGCGGAATTTGACGGCTCCGCGCGGCCCAGAGATCAGGCCGCCGAGCCTGTGTGAGCGCTTCGGCCTCGGCCTGCCGCCAGGCCGCCACCCTGGCGTGATCGCCGGACAGAAGCACGTCCGGAATCGGGCGACCCTCGAACTCCTGCGGGCGGGTGTACTGGGGATATTCGAGCAGTCCGTGCGAAAAACTCTCGTCCGCGCCCGATTCCGCCTTGCCCATCACCCCGGGCAAAAGCCGGACGCAGGCGTCGATCAGCGTCATCGCAGGGAGTTCGCCTCCGGACAGCACATAATCTCCAATGGATATCTCCTCGAGCCCGCGGGCCTCGATCACCCGCTGGTCGACGCCCTCGAATCGCCCGCAGACGATCAGCGGCCCAGTTCCGGCGGCGAGTTCCGCCACGCGGGACTGGGTCAATGGCCGACCTCGCGGACTCATCAGCAGGCGCGGCCGGTCCGGCGAGGCCTGCGCCGCGTCGATGGCTCTGGCCAGCACATCGGCCCGCAGCACCATGCCGGGCCCGCCGCCGGCCGGGGTATCGTCGACGCTGCGGTGTCGGTCAGTGGCCGAGTGCCGGATATCGCGGATGTCCAGCGCCCAAAGGCCGGCGGCCAGCGCCCTTCCGGCGAGGCTGACGCCGAGGGGGCCGGGGAACATGTCAGGAAACAGCGTCAGGACGGTCACGCTCCAGGTCATCGATAGGCACCAAGCCGGTCACTCAGGAACGTCATGGCCGGGCTAAAGCGCGAAGCGCGTCTTCGCGCTGACGTCCCGGCTATCCACGTCTTGTGGCATAGAAAGACAGACGTGGATGCCCGGCACAAGGCCGGGCATGACCACAGAGCTGGAAGGTCCCTTGCACCGACTTAATTTGACGCGTTTTCTTCACGCGAACCGGTTCCACTTCGCTCGAAAACGCTCTAAACGGAATCCGGCTCCTCGCCCTCGATCTCGCCGGGCATCTCGATCACCACGCGGCCGCCGGCGATGTCCACGGTCGGCACCACCGCATCGGTAAACGGCAGCATCAGGGTCGCGCCCTGTGGCGGCGCGATCTCGATGATGTCGCCCGCGCCGAAATTATGGATGGCCGCGACGGTCCCCAGCCGCGTACCGGCCGCATCGACCGCGGCGAGGCCGATCAGGTCGGCGTGGTAGAATTCGCCCTCGTCCGTCGCGGGAAGCTTCTCGCGCGCGACGTAGAGTTCAACGCCGTTAAGCCGTTCGGCCTCCTCGCGCGTGGTCACGCCCGTAAGCGTTGCAACGAGGTGGTCCTTGGCGGCTCGCGCGCGCGCGACCTCAAGCTGCCGCGCGCCGTCCTTTGTCGAGAGCGGGCCGTATCGTGTCACCGACATCGGATCCTCGGTGAAGGTCCACAGCCGCACCTCGCCGCGCAGGCCGTGCGCGGCGCCGATCCGGGCCACGCAGATGCGCGCCGTCATGCCGGTTCGGCCTTACGCCTTCGCGGCGGCTTCGGCCTGCGCCTTGCGCTCCTTGCGCGGCACGGCCTTCTCCGGATTGTTGCGCGCCGCGCGCTTCTTGACGCCGGCGGCATCGAGGAAACGCGCCACGCGGTCGGACGGCTGCGCGCCCTTGGCGAGCCAGGCCTTGACCTTGTCGAGGTCGAGCTTGAGGCGGTCGGCATTGTCCTTCGGCATCAGCGGATTGAAGTAGCCGAGCCGCTCGATGAAACGGCCATCGCGCGGATAGCGCGAATCGGCGGCGACGACATGATAGACCGGCCGTTTCTTGGTGCCGGCACGGGCGAGGCGGATCACGACGGGCATTTTATTCTCCTTTTAGAAGTTCTGTTTTTTCTCGTTCTGCGTCTTCGGCTGTTTTCTCACCCAGATGAACGAGAACGCGATTCCATTCGATCTTGAAGATTTTGTTGAACAACCGACCAACTTCTTCGCTCTCGTTCGCGAAAGGCTTCCCTTGGCTAGAGAGTAAAAATATCTGTTCGATACGCTTCATTGCCTTCTCATGAAGCGTTTCGGGAAGATGAAGTTTTAGACGAATGTATGTTTTGAGACGAAGTAGGCGCGCAACATTCTCATTCTGGACCGCCATATCAGGCGGATTGACTAAGTTTATTGCCAACTCATCAAAATCAGCTAGAGCCTTGCGAGTATCTTCGATCCAACGAGTTCTGAGATCCGCCAATTTTGTATCGCGAACGATCTCTGTCATTCGGGCTGTACTTTTGACCGAAGTAACGTAAGCAAGGATGAAAGCTCCGATCGTAACTACGATCGTGATGATGTTTGGCCAAATGATTGACCAATTCCAAGCATCTTGCACTCCCTGACTCATTTCTTCTTCCGGGGGAAGCCGAGACCCGGCAGTCGGGGCTTGCCGCCAAGTCCGGTGAGGCCGGGAAGGTTGGGCAGGCCGCCGCGCAGCCCCGCCGCCAGATCCTTCGGCAGTTGCGCCTGGCCGTCGGCGCCCTTGGGCATTTTCTCGGCAAGCGCTTTCATCTGTTCGGGCGTGGGCATCGGCATGCCGCCGCCGAACCCCATGGCCTGCGCGATGCCGGCGAGGGGCCCGCGTTTGCCGGTCCCCATCATCTTCATCATGTCGGCCATGCTGCGATGCATCTTGAGCAGCTTGTTGACCTCCTCGACCTTCTGGCCGGCGCCGGCGGCGATGCGGCGCTTGCGGCTGGCCTTGAGGATATCGGGATGCTTGCGCTCCTGCCGCGTCATCGAATCGATCACCGCGACCTGGCGCTTGATGATCCTGTCGTCGAGACCGGCCGCGGCGATCTGGTTCTTCATCTTGGCGACGCCGGGCATCATGCCCATCAGGCCGGAGATGCCGCCCATGTTCGCCATCTGCAGCAACTGCTCGCGCATGTCGTTGAGGTCGAACTGGCCCTTGCGCAGCTTTTCGGTTGTGCGCGCGGCCTTCTCGGCGTCGATATTGGCGGCGGCCTTTTCGACCAGCGTGACCACGTCGCCCATGCCGAGGATGCGGCCGGCGATGCGGGAGGGATGGAAATCCTCCAGCGCGTCGGTCTTTTCGCCGGTGCCGATCAGCTTGATCGGCTTGCCGGTGACCTGACGCATCGACAGCGCCGCGCCGCCGCGGCCGTCGCCGTCCACTCGGGTCAGCACGATGCCGGTGAGGCCGACGCGCTCATCGAAGGACCGCGCCAGGTTCACCGCGTCCTGGCCGGTCAGCGAGTCCGCGACCAGCAGCACCTCATGCGGATGAGCGGCGGCTTTGATGTTCGCCGCCTCGGACATCATCTCTTCGTCGAGCGTGGTGCGGCCGGCGGTGTCGAGCAGCACCACGTCGTAGCCGCCGAGCTTGCCGGCCTCCAGCGCGCGCCGCGCGATCTGTTCGGGCTTCTGGCCCGCGACGATCGGCAGCGTCTGGATGTCGAGGTCGCGGCCGAGCACCGCGAGCTGCTCCATCGCCGCCGGGCGGTAGATGTCGAGCGAGGCCATCAGGACCCTGCGTTTGTCGCGCTCGGTCAGCCGTCGCGCCAGTTTGGCCGTCGTGGTGGTCTTGCCGGAACCTTGCAGGCCGACCATCATGATGATGACCGGCGGCACCGCGTTGAGGTCGATGGTCTGGCCGTCGGCGCCGAGCGTGGCGATCAGTTCGTCATGGACGATCTTCACCACCATCTGGCCGGGCGTCACCGATTTGACCACGGTGGCGCCGATCGCCTGCTCGCGGACCTTGTCGGTGAAGCTGCGCACCACGTCGAGCGAGACGTCGGCCTCCAGGAGCGCCCGGCGCACCTCGCGCATGGCGGCGTCGACATCGGCTTCCGTCAGCGCGCCGCGCCGCGTCAGCCGATCGAGAATGCCGCCGAGCCGTTCCGACAGATTGTCGAACATGGTTGCTTCCTTATCTCCACCTCCCCCCGATGGGGAGAGGTCGGATCGCATGAGCGGTCCGGGTGAGGGGCAAGGCGCGGCGCTGCCGCTCGATGACCACCGTCATGCCTGCAAGAGCGGATATCCAGTATTCCGAAGCTTCCCGGCTCAATCGAGGCGCTCTCGGATACTGGATCATTCGCTTTCGCGGATGATGACGTCTCGTAGAGTGTCCAAGCCACCGCCGGGACGAAGTTCCAAAACACGTTTGCGCCCGAGGGCGCACAGCGCTGTCGGGCGTTGACCTCCGGCCCCTGCGGCCGGTCGGCGAGTCGAAAAGAAGAGTCTTTCCGTAAAGCTGGCGGATTTATCGCGAGCTGGCGGCGAAAGTCAAGAAAAACGGCCAATACCTGGCCTCTCGCGAGGCGGCCGGGCGGTCATATAGACTTGGTGCCGAGGCAATCCGCCGAATCGAGTTCCCGAGGGCCCGTGCCGTCGCCGGTTTCTCCCCGGGGCTCGCCGGCCTCGGGACGGCCGCCGCCCTGTCCGCAATCTGGCGTTTCGCATGAAAACATATTCCGGCCCCATCTCCGATCATTTCGACGGCAGACATTTTTTCGATCCCGACGGCGCACCGCCACGGCTCTCGGAAATGCTGCGCTGGCAAATCGAGGGCGGCCGCGAACGCCATAGGTGGCCAGAATGGGCGCCCTCGCCCTATTCGGACAAGCCGCCGTCGCGGGTTGACGGAGACAAGGTGCGTTTCTCCTTCGTCGGCCACGTGAGTTGGCTGATCCAGACGAGAGGGGTGAACATCCTGGTCGATCCGGTCTGGTCGGAACGCGCCTCACCTTTTTCATTTGCCGGGCCGAAACGGCACAACGACCCCGGCATCGCCTTCGGGGCCCTGCCGAAGATCGACACCGTGCTGGTCTCGCACGGACACTACGATCACCTGGATGTCACAACGCTGTCGCGGCTTGCCGCGCGGTTCTCGCCGCGCGTGATCACGCCGCTTGGCAACGACCTCGTCATGCGAGCTGCCGACGCCACGATCCGCGCGGAGGCTTTCGACTGGCACGACCGGGTCGAACTTGGCAACGGCCTCGCGGTCACGTTGGTGCCGACGCGGCACTGGTCGGCGCGCGGCCTGTTCGACCGCAACCGCACCTTGTGGGCGAGTTTCGTGCTGGAGACGCCGGCCGGCAAGCTCTACATCGTCTGCGATTCAGGCTATGGCACCGGCGTGCACTTCCGGCGCGTGCGCGAAAGGCACGGGCCGCTGCGCGCTGCGATCCTGCCCATTGGTGCTTACGAGCCGCGCTGGTTCATGAAGAATCAGCACATGAACCCCGAAGACGCCGTAAAGGCTTTGGCCGATTGCGGCGCGGATATCGCGCTCGCCCATCATCACGGCACATTCCAGCTCACCGACGAGGCGATCGACGCGCCCCCGATAGCGCTGGCCGAAGCGCTCGATAAAGCCGGCGTTCCGGCCGAGCGTTTTCTCGTTCTGAAGCCGGGGCAGGTTCTTGAAATTTGACGTACGGGAATAATGCGCTCCGGCCTCAGGGATTAGCCTTGATCTCCCAGGAGACGCCGACCGTCACGCGAAGGCTTTCCTCGCCGGGCGCGATGGGAACCTCCGCGGCCATCGGCGCTGCGGCGCGGCGATACAAAACCGGCATCGCCACGCCGTGCTCGGAAATGCTCAAGGGCGCGCCGAGCGTGACGCCGGCGGCCTTGGCGTAGATTTCCGCCTTGCGCCGCGCGTCGGCGATCGCCTGCGCGCGCGCGTCGTCGAGCAGTTTCGATGCGTTGGAGACCGTGAAATTGATGCCGCCGATGTCGTTGGCGCCGGCCGCGGTCACCGCGTCGATCACGCCGGCGATCTTGCTGACATCGCGCAGCTTGATCGTGACCTGGTTGGTGGCGCGATAGCCGACGATCTGCGGAGAATTACCGGAAGTACGACTTTGCGCGGTTTGCGGCTGCAGCGACAGCCGCGAGGTCTGATAGTCCTTTTCGGCCAGGCCCGCGCTTTTCAGCGCCAGCAGCACCTTGCCCATCGCGGCATTGTTGGCGTTGGACGCCTCGCGCGCGGTCTTGGCGTCGGTGGTGACGCCGGCCTCGATCTGCGCAAGATCCGGCGGAGCCGAGATCGTGGCCTCGCCGGTCACCGAGATCGCCGGTGGCGGCGTCCCATCGGCTTGCGCCGGCATCGCGGCTAGAGCGGCGACGGCGGCTACGGCGATGGAGAGGGGAGTTCGGTTCTGCATGACGGCTCTCATTTCAGCGGCACATAGATGTTGATGACCAGATTGTCTTCCTCGGTCTTCAACGGATCGGTCATGTACTCCTCGATGAAGGTATCCTTGGCTTCGAGCTTCTTGTCGTCAAGGTGGTTGGTGATCGCCTCATAGGTGTTGTCCATGTTGTCGTAGGAGCCGCGATGCACGAATTTCAGCGCCTTGCCCTCCGGTGACTTGCCCATGCTCATGTTTTTTGGCAGGTCCTTCAGTTCCTGGTCGACCGGGACTTCCGCCAGGAACGAGAAGCCATTGTCGTCGGTCGAGGTATAGACGATCATCATGTTGCCGGCGGCCTTGACGCCGCGCTGGTCTAGAACGGCCGCAAGCGACTTGAAGGAATCGATCAGCGTCTCGAACGCGGTGTCCCAGGTGGCATTGTTTCGCAGGGTCAGGACGGTCTTCGGCACCAGCATGAATTCCTCGCCGAAGGGATCGGCGGTTTGCGCCGGCGCGGTGGCCGGGGGCTTCGGAGCCTCGCCGGTCGGATTCGCCGGCGTCTGCACTTCGGCCGGGGGAGGAGCCGGCGTCGCCGGCGCTGCCGTTCCGGGCGGGGTCGGCGCAGCCGGCGGGGCGGGAGTTGCGGGCGCCGTTGCGCCGGGAGGGGTTGCGGGTGGCGTCTGGGCGAACACGGCGGGGAGCCCCGGTGACAAGGCCACCGCGATCATTGCGATCGCGAGGCGGCGAAAGAGGCGGGGGCAATTCATCGAGAGGGTCTCCCTGATCGTGCTGGCCGATGTCTCGCTGGCCGATATCCGCAAGACCTGACCCTTAGCCGCCGTTGCGGCGGAATTATGCGATGTTTGATAAGCCGTTCTGATATCCGACTCGCGACAGAGTATGTCATGAGAAAATATGTCATGCCGCATCGTGGCGGGTGTGGGGCGCAGGCTCACATATTGCGTTTACCATGGCGGATGCCGCTCGCACTGGCTAATCAGGCCTATTCGCCATATAAAGCGGAAGACGGACGCCGGAAAATGGATCCCGGAGATGGGCGCGCTCGCAAACCACGCTTTCAGCAAGATGAACGGCATCGGCAATGAGATCGTCGTGGTCGATCTGCGCGACAGCGCCGCCACGGTGACGGCCGAGGAGGCACGCGCGATCGCCTCGCCGGGCGGCGTTCCCTATGATCAGTTGATGGTCCTGCAGCCCCCGCGGACGCCACGCACGGAGGCCTTCGTTCGAATCTACAATAACGATGGTTCGGAAGCGAACGCCTGCGGCAACGGCATGCGCTGCGTGGCGCGGCAGGTGTTTGAGGCCACGGGCAAGACCGTGCTGACTTTCGAGACCCGTGCCGGGCTGTTGAATTGCTGGCGAGGTTCCACGCGCGGTTTCTACACCGTCGACATGGGGCTACCAAAATTCGATTGGCGGGATATCCCGCTCGCCGAGGAATTCCGCGACACCCGCTATATCGAATTGCAGGTCGGGCCGATCGATGCGCCGGTGCTGCATTCGCCGTCGGTGGTCAGCATGGGCAATCCGCACGCGATCTTCTGGGTCAACGATGTGAATGCTTATGACCTTGAACGCTTCGGGCCACTATTGGAGAATCATCCTATCTTTCCCGAGCGCGCCAACATCACGCTGGCGCATATCGTCGATCGCGATCACATCGTGATGCGGACCTGGGAGCGCGGCGTGGGCCTGACCAAGGCCTGCGGTTCGGCGGCCTGCGCGACGGCAGTGGCGGCGGCGCGGCTCAAACGGACCAACCGCACGGTCGAGATGCTGCTGCCCGGCGGCGGTCTGACCATCGAGTGGTGCGAGCACGGCGATCATGTGCTGATGACGGGTCCGGCCGTGTTCGAATATGCCGGCAGGTTCGATCCCGCATTGTTCACATCTGTCGCGTGATGCCGGTCGACGTCGTCACCTTCGGCTGCCGGCTCAATGCCTTTGAATCCGAAGTCATCCGCCGCAACGCCGCCGCCGCCGGGCTTGACGACGTCGTCATCGTCAACAGTTGCGCGGTCACCAACGAGGCGGTGGCGCAGGCGCGGCAATCGATCCGGCGGCTGAGGCGAGAACGGCCGTCGGCGCGCATCGTCGTTACCGGCTGCGCGGCGCAGATCGAGCCGACGATGTTTGCTGGCATGACCGAAGTCGATCGCGTGATCGGCAACGACGACAAGATGCGAGGTGTCGCCTGGCGCGAGGCGCGGACCGCATTCGCGGCCGCTGCCGGTTTCGGGATCGCAAACGAAGAAAAAGTCGCGGTTGCCGACATCATGGCGGTGAGGGAGATGGCGCCGCATCTCGTCGAGGGTTTTCAAGGCGGGCTGCCCCGCGCCTTCGTGCAGGTGCAGAACGGCTGCGACCATCGCTGCACCTTCTGCGTGATTCCGTTCGGGCGGGGCAATTCGCGCTCGGTGCCGATGGGCGCGGTGGTCGATCAGGTGCGCGCGCTCACCGAGGCGGGTCATGCGGAAATCGTGCTGACCGGCGTCGATCTCACAAGCTACGGCGCCGACCTGCCGGGCGTGCCGCGGCTGGGCGGACTGGTCAAGCGGATCCTCCGGCATGTGCCTGAGGTGAAGCGGTTGCGAATCTCGTCGATCGATTCGATCGAGGCGGACCGGGACCTGCTCGACGTCGTTGCCAACGAGGAGCGGCTGATGCCGCATCTGCATCTGTCGCTGCAATCCGGCGACGACATGATCCTGAAGCGGATGAAGCGGCGGCATTCGCGCCGGGAGGCGATCGACTTCTGTGCGCGGGTGCGGCGGCTGAGGCCGGACATCGCCTTCGGCGCCGACATCATCGCCGGTTTTCCCACCGAGACCGAGGAGATGTTCACGCGATCGCTGGATCTGGTCGCCGCGTGCGATCTCACTTTCCTGCATGTATTTCCCTATTCGTCGCGCCCGGGGACGCCGGCGGCGCGGATGCCGCAGGTCGCGGGCGGGGCGATCAGGGACCGCGCGCGGCGGCTGCGCGCGGCGGCCGAAGCGGCGCTGCGTCGGCGGCTGGCGGCGGAGATCGGCGCGACGCGTCAGGTGTTGATCGAAAGCGCCACCCGGGGCCGTACCGAGCATTTTATCCCGGTCGCGGTTGCGGGAGAAACGCCCGGCACGGTGCGCACGTTCAGGGTGGCAGACCACGATGGCGCGCGACTGCGGCCCGCGGCTTAGCTCCGCCGCCATCGACGGGTCGATGCGGGCGGGCTGCAAGCCTTTCAGCATCGTAAATCCAGAACGCGGTTGGCCGGGGTCTATTAACGATCGTCCCGGGTTTCGCCGGCCGGGACGGAACCAGGCCGGGGCGGGACGATTGACGTGGGATATCCTCGGGGCGGGGGCGCCGCTTCTCAACGGTAACGGCCGGCCAATGGCGCGAACGGCTTCATTCTCCTGATTTCCGGGTAGGCACGTGGTTCGGCTGGGTTTCGTTATCGGGATAGTCGCGGTGATCGGGGTGTTTCTCTCGGGTCTTGCCGCCTGGCGCGCTCATGATCAGGAGCTGACCATCGACAGGATCGCGCTGTCGCGCGCGATCGACGTCCATGCCAGCCTGGTTCAGGAGCGTCTCATCGAACGAGAGCTGCTGGCGCGGGTCGCTTCGGGATTGTTTCGGTCGCCCGCCACGGTGCAGGCCAACATGCTCAGCCCGTTGCGCGCCTCGATCTATGCCTTCAAGACCGATTTCGTAATAGCCGGCTGGGTTGCACGGCTGAAGCCGAGCGAGCTTTCGGAAGCCAGCGCGGTCCTGGCGTCGGCCGGGTTTCCAAATCCGCAGATCAGGAGCTTTGACGATACCTCGCGCGATCTGCGGTCGCTCAACAGACCGATCGACGTGTTGATGGACGTCGTGCCGCAGAACGCGGAGACATCCGCATTTCCAGGCCGCTCGCTCGACGGGCAGCCGATCCTGGGGCCGATGCTCGCTCGTGCGATGCAGACCGGAACATCGGTGGTGTCGGATCCGATCAATCTGCTGCGGCCCGATGGCCCGATGGGGCTGGTTATCGCAACGCCGGTTTTCCAGGAGGGAAGCGAGACGGCGGCCGGCTTTATTACGTTTTCCTATCGGCTGGCGTCGCTGATGCTGACGAACGACGAATTGTCGTTGTTCTCCGTTGTCCTGAAGGATCCGCGAAACCCGGCGTCGGAATGGATCTCCGACGACAGTGGTCATGTCACGTCACGTCTCAGACGGCCGGGCGATCCCGTTCCGCGGGTCGTCCGAACGGTGACTTTCGGCGGGCGGGACTGGTCGCTTGCCTACTACCCGAAAACAAACGCGGTCCTCCGCGCGCGAAAACTTGCCGCTGCGGTCGCCGCGATAGGTCTTGCGTTGACAAGCATCATTTGCGGTCTGTTCGGATATGTCGCCTATAACAACCTGCGGCTGAGTCGGGAAATCCAGGTGCGGATCAGCTTCGAACGGCGCCTGACCGCTGTGATCGACGAACTCAATCACCGGGTTAAAAACATTCTTGCGGTGATTCAATCGATCGTCACGCGTACGCTACGGCACGGCTCCGACATCGAAGTCGCCCGCGAACTGTTGATCGGCCGGATACATGCCATGTCCAACGTCGTCTCGCTGCTCAGCGAGAGCCAGTGGCAAGGCGTCAAATTGAGGGGACTGTTCGAGGCCCGCGCCATTCCTCATGCTGACCGCATCGCCATCAACGGGCCGGACATCACCGTGAGCGCGCGCGCAGCCCAGAGCCTTTCCTTGTTATTCTTCGAACTGGCATCGCATTCCGACGAGGGACTCTCGCTGGTCGGCAAGCATCCGCACGTGGTCGTGCATTGGGGAGTCGAGGGCGAGGGCAGCGAGGCGACGTTTCGCTTTCGGTGGGAGGAATTCAATACCAGTGCCGCGACCCGCCGCGAGGACAGCGATTTCGGCATCATCCTGCTGGATCGCGTTGCGCCGGAAGCGTTGGGCGGCATTTCCAAACGGTATTTTACCGAAGCGAGCTATGTCTATGAACTCGCCGCTCCGATGGAGACCGTCGTGGACGTGACGGAGAGAGATCGCACCACTCAGATATCCGCGCCCGTCAGGTCGGCCACATCTTAGAGCGGTTCACGATGACACGGAATCAATCCGCGCTCCGGCGTCATGCGCGGGCTCGACCCGGCCATCCGTCTTCTCTGAAGATCGATGGATCACCGGGTCGAACCCGGCAATGACGGATAACCGGGATGCTTCCGTCAAAGTGCGAAGCACTCGAGGCCGGTTGGAGCGGAAGGCGGGAGAGTAAATTCCCGCTGCCCCGCCGCCGTTCCGGGGAGGCGTTGCGGAGCTTCGTGGGGAGCTATCGGCCGCTGCCGATCACGGCCCGAACGGTGTCGTCCGGGCCAAAATCCTCTGTGCCCTCGACGTAAAGCAGAGCGCTCAATTTCGATCGCGCGCGGTTGACGCGGCTTTTGATGGTGCCGACGGCGCACCCGCAGATCTTCGCGGCGTCCTCGTAGGAGAATCCGGAAGCGCCTACCAGGATCAAGGCTTCGCGCTGATCCTGTGGCAGCTTGTCGAGCGCCGCACGGAATTCCTCGAATTCCAGATGGGCGTTCTGGCTGGGCTGCGATTTCAACGTTTTCGCATAACTGCCGTCTGAATCCTCCACCTCGCGCCGTCGCTTGCGATAGTCCGAGCGGAACAGGTTGCGCAGGATTGTGAACAACCATGCCGGAAGGTTCGATCCCGGCTGGAACGAGTCGATATTGGCGAGCGCGCGGAGCAGGGTTTCCTGCACGAGGTCGTCCGCACGATCACCATTTCCGCTCAGCGAAATCGCGAATGCGCGCAGGTTCGGCACCGATGCCAGGATGTCCTCGCGAAGTGAATCTGTGAGAGGCATTAGTCCCTCCCGTCATTTTTGGTATCGAAGTCACCCGTGGGGTTTACTTGGGCATGATCGGGTCCCGGCGCATCAAGCTTTCTGATTAATTCCGCAAAACGGTCCGGAACCCCCTGCCTCACGACGTCATCGTACATGGCGCGAAGCTGATGTCCGATTCGGGACTGAATCTCGGCATTGAGGCCGCCCTTGCCGGGTGATGGCTTTGAATCTTTCATGACCTTGCTTCATTCCCAGAGTTTCAAGCTATTGAAAGATCGATTGATTTCCTGTTCATTGCGCCGTCTTCACGGAACTCTCGCGGGCTAATTCAAAGCGTGAGGGAAAGTTCCGGCGCCAGGGAACTTTTGTCGTGCTGAGGCGTAGACAAACGCATCGGCGGACCGGGATTCGCCGATGCGCCGCGCGTCGTCTAAGGAGATGCGAGCCCGAGATTAAGTCGTCTCAAAAAGGATGAATTGGGATGTTTCGATCACAGGTGGTTGCCGAACATTTGCCGCTCTTGCGACGTTACGCGCGCGCCCTGACTGGAAACCAGGCGTCCGGAGACGCTTATGTCGGGGCTATGCTTGAGGCGCTGCTCCAGGATCCGACGTTGCTCGACGAGCGGCACGGGCCACGGGCGGGATTATTCCGGTTGTTTACCCAGATCTGGAATTCGGTTTCGATCAATGGCGGGATCGACGAGGTGCCGGTCCTGGCGCCGACGGAGCGGCGACTGACGAACATCACGCCGTTGCCGCGTCAGGCGTTCCTGCTGCTGTCGCTGGAAGGCTTCTCGGAGGAGGAGGCCGCGTTCGTCCTGCAGGCTCCCGTTAGCGAGGTTCGCAAGCTGAGCGATATCGCCGGCCGCGAAATGGCCGCTGAAATCGCAACCGACGTCCTGATTATCGAGGACGAGACATTCATCGCGATGGATCTTGAAAGTCTTGTCAAGAATCTCGGACATCGCGTGATCGGCGTTGCACGCACTCATTCCGACGCGATCACGCTGGCCAAAACCAAGAAGCCAGGTCTCATTCTGGCGGATATCCAGCTTGCTGACGGCAGTTCCGGGCTGGACGCCGTCAACGAACTCCTGCGCGTCGTCGAGGTGCCCGTCGTTTTCATCACGGCCTATCCGGAACGGTTCCTGACGGGCGAGCGGCCCGAGCCGGCATTCCTTATCTCGAAACCGTTCCAGCCGGCCATGGTCTCCGCGGTCGCGAGCCAGGCCTTATTCTTCCACCGGAATTCGCGCAACAGGGAGCCGCGCGCCGCCGCGTCCTGATCGAGACTGCGAACCAGCGTGACGCAGGCCACGGCCCAACGGCATGACGAGCGCTTCCGCGGCGGTCAGCGATCCCATGCGGAACAAAAAACGGACGCGGCTGGCATCACCATCAGCCGCGTCCTCGTAGCCGGTCGGGCGGGGCAGGGGAGTGACCGGCTGTACCGATAACGCGGCCATCCGGGAAGCGTTCCACCCGCTCTCTTTTTCGAACCGTCGACTGAACGAAGTCTCGCCAACCGCGTTATTCCGTCGCGGTGAGCGACGACACGAAGTCGCTGCAATGCGCGGACAACGGGCGAGGCAACGATGTTTCGGGTATCGGCAGGAGTTCTCGGCGCGCTGGCGGTGGTCATGCTCCCGGGTACGACGCATTTTGCGTCGAGCCGGGATCTCGCTGCGAGCGAGAATGTCAACGCTGCAATGGTCAATCGCGCCGTCAAGGCTGACCGCGGCGTTGTACGAGCGTCGCAGGCCGAGGGCCGAACCGTCTCCGTTCGCCTTGAACGCTTGCCGGATGCTTCGATCGTCATCCGCATTCCGGAAGGCCGCCACATGGTAGCGGGCAATCGCGCCGTGAAGCCGCGCTCACGCCGCGCTCCGTCGTCATCCCGTGCCAGGCGGATGATCGCATGCGAGCCGGTGGTGAGTCTTCTAACGGATATCGCCAAACAGCTTCAGCCCGGCCGCTGCGTGACCTGACGTTTGCCATTTGTGTCATTGCCAAGGAAATCAGGTGTCGCCATCGCGGTCGCGCCGGCCCGCGAATAATCCCAGCGCCAGGCCGCCGATGGCCAGGATCGGTATCAGCTTCTTGATGCCGACCGTGCGGGCCAACTGAAGCCCCGCCGCCACGACCATCGGATCGGCGAGAAAGTTTTGCGCCGTCGCTCTGGTTCTTTGGGCTGCTCTTTTTTTCATGGCGTTTCGCCGGATCGCATAGCTCGCGACCGCGATCACGGTGATCAGGAAGAAGATAGCCGCCCCGGCGAGGCAAGCCTCGATCAAGCCGTAGGTCTGAAGCACGAAGACAAACCCGGCGGCACATAGAAACACGATTGTGACGGAGCCTGCGACGACCGCCACGGCGGCGACGGAGGTGAGCCGCACGGCATTGCCCGCGCTCTCCTTGAGGTCATCGATCGCCCGCTGAAACATTCAACGCCTCGCCCGGCTTGAAAATCGATTGTTGAAATGATTGGCAGAATCAGAGCGGCGGCGACAAGGTTCGCCGCGGCCCGACCAAACTGAAATCACCGGCGCCTCACCGGCGCCAGGTCACGCCGATCAGAAATCCCAGCCCGATCGCAAGCCCGACCGTTGCGAGAGGACGCTGCTGGATTGCTTCCTCCAGCGTGTCCTCGATGGAGCTTACGGCGTTCTGTGCCGCATCGAGCGCCGCATTGCCGCGCTCCGATACATCGGAGAGAACGGAATCCACATTGGCCCTGGCCTGCCTGTACCCGCGGCGAGCCTGTTTTTTAGCAGAGCCTGTGAATGTACCAAGCGCGTCGGAGACTTGATCCGCCAGGGCGGAGATATCGTTTTTCACGGCTGACAAATCCTTCTCAAGGCGGTCGTAAGTCGCTTTATCGGTCAAGTTCTTCATTGCTTCCTCGTCGTCGCTTGCCATCCAACGCTCCTGAAAACCGAACGGATATGCGCAACCAACGTGCCGTCGCGGCTTAAGTTCCGCGACCCGTCCGTCAGACGGTTGGCGAGACTGTCCCTTGTTCGGCGCCTCTCGGCGGCGAAAGACAGACCGGAAGCGGTGATGAAGCCATCGATCTCCACGAGGTCGATAGCGCGGACATGGTCGGATTGCCCGACGCGTCATGCGCCGCTCGGCGGAACTTTCAGGCCCTGTCGGGATTGCCTCGCGCGCCAAATGTCGCGAGGGCGCTTTCTCCGTCTTGAAATCTTGCGATCAATTGTGGAGAGGCAATAATGCTCATCAGCGTCCTGATTACGTTCTTCGTCGTTGTTCTTGTGCTGTACTTCATCAGCGTGGCGCCGCTGGACGTCCGCAGCAAGCAGATCGCCCGCGTCGCCGTTATCGTGCTGGGTGTTGCCTCGGCGCTGAGATATCTTCCGATATTCTGAAGCCGGCGTCAGCGCCCTGGACAAACAAGAATATCCCCGGCGGCGGCGTCGGGGACATTTTCCTTCCAGCAACAGGATCAATTCCTTCCAGCAACAGGATCAACCCTCGGCCGGCGTCTTGACCTCAGTCTTGACCCTTCTTTATCTCCGCCTTGATTTCGCCTTGGCTTCGCGTCGCCGCCCGGTCAGGATGTATTCGGTGTAGCCGTTCGGCTGTTCGCGTCCCTTGAAGACCAGATCGCACGCGGCCTGGAAGGCGGCCCCGTCGAATTGCGGCGCCATCGGCTTGTAGAGGGGATCGCCGGCGTTCTGAGCGTCGACGACGGCGGCCATCCGCTTGAGCGATTCCATCACCTCATTCTCTGTGACGACGCCCTGATGCAGCCAGTTCGCCAGATGCTGGCTGGAGATGCGCAGCGTGGCACGATCCTCCATCAGGCCGACATCGTGAATATCGGGCACCTTCGAACAGCCGACGCCCTGATCGATCCAGCGCACGACATAGCCGAGAATGCCCTGGCAGTTGTTGTCGATCTCCTGCTTCACATCGTCGGGCGCCCAATTCGACTGTGACGCTGGAATGGTGAGGACGTCGGAAAGTTTTGCGCGACGGCCGCCGGCTTTCAGCTCCTGCTGGCGTTTCAGCACATCGACCTGATGATAGTGCAGCGCGTGCAGCGTCGCCGCGGTTGGCGAAGGCACCCATGCGGTGGTGGCGCCGGCCTCGGGATGGGCGATCTTCTGCGCCAGCATGTCGGCCATCCTGTCGGGCGCGGCCCACATCCCCTTGCCGATCTGGGCGTGGCCGGGCAGGCCGTCGATCAGGCCGATGTCGACGTTCCAATCCTCGTACGCCTTCATCCAGGGCTGCGCCTTCATCTCGTTTTTGCGGATCATGGGTCCCGCTTCCATCGAGGTGTGGATCTCGTCGCCGGTGCGGTCGAGGAATCCGGTGTTGATGAAGCAGACGCGTTTCGCGGCCGCCTGGATGCAGGCCTTGAGGTTGACGGTGGTGCGGCGCTCCTCATCCATGACGCCAATTTTGAGTGTGTTCTCGGGCAGCTCCAGCATGGTCTCGACCCGGGCGAGCAGCTCGCAGGCCAGCGCGACCTCGTCCGGTCCGTGCATCTTCGGCTTGACGACATAGGCCGAACCCGTCCGGCTGTTCCTCGTTGTCGAAGCGCCGTTGAGATCATGAATCGCGAGCAGGCCGGACACCGCGGCGTCGAGCATGCCTTCCGGAATGTCGGCGTCGTTTTCGTCCAGCACCGCGTCGGTGAACATGTGATGGCCGACGTTGCGAATGAGAAGCAGGCTGCGCCCGTGCAGCCTTAGCTCGCCGCCGTCGGGCGCGGTGTAGACCCGATCGGCGTTAAGGGCGCGCGTCATGGTCTTGCCGCCCTTCTTGAAAGTGTCGGTGAGCGTGCCGTTCATCAGGCCGAGGACGTTGCGATAGACCAGAACCTTGTCCTCGGCATCGACGGCTGCGACGCTGTCCTCCATGTCGAGAATGGTGCTGACGGCGGCCTCAAGGATCACGTCGGCGACCCCTGCGGCATCGTCCTTGCCGATGGCGTGGCTGCGGTCGACTTGAATCTCGATGTGCAGGCCGTGGTTCACCAGCAGGATCGCGGACGGTGCGCTGGCATCGCCCCGGTAGCCCGCGAACTGCGATTTCGACGTCAAGCCGGTCTCGCCGCCGTTATGGAGTCTCGCCCTTAACGCTCCATTGGTCACGACGTACTCCACGACATCGGCATGGCTGCCGGCCGCAAGCGGTGCGGCCTGGTCGAGGAACGCCTTGGCCTTCGCGATCACCTTGTCGCCGCGCGCCTTGTCGTAACCTCTGGTCTCGCCGGCGGCGTGCGGGATGGCGTCGGTGCCGTACAATGCGTCGTAAAGGCTGCCCCAGCGCGCGTTGGCGGCGTTCAGCGCGTAACGCGCGTTGGTCAGCGGCACCACCAGTTGCGGCCCGCAGATCTTTCCGATCTCCTCGTCGACATCGGCGGTTTCGACCAAATGGGTCTCGGGCTCGGGCAGCAGATAGCCGATCTCTTTCAGGAACGCGGCATAGGCTTCCACGTCAAACGGATGACTTCTGTTGGCGCGATGCCAGCCGTCGATCTTCGCCTGCAGCGCGTCGCGCACCGCGAGCAGTTCGCGGTTTCTCGGCCCAAGATCGCGGACGATGGCGGCAAGCCCGGCCCAGAAGGCATCCGGCGAAATGCCGGTCCCGGGCGTAGCCTCTTGCTCGATAAAATCGAACAGAACCGGCGCGATCTTCAGTCCGTGAGCGTCAATGCGAGTCATGTCGGAGGTCTCACGAGAAACGGCGCCGACGCTCTCAAGGCGGCTCGCCGAAATTCGGCGTTCATTGCAGGGCTGGTCCCGCTCCGAAGGGCCGCGCCGGCGAAAAGCGGAAACCGGATTTCGGATAAGATCATCCTCAAAGGGATAGCGCTAGGGCCGATCGACATTCATTGTATCCAGATCATGGCTGTGGCGAGGTGAACGAATCCTGTGAAGTGAATGGCGTCCGTCGTAGCGGGTGGCGAAACGGCGGGCGGCGAACACCCGTTCCCACACGCCGCCATGGCGCCACCGGCTGAACCGCCGATGCACCGTCTTCCAGCGGCCATAGCGCTCTGGCAGGTCACGCCAGTGCGCGCCCGATCGCAGCACCCACAGGCAGCCGTTCACGAACAGCCGATTGTCCGCTCCCCTCCGCCCCGGATCCGCCTTGCCTGGCAGCAACGGGGCAATCTTCGCCCACTATCACGGAACCCTATGAATCAGCGATCAGCGTCAGTCGGGCATTCTTATGGATGTTCATCCGGCCCCTCCGTGGAACACTGAAGCTTCGCAACCTCAGCTTCCCCGGTCCGGAGCGGGCGGAAACCGCTACACAGCTCTCATTTTGGCGAAGCGGATAACGATCCTTGCAACTCGGGCACCGATAAAAGCGGAACTACCGGAACGCCGAGAAGCGGCTGTCGAACGAGTTCGATGATGCCACCGGTGCCGCGCCCGGAATCGAAGCTGGCGGCGGGGCGGATGCGTCGACAGAGGGCTTCAACGGCGGCCGCGCGGCTGCGACGTGCTTTACTCCTGCCGCTTTGTCAGCGCTCTTTTCAGCCGGTTTGGTTGCTGCGTGGTTTGCAGCCACGGCCGGGCGATGCGGAGCGCTACGCGCTTCTCGGGCCACCACCTTCGGCTTGGCCGGAGCGGCGGCCGGCGTGATGGTGGCGGTCGTATCGGCGGTGCCGAAGCCGATCTTGTGGGCGAGGCTGCTGAAGATGTTGTTCGGTGTTGATGGGGCGAGCAGCGATGACGACGGTCTCGTCGCCTCGATCTCCGGCTCGTATGCGGTCGCGACCGTTGGCGCTGCCGGATCGTGCGGAGGATTGACGGTCGGTGGAATGGTGCCTGGCGCCGGCGAGAACGCCGTGTTTTTCAAGCCGGGTTCAATCGGATCCGACAACCCCGTCTGCCCGTTCGGGAGTTTCGCGGCGAACACACGGTTCATGCCGCCGTCGATTCCGGTGTTGAGCCTGGCCACCGGCGTCCCCTTCGCGATCAGCTTCGCGATCTCGGCGTTGTCACGCTGCTGCTTCTCGCGCACGGCGCTCGCGATGTCGTCGGGGACGACGTAAGCGGGGCACTGCGCGGATGCGTTGAACTGCAGAGGCTTGGTCGAGCCGGGAGGCGCTACCGGATCGAACACGTATTTATGCTCGCAGAACTCGACCTTCGGCTCCTGGTGCGTCACCTCGAAATGATCGTTGCCTTCCTTGATCATCTTCCAGAACGGCATGTTCGGGTTGTTGCGATGCTTCGCAAGGTTCACGGGCGTCATGCGGAACGGATAGGCTTGGAACTGAAAGGCGCGCTGGCCGCCGAAAAAGGCTTCCCGGCCGAGTGCGTAGATCTCGGCGATCTGTTCGTCGGTCATGGCATAGCAGCCGCGCGAGGAGCAGTCGCCATGAACCATCAGTTCGGAACCGGTGCGTCCCAGCGACTTGTCGAATGCGTTGGGATAGCCGGTGTTGAATGAGAGATAGTAAGCCGAGCGCGGATTCATCTGCGCTGGCGTGATGCTATAGAATCCCTCCGGCGCCTGACGGTCGCCTTCGCGTATTTTCGGGCCGAGATCGCCGGACCAGCGGCAGATCGGGTAGGTCTTGAGCAAGGCGAACTTGCCGGATCGGTCCTGCTTCCAGACTTCAAGCTCGGCTTCCTGCTTGAACAGGCGGATCAGGATCGGCGACTGCAGCTCCATGTCCTTTTTGGTCATGGTGGCGACGAGCTTTGGCGGGACGGGCTGGTTGGCCTTGGCGTTGCTCGCGAGCGAGGCATCGTCGGTGTTGCAGCCGGCCAGAAGGGCGCCGGATGCGAGCACGGCCAACGTCATGATCGCGCGCCCGGGCGTGCGATGGATCAAAGCCGAGCGATGGATCAAAGCAAAGCTCCGCAAGCGACGGGCAAGCCTGCACCCCAAATTCATGGCGTCCGTGCCCCAAGCCATTGAATAAAATATTATCCTTAAGCCTGAGACCCCGCAAGCCGGACCGGCCGGCACGGCGAAATCCATGGTGGGGATGGTGAACGGAGGTTAAATATCCGGGACCGGGCTGAAATAGGGCGGTTTCGCCCCAGTCCGGAAAAAGCCTTGATTCGCGCTGGCTGCGAAGCGCGGACGGCGCCCCGCTGCTGTCAAGGCATCCGCATCGCAATTCCGGCGAGAGCGGCGGTCCCTGCTCAGCCCAGTTTGCGCCCGATGTCGAGGAATTTCTGCCGTCGCTGTTTGCGAAGCGTGTCGCGGTCGAGATTGCGCAGATCGTTGAAGGCTTCGGCAATGGCATCGCCGGTGAGTGCGACGACCGCTGCCGGGTCGCGATGAGCGCCCCCCGGCGGCTCCTTGAGAACGACATCGATCACGCCGAAACGCAGCAGGTCCTGCGCGGTGATTTTCATGTTGGTCGCGGCTTCCTGCGCCTTGCTGCTGTCCCGCCACAGGATCGACGACGCCGCTTCCGGGGAGATCACGCTATAGATCGCATGTTCCAGCATCAGCACGCGACTGGCGGTGGCGATCGCGATCGCGCCGCCGGAGCCGCCCTCGCCGATGATGACGGCGACATTGGCGACGCCGAGCGACAGGCAAGTGTCGGTCGAGCGCGCGATCGCTTCGGCTTGACCGCGTTCCTCGGCGCCGATGCCGGGGTAGGCCCCGGCGGAATCGATCAGCGACAACACGGGAATGCCGAAGCGGTCGGCCATGTCCATCAGCCGGACCGCCTTGCGATAGCCCTCCGGCCGCGCCATGCCGAAGTTGTGCTTGAGTCGGCTCTCCGTGGTTGCGCCTTTTTCCTGGCCGATGACGCAGATGCTTTCGCCGCGGAAGCGGCCGAAACCGCCGATCAGCGCCTCGTCCTCTCCGAACTTGCGGTCTCCGGCAAGCGGCGTGAACTCGGTAATCAGGCCGTTGATGAAATCCGAGAAGTGCGGCCGCTGCGGATGCCGCGCCACCTGGGTCTTCTGCCACGGCGTCAGATTGTCGTAGAGGTCCTTCAGCGCCTGCGCGGCCTTCTCCTCGATGCTCGAAATCTCCTGGCCGATGTCGCTGCCGGAGGCGGCGAGCGCGCGGAGTTCGTCGATCTTGGAATCAAGTTCGGCGACAGGCTTTTCGAAATCGAGGTAACTGCGCATGGGGTCCGGCATTTCAGCAATATAGGACGAACGGGTCGGGGGACGAAAGTTATCGGCGGGGAGAGCAAAAAATCCTTTAGTTCAAACGTTTATGGGGTCCGACAAAGACGGCTGGAGCGGTTGCCGGCGGGCAGGCGCTGCGCTCTTTCGCGGCTGATAGGCGCGAAGTCAAGTGCCGAGCAGGTCCGGGTTTTTCGGCGGGCGCATCACCCCGCAAAAAAACCCCGGCGTTGCCGGGGTTTCAAGCTGGATCTGAGGTAGCCCGACGGTTCGGCTGCTGTGGGTCGCCGAACCGGCGGCATGAGGCCGATGCGAATCGACCTTACAATTGCCCTCAGATTAGAACGGCCAGCGCCGGATGGAAGACGAAACTTGACCGAGACCGGATTTGGTGCGGCCGTGTGGTGGTCTGGTAACACCGGATGCCGTTGGCGTTTCAAGGGTCCGATATTCCAGCTTGCATCGCCGTGCGTCAGGCTTCCGCCAGCGGGTGCAGGTCGCGCACCAGGCTCTTCAGCCGTTCTTCCACGACGTGCGTGTAGATTTGCGTCGTCGAGATGTCGGTGTGGCCGAGCAGCGTCTGGACGATTCGCAGGTCCGCGCCGTTATGCAGCAGATGGCTTGCGAAGGCGTGACGCAGCACGTGCGGCGAGACCAGCCGGGGTGCGAGCCCCGCCGCCGCCGCCAGTTCCTTCAGTTCGCGCGCGAAATGCTGCCGCGTCAGGTGGCCGCTTTCGCCGAACGAGGGAAACAGCCATTTCGGCTTTGCCGTGGCCGCCTCGCCCTCCCCCCGCCGGTCGTCCATCGCGGCGAGGTAGGCGGCCATCGCCTGTCGCGAGGCGTCGTTCAGCGGCACCAGCCGCTCCTTGTCGCCCTTGCCGCGCACCACGATCATGCGCGCGTCGCGCCGCGCGGCCGACAGCGGCAGCGAGACCAGTTCGGACACGCGGAGCCCGGTGGCGTAGAGCACTTCGAGCAGGCAATACAGCCGCGCGGCGCGCAGTCGCCGGGTGGCCGAGGCATCGGGCATATCGATCGCGGCCTTCGCCCGCGCCAGCAAACGATCGACATCCGCTATCGACAGCACTTTCGGCAGGCTTCGTCCGCGCTTCGGTCCCGAGAGGATGGCGGCAGGATCGTCCTGCCTGATACGCTCGCTCAGCAGAAAGCGGAACAGGTGGCGCATCGCCGAAAGACGGCGGGCGACGCTCGACGACTTGAAGCCCCTGATGTCGAGATCGCCGAGATAGTCCCGCAACGTCTGGGTGCCGGCGGTGACGAAATTTTCGCCCGCGCGCGTCAGGAACGCGGAAAAGTCCTCGAGGTCGCGACGGTAGGCGCCGAGCGTGTTCCCGCCGGCGCCTTGCTCGGCCGCCAGCATATCGAGGAAAAGGTTCGTCAGCTTCGCGTCTGAGGCTTTGTCGGATCCCATGCCGCAAGCGTAGCAGCTATTTCTTGAGAAATTTGTCCGGGTGGACGGTCACGGTCATTTCCCGCTGCGCCGGGTTGACGAAATTCGCCAGCGCGAAAACCACGCCGTAGCCGATCGCGCCGATCGCTGCTACGACAGTCAGGAAGCGGAGCAGGCTGGGCATTTGCAGTCCTGAGCGTGATGTTAACCTTTCGGGCGAGTGCAACGAGTACCAACATGTTCGCCGGCTCCGCGCAAGAGTCTCTGGCGACCAGCTCGACGAGAGTAGTATAGCTGGCAGGCAGGAGCGGTTCACGGTGAGCAACCGCATTCCGACAGGTGTCCCTTTGACCTCCGATGCCGTTTCACCGGCCAATGCCGGCAGATCCCATGAAGCCGCGATCGTTGCTGCGCTCGGCGGGCGGTCCCTGGTGCTCGTCGGCATGATGGGTGCCGGGAAGTCCACGATCGGCCGGCGTCTGGCGTCGCGTCTTGCGTTGCGGTTCGTCGACGCCGACAGCGAGATCGAACTCGCCGCCGGAATGTCGATTCCCGAAATTTTCGAAACCCATGGCGAGCCGTATTTTCGCGACGGCGAAGTGCGGGTGATCGCGCGGCTCCTTGGAAACGGTTCGCTGGTGCTTGCGACCGGCGGTGGCGCGGTGCTGCGCGAGGAGACTCGCGCGCGTATCCGCGAGCGGGCAATCTCGATCTGGCTCAAGGCCGATGCCGAGGTGATTCTGCGCCGGGTCAGGCGCCGCTTTGATCGGCCGCTGCTGCAAACGGCCGATCCCGCCGCGACGATCGGGCGGCTTATCGCCGAGCGCGAACCCATCTACCAACTGGCGGATATCACCGTCGCATCGCGCGACGTGCCCTATGATAGGATCGTCGATGAATGCATCGACCTGCTTCACGGCAGGCTCGCGGCGGCGGGCCGGGCAAGCTGAAGCCGCCGGAGGCTCCCGGCGATGGAGCTGACGAAGGACCTGACGCAAAGGATTTGACGCCACGTGATGACTGCTCCGTTGAAAAATCCAGACCCGATCATAGTCGACGTCGCGCTCGGCGATCGCTCCTATGACATCGTCATCGGCCGCGACATCCTGTCCTCGCTCGGCGAACGGGTCGCCGCGCTGCGTCCCGGCGCGCGCGTGGCCGTCGTCACCGACGAGCGTGTCGCGACCCATTGGCTGCGTGCGACCGAGACGTCGCTGCGAAACGCCGGCATCGCGACCTCGCGGGTTGTCGTCGACGAAGGAGAAACCTCCAAGAGCTACGAGGGCATCGAGTTCGTCTGCGAGGAGCTGATCGCAGCGAAAATCGAGCGCAACGATCTCGTCGTTGCGCTCGGCGGCGGCGTGGTCGGCGACCTCGCCGGCTTTGCGGCCGCGATTGTCCGCCGCGGCCTCGATGTCGTGCAGGTGCCGACCTCGTTGCTGGCGCAGGTGGATTCCTCGGTGGGTGGAAAGACCGGGATCAACTCGCCGCAAGGCAAGAACCTGGTCGGAGCCTTTCATCAGCCGATCCTGGTGGTCGCGGATACCGCGGTGCTGGATACGCTGTCGCCGCGCCAGTTTCGCGCCGGCTATGCCGAGGTCGCCAAATACGGGTTGCTCGGCGACGAGGCGTTCTTCGCGTGGCTGGAAACCAACCATGCGGACATCGTCAAGGGCGGCGCGGCGCGCGAACACGCAGTCGCCGCCAGTTGCCGCGCCAAGGCGGCCATTGTCGCCCGAGACGAGCGCGAGACCGGCGAACGGGCGCTGCTCAATCTCGGTCACACTTTTGGCCATGCGCTGGAAACCGCGACCGGATTTTCCGACCGGCTCTATCACGGCGAGGGCGTGTCGGTCGGCATGGTGCTGGCCGCCGAACTGTCGGCACGGCTCGGGATGATCGCGGATGCCGACGTGTCCCGTATCCAGCGGCATTTGGCGGAGGCGGGTCTGCCGACGCGCTTGCAGGACATCGCCGGTTTCAGGCAGGAAGGTCTGGAGGACGCGGACGGCTTGATGGCGCTGATGGCGCAGGACAAGAAGGTGAAGCGCGGTCGGCTGACTTTCATTCTTCTGAAGGCGATCGGCCAGGCGGTCGTATCCTCCGATGTCGAACCGTCGACGGTTCGCGATTTTCTTGCCCGCAAGCTCGCGGACGCGTCGGCCTAGGCCTTTCCGCTTCTGATCAGAAGCGGAGCTCTATGATTTTGATTTGACGCTTTTTCTTGACGCGAACCAGTAACCTACTTCGCACGAAGACGTTATAGTCCGGCATGGTCATGGACCCGCGATGAGTTCGACGCTCTTTCAGATATTGCTCGCATTGCTGCTGCTCGCGGCCAATGCGTTCTTCGTTGCGGCCGAATTCGCACTGGTGAAAAGCCGCGGTTTTCGCGTCAAGGCCATGGCGGAGCGCCGCGCGTTCGGCGCGCGGCTGATGCAGGACATCCTTGGCAATATCGAGGCCTATCTCGCCTGCTGCCAACTCGGCATCACCATGGCCTCGCTCGGCCTCGGCTGGGTCGGCGAGCCGACGGTGGCGGCCTTGCTCGACCCCCTGCTGCGGCCGCTCGGCATGCCGGAGCCGGCGCTGCATTTGACCTCGTTCCTCACCGGCTTTCTGGTGTTCTCGTCGCTGCACATCGTGATCGGCGAGCAGGTGCCGAAAACCCTGGCGATACGCCAGCCCGAGCCGGTGTCGCAATGGATCGCCTATCCGCTCTACGTATCCTATCGCCTGTTCTATCCGATGAACTGGCTGCTCAATTCAGCGTCGCGAGCCATTCTGCGCGCGCTTCGCGTCAAGGAAGTTTCCCAGCACGAGGTCTTGACCGGCGCGGAGCTTGAAGGACTGGTCGGCGTATCCGCCGAACACGGCGGAATCGAAAGCGGCGAGGCTGAATACATCCAGAATGTGTTCCGTTTCGGCGATCTCGCGGTGTCGGACGTGATGGTCCACCGCACGGCAATGGTGACGATCAATGCCGACCTGCCGCCGGAGGAGCTTGTGCGCGAGGTGCTTGCCAGCGAATACACCCGCATTCCGCTCTGGCGCGACAAGCCGGAAAACATTATCGGCGTGCTCCACGCCAAGGATTTGCTGCGGGCAATCGACGCCTCCGAAGGCGACATAGCGAGCATCAACGTCAGCGCCATTGCGTTGCCGCCGTGGTTCGTGCCGGAAATGCGTCCGGTCTCCGATCAACTCAAGGCGTTTCGCCGCCGCAAGACCCACTTCGCGCTGGTGGTCGACGAATACGGCGAAGTCGAGGGCATGGTGACGCTGGAAGACGTTCTGGAGGAGATCGTCGGCGACATCTCCGACGAGCACGATGTGGTGGTGGCCGGGGTCCGGCAGCAGGCCGACGGATCGGTGGTGGTGGACGGCTCGGTGCCGATCCGCGATCTCAACCGCGCCATGGACTGGCACCTTCCCGACGAGGAGGCGACCACGATTGCGGGGCTTGTGATCCACGAGGCTCGCTCGATCCCCGAGCGCGGCCAGAATTTTACGTTTCACGGTTTTCGCTTCCGGGTCTTGCGGCGCGAGCGCAACCGCATCACCGCGCTGCGCATCCAGCCGGTGCCGCGGGAGGCGGAGGCGATGGAGAACAGACCTCAGAGGGAGCGAACGGCGCTCTGACGGCCCGGGCGGCGCGCGCGCGATCTTCGAGGTCGAGGTGCGAAAGCGGAATGCAGCCTGGCTCTGCACGTCTGCGTCGTCGGTTCACAACGGCGAATCACGGGACCCGTCTCCTCACGAATCGGATCTGGCGAGCGCGCGGCCTTTCTTCTTGGCGGGAACCTTGTCCTCGACGAATTTGACGCCGATCTCGTCGCCGTTGACACGCACGAGATCGCAACGGCGAAAGGCGAGGCCGGTCGACGATAGCAGCAGGAAGAATTCCTTGAGGTTCAGTCCTTCGATCGAATCCTTCACCTGAAGCCGCGCGCCGCTGTTCGAAATGTCGAGCAAGGTGCAGGACCGTTGCCACGTTCCGTCGATTCCCATTATCAGGACGGTATAGCCGGCGGCGAACGTCACCCGATCCGCTTTTCGGTTGCCCCAGCCCATGGCTCAGATATCCGAAATGGCGATTGCCGTGTTCGGCGCATCGGCTTTCCGCGCGGAGCCGCGCGCGGACCAGAACCGGATCGTGCGTTGCGCGGATGACAGCGAGAGCGCGTCGAACACCTCCTTGCCATTCTCGAATTCCTGCCTTGTCAGCGGGCGGCAATGCGGGCGGTTGCGCAGGATCATGCTGGTCGTCGACCAGTCCAGCCTCGAGGCCTTGCAGGCGACGATCAGTCCGTCGGGACGGGGGTTGGTGATCAGCGGCTCGATCGCTTCGATTTTTACCGAATTCAAAAGCGAGAGTGCCGCGACGATGTGAACGTATTCGCCCTGCGTCGCAAACCGGTTGATGGTTTGATCGCCCAGTTTTCCAGCCCGGTTCAGGGCAAGGACCATCGATTCCGATTCGGTATAATTCTGCGGAGCGAGGGCGGGGGAGGCGATCTGTTCGACGACCGACCGGATCGCCTCCTGAATCTTTTCCCGCATCTCCGGAGGCGCGGCCTTGAGCAGGCGGTCGCGCACGGCGGCGCCGGCTCTGGAAAGAAGCTCGCGCAGCACCTTGAGCGGGATGTCCAGCCGAAGTCCGAGTTTTTCGGCGAGCGCATCGTCCTTTTCGGAGTTTTCAACCAGGGTGGCGTAGCCGAATTCAGAGAAGCGGGCGCCCGTATTTCGAACCAGCGCGTGGGAGACCTGCGAGTCGCCACGCCTGAGCAGGACGTCGGTCACGCCTTCGCTCAGAGTGTTCCGGTGCGAGATGGCCAGCAGGTGTTGCGGCCCCCGCAGATTTGCGATCTCGATCAGGTCGCCTTCGGACAGCCTGGCGGACCTCGTCAGAACCGGCGCCGCGACGGATACTTCCTCATGATAGGCAAGCTGGCGGACAGTCTCCCTCGGAGCGACTTTCGAGCCCGAAAGCGTGGTGCCGAGTTGCGCCAGCGCACGCACCTCCATCTGCTCCATGAGCCGAACGAGAACGTCGTCGAAGACGCCGATCTGGTTCTCGTTCAGCCTGTCCGCATCGGACAGAAACAGGTCGGTGACCTGGCGAAGCATCTGGAGCCGCCGCTCGGACGAGCCGCTCTTTACTGCGCTTTCCAGTTCCTCGATAAGCGCCGTTGAGCCGGCTTCGGACATGGTGTGATCCCAGCGAGTCAGAGCGCGTCACGCTCGACCGCGTTCGCGTTCTGCCGTAACGACGGAGGTAATTTGTTCCGATGTTCCGGGGAGCAGGTTAATTTCCGATAAAGGCAAGGTCGAAATCTTTGAACGAAGCGGCGGCAGACCGCCGCAGGCATCAGCCGGACGCAGCTTCGAGAGGCCTTTTGCGGGCCATTCGCGGATATCAACGTTAGCGCAAAAGGCGCGAAGGGATCGCCTCCCGGTAGAGGAGAATCGCCTGCGCACCGCGTTCAGCGCTGCTGTTCGTTCGGCGCGAGCGCCCGTATCGCCAGCGCGTGAACGCCGCCCGCCAACTCCTCCGCCAGCAGCGTGTTGATCATGCGGTGGCGATCGACCCGGCTCTTCCCTTCGAACGTCCGAGATACAATATTAACCCGGAAATGCGTTCCGCCGCCCGGCCGATGGCCCGCGTGACCCTCGTGAAGGTGCGATTCGTCGGCGACGTCGAGGCTCTCCGGCGTGAAAGCCTCGGTCAGTTTCTTTGCGATGTCGTCCTTGACGCTCATGGCGGGCGACTTAACGCTCATCGCTTTCGTCCGTCAATGGCGCGCAGGCGATGGCGGAATAAATGCGATGTCAAGACTTGAAGCGTAGAGCGTTGCGGTGTCAAAGATGGTCATGCCGATCGATACATCGAAATTCTTCGACAACATCCGCATCAAGCCGAGGGCTGGTGCCAAGCAGCCGCGCGCGCGCGAGGAAGCGGCCGCGTGCGAATGGCCCGACTGCCAGAACCGGGGATCGCACCGCGCGCCGAAAGGCCGCGGCAACGAACGCGGGTATTTCCATTTTTGCCTCGACCATGTCCGCGCCTACAACCAGTCCTATAATTTTTTCCAGGGCATGAACGCGGAGGCGGTTGCGCGCTATCAGAAGGACGCGCTGACCGGCCATCGCCCGACTTGGAAGATGGGCGCCAACGGCACCGGGGGCAAAGGAAAGACCGGCACCATCGATCTCGACGGCATGGCCGATCCCTTCAGCATGCTTGGCGAACTCAACGGCCGCGGGAAGTGGCGTCCCGGTCCGGGGACGGGGTTCGAAGCCAAACCCGAGACGCGCAAGATCTTCAATGCGGAGCGTAAGGCGCTGCAGGTGATGGGACTTGGCGCCGACGCCACGATCGAAACCGTCAAGGCGAAATACAAGGCGCTGGTGAAGCAGCATCACCCCGACGCCAATGGTGGCGACCGCTCGACGGAGGATCGCCTGATCGAGATCATCAAGGCGTACAATTACCTGAAGACGGTGGTGCGCGGCGCCTGAAGTCTTGCGTTATCTACTTCTTCTCCAGCATCAGCGCGCCCTTTTTGCGGATGACGCTCTGAATTCCGTGGGCCAGGCTGTTAAGCAGCCACGGCAGGGTCACTTCGAGGCGGACATGATCCTCGAAAACGTCCAGAAGTCCCGACACCTGCTGCTTCATGGCGGTGACGGAAAACGCCAGACGGTCACCGCTCCACACTTCTTCATTGACCTGGATGAACTGGGCGTATTGCGTCTGGACGCTGTCGAGCCCGGCTTTCATTCGGCGCAATGCTTCATCCTTGCCGAGGCGATGGGGGATGGAAACCACGAGAGGTTTGGTCATGACGGATCCGATGGTTAGCCGGTTCGCTCAGATGCGGTTTTGGCGGGCACGTTGATGCCGCGCCGGCGGCGGCGCCACCATGTCACGATGCCGGCGATCGCGGCGATGACGATCACCGCGGGAATCCAGATGAGTTTGCCGACGTGAGTATGGTGAGGCAGCCCGCCATACTCGTGCAGCGCCGATATTGCCAGCACGCCGGGCAAGACGTGCGCGGGAGCCCAGAGCAGGATCGCCGGAATGTTCACCGCATAAAACCGCAACGGCGGCATCGCCAGCGCGCCGGCCGTGATCGGCACGAAGGCCCGGATCGGCGGCACGAATCGCGCGAAGAACACCGCGAGCGTCCCCCAGCGATTGAAGAACGTCTCGCTCTGCGCGATCACGCCGGGATATCTGGACATCGGCCATGCGTCGAGGATTTCGCGTTTGGAGCGGTGGCCGATCCAGAACGCCGTTCCGTCGCCAATCACGGCTCCGGAGGCCGCGACGGCCAGCACCACCGGCAGTTGGAGGTCGCCACCGGGAATCAGCGCGCTCAGCGCCAGAATGATGGTCGAGCCGGGCACGAGCGAACCCAGCACCGGAACCGCCTCCAGCAATGCCGCGAGAAATATCGTGAGATAGGCGAGCCAGGCGTGGGCCGAGACGAAAGCAACCAATGGGTCGATCAGTGAACTCACGAAAATTCCGCTTCCGGCGTCCCGCGGGGACGGATTTCCGGCCCCAATTAGCACACTCTGCGGTCGGCAACGCCCTTGGCGGTTGATGGTTCGGTTCCGGATGATGTCCTCGCAGCCTCCGCTGATTCGCCGGATAACCCTTCAAAATCCGCCGCCAGCGCATATCTTGATGATATCATAAAGGAACTTTGATCGCGCGGGGGCTTCTGCCGGCTTCCGCTCTCTGCTAATTTCACGCGACCCACTCATCCGCAAGCCACGCGCAGTTCTGGTTTCGGGAGCGCGCCCGAACCTCGGAGGATTGATGACGACCGCCGCCATGACCAAGACCGAGCCCTCCGCCGGCTTGCCGGACATGAAGGTCTCGGTGCGGCAGGTGTTCGGGATCGACAGCGATCTCGAGGTCCCTGCCTATTCCGCAACCGATCCGCACGTGCCCGATGTCGATCCGGACTACCGCTTCGATCGTGCCACCACGCTCGCCATTCTGGCCGGTTTCGCCAGGAATCGCCGCGTCATGGTCTCTGGCTTCCATGGCACCGGCAAATCGACCCATATCGAGCAGGTCGCGGCGCGGCTGAACTGGCCCTGCGTGCGCGTCAATCTCGACAGCCACATCAGCCGCATCGATCTCGTCGGCAAGGACGCGATCGTGGTCAGGGACGGCAAGCAGGTCACCGAATTCCGCGACGGCATTTTGCCGTGGGCCTACCAGAACAACGTGGCGCTGTGCTTCGACGAGTACGATGCCGGCCGCCCCGACGTCATGTTCGTGATCCAGCGCGTGCTGGAATCGTCCGGACGCTTGACGCTGCTCGATCAGAGCCGGGTCATCAAGCCGCATCCGGCGTTCCGCCTGTTCGCGACCGCCAACACCATCGGCCTCGGCGACACCTCGGGCCTCTATCACGGCACCCAGCAGATCAACCAGGCGCAGATGGACCGCTGGAACATCGTCACCACGCTGAACTATCTGCCGCACGACAACGAGGTCGAGATCGTGCTGGCCAAGGCTCGGCACTATCGCACGCCGGAAGGCCGCGACACCGTCGGCAAGATGGTGCGGCTTGCGGATCTCACGCGCAACGCTTTCGCCAACGGCGATCTCTCCACGGTGATGAGCCCGCGCACGGTCATCACCTGGGCGGAGAACACCGAGATTTTCGGCGATCTTGGCTTCGCGTTCTGCGTCACGTTCCTCAACAAGTGCGACGAGCTTGAGCGGCCGCTGGTCGCTGAATTCTACCAGCGGTGCTTCAACGTCGAACTGGCGGAATCCGCGGTCAATGTGGCGCTGAGCTGATTCTCCCTCTTCCCCTTTACGGTGGCGGGATTTGAAGGTGAACGCGGATCGCTTGGTCGTCTCCGCGTTCGCGAGGACGACCAGTCAGGGTTTCATGAGCACACCACCACCGAGCAGCAAGTTCCGGACCGGGCCGAAGGAGGCGCCGAGCGAGCCGTTCAAGCGCGCGGTCGCATCCTGCCTACGCGCGATTGCCCGGAGATCGGAACTCGAGGTGACGTTTGCCGCCGAGCGGCCGGGCCTGTCGCCGGGCAAGGCCCGGTTGCCGGAGCCCGGGCGCAAACTGAGCCGGCGCGACGCGGCGATCGTGCGGGGGCACGCGGATTCCATCGCGCTGAAGATCGCCTGCCATGATCCGAAAGTGCATCGCAAGCTGATGCCCGGCAATCCGCAGGCGCGCGGCGTGTTCGACGCGGTGGAGCAGGCCCGCGTCGAGGCCATCGGTTCGCGCCGGATGACAGGCGTCGCGAAGAATCTCACCGCGATGCTCGACGACCATTTCCATCGCGGCAAGTACGACGAGATCACCGACATCGCCGATGCGCCGTTGCCGGATGCGCTGGCGATGCTGGTGCGCGAGCGGCTGACCGGCCTCGCGCCGCCGGCTGCCGCGCGCAAGATGGTCGATCTGTGGCGTCCGTACCTGGAAGACAAGATCGGCACGCGGCTGGACCAGCTCAGCCATCTTACCGAGGATCAGGCGAAGTTCGGCGACGCCGTGCACGACCTGCTGTCCGCACTCGATCTCGGCAGCGACGCCAACTCTGAAGCCGACAAGGACGAGAACCAGGACGACGACCGCGAAAGCGACGGCGATCAGTCCGGGGCGGAGGGTTCGTCCGACAGCGATGTCGTGCAGGAGATGAGCGCGGATCAGGCGCAGCAGTCCACCGACGAGATATCGGACAGCGCCGTCGAGGGCGCGCAGGCTGCCGCCAGCGACACTTTCGACGACGGCGAGCTTGGCGACGACGAGACGCCGGGCGAGGCGACGCGGCCCAACGCCAGGGGCGCCAACGAGCCGCGTGGCCCCGAATATCATGCTTTCGCGCCGAAGTTCGACGAGGTGATCGCGGCGGAAGACCTCTGCGATCATGACGAGCTGGAACGGTTGCGCAGCTATCTCGACAAGCAGCTCGCGCACCTGCAGGGCATCGTGGCGCGGCTCGCCAACCGCCTGCAGCGCCGCCTGATGGCGCAGCAGAACCGCGCCTGGGAGTTCGATCTGGAGGAAGGCATTCTCGATCCGGCGCGGCTGTCGCGCGTGGTGATCGATCCCTATCAGCCGCTGTCCTTCAAGCACGAGAAGGAGGCGACCTTCCGCGACACCGTGGTGACGCTGCTGCTCGACAATTCCGGCTCGATGCGCGGACGCCCCATTACGGTGGCCGCGACCTGCGCCGACATCCTGGCGCGCACCCTGGAGCGCTGCGGCGTCAAGGTGGAAATTCTCGGCTTCACGACGCGGGCGTGGAAGGGCGGGCAATCGCGCGAGGCGTGGCTCGCCGCCGGCAAGCCGGCCGCGCCGGGTCGCCTCAACGATCTGCGTCACATCATCTATAAGTCCGCCGACGCCCCCTGGCGGCGCTCGCGGAAAAACCTCGGGCTGATGATGCGCGAGGGCCTGCTCAAGGAGAACATCGACGGCGAGGCGCTGGATTGGGCGCACAAGCGGCTGCTTGCGCGCGGCGAGCAGCGCAAGATCCTGATGATGATCTCGGACGGTGCGCCGGTCGACGATTCCACGCTGTCGGTCAATCCCGGCAACTATCTCGAGCGTCATCTGCGCTGGGTGATCGATGAAATCGAGACCCGTTCGCCGGTCGAATTGATCGCGATCGGCATCGGCCACGACGTGACGCGCTATTATCGCCGCGCGGTGACCATCGTCGACGCCGAAGAACTCGGCGGCGCCATCACCGAACAGCTCGCTGAACTGTTCAGCGAGACGCATGATCCGCCGCTGGTTCCGGCGCGGGGTTCGCGCAGGCTGCATTCGTAACTTTTCCCATGGCTGTGTCCCGGGTGCGACGCAACGCCATCAGCGCGTTCATGCGCGCCTTCGATGCGTGATGGCGTTGCTTCGCAGACCCGGGACCGTTACACAGGCAGCCTTCGCAGCGGTCCCGGCTCGGCAGCGCGGCATGAGAATGCCGCACTGCGTCCGGGACACATCGCTGACAGATGGTCCTCTCCGCAATGGTTCCGTTGATCGATCGCCGCCGCTTGTTGAGCCTGACGGCAACGGGCCTCGTGTTGCCGCATCTCACCGCCGCCCGCGCGCAATTCGCAACGCATCCTCGGACGCAGCCGCCCCCGGACGAACTGACGCCCCCGGCGCCGGTGTCGATCACGGTCAATGCGAGGCCGATTTCCTCCTTCGACCTGCGCGACCGCTCGCGCACGCGTTTCGGTGCGCTCGCCTTTCGCAGCGGTCTGGTCCTGACCTCGTCGTTTCCCGGCTTCGGAGGGCTGTCGAGCCTGCGGCTCGATCCAAGCGGGCGGCAATTCATCTCGGCGAGCGACAAGGGCACCTGGTTCACAGGTCGGATCGTCTATGAATCCAAGAAAATGACCGGGCTGGCCGATGTCGAGGCCGCGCCGATGCTGGGTCGCGACGGCAGGCCGATCACCGCGCATGGCCGGTTCGACACCGAGTCGATCGCGCTCGACGGATCGTTCGTCTATGTCGGCATCGAGCGGGTCAACCGCATCATGCGGTTCGATTTCGGCAAGGACTTTACGCGCGCGCGCGGCGAGGACGTCGAGGCGCCGCCGGCCGTGCGCAGGCTGCCGTTCAACCGAGGGCTGGAGGCGTTGGTGGTCGTTCCACCCGGCAGGCCGCTCAGCGGCACGCTGATCGCGATCTCCGAACGCGGACTCGATGCCGGCCGCAATGTCATGGCGTTCCTGATCGGCGGACCGTCGCCCGGTCAGTTCGCGATCCGCCGCACCGACAATTTCGACATCAGCGATGCCTGCCTGCTGCCCACCACGGGCGACCTGCTGATCCTCGAACGCAAATTCTCGCTGACCGGCGGTATCGGCGTCCGCATCCGCCGCATCGCGATGACGGCGATAGAACCCGGAGCGCTGGTGGACGGCCCCTCGATTTTCGGCGCGGACCTTGGGCAGGAGATCGACAATTTCGAAGGGCTGGACGCGTTCGTCGATGACAATGGCGATATCGTCGTGACGCTTGTGTCCGATGACAATTTTTTGCTGATCCAGCGGACGCTGCTGTTGCAGTTCACGCTGGCCGAATAGGGCGGGGCGTCGGCGCTCCAACATGACTTATAGCGTTTTCGAGCGAAGCATGTCCTCGGGCTTGACGTGAGGATGGAATCCGGTTCGCGTGAAGAAAACGCGTCAAATCGAGAACCTCGAGTCTTCACCGTTTCCGTGAAACGATGAGGACTCCAGATGTTAGAATCAGGGCCACCAGAAGGAGCCGCGGGTTTGTCAGCTTCAATACGATCGTCCGGCGATTCATCCCGCAAAACCGCGTTCGTGTTCGCGGGCGGCGGGAGTTTCGGCGCCATCCAGGTCGGCATGATGCATGCCCTCGCCGCGCACGGCGTCGTCGCCGACATGGTGGTGGGATCGAGCGTCGGGTCCTTGAACGGCGCCTATTACGCCGGCGTTCCAACCCTCGACGGCGTGAAGCGTCTCGCGGATATCTGGCGCAGCCTCCGCCGTCAGGACGTATTTCCGGTCTCGGTCAGGACCCTGCTCGGATTTCTATGGCGGCGGGATTTTCTGATCTCGCACGACGGCGTGCGCAGGCTGATCGACGATCACCTGCCTTACGACAATCTTCAGGACGCGAAGCTGCCGGTGCATATCGTCACCACCGATATCGTGACCGGCGGCGCCGTCGTGCTGTCCGAAGGCCTGGCCGCCGAGGCGATCGTGGCGAGCACGTCGATTCCCGGCGTGTTCGCGCCTGTTCGCTACAAAAACATGTTTCTCGCCGACGGAGCGATCTCGAGCAACACGCCGATCGGGGTCGCCATCGAGAAGGGCGCGCGGCGTCTCATCATTCTGCCGACCGGAACGGCGTGTGCCGGCGAGGTGCCGCCGAAAGGCGCGGTCGCCAACGTGCTTCACGCGGTGACGCTGCTGATCGCGCGGCAGATGGTCGATGATCTGGAACGTATCGATCCCTCGATCGAGTATCATGTCGTGCCGCCGCTCTGCCCGCTGGTCGGCTCGCCCTATGATTTTTCGCGCACCGAAGAACACATCGAGCGGGCAGCCAGGAAGACCGAGCGATGGATCGCAGCAGGCGGGCTCGAACAGCGCGGCGTACCCGGCGAATTGCGGCCTCACGGGCACTGAGCTTTGCAGCCTGTTGCGTGAAGACCGATTGCGTCTGCAAATGCAAAAGCCGGGTTCGGCTCGCCCGATCCCGGCCTGTATGCTTTCGCGGCGACGATGAACGCGAGCGAATGACGGCTCGCCGCTGTCAGCCCGCTTTGGCGGCCTGCTTCTTCTCGATCTGGCGTTTGATCTCGATCGCCTTCGGCGACAGTTCCGAGTCCCTCGCCTTGAGCAAAAAGGCGTCGAAGCCGCCGCGATGATCGACGCTCTTGAGCGCGTTGGTCGACACCCGCAGCCGCACCGGTCGGGCCAGAGCTTCGGACAGGAAGGTGACGTTCACCAGATTCGGCAGGAAACGCCGCTTGGTCTTGATGTTGGAGTGGCTGACCCTGTGGCCCACCAGGGGAGCCTTGGCTGTCAGTTCGCAGCGCCGGGACATGGCGAAAATCCTCTGTCGTCCCCGGCGCCGGCCCTCGGGGGCGGGCTCGGGGCGTTCGAAATCGCGTCCATTTCAGGAACCGCGGACGTATAGGAGGAGAGCGGCGGGGCGTCAAGGCACGGAAGGCGGCTTCTCGTCATTTACGCATGAAATGAGAGCGTCCTGCTTCGTTGGCCGGTTTCACGGGCAACCCTTCCATCATACAAAAAGCGCAATCCGTTCCGACATCATGGCTCTGGCCCGGCTTTGCGCATGGGCGGCGTGCGAGCCGCGACGTCGCGGCGACCAATGTGCAGGACTACCCCTTAAGTGAGCATATCCGTATGACGTTGCTCCGGTCCATGCCCGCCTCGGTCCGGCTCGCGGCCGGCGCGTCGCTCTCGATATTTGCGGCCATGCTGGCGATGACCGCCCCGGCAGCCGCGCAGGGCAAGCTCGAGGCTCGCTATGACGTTACCCTGGCGGGGATTCTTGTCGGCACCGGCGACTGGGCGGTCGATATCCTCGACGATCAATATTCAGCCGCGGCGAGCGGTGGCGCCACCGGACTTCTCAAGGTGTTTGCCCATGGCGGCGGCACTGGCTCCTCGCAGGGCCGTATCGTCAACGGCGCGCTGGTTCCGGCGACCTATACCGCGACCATCTCGTCGTCGAAGAAATCGGAGACCATTCGCATGTCGCTGGCCGGCGGCAATGTAAAGGATTTCGTCATCGAGCCGACCCCTCCGGTCGATGCCAAGCGCATTCCGGTCACGGATGCGCACAAGCGCGGCGTGTTCGACCCGATGAGCGCGACGCTGCTGCGTGTCCCCGGCACTGCCGATCCGCTCGGTCCGGATGCCTGTCATGCCTCGACCGGGATCTTCGACGGCCGCATGCGCTACGACCTGCGCCTCGACTTCAAGCGCATGGAAACGGTGAAGTCGGAAAAGGGCTATCACGGCCCGGTCGTGGTCTGCGCGATCTATTTCTCGCCGATCGCCGGCTATGTTCCGGATCGCTTTGCGATCAAATATCTCGCCGCCCGGCGCGACATGGAGATCTGGCTCGCGCCGATTGCCGGCACGCGTGTGCTCGTGCCTTATCGCCTGACAATTCCGACCCCGCTCGGTACCGGCAAGTTGGAAGCGACCCAGTTCATCACCACGGCCATTCCGCCCAAGACCGCGTCCAAAACGCAATAAAGGCGGCGCCGCCGCTTCGGTCGGGAAGCGTCTCGCTTCGCGGGATTCCTATTGACTCCTGCCGAGGATTCATGTGTCCGGTGAATTTACAATTTAAGAGAAGCAACCGCTCTTGTTGATCTTGGCGGAACTTGATCTAGTTGCCGCATGTCGATCTGAACGCGAGATGTTGCGGTGAACGAAGCCAGAGAGCATGAGAGTCAGCGATTCGGGCGCGATTCGTTCCGGACTCGTTCCAAAGTTTAAGCCGCGGCCCTGCGGGCGTCGCATAGTGAAACACCCTTGATCCAAGTGGTCCGATTCCGTTCCATCAGCGCCACGAAAGCCTTCGGAAAACATGGTCTTTTCGTCTTCGACTTCTCCGCCCGGCAACGGTCGCGCGCCCGGTGCCGGCGTCACGGCGGTGCTTGGTCCGACCAACACCGGCAAGACCCATCTTGCGATCGAGCGGATGCTGGCGCACTCCTCCGGCATCATCGGCCTGCCGTTGCGGCTGCTCGCCCGCGAGATCTACAACAGGATCGTCGAGCGCACGGGAGCGGATTCCGTCGCGCTGATCACCGGCGAGGAGAAGATCAAGCCGGTCCGGCCGCGCTTCTGGGTTTCGACCGTGGAAGCGATGCCGCGCGATCTCGACGTTTCGTTTCTCGCCGTCGATGAAATCCAGATCAGTGCCGATCTCGAACGCGGCCATGTTTTCACCGACCGAATTCTCAACCGGCGCGGCCGCGACGAGACGCTGCTCCTGGGCGCCGCAACCATGCGTCCGCTCGTCGAGCGGCTCTTGCCGGGCGCGAACATCATCACCCGCCCGCGGCTGTCGCAACTCGAGTTCGCCGGCGACCGCAAGATCACCCGGCAGCCGCGCCGCACCGCGATCGTCGCTTTCTCGGCCGACGAAGTCTACGCCATCGCCGAACTGATCCGCCGCCAGCACGGCGGCGCGGCAGTGGTGTTGGGATCGCTCAGCCCGCGCACCCGCAATGCGCAGGTTGCGATGTTTCAGTCGGGCGACGTCGATTACCTCGTCGCCACCGACGCGGTCGGCATGGGCCTCAATCTCGACGTCGATCACGTTGCCTTCGCGTCCGACCGCAAATACGACGGCTTCCAGTTTCGCAGGCTGACACCGGCGGAATTCGCGCAGATCGCCGGCCGGGCCGGCCGCGCGACGCGCAACGGCACGTTCGGCACTACCGGACGCTGCGCGCCGTTCGAGCCCGAACTGGTCAACGCGCTGCAGAACCATACGTTCGAGAACGTCAAGACGCTGCAATGGCGCAACTCCGATCTCGACTTCTCCTCGCTGGACGCCTTGCAGGTCTCGCTGGCGCTGACGCCATCGCACGAGGCGCTGACGCGCGCGCCGATCGCCGAGGATTTGCGTGTGCTCGATCACGCCGCCGGCGATGTCGACGTCCGCGCCATGGCGCAGGGCGTGACGGCAGTGGAAAGGTTGTGGGACGCCTGCCAGATTCCGGATTACCGCAAGATCGCGCCGGCCGCCCATGCCGAACTGGTGGTGACGTTGTTCGGCTTCCTGATGCGCAAGGGCTGCGTTCCCGAGGACTGGTTCGCGGCACAGATTGCACAGGCCGACCGCACGGACGGCGATATCGACACTTTGTCGGGGCGGATTGCGCAAATCCGGACCTGGACTTTTGTCGCCAACCGGCCGGACTGGCTGGCAGACCCCGGCCACTGGCAGGAAATTGCGCGAGAGGCCGAAAATAATTTGTCTGATGCGCTGCACCAAAAGCTTACTGAGCGTTTCGTTGACCGCCGGACCAGTGTATTGATGCGCCGCCTGCGGGAAAACACGATGTTGGATACGGAAATCGGCAAGACCGGCGAGGTGATCGTAGAGGGCCATGTCATCGGCCGTCTCGACGGCTTTACGTTCGCGCCCGATGCGACTGAGGCCGGCTCGGACGCCAAGGCGTTGCAGGCGATCGCGCAGAAAGCGCTGGCCGGCGAAATCGAGGCGCGCGCAGAAAAGCTCTCCGCCGCGCCGGACGATCAGTTCGTGCTGACCTCGGACGGCACCATCCGCTGGACCGGCGACGCCGTGGCGCGGCTGGTCGCCGCCGACGATGTGCTCCGGCCGCGGATCCGGATCATTTCCGACGAGCGGCTGAGCGGCGCGCCGCGCGATGCCGTGCAGGCGCGGCTCGATCTGTGGCTGAAGACTCACGTCGAGAAATTGCTGGGACCGTTGTTCGAACTGACCAAGGCGGAGGATGTCACCGGCATCGCGCGCGGCATCGCATTCCAGTTGATCGAGGCGCTCGGCGTGCTGGAGCGGTCGAAGATCGCTACTGAGATGAAAGATCTCGATCAGCCGTCGCGCGCGTCCTTGCGCAAGTACGGCGTGCGCTTCGGCGCCTATCACATCCATTTCCCGGCGCTTCTGAAACCGGCGGCGCGCGCGCTGGCCTCGCTGCTATGGGCGCAGAAGCAGGACAATGTCGATCTGTCGGCGCTGTCGAGCGCGCAGCACTTGGCCGCCAGCGGCCGCACCTCGTTTCCGGCCGACAAGCTGCTCGGTCAGGACGCCTATCGTGCGCTTGGTTATCGGCAATGTGGCGAGCGGGTCGTGCGCGTCGATATTCTCGAACGACTGGCCGATCTGATCCGGCCGGCGCTGGCGTGGCGGAAAGGCGCGCTCGGCTCGATGCCGGCCGGCGCATTCGATGGTCGCGGCTTCGTTGTGACCCAGGCGATGACGTCGCTCGTCGGCACCGCCGGCGAGGAATTCGCCTCCATCCTGCGTGCGCTCGGCTATCGCATGGAGCGATGCCCGGCGCCTCCACCCGTTACGTCTCCAGCCGTTACAGAGGCCGCTCCGGCGACCGATGGCGCGGAGGCAGCGCCCGCCGAAGTCTCGGAGAGCGCGCCGGAGGAATCGGCTACGCAGGACGCCATGCCCGAAGGACAGGAACCTGCGCCGGACAGCGCGGGCGCGCTTGATGCCGGATCGGTTGCGGAGCCGGCGCCCACGCCGGAGGCGGGTTCGTCGGAGGTGACCGCTGCGGCGACCGAAGTCGCATCTGGGGTGGTCGAGGAGCCGCCGGCGGCGGGGTCGTCCGACTTCGCGGTCTCGCCGGCTTCCGATACTCCTGCATCCGCACCCGCCGATACAGCGCCAGGCGAGTCAGCGGCCGTCGATGCCGCGAGCGCGCCCGGGAGCGAAACATCCGCCGAAACCGCCGCGGTCGATGTCTCCCCGGCGGCCGCGACGGACGCCGAGCCCGCAACGGTCGAGGTCTGGCGGCCGGGTGGCCGGTCTGCCGATCGGCGTCCGCACTACGATCGCAATCGCCATCGCCGGCAACAGCCCGGGCGGGACGGCGCGCAACAATCCGCGGCCGCGGATGGAGGAGCGGGTGAGGGGACGCAAGGACGCGAGCGGCATGGGCGGCGCCGCCGCCGGCCCTCCGCCGATGCGCCAGCCGAAGCCGCGTCCGCCGGGAGCGAGCGCGCGCCCGGCCGTGAGTCGCGCGAGGGCAAGGGACGTCCGCCGCGCGAGCGTTTCCAGGGCAAGGGCAGGGACAGGGATCAGGACAAGAGCCGTTTTCAGGGCTCCCGCAAGGGAGGTCGTGACGGACGTCCGGATGCGGGACCCTCCCACCGCCCCTACGCCAGCAGCGCGCCGCGCGAGCGTGAGCGTTCGATCGACCCGAATTCGCCGTTTGCAAAACTGGCTGCGCTCAAGGAGCAACTTTCCGGTCGCAAGGACTGAGCGGGCGCCCGCCCGCCGTGGGTCGATTTGCGTTCCCGATGTGATTCTTTGATGCGATTTCTTGGTGTGGCCTTGTTGGGTGTCTTGCAGCGCCAGCGTCTCGACAAATGGTTGTGGCATGCGCGGGTGGTCAGGGCCAGGACCCATGCTGCGGCCCTCGTCGAGGCCGGCCATGTCCGCGTCAACGGGGCGCGGGAAAAATCTCCTGGACATCCCCTCAAGGTCGATGACGTGCTCACGATCAGACTGGATCGGAGCGTCCGTATCCTCAGAGTCACCGGATTCGCCGAACGGCGAGGCAACGCCACCGCCGCGAAAGCGCTTTATGACGAAACGTCCGACGTTTCTGGCGGAAGCTGATCGCACGCATGGCACGTCGCTGCGGCTTGCGGCAGCGCTGTTCCTGCGGTACCCCAGCCTGCAAATCTGACCGTCCGGAGCCTTGGATGACTTACGTCGTCAACGATGCCTGCATCAAATGCAAATACACCGATTGCGTTGAAGTTTGCCCTGTCGATTGCTTCTACGAGGGCGAGAACATGCTCGTCATTCATCCCGATGAGTGCATCGATTGCGGTGTCTGCGAACCGGAATGTCCGGCCGAAGCCATCAAGCCCGACTCGGAGCCGGGGCTGGAGAAGTGGCTTGAATTGAACGCGGAATACGCCAGAAGCTGGCCCAACATCACGCAGAAGAAGGATGCCCCGCCGGACGCCAAGGAATTCGAGGGTGTGGAAGGTAAATTCGAGAAGTATTTTTCTCCTGCCCCGGGTTCCGGAGACTGAGTTTATGGCTATATGGTCGGACCGGGCGCCGCTTTAATCTTGTTTTTTGACCAGGACCGCCGAAAAGCCCGCCCGAATGCGGGTCCGCGGGTATAAACCATTGATTTTTGCGGAAAATGTGCTAGATTAGGCGCGTTTTCGGAGATCGACTACGTTTTTGCTGCTTGCGAGCCCAAAGGGCTCCTGTGAAAACATCCAACAGGGCGTGGCAAGTCCACGCGCACACGGTGTCACAGAAAACACGAAAAAAGAATATTTCCAGGGCGTCTGCGGCTCGCCGCAGTGCAATACGAGTGCGTGCCCGGACCGCCGCCACGAATACCCGGACGGCTGCCAAGGGCTCGGCCGGAAAACCCTCAAGAAATAAAAGAGGCGAAATGCCAAGCAAGACTGCGAAAATGCCCGCCAAGACCGTTGCTTCGAAAACTGCTGGTTTGAAGAAGGCCGCATCGGCCTCGAAGGCAGGTTCCAGGACTGCGAAACCGGCGGCGAAATCCGCGCCGAAAACCGTGGTTGCCAGTAAGGTTGTCGCGAAGCCCGCGGCCAAGGCCGGCGCGCTCCGCGTCGAGGAGCCGAAGAAGGTTCTGACCCAGCGCCAGGGCTTCAAGACCAATGAATTCGTGGTTTATCCGGCGCATGGCGTCGGCCAGATTCTGGCGATCGAAGAACAGGAGATCGCGGGCGCCAAGCTCGAACTGTTCGTCATCAATTTCATGAAGGACAAGATGACCCTGAGGGTCCCAACTGCCAAGATCGCGAATGTCGGCATGCGCAAGCTGTCGGATCCGACGTTGGTCAAGCGGGCGCTCGAAACGCTGAAGGGCCGCGCGCGCATCAAGCGTACCATGTGGTCGCGCCGCGCGCAGGAATATGAAGCCAAGATCAATTCGGGGGACATCGTCGCGATCGCCGAAGTGGTCCGCGATCTCTTCCGCTCCGAGTCGCAGCCCGAGCAATCCTACAGCGAACGTCAGCTCTACGAAGCCGCGCTCGATCGCCTGTCGCGCGAGATCGCCGTCGTCCAGCATGTGACGGAAACCGAAGCGGTCAAGGAAATCGAAGGACAACTCGCCAAGAGCCCGCGCCGCGGCGCCAAGGCGGAGGCTGACGCCGAGACCGATGGCGACATTGACGCCGACCCCGACGGGGACGACGCGGCGGTCGCCGACGAAGCTGCGTAACCGGCTTCTCGACTGCAAGGAACAAGAAAGGCCCGGCCTCTTGGCCGGCCTTTTTGTTTGGAGCGTTCGTCAGATCATCGAAGCGATGCGAACTTGCTTTCCCTCTTGCCGGCGGCAGGCTGGGAATGAGGGGGTCAACAAGAGTTTCCACCCTGCCCGACGTTGTCGGCCGATCCTCGGGTCAAGCCCGGAGATAGGGCGCTCCCCGCATGCGGGAGAGGTCGAGCGGCGTTCGTTGCGATGCCTGTTTGAACCGTCCTTGCGTCGCGGGCGCAGAATCAATCCACCACGATCTTGACCCGGCTGCGCACCTTGACCTGCGCACGCGGATCGAGGCCGTTGAGCACACGAAAGCGTTCGGCAGGACGATCGACGCCGGCCATGCGGTGCGACAGCGATTCCACCGTATCGCCCGGTTGCACGGTGATGACCTTGATCCGCAGCGGCCGCGCCGCCTGAATCTCGCTCAGCGTCAGGCGGCGGAACGAGGAGACCGTTTCGCGGGCATTGCGCTCGCTCTCCGTCGTCTTGTGACGGGTTGCGAAGATGAAGCGATAGACGTCGCTGCCGAAGCGCAGGGCATAGACCCGGAATTGCCATTGCTCGCCGTTGGCGACGGCCGTTGCCGCGGGGAAACCATTGATGGTCAACTCCTCGGTCGAAGCCTTGTCGACATTCTCCATCCAGCCGGAGTTGAGGTACTCTGTGAGCTTCTGTTCCGCAGGCACCCGGACGACGTCGAAGCGCATCGCCTGACTGCCGCCTTCGCGGACGCCGATCACCGCCTGGGCGGTATTGTCGAGCGAAAAACCTTCCGGCGCCTGGAACGTGAAGCCGAGCTTGGGGTGCAGGAAACGCCGGCCGCGAACGAATCCCTCGCTTGGATCTTCGCCGTAGACGATGTTGTCGATCGCATCGAGATAGGCCTCGCTGTCGCGTTCGCCTTGCGCGGGCGCACTGTATTGCCGGGCATTGGCCTGGGCGTTCTGGATGCGCTCCGGCGTTGCGGGATGCGACGACAGGAAATCCTGCGAGCGCGGGTCCAGCGATGACTTGCCGGCCTTGAGCGCCGCATTGCGTTCCATCGCCGTCAGGAAGCGCGCGGCGCCGTAGGGATCGAAATGGGCGCGCGCGGAAATCCCGACGCCGATGCCGTCGGCTTCGAATTCCTGGGCCCGTGAAAAGCTCGCCAGCGTCAGTTTGGACTTGGCGAGCGCCAGCGCCGACAAATCCGGGTCGGTGCCCATTTCGGCAACGACGTGGCTGACGAGGGCGGCCTGACGCGCCTGGTCCTCGCGGATCGCAGCGTGCTTGGCCAGAACATGCGCCATTTCATGCGACAGCACCGAGGACAGTTCCGAGGTGTCGTTGGCGAGCGCGAGGAGGCCGCGGGTCACGTAGAGCTGGCCCGTCGGCAGCGCGAAGGCGTTGACGGCGCCTGAATTGAGAATCGTGACCTTGTAGGTGAGATCGGGCCGCTCGGACGCCGCGACCAGGCGCGCGACTGTCTTGTTGATCAGCGCCTCGAGTCGGGGGTCGTCGTAGGCGCCGCCGTAAGAGGCGAGGATGCGCTCGTGCTCGCGTTCCGCGGCCGGGGTCTGAACCGCTGTCCGCGCCGGTTTTGCATGCTTGGCGGATGGATGCGATGCGGTCTGGAATCGGCTCATGTCGCCGCAGCCGGCAAGGACAAACGCCGTGCACAACAGCGCGGCGGGCGCCGTCGCCAAAAGGCGGCGACCCGCTCCTGTCCAGCGCCGTTTTGCGCTCACCGCCATCGTCGCAACGTCTCCGTTCGGTTGGTGGTTGTATTCCAACATTCGCGACTTTTCAGCAGACCCTTGCGGATGCCGGGCATGGAACCGCCAGTACCTTACCATTCCGTCGCGACCGGGCCCTGGAGGTTCGCTCGAAGCGAATTCCCAACTGCACTAGTCGCCGATCACTTCGATTTGCCCGACCCGGAGCACGTTGATCCGCGGTCCGCCCCGCCGTTCGACCCAGCCGCGGACACGAACGCGGCGATTTTCCAAAGAGACCGGAGCGATGCCCGCAGCCTCGAAATATGGTATCATGCGCCTCGAAATAGTCGCAGCAAAGTCTCGTGTCCAGCGCCGGCCGAAGTTGACATAAATTGTTCCGCCCGCTTGCCTGACCGACAGGACCTTCCCCTCGACGACGGTGAATTGACCGACGCGTGTCAAAATATCGACCGGGTTCTCAACGTTTTTTATGATGGACGAGTTTGCCCAGGTTCCACGCCGGGCCTGCCGCGCCGCCGCTTCCGCCGTCGCAAGTTCTGCCGCGCAGGCCTTGTCAGCAATGTCGCCTGACGCAAGCGCTTCGCCGCGCTCGAGAAGTTCACTCTGTATCGAACGCGCAGAGGGATCAAGATATACGAAGGCGGATTGCCTGCCATAGCGATCCGGATCGTCGCCGTCGCCGCGCAGGATCACTTGCCGCCCGATCAGCGCCGCAAGCGCGGGCCGATGATCGTTCGCGTCTCCCGCGACCACTTCAACGCCGGCGAGGCGGACGTCACGGCCGTCGTCGAGACGGAGCGTCCGCGCATCGATGATGGCGCTTACGATGCCGCCACCCTGGATTTCGGATCCGCAGCTTGCCGCAACCGACGGGCTGGCGGTGCTGAACGACAGTCCGCACAGCAGCGATCCGAGCAGGATGCTGCGCGCCAGGCGCGGCGCCGTCATTGACAAGATAGTGGCCGCGCCAGTTACGAACTCCTGTCCGGATCGCTTTAGCGGTTTCGAGCGAAGCACGTCCCCGGGCTCGACCCGAGGATGGATACGGTTCGCGTAAAGAAAACGCGTCAAGTCAAAATCCGAGAGCCCGCCTCTGATTCCATCAGAAGCGAAAAAGTCTTAGGACCCTCGGAACGTTGTCCGAGGGCCAGGTTGCATTATTTCGATCCGGGATCGGAAATCACGCGGCGCGCAACCAGCCTGTTCCAGATGAACAGCACGACAATCGCGCCGATGGTCGAGGTGATGAACCCGGCGCCCTGATTGGGACTGTAATGGCCGATCGACTGGCCGATGAAGGTCGCCAGAAATGCGCCTGCGATGCCGAGAACCGTGGTGAGGATGAATCCGGTCGGATTGTTCGGGCCGGGGGACAGGAATCTTGCGATGATCCCTGCGACGAAGCCGACGAGGATGATCCAGAGAATGCCACTCATGACGAAAGTCCTTCCTCAGAATAACCGTGACGTTAAAGCGTCCGCGAGATCGGTCTGTTCAGGCAGCGGATCCGCGGTGGGCCGGCAATTCCATCAAAGCATTCGCGACAGTTCGCTTTCGGTCGGCAGGCGCCCGTCCGGTGTCAGATGGTGGACGACCTCGGGCAGATGCTGACTCAATCCGGCGAGCAATTCCTCCCGCGACAGGCCGGTCTGCGCCGTCAGGGCGTTGATCTGGTCGGCGCCCAGCGCGTCGGCGAGGTCGCCCGGCGCGATCTGCCTGTTCGGACCCGGACTGACCCAGGAACTCGCCGTTTCGCCATGGCCCTTGTTCTGAAGCTGGTTCAGCAGGTCGCCGAGGCCGCCGCTCAGGATGCTCCCGGCGGCACCGCCCGCCAGCAGGCCGCCAAGCCCGCCCTTGAGCAGGTCACCGAGGCCGCCTGCGCTACCGGGCAAACCGGCATTGACCGTGCTGCCGGGCGGGGGAGCCGGAGGCACAGAGGGGCTGGCCGAAGGCTGGCTTCCGGTAAAGTGCTTGAACGCCTTGTAGCCCAACACAGCGAGGATCGCCATTGTCATCGGCGACATGCCGCCGCCGCTATCGCTTGTCGCATTGGAATCGCTTGGACCGCGGGGGCCGTTCTGCATACCGTTGAGGATGTCGAGCAAACCCATGATCGTCTCCTGATTACGTGCCAGCCCGCCGCGAAAGATAGCGTCGCCACATGACGGTCACAAGGCACATCCCGACGGCAATGCGACCGCCGCCTCATTTGCTACCGAAACAGGAATGACTGCGGGATGAATAACGGCGGGGCTGGCATCGGAGGACGCCGGTCCGCAGGGTTCGCCAGACCGAGGTCATGTCGATATGGATTTTTCGGGGTACCGCATCTGGCCGCCAAGGTATTGGGGCTTGCCCGACCCGCCCGAGTGCCGGATAAGTACTTAAGATGACGGCAGGCAAGTCCCGGTAGCTCAGCTGGATAGAGCACAGGTTTCCTAAACCTGGGGTCAGGGGTTCGACTCCCTTCCGGGACGCCATTCCTCGAATTCGTGGGTTGAAGGTCGAGAGTTCAATCCTCTCCGCCAGCACCATCCCTCCACATAATATGAATCCAAATAGAATTGTATTCGAGGGAGACCGCTTAGGGCAGTAGATTACTTCATGCTGCACGGTAAGGTGGCGATTAAATTAATATGTCTCGGACCAGATATTTCTTTGGTTTAGGGGACGGCACAGGTGAAATAAAAACAACGCCGCTATCAATATCGGATTTGGGGACGATGTCGGATCAAGCGCTAGATGTATTAGCTGAAGCAATTGGTGAAGAGCGACCGATCATTTTGGTCGCCGGCCAAGCATTCGACATATCCAATGCGCACGGCGAAACGATCCTCAACGGATTTCTGGATCGATTAGGAAGAAAGGATCGAGATGGCGGCTGGCGATCTACGTTAACCGACCCGGTAACAGATGCAGACATGGCGTGGTTATCCGAGCGATTTGATCGCCATGTTCCATCTGAGTCGACGCTTCGAGTATTTGATTTGCCGTGGAGCGCCGCATTTACTTCTTCGATTGATCCACGCTTCAAAGGGAGGTTTGAGACAAGAGGACGTCAACCTGAAGCGGTCCTATCTCGTGGAACATATGCTCGTGTTTCACGAAGCCGGTCTCGTCCGCCAGTCTATTACCTTTTTGGTCGCGCCAACGAAACAGTTGCCGACGCTAGGCCTCCGAAAACGAAGGCGGACCTACTCCGTAGATCTCAAAATCATGCAAGTGAGTTCCTGAACCGGCTTGCTGAAACCGCAACCGCGCGCGGTTTAGTAGTTATCGCCGGGTTTCATCCCGCGCGAGATTGGCTCGATGTTGATGCGCTACTAGCCACATTGTCGGATCAAGCCGGTGTCCGAGCAATATGGTTCGGAGTGCCGCAACATCTCGATTCCGTGGTGGCGAGTGAGATGATCGCGCACGGCTCCCTCATTACTACGCAAACAACAGTTGCGGCGGCGCTTGCGTCCCTTGAGCTTCAAGGGCGTATCAACATGGTCGGGGCTGCCGCTCCCGATGAACCCGGCATAGTCACTACTAGCGCCGGCATTCTCGATATCACCCCACAGTTGCGACTGCGTGTTGAGGCCTCTGCAAGAATCGTAGACGACGCTTGGACGGAGCATCCCGAGCCCCTCGAGACCTCTGCACTCCACGAAGCGTTTAGAAAATTCCACGGAGACCTGGGTGGTTTTCGCGGGATGATGGAAGGCGTTGCTAGGGAGTTCGCTATCCAGCGCTCGTTCGAAGCCGAACTGTGGAAGATGATCGAGGCAGCAATTCGGCAGCCCCAAGAGTCCGACAGCCTTGTGGTGCTCCACGGACAGTCAGGGACTGGAAAAAGTGTTTCTCTTGCTCGGTTGGCTTGGAAAGTTCGTAAAGATCTCGCACTGCCGGTTCTTGTGGCTGCCGGTCGACTGCCAACCCCCACCGACGTCGATGCTTTTTGCTCAGAGGCAGAACGAACGGGTCATCTGGTCACAATAGTGATCTGCGACGCAAATCAGTCGCCCTGGCGCTACCGAGATTTAGCAACTGCTCTCCAGAGCCGCGGAAGGCGTGTTGTTATTGTTGGATCGAGTTATCGCATCGAGGAACATTCCCGGCAGGGTTTCCGGCGCTGTGTGGAGGCGCCAGCCACACTTTCGGCAGATGAGTCGAGAGACTTAGAGAAAGTCGTAGCTCGCTTTTCACCAACCCAATCGGCCGGGGAGGCTTCTCCGCCAGAGGGATGGAACGCGCTTGCTTGGCTTTACAGACATCTATCAGCGGGACGGCAGCGGATCGCAGCCGGTATCAGCAGCGAGGCGCGTGTCGCCGAGAGCGCAGTGCGGGAACGAGCGCGAAGCGCTCCTCGTGCATCTGGACAATCTGCTCTGGCGGATCAGCTAATCGCCGCGGGCATCGCGGAAAAATCCACTCAGCTATTCGACAACAATGAGGCTCTCGCTGTCACCGGTGAAGACGCTGCTGCACGCCTTATCGACTTGGTTATGGTCGCCGGCCGGTTGAGCTGCCCGGTTCCTCTCAACCTGCTGATGCGAGTCATCAGCGATAGATCTGATGATCTCGGCGTCGAGGGAGTAGCTCATCTATTTCAGGACCTGGATTTGTTCAGATGGCGGGCGGCAGACGCTGAAGGTACGGAGCTCTTGATCTCGCCGCGGCTACAGCTCGAAGCCGAACTTATTTGCCAGCGTCGGCTAGCTGATCCATCTCGCGAAATTGACTGTCTTGTCGAACTTATAAAGGGGGTTAGGCCCAGCGGGGTTGATCGGAACACTGAGAGGACCTTCGTTCTCGACCTCTTACAGAAGCTCGACCGCGATGGACCGCGCGGTCAAGCATACCGGCGCGGATATCTAAGGTTTGCAGACGCACTCGAAGACCTTCGAAAGAAGGCTGGGGTTCGCGATGCCTCACTTATGCTTCGCGAATGCGTATTCCGACGCCAAGCCATATTCACTTTGGACGGGTACAACTCAGCCGAGGAAATGGACGAGGATGCGAGATTAAAGGTTCTCGATGCGGCTCGTGAGGTAGTTGAAGAAGCCCTTCGGCTTATTGATCTGGGTGAGTTGCACGCCGGGAAACGCAGTAGAGTAAACCTTATCGTCGAACGTGCCTCAATCTATGGCTACCTTGCCGTTCAGCGGACCGATTCCGGAGGCGATGCATTGTGGGCCGACTATTTGGCTGCTCGAACTGCCAGTGCGCGCGCCACGGCTATGAGTGATGACTATCACCCGTTCGATGTGGCTCTTTGGACCTCTTGCGACGTGTTGCGCGGAGCGACGCTATCCGACGAGCAACGAGCCGAGCTGTTATCGGATCTCTATTCGACCATGGACCTAGCAGATGGAATGGACTTCAGATCGGATCAACGGATTCGCTATCTTGAGAGGCGAAAGCGCGCAGCGGACGTTGCGGAAAACAAAGAACTTGGTGACGCCGCGCTAGCAGATCTTGAACTTGTGGCGCCGGCTGCGGCGGCGTTCCTTACGGCACGAGCACGTTCCGAACCTGTGGAATCGGCTTCTAGCCCGATTGAAGCCTCGATCCGTGATCTTGCCAACGAAACAGCGATGTTTTTAGCGCAGAAGACCGCTGCGGCTGAAGATGTTCGCTGTCTTCGACTTCAGCTTCGGCTTCGGTGGGCACATGCCACCGGTGAGCATCTATTGCAAGGTGAGCGCGGTAGAACCCCTGGGGAGACGACGCAGATATCAAAGCTGCTGGAACTCGTCCGCGATCTCAATGGTCGACTTGGAAACGCGCTTCGAAGCCAAGAACGATATTTGGAAGCCATTCTCACTTGGTTGTCGGGAGACACTAGGACGGCGGCTGACCTTTGGAATTCACTTTCCCGAGATACCGAGTTCGAGGACCGATCACGGGTCGTTCGGCGCTTAATTGCCACCGATGCTACTGGTGCTCCGAAGCGATATCGGGGACGCATCGAAAGTGGGAAGAATGGTCATGGCTGGAAGGTCCGGGTGGACGGCATATCGGGTTCAGTGTCTTTGCTCGGGCATGAGTTTCGTGAGGACGATCTAGCACCTGGGCGTGAACTCCGAGACTTCGGAATTGCATTCAACTACGTTGGCCCCGTCATTGATCCCCTGAAGCGGCCGATGGCGGGACGATGACTCCTTCAGAACTGAATAACCTATATTCGAATCTTAGGCGACGAGTAGCGATACACGTACCGACTGCATGCGCTGAAGTTTCATTGCTTCTTCCGGCGGCGTTTGATGGCGAGTTGGCCTTCTATAGGTTGGTGAGTTGGGCATATGGACTAATTCACGAAGCTGCGCGCGTTCCGCTCCCTTTTTTGATGAACCTTCCCCCGCTAAGAGCGGTCGGAACTCTGCGTAAGGATGTGGCTAATCTTCGTACGTACATGGCACACAATCTCGATTTGAACGAGAAGCGCGATCTCAAAACGATGGCCGCGGTACACTTATGGTTCAAAGACGCTTGTGGATATGGATCTCCGAGGGAAACCACTCATTTTGTTGATGCCTGCAACATCCTTTGCGGACGCCTCACCGAGGCCTTGGAGGGGTCATTGGACGCGTGCGATCTGCTAGACGACCCCGTGGACGGTCCACGACTAATTGCCGACTTGCAGACCCGTGTCGATCTGATGTGGGCAGCACACCGATTCGACCCGGTAGCGACGGCTTGCGCAGATCGGCTTGGCAATCCTGGCTTAGACCTGTTGAAGCTACGGGCAGACAGACTGGACGTTTGGCGGCGCACCCTTGCAGAAGCAGACGAAAAGGGGCGAGCTCGCGCTCTTGAGCTTAGGATTGAAGCCGATATCTTGTCGGCAATAGGTGACCGTTTGCCGATTTCTGCTCGCGAAGCATCGGAGCGACTTGCACTTGCAGGCCCTGCGGCGGTGGTAGCCGGTCTGCTACTATTGCGTGATGCGAGAAGAGTTGGGAGACTTTCACTCCCCGAACTTATTGAACTCGTTGTAAAGTCGCAGCTTTCCGAGAATTATGGCGTTGCCTCTGAGTAGGTAATCCGCGCATTGACCTCCTCGGGGATACGCCGATACGTCTGGTCCGGATGTTCAACGATCGGCCGCACGGCGGACCTACCGATGCCCTTTCCCCGTCTCAATACGAAGGCTTGTGATAGCTTCAATGCGCTGAGCCTGAGCTTGCCGAGCGGGTGGTCTGGACAGCCACCGGAAGGCGGCCAAGTATGGGGGCTCCCTGTCGCGGACCAGGGATGGAGAGAAGTCAATCAGTCAACGCGCCGAGCAATCTGTCTGCCCTAACCAACTGGTCCTCGTTCAGGCGGGACAGCTTGGTCTGAATCTTTGAGAGGATGCGTGTCCTCTCGCTGTCGGTCGTGACGATGAGGCCGACACCGAAGAACACCACCTCCGGCACGTCCAGAATCTCGGACAGCTTCTCGACCGTCGTGAAGGACGGCGCGGCGATGCCTCGCTCAATCTTGCTGACCATCTCCGTCGAGAGCGACGCCTTCTCGGCAAGCTGCGCCTGAGTCAGGTGTTTCGCTTTCCGGTGATGCCGTAGGTTCGTTCCGAAAATGGTCGCCAATGACACGTCGTACCTCCGAGCATGAGCCTCGGAGGACGCCGTCCCTATGCGAAGGGACGCATGTTGCGATTACATCGTAATTCGCAATATAAGTATGATTATTATAATAATCGTCCGGTAGATACGAAAATGGACGACTGGTTCTGGACCAGCCTGAAATGGCTGGCGTTGGCGATCGCGGTATCGCCTGTTCTGATTGGCATCGGCTGGACGGTCGTCGAGGGATCGATCCTGCCCAGGCTCATCCCGCGCGAAGACATCGAGGGACTGGCCGACGACATCATGCGTCGATACCCGGCAGACCCCGAGGAGGCGGCGTTCATTGAGGAGCACGCCGCCTGGCATCGTAGCGAGGACTACGAGCAGGGAAAGTGGCGCAGGGTTAGGAAAGCAGTTCGCCGGCGGCTGATCGCAGGCGAAATGCCGCCGGCCTGACGTTCTCATGCCTGCTTCTTTCGCCGGCCCGGCGCGCCGTCTCCGCGTTTCCGCATCTGGCTCGCGTACCACCGAACGCTCTTTTCGCTGGCCCTGGCACCTTCGATCCGCGCGTTGACCTCCTTGGCGATGCGCCGGTAGGTCCAGTCCGGATGCTCGACGATCAGTAGCTCGGCGAGCTTGCCGATGCCGCGTCCACGGCTCGACGCAGCGGCCTGTGGCGACTTCGGTGCGCCCGGTCCTGATCGAGCCGAGCCGAACGGCGTCGATGGCCTCGACGGCCACCGGAACGAGTCCGGGTCGAGCTTGTACTTGGCGACCAACTCCTCGGCCTTCTCGAACGCGGCGGCGGCCTCGCCCGGCGTGCAGCCGTTGGCCTCGGTCTTGTCGAGCAGCGCCGCGATGCGCCGCTTGACGAGCGGCAGTTCCCTCGCGCTCGGCTTCTTCGTCTTGGTCATGGTCCTGTCTCCCGACGGCTGGATACCGTAGGGACCATGCTGTCGCGTTCGAGGGAGTCCGCGAGCCGGGCCGGAAGGAAAAATCTCTTACTGATAGACGATCGGCTCGATACGGGAGAGCCGGTCGAGGTCTTCGTCCCACACGTCAGAGCGGCGATAGACGGTTGTGGCCCGGCAGCGCACGGGGACGTAGCCGAGGAGCAGGAGCACACCGGCTGTCGTCAATTTCGCCTCGGAGCCGTAGCCGCGCAGCAGCGCGATGTCGGCCGGGAGATCCCACCAGGTGCTCGGAGCCGCATCGCAGGCGTCGAACATCTCCTGGGGCATGTGCAGGCGGCAGTAGGCGTTGAACAGCGTCAGCCGGTTGCGGCCGGCGAGCCTACGCCGGGCCTCGGCCGCGTCGGCCACGATCCGGGAGGCGCCGGTCACAGCACGTCCCCGGTGGCGCCGCGCGTGGGCTCGTGGCCGCGCACGACGAAGTCCGGGGCGGTAGCAAGCTCCGCGACGGCGAAGTTCGCAAGCGCGCCGGGGCTGGCGCCGACGAGGGCCTCCGCCGCGGCCTTCGCGGACGCGGCGTCGGCAGCCTCGACGAAGATGGCGTTACGGCGGTCCGACCTGCGGAGGTGCGGCTCGTGCGCGTAGACGACGTGGGTTGCCATGGTCAGTTCTCCTCTTGTTCGACGAAGGCGTCGAGGTCGGCCCCGATGGCCGCCTGCTCGCGGCGCAGGATCGCCGCCTGTATGGTCCTGGTCGGGTTGGCTCGCCCGCTCTCGAACGTCGCATCGGCGTGCGCGGCTTCCTCCGCGATGCGCTCGACCTCCATGATGGCGGCGGTAATGTCGCGGTGCTCGGCGCCGACGAGCGCGTCGGCCAAAGCGTGCGGGCTGAACGGCCGGTCGCTGGCTTCCATCCTGCTTACGCGCGAGATGAGCGCCGCTCCCATCTCCTTGTCGCCGGTGGACCCGGCGAGCGCTGCGAGGCTGGCGAGTTCGGTCGGGCCGGAGTGTTCGATCTGCTGCATGATGCGGGAGCGGCGCTCGGAGCCAAGCCCCTCGCGGACAAGCATCTGGATTGCACTGACGTGATGCTGTCTGGCGCGAGCCGCCACGTTTGCGATGACGCCGGCCTCGCGCACATGCGCGGTGCGGGCATCGGCGCTCTCGCGCTTCACCTCTGCGCGGGCCGTGGACACCGCCCGGTTGACCAGGCTGGAACGCTGGATGGCGGGAATGTCGGCAAGGGCGCGCTCCGCATCGTCGCGGCGCTTTGCGACCCTGCCGTTTAAGGTGTCGAGCAGGCGAACCTGCCGCTCGCGGTTGTCTCTCGCCCGCGTCAACGCCAGCCGTAAATCCGTCGCGGATACCCAACCGGCCCCGATAGAGGGCATGTTCTTCTTCGTCGCCATGATCGTTCTCCCGTTCCTCGGCATCGCGCTCCGGTAGGGATGATCTGGCGCGGCCCCAAGGCCGACCGTTTCGTCCCGCCATCGCGGACGGGCGTGCCCATCGGTGCGCCCTGACCGGATCAGGATGCGCGAAGGCGAAGACGCATCGGACCAACGATCGTCCGATGCGTCTCCCGCTCGTTCACGCCGCCTTGCCGAGCAGTTCCTTCGCCCAGTTGCGCATGTAGGGATTGGTCAGGCACGCCTTGACCACGTCGAGCGGCACATGGCCCGGCCCGATCTTCGCCTGAATGCGACGCATGGATTCATGAAGGATGGCTGCGTCGGGCGCGATCTCGGGCGATAACTCATTGGCGAACCTCGCCACGTCCTTCGCCCTGGCACGAATAGCGTAGGACTTGCTCTTGCTGTTGCTCATGGTCTTTCTCCAAGCATGTCGTCCGCGACCATTCGCGAGTTCGACAAACAGGAGAAACCAGAAACGCAAGCGGGAAACGACTAACGTTTCTGCCCGCAAACGATGATTGACTTTCTTTACTCGCCTGTATTGACGCGATGCGGAGCCTGCTGCTCGGCGGCCATCGCACACCAGAGGTCTTCCCGCATCGGCCGCAGCGACCAGAACAGCGCGCCGGTCGGCGTACCGTGAAGCGCGATGAGCGTTGCCGCGCCGCCTGCCGCCTCGACGGCCTTCGGCGCGGTCTCGACCAGTCTCTGAGCGAGGTCGTCCACCGCGAGCAGGTCGCGCAGCATGGCCGACGCTCGACTGGGACTATGGGAGGACGACGAGCGCGTCATCGGCATGCAACTCGGTCTCGCACCGGATGTATGTCCCCAAGGCCGCCGCGAGCGAGGCCCGGTCCTGCGGCGCCATGCGTGCGATGACGCGCGCATCTAGCCCGAGCGGCCCATCAGCGTTCGACCGGCCGGGCGCGGTCGGATCGAAGGCCGGCGCGCGATCGACGAAGCGAAACTTCAACAACACCTCGGTCAGCCGGTCACTCGGCGCCTCTGTGTCCAGGCTGCGCTCGAAGGCGTGGCCCAGCACCACGGAGAAGGCGCACTCCATTGCCTCGGCGTAGCGCGCGCTGAAGTTGGGATCGCGCTTGCGGTGGTCGTGGATGGTCGCGACCGACACGCCGGTGGCCTTCGAGGCCACCTTCGGCGAGCCGGTCCTGGCAATGACCTCGATCACGCGCTCCGCGATGACAGGCGACCATTTTCGATCCATCGAAGGACGGCGCACCTCGCGACTCTCAGGCGCACGATTGCCGGATTGACTGGTCATGACACATTGCTCCGCATCTTGCGCGAGAGAATGCGGCCTGCGGAGCTTGCGGGACGCCAGCAAACTACCTTCGTCGCAAGGCTATGATTGGGCCTGAGCGATCCACGCAGCCAAATCTGGAAAATCTCTGATGCAGTGCTGCATGATTCGCTCGAACACAGGCTGATCCCCAGTCTCGTGCGTAGTCAGGCATAGATAGAAATTCTTACTGTTATGTTTGGCAAACACGATCCACTCGCCAGTCATTTTGCCTTGACGATGTCTTTCCTCGAATGGTTCGTGCGAAACACGGTAAGCTAACTCCTCAACCATTTCTCGCGTGACGACATCGGACTTAGCTGGGTCCATCACCTCGTTAATCAGCTTTTCTAATCCATTGTTTCCGAGGCCAAGGATCAAATTATGAGCTAGGAAGCGGGCTGCGAAATAGTGCTTATGCCAAAGCCCCTTTAAGGGAAGCTTCCTAAACTGTGTTGCAGGTTTGATCCCACTAGACGGCTCCCCAGCCTCCAGGTTCTCGATCGATACAAGAACCTCGCGAGGGTTGATGCCGAATTCCACATCCAGAACATACATGTCGAACCACAACATGTCTGACATTCGAGACGACAGGTCTCCATCCGCAACATACATTTTGCGAAATGCGTCCAGCCGATCTCCTGTTATGGAAATGTCGTGGCTGCCCATTTTAGCAGTCCATCTCGTCATGAAATTCTCTCTTTGAGATGCCGTATGAAGATAGGAATCCAGCACATTTTTCCAACAGGTGCATCCTCGCTATAGCGCCGCTGCGATCCAGTGCGGGGCTATACGTGCGGCCTCGCATATTTTTCCAAGGTGGCGACCACCGGCACGGTTTCAAAAAGGGAGGCCGCTGTGCCGGCGGCAAACACAGGACGCCGGCATGGTTTCATCGGAAAGTGGGTTTTCCGCCGTCGTCGCGCCGCGATCCTGCGCCAGCATCGTCGTGCCGGCCGGTGGCGCCAGACCTCAAAGCTGCGAACTCGGTGCCTGGTCCGGTGCTTTGAAGATTGCCGACGATCATGCCCTTGACCGGACTCACGTTTGGCACTCAGAGCGCCCGATTGTAACTTCAATGCTCTGGCGCTCTCGGCTTCCTGCCGGTCCCTTCTTTCACACCATGCCTGATTGACTGCCACGCGCACGCGCGCGAGGCCCGCGTGGTGTGTGCTGCGTGTGCGACGTTTTCCATGTGTCGGAGGCGTCAGTGAAGCGTCAGGAGCAAACTGTTGTTTCTGTTATAATTTGACGCTTTTGACAGTTCTGACAGATATAAAAGCGATAATGAAACCCTATACCTTAAGAGTGGTCCCGCACACTGGTGATACGCGGTGCCATGCGTGGCGTGGCGCCGTATAGAAATCGCTCCCGGAAAGCGCCAACGGCGACAAAAGCGTCAAACGCCTTCCGGTTCAGTGCCTTATGCTTGCAGTATCCTCGACGCTCTGCCGTCCGGTGTGTCAGGCCGCGCGGACTCTGGCGAAGTTGAACAGGCAGTTGGGGAGCCCGGCAGACATCGGTGCCGGTATGGGAGAGGCTTACGACTGAGGTTTCTTCGGCTTCGGCTGATGAAGCTTCCTCTTCACACTCGGCGTCAAAGCGCTTCGGACATCCTTGTCGACGGTCGCAAGGTCGAACCACTCGGGGTCGAAATGCCCGCCGCACCAGCGCTTGGTTTCCCGGTGCTCGGGGTCCTTGGGATCACCGATCACCTCCAGAAATCGCTCATAGCCGGGAATACCGCCGACATCCTCGGGCGGACGGGCGCGCGCGCCATCGATGCACGTCGCTTGCTGGGGAACGCTTTCCAGGAAGAGCTGCTCTTCGATTTCGACGGTATGATACCAGTCGTCGCCAAAATCGTAGAGGTACGTGAACGTGGCGCCAGCGCTACGGAAATCGCACAGTCGGACCTCGCGCTCGTCGAAGACCTGCGGATCGCCGGCGGCCGAAGCCTCCGCGGCTTCGACGGCATCGCCATAGCGCAGTCCCCCGACATCGAACTCGTGGAGATGATAGTTCCACCAGTTAAAGGCTGCCTGGATCACCAGGTGAAGCTGCTCGAGGTTCCATTCGCTCGGCACGACGAGGCACCGCCAGACGGCTGGCTCGATCTCGTCGATCGAGACCCTGAGTCGAACGGCGTTAGGAGGTCCAAACATAGCGCCGAGCAAACCGGTAACTACTCACAAGGTCAAGAACGTCGTGTGTGGTGGACCGTAAGACCCGTGCCGATCTCTCGACACAGTTTTCACACAGCCTGTCACGCGCCGTCCCAGTCCAGCCTGCCGCCGACGTGGTCCTCGAAGTCGAGCCGCGCCCGGTCGAGCGGCGGCACGCGCCAGACTCGGCGGCCGCGCCTGTCTCGGGCATCGACCTCTACGCCGACCGTGCGCAGGAAGCGCGCCATCGCAGTCGTGGTGAAAGGGCCATGCCGGCCCATACCCTTCGCCATCGTCTCCAGACGGGCAAGTGCTTCCTCCTTGTCGATACTGTCGATATCGACGGAACCCTCGCGCCAGCGATCCTCGGAAAGGTTCGGCCCGATCTCGCCGGCCTCGAGCGTGCGATACCACCAGAACGACATGGGATCGCGCCGGAACGCCTGCACCTTCTGATCGGTGAGCGCCGAGGTCGCCGGGATGTGCGAGCGCGGATGCCAGCCGGTCAGGTCGAGCGCCATCAATTCGTGCAGCATGGCGCTCAACCCGCCATTCCGCATCTGCGCGTTCAGCGCCTCGAAGAAGCCGGCAGGCAAAGAACGCCGCGCCTCGGTGCTGGCCTCGAACACGGCGAAGCGCCGCTCATCGGCGGAAGCCGGCACGATCCAGTCCTCATTCGAGAGGATGATCGGATGCAGCATGTTCGGCCCCGACACGATCGGGCGGCCCTTCGGCTCAAAGCTCAGGACCGGCTCGGTGATGAGGTTCTTGAGCGCGCCTTCCGCCTTCTTGTCGCCGGCCCAAAAGCCTTCATCGACCACCAGCAGGATGCAATCCATCAGGTGCTCGTTGAAGCGTCCGACAAAATGCTCGGGCTGGGCAACCTGCTTGCCGTGCAGGCCGGCGATGTCTCTCAATGCGCGGGCGAACGTACCCTTGCCGACGCCCTTCGCGCCCTTGAACACGAGCGCGACCTCGGCCGGCACATGCGGCTTCTGTACCATGAAGGCGGCCCATCTGACGATGTAGTCAAACGACGCTTCGTCACCACCGCAGAGTACGTCCCTGACCATGCGCTGCATCAGCGACCAGTCGCCGGCCTTCGGCGCGACGGCCCAGCCGCGCCAAAGATTGTAATAGGGCTTGTCATGCTTGCGGTCGGGCGCGGGGTCGAACACCACGCCGTCGTACTGCCGCCGCATCGGGTGCTTGACCCACCACGAGCCGAGCGGACGAACGCTGCCGTCGTCGAGCGTCACGGTGCGGCTGTCGAGATGGCTCTTGACGGCATGGTCGGAGTACCATTCGACATCGGTGTTTCCGAGAGTCGGGTGACGCCGCTCGCGGCCGATCAGGTACTTGCCGCCATGCAGCACGGTGAAGTGGTCGCGGTTGACATTGGCAAGCGCGATGTCGGCCTCTGACAGCGGCATCTCCGGCGTGTCGGGAAAATCCTGCTCGGCAGGCGAACGCAAGACCTTCTCGATGAGGGCGCCCTGGCCGTTATCGGAAAGCGCCTTGAGCAGGGTGCCGAGCTTCACACCATTCGGCTTGGCGTGAAGCGAATTCCACTTATCGCGGATCACCGCCTCGTCATCGACGTAGTCGGGATCGGCAAGCGACCACGCCACGAACTCGTCCACGCCTTCGCCATTGGTGCCGAAGTGCGCCGACATCATGATCTTGAGCCAGTCGTCGTAGCGGCCGTTGTAGCCAAGCACATTCAGCCCCGTGAGAAGCTCTTCCAATTGCTCGGGCGTGATCTCGCCAGGATCGTTGTCCGATGCAACAACGGCCGGCTTCCGGAGCACATCTAGGAGCGCCGTGGTCACCTCGGGCGCCTCCGAGAGCGACAGAGCAAGTACGTCGTCATCGAGCGCGTATAGCTGTCCGGTTTCGGGATGGATCGATCCGGCCGCGACCGCCTGACCGCCTTTCGACTTGAAGTCGATACCCTTGTAGGATGCGAGCTTGCCCACAATCTCGATGTCCGCGGGCTTACGGTAGTAGAAGTGGAAGCCGCCGCCTCCGGTCTTTACGAACGGCGCATCGGGTAGAGCGAAGTCCGCCTTGAGCCGCACGAAAGGATCGTCGGCACCGCCGAAATTGCGGGGGTCGACATCGACCACGAGATCGGTGTCTCGCAGGCGAACGCCAACGTTGCCGCCGCCGAGCATGTGCGAGACGGAGTCCTCCGCCGTCATCGGCGGCTCGGTCGGCCAGCCCTTGTGCAGCGGATGCTTGCCGGTTCGCTTGCCGCCAAATCCCACCGCGTCCTTGTCGTGCAGCGGGATCAACTCGTGTCCCGCCGCATGGTGCGCGGCAAGCAGCTTATGGTCGGTGAACGACGGCGTTCGGTTCGTTGCCGTCTCGGCACTCTCATGGGCACCGGCGTCGAACCCGGCATTCTTCTCCCGAGCACCTGCGGGCGCATCGATCTCTCCGATGCGCCCGTTCTCATTTTCGAACTCGCTCATCGGTTGGCCTCCCCACGCACGAAGGAGTCCAAATCGTCGCGATGGTAGCGAACCGACTTTCCGTTGATAAGGTGATAGCGCGGGCCTTCGCCACGAGCGCGCCAGGTCTTGAGCGTTCCAGGCTCGCAGCCGACATAGGTCGCGGCCGACTCCGTATCGTGCCAGGGCGAGCGGTTGTGGGCGTCGAGAACGCGCCGCAGCGTGCTCTCGACAAGATCGATCGTGATCGTCGTCGTGTTGTCCGTCATGGGACACACCTCCAGTAAGCATAGGCGCGCACCGGCGCCAGCGAGATTGATAGGAAGTGTGACCGGCTCTCTCGCTTGCTTGCTCACTGGATGGGGTCGGCCCGATCACCTGCCGATGCGCGAAGCCTCAAAAGGGCATCCCCGTCGCGCGCACGATAACCAAGGCGGAAAACCGCCCCGGTTGCAATACTCATTTTCGAGCGGCCAAGATTTTCGTCTCAAGCGCCTGGGCATGAGGGCGCAGGTGCTCGACCAGGTGTTCGGCATGGACGTAGCCGCCGGATGCACCGGGCAGCTTCTGTCCGAGCAGCAAGGCGCTCTCCGCATAGGGAGCGCCGGCCGCGATGAATATGGTACGGGCCAGGTGCCGGTATTCGTGCGGGCTCGGCAGCTTCTTGCGCGGCTCCTTCGGCTCCTCGACCTTGCCGCTCGCGCTCGTCGGCGACGGCCAGAGCCACTCGCTGTTCAACGGCGCATCCGTCTCAAGCCGGGCCTTCAGCATGTCCCGCAGGAAACTCCCCATCGGGAACATCATCGACTGGTCGGAGGTCTTCATATGTCTGAACGCAATCACGCCTCGCTCAAAATCCACATCGTTGCGGCGCACCTGCAAGAGCGAGGACCGCCTCGCGCCGGTCAGCATAAACGCCCGGTGCAGGTCGCGCCGGATCGGGCTCAAGGTTTCGGTCGCCTCCCACCAAGCCGCAAGGTCGATTGCGTCGACTTCACGCCGCTTCGGAACAGGAATGCGGATCGCCGCAATCGGATTGGACGGAATGGTTTCATCCAGCCGCCGCGCCGTGTTGATGACCGCTCGCAGGGTCCGCATGACGCAAATGGCGACGGTCTGTCCGTTTGATGTGCGAAGGCGATCGTAGATGTCCCGCACCTCCGAGCGCGAGAGGTCGGCCACGGCCCGGTTCTTGATGCGGCTCAAATAATGAGTGCAGTTGTATCTGTAGCTCTCGACCGTCGCCTCGCGGAACGGCTTCTCTCCGAGGTGCGCCTCAAGCGCCTGCAAGACGGTGATGCCGGTCTCCTCCGGTCCCGCGGTCGGATCGATGCCGGATTGTATCTGGCTCATGATCGCCTTGGCTCGATTTCGAGCCTCGCGAAGGCCGATCCGATCCGCCCGGTCGATCTTGACCCGCACAGTCCGCACATGACGTCCGTTCCTGCGGACATCGCCCTGAACGGCGAAGGTCTTGGTGGTGGCATGGCACACGACCATCAGGCCCTTGACCTGCTCGTCGCGCCAAATTCCAGAGTTGAGAGGAAGCTCGCGGATGCGAGCTTCGGTGAGGTTCACGACAGCCATTCTGGTCTTCTCCGAGCACCGTGTTGAGCACCGCACGGTGATCGCCGAGGATCACCGCACGTCGCCTATGGTGTCGTGTAAGACCTTGTCCGCGAACCAATAATCTCCGATAGTACGCCGCTGGTCACCCTAGGTTCGCGCATTTCCTAAACCTGGGGTCAGGGGTTCGACTCCCTTCCGGGACGCCATCACCGGGGTCAGGCGCCGATTTTTTTGCCGGCCCTGCGGATGAAGCGGCGGGAGCGCTCTCGACAGGTCGTGGAGCGGCCACGACGGATCGATCCGCTCAGCGCAGGTCTGATCGCACGGTACAGGGCCGCATGAATTGATGGAGGATGATGCAACGAGCGTCTCAAGGAGATGGCGGCAACCATTCCCGATGCCATGCGACCTTATTTAGAGAAGCCGCGGCGTGGCGACGCTTGCGTTCTCGGTTTACAGAGACATTTACGAAATGAAGGAGCGCCAAACGTTGGAAAAGCAAAGAGAAGCGGCGCGCCGCAAGGGCCGCACGAATCGGGTCATAGGCGATGGCACGGGATGCTCCCATGCCATCGCAGTCGTAATCAATGCTTATTGCTGGTCTGAATGATTCCGTAGGCCATGCTTCCGCAGAGTATTAGAAAAACCGCGAGGAAGCCTCCGACGATAAGGAAGAAATCGGGCGGCATGGTCATGTCTCCGGCGATTAGGAACGCCCCCGCTGGAGAGATACGCCGGTTCGCTGAACCGCACCAATCAATGGTTTGAGAACGACTGTCATCTACTTGACATCCGCCCGATTCTGAACGTGTTGCGAGCCTCTACCCGGACGTCGTGACATAGGCTGCCGGTATACTTACCGACAAGGACCGCGGACCGCGCAGTCATCGTCAGGGCGCCGTCCATTCCGGTCGCAGCCCTCTCGTTCGATACTTGGCTGAGCGTCTCTCTCGCATCGGATCACAAGACAACTTGTCCTGCTCCGTCCTGACAACTCTGTCCATGGCGCCCGGCCACCCGCTCGAAAGAGGTACTATAGCGTTTTCGAGCGAGCATGTCCTCGGACTTGACCCGAGCATGGATGCCAGTTCGCGTGAAGAAAATGCGTCAAATCAAAATCTGAAAACCCCGCTTCTGATTCCATCAGACGCGAAAAGGCTCTAGAATGCGAGGCTGAGGCAGCGGCGAAAACGTTTGCCCAGAAGCTCGTTTCCCGAGCGCTTCACATGTGGATCCCATGTTGAATAGCATCAATTCGCCGTCAGGCCGCGAAGAAGATCAACTCCCGGGCGGAATCGCACGCTGCCGCTTTCGGAATCTCTAGATGACAGGCAATCCTTACGACGTGCTCGGTGTTTCCTCCTCGGCTTCCGCCGCCCATATCCAAAAAGCCTATCGGAAGCTGGCAAAGACGCTGCATCCGGATCTCAATCCGGGCGACAAGGACGCCGAAGAGAAGTTCAAGGAAGTCTCCGCCGCCTACAATCTGCTTGGCGATGCCGAGAAGCGCAAGCGTTTCGACAACGGTGAGATCGACGCGTCGGGCGCGGAAAGACCGCAACATCAATTCTATCGAGACTTCGCCAACGCGGACGACGGACATCCTTACGCCAGCACTTCCGGCTTCGCCGACTTCATGGACACGGACGACGCCTTGGCCGAGCTTCTGAGGCGCGGACAACGAGCGCGCGCGAACCGGCGCGGCGAGGATCTGCATTACCGGCTGCCGGTCGATTTCGTCGACTCGATCACCGGCGCAAGCAAGCGCATCACCCTGCCGGATGGCGGCACGCTGGAGGTGAAGATTCCGCCTGGGCTGATCGACGGACAAATCCTGCGCCTGAAAGGCAAAGGGGCGTCTGGCGCGGGTAAGGGCGACCCTGGCGATGCGCTGATCGAAGTAGAGGTCTTGCCCGACCGCCGCTTTGCGCGCGACGGCGACGATATCTCATTGGAGCTGCCGGTCTCGCTTTCCGAAGCCGTGCTTGGAAGCCGGGTTCGTGTTCCGACCCCGACCGGCGACGTGACCATGTCGGTGCCAAGAGGCTCGAATACGGGAACGATCCTCCGTTTGAAAGGAAAAGGCGCGCCGCGCCGCGGTGGCGGCAACGGTGATGAACTCGTCAAGCTGAAGGTCGTTCTACCCAAATCGCCGGATTCGGAGCTCGAGGCATTCGTATCGAACTGGACGAAAGGCAAGGAATTCAATCCGCGTGGAGGCACGCCGTTATGATCATGAGCAAGGAGCAATTCCTGACATCGTCGGGTGTCCAGGTTCAGACACTGGAGTTCTGGCTCGAGCAGCAGTGGCTGATACCGGAGGAGAGCGCCGTTGGCATGAGCTTTTCCGAGAGGGACATCGCACGGGCGCGTCTCATCCAGGATCTCGCACGCGAATTTGGCGTCAACGACGAGGGGATCGACGTGATCCTTCATCTCGTCGATCAGCTCCACGGGATGCGTCGCGCGTTTGCGCAACTGAACAAGGACATTCGCGGAACGTCGGCTTAGGTGTCAGCTCCGTAAATCATCGACGCACAGAAGCAGGTTGAAACGTCCAATAGAGGGCCGGCGAGTGATGATCGCGCACTCATTGATGATCCGCTCTTCCTGGAACGAAACCAATTCCCGGATACGACGTTTTAGAACATTCATATGACTTGGAACATTCATGTGACTGGACTGTCGCAACTGTCGCCCTGATCACATCAGGGCTTTCCTCGACGATCTCGCGAATTGGGTCCGTCGAGGCATTGTTTGAGAAAGCGGCGTAAGCGATGATCACCATACCGCTTGGAACGACGGGAAGTTTCCTGCTGGACGTGAAGCCGGAACATCTGGCCAGCCGGATGAAGGACCCGACGCTTCCCCATGTGCTCGCGACGCCTGTCATGATCCTGGCGATGGAGAATGCGGCGCTGAGCGCCATTTCCAGCTATCTGAAGCCAGGCGAGCGGGCGGTCGGCACCGCGATCGATGTTCGCCATCTTGCCGCAACCCCGGTTGGATTGCGTGTTGTCGCGACCGCCGTCGTCACCAAGGTCGATGGGCGGCAGATCGTTTTCGACGTGACCGCGCATGACGGAATCGAGGAGATCGGAAAAGGCACGCATGAGCGCGCGGTCATCGATCTCCGTCGATTGCAGCAGCGTCTCGACGCAAAGAGCGCTCGCTCGGCGGCTGCCCGGGAGAGCTAAGGGTCGCGAGCAACACCATCCGAACCAATGGCTTCATGTGACCACGAGCTTCATTAAGCGGGGGGTGCGCCAGAGGAGAGCAACATGACTAACAGGATCAAGCCCAATATGGATGTTATCGGTGCCGATGGCGTTCACGTTGGCACGGTTGATCGCGTTGAGGGAGATCGTATCAAGCTCAAGAAGAGTGACGGTTTCGGATCCCACGAGGGGCATCATCATTTTATTGAGATGGGTCTCGTGGCCGGCATCGAAGGCGACAAGGTCCGTCTTTCTGCGAACGCCGACATTGCCGTCACCCTGGAGGAAGAGCCGTCCGGCCGACCTGTCAAGTTGGAATGACTTCCCGGCGTGGTCACATCGGGCGCGGCGCTCCTTGAGCGGAGCGGGAACGATACCTGTCGGGGGCGGTTGTTCAGAAAACCGAGGATGGTGGGTCATGCCTCTGACTCTCGCAGAAGCCCAGCGTATCGTCGCCGGCGCGATCGCCGAAGCGCGCAAGCATAACGCTCAAATCAGCGTGACCGTCTGCGATGCCGAGGGCCGGCTCGTTGCTCTCAATCGAATGGATGGCGCCGCCGCCGAGGCCAATCACGGCTCCATCGGTAAGGCTATTGCCGCGGCATCCTTCGGCAAGTCGAGTGGTGCAAGCGGACTGTCGGGCGACATTTTTCCCCTAAGGACCGGCACGGTGATCGGGGAGGGGCTGCCGGTCGACCATCGTCGCGGCGGCCTGCCTGTAGTCGGGGACGCCGGCGTCGAGGGAGGCTGTGGCGTCGATGGCGCTGGCGGCGGCGAGGAAAACGAGGCGTGTGCACGGGCCGGCCTTGCGATGGCGAGGACATCCCGGCACGATCGGTGATCCATAGTCCGTTCGGCTGGATTTCATTGCGCGTGAGACAAGCACCGGCGATCGCATTCGCGTCTCGTTGTGCCAGTTCATGCAGGGGAAGCGGATGGATAACTTGTCCCGCTGCCGCCGGACAGAACGTTCAGCCTTCGCGCGGAATTCGTCAGTCTATTAAAATTGTTCATGTGCCGATGGGCATGACCGTTGCTTGGCGATTTGAAACGGCCGCGCAGGCTTGAGTCCAGGGAGAGCGCCAGATGGATGAGTATGATCTCTATATCAATGCCAGGAAGCCGGCCATCGGGCTCTACGTGCGCAAAGGCGCAAGTCTTCCTGATCTCGCCGACAAGGGAGATTGGGTTTTTGACGGCACCGCGGCGCAGAACTTGTTGCCTGCGGACGTCGTCGAAGGGGTGAAGGCTGACGGTCACGCATTCCGGGACATGGATTAAGGCGTCAAACGCGGTGGTGCGCTCTCTCGCTTCGGGAGGGTTCGTCGGTGAGGCCGGCCCTGCCTGGTCTCGGGAGCCGGCGTCGCCCGACTGTGGCGGATCACGCCGTCAACGGCAGAACGCCATATCTCTCGTAGCAATTTTGGGGGACGCAGGGTCCGCGAAAAATGGTGGCGTACTCGCCGGCACGGGCGCAAAGTCTTACAACTTGACGTGAGCCGAACGTGGATACGATGTTAATCTCGCGCATCGGGGCGGCCGCGTAACCGGAGCTGCCGATGGGCGAGGGTCGTATGATGGCTTCAGCGGAGCCTCGATCGGGTCAGCAAGGAGTATAAGGTGCCATCCATCGTATCACAGCCGGTCTTCGCCAAACTCACGCGGGCCGCCATTTTTCTTGTCGTTACGATCGACGCCGGGAAGGACAATGAAGCATCGGTGCGAGGTCTGTGTGGCGATCTGTCCTCGCTTTTGCGCGCGGTCGGGTTTCGCGATCTCGAGGGCGACCTGCTGTGCGTCATGGGGTTCGGCGCTGCCGCCTGGGACCGGCTCTTCGGTTCGCCGAAGCCGAAGGACCTGCATCCTTTCCGCGAGATTCGCGGTCAACATCACGCTGTCGCAACACCCGGCGACATTCTCTTTCATATCCGCGCAAGGCGCATGGATCTCTGTTTCGAGCTGGCGTCGCAGATCATGTCGCGGCTCCGCGGCGCCGTATCGACCGTCGATGAGGTTCACGGATTCACCTACTTCGACGATCGCGACCTGATCGGCTTTGTCGATGGGACCGAGAGCCCGAGCGGACAGGCGGCGATCGACGCCACGCTCATAGGCGAGGAGGACGGCGCCTTCGCCGGCGGCAGCTACGTCATTGTCCAGAAATACATTCATGACCTGCAGGGATGGAATGCGTTGCCGATCGAGGAACAGGAAAACATCATCGGCCGCCACAAGCTGTCTGACATTGAGCAACGCGAGTCCGTGAAGAAGCCCTATGCGCACAACGTCCTCACCTCAATCGAGGAAAACGGCGAGCAGCTTCAGATCGTGCGTGACAACATGCCGTTCGGCGACATCGGCAAGGGGGAATTCGGCACCTATTTCATAGGCTACGCGCGGTCGCCGCTGCGAATCGAAAAGATGCTTGATAACATGTTCATCGGCAATCCGCCCGGCAACTACGATCATCTGCTCGATTTCAGCCGCGCGGTCACGGGCTCGCTATTCTTCGTGCCATCAGCAACATTCCTCGACGCCGTCACTCCGGAGAGCGCATCTGCGGCGGCGCTCGTCGATGCCCCCAGCCAGCTTGAGGCGGAAGGTGCCCCTCTCACGCGCTCGCCGTCGGGTCATGAATCGCTCGGCATCGGATCTTTAAAAAACGCGGCAAGAAAAGAGGTAGGGCATGAATAACCTTCATCGGGAGCTGGCTCCCATCTCGGACGCGGCATGGGCGCAGATCGACGAAGAGGCATCCCGCACCCTCAAGCGTCATCTGGCGGCACGGCGGGTGGTCGACGTTCCCGCCCCGAAAGGCCTTGGTCTTTCCGCTGTCGGGACCGGCCATCTTCATCAGATCCAGGCTCCGGACGACGGGATCAAGGCCGCTCAACGGGACGCGAAAGCACTGGTCGAATTGCGCGTTTCGTTCGAATTGTCGCGGCAACAGATCGACGATGTCGAGCGTGGTGCGACGGATTCGGACTGGTCGCCGGTGAAAGAGGCAGCCCGCAGGATCGCCTTCGCCGAAGACCGCGCCGTTTTCGACGGATATGCGGCGGCCGGGATTCAGGGCATCCGTCAAGACAGCAGCAATCCAGGCATGATGCTGCCGTCGAATGTCAGGGCTTATCCGGGCGCGGTCGCAGAGGCCGTCAGCCAACTGCGCCTCGCCGGCTGCAACGGCCCGTATGCGCTCGTGCTTGGTGCGGATGCCTACACCGCCGCGAGTGCGGGCAGCGACGAGGGCTATCCGGTCTTCCACCACCTCGAGCGTGTCGTCGACGGCGGAATAATCTGGGCGCCGGCCATTGAGGGCGCGTTCGTGCTGACGACACGCGGTGGTGATTTCGAGCTCGATATCGGGCTGGATTTGTCAATCGGTTACGCGAGTCATTCCAGCACAGCCGTCGAACTGTATTTTCTGGAGACTTTCACCTTCCGGTTGCTGACGACGGAAGCTGTCGTCGTGCTCACGCCCGGCGAAAAAGCATAGCAGGCGTCTTCGCCTGCCGAGGATAGCAAGCTGCAGCCTCCGAATGGTTTGGCAAAGCGTTGGGATGAACGATGTCACCAGGGCAAGATTCGCCGTTATTCATGTCCGAGGATGGTCTCAGGAAGGCAATAGAACCGGCCGAATCCGAATTGCGGGAGAAGTATGAGTCGATCATACGCGAGAGTTACGAGCGCTGCCATCCCGAGGATACGCTGGACGATCTGAAGCACCGTGCGCGATTTTCGAAGGAGGACCAGGGGTTATTGCGCGACTGGATGGCTTTCGCCGCGTGGTTGGCAGGGAATCCGTGAGATGACGAAGGGATCGGCGATCACGTCGCCTGGAATTCCGGGACTCGCCGGGTATCGGATACGATCATCGCCATTCCCACCCACAAGGGGCGCGCCCTCGATTATGCGTGAAGCCGACACGTGACGCTGCCGTTCTTCACCATCGGCCATTCCAACCGGAGTCTCGAGACGTTTGTCGGGCTGCTGAGCGGGCCGCGGGTTGAACGGGTCGTTGACATCAGGAAGATCCCGATGTCCCGAGCCAATCCGCAATTCAACAAGGACACGCTACCCGAGGCTTTGGCGGCCTTCCAGATTTCGTACGACCATATCGCGGCCCTGGGCGGTCTCCGTGGACGGGCGCGGACCGTGCCTCGCGACGTCAACGGTTTCTGGACCAACGAAAGCTTTCACAACTACGCCGACTATGCACTGTCAGCCGAATTCCATCATGGCTTGGAGAAACTGCTTCATGACGGCCATGAGCGTCGCTGTGCGATCATGTGTTCCGAGGCCGTGTGGTGGCGCTGCCATCGTTGGATTGTCACCGATTATTTGATCGCCCGCGGAGAAACTGTTTTTCACATCATGGGCCAGGATCGCCTGGAGCCCGCCCGCCTGGCGCGAGGCGCGGTCGTCCGACCCGACGATGATATGGTTGTCTATCCGGCTGTGCCGATCGGATCGGGAAATGGTTAGTTCCGATCACGATGGCGTCAGGGCCGGATTCAGTGAGTCGAAGTCGCGCGCCAGGCGAGATTGCGCGACGGTGTCTCTGCCGGCAACCGGTTCGAATCCGTCGCACGAGGCGAGAAAAGGACACTGCGTCAACCCGAGCGGCTAAAATAAATGCCAGCCGAAGCGGCGCAAATTCCTTTTATAGCGTTTTCAAGCGGAATCCGGTTCGCTTGAAGAAAACGCGTCAAATCAAGAGCCTCGAGTCTTTCACCGTTTCACAGAAACGATGAAACACTCTACCCGGCTCCAAACTCCGTCTTGATCCAATCGTCGACGGCCTTTTTTGACTGCAGTTCATGATATCCATAGCGCTTTTGCAGCTTCCCTTCGAGCAACTCGCGCCTGCCGTCGATTTCATCGAAGTCGTCGTCAGTGAGCTTGCCCCAATGCTGTTTAACCTTGCCTTTGAACTGCGCCCAGTTTCCTTTGATCCGGTCATCCCAGTCCGCCATAGGGCTCATACTGTTCATGCTGCTCTCCTCTGGTAGCGAAGAAGAACGGCCCCGAGGTTATCTTGTTCCAAGGTGTTTGCCGCTGCCGCCGCACATTCTCGCAGGAAAGGGTAACGAGCATGCCAAAAACAAGCCACCCACCAATCAATGATTTAGCGCCGGTCGTATTGCCAAAGATGGACAAATTGTCTTCGATATCGAGTGTCATTGAAATCGTCTGATTGGATCACCTCGAGACATGCTTGCGAGCCTCGAGAGGCGGCGGAATTTCCTGACATCCCAGACGCGAGAGCATCGTTCAACGGTCAACCTGCGCCACGCTACGACCACTTGCGCCACCGGACCATGCCTGCTCGATCAAGGCCCGGCAGACCGCCTCGACTTTGAGCGTCTTCATGAAGCTCTCCGCCTTGGCGTTGTCGTACGGGTTTCCGCGCCGGCTCATCGAGCCAACCAAGCCATGGGCCGCCAGCAATGCTTGATAGATACCAGACGCGTATTGCGATCCCCGGTCAGAATGATGAATGCATCCTGGTTGCGGGCGCCGTCGCTCGATCGCTACCTTCAGAGCTGCGAGCGCGAGCCGTGCGTCGATGGACCTGCCGATCGCATAGCCGACGACCCGGCGTGACCAGGCGTCGAGGATGATCGCCGCAGAGGCAAAAACGCCGATGATGGCGACGTAGGTCAGGCCCGCTACCCAGAGCTGGTCCGGGCCATCAAGGATAATATCCTTCGAACGATCCGGGAAGATGGGCTGATTATGATCGCTGTCGGTGGTGGCGATATACGTCGGCCAGGTCTACGGCATGATGGCGGCGCTGAAGCGCATGAGATCACGGGGTCGAGGCAAGATCGTCAATGTCGGTTCGGCGCTGGCCTGCCGGTCAGTTCCGCTGCAATCTGCCTATTGTGGTGCGAAGGCTGCAATTCGTGGCTTTACCAATTCATTGCGCTCCGAACTCATCCATGATGGATTGGATATCCAGCTCACTATGGTGCATCTGCCCGTCGTGAACAAGCCGCAATTCGATTGGGCGTTGAACAAGATGAAAGGAAAGCACAGCAATAGGAACGCACCTCCGCTTCATGCGTTAGGCGGCACAAAAAACCCGCCGCCGGGACTCCAACCAGCAGCGGGTCTTTGTACGCACGTGACACTAACCGCCCTTGCGGAGCTGAACCAGACTCTCACCGTCGAGTGAACAAGGAGTAAAAAGGCTGGACCATTCGGATGAGGGTGATTCCTTACGTGCAACTACTTGCCGTCGCTCCGGCAAGAGCGAAATGATCGAACCTCCAACTCGCACCTGCATTCGCAAGCGGCAAGCAGTCAAACCCCGATCGCGTTGCGCCGCAAGACTGCGGGTCAGCGGAAGAATTAAATTTTGGACAGATTGGCACGGCCGTCGTGCGATCGCGTCGCGTGTGGACTGCTCGTGGGAACCTATCATGATCGTCGGGAGTTCTTGGCGAAGAGGCTGACGATGCTGGCCGCATTGATCGTTTCCGTCCTGATGGTTTCTCACGTCGATGCGACGTCGGCGCGGGCAACAGCATGCTCCGCCGCACTAGCAAAGACCGAACGCCAAATCGCCCATTTGAAATCCGACTCGCTGGAGGGGCCGACCACCGCGCAATCGGTAGGAGCTCAGCTTCACCGCCAGCCGACTCCCGCCGCGGTGAAAAGTGCTGAACGCAAGGCGGAGGATAACTTTCAGATGACGCTGGCGCAGGCTCGCGAGGCCAATTCCCGAGGCGACGCGGCTGCCTGCGCTCGCGCACTGAACAGGGCAAAAGAGTTTTACGGTGTCCAATAGCAAGCCGATCAATCTTGAACGAGGGATGCGATGACAGTGTGGCGAGGAGAGTTCGAATCATGATCAGACTGCGCTCGCTTGTCGTCAGCCTCATCGCAGCCGCAGGCATCGTCGCTGTGACCCTTATAGCCGCCACTGCAATGCAGAGAGCGGAGCCTGCAGCGCCAGATATCGCCTTGCTCGCCGGCGTGATCGAGTTCGTTCACCGCGCTTACGTGCACCCGATCGGCTCCGACGAACTGACCAAGGATGCGCTCAAGGGGATGCTCACTCGCCTTGACCCTCATTCCGACTATATGGACGCACAGGAGTTCAAGCAGTCGCAGGCGGACATGTCGGGCAGCTTCGGCGGGCTCGGTGTGGAGATTTCCGAACAGAACGAAATCCCCAAAGTCATCTCGCCGGTCGACGGAACGCCGGCGGCTCGTGCCGGACTCGAGCCGGGCGACCGGATCATCCTGATCAACCACTCGAGCACGCAGGGGGTGAGTCTGTCCGAGGTGGTGAACCTGTTGCGGGGCTCTCCCGGGACGACGGTGACGATCACCGTCCTGCGCGGCAAGGAGCGGCCCTTTGACGTTACCCTCACCCGAGAGATCATCAAGGTCAAATCGGTCAAATCGGAGCTCGAGCCCGAGCGGATCGGCTATATTCGTATCAGCCAGTTCGGTGGCGACACTGCGAAGGGATTCAAGAAGGCGATCACCGATCTCAACTATAATGCGAGCGGACGCATCGAGGGACTCGTGCTCGATCTGCGCGACGATCCGGGAGGGTTCCTGACCGCAGCCGTCGATGTGGCTGGAGATCTGCTCGACGGCGGATCGGTGGTCAGCATCCATGGCAGGCAGGCGAGCGACGACAAGACCTTCAAGGCTCCCGCGCACGGAGACATGCTGTCCGGCGTCCCTGTCGTGGTCCTGATCAACGGTGCCTCGGCGTCGGCCTCGGAGATCGTCGCGGGCGCCTTGCAGGACCGTCACCGCGCGACCATCATGGGGACTCAAAGCTTCGGCAAGGGATCGGTGCAAACGATCATCCCGCTGAAAGGGAATGGCGCGCTTCGGCTCACGACGGCGCTCTATTACACTCCTTCGGGGAACTCGATCCAGGACAAAGGCATTACGCCCGACATCGTTGTCGACGTACCCAAGGACCAGCAGATCGCAGGGGGCGCCTTACTCCGGGAAAATACGCTGCACGACGCTTTTGCCAATCCCGGTCCGCTCAATCAGACGCCAGGCAAAGGCGCGACACATCCGACAGTCACGCAAGTCAAGTCCGCTTATTCGGCGCCGATCAAGGCCGATCTCATCGGCAAAGCTGATGACGCGCAGCTCAAGGCCGCACTCCAATATCTCGATCAGACCGCCGATAAGGAGGCGGCCGGATCACATTGAGTTGTGGCGACTGTCGATCGTCACGCCGTTACGACTGGACAGGTTCATATCGAAGTTGTTCGCGTTGGGGGCGATCACGATCAGGTATCGCATGGCTCGAGTGGGGAAGTAACGCTCATCTGTCGGTCTGGTCCGCTGAGTTCAGCTTGTGCGGGAACACTTCGCTTGACCGCTTGTTCTCCGTCTACGACCTGCAAAGCTTTCCCCCACCTGCACGCAGCACGACCGGCTGCTTGCGGCGACGCTGGCATGCGGGAACGGAAGAACCCCAATGAAACATCTGAGCCTCGGTCTCGCGCTGATGGGTCTCATTGCGCTGGTTCAATCCGGATACGAGCTTAATCCTTCCAGCGCGGTTCTTGGCGCGGTGCTCCTGATCAGCGCCCTTGTAACTTTCCGCTCGACTAGGACATCGAGCTTTCTCAAGATATTGATCTGTATCTTTTCGACCGAGGCGATGATTTCCGGTCTGGTCGTGACGGCCGGCCGCGCTGGCCTGTGGCCGGCTCAATTCGCCAGCTATCTGCCGCCCGCCGCCTTGCCAATCACCTTGGCGATCTTCTCGATCATCGTTCACGCCGTGGCGCGGCTCACGGCGGTACGACAGATCATGGAAATCGCCGACCGCTATTTCGACGCCATGGAGACCGCACGGGCGCGGGTTTGGCCGTTTCGCGCCTTTATGGCGCCGGAGCGATTTGTCGCCGTCGCGCTTGTCGTTGCGCTAGTGCTTCTGAATCAGGCCGAGGTGGGCATCCTCATACGATTGAACTTCTTCAACCGCGCCTGGTTCGATGCCATACAGGCCCGCAATGCGACGATATTCTGGCAACAGCTCTTGCTTGTCTTCGCGCCATGGGCCTTCGTCTACGTGGCGATGGCGGTTATCGAATTCTTCATGCGATCGATGCTGGTCATCCGTTGGCGGCGTTGTCTAACAGACCACTTCCTGTCGCGTTGGCTCGCGCACCACAATCATTATCGGATCAGCCTAGTCGCCAGCCAGACCGACAATCCCGATCAACGCATCGCTGAGGATATCTTTCGCTTCATCAACGGAGGGGCCGACGGCTCAGTCACGGCCTACGGCATTTACGATTTTTCCATTTTGCTGGTATCCACCGTCAGCTCGTTCGTGTCCTTTGCTGTAGTGCTGTGGAACCTCTCGCAGTCCTTCACGTTACCGGGCACCAGCATTGTGGTTCCGGGCTTTCTGTTCTGGGTGGCTCTGATCTATGCGGCCTCCGGAACACTCGTCACCCACGTTATTGGCCGCCCCCTGATCGGCCTCTACTTCAAGCGCCAGCACATGGAGGCCGACTTCCGGTTTTCGCTCGCCCGACTTCGCGAATATACCGAGCAGGTCGCACTTTTAGGTGGAGAGGCAGCGGAGCAACATGCGGTCGCGCAACGCTTCTCCGCGCTCGTCGCCAATTACATGAACGTTATCTTTCGACTCATGAGGGTCACCGCATTTACCGCGACATTTGGCCAGCTCTCACCGATCATCCCGTTCGTCTTCACCGCGCCATTCTATTTCGCCGGCAAGATCGAACTCGGCGTGATGACGCAAACCGCACAGGCGTTCGGCCAGGTGGCGAGCGCGTTGACCTTCTTCATCAGCTATTACACATATCTGGCTGCGTTCAAATCGGTTGTAGACCGTCTGACTTCATTCGACGTTGCAATCACGCAGGCACAAGCACTCAGCGACGCCGGACCGGTTCACATTGCGAACGTCGAGCGCACGCCCGGGATTTCCATGGACGATATCGTGCTTCTGCTGCCTGACGGAAAGCCCGTCATCAAGATAGATCACCTGAATTTGTCGCGCGGTGAAGACGCGGCTGTTTCCGGTCCATCCGGCTCCGGGAAATCAACGCTGTTTCGCGCGATTGCCGGAATCTGGCCTTACGGCGAAGGTCGCATCAGCGGTCTCGATGGCACCGACACCATGATCGTACCGCCGAGACCCTATCTTCCCATCGGAACGTTGCGCGCGGCCGTGAGCTATCCTGCACTGCCTGGCAACTACTCGGACGACGAGATCCGCAGCGCGCTGGTCGACGTCTATCTTCCCAATCTGGTCGATCGGCTCGACCGTGAGGAAGTCTGGTCACAGCAACTGTCGAGCGGCGAGCAACAGCGCGTGGCCATTGCACGCGTGCTATTGATGCGGCCGAGCTGGCTTTTTCTCGACGAATCGACGTCCGCCGTGGATGAAGAGCTGGAGGCCAAGCTCTACGCCGTTCTGGCTCGCCGGCTGCCGAACACGACCATCGTTTCCATCGGACATCGCTCGGCGATTCTCCGGCTGCATCAGCGACATCTGGCGATGCGGTCCGCTGGCAGCTGCTCCATCCTTCGCGATGCCGCAGAGGATGATTCCGCGAGGGCCGCATCCCCAGGGTCATGAACGTATGCCTGACGAGATTACTTGATCTGCCTTGCTTGATCCGAGTTACGGGCACAGCAATACGCGCCAAGTAATTTGCTGAAAGCAAATGTCGGTTCATGACCCGTTGCGGACCTGCAACACCTGCGTGTACCTTGCGGAATTAGCTGTGCCCGATGTGACCACCTTTGTCAGCCAATCCGACGGCCGAAAGGAAGTGAGCACACATGAGCGACCGGGGGTTGATGACCCGCAAAACGCTTGCGGCGATCATAGCGAGCGAAGAAACCGCAGAGCACGGCCTCGCGAAGGCGCTGGGGCCTTTCAGCATTACGGCGATGGGGGTCGGAGCCATCATCGGCGCGGGTATCTTCGTCCTGACGGGAACGGCCGCGGCCCGCTACGCAGGCCCGGCCATTATGCTCTCTTTCGTCATCGGCGGCATAGCCTGCGCCTTCGTCGGGCTGTGCTATGCCGAGCTCGCGGCGCTTTTGCCTGTAGCCGGCAGCACCTACAGCTACACCTACGCGACGCTCGGCGAGCTTGCGGCTTGGATCATCGGCTGGGACTTGGTGCTCGAATATGCCATGGGCGCCTCGACCGTCGCGGTCGGGTGGTCGGGTTATATCATGAGCCTGCTCCACAATTTCGGAATCGACGTGCCGGCGGCATATGCGGCGGCGCCCGGCACCATCATCAAGCTCCCCGATGGCAGCACGGTTTCGGGCATCATTAACGTTCCCGCGGCCTTGATCGTTGGCATCCTGACGGTCATGCTGATCCTCGGGACGAAGGAATCGGCTCGCATCAACAACGTCATGGTGGCGATCAAGCTCGCCGTGGTGGTCGCGTTCATCTTGTTCGGTGCCGGATATGTTCACCCCGCGAACTGGCATCCCTTCGTTCCAGACAACACGGGCGCGTTCGGCGAATTCGGGTGGTGCGGCGTGCTCAGAGGCGCCTCGGTGGTGTTCTTCGCCTTCATCGGCTTTGACGCGGTCTCGACTTGTGCGCAGGAAGCGAAGCGGCCGCAACGCGACATGCCGATCGGCATCTTGGGATCGCTTGTCATCTGTACCATCCTATACATTGCCGTATCGGCCGTGCTGACGGGATTGGTTCCTTATACCGAGCTTGCCGTGCCTGATCCGATCGCCAAGGGCGTCGACGTCATCGGCCTTCCCTGGTTCTCCGTGCTCGTCAAGCTCGGCGCGCTCACGGGACTCACGACCGTAACCCTGGTGCTGCTCTATGGCCAGAGCCGTATCTTCTTCACCATGTCGAGCGACGGTCTCATGCCAGCCGTGTTCTCGCGCGTGCACCCGACGCTGAGGACGCCATATCTCAGCCAGTTGCTGATCGGCATGATCGTGGCCTGCGTCGCGGCGCTTACACCGATCGAAGTCCTGGGCGAGATGGTGAGCATCGGCACGCTCTTCGCCTTCGTGCTGGTATGCGTCGCGGTGATTTATCTGCGGCGCAGCGATGGCGATGTCGCGCGGCCGTTTCGCGTGCCGAATGTGCCCTGTGTCCCGATCCTCGGCATTCTGTTCTGCCTTTCGCTCATGCTCGGTCTGCCGCTCATAACCTGGCTTCGACTGGTGGTCTGGCTTGTTATTGGCCTCGTGATCTATTTCGCCTATGGCAGGCGCCATTCTCGGCTGCGCCACGCCTAAGCCGGGCTCGATACTGTCTTACCGCGCTTACGCGCGGCGGCACGCCCAGAGACCACAACTGTTGCGCCGTGAGTCATGCTCGCGGCATGAGTCTTGACCCGAAGCGGACATCGGCGGCATGAGCCAGTTGCATCGCTAACGGAACAGGAGCTAAGCGCAATGTCGACATACCGGCCTCTTAATGTCCGAGCACCTGAAGTATTACTCGCGGCGTGCGAGAGCCCCTATACCGCTTTCGCAGCCTGGCATAAGATCGCTGGGATGCCAGTGTAGCTGCGCAAAACCCGCAGGGCTCAGCATGAAAGCGACTATGACGAACATAGTGGGAGCACTTTGCGCCCTCGCGATGGTAGGGAGCGCAAACGCTGCGATCAGGGAGGAGCCGGTCACCTATATGGACGGCGCGACCACTATGAAGGGCTTCGTCGTATATGACGATGCAACCCAAGCCAAGCGGCCCGGGATCGTGATGGTGCATGAATGGTGGGGCATCACCAAGCACATCCATGACGAGGCGCGAAACTTCGCGAGGCAGGGCTACACGGTCTTGATTTCTGACATGTACGGAGACGCCCAGACCGCCAACAATCCGAAGGACGCCAGCGCGCTCTCGTCGTCGGTGATGAAAAACCCGGCAGTGATGGAATCGCGCTTTAACGCAGCTCGGGACGAACTCATCAAGCAACCGTCGGTCGATCCCAAGCGGATCGGCGCCGTCGGTTATTGCTTCGGTGGCGCGGTCGTGCTGAACATGGCACGCGCCGGCGCGGACCTCGCCGCTGTCGTGGGCTTTCACGCATCACTTGGTCTCAATACCCCCGCGCCCAGGCCGGGAGCCGTCAAAGCGAAAATTCTCATCCTGAACGGCGCAGACGACCCGTTCGTCAAGCGTGAGCAGTATGATGCGCTGAAGAAGGATTTCGACGCAGCAAAGGTCGACTATCGGGTCATCCGGTATCCCGGCGCGGTGCACGCGTTCACAAACCCTGAAGCCACCGAGCTTGGCAAGAGGTTCAACCTGCCGCTTAGATATGACGCCAAGGCGGATCAGGAATCGAAGGCCGAAGCAGCCAAATTCTTTGCCGCGGATCTAAAAAAATAACCGAGAAAAAAAGCCGCTCCGATAGTGGTTCAGGCGTGACATTGAGCAAGGCAGCTTCGCTCCTGACGTTTTGCGACTGGCGAGATCGGCGAACGCGAGTCCGGAAGTGGCGCAAAGAAGACGTCGATCTAGCTTCGGTGACGAGAAATGTACACTTTGGTCAGTTCCGGCAGGCGCCACGGTTGATGGGGCCTCCATTCCGCAACTTTTCTGGTCACTTCTTGGCGGCCGCAATGCGTCGGCGATTCATGACTGGTTTTGCACACGACGAACGATGGCATCGGAAGGGACCACCGCGTATTCTACGAAGCCATGAGAACCTCTGGTGTCGAAGAGTTTTAAAGCCAAGTTGATGTATCTTGCAGTATACTACGAAGGGCCGCGTTGGGATGCGCATGCGACAGTCAACAATCGCTTGGTCAATAAGTCTCTTCCTTCTGCCAGCGTTGGAATAGACCCGGAGATGCTGAAGCGGTACAGGGAGGTGGCATTCGCACGAGAGTTGGTTTGTCGGTAGGCGTCAGATACATTGTCGACCGAATGAGGCACAATGGCATTGATTTAAATCAGATTGATCGACTGGCAGAACGGGCCCGCGCTGTTGATGGTCTATCCGACGCGAAGCTCCCATCCCTTAAATAACAAAACAACCGTTCACCGATGTCAACGACGGTGAGCGATGTGCGTGCTGCCCGATCTTCTTCAGCTTCCGCCCGCGCCGGGAGCCGGCCTAGTTCGCCTCGACCACGATCAGGCTCATGCTCTCGCGCCAGCGTTCAGATTGGCCTTGCAGACCATGATGACGATATCGGCGTTCAATCCGTTGCTGACGAAGGTCTTGCTGCCGTTGTAAACGATGGGCGAGCTTCACCCTGTTTCTCGAGGACGGGCGCGCTTGCCTTTCCAACGGTGCTGCCGAAAGGGACCTGAGAGGCATTCGCCTTCGGACGAAAGGCTTGGCTGCAAATCGCGGAGGAGATCGGATCGTTGCTGACGGGTCCTCGCCTGTCGACACAGGAAATTCCGCGCGAGGTCCGTCGGTTGATGCTGGGGGTTGTTCGTCGCGTGAAAACTTACTCGCCCCGAGAAGTCCGAAAATCTTTCACATTTCAAATCGTATGAGGCGTGCAGATCTGCCGATCTTTCTATTCGTGCCGCTATAGCCGCCGTCAATCAAGATTGTGTGAGAAGCCTGTTTTCAGCGTTGGTTCAGAAACGAAGCATAGTTTGGGGACGAAGCGCAGCCCTTCTCGATCGAAAGGTGAGATGTGGGGATTTGCATCCGGACAGCGACAATTCTCATTGTTGCGTGCTCGATCGTCAGAGCGAGCGCGGGGGAGCGGTTCGATCAGGCGCCGGCATCAGCCAGCGCAGCACCGGACCCGATCCGGGTTCTGGACTGCCTGACGTTCGGCCCGACGGAGGCCGACCTTGAGAAGCTTCGTCGCGATGGCCTCACGCGCTGGCTCGACGGACAGTTGCATCCGGCCGGTATCGATGGTTTGCCGCTGGCGGCACAGGCCGAGATCGATGCGCTCTCCATCTCGCAGAAGCCGATGGCGACGCTTGTCGCGGACGTCGCAGAGAAGGGCAAGGCGCTCCACGCCATCACCGATCCCGATCTCAAGCGCGCGGCGCAGCAGGCGTTCCAGCAGACGCTGAACGACTTCGCGCGGCAGGCCGCGACACGCGACATCCTGCGCGATCTGTATGCGCCGACGCGGTTGCGCGAGCGCATGACGTGGTTCTGGTTCAACCATTTCAACGTCCATCAGTCCAAGGCGGACATCAGAGCCATGGTCGGCGACTATGTCGACAGCGCGATCCGCCCGCATGCGCTCGGCCGTTTCCGCGATCTTCTCGGCGCGACGCTGCATCACCCGGCCATGCTCCGCTATCTCGACAATGCGCGGAACGCCGTGGGCCACATCAACGAGAACTATGCGCGCGAGATCATGGAGCTTCACACCATGGGCGTTGGCTCCGGCTACACCCAGAAAGATGTGGAGGAGCTGGCCCGCATCCTGACCGGCGTCGGCATCGATGCGTCGCCGCAGAACCCGCGCCTGAAGCCCGAGCTCGCTGGCCAGCTCATCCGGCAGGGCCTGTTCGAATTCAATCCCGCACGCCACGACTACGGCGACAAGATCTTCCTCGGCCATCACATTGCCGGTCGCGGCTATGCCGAGGTCGAAGAGGCGCTCGACATTCTCGCAACGCAGCCGGCAACTGCGCGCCACATCTCCCGCCAGATCGCCGTCTATCTCGTGTCGGACAATCCGCCGCAAGCGCTGATCGACCGCATGACCCGGTCGTTCCTGCGCACGAATGGCGATATCGCGAGCGTCCTGCGCACGATGGTGACCGCGCCGGAATTCGCCTCGGCCGCGGCGCACGGCAAGTTCAAGGATCCGGTTCGCTATGTGCTTTCCGCGGTCCGGCTCGCCTATGGCGGCAAGGTGATCCTCAACACCGCGCCGATCCAGGGGTGGCTGAAGCGCATGGCGGAAGGTTTCTACAATCACGAAACGCCGGACGGCTATTCGCTGTCTGAGAGTTCATGGAACGGCCCGGGGCAGTTGGCCGTTCGCTTCGAGATCGCACGCCAGATCGGCGGCGGATCGGCGGGGCTGTTCAAGTCCGAAGGCCCCCGACAGATCGATCGTCCCGCGTTCCCGCAGCTTCAGAACGCGCTTTATTTCGCCGCGCTCCGGCGTGAGCTCAGGCCGAATACCGTTGCGGTGCTCGATCAGGCCGTATCGCCCCAGGAGTGGAACGCGCTCTTTCTCGCCTCACCCGATTTCATGCGCTGAACGGAGTCCCGTCATGCAATCTGCATTCAGCCGCCGTACGCTCCTCAAAGCGCTCGCCGCTCTCGCCCCCGCAACGGTCGCGGGCCGCGTCTGGGCCGCGCCACAGACCCAGGCGCGGCTGCTCGTGGTCTTCCTCCGCGGCGCCTATGACGCGGCCAATGTGGTCATTCCGATCGGCAGCAACTTCTATTACCAGTCGCGCCCGACGCTCGCCGTGCCGCGGCCGGGCTCCAATCCCGCCAAGGGGGCGGCCGAGGCCATCGCGCTCGACGGCGACTGGGGCCTGCATCCCGCGTTGCGCGCCTCGATCCTGCCGCTCTGGCAGAAGAAGCAGATCGCCTTCGTGCCGTTCGCGGGCACCGACGATCTCACCCGCAGCCATTTCGAGACCCAGGACACGATCGAACTGGGGCAGCCGGTCAATGGCTCGCGCAACTATCAGTCCGGCTTCATGGCGCGTCTCGCCGGCGTGTTGACGCAAACGCGGCCGATCGCCTTCACCGACCAGTTGCCGCTGATCTTCCACGGCGGCGAGACGCCCATTCCCAACATCGGGCTGAACACGGTCGGCAAGCCTGCGATCAACGATCGCCAGGCAGCCCTGATCGCCAAGCTCTATGAGGACGATCCGCTGTTCGCCTCGGTCGCGGAAGGCTTTCATGTGCGCGACGACGTGTATCAATCGATCTCGCGTGAGAGCGTCGCAGCGAACCGCCATGCCGTCTCGCCGAAAGGCTTCGAACTGTCGGCCCGGCGCATCGCGCGGCTGATGCGTGGCGGCTACAATCTCGGTTTCGTCGATGTCGGCGGCTGGGACACCCACGTCAATCAGGGCGGCAGTTCCGGCTATCTCGCCGACCGGCTCACCGAACTCGGCCGCGGCCTTGCAGGCTTTGCCGACGAGACCGGTCCCGAGGTCTGGCGCGACACCGTCGTTGTCGTGATCTCCGAGTTCGGACGCACGTTTCGCGAGAACGGCGACAAGGGCACCGACCACGGACACGGCAGCGTCTACTGGGTGCTCGGCGGCGGTGTCCGGGGTGGCCGCATCGTCGGCGAGCAGGTCAAGGTCGCGCAGGCAACGCTGTTCCAGAATCGCGACTATCCGGTCCTGACCGACTATCGCGCCCTGTTCGGCGGCCTCCTCAGGCGCATGTACGGGCTCGATCAGGTCGCATTGCAAAAGGTGTTCGCAGACGTCCAGCCCAAGGACATGACGCTGGTGTGAGACCGCCGCAAGCCGCGCAGGAGCAAGCCCGTTCCATTCCCATCAACGATGAAAGGACCTTACATATGATAAAGAAAGACATCCGGCGCGCTTTCCTGACGCGGACCTCCCTGGCTGTCATGCTTGGAAGCGTATCTTTCCTTGCGTGGCAAGCGCCGGGCCTTGCGCAGACCTGCGCGTGTCCGCCATCAGGCGCGGGCGGTGCCGTGGGCGCCGTCATCCGAGCCGAGGAGCCTCCTCCGTCACTGCCTGAATACGATCAACCGCCGATGCCGGCGCCGGGCTACATCTGGACGCCCGGCTACTGGGCCTGGAACAACTACGACTATTATTGGGTGCCGGGCACCTGGGTTGAGCCGCCGCGCCCCGATCTGCTGTGGACGCCCGGCTATTGGGGGTTCGTTGACGGGGTCTACGCCTTCCATCGCGGTTACTGGGCCGATCACGTCGGCTTCTATGGCGGCATCGTTTATGGCTTTGGCTATACCGGCCACGGCTATGAGGGCGGCCGCTGGGAAAACGGGCACTTTTTCTACAACCGCACCGTCAACAACTTCGGCAGCGTGCAAGTGACGAACGTCTACGAGAAGAACGTCGTCATCAACAATAACAACACGCGCATCAGCTTTAATGGCGGCAAGGGCGGCATCGAGGCGCGGCCGACGCCAGCCGAGGAGGCTGCGGCGCGCGTGCAGCATGTTCCGCCGACGCCGACTCAAATCGAACACGCGCGCACCGCAAGCATGAACGGCGCTCTCTTCGAATCCAAAAATCACGGCAAGCCGGCTATTGCCGCGACCTCGCGTCCCGCTGCATTCAGCGGGCCTGGCGTCGTGCGCGCGAAGGAAGGTGGCCCAACGACACCCGTCAATACGCCGCAAAAATTGAAGCCCGGCGCCGAACCCCCGCGACCTGGCGCGGGACCGGAGCAGCATCCGCCGGGCGGCACAGCGCCGGAGCGGTCCGGGAGGGCGCCCACCACGCACGTGCCCGAGCATAGTGCCGCACCGGGCTTGCCCCGACAGAAAGGGCCAGAAGGCCAGCATGTGCAGGAGCACGGCGGCGCACCCGTTCAGAACGAACCCCGGACGGCAGCGCCAGCACGCGAGGAAACGCGGCATGGCCCGGCTGTTGAGCATCGGCCCATGGCTCCGCATGCCGAGCCGCCGCGTGGCGAAGCTCCGCGCACGGAGAGGCCGCCGGCCGCGCGACCTGAGCCCCATGCGGCAGGACCCGCACGCGAGGAAATGCGGCGTGGCCCGGCTGCCGAGCATCCGCCCATGGCTCCCCATGCCGAGCCGCCGCGCGGTGAAGCTCCGCATATGGAAGCCCCGCGGGCCGCTGGTCCCAAAGCGCCGGCTGCACGACCTGCGCCGCGTCCAGAGCCGCACCCGGCGGCGGGGCCGGCGCCGCGGCGCGGTTCTGCGCCGCATGAACCGGGAAGGCAGCGGGAGGATCATTGATGATGGGTTAAGCGTTGCGTCAACTTGAAAGACGCCATCGGCAATTCCTCGAAGTCGTCCGCGTAGGATGGTCAGAGGGGTGCGGAGTTCATGTGCGACGGCCGCGTTCTAAGCCGTTCGCTCCCCGCCATATCCTCAAGCCTCTCGGCCATGGCATTGGAGTCCTCGACGAGGTGAGCCGTCTCGCCCAAAGCTCTGTCTCCTGGAATTGCTCGCGCGGCGAGATCGCCCTGTGCGATCCCGGCGCGCACTTTCGGCAAGCGAAGTCAGTGGCGTTAATATGCACTTCGAGACGCAATGTCTTATCGGAACGCCTGCTTCCGCAGAAGGTCGCAATGTTGATCGGCCTTTCGCTTGAAGATGAAGTTCATTTTTAAGACGCGTGTGAGCGGCAGCCACCAAGCTCGACCGCACGGTGGTGACACACCTTGAGGCACGGTGGTGACACACCTTGAGGAACGATTGCTTGACCCTGAGCGGATCGAAGACGTGCTCGCTTCGCTTCTGGACCGCCGGCTGGAAGGCGTCGAGCGGCGCAGCCAGCATATCGGGGAATTGCGCCAGCGCGCCACCGAGGCCGACCACCGCCTCAATCGTCTTTATGACACTATCGAGGCGGGATCGCTCGACCCGGCCGAATCCGCTCTTTCCGAGCTGATTGCCGGCCTCACGGCGATTCGGGAGCAGGCGCGAGCCGACGCGGCCCGGATCGAAGCGATGCTCAAAACCTCGACGCACAATGCACTGACAGGCGCGGCCGTGCGTGAGCTCGCCACGGAAGCCCGCACCCAACTCCGGCACGGAGAGGGCGGCTATCGGCGGGATCACGTCCGGGCCTTCGCGCAGCGCGTCGAGGTGGCCGACGACGCGATTTACATCAAAGGCAGCAAAGGCACGTTGTTGAGGACGCTGGTGGCCCTCAAAGGAGGGAAGTCGACGGGAATCGGCGTTCCCGGTTTTGTTCCGAAGTGGCGGAGAGGGAGGGATTCGAACCCCCGATAGGCTTGCACCTATGCCGCATTTCGAGTGCGGTGCATTCGACCACTCTGCCACCTCTCCTAAGGTGCCACGCCGACGGTGGACCGCCTTTAGCGCGTTTTCGGGCGAAGTGGAAACCGGTTCGCTCGGAAAACGCGCGCCTTGATACATCGCCGCCCGTTCAAATGCAAAACCCAAACATGATCGGGAGGGTCGGGGGAGCGGTTGCCAGGGAGGAGCCTATCCGGCGTACTGGAAAGGTGGGACCGCCGGACGCGATAATAATCGGCGGTCCCGTGCCGCGTCATTAAAATCGTGGCCGGAAGTGCGGCTTCGCGGACCACCTGCGCGACCGTGCGACCGTAGCGGTCTTTGCGAAACCGGCAACGCGATCATGATTTTAACCTCACCAATCAAGGTTACTTTGTCGGGAGAGCGCGATCGGCGCGCGGCATATCCGAGCGCTGCGGCATGTCTAGGCAGCGAAAGGCCCCGCGCGGGCGGTTTGTCACTCCTTCGCTTTCTTGTCCTTCTTGTCCTTGCCGTCGTCGGACTTCTTTTCTTTCTTGTTGTCCTTCTTGCGATTGGTGAAACGCGCGTTGCCAAGGCCGGTGCCGATGGTCAAAACGCCCCAGCGGGTGACGTCCTGCATGTAGGGCATTTCGCTCAGGCCCTGCGCCAGGCCGTCATTGTGCATCAGCACGGTGGTATCGTGGCCGCCGATCTCGGGGATGGCCTCGATCAGCGACGCCGGCAGGTTGAATCGGCTGCTCTCCCAGTTGCCGGGAAGATTCTGCGCGCCTTTCTCGATCGAGCCGTCCTCGTCGATCACGCCCGGGCATGAAATGCCGATGAACGGCGCGAGCTTCAGTCCCTCCTTGTCCGCCTGCGAAATGAGGTCCTTCAGCATTTTCACGAGCTTCTTCACCGCACCCTCGCGGGTCGGCTCGTCGTCGGCGTGGCGCCACAATTCGGACTTCCACACCCCGGCCTTGGAGAGGTCGGCGGCCTTTTTCCAGCGGGTCTCGACCACGCCGCAGCGGATGTTGGTGCCGCCGATGTCGACCGCCAGGATGCTGTCGAACGCCTCGAAGATCCACGACGGCGCCAGATGCAGGCAGCCGATCAGCCCGGCCTCGTCGGGATCGAAGCGAATCGGGATCAAATGGACCTTGTGGCCCTCGCTTTTCAGCAACAGGTCGGCGCGGGCGATCGCGATCTCGCCGACCCGGCTCTTGCGGAAGCCGCCGCCGACCACGATGCGCTCAGTATCGGCCCAAGCCTTGGTCTTGAGGAAGCGTCCCGTCACATAGGCGAGTTCCTGCGCGAACTCCTCGATGGCGCCATGCACCAGGGCGGCGGCGTCGATATCGTCGCCGATCAGAGCCTCGTCGAGCGAGCCCTTGGCGATTGCCTGGGACGGGGTCTTGCCAAGCGGGTCGTCGCCGTTTTTCTTCAGCGGTTTGCGCAGGCCGTCAAGGATCTTTCGGAAGGCGCCCTTGCAGGCGCGATCCCCGAGAAAGCCGTCGTCGTCCTTTAATTCGATGTTGTAGCTGTCGACATCCACCGATGGCAGCCGCAGAACGCCGTGCTTGCCGATACCCGCCGTCGTCAAAGTGTCTTCAGCCATCGTTGCCCCGCTCGCTGTCGATTTGGCGGGGACCAACGGTCAGGGAACCTTTTTGTTTCATGGCCATCGATTTGGAAACGGGGAGGGCGAGCCGAATCGCTGATAATTGGCCGTTTTCGCGCCGCTTGCCTTGACTCCCGGCCTTTGCGAGCTATAAGTCGCGCAGCCGGCGCAGGGGTATCCTTGGCGCCGCTTGTTTTTTTGTGACCGCAAGGGCATATCCCCGGTCGCGTGAAAAACCCATCGGGCATTTCTGGGCAAAGCGGCATCCGGTTTGTCGTTCGAAAATGCTCTTGACCTAACGACTGACAAAAAGCCGGCCCGGACCTGTCCGAGGCCGGGATCGAACACGAAGGAATAGAACGATGTTCGCAGTCATCAAAACCGGCGGCCGCCAATATCGCGTCGTTCCGGATGATGTGCTCGAGATTGGCAAGATCGCCGGCGAGGTCGGAACGATCGTGCAGCTTGGCGAGGTTCTGGTGCTCGGCGGCGACACGCCGGTGCTCGGCGCGCCCACGGTGACGGGAGCCTCGGTTGCGGCGGAAGTGCTGCAGCACAAGCGCGGTCCGAAGGTGATCGCGTTCAAGAAGCGCCGCCGCAAGCATTCGAAACGCAAGCGCGGTTATCGCGACGAGATCACCGTGCTGCGGATCACCGAGATCCTGGCTGACGGCAAGGCCCCGACAATCGGGCCGCGCCCCAAGAAGGAAAAGGTCGTCGAGCCGGCCGGAGGCGAGGGCGACGACGAGGCGCCCAAGGCCGCGAAGAAGAAGGCCGATTCGAAGACGTCGGCCAAGACGCCTGTGAAGAAGGCTCCGGCGAAGAAGGCGGCCGCCAAGACGCCGGCGGCCAAAAAAACCGCGGCCAAGAAGGCGAAAAACGACGACTAGAGCGTTTTCAAGCGAAGTGGATACCGGTTCGCGTAAAGAAAACGCGTCAAATCAAAATCATAGAGCCCCGCTTCTGATTCCATCAGAAGCGGAAAGGCTCTAAGAGCGATTAAAAATCTCCGTGAGAAAAAGTGAATGATTCTGTCACGGAAATGATCTAGAGATACGGACGAGACTGGAGACGGGCGATGGCTCACAAAAAGGCAGGCGGTTCTTCGCGGAATGGACGCGATTCGCATGGCAAGCGCCTTGGCATCAAGGCGTTCGGCGGCGAGCGCGTGATTCCCGGTAACATCATCGCCCGCCAGCGCGGCACCACTTGGCATCCCGGCCTTAATGTCGGCATGGGCACCGACCACACCCTGTTCGCCAAGGTTGAAGGTCGCGTCGCGTTCCGTACCAAAGCCGGCGGCCGCACGTTCGTATCGGTTCTCCCGATGACGGAAGCCGCGGCCGAGTAGACGGTGGATGACATTGCGTCCGCCGGTCCCTGTTGAACCGGCGGAGCATGAACGGCTCCAAGGGGGAGGCGGGAAACCGGCCTCCCTTTCTTAGTTTTGCGTTTGCATATGGACCTGCGTTCGCATCACGGAGCCGACCATGCTGCAGGACATTCCGACCTCGACCCTCGCGCTGCGCCAGGCGCGGCCGTTCGACCTCGAGACCGAGCGGCTGAGCCTGCGCAAGCCGATGCTCGCCGACGCCAGGGTCATCGCAGGTCTCGCCAACGATCGCCGGATCGCCGAGATGACGCGCCGCCTGCCGCATCCCTATACGCAGCAGGACGCGGTTCGCTTCGTCGAAGCCGTCGCGGGCGACAGCAGCGAGACCGTGTTTCTGATCGAGCACAATCACGTTCCGGTCGGGGTGGCCGGCGTCGACTGGAGCGAGCCGGACGCGCCCGAGCTTGGCTACTGGGTCGGCGTCGACTACTGGGGCCGGGGGTTCGCCACCGAGGCCGCGCGCGCCGTGATCGACTACACCTTCGAGGCGTTCGCGGTCGACCAGTTGCGCTCCGGGGCGCGCGTGGTCAATCCGGCGTCGCGTAACGTGCTGGAGAAGTGCGGCTTCCAGTGGACCGGGGTCGAACTGCATCGCTCCAGGGCGCTGGGATCGTCGACACCGGTCGATCGCTTTCGCCTCACGCGCGGCGTGTGGTCGTCGCTGAAGAACTGGAGCAACGCCGCGCGCCGCGAGCGGTAACCGCGCGGCGCCAGGGAGTTTCACCTTTCCCACCGCCGGAGAGAGGTTGGCCGCTAAAAAAGCAGCGGAAACAGCCGGGTGAGGGGTACGGCATCAAGGTCAACCCCTCATCCTGACCCTCTCCCTATGAGAGGAGGAGCGCGCAACCTGTCCGGAACGAGGACATCCAAAGTTCCGCTGGCGCGCCGGTTGCAATCATCCGGAAGTTGACGGCTGTCCCCGTCGGGTCCGATGATATAACGTTGCGGTCTGTTTCGCTGCGTCGAAGTCAAATGACCCTGGTCCTGATCCTCGCGTTCGCAATTGCCGTCGTCTCGTTGGCGGAGCGTAGCGTTGCGCATCTCGGGCTGGCCGTCGCAGGACTGTGTTTTAGCGCCGCGCTCCTGCTGTTCGCCGTTGACGATATTGGACGAGCCATCCTGCTGGCGTCGATGCTGGCCGCCGCCGTATCGGGCGCATCGGTCGTCAAATACAAGCACAGCGGGCTGAAATTGATCGTGACGGATTTGCCGCTGGCGTTCGCGGGCACAGTGCCGTTCTTTGTGGTGCAGTATCCGCTGGCGGTGGCGGAGGTTGTCGCCGGGGGGATCGCGCTGGCCGGCGCGGGTATCGCTACGCTGCTCTATGTGCAGGGCTCGCCGGTTTCGTTCGAATGGCAGATCGCTATTTTCATCGCGGCGCTGGCCGGTCTGGTCGCGGCCTACCGGGTGGGCGGCGGTGCGGTTGTTTTCCAGCCCATCGCAGCCCAGCGCCGCTGTTTCCTTTCGGCCCTCATCGCCTCCTTGCTCGATCCGAGGTCCTGGCGGCAGTCCGGCGGTTTGGCGCTCTGCGATATCGCCAGCGAGCGGTTACCGCTGATGCCGCCGGTTCCCGCGCGCACCCTGATCTATCCCGACATCATCGTCATCCAGCATGAATCGATTTTCGATCCGCGGACTTACGGGCTGCCGGTGGAGCCTGGTGTCGCGGCCTTTCTGTCCCCGGCGCATGGCTGCTATGGAAGTCTCAACGTCGATATATTCGGCGGCGGATCGTGGCAGTCCGAATTCAGCCTGCTGACGGGCCTGTCCAGCGCGAGCTTCGGCTCCAACGCGTATTATCTGTTCAAGCGCGGCGTCGGCCGATTCCACCACAGCCTGCCACTTTGGCTCGCATCGCTGGGTTACAGGACGGCGCTGGCGTCGAGCTGCCGCCGCGATTTTCTCAATTACGATGCGTTCTATCGGGCCATCGGAATCAACGATCGCACGTTCACCGATGATTTCCCCGCGCCGTTCGAAGCCAGTCAATTCGAGGCGACGCATTCAGACGAGATGTTTCTGGAGGCCACTATCGCAGCGCATATGAAGCGAATTGCGGATGATGGTGCGCCACGGTTTCTCTTCGTGCTGACCAACTTCAATCATGGCCCGCACAGCCGGCGGCTGGTCGCACCCGGACATTTTGAGAGCGAGCGGGCGTTTGCATATGCCAGCACCCCCGATCCGAATTACGCGGAATACTACGCGCGGCTTGCGGAGACCGCCGCGACCTGGAGCAGGCTTAAGGCCATCCTCGCTGCGCGTTTTTCCGATCGGCCGATGCTGGTCGTTCACTATGGCGATCATCAGCCCGTCATGACGCGAAGGATCGAGGCGAAATGCAGACTGGCCCCCGACCCGCGCCGTCAGTTCCGCACCTTCTATGCCGTCGAGGCACTGAACGGCGCCGCCGACGGACTTGTCGCCGGGCGGGGCCGCGCGCTCGATATCGCTTTTCTCGGAACCGTTGCCTTGCTGCAGGCGGGTCTGCCGCTGGATGAGGTTTTCGCCACGCGCGCGAGCCTGCTCGATCAATGCGGCGAGACCTACTTCGCGTGCTCGTCGGAGCGCAAGCGCCGTTTCCACCGCACGCTGGTCGAACGCGGTGCGATTGATGTGGCAGGCGCGCGGACTATCGGCATTAGGCCGCAAGTCAGTCTCTCGAAGTCCTGAAAACGGCCGCGTTTCGCTGGATCGCCAGTGAAACGGGATACGAATGTCGAAATCGCACCCCTGGAGCTTGACGGTTGCCTCGCGACCGCGCGTACCCTACCTATCCACCATGAAATTTCTCGATGAAGCCAAGGTCTATATCCGCTCCGGCGACGGCGGCAACGGCTGCGTGGCGTTCCGCCGCGAGAAGTTCATCGAGTTCGGCGGACCTTCCGGCGGCAATGGCGGGCGCGGCGGCGACGTCATCGTCGAGGTCGCCGAAGGCCTCAACACGCTGATCGACTATCGCTATCAGCAGCACTTCAAGGCGCCGAAAGGCGCCAACGGCATGGGCTCGGACCGCCACGGCGCCAACGGCAAGGACATCGTGCTCAAGGTGCCGCTCGGTACCCAGATCATCGACGAGGACCGCGAAACCCTGATCCATGACTTTACCAGCGTCGGCGAACGCTTCGTGCTGGCCGAAGGCGGCAATGGCGGGTTCGGCAACGCGCACTTCAAGTCGTCCACCAATCGCGCGCCGCGTAATGCCAATCCCGGCCAGCCCGGCGAGGAGCGCTGGATCTGGTTGCGGCTGAAGCTGATCGCCGATGCCGGCCTTGTCGGCCTGCCCAATGCCGGCAAGTCGACGTTCCTGTCCAAGGTCAGCGCGGCGAAGCCGAAGATCGCGGACTATCCGTTCACCACGCTGCACCCGCAGCTCGGCGTCGTGAATGTCGATGACCGCGAATTTGTGCTGGCGGACATTCCGGGGCTGATCGAGGGCGCGCATGAAGGCGCGGGTCTCGGCGACCGGTTTCTGGGGCATGTCGAACGCTGTCGCGTGCTGCTGCATCTGGTCGACGCCACCTGCGAGCATGCGGGCCGCGCCTACAAGACCGTGCGCGGCGAACTGGAAGCCTACGCCGGCACGCTCGCGGAAAAGGCCGAGATCGTCGCGCTCAACAAGATCGACGCGGTTTCGGCCGAGGACCTGAAGAAGCAGCGCGACCGCCTCAAGCGCGCCGCGAAGAAAACGCCGCTGCTGCTGTCGGGCATCACCGGCGAGGGCGTCGGCGAGGCGTTGCGGGCGCTTGTCGCCGTGATCGGCGAAGCGCCGGTGTCCGACAAGGCGAAGGGCACTGAGGTTTCGGCCGCGCCGGCTGGCGCAACGACGCCGGTGGCGCAGGCCAAGCCGTGGTCGCCATAGAGCCTTCCGCTTCTGATGGAATCAGAAGATGAGCTCTATGATTTTGATTCGACGCGTTTTCTTCACGCGAACTGGTTTCCATCCTCGGGTCAAGCCTGAGGACATGCTCCGCTCGAAAACGCTTTGGACGATGCCGCGGCCTGGTGTTGTCCGCCATTTCAGCAAAGTCGCGAGCCGGCAGCTTCGAAGGAAACGAGTCCGGACCGGCATTCCGCTTTCCAAGGCGTCGCTTTCATGTGATGAAAGCCGCGCCTTCGCTCGATTGATCGCCGACCGCCATGACCAGCCTGCATCTCAAAAGATTTCGCCGCATCGTCGTCAAGGTCGGCTCGTCGCTTTTGATCGATTCCGAGGCCGGCGAGGTCCGTACGGCGTGGCTGTCGGCGCTGGCCGCTGATATCGCCGGACTTCATGGCGAGGGACGCGACGTGCTGATCGTCTCGTCCGGCTCGATCGCGCTGGGCCGCAGCCGGCTCAAGCTGCCGCGCGGCGCGTTGAAGCTGGAAGAAAGCCAGGCTGCCGCCGCGGTCGGGCAGATCGCGCTGGCGCGGATATGGTCGAAGGTGCTTGCCGATCACGGCATCGGCGCCGGGCAGGTTCTGGTGACCTTGCAGGACACGGAAGAACGCCGCCGCTATCTCAATGCGCGCTCGACCATCGCGAAGCTGCTCGAATGGCGCGCGGTCCCCGTCATCAACGAGAACGACACGGTCGCCACCACCGAAATCCGCTACGGCGACAACGACCGTCTCGCCGCGCGCGTCGCCACCATGGCGAGCGCCGACCTGCTGATCCTGCTGTCGGACATCGACGGGCTTTACGATGCGCCGCCCCATCTCGATCCGGATGCGAAACTGATTCCGGTCGTGAAGCGCGTCACCGCCGATATCGAGGCGATGGCGGGAAGCGCCGCCTCCGAATTGTCGCGCGGCGGCATGCGGACCAAGATCGAGGCGGCGAAGATCGCGACCACCTCGGGCACCCACATGCTGATCGCCTCGGGCAAGATCGATCATCCGCTGCAGGCTGTCATCGACGGCGGGCGCTGCACCTGGTTTCTGACGCCGGCGAATCCGGTCACGGCGCGCAAACGCTGGATCGCCGGCTCGCTGGAGCCGAAGGGCACGCTGACCATCGATGCCGGCGCGGTCGCGGCGTTGCGTGCCGGCAAGAGCCTGCTTCCGGCCGGCGTGATCCGGGTCGACGGGCGCTTCGCGCGCGGCGATGCGGTCATCGTGCGCGGCCCGAATACGCACGAGATTGGCCGCGGTCTCGTTGCCTACGATGCCGACGACGCCGAGAAGATCAAGGGACGCTCGTCTTCCGATGCGGCGCAAATCCTCGGCATCAGCGGCCGGGCCGAAATGATCCACCGCGACGATCTCGTGGTCGGCGGCCCGCGCAGCGACGCTGGCTAGAGCCTTTCCGCTTCTGATGGAATCAGAAGCGGGGCTCTATGATTTTGATTTGACGCGTTTTCTTGACGCGAACCGATAGCCACTTCGCTTGAATACGCTCTAGGTGTTTAGTCCCAGCATGTCATGGCTTGGCTGACGGGTGAACAACTGTGGCTTTTCGGCGCTGATTTGTTTGATGGCTTCGAGCGGGGTTTTGAAGCGGAGTGCCTTGAGCCGCTTGGCGTAGTTGTAGGCCAGCAACCAGTCCCGGACGTGGCGTCGCAGGTCGTCGATCGAGGCGTAGTGGAAGGCGCGAACGGTGGCGTCTTTGATGGTTCGGACCATTCGTTCAGCCTGGCCGTTGGTCCAAGGATGATAGGGCCTGGTGAGCCTGTGCTCGATACTGTTCTCGGCACAGGCCCTTCCGAAGACGTGAGCGACGAAGCCGCCCTCGGCTCTCTTGTCGTGCTGGACGAACTGAACGCCGTTATCCGTCAGCACCGTGTGGACCTTGTAGGGAATAACTCTCACCAGCGCCTTGAGGAAACCCGCCGCCACGAGCTTGGTTGCCTTCCGATAGATTCTGGCGAAGACCAGCTTGGAGGTCCGGTCCACGGCCACGAACAGATAGGCCTTGCCGCCTTCATATCGCAGCTCGGCGATGTCGATGTGGAAGTAGCCGATCTCGTAAGCCTTGAACCGCTTCGGTTTTTCACGATCGATCTTCGGCAGCCGAGAAATTCCATGACGTTGAAGGCAGCGATGCAATGACGAGCGCGTCAGGTGCGGGATGACGTCCTTCAGTGCGACGAAGACGTCGTCCAGGGGCAGACGGGACTGCACGCGCAAAGCGACGATCGCGGCCTCCTCAATGCCCGAGAGGACGGAGCTTCGCTGCTGTTTCGGACCCATCGGCTCGTCCTCGACCGTCTGACGGAGCCGCCATTTCCTCACGGTCTTCTCGTTGATCCCGAAGCGCCGCGCGAGTTCCGCGGCTGAAGCCTGCGATCGCTGTAGCTCCGTTCGAACGGCGTGCGTGGTCGTGGCGCTCCCGTGAAGAACTTGGCCCATAGCGCGTCCCTCTCTGACGACGATAATGATACGCCATCACACTGTGGGACTAAACACCTAGATGGGAGCGGATCAGGTCTGATTGAATCGTCAAGCCCGGCATCACGCCGGGCCATGACGAGTCCTGGAGTATTTTCCGACTAAGTGGAAGACGGTTCAGCTAACCATGCCGGAGCCAATCATGGAGCCGGAGATCGTGTAGATAAGTCCCATCACGGTTATTCCAAAGGCGGCAGCCGCCATCGGCAGCAGTATCTCGGTGGCCGCCTGTCCGGCGCTCTGCTGGCTGCCCCAAACCGCGAATTTGCCCGTTATCCAATCCCGGAACGGGACCTCGCTCGGATGGCTGTCATAGCCCGGCCGATGTCTGAACCACACCAGAAACGATGCGCTGAAACACAGGCCGGCCACCAGAAACAGCACGGTGATGAAGGCCAACGGAAGTGCGACGAGGCTCTGCCTGTCAAAAAAGAGCCACGCCATCAGCACGAACCAGGCAACGAAGCCGGCGGCGATCTTGGGGACGGTGGAGTGAAGCTGAGTGTATGTCTCGTTCGCCGGATGATTGTGAGCGACATGTTCTCTGCTCATGGCAGTTACCTTTCTTGAAATAGCGCGCAATGCGGGCTGGGCGGCTTGAAGTGGCGAGACGCCACACCGCGGCAGAAAGGGGGGCTGGTGCCGACCCGCATTGAGCCAACCAGCCGTGCAAGGATAGAACCGCGCCGAGCGCCGCGAGTTCATCTCTCACGGAGAATTGGACGAATGCGAGATTGCGTGATGCCTCAAATCCAATTCGGCCTTCTGCCGCGGCTCACGCTAGATCCGCGATCGGATCGAGACCGAGTGCGATGCGGCCCGTGAACCGCTGCTGCCGTTTCGCCGGGAGCGGGTGAAACTGCGCGCCGTGCGCATCGCGCAGCAGGCGTTCAAGTCCGGTCTTGCGATAGAAGCCGGCGCCGCCCGCCACTTCCAGCGCCTTCTCGACGGTTGTCAGCACGCTCTCTGCGACGAGCGTCTTGCGCACCAGCATGGGGCTGGTCACCTCCAGACCCATCGTGACGTCGAAGTCGTTGGTCAGGCGGACCATATCGTCGATGGCGAGCTGCACTTTCGTCAGCTCGTTGGCGAGTTCGCCAAGAAGATAGGGCACGGTCGGATCGCTCAAGCGCTTTTTTGCAAGCCTGGTGGCGATCGCCGCCGCGGCTTCGGCGACGCCGGCGTAGACCGACATGATCAGGGGCATCGCGACCGTGAGAATCACGTTCCACGCCGGATGAAAACGGCCGCGCGGCCGCCGCAGCGCGATCGCGTCATTCGGCACGAACACGTTTTCCAGAACAATGGTCTGCGAACCCGTCGCGCGCATGCCGAGCGTTTGCCAGTCGTCGCCAAGCGACACGCCCGGCGCATCGAACGGCACCGCGAAATGCAGCACCTGCCAGCCTTCGACCGGATCGTCGAACGGCACCGAGGTCATCAGCAGACCGCCTTTGGGCGAGCCGCTGCCGAAAGGCTTTCGCGCGTTGACCCGGAAGCCGCCGTCGGCGCGCTGCGCCAGACCATTCGATTCCATCCAGTCGCTGGCGCCGGTCGAGATCAGCACCAGTTCGGACGCCGCGACCCGTTCCAGAAGTTTCTGCCCCGGCCGGCCCTGGCGATGATTGTAGACCGCCGCTGCGACGAGATGCTGGTGCATCGACAGCGCGAGCGCCGTCGAAGGGCAGTAATGCGCAAGTTCGCGCAGGAAACGGCACATGGCGCTGTAGGCAACGCCGCCGCCGCCCAACTCCCTCGGCACCAGCGCGGAGAATACCTTGTGCTGCGCCAGCACATCGTAGTGGTCCGCAACGAAGACGTCGCCCGCATCGCGCTCCGCGGCGCCTTCGGCAAAACGCGGTCCGATGATCTGCACGAGCGCCTGAAGGTCGAGATAGGCCGCCATGACCGGCTCCTGTTGCTGGATGGTTCGGGGAATCGTGCGCCGGCGTCGCTGAATCTCAACTTCAATATGTGAAGTTGATCGGAGCCGGGCCTGTTCGCGGCAGTCAGCCTGCGCCTGCCGAGGGAGATACGGCTTGGCTACAATAGCGATCGACCGCGCCATTCGCGACGATCGGTTCCGCCTCGACCGAGCGCGCCGGGACAGCCGCCTTTCTGTCGTGGTTCGCGCTCGGCAAGTTCGCCCCCGCCGGCGCAAGGCCGACAGGCCGGGCGGAGCTGGCCGGTCGATAGCCGATCGGTTACAACTGTGCTAGGACGTTGTTTTGAGAAACACCGCCGGACTTCCGTCTGAGGTGACTGGATCGGACAGGATTTCTACTAACAGGATTGCCAGCCCGACATGACTGCCTCCCTGAAGGCGGTCGGCGCCGCAGCCGATCTGCCGGCCCTGATGAACGACCTTGCAACGCAGGCGCGCGCCGCCGCGCGCGTGCTGGGCCTTGCGTCGGCGGCGCAGAAGAATCGGGCGCTCGATGCGATGGAGCGCGCGATCCGCGCCAACGCGGCCGCGATTCTCAAGGCCAATGCCGAGGATGTCACGGATGCGCGCGCCGGCGGCGCCGCGTCCGCGTTCGTCGATCGTCTGACGCTCACGCAAGCGCGCATCGAGGCCATGGCCGACGGCGTGAAGGTGGTGAGCGGGATCGAGGATCCCGTTGGCAAGGTTACCGAACGCTGGCAGCGTCCCAACGGAATGACGATCGAGCGCGTGCGCGTTCCGCTCGGCGTGGTCGCGGTGATTTTTGAAAGCCGTCCCAATGTCTGCGCCGACGCCGGCGTGCTGTGCCTGAAATCCGGCAACGCCGTGATCCTGCGCGGCGGCTCGGACAGTTTCCGCTCATGCCGCGCGATCCATGACTGTCTGGTGCAGGGCTTGCGCGAGGCGGGTTTGCCGGAAGCGGCGATCACGCTGGTGCCGACGCGCGACCGCGCCGCGGTCGGGCTGCTGCTCGGCGGGTTGAACGGCGGCATCGACGTGATCGTGCCGCGCGGCGGCAAGAGCCTTGTCGCGCGCGTCGAGTCCGAGGCGCGCGTGCCGGTGTTCGCGCATCTGGAAGGCGTCAATCATGTCTATGTCGATGCCGCCGCCGATCTCGCCATGGCGAAGTCGATCGTGCTCAACGCCAAGATGCGCCGTCCGGGCGTTTGCGGCGCGGCCGAGACGCTGCTGGTCGATCGCGCCGCCGCGCCGAAGGCGCTCAAGCCGCTGGTCGGGATGCTGATCGATGCGGGCTGCGAGGTGCGCGGCGACGCCGCCGTGCAGGGCGTCGACGCGCGGGTCAAGCCCGCAACCGATGACGACTGGGACACCGAATATGAGGCCGCGATCATTTCCGCGCGCGTGGTCGATGGTGTCGGTGAGGCCATCGACCATATCCAGCGTCACGGCTCGCAGCATACCGATGCGATCGTGACCGACGATCCAAAAATTGCCGCGCGGTTCCTCGACGAGGTGGATTCGGCGATCGTGCTGCACAACGCCTCGACGCAGTTTGCCGACGGCGGCGAATTCGGCTTCGGCGCCGAGATCGGCATCGCGACCGGCAGATTCCATGCGCGCGGGCCGGTCGGTGCCGAGCAGTTGACGAGTTTCAAGTATCGCGTTCATGGCACCGGACAGACCCGGCCGTGAGCGCCACTTCGTTTTAGCGCGCATGGTCTTTTCGCCGGATTGCACGCATGCTGGCGGGTCATGCACCCGGTCGCGCGGAGATTGATTTGGAGCCGCGTTCAGTCGTCTGGTCCAGCGCCATCCCGCTTCACGCCGACGGCATGCGCATCGGTCTTCTTGGAGGCTCGTTCAATCCGCCCCATGCCGCGCACCGCGCCATCAGTCTGTATGCCCTGAAGCGCCTCCAGCTCGACCGGGTCTGGTGGCTGGTTTCGCCCGCCAATCCGCTCAAGGACGCGCGCGCGCTCCACGATTTCGGCGAACGCGCCGCCGCGGCGAGGGCGATGGCCAGGGATCCGCGGATCGATGTGAGCTGTCTCGAAGCTGTCATCGGAACCCGCTATACCGTCGACACAATTACCTATCTGCGACGCAGGTGCGCCCGGGCGCGCTTTGTCTGGATCATGGGCGCGGACAATCTGGCGCAATTCCATCGCTGGGAAAACTGGCGGCGGATTGCCGCCGAGGTGCCGATCGCGGTGATCGATCGGCCGCCGCAGGGTTTCCGCGCTCTCGCAGCGCCTGCCGCGCAGGCACTTGCGCGGTGGCGTCTTCCTGAAGCCAGGGCCGAGAAGCTGGCCACCCATCGCCCGCCCGCCTGGGTCTTCCTCACCGGGATGAAGTCGAGGTTGTCGTCGACCGGCCTGCGGAACCGGGATGGAACATGGAAGGACGAGGGCCGGAGATGAATCCGCCGGGGTTACTGGAATATTGAAACCGTCAGGCCTACATGCCTAGTATAGCCGCCAGACGCCGGGATTCGGCGTTGCGATACAGCGAAAGGAAATGGTCCCTGACAGCACCTGTATTGTCCAGGTCTGCCCCGTCCTCCCCGCCCACGTCTTCGACGCCGAAGCGCGCGACAGCGAAGACCGTTAGGCCGAGAGTGCGCAAGACAGCCGCAGACGCCGTGGTTTCGGAAACGCGACCCGGCATTGAAGAGACGCTCGAGCTGATCCTTTCCCGCCTCGAGGATATGAAGGCGGAAGATACCGTCACTATCGACCTTCGCGGCAAATCGGCATTCTCCGATTACATGGTCGTTACCACCGGCCGGTCCAACCGGCATGTGGGCGCGGTTGCCGAGAACGTCGCCAAGAGCCTCAAGGAAACCGGAATCAGGAAGATCCATATCGAGGGCTTGCCCAATTGCGACTGGGTGCTCATCGATTCCGGCGATGTGATCGTGCACGTGTTCAGGCCGGAGGTTCGCGAATTCTACAATCTCGAAAGATTGTGGATGCAAAACACGGCGACGGCGAAGACGGTCTGAGCCGCTTTGCTCGAAAACGCGATAGCTTGCGCGGATGCGACTCGCCGTCATTGCCATTGGCCATCTCAAGCAGGGCCCGGAACGGGAACTCGCCGATCGCTATCGCGGACGCTTCAACGATATCGGCCGCAGGCTGGGATTCCGCGGACTCGACGTCCATGAAATCCCGGAAAGCCGCGCCCGCGATGCCGAACAACGCATTCGCGCAGAGGCGGCGGCGATGCTCGCTTTGGTCCCGGAGGGGGCGGCCCTGGTGGCGCTGGATGAAAGAGGCAAAAACATCGACAGCGCCGCTTTTGCGGATCATCTCGGCCGCTGGCGGGATGAGGCGGTTGTGAGCACAGTTTTTGTCGTGGGCGGCGCGGACGGACTTTCGCCTGAATTGCGGCGCAAAGCTGGATTGAGTATCGCATTCGGCGCGGCCACCTGGCCGCACCAGATTGTTCGCGTGATGCTGCTGGAACAGATCTACCGGGCCGCGACCATCCTGGCCGGCCATCCTTATCACCGCGGGTAGCGCGTCTTGCCGGATGCGTTGACGCGATCGGGTCAACATGGTGCGAACAAACAGGCGCCGATCACCTGACATGTGGCTGAACCAGGGCCGCCATTCACGGTTCGCGGAGGCGAGAAGCGGACAGCCGCCGGTCTCCATGCTGGTTATCTCGGCTTGCCTGCTCGCGGGCCTGTCATCGGTGGTTTCTTCGCCCGTGATGGCGCAGGCTGCCGGGACACCGTCGCCGGCGGCGGTCCCGTCGGCCGACGATATCAAGAAGCGCGAACAGGAACTGGAGGGGGTGCGGGCGCAGCAAAGGAACGCGGCCGCGTTGCAGGAGCGACTGAAGGCCGATATCGCGGCCGTCGGCCAGAACCGCGCCAGGCTCAATCAACAGTTGATCGAGACCGCCGCCGGGGTCCGGAACATCGAGACCAAGATTGCGGAGGCCGAAGCGCGCCTGCTGCCGCTTCACGCGCGCGAACAGAAAATCCGCGATTCGCTTGCTTCGCGGCGCGCGGAAATCGTGGAAGTGCTTGCCGCCCTGCAGCGGGTCGGCCGCCGCACGCCGCCGGCCTTGCTGGTGCGGCCGGAGGATGCGCTGAAGTCGCTGCGCACCGCGATATTGCTCGGCTCCGTGGTGCCGGAGATACGCCAGCGCGCGGAAAAGCTTGTGGCTGATCTCGATGAACTTGTCAGCCTGCGCAAATCAATCGCCGCCGAACGTGATCGGATGGCGGTCGATCGCGACAGCCTCAAAAACGAGCAGACCCGCCTGGTGGCGCTGGTAAACGAACGGCAACGGCAGCAAAGCGGCATCGAAAAAGATATGGCCGCGGAAGCGGCGCGCGCGATTGAACTGTCGCACCAGGTCGACGGCCTGCAAGACCTGATTGCAAAGATGGAACAGGACGTGAAAAGCGCGGCCAAGGCAGCGGAGACGGCCAACCGGCAGGGCGCTCCGGCGTCACTTAACGGCAAACCGAATCTGGCGGCTCTCAAGGATCCGGGCCGGCTCAGCCCGGCCATCGCCTTTGCATCCGCCAAGGGCCTGTTGGCGTTCCCGGTTAACGGCACGAAGATCCGTGACTTTGGTGGCTCCGATGGCGCCGGCGGCGTGGAAAAAGGCATTTCGTTGGCGGCTCGCCCCGGTGCGCAGGTCACGACACCGTGTGATGGCTGGGTTGTGTACGCCGGGCCGTTCCGTAGCTATGGACAACTCTTGATCCTCAATGCCGGTGGCGGGTATCATGTGCTGATCGCCGGGATGGAGCGTATTTCGGTTAACATCGGCCAGTTCGTGTTGACCGGAGAGCCGGTAGCGACGATGGGATCGACCTCCCGTGTCGCTTCGATTCTCGCGGCCAACGTCAGTCAGCCCGTTCTCTACATCGAGTTCCGTAAGGACGGCACTCCCATTGATCCAGGCCCGTGGTGGGCCGCAAATAAAGGCCAAAAGGTTCGCGGATGATGCGCAAGGTTTCTCTCATTCTTCTCAGCGCCGCCGCGGGTGCCGCGCTGACGCTGTTCGTGACGCAGCCGCGGTCGGTGCTGATGGGATCGAGCGCGCGCGCTGCGACATCGGACACCTATCGCCAGCTCAATCTGTTCGGCGATGTGTTCGAGCGGGTCCGCAGCGACTATGTCGAGAAGCCCGACGACAGCAAGCTGATCGAATCGGCCATTAGCGGCATGCTGTCGGGCCTCGATCCGCATTCGAGCTACATGGACGCCAAGAGCTTCCGCGACATGCAGGTGCAGACGCGCGGCGAGTTCGGGGGCCTCGGCATCGAGGTCACGATGGAAGACGGCTTGGTCAAGGTGGTCTCGCCGATCGATGACACCCCGGCATCCAAGGCGGGAATCCTGGCCAACGACATCATCACCAATCTTGACGACGAGGCGGTGCAGGGGCTGACCCTCAACCAGGCTGTCGACAAGATGCGCGGTCCGATCGGCACCAAGATCAAGTTGAAGATCATCCGCAAGGGTCAGGACAATCCGATCGACGTGACGCTGGTGCGTGACAACATCCGCGTCCGCTCGGTGCGCTCGCGCGTCGAGGCTGACGACATCGCCTATATCCGCATCACCACCTTCAACGAGCAGACCACCGAAGGCCTCAAGAAGTCGATTGCCGACCTTCAAAGCCAGATCGGCGACAAGCTCAAGGGCTACATCATCGATTTGCGCAACAATCCTGGCGGATTGCTCGAGGAAGCCGTGACCGTCTCCGACAGTTTCCTCGATCGCGGCGAGATCGTATCGACGCGCGGCCGCAATGCCGAGGAAACCCAGCGCCGCAGCGCGCATCCGGGCGACCTCACCAAGGGCAAACCGGTGGTCGTTTTGATCAACGGCGGCTCCGCATCGGCGTCCGAAATCGTCGCCGGCGCCTTGCAGGATCATAAGCGGGCGACGCTGATCGGCACCCGTTCGTTCGGCAAGGGCTCCGTGCAGACCATCATTCCGCTCGGTTCGGGCAACGGCGCGCTGCGGCTGACCACGGCGCGCTATTACACGCCGTCGGGCCGCTCGATTCAGGCCAAGGGCATCGTTCCGGATATCGAGGTGCTCCAGGACGTGCCGGATGAGTTGAAGTCGCGGACCGACACCAAGGGAGAGGCCTCGTTGCGCGGCCATCTGCGCAACGGCACCGACGAGAAGACCGGCTCGCAATCCTACGTTCCGCCGGACGCCAAGAACGACAAGGCACTGAAGATGGCCGACGACCTTTTGCACGGCGTCAAGATCAACGCCTCGTCGCGCGCTCCGAGTGAAAAGGCGGCAATGGAGAAGCCCGCGAACAAGGCGGCGAACTGACATACTGGAAGCGGATTCCCGATTCGGGCGTCCGCCGGTTTCGTTCCTGCCAAAGGTGGCGGCCAGCGGGCGCGTAATTGCGTTCTGCCACCTTTGCGTGCGTCCATGATATCGTCGAATCGGGTGATTCGGGGACTTCCATGGCTGATACGACGGACGATCTCAGCGCGCCGCTCGGGCAGAACTCTGCGTCCAAGCGCCGTTTTCGACTCCCCTTCACGCTGCCGCAGGTCATGGCGACCTTGTTTGGATCGATCCTGGTCGTCTTCCTGAGTTTTGCTCTTTTCAATCACGACCCTCTCGGCGGCGAACCCACGGCGCGGATCGCGATCCAGAAGCCCGCGATTCCCGACGACCAGTCCGCGGCCGTGCCACCTGCGCCGAAGCCGTCCGGCGCGGCCGCGGTTGCGGCTCAACCCGAAGCCGGCCGGAAGACCATCACCATTATCGACGGCTCCAGCGGTTCGCGCCAGGATGTCGTTGTCGCGGGCGCGGATGCGGATGCAGGCGGCGGCGCCGCGCCGGCGACGATGGCGGGAATCGATCAGCGTCTGCTGGAGAAGTCGCGTTACGGAATGATTCCGGTCGCCGCCGACGGGCTAAAGCCTTTCAAGGCCTACGCGATGGGCACCGACGCCGATCGCGCGAAGGCGGCAACGATGCCGGTGGTCGCGATCGTGGTTGGCGGTCTCGGCGTCAGCGCGGCCAAGACCATCGATGCCATCACGAAACTGCCGCCGGCCGTGACACTGGGGTTCACGCCTTACGGGTCTGATCCGGGCAAATTGGTGGAGCGGGCTCGTACGCAACGTCATGAGGTTCTGCTGGAAGTCCCCATGGAGCCGTACGACTATCCCGACAACGACCCGGGACCGCAGACCCTGCTGACGACGCTCGGGGCAGACCAGAATATCGATCGCCTGCATTGGCACCTCAGCCGCTTTCAGGGCTACGTCGGTCTCGCCAATTTCATGGGCGCGCGGTTTGTCGCCACTGCCGAGGTCATGGAGCCGATCATTCACGAAGCAGCCAAGCGCGGCCTTGGCTATCTTGACGACGGCTCTGCTCCGAGGAGCGTCGCAGGTCAACTCGCGGAGGGTCAGGCGATGCCGTTCGCCAAGGCTGACCTGACCATTGATACTGTTCCGACCTCGGTGGAGATCGACAAGGCGCTCGCACGGCTTGAAGACCTGGCGAAGAGACAGGGGGTCGCCATCGGCATGGCCTCGGCGCTTCCGGTTTCCCTCGACCGCATCGGCGCCTGGGCCAAAGGTCTCGAAAGCCGTGGCGTGATGCTTGTGCCATTGACAACCGCGATGCTGAAATCAAAATCGAGCTGATCTTTAAAATCCGCGTCTCATTCCTTTTACCAAGGCGGCGAGGCGCGAAAGGCGTTGACGGAATGGCGCGCTACGACGATTTACCCTACCGCACCTGCGTCGGTATGATGCTGATCAACGAGAGAGGACTTGTCTTCGTCGGTCGCCGCACCGGTATCGAGCATGTCGATGACGAGCATGTCTGGCAGATGCCCCAAGGCGGCGTCGACCCCGGCGAGGACACGTGGCTTGCGGCAAAACGCGAACTTTACGAGGAGACCAGCGTTCGCTCGGTCGAGAAGCTCGCCGAGGTATCCGACTGGCTGATCTACGACATTCCGCGCACGGTGGCCGGGCGAGCCTGGAAGGGCCGCTATCGCGGACAGCGCCAGAAGTGGTACGCGATGCGCTTCACCGGCAGCGACGACGAGATCGACGTCGCCAATCCGGGCGATGGCCACAAGCCGGAATTCATCGCCTGGCGCTGGGAGCCGATGCGGAACCTGACGCGGCTCATCGTGCCTTTCAAGCGCCCTGTCTACGAGCGGGTGGTCAGGGAATTCGCAAGCCTCTCAGGCGATTAGAGCGGTTTCGAGCGAAGTGGCTACCGGTTCGCGTGAAGAAAACGCGTCAAATCAAAAATAGAGCCTTGCTTCTGATTCCATCAGAAGCGGAAGGCTCCATATAGTTCAGTGCAACGCCGTGGTGTTGATCTGGCTCTGGATGCTCTTGAAATGATCCAGCCGCTCGATGGCCTTGTCGAGTTCGGAGCCTTCCTTTTCCGCCAGCTTGGCCTCCATGCTCGCGATCGTGTCGGCGAACCTGGCACGATCAAGCTCCTCGATCGAGGTCGCTACGTCGGCGAGGACGGTCAGGCCCTTTTCCGAGACCTCGGCCAGACCGCCGAGCACGATGATTTTCTGATGCGCGCCGCCAGCGGTGACGGTCAGGATTCCGGGACGGATCGCCGCCACAACGGGCGCGTGGCCGGCGAGGACGCCGAAGTCGCCTTCGACGCCGGGGATGTCGACCTGATCGACATCGCCGGAAAAGGCCAGTTTCTCCGGCGAGACGAGATCGAAATGGAAAGTCGCCATGGCACACGGTCTCTTTCTTCACCTCTCCCGCTTGCGGGGGAGGTCGACCGGCGAAGCCGGTCGGGGTGGGGGCTCTCTTTCATGCAGAGGAGGTTAAGACCCCCTCCCCAATCCTCCCCCGCAAGCGGGAGAGGGGGTGCGCCGCAAACGCTGCAGCGCGTCTTCTGTTAGCTTAAGCCGCCTCGGCTGCGAGCTTCTTGCCCTTCTCGACGGCTTCCTCGATGGTGCCGACCATGTAGAACGCCGCTTCCGGCAGGTGGTCGTATTTGCCCTGGCAAAGATCGCGGAAACCCTTGATGGTGTCGGCGAGATCGACGAACTTGCCCGGCGAGCCGGTGAACACCTCGGCGACGTGGAACGGCTGCGACAGGAAGCGTTCGACCTTGCGGGCGCGGGCGACCGTCAGCTTGTCCTCTTCCGACAGTTCGTCCATGCCGAGAATGGCGATGATGTCCTGCAGCGACTTGTAGCGCTGCAACACCTGCTGCACCGTGCGCGCGGTCTGGTAGTGCTCCTCGCCGACGATCAGCGGCGAGAGCATCCGCGAAGTCGAATCCAGCGGGTCCACCGCCGGATAGATGCCTTTTTCCGAAATCGCGCGGTTCAGCACCGTCGTCGCGTCGAGGTGGGCGAAGGATGTGGCCGGCGCCGGGTCGGTCAAGTCGTCGGCCGGCACGTAAATGGCCTGCACCGAGGTGATGGAACCCTTCTGCGTGGTGGTGATGCGCTCCTGCAACGCGCCCATGTCGGTGGCGAGCGTCGGCTGATAACCCACGGCGCTCGGGATGCGTCCGAGCAGCGCCGACACTTCCGAGCCGGCCTGGGTGAAGCGGAAGATGTTGTCGACGAAGAACAGCACGTCCTGGCCCTGGTCGCGGAACTGCTCGGCGACCGTGAGACCCGACAGCGCGACGCGCGCGCGCGCCCCCGGCGGTTCGTTCATCTGGCCGTAGACGAGGGCGCATTTGGAGCCTTCGCCGCCGCCCTTCTTGTTGACGCCCGACTCGATGAACTCGTGATAGAGGTCGTTGCCCTCGCGGGTGCGCTCACCGACGCCGGCGAACACCGAGTAGCCGCCGTGCGCCTTGGCGACGTTGTTGATCAGTTCCTGAATCAGCACGGTCTTGCCGACGCCGGCGCCGCCGAACAACCCGATCTTGCCGCCCTTGGCGTAAGGCGCGAGCAGGTCGACGACCTTGATGCCGGTGACGAGAATTTCCGCTTCGGTCGACTGGTCGGTATAGGAAGGCGCCTCTGCGTGGATCGGGCGCAGATCGTCGGCCTTGATCGGACCGCCCTCGTCCACCGGCTCGCCGATCACGTTCATGATGCGGCCAAGCGTGCCTGCGCCGACCGGCACCCGGATCGGCGCGCCGGTGTCGGTGACGTCCTGGCCGCGCACCAGGCCCTCGGTGGTGTCCATGGCGATGGTGCGCACGGTGGATTCGCCGAGATGCTGGGCGACTTCGAGAACCAGGCGGTTGTCGCCGTTCTTGGTCTCAATGGCGTTGAGAATCGCCGGCAGGTGGCCTTCGAACTGCACATCGACGACGGCGCCGATGACTTGCGTGATGCGTCCGGTCTGATTGGCGGGTTGGGCCATTGATAGTCTCCTTGCAACCGTCTCGTTCTGGCTGATGCAACTCGCAGCCGATATATTCACTTTGCCTGCTCAACGCGTTGAACCATGCTTGGAATCTCTTTCTGGATGAACGCCATCATGCGCGACATATAAGGTCCCATCTTGGCCATTGCCGATTTAGCGATCGGCTTGGAGTAAAAGTCCGCCAAGGCGTTGAGTTCATCTGCGGTGAAAGTCTTTGCCATACCGTTGCGTGTCTCATCGCGGAGGCGCCCCATGAAATCCGGAGAGGTCATCGCCATGACAAAAGCGCGCTTTTGAGCTTCCGTCGCATTTGGAATCTGGTAAGCAACACTTGTCGCAATTTCGTTCATCATCTTGGGAAGATCCTGCGCGGCGATCAGCCGGTCTGCAGCAGCCAGGGTTTCGGCTGACTGCGCACGGAGCGGCGTCGAAAGATCGAGCGCTACGACAAAGGCGACGCTCGCCAACGTCGCTGAGATGGTCCTTGTGATAATCATTTTATAAGAGGTCCCCGATCAAACGGCCGTCAGCTTGACGGGCACGTTGCCTCTGGTCGCCTTGGAATAAGGGCAGATGGTGTGGGCGTCTTCGATCAGCGCCTGCAGCTTGGCCTTGTCTGCGCCCGGCAGAGCGACCTTCAGTTCGGCCGCCAGCGAGAACGCGCCGTCGTCGACATTGAGCGTGACTTCACAGGTCACCTTGGCGGCCTGCCCGTCGAGACCATGCTTTTTCGCCAGAACGAGAATCGCCTGTCCGAAGCAGGAGGACCAGCCGAGCGCGAAAAGCTGTTCGGGATTATGGCCGTCGCCGGCGCCGCCGAGATCCTTCGGAAGCGCCATCGCCAATGCCAGCCCGCCGCCGTCGAGAACGGCGCGGCCGTTGCGGCCGCCGCTTGTCGTTGCCTTGGTGACATAAGCCATGCTGCGTCTCCGTTGGCTAGACCGCCTCGGCGCCGGAGATGATCTCGATCAGTTCCTTGGTGATCATCGCCTGTCGGGTGCGGTTGTAGATCAGGGTCTGCTTGCGGATCATTTCGCCGGCGTTGCGGGTGGCGTTATCCATTGCCGTCATCTGCGCGCCGTAGAACGAGGCGTTGTTTTCCAGAAGCGCGCGGAAGATCTGCACCGCGAGGTTGCGCGGAAGCAGCCGGGTGAGAATTTCATCCTCTTCCGGCTCGTATTCGTAGGATGGCGCGGGACCGTCGCTCGCGGCCGGAGCCTCCACCGCCAGCGGGATGATCTGCTGGGCGGTCGGAACCTGCGCGATGACGGACTGGAAGCGCGAATAGAACAGGGTGCAGATGTCGAACTCGCCGGCCTCGAACCGCGCCAGCACTTTCGTCGCGATCGCCTCGGCGTTGACGAAGCCGAGCTGGCGCACCGAACGCAGTTCCACGGTCTCGACGATCTGTTTTTCGAAGGTGCGTCGAAGCTGCTCGAAACCCTTGCGCCCGACGCAGAAGAACTTGACCTCCTTGCCCTGGTTCATCAGGGCAAGCGCCTTGTCGCGGGCAAGGCGGACGATGGCCGAGTTGAACGCGCCGGACAGGCCGCGCTCGCCGGTGCAGACCAGCAGCAGGTGAACCTGATCCTTGCCGGTGCCGACCAGAAGCGGCGACGCATTGGGCGACCCGGCCGCGGCGCCGGCGATGTTGGAAATCACCGCATCCATCTTCTGGGCGTAGGGCCGCGCCGCTTCCGCGGCATTCTGCGCGCGGCGGAGCTTGGACGCCGCCACCATCTGCATGGCCTTGGTGATCTTCTGCGTCGCCTTGGTCGAGGCGATGCGCACCCGCATGTCTTTAAGGCTGGCCATCGGTAACTCTGTTTATCCTCTTGCTCGGCCTTTCCCTCTCCCGCGTGCGGGGAGGGTTAGGAGGGGGCCGAAATCTATCGCAAACTTCCCCCACCCGACCGGCTGCGCCGGTCGACCTCCCCCGCGAGCGGGAGAGGTGAAGAAAGATCAGGCAAACGTCTTGGCGTAACCCTCGACCGCGCTCTTGAGCTTGGCGGCCGTATCGTCGCTGAGGTCTCGGCTTTCGCGGATGGTCCTGAGAATGTCCGCGTGCTGGCCCCGCAACAGCGACAACAGCCCGTCCTCGAAGGCGCGCACCTTGTTGAGCGGCAGCTTGTCCAGATAGCCGTTGGTGCCGGCCCAGATCACGACCACCTGCTCCTCCATCTTCAGCGGCGAGAACTGCGGCTGCTTCAGCAGTTCGGTGAGACGGGAGCCGCGGTTGAGCAGGCGCTGGGTCGAGGCATCGAGATCGGAGCCGAACTGCGCGAACGCCGCCATTTCGCGGTATTGCGCCAGTTCGCCCTTGATCTTGCCGGCGACCTTCTTCATCGCCTTGGTCTGCGCCGACGAGCCGACGCGCGACACCGACAGACCGACGTTCACCGCCGGGCGGATGCCCTGGAAGAACAGGTCGGTTTCGAGGAAGATCTGGCCATCGGTGATCGAAATCACGTTGGTCGGGATGTAGGCCGACACGTCGTTGGCCTGGGTCTCGATCACCGGCAGCGCGGTCAGCGAGCCGTTGCCCTGGCTGTCGTTCAGCTTGGCGGCGCGCTCCAGAAGGCGCGAATGCAGGTAGAACACGTCGCCCGGATAGGCTTCGCGGCCCGGCGGGCGGCGCAGCAGCAGCGACATCTGGCGATAGGCGACGGCCTGCTTGGAGAGGTCGTCATAGATGATGACGGCGTGCATGGCGTTGTCGCGGAAGTACTCGCCCATGGTGCAGCCGGTGAACGGCGCAAGGTACTGCATCGGGGCCGGATCGGAGGCGGTCGCGGCGACGACGATCGAATATTCCAGCGCGCCCTGTTCCTCGAGCACCTTGACGAACTGCGCCACGGTGGAGCGTTTCTGGCCGACCGCGACGTAGACGCAATAGAGTTTCTGGCTTTCGGGGGCGCCCGCGACGTTCAGAGGCTTCTGGTTGAGGATGGTGTCGAGCGCGATCGCGGTCTTGCCGGTCTGGCGGTCGCCGATGATCAACTCGCGCTGGCCGCGGCCGATCGGAATCAGGGCGTCGATGGCCTTGAGGCCGGTGGCCATCGGCTCGTGCACCGACTTGCGCGGAATGATGCCGGGAGCCTTGACGTCGACGCGCTTGCGCTCGGTGGCCTGGATCGGGCCCTTGCCGTCGATCGGATTGCCCAGCGCATCGACGACGCGACCGAGCAGGCCCTTGCCGACCGGCGTGTCGACGATGGCGCGGGTGCGCTTGACGGTCTGGCCTTCTTTGATCTCGCGGTCGGCGCCGAAAATCACGATACCGACGTTATCGGTCTCCAGGTTCAGCGCCATGCCGCGAGTGCCGTTTTCGAACTCGACCATCTCGCCGGCCTGGATGTTGTCGAGGCCGTAGACGCGGGCGATGCCGTCGCCGACGGACAGCACCTGTCCGACTTCGGAGACTTCGGCCTCCTTGCCGAAGTTCTTGATCTGGTCCTTCAGGATCGCGGAAATCTCCGCGGCGCGGATGTCCATCAGCCTGCCTCTTTCATCGCGTGCTTGATCGAATTGAGTTTGGTGCGGAGCGAGGTGTCCACCATGCGGCTGCCGAGCTTGACCACAAGTCCGCCGATAATGGAGGGATCGACCTTCACGTTGAGCGTGATGTCCTTGCCCGTCACCGATTTCAGCGCGCTCTTCAGCGCATCCAGATTCTTGGCATTGAGCGTTTCGGCGACGGTGACGTCTGCCGTCGCCTCGCCCTTGAACCTGGCGACCAGCGCGCGGAATGCCCGGATCATGTCGGCAACGGCAAACAGCCGGCGGTTGGCGGTCAGGACTTTGAGGAATTTTGCGGTCGTGCCGCCGATCCCGGCCTTGTCGAGCACGGCGCCGAGCGCCTTGGCCTGGGTACCGGCGCTGAAAACCGGGCTGCGCACCAGACGAACCAGTTCGGGGCTGTCGGTGAGCATCGCATCGAATTTGTCGAGGTCGGCCTTGACGGCGTCGATTGATTTGTCGTCGCGGGCCAGTTCGAACAGGGCCGTCGCATAACGGCCGGACACACCAGAAACCGAGGGATCTACAGCAGCCACCAGAGCGCTCTTCAAGCTGTCAAACCCGCAAGGGAAAAGCCGTCGCCGAACGAGCGGCGCGATCGCGGCCCAAGCCCTTGGAATTCAAGAGGGACTTCGATTTCCGACCGGTACAACGTGCCGGCAGCGTTAAAATCGCGGCTTTGCTAACATAGCGCGCGCGCAGGTGCAACATGACGGCAGCATGCGGCGATGCCTTGTCGCATGGCCTGAATTAACCAGGCGGAAAATTACAGCGGGCGCCTGCGGAAAAGGGCGGGTCTCCGCCGCATAGTAATTCGCTCGAGCGCGCCGGAGTCCGGAGGAAGGCTCGGTTCGCCTTGTGTCACAGCGGTTTTCCCGCCGGCTTGCGACCACATCGGGCCCCGAAACGGACTGTAGTACTTGTTGAAGGAGCGCTGACGCCGTGACATGACTTTCTTTTACAGTATAGATATGTATATCATCGTATATAATCCACTAAAATTAGTATTGATTTGATTAGATAACGACAGCCGGCCGATCAAAAGATATTTCAGCGGAGTCATCAAGCAATTCTCTGCCCATTTTACGCCTTAGTTACAGGATCAACCCTGCGGCGACTCAAAGGTCAGGGGTTTCACTTGCCGCAGGGGCGGCAATACTATCCAAGGGGACTTTCAATATGTTGTACCCACAAAAGTCGACGTTGGGGTTTCTCATCCGGCCGCGCGTGGCGGCTGCCGTGATCGCCGCAGCCGTGTTGATTACGGGAAGCGTGACCGAGGCGTCGGCCCGTTCGCGCCACCACCATCATCGGCATCATTCTCACCATCACCATCGGGGACATCATGCCGCGGACCGGGGCGTCACGGGGCAGGCTTGGGGACAATCCTGGATGAACGCCAATGCCTCCTTTGGGCGTTCCTTCACTCCGCGCCGGTCGTTCTCCGGTATGGCCTCCTACTACGGCAGCGAGTCCGGCAGCCGCACCGCGTCGGGCCAGCGTTTCAACCAGAACGCCATGACCGCCGCCCATCGCAGCCTGCCGTTCGGGACCAGGCTGAGGGTCACCCATGGCAGCCGCAGCGTCGTCGTCACCATCAACGATCGCGGCCCGTTCATCCGCGGACGCGTGCTCGATCTTTCGAAGGGCGCCGCCCGCGCGATCGGGTTGACCGGCCGCGGCGTCGGCCGGGTGGTCGCCGAAGTGATGTAAGCGTCGCCTCAAGGCGTCTTCGAGCGAAGCGGTTCGGCCTGAGAAGACGCGTGAGGAAGCCCGCGTCGCGTGGACCGGGCTTCAACCGGCCCCGTCATTGCGCGGCCTCGGGCGGCGCGACCGACAGCGGGGTTATGTCCGTGAGCGCCTCGCGGGGCAACGGTTCGGTTCCGCCGACGCGCTCCAGTCCGCGATTCTGGACGCAGAACACGCGCCGCGCGCGCCGCAGCAGCGCCGGGCGATGCGCGACCACGATGCGGGTGATATTCATCTGGTCGATCAGGTCCGCGATCAGCTCCTCGTTCTGCTCGTCGAGGTTCGCGGTGCCTTCATCGAGAATCAGAATCTGCGGCTGACGATACAGCGCCCGCGCCAGCAGCACGCGCTGCCGCTGCCCGCCGGACAGCGTCGAGCCCATGTCGCCGACAAGGCTGAGATACTGCATCGGGAAACGCATGATGTCGGCATGCACGCGCGCGGCATGGGCGGCGGCGACCACCCGCTCCATGTCGAGGTTCGGATCGAAGCCGGCGATGTTTTCCGAAATCGTGCCGGACATCAACCGGTCGTCCTGGGCGACGACGCCGACGCTCTGACGCCAACTGCGCCAGCGCTCGGGCGTCGCGCGGTGGCCGTCGAGTTCGATGGTGCCGTCGGTCGGATGGATCTGTCCGAGCATCAGCTTGAGCAGCGTGGTCTTGCCGCCGCCGGATCCTCCCTGGATGGCGATATAGTCGCCCTGCTTGATGTCGAGGTTGACGTCCTCGAGGATCAGCGGATCGCTGATGCCGTAGCGGAAGCAGACGTTCTTGAGCCGCATGTGCCCCTGATTGACCAGCGGACCGGGCAGGCCCTGGGTGATTTCGGAGCGGGTGGTGACGATGTCCGAGAGGCGATCGAGGTGCAGGCGCAGAAGGCGGAACTGGAACATCTGGTTGACCAGCGCCATCGCGCGGTCGGTGAATGTCTGCCGATAGGACAGGAACGAGAAGATCATGCCGACGGAAAACCCCGCGCCCTGCAGGATGGTGACGCCGGCGACATAGATCACGATCACGGTTTGCAGGCCGGTGACGACCGATTGCAGGAAGGTCTGCGAAATCTGATAGCGACCGACCGCGATGCTGGCATTCGTGGTTTCGACGTGCAGGTTCCGCCAGGTTGCTTCCCGCACCGCTTCACGGCCGAGCAGTTTCAATGTCGTCGCGGCGCGGATGGTTTCGATGAGGTGCGACTGTTCCTTGGCCTCGGCGACGATGGATTCGGACATGCGGCGCTTGGTGCCGGGAAACAGCGCCAGCGTGATGCCGAGATTGATCAGCACGCCGACGATGACGATGAGAGCGAGCGCCGTGGAATAGAAGAACAGGATGAAGCCGGCGATCAGCGCCATGATGCCGTCGATGACGGTCCCGATCACGCCCTGCGTGATCGCGTCCTGCACCGGCTTGACCGAGCCGAGACGCGAGATGATGTCGCCGACATGCCGCTTCTCGAAGTAGTCGTTGGGCAGCCGCAGCAGGTGCCGCACAAGATTGCCGGTGATCTGGAAGCTCAGGAGCTGGCCGAAGATGCGCAGCGCCCAGCCGCGGATCGCCTCAAGCCCGGCTTGAATAACGACGAGGGCGCCGAATCCCAGTGCGATCACCGTCAGCAACTGATGATCGGATTGCGCGAGCGCCTCGTCGACCACAAGCTGCATCTGCAACGGCATCACGAAAGCCGCGATCTGGAGCGCCACCGACAGGATCAGCACCTGCGCGACCGCCCAGCCCCAGCCGTGCATTTTCGACCAGAGCAGCGACAGCTTCATCGGCAGGCGCGCTTCGAGCGGCTCGAAGGTCTCGCCTCGCGCCAGTTCGAGGATCACGCCGGTCAGGTGCTTCGAGGCCTCCTCCATTGTGAAAGTGCGAAGGCCGATCGCCGGATCGTGGACGGTGATGCCTTTGGACGTGACCGATTTCAGCACCACGAAGTGGTTGAGGTCCCAGTGCGCGATGGCGGGGAGCTGGACCTTGGGCAGCGCCGTCAATTCGACGCGGATCGCGCGTGTCGAGAATCCGAGCTGGTCGGCGATGCCCATCAGGCTTCTCAGCGATGCGCCGGCCATCGAAACCGCGAACCGCTGACGAAGCGCGTTGAGGTCGACATCATGCCCGTGATAGCGCGAGACCATGGCGAGGCAGGCAAGGCCGCATTCCGCGGCCTCCGACGCCACCACGATCGGGAGCGTACGCCGGCCCAGATTGAGTTCGCGGAGAATGTTCATGCGCGGCGGCCCACGGCATAGATCGGATCGAACAGCCAGCGCAGCAGGCTCCGATGCTCGAAAATGATTTCAGCCGACACCAGCATTCCCGGCTGCATCGGCACCGGCTGACCATAGGCTTCCATGAAGTCGCGGCTGAGCGACACCCGGATCCGGAATACCGGCTCCTTGATGCCGAGACCGGGAAAGCCGACATCGGAGGGGCCGAGCACCGTGGTCGACACGGTTCTGACCGTCCCGCGCACCGTTCCGAAGCGCTGATACGGAAAGGCCTGCAGGCTGAGCTCGACCTGTTGTCCCGGCTGGACGAAGCCGATGGCGCGCGAGGGCGCCAATAGTTCGGCTTCGATCTGGCTGCCCGAGGGGATGATGACCGCGATGATGCCGCCCGCAGCGACCGCCTGGCCGTTGCTGACGGGAAGGGCGGCGATCCGCCCGGCGGTCGGCGCGACGAAAAACTGCAGGTTCCGCGATTCCGATTCGGCGCGGCGCTGCTCGAGCGTCGCCCGGGCGACGTCGGCGTCGGAGCGGGCGGCTTCGATCTCCAGCGGGATCGACGCCAGCCGCGCCTTGATATCCGCAAGCTCGCGTTCGACCGTCGCCTTCTGGCGGCGCGCGCCGGCGAGATCCTGTTCGATCGCCAGCGCGGCGAGCCGGCGCTGATCGACCTCGCGCTTCGGCATGAAGCCTTTGGCCGCGAGGGCGTTTCCGCGATCCACCTCGTCGCGGGCCAGATTGAGCCGTTCCTGCTGCAACTCGATCTGCTGATCGACTTCGGTGAGTTCATTTTCGCTCTTGCTCGCGCGGACCTTGGATTGATCCCGCTCCAGTTGCAGCAGCGCCAGTTTCGATTCGGCCCGCGACTTCGCCGCGAGCGATTCCGATTCGAAGCCCTTGAGAAGCGCCTCGCCGGTATTGCCGGTTGCGGTCGCGGTCGAGACGTCGAGAATGGCAAGGCGCGTGCCTTTCTCGACGGTGTCGCCTTCCTTGACGAGGACGCTCCGCAATGTCCCCTGCGCTTGCGAGGTGATCCGGATCAGGCCCCGGTCGGGGACCAGAAAGCCGGTCACGGTCGTCTTCCGCGCGTAGGTCGCGGTCGCGGCGAAGGTCGCGGCGGCGAACACGATGCCCGACAGCAGCAGGCCGAGCGTCTTCAAGGAGAGCGGCGAGGCCAGAAAGACCTGGCCCTCCAGCCGTTGCGTGGCATGTTCGATGGCTTCGCGGCGAAACAGATCACTCATCCCAGCGCCTCATTGGTTCCCAATTCTGCCGGGTTGTCCGGTTCCGTCAATTGCGAAGCCGCTTCGTTCCATGCCTCTGCCAGATGCTCAAGGACCTCCACTGTGACTTGCGACACAGAGCAGCAGATGGTGCCGGGATCACGCCAGGTCAGCGCCGCGTACCGATTGCGCTGGCCGCGGATCGCGAGCGGCGCGGAGTTCGTTTCAGGAAACAAGAAGACGGAGATAAGCAGACTGTCCCGCTCATAGACGCAAGTGCCGACGGTTTGTTCTCCGACATAGTCGAGCCGTGCGCCCCGGAGGCGATAGCCCCATCTCTCCACGTCGCGGACTTTTGCGGCATGTCCCGACTGACGCAGAAGCCAGGCTTCCACCTCCGCCGGATCGGATGATGTGAACTCGACCGGAGAACCGCCGACGTCGGCGCGGATGTGGGCTGCGACCAGCTCCTTGAGTTCGGCGAACTCGGTATGGATAGGGCTGCGGACGCCGGGCCGGCTGATGACGGCTACTGTCAAGGGTGAGGTGGGATGGATCTGGCAGGCGAGCCGCACGTTCGAGGGCGCATCGATTGCGCCGAGGGTCGCCGCCTCCACGGCGTCCGGGGAGGGGAGCGAGTCCAATCCCTTCTCGACGCGGACCCGGCAGGTCGAGCAGCGCCCGCGTCCGCCGCAAAGCGACGCATGCGGAATGCCGGCCGACCGGCTGATTTCCAGGAGCGTCATGCCGGGCGTCAGGTCGACGGCCGGTCCATCGAGGTAACTGATCCGCGCCGGCCCGCGTTTTGCGGCTTCGCGGCGGTAGCGCAGGAACGCGATGCCGATGGCGGTTGCAGCAAGCAGCCCGAATCCCCATCGGACGAGATCGCGCAGCGTCGCCATGGTGGCCGCATCATGGGCGTTCGGCCAATTCGTTCGCGCTTTCAGCGCGGCGAAGGCATTCGGGTCCGACATGATGTCGGTTGCGCGCATCCCCGCGACCGCAAATCCCGACAGCGCCAGCACAGGCAACAGCAGCGCGCCGATCAACAGGAACGGAGCGAACCGGCTGTAGGAATCGGACAGCCGCAGCCAGTAGTGGATGCCGATGCAGCCGTGAAGCCACACCAGTACCAGAAGGGTGCTTTGCAGGATCGCGCCGTCGGGCCAGAGCCGCACCAGTTCGTAGAGGTAGATGTCGTTGGCGCCGAATACCGCGTGCGCGACGCGGGTGTTGACGATATGCGGAAACAGCAGAAACGGAATCGCCAGGCCGATGCCGATCTGCAGCGCTTCCCAGAGCGGCATCCGCCAGGTTTCCCGTCGGCTCAATTTATAAAGGCCGAGGGCGACATGGGTGATCAGTGCAACCAGCAGGATGATCGACACCGGCCATGACCGGGTGATCGCGGTCCGCAACTCCTGCACCCGATGCATGGCTTCGAGGCTGAGAAGGCCCACCGCGTGGTTGGCGAAATGCGTGGCCGCGAACGCCATCAGCGCCAGCCCCGACGCCAACCTCAGACGCTGCAAACCACTGCCGCGGAAGTAGATGTGCATTCAGCCCTCGCGGGGCGGCAGATTGAATGCCAACCCGGAAGCCGTCAATCCCGGCGCGCCCGTTGGACAGAGGCGGGCGTGATCCACAGCACATGGCGGGCACACGGCGTCCGGAATGACGAAGACGCGCTCTTAAAGAAAACTCTGCGGATCGACGTCCACTTCGAGCTTGAGGTTGCCCCTGGTCTTCGGTCCCGCGGCGAGCCACTCGCGCAGATAGCCGGACAGGTCCACGCCGCGCGCCGATTTCGCCAGCAAGCGAAAGCGATAGCGGCCTTTGATGACGGCAAGCGGCGCTTCCGCCGGTCCGAGCACCTGAACGCGTTCGTCGATCGGTGCGGTCGCGGCGAGCTGGCGGGCGAAACCCTCTGCGGTCGGGCGGTCGCCCGCGGATATGATCAGGCTGGCGAGGCGGCCGAACGGCGGATAGCCCGCGCGTTCCCGCGCCTCGATCTCGCTGGCGTAAAACGCCTCGCGGTCGCTTGCGACCAGCGCCTTCATCACGGGATGTTCGGGCTGGTGGGTTTGCAGATAACCGATGCCGCGGCCCTGCTCGCGGCCGGTGCGGCCGATCACCTGGTTGAGCAGTTGGAAAGTCCGTTCCGCGGCGCGCGGGTCGCCGTTGCCGAGGCCGAGGTCGGCGTCGACGACGCCGACGAGGTTCAGGCGCGGAAAATGATGTCCCTTCGCCACCAGTTGCGTGCCGATGATGATGTCGACGCGGCCTTCCGCGATGTCGTTGAGTTCGGTGCGCATCGTCTCGACCGAGGTGATCAGATCGCTCGACAGCACCATCGTGCGGGCGTCCGGGAACAGCGCGGCGGCCTCTTCCTGCAGCCGTTCGACGCCGGGACCGACAGCGACAAGCGATTCCTCCGCTGCGCAATGCGGACATTGATGCGGACGCGGCATCGAGAAGCCGCAGTGATGGCATACGAGACGCTGCCGGAAGCGGTGATCCACCAGCCAGGCGTCGCAGATCGTACAGGCGAAGCGGTGGCCGCAGGCGCGGCACAGCGTCAGCGGCGCGTAGCCGCGGCGGTTGAGGAACAGGAGTGCCTGCTCGCGTCGTTCGAGGGCGTCGCGTATCTCGCTGGCAAGACGCGGAGAAATGAAACGCCCGCGCGGCGGGCTCTCGCGGCGCAGGTCGATCAATTCGATCTGCGGCAAATGCTGGCCGCCGAACCGCGACGTCAGCGCGATGCGCTGGTAGCGGCCCTTGCGGGCGTTGACTTCGCTCTCGACCGAAGGCGTCGCCGACGCCAGCACGATCGGGATCTTCGCGATATGGGCGCGCACCACGGCCATGTCGCGGGCGTGATAATGCGTGCCTTCGTCCTGCTTGTAGGCCTGGTCGTGCTCCTCGTCGACGACGATCAGTCCGAGATCGGCGTAGGGCAGGAACAGCGCCGAGCGCGCGCCGACCACGGCTTTCGCTTCGCCCGCCGCGATCGCGGCCCAGTTGCGCGCGCGCGTGCGCGCCGTCAGTTCGGAATGCCACTCCAGCGGGCGCTCGCCGAAGCGCGCCGCGAAGCGGTCGCGGAACTGGCCGGTCAGCGCGATCTCCGGCATCAGGATCAGCGCCTGCTTGCCCCGGCGGATGGTTTCGGCGACCGCTTCGAAATAGACCTCGGTCTTGCCGGAACCGGTGACGCCGTCGAGCAGCGCGACGTGGAACGTGCCGTTCGCGGCGAGCGCGCGCATGGCGTCCACGGCCGCGCGCTGGATGCGGGAAAAGTCGGGGACGGCGAAATCGGGATCGGGCGGTGGCGGCGGCGGCGGAGGCGGCATCGGCTCGACCGTCAGCGTGCCCTCGTCGACGAGGCCGTCGACCACGCCGGCGCTGACGCCCGCTTCCTTCGCGGCGTCGGATTTTCCGTGCAGCAGGCGATCGGACAACACCGCGATCAGCCGCCGTCGTGCCGGCGTCATGCGCTGCGGCGGCTCGCCGCTGAGTCGCACCCCGGCTCGCGCCCGCTCCGGCCCGAGATGCTCGCCCATCCGCAGGCTCATGCGCATCACCATGCCCCGAGATGACAGCGTGTAGTTCGCGACCCAGTCGATCAGCGTGCGCAGTTCGTTTTTGAGCGGCGGCACGCCGAGTTTTTCGCCGATGTCCTTCAACCGGTTGTGCAGACGCGGATCGGGCGACAGATTTTCGGCCCAGACCACGGCGATGACCTCGCGCGGTCCGAGCGGCACCGTCACGATATCGCCGGGCGCGACCTCCATGCCGCGCGGAACGCGGTAGGAATAGGCATGATCGATCGCAACGGGAACCAGAACATCGACGACGCGAGTCGACGATGACGATGCCGAGCGGTTGCGCGAAAAATGGTCCATCCGAAGAATCGAGTTCGAGTAGGGTCGCCAGTCGCAAAGTTAGCAAACGATAAACCAAAGCGGCGCGATATAATCGCCGGAATCCTCGTGACGGGTACGAATCATGCCCAAGCCCGCTCCAGAACCGCTCCCCGATCTTGCCTGCGCGGCCCCCGATGTGGGGCGGCAAATCGCGCGGTGGCTGGCGCATCTGGGCACCGAGCGGCGGTTGTCGCCCAAAACGTGTGAGGCTTATGCGCGGGATGTCCGGCAATGCCTGGCGTTTCTCGGCGAGCACTGGGGCGAGTCGGTGACGCTGAAGCGCTTCGCCGCGCTTGAAGCGAGCGATATCCGCGCCTTCATGGCCGCGCGTCGCGCCGATGAGATCGGTGGCCGGTCGCTGATGCGCGCGCTGGCGGGATTGCGATCGTTCGCGCGATTTCTGGAGCGGGAAGGGCTCGGCAAGGCCGGCGCGCTCGGCGCGGTGCGTGCCCCGAAGGTCGGCAAGAGCCTGCCGAAACCGATTCATATGAGCGCGGCGAAGCGTTTTGCCGATGCATCCGAGCGCGCCGGCGAGGATCGCGAACCCTGGATCTGGGCGCGCGACGCCGCCGTGATGGCGCTGCTGTACGGATCGGGCCTGCGCATTTCCGAGGCGCTCGGCTTGAAGCGTCGCGACGTACCGCAGCCCGGCGCGGGCGACGTCCTGGTCGTCACCGGCAAGGGCAACAAGACGCGGATGGTGCCGGTGCTGCAGAACGTGTTGGCGCTGATCCAGGAATATGTCGCGATGTGTCCGCATTCGCTGCCGCCGGAAGGGCCGATCTTTGTCGGCGCGCGGGGCGGTCCGCTCAGGGCGCGCATCATCCAGCTCGTCATGGCGCGGATGCGCGGCGCGCTCGGCCTGCCCGACAGCGCGACGCCGCACGCGCTGCGTCATTCATTCGCGACGCATCTGTTGAGTCGCGGCGGCGATCTGCGCGCGATCCAGGAACTGCTGGGCCACGCATCGCTTTCGACAACGCAAATCTACACCGGCATCGACAGCGAGCGGCTGCTCGAGGTCTACAAGACGGCGCACCCTCGCGCCTGAGCGGCAAGCCGAAGGCTTGCGTCACGCCTCATACATTACATATGGATGGCGCGTTTGCCGACGGCGAGCGCGGCTTCCTTGACGGCTTCCGATCGCGTCGGATGCGCATGGCAGGTGCGGGCGAGATCTTCCGCCGAGCCGCCGAACTCCATCAAGACGCAGGCTTCGTGGATCATCTCGCCGGCCTCGCGGCCGATGATGTGAACGCCGAGCACGCGGTCGGTTTTCGCGTCGGCGAGAATCTTCACAAAGCCCTCGGTGGTCTGGTTGACCTTGGAGCGGCCGTTGGCCGTGAACGGAAACTTGCCGACAGTATAGGCCGTGCCGGCCTGTTTCAGGTCTTCCTCGGTCTTGCCGACTGACGAGACCTCGGGCGTGGTGTAGACCACGCCGGGAATGACGTCGTAGTTCACGTGCCCGGCCTGACCTGCGATGATTTCGGCACAGGCGACGCCTTCGTCCTCGGCCTTGTGCGCCAGCATCGGTCCTTTCACGACGTCGCCAATGGCGTAGATCCCTTTCACGCTGGTCGAAAAATGCGCGTCGATGTCCACGCGCCCGCGGTTGTCCAGCGCGACGCCCGCTTCCTTCAGGCCGAGGCCGTCGGTGTAGGGCGTGCGGCCGATGCAAACGAGTACGACGTCGGCCTCGATCGTCTCAGTCGCGCCACCCGCGGCGGGCTCGACCCGGGCCGCCAGCGTCTTGCCTGACGAGTCGACGCCGGTGACCTTGGCGCCGAGCCTGAACGCAAAGCCCTGCTTTTCGAGGATGCGCTGGAATTGCCTGGCGATCTCGCCGTCCATGCCGGGCAGGATACGGTCGAGAAATTCCACCACCGTCACCTGCGCGCCGAGGCGACGCCACACCGAGCCGAGTTCGAGGCCGATCACGCCCGCGCCGACAATCAGAAGTTTTCCCGGCACTTTCTCAAGAGACAATGCGCCGGTGGACGACACGATGCGCGTCTCGTCGATCTCGATGCCCTTGAGCTTCGCGACGCCGGAGCCGGTGGCGATGACGATATTTTTCGTTTCAACGGTCTGTTTTTTGCCGTCGATGCCTGACACCTCGACCTTGCCGGCGGCGAGAATTCTGCCGGTGCCGTTGATGACGTCGATCTTGTTCTTCTTCATCAGGTATTCGACGCCCTTGACGTTGCCGTCGATGCCCTGCTGCTTGAAGTTCATCATGGCGGGCAAATCGAGCTTCGGCGCGTCGACGCCGATGCCCATTTTCGCGAACGAATGCCCGGCTTCCTCGAACGTCTCGGAGGCGTACAGCAGCGCCTTCGACGGCATGCAGCCGACATTGAGGCAGGTGCCGCCGAGCGTTGGATTTTTCTCGACCACGGCGACCTTCATGCCGAGCTGCGCCGCGCGAATGGCGCAGACGTAACCGCCGGGGCCGGTGCCGATAACGATGAGGTCGTAAGTCGCCATGGTCTCGATCCTATCGTTTCAATCCTTGTGACGCATGGCGCCTCTCAATCCGTTTGGTCCGCTACGGAGAGCAATTTTGCACGCTGGTCGAAGAGCAATCCGCCGACGAGCCGGTTGAGTTCGTCGGGATCGGCTCCGTCGGTGATCATCTTCCGCCTCAAAGCGTGCGCCTTGTCGAGGTTGCCGAGCTTTTTCTCGATCGCCGGTTGATGCTTGCCTTCAGCTTTCGTGTTTTCCTGGTCGGCTCTTGCCCGTCGCCTCTGGTTGTCATGGTAGAACAGCGTTCGCGACAAGACCCAGTCTGCTGATTTTTTCGAAATGTTCTCGAAAGATCCCAGAGCGTTGAAGGGGTTTTCACGGTCGATGCTTTTAATTTCTCCGCCGTATTCGGAGACATAAATATGTGCGGCGGATTCTCCGTGCTCAAAGCTCAGGCAGGCCAGGTAAACCAGTTCCAGAATGACCGCATTCAACTCCAGATCGATTGAGGTCAAATGACCGAACTCGGTGGCTTTGGTATCGGACTTCAGCAGGATTTGCGTCATGTGATCCCCCTTGCTTGAACTACAAATCCAGCACCAGCCGGGCCGGGTCTTCGAGCGATTCCTTGACGCGCACGAGGAAGGTGACGGCCTCCTTGCCATCAATGACGCGGTGATCGTAGGAGAGCGCGAGATACATCATCGGGCGGATTTCGACCTTGCCGCCGATCGCCATCGGCCGCTCCTGGATCTTGTGCATGCCGAGGATGCCGGCCTGCGGCGCGTTCAGGATCGGCGTCGACATCAGCGAGCCGTAGATGCCGCCGTTGGTGATGGTGAAGGTGCCGCCCTGCATCTCCTCGATCTTGAGTTGGCCGTCGCGGGCGCGACGGCCGTAATCGGCGATGCTCTTCTCGATCTCGGCGATCGTCTTGCGGTCGCAGTCGCGCACCACAGGCACAACGAGGCCCCTGTCGGTGCCGACTGCGACGCCGATGTGATAGTAATTCTTGTAGATCAGGTCGGTGCCGTCGATTTCGGCATTGACGGCGGGAACGTCCTTCAGCGCCTGAACGCAGGCTTTCGTGAAGAAGCCCATGAAGCCGAGCTTCGCGCCGTGCTTTTTCTCGAACACCTCTTTGTACTGCGCACGCAGCGCCATGACATGGGTCATGTCGACCTCGTTGAAGGTCGTCAGCATCGCGGCGGTGTTCTGCACTTCCTTGAGGCGGCGCGCGATGGTCTGGCGCAGCCGTGTCATCTTCACGCGCTCCTCGCGGGCGGCGTCGTCGGGCGGTGAGGGGGCGCGAAGCTGAACCGCGGCGGCCGGCTGGTTGACCGGTGTCGGCGCCGACGCCGCTCTCTCGATCGCGGCCAGCATGTCGCCCTTGGTGACGCGGCCATCCTTGCCCGAACCCGGCACCGTGGAAGCATCGACACCGCTCTCGGCAGAGAGCTTGCGGACCGAAGGCGCGAGCGGCGCGTCGAAAGACGCTGAGGTTTCCGTCGCTGAGGTTTCCGGCTTGGGCCGCGGCTCTTCCGGGCCGGCATTGATCGGTTTGGTTGTGTCCGACTTGAGGTCAGGACGTCCGGTTGCGCTTTCAGGCGCGACGCCCGCCGAAGCTCTGGCGGCCGCGGGTTTTGCGGGCGCGGCGCCTTCCGAAATCTGCCCGAGCAGCGCCCCGACGGCGACGGTCTCGCCATCCTTGGCGACGATCTCGCCGAGCGTGCCGGCGGAGGGCGCGGGCACTTCGATGGTCACCTTGTCGGTTTCGAGTTCGACCAGCGGTTCGTCGACGGCGACAGTGTCGCCGGTCTTCTTGAACCATTTGCCGATGGTGGCCTCGGTCACCGATTCGCCGAGCGTCGGAACGCGTATCTCAGTCATGTGAGCAGCCCTTCCTCAATCCTCTGCCGGCCATGGCCGGCCATATCCGTCCGAAGCACGGCGCCGCTTCGCTCGCTGTCCCGCTACCCACGTCTTGGACGCGATGCAGAGACGTGGATCCCCGCGCGTCGCAGACAGGTTGACGCAATCTGCGCATGCTTGATGGCGCACCGGGCATGGCAACGCAATTAATTATCCAAGTGCTTCTTCGAGAAGCGCCTTGAGTTGTGCGAGATGCTTCGACATCAATCCGGTCGCGGTGGCCGCGGACGCGGCGCGGCCGGCATAACGCGGGCGCTTGTTGGGGATGTCGATCTGGTTGAGAATCCATTCGAGATAGGGTTCGATGAAGTGCCACGCGCCCATGTTGCGCGGCTCTTCCTGGCACCAGACGATCTCCGCGTTCTTGAAGCGGCCGAGCACCTGGACCAGCGCCTTCAGCGGCACCGGATACAACTGTTCGATCCGCAACAGGTAGACGTCGTCGATGTTGCGTTTCTCGCGTTCCTCGTAGAGGTCGTAGTAGACCTTGCCGGAGCATAGCACCACGCGGCGGATATTGTCGTCTTCCACCAGTCTGATTTTCTGGTCCGGCAGCATAACCGCGTCGTCGTACAGGATGCGGTGGAAGGCGGTATCGGTGCCGAGTTCGTCGAGACGCGATACCGCCCGCTTGTGGCGCAGCAGCGACTTCGGCGTCATCATGATCAGCGGCTTGCGGATCTGGCGCTTCAACTGTCGGCGCAGCGCATGGAAATGGTTGGCGGGCGTGGTGAGGTTGACCACCTGCATGTTGTCTTCCGCGCACATCTGCAGGAAGCGTTCCAGCCGCGCCGAGGAATGCTCCGGTCCCTGGCCTTCATAGCCGTGAGGCAGCATGCAGACGAGGCCGGACATGCGCAGCCACTTGCGTTCGCCGGCGGAGATGAACTGGTCGAACACCACCTGCGCGCCGTTGGCGAAGTCGCCGAACTGCGCCTCCCATAGCGTGAGCGCATTGGGCTCGGCGAGCGAATAGCCGTATTCGAATCCGAGCACCGCTTCTTCGGACAGCAGCGAGTTGATGACTTCGTAGCCGCCCTGGTCCTTGCCGAGGTGGTTGAACGGCGTATAGCGGCTCTCGTCCTGCTGGTCGAACAATACCGAATGCCGTTGCGAGAAGGTGCCGCGCTCGCTGTCCTGGCCCGACAGCCGGACGTTATGGCCTTCCAGCATCAGCGAGCAGAACGCCAGCGCCTCCGCCGTCGCCCAGTCGATGCCGGTGCCGCCCTCGATCGCCTTGGCGCGGTTTTCGAGAAAGCGCTGGACCGTGCGATGCACGCGGAAACCGTCCGGCACGCGGGTGATGCTGCGGCCGATCTCCTTCAGCGTCGCGACGTCGACGCCGGTGACGCCGCGGCGCGGCTCCTCGTCCTGGTCGGCGAGCTTGAAGCCGGCCCACTTGCCGTCGAGCCAGTCGGCCTTGTTCGGCTTGTAGCCGGTGCCGCCCTCGAACTCGGCGTCGAGCCGCGCGCGCCAGTCGGCTTTCAGCTTCTCGACCTCGCCCTCGGTGATGACGCCGTCAGCGGTCAGCCGCTTCGCGTACAGTTCGAGCGTGGAGGGATGCGCGGCAATCTTCTGATACATCGTTGGGTTGGTGAACGACGGCTCGTCGCCTTCGTTGTGGCCGTGCCGGCGATAGCAGAACATGTCGATCACGACCGGCTTGTGGAATTTCTGCCGGAATTCGGTCGCAACCTTGGCGGCGAACACCACGGCTTCCGGATCGTCGCCGTTGACGTGGAAGATCGGCGCTTCGATCATCTTCGCGACGTCGGACGGATAGGGCGATGAGCGCGAGTAGCGCGGATAGGTGGTGAAGCCGATCTGGTTGTTGACGATGAAGTGGATCGAGCCGCCGGTGCGGTAGCCCTTGAGGTCCGACAGCGCAAAGCACTCCGCCACCACGCCCTGGCCCGCGAAGGCGGCGTCGCCGTGCATCAGGAGCGGCAGCACCGAGTTGCGCTGGTCGGGCGGGTCGCCGTGCTGGTCCTGCTTGGCGCGCACCTTGCCGAGTACCACCGGATCGACGATCTCGAGGTGCGAGGGATTGGCGGTCAGCGACAGGTGGATGCGGTTGTTGTCGAACTCGCGGTCGCTTGAGGCGCCGAGGTGATACTTGACGTCGCCCGAGCCTTCCACGGCGTCGGGATTGACCGAGCCGCCCTTGAATTCATGGAACAGCGCGCGGTGTGGCTTGCCCATCACCTGCGTCAGCACGTTCAGCCGTCCGCGGTGCGGCATGCCGATCACGATTTCCTTGACGCCGAGATTGCCGCCTCGCTTGATGATCTGCTCCAGCGCCGGAATCAGCGATTCGGCGCCGTCGAGACCGAAACGCTTGGTGCCGGTGAACTTGACGTCGCAGAACTTCTCGAAGCCCTCCGCCTCGACGAGCTTCTTGAGAATGGCGCGGCGGCCCTCCGGCGTGAAGCTGATCTCCTTGTCCGGCCCCTCGATGCGCTCCTGGATCCAGCCTTTCTGCGCGCCGTTGGTAATGTGCATGAACTCGACGCCGAGCGTCTGGCAATAGGTGCGCTCGCAGATCGCCACGATCTCGCGCAGCGTGCCGTATTCGAGGCCGAGCACATGGTCGAGGAAGATCTTGCGATCCATGTCGGCGTCGGTGAAGCCGTAGACGCGCGGATCGAGTTCCTCGGGATCGCGCGCGGGTTCGAGACCGAGCGGATCGAGCCGGGCATGGAAGTGGCCGCGCATGCGATAGGCGCGGATCAGCATCAGCGCGCGAACCGAATCGCGGGTGGCTTGATGGACGTCGACGCCGGCCAGCGCCGAATCTTTCGCCTCTGTCCTGGCCTGTATTTTGGCGCCGACCGCCTGTTCGACCTGCGCCCAGTTGCCGTCGAGCGCGGAGGTGAGGTCGTCCCGTGGCGTCGAAGGCCAATTCGCCTTCTCCCAGGACGGGCCTTCCGCGTTCTTCGCGACGTCCTCGGGAGCGTCCTTCAGGCTGCTGAAGAACTCCCGCCACTCGGCATCAACCGAGCCGGGGTCCTTCTCATAGCGGGCGTAAAGTCCGTCGATATAGGTGGCGTTCACGCCGTGCAGGAACGAGGAAAGGGCAAATGCTGCATTCGCGTTCTGGCGAGACATATCGTATCCTGACGATTTCCAGTCTTGCGCATAGCAAACGGCGCGTTCGCCGATTCCGCGGCGGAATCAGCGCGAATTCGAAATTTTTACTTACCTTATTTGGGGTGAAACTTCGCGCCGAAAAGAACCAAGGCCTGAATCAGGATTTCAATTTTTCGACAAGGGTCTTTCCAAGCCGCGCCGGGGATGGCGAGACAATGATGCCGGCGGCTTCCATGGCGGCGGTCTTAGATGCGGCATCACCCTTGCCGCCGGAGATGATGGCGCCGGCATGGCCCATGCGGCGGCCGGGCGGCGCGGTGACGCCGGCGATGAAGCCGACCACAGGCTTCTTGCGGCCGCGTCTGGCCTCGTCGATCAGGAACTGGGCGGCGTCTTCCTCGGCCGAGCCGCCGATTTCGCCGATCATCACGATCGACGTGGTTTTGGGGTCGGCGAGAAACATTTCCAGCACGTCGATGAATTCGGTGCCCTTGACCGGGTCGCCGCCGATGCCGACCGCGGTTGTTTGCCCCAAACCTTCCTGGCTGGTCTGGAATACCGCTTCATAGGTCAGCGTTCCCGAGCGGGAGACGATGCCGACATGGCCCGGCTTGAAGATGTTGGCCGGCATGATGCCGATCTTGCACTCGCCGGCGGTGACCACGCCCGGACAATTCGGCCCGATCAGCCGCGACTTCGATCCCGACAGCGAGCGCTTGACCCGCACCATGTCCAGCACCGGAATGCCCTCGGTGATGCAGACGATCAGCGGGGTCTCGGCGTCGATCGCCTCGCAGATCGCGTCCGCCGCGCCCTGCGGCGGAACGTAGATCACGCTGGCGTCGGCGCCGGTCGCCTCGCGCGCTTCGCGGACGGTGTCGAACACCGGCAGGTCAAGGTGCTTGCTGCCGCCTTTGCCCGGCGAGGTGCCGCCGACCATCTTGGTGCCGTAGGCGATGGCGGCCTCGGAATGAAACGTGCCGTTCTTGCCGGTGAAGCCCTGGCAGATGACCTTTGTGTTCCTGTCGATCAGAACGGACATTTACCCGACCCCCTTCACGGCCTTGACGATCTTCTGCGCGGCATCGTCGAGATCGTCGGCGGACAGCACGTTGAGGCCGGACTCGCGGATGATCTTCTTGCCGGCATCGACGTTGGTGCCTTCGAGGCGAACCACCAGCGGGACATTGAGGCCGACCTGCTTCACCGCGGCGACGACGCCGTCGGCGATGACGTCGCATTTCATGATGCCGCCGAAGATGTTGACCAGAATGCCCTTCACGTTCGGGTCCGCGGTGATGATCTTGAAGGCGGCCGCGACCTTGTCCCTGGTGGCGCCGCCGCCGACGTCGAGGAAGTTCGCTGGGCTCATGCCGTAGAGCTTGATGATGTCCATGGCGCCATCGCAAGGCCGGCGCCGTTGACCATGCAAGCCGATCTCGCCGTGGAGCGCGACGTAGCTCAGATCGAAGCGCGACGCCTCGATTTCCTTGGGATCCTCCTCGGTCTCGTCGCGCAGCGCCAGCACGTCGGAATGGCGGAACATCGCATTGCCGTCGAACGACACCTTGGCGTCGAGCACGCGCAGTTCACCTTGCCTGGTGACGACCAGCGGGTTGATCTCCAGAAGCGCCATGTCCTTGGCGATGAAGGCGGTGTAAAGCTGCGTCACCAGCCTGTCCGCCTGCTTGGCGAGGTCGCCGGTCAAGTTCAGCGCCTTGGCGACGGTGCGGCCGTGATGGGCCATGACGCCGGTGGCGGGATCGACCGAGAAGGTCACGATCTTCTCAGGCGTTTTATGGGCGACGTCCTCGATGTTGACGCCGCCCTCGGTGGAGACCACGAACGCGACCCGCGAGGTCTCGCGGTCGACCAGCGCCGAGAGATAGAACTCCTTGTCGATGTCGGAGCCTTCCTCGATGTAGAGACGGTTGACCCGCTTGCCGGCGGGGCCGGTCTGCACCGTGACCAGCGTCGCCCCGAGCATCTGTGTGGCGTACTCGCTGACCTCGGCGACCGACCTGGCGAGACGGACGCCGCCTTTGTCTCCAGCGGAGGCTTCCTTGAACTTGCCCTTGCCGCGGCCGCCTGCATGGATCTGGCTTTTCACCACCCAGACCGGGCCGCCCAGCGTGTTGGCCGCCGCCTCGGCTTCCGACGCCTTCAGCACCGGCACCCCGCGCGAGACCGGCACGCCGAATTCGCGCAGCAACGCCTTGGCCTGGTACTCGTGGATGTTCATCGCGATGGTCTCCGGCGCGTGGCAGTGACAATTGGCAACGAAAATTTTCGACCTCACCTGTCTCCACCCGCCGCAGACCGGGGATATTCCGGCCGAGCGGCAGGCGTATAGTCGCCTCGCGGTCGATCAGCGGAGCAGATCGGGCGCGATCTTCTTGCAGGCATCGATGAGCCCCTGAACCGCGCCGACCGATTTGTCGAAGGCCTCGCGATCCTTGCCCCCAAGTTCGATTTCGACGACGCGCTCGACGCCTTTGGCGCCGATCACCACGGGGACGCCGACATACATGTCCTTCACGCCGTATTCGCCGTTGAGATAGGCGGCGCACGGCAGCACGCGCTTCTTGTCGCGCAGGTAGCTTTCCGCCATCGCGATCGCCGACGTCGCGGGCGCGTAGAAGGCCGAGCCGGTCTTCAGCAGGTTGACGATCTCCGCGCCGCCGTTGCGGGTGCGCTCGACGATCTCGTCGATTCGCGCCTGCGAGGTCCAGCCCATCTTGACGAGGTCCGGCAGCGGAATGCCGGCCACGGTCGAGTACTTCACCAGCGGCACCATGCTGTCGCCATGGCCGCCGAGCACGAAAGCCGTGACGTCTTCCACCGACACGTCGAATTCGTCGGCGAGGAAATAGCGGAAGCGCGAGGAGTCCAGCACGCCGGCCATGCCGACCATTTTCTTCGCCGGTATGCTCGAGGCTTTCTGAAGCGCCCAGACCATGGCGTCGAGCGGGTTGGTGATGCAGATGACGAAGGCGTCGGGCGCATATTTCCTGATGCCGGCGCCGACCTGCTCCATCACCTTGAGATTGATGCCCAAGAGATCGTCGCGGCTCATGCCCGGCTTGCGCGGGATGCCGGCGGTGACGATGCAGACGCTGGCGCCCTCAAGCGCTTCGTAGGAATTGGCGCCGGTCAGCCTGGCGTCGAATCCCTCCACCGGAGACGACTGCGCGATATCGAGGGATTTGCCTTGCGGAATGCCTTCGGCGATATCGAACATCACGACGTCGCCGAGCTCTTTCAGTCCGATGAGATGAGCGAGCGTCCCTCCGATCTGACCGGAGCCGATCAAGGCGATCTTGTCGCGCGCCATGGGAACCTATCCTTTGATGGCAAAGAGGCGGGATAAAAAATCTCCACACGATGGTGGTTAGACCTTTCGCCTTGCCCGTTCAAGTCGCGCAGCGTGCATTCCTGTTTCGTCCGGCGTTCGATCCCCGTGACCAATGGCGGGATCAACGTCATGTCTCGACCAGTCCGGTGCTGGAGCCGCCGGCGGCGGAATCGCTGCGGCCGTGGGCCTGGGCCAGGTAGGAGTCCGAGCCCATCTCGATCAGGCGCGAGGAGGTGCGCTTGAATTCGTTCGCCTCGAAGCCCTCAGTGGCGCGGTAGAGCGATAATGGATCGGTGTCGCTCGAGGCCATCAGTTTCACGCCGTTGTCATACAGCGTGTCGATCAGCGCGATGAACCGCTTGGCGGCATTGCGGTCGGCGTCGTTCATGACCGGAATGCGATCGATGATGAGGGTATGATAGTCCCGCGCGAGCCGCAGATAGTCGGAGGCGCCAAGCGGCTGCTCACAGAGGTCGGCGAAGGAAAACCGGGCCACGCCGTGGGACGAACACGGCACGCGCAAGGTATGGCCCTTGATCACGATGTCGCGGGGCCGGCACGGTGCGCCGCCGGTCATCAGCGCCCAACCCTTGTCGAGCGCCGCTTCGGCCTTGGCGTCTGCGGGCGTCAGCCACATCGTGACGCCTGCCAGCTTTTCCATGCGGAAATCGGTGCGCGCATCGAGGCGCAGCACTTCCATGCGCTCCTCGATCTGTTCGATAAACGGCACGAACAGCACGCGGTTGAGGCCACCCTCATAGAGATTCTCGGGCGGGACGTTGGACGTCGCCACCACCACCGTGCCGAGTTCGAACAGGCGCGCGAACAGGCGGCCGAGGATCATGGCATCGGCGATATCGGTGACGTGGAATTCGTCGAAGCACAAAAGCCACGCTTCCTCGAAGATCGCGGCCGCGGTGAGTTGAATGACGTCGGCGTCGGCTATTTCGCCGCGCGCGATGCTCTGGCGAAAGGCGAAGATGCGCTCGTGAACGTTGGCCATGAACTCATGAAAATGGACGCGGCGCTTGTGCGTGACCGCGCTGTCATGGAAGAACAGGTCCATCAGCATGGATTTGCCGCGCCCGACGTCGCCGTAAATATAAAGTCCCTTCGGAGGAGGCGCGTGGTCGGGATGAAACAGCTTGTCGAGAAAGCCGCCTTTGCCGGCCGGCTTGTAGGCCATGAGCCGCTCGTCCAGCGCGGCGAGAGCGTCCGCCGCCCGCGCCTGCGCAGGGTCGGCCTCGATCGCGCCCGATGCGACGAGATCCTGATAGTGATCACGGAACAGCGTGGGCGAGGCTGAAAGCATCAGACAGCTTACGACTCCATATCAGCCGAAATGCAAGCCGTGAATTGGTTGAAGAACTTGCAGGTCGGATGGTTACGGGCTGAGCGCGTAGGCATCCTCCACCACATAGGGTCCGCCGCCGACCGAGGCGCGCGAGGAGAACAGCACGAAACGCTCGGCGGTGAAGACTTTGGACGGAAAATAACCCCGCACCGACAGATAGTTCGCGACGTCATGGTTGGATGCGTCGCGCAGCCGCGCGAGCGTCACGTGAGGCGTGAACTTGCGGCTCTCGGGATCGAGCCCGCAGCGTTGGATCAGCCGTTCGAGTTCGGCCTGCAATTCGACCAGCGGCCCGCTCGGCTCCACCGAAGCGACGACGGCGCGCGGTTTCTTGCCGCCGAAACTGGACAGCCCGCGCAGCGTCACCTCGAATGGCTTGCGATTGACCCGCAGCAGCACCGACGCGATCTCGTTGGCGGATGCGCCGTCGATATCGCCGATGAAGCGCAGCGTGAGATGGTAATTTTCGGGATCGATCCAGCGGGCGCCCGGCAGACCGCCGCGCAAACCGGACAGTGTGCGGGAGACGTCGGGCGGTATCTCCAGCCCGGTGAACAAACGCGGCATCGCGACACCCTCGATGCTGAGACCCGGTTCCGAAAGTCGCGTGGCGAAAAGCGAGGCTCGAAACCAATTCGGCGGCGAATCGCCGATATCCGTTTTTATCGCAGTTCTGTGATGGTGCGAAGCATGCGGTTTCTCACTTCTTCTGCTCGGCGATGCCGCGGACAAAGGACTCAACCGTCGGCATGATGTTCTTCACGATCACCGCTACGCCGTCGGCGGTCGGATGCATGCCGTCGGCCTGATTGAGCTTGGTGTTGGCCGCGACGCCGTCGAGGAAAAACGGATAAAGCGGCACGTCGTGTGCCTTGGCGAGATCGGGAAAGATCGCATTGAATTGCGCGGCATATTCGGCGCCGTAATTCGGCGGCGCGAGCATCCCGCACAACAGGACCGCGACACCGCGCGCCTTCAGCCGCCTCAGGATGTTGTCCAGTGCGGCGCGCGTCACCTTGGGATCGAGGCCGCGGAGCGCATCGTTTGCGCCCAGTTCGAGAATCACGCCCTGGGTGCCGGCAGGCACCGACCAGTCGAGCCGGTCGAGACCGCCGGAGGCGGTGTCGCCGGAAACGCCGGCATTGTCGATCGCGACGTTCAGCCCCTTGTTTTGCAATGCCTTTTCCAATTGCGCGGGAAATGCGGCGGCGGCTGGAAGTCCGAGGCCGGCACTCAAGGAGTCGCCGAGCACGACGAGCTTGATCGGGCCGGCGGAGGGGGGCTGCGCGAATGCGGATGTCGCGAACAGCACGCTCAGCGCCAGCCACATAAACATGCGCTTCAACCACTCGACTGCCGGGAAGGAAGCCCCATATGACTTTCGCATGGACAGTCTCATCGAACGCTCGTCTCCGGCCGGTTATTCCGAAGCTCCCGATGCCATCGTTATCGCCAATGTCAATCTCACGCTCGGCAGCGGCGCGGCGCGGGTCCACATCCTCAAGGACATCAATCTCCGCGTTGGCCGCGCCGAAGCTGTCGGTCTGATCGGCCCGTCGGGGTCGGGCAAATCGACGCTGCTCATGGTGATGGCCGGGCTTGAACGTCCTGACAGCGGAGAGGTGGTGGTCGACGGCACCCGATTCAATGCTCTCGACGAGGATGCGCTTGCGCGATTTCGCGGCCGTCACGTCGGCATCGTGTTCCAGTCGTTTCATCTGATCCCGACCATGACGGCGCTCGAGAACGTCGCGGTGCCCCTCGAACTTGCGGGTGCTCCGAATGCATCGGCGCGCGCGGCGCGCGAACTGGAGGCGGTGGGTCTCGGCGAGCGGCTGCATCATTATCCGGCACAATTGTCCGGCGGCGAGCAGCAGCGGGTGGCGCTGGCGCGGGCGTTCGCGCCGGATCCGGCCATCCTCGTCGCCGACGAGCCGACCGGCAATCTGGACGAGGCGACCGGCCGGCAGATCGTCGATCTGCTTTTCACCAAACATGCCGAGTGCGGCATGACACTGGTGCTGGTCACCCACGACAACGCGCTCGCCCAACGCTGCGACCGCGTGGTCCGGCTGCGCTCGGGGCGCATCGACGGAGCGGCTCGATGACTCATCATCCGTTGTTCCGCAGCGCAAATCACCCGTTATTCGGGGGCGCGGCCAAAAGGCCGCGAACACGGAAACCAGCCGCCCGGCGGCGTGTGTTCATGGATTCCGGGTGCGCACCTCCGGCGCGCACCGGAATGACGAAGCAGACGTAGATGGGTCGCACGCCGTTTCTTCCCCTTCGGCTGGCGTTGCGCGAATTGCGCAGCGGCTTGCGCGGTTTCTACGTCTTCATCGCCTGCATCGCGCTCGGCGTCATGGCGATTGCCGGGGTCGGCTCGGTGGCGTCGAGTCTCTCGGAGGGGTTGGCGCGCGAGGGCCGCACGCTGCTCGGGGGCGACGTCGTGTTTTCGCTGATGCAGCGCGAGGCGAAGCCTGACGAGATCGCATTCCTTCGCGCGCGAGGAACGGTCTCGGTGGCTGCGATGTTGCGCGCGATGGCGCGCGCGCCAAACGGCACGCCGGCGCTGGTCGAACTCAAGGCGGTCGATCGCGCCTATCCCATGCTCGGCGCGCTGACGCTGGCGCCGAACGTCCCGATGGCCGATCTGTTCATTGAGCGGGACGGCGTGTTCGGCGCGGCTGTCGCCCCGACGCTGCTGGCGCGGCTTGATCTCAAGGTCGGCGATCGCGTCACGGTCGGCAGCGCGACCTTTGAAATCCGCAGCGCGGTCGACGCCGAGCCGGACAAACTCATCGGCGGTTTGGGGTTCGGCCCACGCTTTCTCACCAGCATCGATGGCCTGCGCGCCACCGGCTTGCTGCAGCCCGGCAGTCTGGTGCGCTGGATTTACCGGGTGCGGCTTGCCGGCAACGGCGCGGACGACAAAGCGGCGGCCGCGCTGGCCGCGGATGCGCGCGCGGCGCTGCCGGAGGCAGGCTGGAACATCCGCAACCGCAACAACGCCTCGCCACAACTCGAGCGAACCATCTCGCGGTTCACCCAGTACCTGACGCTGGTCGGGCTCGCCGCCTTGCTGGTGGGGGGTGTCGGCGTCGGAAATGCCGTCAAGAGCCACATCGACCGCCGCCGCGATGTCATCGCATCGTTCAAGGCGCTGGGCGCGACCGGACGCGATGTGTTTGCGATCTATCTGGCGCAGGTCATGGTGCTGGCCGCTCTCGGATCGCTCGCCGGTCTGGCGGTCGGCGCGGCGCTGCCCTTCATCATCGTCGGCGTCTTCGGTCATCTCCTGCCGTTACCGGTCGTGCCGGCGCTGCATCCCGAGGCATTGGCGTTATCAGTCGTATACGGCTTGTTGACGGCGCTGGCCTTCTGCATGTGGCCGTTGGCGCGGGTTCATGACATTCCGGTCGCGGCGCTATTTCGCGACACCGTCGCAAATGAAGTTTATCGGCCGCAGACCCGCTATCTGGTCTGGATGGCGCTCCTGATCGCGCTTTTGGCCGGGATCGCCATCGGCCTTGCCTACGACAAGCGCGTGGCCGTGGTGTTCGTAGCGTCGTCCGCGGCGGTGTTCGTGGTGTTGCGCGGCGTTGCCTCCGCCGTGATGGCGCTGGCGCGAAGGCTGCCGCGATCGCGAGTCACCATGGTGCGGCTTGCGGTCTCGAACATCCATCGCCCGGGAACGCTGACGCCGTCGGTGGTGCTTTCGCTCGGCCTTGGCCTTGCCGTGCTGGTCACGATTACCCAGATCGACGGCAATCTGCGGAGGCAGTTCCTGGCCGCATTGCCGGAGCGTGCGCCGTCGTTCTATTTCATCGATATTCCCTCGTCGGTGTCGGACCGGTTCACCGCGTTTCTCAAGCAGCAGGTTCCGCGGGCGACGGTGGAAGACGTTCCGATGCTGCGCGGGCGCATCGTCGCGGCGCGTGGCGTCAAGGCCGAAGATCTGAAACCCTCGCACGAAGCCGAATGGGTGCTGCAGAGCGACCGCGGCCTGACCTATACCGGTGACGTCCCGAAGGGGTCGAAAGTGGTGGAAGGCCGATGGTGGGGGCCGGATTATGACGGGCCGCCGCTGGTGTCGTTCGAGAAGAAGCTTGCCGACGGCCTCGGGCTCAAGCTCGGCGATACCGTCGTCGTGAATGTCCTCGGCCGTGATATCACGGCCACCATCAGCAACATGCGCAGCGTGGACTGGCAGAGCCTCGGCATCAATTTCGTCCTGGTGTTTTCGCCCAATGCCTTTCGCGGTGCGCCGCATACCCATATCGCAACCCTGACCGAGGTGCATGATAGCGCCGCCGAGGACACCGCCATCATCAAGGCCGTTGCTGGTGCATTCCCGATGGTGACGAGCGTGCGGGTCCGCGAGGCCCTGGAAACCATCGGCGCCGTCGTCGCCAACCTGGTCGTGGCGATCCGCGGCGCCAGCTCCGTGACCCTGATCTCGGCTCTTTTCGTGCTCGGCGGCGCGCTGGCCGCGGGGCATCGCCATCGCGTGTACGACGCGGTGATCCTCAAAACCCTCGGCGCCACCCGGTTGCGACTGCTTGGCGCCTACACCCTGGAGTATTTGATGATCGGCGCGGCTACGGCCGTGTTCGGCGTGGCCGCCGGCTCGGTCGCCGCGTGGCTGATTGTGACGCGGCTGATGACACTTGGGTTCGAATGGCAGGCGGGCAGCGCGGCGACGGTGGTCGGCGCCGCACTGCTCGTCACGGTCGGACTCGGGCTGGCCGGCACGCTGATGGCGCTCAACCGGAAGCCGGCTTCGGTGTTACGTCATTTATGACAATATGTAGCAGGCGTCACGGCAATGGGATCCATGATATTCGCCATGCCGGGCGGGACGACGGATCCTCTTGCGGACCGGGCGTTTTTGGCGCATCGGTCTTTTGCGGAAGAGGCCGATCCCGGTCCTGAGGGCGACATTCAGCCGCGCATGGAAGCTTGCGCCGATTGTGCTAGTTTCCCACATACAGCTTGGGTCGGATGACAGGCCCTGATGACCAAAAATTAATATAGCGGGCTGACCTATCCGAGACAGAATTCGAACTGGCGCGTAAGTTGCGGCGCCAGACAACCACGGGAATTCGACCATGCCGGACTTAGACCGAAATTATGCCTCTCCGTTTGGCCGGGCCGCCGGGCGCGTTGATACAGCGGCCGTCGATGCCGGTCTTCGGTCCTATATGCTCAAGATCTACAACTACATGTCGATCGGCCTCGCCATCACCGGCCTGGCCGCGCTCGGCGTGTATATGTTCGCCGTGACCGGCGACGCTTCCCTTGCGGCCAAGTCGGCGACAGGCGCTTCAATCGCGCTGAGAGGCGGACAATACCTGACGCCGTTTGGCGTTGCATTGTTCGTCAGCCCCTTGAAGTGGGTGTTCATGCTCGCGCCGTTGGCGATGGTGTTCGTGATTTCGTTCGGCATCAACCGCCTCAAGCCCGCGACCGCGCAGATGCTGTTCTGGGCGTTCTCGGCGCTGATGGGCGTGTCGCTGTCGTCGATCTTTCTGGTCTTCACCCACACCTCGATCGTGCGGGTGTTCTTCATCACCGCGGCCTCGTTCGGCGCGCTGAGCCTGTTCGGCTACACCACCAAGCGTGACATGACCGGCATGGGCTCGTTCCTGATGATGGGCCTGTTCGGCATCATCATTGCGAGCCTTGTTAACCTGTTCCTGGCCAATGGAGCCATGGGCTTCGTTATCTCCGTGATCGGTGTGCTGGTGTTCGCGGGCCTGACCGCCTACGACACCCAGCGGCTGAAGAACGACTATATCTACGGCTACGCTTCACAGGGTGGCGAGATCGCGGAACGCGCGGCGATCACCGGAGCGCTGTCGCTCTACCTGAACTTCATCAACCTGTTCACGCTGCTCCTGCAGTTGCTCGGACAACGCGAGTAACTATCGCGCGATCGAACGATCGAAGCCCCGGCCAAGGCCGGGGCTTTTTTTTGCGTCTCGATATCGAGCGGCTGGACTCGAACGACTCCGGCGGCTGCTTATATGCGCGGGATGCGTCCGCAAGATATCCTGATGCCTGACGCTGCCGGGCTATATTGCAGGTCTGGCGGCTTCCATGTCGATCCGGTGCGTCCCGTGGATCGCGCGGTCATCACTCACGGTCATTCCGATCATGCCCGCCCCGGTCACGGCGCGGTGCTCGCGACGCAGGAAACGCTCGATATCATGCGGCTGCGTTACGGCGATGATTTTGCGGGTTCCACGCAGGCTGTTTGCTATGGCGAAGAGATCAGGCTCGGCGACGTTTCGATCGCCCTTCATCCCGCGGGGCACGTGCTGGGCTCGGCGCAGATCGCGGTCAGGCATGGTCCTATCCGAATCGTCGCGTCCGGTGATTACAAGGATGTCCGCGATCCGACCTGCGCGCCGTTCGAGCTGGTGCCGTGCGATGTCTTCATCACCGAGGCGACGTTCGGCCTGCCGGTGTTCCGTCATGGCGACGCGGCGTCCGAAGTGGACAAGCTGCTGGCGTCGGTCGCGCTGTTTCCGGAACGCGCGCATCTGATCGGCGCCTATTCCCTCGGCAAGGCGCAGCGCGTGATCGCGCTGATCCGCGAGGCCGGTTACGGCGCGCCGATCTATCTGCACGGTGCGATGGAAAAGGTTACGCGGTACTATCAAAGCCGCGGCATCGCACTTGGTGACCTGCGGCCAGTCAAGGGGATGAAGAAGGCCGACCTTGCGGGCACCATCACGCTGGCGCCGCCTTCGGCCACCGCGGATCTCTGGACGCGCCGCTTCCCCGATCCGGTGACGGCGTTTGCGTCAGGCTGGATGCGCCTGCGCGCGCGGGCGCGCCAGCGCGGCGTCGAATTGCCGCTGGTCATCTCGGATCATGCCGACTGGGATGGCCTGATCCGCACCATCGCCGCGACAGGGGCGGGCGAGATCTGGGTCACGCACGGCCAGGAAGATGCGCTGGTGCATTGGTGCACGACGCGAGGTCTCGTCGCGCGCCCGCTGGCGCTGGTCGGCTACGGCGACGAGGACAGCGGGGAGGATACGTCCTCAGTCGAAGAGGGCGGCGGATGAATCGCTTCGCCGAACTGCTCGACCGTCTCGCCTACGAGCCCGGGCGCAACAACAAGCTGCGGCTGATCACGGCCTACTTCCGCGAGACGCCGGACCCGGATCGCGGCTACGCGCTGGCCGCGCTCACCGGCGCATTATCGTTCAAGCACGCCAAGCCCGCGTTGATCCGGGAATTGATCGCCGCGCGCACCGATCCGGTGCTGTTCGCGCTGTCCTACGATTACGTCGGCGATCTCTCTGAGACGGTGGCGCTGATGTGGCCGCAAACTCCCGATTCTCAGCCTGCTCCATCTCCCGCTTGCGGGGGAGGGTTGGGGAGGAGGCAACTTGCAGCAGCAAACAATCAAAGAAAGCCCCCACCCGGCTCGCTTCGCGATCCGACCTCCCCCGCAAGCGGGAGAGGTGAAGAGTCCCCTCCGACTCTCACCGAAGTCGTCGCGACGCTGCGCACGCTCGGCAAGGCCGAACTGCCGGCGCAACTCGCCTGCTGGCTCGACGAGTTGGACGAAATCGGGCGCTGGGCGCTCTTGAAACTCGTCACAGGCGCGATGCGGATCGGCGTGTCGGCGCGACTCGCCAAAACCGCGGCGGCTGCGCTTGGCGGCAAGGAGACGCACGATGTCGAGTTGATCTGGCCGGGTCTTGCGCCGCCTTATCTCGATCTGTTCGCATGGCTCGAGGGCCGCGCCGACAAGCCGGTTAATCGCATTCCCGCGCCGTTCCGTCCGGTGATGCTGGCGCACGCGATCGAGGATGCCGACTTTGCACGCCTGGATGCAGCCGATTTCGCCGCCGAGTGGAAATGGGACGGCATTCGCGTGCAGGCCGTCGGCGGCCGCGACGAGCATGGCAATGCTGCGACGCGGCTCTATTCGCGCACCGGCGAGGACATCACAAGCGGCTTTCCGGATTTGCTGCCCTCGCTGAGATTATTCGGCGCGATAGACGGCGAGTTGCTGGTGGTGCGCGAGGGGCGGGTGCAATCGTTCAACGTCCTGCAACAGCGGCTGAACCGCAAGGCGGTGACGCCCAGGCTAATGAAGGAGTTTCCGATCCACCTGCGCGCCTACGACCTGCTCGACGACGGCGACAACGATCTGCGCGAGTTGCTGTTCGACGATCGGCGGCGGCGGCTTGTTGATTTCATCGCGGCGCTTGACGATCCGCGTATCGACCTCTCGCCGCAGGTGCCGTTCGCCACATGGGATGAACTCGCGGCGGTCCGTGCCGATCCGGCCGCGGCGGGAGCGGATGCCGCAGCCGTCGAGGGCGTCATGCTGAAACGCCGCGACGCGCCATATCTGCCGGGACGTCCCAAGGGCCTCTGGTGGAAATGGAAGCGCGATCCGCATGTCATCGACGCCGTGCTGATGTATGCGCAGCGTGGCCACGGCAAGCGCTCGTCCTACTACTCGGACTACACCTTCGGTGTCTGGACAGCGGCGGGCGGTGAGGAGCAACTGGTGCCGGTCGGCAAGGCCTATTTTGGTTTCACCGACGAGGAGCTGCTGCGGATCGACCGGTTCGTCCGCCGCAACACCACGGAGAGCTTCGGTCCGGTGCGCCATGTCGTGCATGAGCCCGATCGGGGGCTGGTGCTGGAAATTGCTTTCGAGGGATTGCAGCGTTCGGCCCGGCACAGGTCCGGCGTGGCGATGCGCTTTCCCCGCATCAGCCGGTTGCGCTGGGACAAGCCGCCGCGCGAAGCCGATCGACTGGAGACGCTGGAACGGATGCTGGCCTCCGCTGCCGCGAGTCGATCCGCATGAACAACCATTGACGAGGGAACGGCGGTTCCCCATCTGCATCACGCGGTTTTTTTGGGCTATGCTGCGACGCGCGGGTCGTCGAATCCCGCAGGAGAGTCACGATGCCGAACGAGACCCGGAAATTTCCCGCCGACCGCGACAGCCTGTCGCGTTTTCTGGGTGGCTCGCCGCTGGCGGTCGCGTTCCGCCTGATCCTGCTGTCGACGCTGGTCGGCGTGATGCTCGCGGCGGTCGGCTTCGACCCCTGGAATATCGTGCAGAGCGTGCGCCTGCTGGTCGAACGGGTCTGGAATCTCGGCTTCGATGCGATTAACGGATTGTGGCGCTACTTCCTGCTCGGCGCCGTCATCGTGATCCCGATCTGGCTGCTGTCGCGCCTGTTCGGGGCGCCGCGGTAGCTAAAGCGGTTTGCGCTTTGATGACATGGATGCCCGGCATAAAGCCGGGCATGACGGGTTGCTGATTTCGTCCAAACCACACCTGCTTTAAACCGGCCAGTCTTCCGCCGTGATCGCCGCGGCGTCCGCGCCGACGATTTCCGACAGCGAGTCGCGCCCAGTCCGCAGCAGCGTCGACATCAGATCGCGCTTGATGTCGTCGACAAGACCAAGCCCCTTGTAGACCAGCGACGAGTAAAGCTGGATCAGGGTGGCGCCGGCGCGAATCTTGGTCAATGCCGCGCCGCCGGAGTCGATGCCGCCGACCCCGACCAGCGGAAACGCGCCCTCGGCGCGCACATAGGTCTCCGCCACCATCCGGGTCGACAACCTGAACAGCGGTCGGCCCGACAGCCCGCCCTGTTCTTTCGCCCGCGATTGATCGCGCAAGCTCGACGGCCGCGCCGTTGTCGTGTTGCCGACGATCATGCCGTCGATGCGGCGCGAGCGCGCGATCTGAACGACGTCGTCGAGTTCGGCCAGCGTCAGGTCGGGCGCGATCTTGAGCAGAACCGGCGTGTCGCCGGCATTCTGACGGACCCGCTCGCGGGCATCGATCACCTTCGCCAGCAACTCGTTGAGCGCGTGCGCCTGCTGCAGGTTGCGCAGGCCTGGCGTATTGGGTGAGGACACGTTGACGGTGAAGTAGCTCGCCACCGGCGCGAAGATTTCGATCAGCCTGACATAGTCGGCGACGCGGTTGGCCGAATCCTTGTTGGCGCCGATGTTGACCCCGATGATACCGCCGGAATGCGCACGGGCCGCCAGCCGGCGCAGCACGACGTGGGCGCCGTCGTTGTTGAATCCCATGCGGTTGATGACGCCCTCGTCGCGTTCGAGCCGGAACACGCGCGGGCGCGGATTGCCGGGCTGCGGCCTCGGCGTCACCGAACCGATCTCGACCGAGCCGAATCCCAGTTTCAGCAGCGCGTCGGGGACCTCCCCGCTCTTGTCGAAGCCGGCGGCCAGGCCGATCGGATTGGGAAAATTCAGACCGAAGGCGCGAACCGCGAGTTTCGGGTCGTCCGCGCGCTGGCGTATCGGCGGCAGCAGCCGCAGTCCCTGGATCGCCATGCGATGGGCGTCTTCCGGATCGAACCAGCGCAACAGCGGCAGCGAGAAATTGTCGAAGGCGCGGATCACGGCGCAAGCTCCGGGATGTCGTGATATCCGTCCGCGCGTGCGCGCATGTCCTGCACCGCCGAGACATGGCTGAGATCGAGTTCGCCGTAGAGATGCGGAAACCGCTCGCCCCCGCGCGAGACCTCCCAGCGCAGCGCCTCGCCCAGTGCATCGGCATCGATCGCGATCAGGAGCAGCCCGGTCTGGCCAGCGAAGTGCTTGCGGGCCGTGCCTTCGACCTGGGAGGCGGTGGAGAAATGAATGAAGCCGTCGCGCAAGTCATCGGCGCTGCCGCGAAAAACGCCGTGCCGCTCGGCTTCCCGCCAGGCCGAAGCGGAACAGATTTTGTAGATCGTTCGCACGCGTGTCCCGAGCCCGTCATTGCGCCTTCACGATACTGAGAAGCGCATGATTTTGTTTCCGCTCGCTTAAATTGCAGCGGTTCATGCGTGACCGTATCGGTGGCCCGCCCGCACTTCAAGAGCCGCATTTTAACCCCGGCGCATTGCAGGCTTCCGCCGGTTGAGGTAATAATTCCTAGTTCTTGACAGAATTCATCGTTCCGGAAAGCGGAAATCAGGACGCGCCACATGACCATGCTGACACACGCCCAGATCTGGTCGGCGCTGGATCGTCTCGCGGAGCGCGCCGGCCTGTCGCCGTCGGGCCTTGCGAGAAAGGCCGGACTTGACCCGACGACCTTCAACAGGTCGAAACGCATCACCAGCGACGGCCGCGAGCGGTGGCCTTCAACCGAGTCGGTCGCGAAAGCGCTCGCCGCCACCGAGACCGCGATCGACACCTTCGTGCAGCTTATCGAGGATACGGCGCGCGCCGCGCAGGCGGTGCCGCTGCTCGGCTTCGCCGAGGCCGGCGCCGGCGGCTATTTCGACGATGGCGGCTTTCCTGTCGGCAAGGGCTGGGACGAGGTGGGTCTTCCCTGCGTCAACGACGAGCACGCCTATGCGCTGGAGATCTCCGGCGACTCGATGAAGCCCGCCTATCGCGACGGCGATGTCATCGTGGTCTCGCCGGGCACGCCGATCCGGCGTGGCGACCGCGTGGTGGTGAAGACCAGGGACGGCGAGGTGATGGTGAAGGAACTCAAGCGCCGGACCGCGAAGATGATCGAACTGCAGTCGCTCAATCCGAGCCATGTCAACCGGACGATTCCCGCCGCCGACGTGGAATGGATCGCGCGGATCGTGTGGGCGAGCCAGTGATCGGGAGATGATGTTGATCAAAGCAGCCCTGACCCGACCACCTCTCCCCGCCGGGGAGAGGTCGGCACGGGGTGCCGGGTGGGGGGGGATTCAGCATCGAGACGTCGGATCTCCTCACCCCAACCCTCTCCCAATGGGAGAGGGAGTCCGCTGTGCCCAGCGATGCGTTTCCGTCTAGAGTCTTTCCGCTTCTGATGGAATCAGAAGCGGGCTCTATATTTTTGATTTGACGCGTTTTCTTTACGCGAACCGGTAGCCGCTTCGCTTGAAAACGCTCTAAATGTAAATTGCTCCAAACCTACGCCGCGGCGCCGTCCTTCTTGTTCTGGCGGTTCTTGACGAGATCGGTGACGACGCCGGGATCGGCCAGCGTCGTGGTGTCGCCGAGGCTCGACGGCTCGTCCTCGGCGATCTTGCGCAGGATGCGGCGCATGATCTTGCCGGAACGGGTTTTGGGCAGGCCCGGCGCGAACTGGATCAGGTCGGGTGAAGCGATCGGGCCGATGTCCTTGCGCACCCAGGCGACCAGTTCCTTGCGCAACGCCTCGCTCGGCTCCACGCCCTTCATCAGGGTGACGTAAGCGTAGATGCCCTGACCCTTGATGTTGTGGGGATAGCCGACCACGGCGGCTTCCGAGACGCTGTCATGCGCCACCAGCGAGCTTTCGACCTCCGCCGTGCCCATGCGGTGGCCGGAGACGTTGATGACGTCGTCGACCCGCCCGGTGATCCAGTAGTAGCCGTCGGCGTCGCGGCGGCATCCGTCGCCGGAGAAGTACTTGCCCCTATAGGAGGAGAAGTAGGTCTGCTCGAAGCGGGCGTGATCGCCATAGACCGTGCGGATCTGGGCCGGCCACGATCGCGCGATGCACAGGTTGCCGCTGCATTCGCCTTCCAGCACCTTGCCCTCGGCATCGACGATCTCGGGCACGATTCCGAAGAACGGCCTGGTCGCCGAGCCCGGCTTCTGCGCGATCGCGCCGGGCAGCGCCGAGATCATGATGCCGCCGGTCTCGGTCTGCCACCAGGTGTCGACGATCGGGCAGCGGCTGTCGCCGACCACGCGGTGGTACCATTCCCAGGCTTCCGGATTGATCGGCTCGCCGACCGAGCCGAGCAGGCGCAGGCTCGCGCGCGAGGTTTTCTTCACCGGCTCGTCGCCCGCCTGCATCAATGCGCGGATCGCGGTCGGCGCGGTGTAGAAGATGTTGACCTTGTGCTTGTCGATCACGCTCCAGAACCGCGAATTGTCCGGATAGTTCGGCACGCCCTCGAACATTATCGTGGTCGCGCCGTTCGCCAGCGGTCCGTAGAGAATGTAGCTGTGGCCGGTGACCCAGCCGACGTCGGCGGTGCACCAGTAGATGTCGCCGTCGTGATAATCGAACACGTATTGATGCGTCATCGACACGAAGATCAGATAGCCGGCGGTGGTGTGCAGCACGCCCTTGGGCTGTCCGGTCGAGCCCGAGGTGTAGAGAATGAACAGCGGGTCTTCCGCGTTCATCGGCTCGCACGGGCATTCGCTTTCGACAACGGCTGCGGCCTCGTGGTACCAGACGTCGCGCGTCGGATCCATGTTGACCTTGCCGCCGGTGCGCTTGACGACGATCACCCAGTCGACCTCGCCGTTGACCTTCTCGATCGCGGCATCGACGTTGGCCTTCATCGCGATGGTGCGGCCGCCGCGCAGGCCCTCGTCGGAGGTGATGACGACGCGCGATTTGCAATCGCGCAGGCGGCCGGCGATGGAATCCGGTGAGAAGCCGCCGAACACCACCGAGTGGATCGCGCCGATCCGCGCACAGGCGAGGATCGCATACGCCGCTTCCGGGATCATCGGCAGGTAGATGGTGACGCGGTCGCCTTTCTTGACGTTGCGCAGTCTGAGGATGTTGGCCATCTTGCAGACTTCGTCATGCAGTTCGCGATAGGTGATGTGTCTCGACTGCGAGGGATCGTCGCCCTCCCAGATGATCGCGGTCTGGTCGCCGCGTTTCTCCAGATGCCGGTCGATGCAGTTATAGGCGGCGTTGAGCACGCCGTCCTCGAACCATTTGATCGAGACCTTGCCGAGTTCGAACGAGGCGTTCTCGACCTTGGTGAACGGCTTGATCCAGTCGACCCGCTTGGCTGCATCGGACCAGAACCCGTCCGTATCCTTGATCGAGCGCTCATACATCTCGCGATATTTGGCGTCGTCGATCCAGGCCCGCTTGGCCCAATCCGCGCTTACGTCATAAATCTTGTCGGACATCGTCTTTGCTCCACCGCGGGACCCGCGCCCGGAAAACACAGGCGGGTCCGTTTTTCACCATTGCGACGATTATGCGTCGCGGCGTGGTACGGCGACAAGCCGTCAGCACTAGGACCTTGGTCGGACGGGTCATGCTGCCCGCTGTGGATAACCATGGCTGTGGATAACCATGGCGGGACCGTCAGGACCGCGCGCGGCGGGCCGGAAATCGCCGGCATGGTTGCCTCCGCTACGCGCCCGCAACATATAACCATGTTGCCTGTTGAATTTCGAGGCCATTCGGCTCGTCTGCGCCGATACCATGGTTGCGCCGCCGAGGGTTGACTCGCTGAACCAGGCTGGCTTGCGGCGACATTGTCGTCATCGGGGCGTCGTCCTCGGGGCGCGAGCCCTCCTACAGCCCGCCCATCTTGCAGACGAGCTTCCATTCCGCCGCCGTCACCGGCTGCACCGAGAGGCGGGAGTATTTGACCAGCGCCATGTCGGCCAGGCGCTTGTCGGCCTTGACGGCGGCGATTGTCACCGGCGTCTTCAGCGGCTTGTCGGCGCGGATATCGACGCAGACGAATTTGCCGGTTTTGTCGGTGGGGTCGGGATAGGCTTCGCGGATGATTTCGGCGATGCCGACGATCTCCTTGCCTTCGTTGGAATGATAGAAAAAGGCCAGGTCGCCCTTCTTCATGGCGACGAGGTTCTGCCGCGCCGTGAAGTTGCGCACGCCGGTCCACGCCTCGCCCTTCGCGCCCTTCGCCACCTGCTGGTCCCACGACCACGCCGAAGGCTCCGATTTCACCAGCCAGTAGTTCATGAGAACGATCCCACGTCATGGCCGGACTTGTTCCGGCCATCCACGTCTTCCTGTCTCTCACTACCAAGACGTGGATGCCCGCGACAAGCGTGGGCATGACAGCGAAAGCTACCCCTCAGCCCGGAATGGCCGGGTCAGCAGATTGTCGATGGCCTCGTCGATCGTCAACCGGCCGGCGAGAATGGCCGCGACCGCCTGTGCGACCGGTATGTCGATTCCGTTGGCCGCCGCCAGTTCGGCCAGCGCGGGCGCGGTGAATTCGCCTTCGCTGAGTTTTTCGCGCGGGAACGGCTCGCCGCGGCCGAGCGCGACGCCGAGCGCGAAATTGCGCGATTGTGGACTGGAGCAACTCAGGATCAGGTCGCCCAGTCCCGCCAGCCCGGAGATCGTCTCGGGCCGCGCGCCGCAGGCAAGTCCGAGTCGCATCAGCTCAGTGAAAGCCCGCGTCGTCAGCGCCGCCAGCGCCGAGGCTCCCAATTGCCGGCCAGCGACGATGCCCGCGGCGATCGCGAGCACGTTCTTGGCGGCCCCGCCGATCTCGACGCCGCGAATATCGGTGGTGTGATAGGGCCGGAAGGTCTTTGAGCCGAGCGCCTCGACCAGCGCGACCGCCATGGCTTCGCCTTTCGCCGCCAGCGTCACCGCGGTCGGCAGTCCCCGCGCCACATCGTCGGCAAAGCTCGGCCCGGACAGGATCGCAGGCGCAGCCCGAGGCGCGGCTTCCTCGATCACCTCGGTCATGAAGCGCCGCGTGCCGCGCTCGATGCCCTTGGCGCTGGCGATGACGGGCGTCCCGTCTGCGAGGTGCGGGGCCAGCATGGCGAGCGCAGCGCGCGAGTTCTGCGCAGGGACCGCGATCACGACAATGTCGGCGCGACCGGCGGCGGCGACGTCGTCGGTCACGGCGATGCCGGGGTCGAGCGGAACGCCGGGCAGCCGCGGATTTTGCCGCGTTGCCAGGATCGCTTCGACCAGCACGGCGTCGCGCGCATACAGCGTCACCTTCCGGCCCGCGCGCGCGGCGACGCCGGCCAGCGCCGTGCCCCAGGCGCCGGCGCCGATCACGGAAACGCGGTTGAGCGCTCTCATCGCGCCAACGCCTTCAAAATCCGGCGCGGCTATTGGCGAAGCCAGCGGGCGCCTGAGCCGTGGCATCCAGCAGCCAGCGGGCGCGCGGAGGGGCCTCGAGCGTGTCGGTTAAACCAGCCGCCAGCCGTTCGGCGCCGGCCCATGCGATCATGGCGCCATTATCCGTGCATAATGCCGGGGGCGGGATGATCAGCGTGGTCTGGGCTCTGGCGGCGACATCCTCCAGCGCGCCGCGGATCGCCTGGTTGGCGGCGACCCCGCCGGCGGCGACCAGCGCGCGCGGCGTGCCGAACCGTTCTCGAAACAGCCTGAGGCCGACGCCGAGCCGGTCGGCCGTCGCCTCCAGTACGGCGGCCTGAAACCCGGCGCAGAGGTCGCTGATGTCCCGCGGCTCCAGCGGGTCGATGCGGCTGGCCTCGTTGCGCACGGCGGTTTTCAGGCCGGAGAGCGAGAAGTTGGCGTCGGGGCGACCGAGCATCGGTCGCGGGAAATTGAATCGCGTGGCGTCGCCGTTCACTGCCGCGCGCTCGACCTGCGGACCGCCGGGATAGGGCAGGCCGAGCATCTTCGCCACCTTGTCGAAGGCTTCCCCCATGGCGTCGTCGACCGTGGTGCCGAGCCGTACATAGTCGCCGACGCCGAGCACCGCGACGATCTGGGTATGGCCGCCGGAGGCGAGGAACAGGCAGTAGGGAAATTCGAGCAGGCCGGTCAGCCGCGGCGTCAACGCGTGGGCTTCGAGATGATTGACCGCGATCAAAGGCAAGCGATGAACCAGCGCGATCGCCTTGGCGGTGGTCAGCCCCACGATGACGCCGCCGATCAGGCCGGGTCCGGCGGCGGCGGCGACCCCGGAAAGCTGGGGAAAGTCCGCGCCCGACTTCTTCATGGCGCTGGCGACGATGCCGTCGAGCAGATCGACATGGGCGCGCGCCGCGATTTCCGGAACCACGCCGCCATAGGGGGCGTGTTCTGCGGTCTGCGAACGTACGACGTTGGAGAGAATCCGGGCATGGCCGTCTGCCTGGCGCTCGACCACGGCGGCTGCGGTTTCATCGCAGGTGGTCTCGATCCCTAGCACCAGCATCGATATATCGCACCTAGATTATGGGTCTTGCGTTATCCCGCAAACCAGCGTTTCCCTGTCTCTCTTCGCGTAGCATTATGAGGTCCTGGCGTGCAATCCTCGGGTGAGACAGACATTCTGGCGACGATCGGCACCCGGGGCAGCCCGCTTGCGCTGGCGCAGGCCCACGAGGTGCGTGACCGGCTGGCGCGGGCGCATCGGGTCGAGCCCGGGCGGATCGTCATCAAGACCATCCGCACCTCGGGCGACGCGATTCAGGATCGTCCGCTGCTCGATGTCGGCGGCAAGGGTCTCTTCACCAAGGAGATCGAGGAAGCCCTGCTGGCTGGCTCCATCGACTTCGCGGTGCATTCGTCCAAGGACGTGCCGACGTTTCTGCCCGACGCCACCTGGCTGCCGGCGTTTCTGCCACGCGAGGACGTGCGCGACGTCTTCATCAGTCCGCATGCCGGTTCGTTGAACGATCTGCCGGCAGGCGCGACGGTCGGGACCGCATCGCTGCGGCGGCAGGCCATGGTGCTGCGGCTGCGTCCTGATCTCAAGGTCAACTCGCTGCGGGGCAATGTCGAGACGCGCTTGCGCAAGATCGCGGCGGGAGAAGCGGACGCCACGCTGCTGGCGCTGGCCGGCCTCAATCGCCTCGGACTGCAGGACAAGGCGACGCGGGTTCTGGAGGTCGACGAATTCCTGCCCGCGGTCGGGCAGGGCGCCATCGCGATCGAGTCGCGCCGTGAGGATGACCGCATCAATTCCTTCGTCAAGGCGATCGGCGATTCGGATACGGAAGTGGCGCTGAGCGCCGAGCGCAGCTTTCTGGCGCTGCTCGACGGCTCCTGCCGTACGCCGATTGGCGGCCATTGCCGCGTCAACGGCGAGCGCGTTCACTTCCGCGGTCTCATCATTTCTCCCGACGGCAAGGAGTCCTACGAGACCACGCGCGAGGGCGCGCGCGCCGATGCGATCGCGCTCGGCGCCGACGCGGCGCATGAACTGCGCGAGCGCGCCGGCGAGAAGTTCTTCACGCTGTTCGCCGGGGCATGAGTCATGGCGGTTCTCGTCACACGGCCTGAACCGGACAACGAGACCACGGCCGCGGCGCTCCGTGCGAGGGGGTTCGAGGTTCTGCTGTCGCCGGTGCTGCGTTTCGAGCCGGTCGCTTTCGAGATCGACCCACATGCAGGCTATGATGCCGTCATCGTAACCAGCGCCAACGCCTTGCGCGCGCTCGCTGCCCATCCGGGGAAAGAGTCGCTGCTGAGGCTGGCTGTGTTTGCGGTCGGCCGGCATACCGCGGAGGCGGCGCGCGATGCCGGCTTCCACAACGTGGCCGCGGCGGGCGGAGACGCGATTGCGTTGCGCGACCTCATCATCAACAGCGTTCGCGCCAAAACCCTGCCGAAGGGGGCCAGAATACTTTATCTCGCAGCGGCTGACCGGTCATGCGATCTCGCCGGAGAACTCGGAGCGCGCGGTTTGGCCGTCGTCACGGCGATCTGCTACCGGATGGCGCCGGTGGCGAATCTCGCCCGCGACGTCTGCGATGCATTTGCCGCCCACCGGATCTCGGCGGTGCTGCATTACTCGCGACGCAGCGCCCGCGCATTTCTGGATGCCGTTCGCGTCGGTGGCGTTGAAATATCGGCTTTGGCGATTCCGCAATGCTGTATCTCCGGAGCTGTTGCCTCAATTCTGCGCGATGCCGGCGCTCCCCGTGTCGTGGTGGCGAGCGCGCCGGCCGAAAATGCGGTATTGGAGGCGCTCGATGGCGCGTTGCAGCCTTTATCGCGGTGAATTGTGCGGTGCGGCCGCCGGCGCGGTAGTTGATGCGTTGCGCCCGTAATCGGGATAATAGGGTAATAGGGAGAGGGGTCTCGATCTGATACTGATGTGTCGCCGCAATGGGGAACCGTGACGATGGCAGATGACAGGCACGATGACGCGTTGCAGGAGGGGAGCTCGCAGAAGCACTCGCCTGCCACGGACATTGAAACGACTGAAGGCGCCAAGGAGGCGGATCAAGCCGCTTCGGGGCTTTCGGACGGAGCCGCCGATAACAGGCAAGATGACGCGACGCAGGAGGGGGGCTGGCACAACCACTCGTCTGCCGCAGACCTCGAACCCAACCGAGCCTTGGGGATGGCGGATGAGCCTGGTTCCGGCGACGCGGATAAAGCGGCTGGCGATGACCAGTTCATCTCCGGGCAGGCGGTTGCTCCGCCCCCGCGCTCCCGCGCCTTGTCGGCCGTATTTGGTGCGCTCAGCGGCGCGATTGCCGCCGGCGCCGTGATCGGCGGTGCGTGGGTGGCGGGCTGGCCTCCGTCACCCTCCGCTTCCGCGCCGCAAGTCAGCATGGCGCAATTCGGGGATCTTTCGAACCGGATAGCGAGCATCGAGTCCAAGGCCGGCAAGCCGGCTGCTCCGGCGTCCGACCCGGCCACTGCTGCGCGCATCGATGCCCTGGAAAAATCGGTTGCATCCTTGCACGGTGAACTGGCGGCTGTTCGCGGTCAGTCCGACAAGCTGGCTGCGGGGTTGAAAGAGGGCGCGACCGCGCCGCACGACGCCGACGACGCGTCTGATCTTGCAGCCCTCAGCGCGCGGCTCGCCCAGGTCGAGCATCAGGTCGAGCAGACGACGCAAACTCTGAGCGCCGAGGCAACCAAGCACGGGCCGGCCGTGGCCGACGACGTGCCGCTTCGCCGGGCCATGGCCGCAACGCTGCTGAATGTGGCGGTGCGCCAGGGGCAGCCCTATGGCGATCTGCTGGCGGCATCGAAGGCTCTGATCGCCGATCCTGAGACCTTGAAGCCGCTGGAGGTGTTCGCGGATTCGGGCGTGCCGAGCGCGAACGTGCTGTGCCGCGAATTGCTTGCGATCGTGCCGAAGATCGCGCCGGCACCGCCGCCGGTCATGGCGACAACCGGCAGCATCGTGAGCAGGCTACAGGAAGGCGCCGCACGTCTGGTGCATATCGAACGCATCGACGGTGCGCACACGGAGTCCGCAAGCGCGACGGTTGCGCGGATCGCGGCGTCTGCGCGGCAAAATGATATTGCCGCCGCGAAGGCAGAATTGAAAACGCTCCCTTCGGCCGACCGCACCGCCGCCGAGCCCTGGATCGCCAGGGCCGACGCACACGATGCCGCCCTTGCCGCGTCGCGTCAATTCGCAGCCGACGCGATGACGGCGCTGACCAAACCAGCGCCATAGGTTTCAGATGTTCCGTATTATCCTGTTCCTCGTTCTAATTGCGCTGGCGGCATTGGGCGCCACCTGGGTCGCCGATCAGACCGGCACGATCGTGATGTCGTGGGATGTCTGGCGAATCGAGACCACGCTGCCGGCTTTCGCGCTCGGGTTGGGTCTGCTTGTGGTCGCGACCGTGCTGGTGTGGAGCATCGTGCGGGGGCTGTGGCTCGCGCCGAAACGCATCCGGCGGGCGCGCCGGGAGCGCCGGACCGCGCGCGGCCGGGATGCGATTACCCGCGGATTGCTTGCGATCGGTCACGGCGACGCCGCGGCTGCACGCAGCCATGCCAGGGTGGCCCGGCGCCTGGTGTCGCACGACCCGCTGGCGCTGCTGTTGCACGCTCAGTCGGCGCAACTCGATGGCAATGCGGACCGAGCGCAGCGCGCGTTCCGCGCCATGGCCGAACGGGCGGATACGCGGTTATTGGGCTTGCGCGGACTTTTCATCGAAGCCCAACGGGCCGACGATCGCGCGGCCGCGGTGGCGATCGCGGAGGAGGCGCTTAAAGTTTCTCCGTCCTCGATATGGGCCTCGCAGGCCGCGCTGGGTTTCCGCTGCGCCAGGGCCGACTGGGCCGGCGCGCTCGCCATCCTCGACAAGAACGTCGCATCGGGCTTGATCGACAAGGCGGTGTATCGTCGTCAGCGTGGCGTGCTGTTGACCGCGCGGGCGCTGGAGCTCGAACAGTCGGATCGCGACGCGTCGCGCAATGCCGTGATGGAGGCGGTGAAATTTGCCCCGACGCTCGTTCCGGCGGTGGTGCTTGCAAGCAAGTATCTGAGCGAAACGAATCAGATGCGGCGCGCAATGCGGCTCATCGAAACCGCGTGGCTGGCGCAGCCGCATCCCGATCTTGCCGATGCCTACGCTCATGTCATGCCCGGCGATTCCGCGCGGGAGCGGCTGGCGCGCGTCGAGACGCTGGCGGAAAAAACGCCGGGTCATCCCGAAGGCGCGATGGCGATTGCGCGCGCGGCGATCGATGCCAGCGAGTTCGTCCGGGCCCGCCAGGTTCTGGAGCCGCTGATCGCCGCCCCGACCCAGCGCGTTGCGATGCTGATGGCCGAAATCGAGCATAGCGAACGCGGCGACAGCGGCCGGGCGCGCGCCTGGACGCTGCGGGCCGTGCGCGCCCTGCACGATCCGGTGTGGACCGCAGATGGGTATGTGTCGGATCATTGGCGCCCGGTTTCGCCGGTGACAGGACGGCTCGATGCGTTTCAGTGGCAGACCCCGCTGGCGGCGCTGCCGTCGAGCCGACCCGCCTTGGTCGAGGCCGAAGTTCCGGAGCAGATCGCCGGAGATGCGCCGCGCGTCGAAGCCTTGCCCGCGGCATTTCCGAACGAGCATTCTGTCCCCCCGGATGGCGCAGCCCCGGCAGTTGCGGTCGAATCGGCATCGCCCGGAGTCGAGGCCGCGACCTCGCCGGCCTTTCAAACCCAGTCGGACACGGGCAAACCCGGCGGATCCGATATTCCCGCCGTCATTCCGATCGTTCGCGCTCCCGATGATCCCGGGGTCGACGAAGGCTCGCAAAACGACGGATTCGCTGAAGAAAACACGTCGGTCGCGCGTCAAGCCGGAGGGTTGCGCGGACTCCTGTCGCGCCGGGGCAGTAGTTGACGGCGTCGGGCGCGATATTTGCCGGCGACACGGCGGCGGGTTCTTGCAAAGGGGGACGGTGCCCGATATCAGAGGCCCGGCGCGCGGGCCTTTGCCGGGCACGCCGCAAGCATGGCGTGAAGGTCTAAGCCGCTTTAGCTCAGTTGGTAGAGCACATCATTCGTAATGATGGGGTCGCGTGTTCGAGTCACGCAAGCGGCACCACTCCTCCTTTGGAGCGTTTTCGAGCGAAGCGGCTACCGGTTCGCTTAAAGAAAACGCGTCAAATCAAAACATAGAGCCCGCTTTTGGTTCCATCAGAAGCGGAAAGGCTCTAGTTTAGCCAGAATCGCCCAGCGCACGATCCGCCAAAGGGTGAGCGGTTTGGCGAAAGATCATACGCATCCTCAATATTTTAGAGCTGCGGCGGCGAAACCGGTCGGCAGCGTTGGACAGCCGGCGTCGGTCGGCGCCCATCGACTGCGCCCGGCTGGTAACCACAATCATTCAATTCAGGCGATTTGGAAATGGAATTACGCCATCGACCGTGAAGTGTCGGAATTCGTCCTTCAATGACGGATTGCCGAAGCGCTCTTGGAGCGCGAACGCAGCCTCCCTGTTTGGGCAGGGCATCACCTCGCCCTTCACGTCGTGCGGGTCCGGCGGCGGTTCACGTTTAATGGGCATCATCGCAAAACCGCATTTCGACTGGGCGTCGGGCCACAGCGCAAACACGATACTGCACCTGTCGAAACTTTCGCGAAGGAACGTGTCATCCTGCTGCATCGAGCGGTTGAATGCCTCGCCTCCCTGCTCCAGGGCACGGCGCAACGAGCCGATCACGAAGGCGTTGAATTCATCGTCGTCAATCATCGATCTTCCTCTAACCTCAATGCCGCTTGCCCCCGACGCGGCTAATCCGTTTGCCGGTCGCATGCCGAGACAGGCTGTCAGTTTGCGACGCCGTAACCGGGAGTGACCGCATGAAAGTAGATGGTCGCGGGCTGCTCGTGAGCGCAGGAAGCGACACGAGGCTATCGTTTACTGAAGTGCGGCACATTGGGAGTCAATGCTAACGCGAGCCCGTCGGTTGATCGGACTCCTTGGCGGGCTCTTGAACGATGGACAGGGAGGGAAAAAAACGGCTGAAACTCCTGTATTTTCTCCTGTGTGGATCAAAGCGCCTCGAAGCGCCGCCTGCGCTTGACAAATATTTGAAGACACAGCGGATTTCGTACGGCCTTGTGACCCATCGAGGCCCTGTGCTAAAGCTTCCGGAAACGAGGTGCCCGCGTGTTCTATAGCGTTTTCAAGCGAGGTGGATACCGGTTCACGAAAACGCGTCAAAAAACTAGAGCTATTCCGGCTTCGATGGAATCGAAGCCGGAATAGCTCTAGTTTCCTTCATCATCCAATCCTGACGACAGAGGTGATCGGGGATCACCAGTCGATTTTGCAAGATGCGGGCATTTCCACTGAATCGATGGAGCGCCGATGATCCGTTTCGCCGCTGTTTTATCGCTTGTTCCCCTTCTCGTCACGACTGCAGTCGCGTCGGCGCAAACCGCCGCGGAGAAACACCATTCCGACTGCGCGCGCGATGTGGCTCGGTATTGCCGATCCAAGATGAACGACGGGGACGCGACAGTTCTCGCATGCTTGAAGGAACACCGCGCCAGGCTCAGCAAAAGGTGCGCCAGGACATTGACCGAGCATGGCCAGTAAGCCGCGGCCCGCGGGCCTTGCCGAAGTGTAATCCCTTGCGGGGGAACCTGTGCCCAGGGCGCACGGTTGTTTTTCGTGTGATGAACGCGGTCGCTTGACATTCCAGACATTGTGGCGGACGGACCGATGCTTGACAGGCTGCGCCATTTCATCGCCGACGTTGTATCATCCGAAACCCCGGAAAACCGGTCATTCGATGAAACCGGGTGCAAGCTCGCGGCGACGGCGCTGTTCGTCCATATCATCTCGCTCGACGGTGCGCCTTCCGAGGTCGAAATCCGCAAGCTGCACGAACTGATCGAAACCCGCTTCGGGCTGGACCCGGGAACGGCCGACAGGCTGATCGAGGCGGCGACGCGGGTGGAGGGCGACGCAGTCGACCTCTATCATTTCACCAGCGTGATCATGCGTTCGCTCAATGACGAGGATCGCTTGCGCATCGTCGAAATGATGTGGGAGCTGGTTTATGCGGACGGCCACGTCAGCGAATTCGAGGAGAACGTGGTGTGGCGCGCCGCCGATCTTCTGGCGGTCTCCTCGCGCGACCGCATCGACCTCAAGCACCGCGTCGGCAAGCGGTCGGCCGATCCCGCGACCTGATCGCTGATTTCCGACACGATATTGGAAGCTGCCATCGAGCCTTTTACGTCGAACGTCGTTTGCAAGAGCGTGGATCGTGACCAGTCCCGTGACATTGATAACAGGCGCTTCCTCCGGCATCGGCGCCGAGCTTGCGCGGGTGTTCTCCGCCCACGGGCACCGCGTGGTTCTGGTCGCCCGGCGCGCCGACCGTCTCGAGGCTCTTGCGGCTGACATCGCCGCGTCGGGCCGCATGTCTCCGATCGTGGTCCCCTGCGATCTCGGCGCGAGGGATGCGGCTGATCGGATCGCCGCGGCGCTCGCCGCCGAGAATGTCGAGGTCAAGTATCTGGTGAACAATGCCGGGTATGGATTGTCCGGCCGGGCTGCCGAGCTGGACCGCGCCGACCAGCTTGCGATGATCGACCTCAACGTTCGGGCGCTGACGGATCTGACCTTGCGTTTCGTCTCCAGCGTGATCCGGCTGCGCGGCGGCATTCTCAACGTCGGGTCGATCGGAGGATTTTTGCCGGGCCCCGGCATGGCGGTCTATTACGCGTCAAAAGCCTTTGTCCTCTCGTTCAGCGAAGCGCTGCGCGGCGAACTGGGGCCGCTCGGGGTCCGGGTCACCGTGATCTGCCCGGGTCCGGTGCCGTCCGGATTTCAGGCGCGGGCGGGGCTCAAGCCCGGTTTTGATTCCGCGATCCTCAATGTGTCGGCAAAGGACGTCGCCGCGGACGGCTATCGCGCGCTGATGGCCAACAAAAGGTCCGTGCTTCCCGGTCTCGGGATCAAGGCGGTGCCGTTCCTGCTCCGGCTGTTTCCGCGCGACTTCGTCTTGTGGGGGGTCGCCGGCTTCCAGATGCGAAGGCGATTGTGACGTTAGGCCCGCGGCTCACCACACGTAGCGGATGGTGCCCTTGCCGGCGTAGGATCGTGTGACGTTGGAGAACTCACTCTCGAAGGTGGCGGCCACCGACCAGTCGTCGATCCACTTCATCTCGGCCGCGCCGGTGACCAGCGCGGCGTCGGAGGCCATGGCAGCGCCGTTCACGACGAAGCTGGCGCCGGGCAGGGTCTGGAACGTCGCGGCGACTGTGCGATCCGGATTGAAATCGTGCGCCCATGCAAGACGCCCGCGCAGCGTCAGGATCGCGTCCTGCACCGCGTAGGATTTGTCGGTGCGGAGACCGACTTCGCTGCGGATATCCGTCACGCTTTTGGCGCGGTTGGCCAGCGCAAAGGTGTTGGCGCCAGACAGAACACTTTCGGCATAAGCCGGCAGATCGAAGGTGGTGAACTGGCCGGCCGTATAGGGCGTGATCCCGATGCCGCCCGTTGCGGGACTGACCGCGCGATAGCCGTCTTCGACACGGCCCGACCATGCATTGGCGTTGAAGCGCGCCTGCAACCGGTCCGCGCCGCTGATCGTCACCATGCGGTTGGTGGTGACGTCCTGCCAGCCGTAAGCGAGCGCACCGGAAAGATAGGCGGCGCCGACGGCATGTCGAATGAAGGTGCCGGCCTGGAACAGGTCGGACTGTCCGCTGCCCCGCCCGTTGGCGACATTGAAGCTGGTGCCGCCGCCCGCCAGCGCGAAGCCGGCGGTTGTGAACGGCGAGATACGATAGTCGGCGCCGACCGCGACGCCGGCGACACTCGAGGTCGCCGTACTGGATCCGAGCGAGGTATTGCCGTCGGTGGTCTGCGAGCCGCCGTAACCTGTGGCCCACACGCTCCAGCGCGGAATGAGGGGATCGGCCATTGCAGGCGCCGTGCGAGAGATCGCGGCATAGGCGTCACGCTCGTTTTTTGAACGTGGCGCGTCTCCCGATGCATAGGCGCCGACGCCGTAGCCATCTCCGGCATAGGCCGGGGCCGCACCGTTTGCGGTTGCACCATTGCCGCGGCCGGCAATGAAGGGATCACTCAGGATCCCCAGGAACAGGTTCATCGCATTGAAGGTGGCCTGCAGCGAGCCGGTCGCCGCTTCACCCGAGACCTGGGTCAGGCCTGCCGGCGTCAGCGCACCGAATGCCAGCGGAATGCCGCCGGCGGTGTTGAAGGAATTGATCAGCGTATTGGCGACATTGCGCTGATTTGGGCTGGCAAAGGCCCTCGCCAGTTGGGGAACAAAGTTCAGCGTCAGGTTGAGATAGGCATGGGTCGGGTCGTAACTCAGGCTGGTCGCGAAGTTCGCCGGCAGATTGGTATTGGCCAGCAAGCCGAACGTGCCGCTGACGTTGCCCGCGGTGAGGATGGTATATTGCTTCGAGATGTAACTGCCGTTGGCATAGATCGCCTTGACGGTGGCGCCACCGAGCGTCGCTGCACCCGTGACATGGGCGGATGACGCGGTGGCGGGGTTGAGCATCACCATATATTTCGCGCCCGATTGCAGGGCCACGCTGCCGAGATTCAGAGAGGAGGCCGGCGTACCGTCGCCCGGCGCCAGCGTTCCGCCGCTGTTGATGCCGACGCTGCCGACGCTGCCGGTGCCGGCAAGCACCGCGCCGGTGTTGACGCTGACCGGGCTTGACGCCGCCAGCGAGCCGGTGACGTTGAGCGTGCCGGCATCGACGGTGGTGGCTCCGGTATAGAGGTTGGCGCCGGCGAGCGTCAGCGTTCCCGTCCCCGCCTTGATCAGCGCGCCGCCGGCGGCGCCAGGTAAACTACAACTCGAGCCTGATGGTCCGCAGTCGCTGATGACGCCGCTGACGGTGGTGCTCAGATTGTTGCCGCCGACCGTGAGTTGATTGGCGCCGAGGTAGAATTGCCCATTGCCGGCGATCGAGCCAGCCGAGAGCTGCCCGTTGTTGAGCGGTCCGCTCGACCCCGAGAAGTCGGTCGACGCACCGGTGCCCCCATTGGTGATACTGGCGTTGCCAGCCGTGCTGTTGGCGGCGAATTGCAGGAACCTGTTGTTAGCGAGGCTGGCGTCACCGGCCGTGCTGGAGTCGGAGAACTGCAGAAGATTGTTATTCGTGATACTGGCATTGCCGGCCGTGCTGCTGTTGGCGAATTGCAGGTAACTATTGCTGGTAATGCCGGCGCCGCCGGCCGTGCTGTCGTTGTAGAAGTACCCGCTGCCGTTATTGGTGATGCTGGCGCTGCCGGCCGCGCTGGTGTCGAGGAACTCCATGACACTGTTATTAGTGATGCTGGCGTTGCCGGCCGTGCCGTGGGTGGCGAATTGCAGAGAACTGTTGTTCGTGATGCTGGCGTTGTCGGCCGTGCTGCTGCCGAAGAAGTACAGGGTGTTGTTGTTGGTGATGTTGGCGCTGCCCGCTCTGGTGGCGTCATAGAACTCCAGGCTACCATGATTAGTGATGACGGCGTTGCTGGCCGTGCTGGTGTCGATGAACTGCAGGACACCGTTATTGGTGTCAGTGATGCTGGCGCTGCCGGCTGTGCTGCCGTGAGAGAATTGCAGCAAATTATTGTTGGTAATACTGGCGCTGCCGTCGTTGAGGACGATCCCCCCGCCGGTGAACATCAGAGCATGGTCGCTGGTAAAGGTATAATTCGAAGCGCCGGTGTTGAAGGTCCACCCTCCCAGGGTGGTGTCATTCGCGAACGTAATGTTCGTGCCGGTCGACATGCCGAACGATGCGGTGCCGGTCGGCACGGTGGCCGGGGTCCAGTTCGCCGCGTCGTTGAAGCTGCTGCCGGACGGAGCGGCGAGCCAGCTCGCATCCTGCGCCGCCCCTGGCGCTGCCCACGTCAGCGCCAAAGCGAGCCACGCCGCCAAGCCCGTCTTGGATATCGACAGCCTGCTCATGCTCGTTCCTCCGGCTGCATGCTGGAGGTCGCCAGCAAAGCCGTGACCGAATCGCGTATCTGAATACTATCTTACTTATGGCTAATATTATCTTACCTCCCTCCTGACAGGACATTCCGCACCGCTCCCCGTGTGCCGGCAAGTTTTGGTTCGGCTGCGGTGTTGCCCTTGGAACGCATTGGCATTACCCCGCGCTGCAACATCCGCTATGCCGCGATGCTTTTCACCCGCCAGGTACAACGCTGAGTTGCGGATCAATGTCCGAATTGCTGCCGGCCAGCCGAGGGGGCGGCCCGGCCACAGGATGTCCAAGACGAATGACGTAGGTCATGCGTGGTCGCTGTCGAGCTTCACCTCGACGATCGAGCGGTTCAAGCGAGCGCGTCGTGATCGACGGCTGCCACAAGATAACGGTTGCCTCTCGGGAATCACTGGTGGAGCCAGGCGGGATCGAACCGCCGACCTCGTCATTGCGAACGACGCGCTCTCCCAGCTGAGCTATGGCCCCGTCCACGGCCGGCGAACGATGCGGCGACCGGGAAACGCCGTCATTTACAGTCCTCGCCAACGGCAAGTCAAGAACGGCTGAAATCGGCGTTTTGGGCCTCATTTCCTCCGACTTCCCTTGTTTGACGGGAACCAAAACGATATTTTGGCGGCCTTGTATTGTACGGAAGCGAAAGTTCGTCGCCGGGCTTCGCAGTCCGAGGCGAGTTTCGAATTCCGGGGGGACGAGAGACCGATCCTCCCGATATTGTTTGGTTCATAAGTGCTCTTGACGGACCTTTGGCCAAAGGTGAAGAGAACGGCTGAACCGCTACACTGGTGGTCCATTCGCGTCCCGGACGCGCGGCTAGGTGGGGTCGCGAATGTCAAATTCACTCCACCGGTCGAATCCACGACCAAACCCGCGAGCTAATTCCCCATGCGAGCCATACTGGATATCGTCCTCATCATCCTCGACCTCTATGTCTGGCTGCTGATTGCCTCGGCGATCCTGTCATGGCTGATTGCCTTCAATGTGGTGAATACCCGCAATCAGTTCGTGGCCGCGGTGGCCGAGTTTCTGGAACGGATCACCGAACCCCTGCTGGCGCCGATCCGTCGGATGCTGCCCAATCTCGGCGGGCTCGACATCTCCCCGATCATCCTGATCCTGATTATCCTCTTCATGCAGCGGGTCATCACCTATTACATCTATCCCGCCGTGTTCTGACCGGCGGTTTGATGGAGCCGTGGCGGTATTCTGCGGAGGGTCTCAGCATCGCGCTCCGGGTGACGCCGCGCGGCGGTCGCGACGGGATCGACGGTATTGAGACGCTGGCCGACGGACGCCCGGTGGTGAAGCTTCGCGTGCGCGCCGTCGCCGAGGGCGGCGAAGCCAATCGCGCCGTCGTGGCGGTGCTGGCCAAGGCGCTGGGGGTGCGCAAAACCGATGTCCAGATACGCGCGGGGGCGACCTCGCGGCTGAAGCAGGTCGCGGTCGGCGGCGATCCCGTCAGGCTCGGCCATGCCCTTCGCGCCTTGACCGCGGCTCAACCAGACTAAAGCGTTTTCGAACGGAGTGGAATCCGGTTCGCGTGAAGAAAACGCGTCAAATCAAGAAGCCAGAGTCTTTCACCGTATCCATGAAACGGTGAAAGACTCTGGCAAGCCCGGGGATCAGCATGACGGCCAAAATCATCGATGGAAAAGTCATCGCGGCAGACTTGCGCGCGCGGGTGGTCGATGAGGTGGCGCGGGTGAAGCGCGATCACGGGCTGACGCCTGGCCTCGCCGTGGTGCTGGTCGGCAACGATCCCGCGAGCGAGGTCTATGTCCGCAACAAGCACAAGCAGACCCAGGCCGCCGGCATGGCCTCGTTCGAACACGTCCTGCCGGCCGATGTGGCGCAGGCGGACCTGCTGGCGCTGGTCGCGAAACTGAACGCCGATCCCGCCGTGCATGGCATTCTGGTCCAACTGCCGCTGCCGAAAGGGCTCGATACCGAAACCATCATCGCTTGCATCGATCCGGCGAAGGATGTCGACGGCCTGCATCCGCACAACGCCGGACGCCTCGCCGGCGGTCTGCCCGCGCTGTCGCCATGTACGCCGCTCGGCTGCATCATCCTGACCAAAAGCGTGCATTCCTCGCTCGAAGGCATGGACGCCATCGTGATCGGCCGCTCCAACCTGGTGGGGCGGCCGCTGGTGCAGTTGCTGCTCAACGAAAACGCCACGGTGACCATCGCGCATTCGCGCTCGCGCAACCTGCCCGAACTCTGCCGCCGCGCCGATCTGGTCTATGCGGCGGTCGGCAAGGCCGAAATGGTGCGCGGCGACTGGCTCAAGCCGGGCGCGACGGTGATCGATGTCGGCATCACCCGCCTGCCGGCGGCTGACGGCAAGACCCGCCTGGTCGGCGACGTCGCGTTCGACGAGGCCATGAAGGTCGCGGGCGCGGTGACGCCGGTGCCCGGCGGCGTCGGTCAGATGACGGTGGCGTGCCTTCTGGTCAATACGCTGCGCGCCGCCTGCGCGATCGAGGGATTGCCCGCGCCGGGAGTGTGAGCAGAATTTCGATAAAAAGCCGAACCAGGGAAGAGGCGTGCCCCGGATGCTGCACATCACGCCGCTCTTGCGGCGTGGTGCGCTGCTGATCCGGGGGTGAAAAAGGGGGGGGACGATCTTCGTGACGGTTCCGGCTCTGCGGCGCAGCGTGAAGACGCTGAACCGCGTCCGGGACAAATGAGAGTGGCGATTATTTCCCCTGCGCCCGTGCGATGGCTTCCAGTATCAGCCTGTGCGCGTCCTCCGCGCCGCCCCAGCGCAGCACCTTGACCCATTTGCCGGGCTCCAGATCCTTGTAGTGCTCGAAGAAGTGCTGGATCTGCTGCAGCGTGATGTCCGGCAGGTCGCTGTAATTCCTTATCTTGTCGTAGCGCTGGGTCAGCTTCGAGGTCGGAACCGCGATGATCTTCTCGTCGCCGCCGGCCTCGTCCTCCATCAACAGCACGCCGACCGGCCGCACGCTGATCACCGCGCCGGGCACGATGCCGCGCGTGTTGGCGACCAGGACGTCGCAGGGGTCGCCGTCCTGCGACAGCGTGTGCGGGATGAAACCGTAATTACCGGGATAGCGCATCGCCGTGTAGAGAAACCGGTCGACCACCAGCGTGCCGGCGTCCTTGTCCATCTCGTACTTGATCGGCTCGCCGCCGACCGGTACCTCGATGATGACATTCACCTCATGGGGCGGATTGGGTCCGGTCGAGATCGCATCGATACGCATGGGAGGTCCCGTGATCGAGGAGCGTCGGTCTGTGCATAGCCGTCATACGCGGGCTTGACCCGCGTATCCATCCATCTTCGGGAAGAGTCTTCCGAAAAGTTGGGCGCGGGGACCATAGGCGGGCAACGTTCTTCGAACGCCTATAGCGTTTCAAGCGAAGCGGATACCGGTCCGCGCGAAGAAAATTAGAGCCCGCTTCTGATTCCATCAGAAGCGGAAAGGTTCTAGGCCGTCCAGGCGAAGGCCACTTTGTCGAGCGACTTCGGCCCGAACCTCTCGGAGGAACGCGCGACCATGCGGCCGCCGAGCGCGGGATAGAACTTCATCGCCGGCTCGTTGTCGTACAGCGCCCAGGTCACCATGCTTTTCAGTCCGCTCTGCATCAGGTCGCGCCGGGCCGCAGTGAACAGCCGCCGACCAAAACCCAGCCCCTGAAATTCGGGGCGCAGGTAAAGCTCGTAGATTTCGCCGTCATATTGCAGGCTGCGAGCACGGTTGCGGCCGTAATTGGCATAGCCGGCCACCTTGTCGCCGAACACCAGCACGCTGACGCGGCTGCCCTTGCGGATCGCGCTGTCCCACCAGAGCGGGCCGCGCCGGTTGATCAGCTTTTCCAGTTCCGCGCCGGGAATGATGCCCTGATAAGCCGAACGCCAGGATTCGTCATGGGTCGCCGCAACCGCGGATGCGTCCGCGATCTTCGCTGGCCGGAGTTCGATCAGGGTCGTGCTCATGCCCCGATCAAAGCAAGTCCGCGCGCGGTCTTCAAGGTCCATCGTTAATTAAAGGTTAAAATGTGAGCTTCCCGCATCGCCAGTGCGGCGTTTTGTATCGAAAAGGGACAACCAGTCCAGGCTCCGTGTCAGCGTTTTGGCAATCGCACAGCCTCCATCACATCCCGCGCCGCCCGCTCGCCGCTGTCGCGCGCGCCATGCGCCGTTGAGAAGAAGTTCGAAGAGGTGGCCTCGCCCGCGAAGAAAAGCCGGCTATCCACCGGCGCAGCCAGTACGGCGCGGTCGCCGGCGTGGCCCGGCAGCGCGTGGGAATAGGCTCCCGATGCAAAGGGGTCGCGGGCCCAGCGCGATTCCGCCAGCGGTTTCAGTTTCCTTCGATAATCCGAGCCGAGCAGCGCCACGATCTCCTCGATCGCTTGCGCCGCGAGTGCGCCGTCGCCGGCGTCCTCAAGTTCGCGCGCGAAGCTGCCGCCGAAAAATCCCTCGATGCAGGGCTGGCCGAACGGGCGCAGATGATAGGCGCCCGTTCTGGTCTGCATGGTCGCGCCGCGCAGGTTGCCGTCTTTCGGCAGCGCGTTAGCGGGATCGTCGAGCGCCAGCATCACCTTGTCGTCGACGCCGAGCGGCAGGCCGGCGGCAGCGTTCACCTTCGCGGGCAGTTCGGGGTGAAAGCGGATCGATTCGTTCGCGATCAGGCTGGTCGGCACTGTGACGATCGTTTTGGTCGCCATCAGCGTGCCCTTTGAGGTTTCAATGCGCAGTTGCAAGCCGGAATGATCGATGCGCCACACCCGCGTATTCAGCGCGACCGGGCAGGGCCGGCCATAGGCCGCGATCAGCGCGCCGTAGCCGCGCCGCACCCGCCAGTTGATCCCGGTGTCCTCATAGGCGGCGGTATCGTGGACCGAAACAGAGTCGAGTTCGCAGCCGTTTACATAGCTGGAAATCGCATCGATCATCGGATTCCAGCGGTTGTCCGGCGCGAGATACAGGCTGGCGGCGCTGTCGGTGCCGCTTTTCGCGGCTTCTTTCGTCCGCTCGTCAAATGCATCGAGCGCGGCAAAGAAATCCTGGCGCTCGGTCGCCGGGAATCCGGCGTCAAAGCTCTGCTCGCGCCATGGCGGCGGGGTTTTGTCGATGTCGAAACCGAGGCGGTCCGCGATTGCAATAAAAGAATTCTTGTCGGCCGAATGCAGCCAGCCGCAGCCGAGATCGAAGACGATGCCGGGGGCTGGAACGATGGTGTGGGCGCGTCCGCCGACGCGGTCGCGGGCTTCCAGCACGATGATGGAGAGGCCGGAATCCTTCAGCGCGTCGGCTGCGCCGAGTCCGGCGGCGCCGGCGCCGATGATGGCGACATCGACAATGGAGGGGAGATTTCGCGGCATCGCGGCACGCTGGTCACTGTTTCGGCAGTTTCGCCTTGAGAGCATAGAGCGCATCCAGCGCCTCGCGCGGCGACATCTCGTCGGGATGCAGGGCTTTCAACGCCTCGACCAGTTGCGGGGTTTCTCCGGACGGCGCGGATTCCTCGGTAGCGCGCGACGGCACCGCGAACAGCGGCAGGTCGTCGACCAGCGCGCGCACGGTCGATCCGCGATCCTGAGCCTCCAGTTTCGCCAGCACCGCTTTGGCGCGCGCGATCACGGATGGCGGCAGGCCGGCGAGTTTCGCCACCTGGATGCCGTAGGAACGGTCGGCGGCGCCGGGCAGCACCTCGTGCAGGAACACCACCTCGCCGTGCCATTCCTTGACCCGCACGGTGGCGTTGAACAGCCGCGGCAGCTTTGCCGACAGCGCGGTGAGTTCGTGATAGTGCGTTGCGAACAGCGAACGGCAGCGGTTGGTTTCGTGCAGGTGCTCGATCGCCGCCCACGCGATCGAGAGGCCGTCGAAGGTCGCGGTGCCGCGCCCGATCTCGTCGAGGATCACGAGTGAGCGCTCCGATGCCTGATTGAGGATGACGGCGGTTTCCACCATCTCCACCATGAAGGTCGAGCGTCCGCGCGCCAGATCGTCAGCGGCGCCGACCCGCGAGAACAGCCGGTCGATCATGCCGATGCGCGCGCGGCTCGCCGGCACGAAGCTGCCGATCTGGGCCATCAGCGCGATCAGCGCGTTCTGGCGCAGGAACGTCGATTTGCCCGCCATGTTCGGGCCGGTGAGCAGCCAGATTTGGCCGGAGGTCTGGCCCGGGCCCGGCGACAGGTCGCAGGCATTGGCGATGAACGGCTGGCCGCCGCGCTTGAGCGCCTGCTCCACCACCGGATGCCGGCCGCCCTCGACGGCGAAGCCGAGCGAGGCATCGACCTCGGGCCGGGTATAATTCTCGTCGGCCGCGAGCCTGGCGAGCGAGGCCGCCACATCCAGTTGCGCGAAGGCGTGCGCCGCATTGCGCAGGTCGTCGCCGGCCTCGACCACCATCGCGGCGAGCCGGTCGAAAATCTCCAGTTCGAGGCCGAGCGCTCGGTCGCCGGCATTGGCGATCCTGGCTTCGATCTCGCCGAGTTCCGATGTGGTGAAGCGCACCTGGCCGGCCAGCGTCTGGCGATGAATGAAAGTGGCGTTGAGCGGCGCGCTCATCAGCCTGTCGCCGTGCTGCGTGGTCACTTCGACGAAATAGCCGAGCACGTTGTTGTGGCGGATCTTGAGCGCCTTGACGCCGGTCTCCTCGGCGTAGCGGGCCTGCATCGCGGCGACGACGAGGCGCGAGTCGTCGCGCAGTTTTCGGGCCTCGTCGAGCGCACCCTCGTAGCCCTCGCGGGCGAAGCCGCCGTCGCGTTTCGTCAGCGGCAGTTCGTCCGCCAGCGCATCGCCGAGTTCGCGCGCGAGATCGCGGGAGGGTCGCCGCAGCGCCGCCATCGCCGTGGCGATGTCCGTCGGCGGATCGGAAAGCGCGGAAAGCCGCGCCAAAGCCTGATCGGCGGCAACGATGCCGTCCCGCAGGCCCGCGAGGTCGCGCGGACCGCCGCGGCCGACCGAGAGCCGCGCCAGCGCCCGCGACATATCGGGCGCCGCGCGCAACACGGTGCGGATGTCGTCGCATGCGGCGTTGTCGGCTACGAATGCGGCGACGGCATCCAGCCGCCGCGCAATCGCCGCGTTGTCGGTCAGCGGCGCCGCCAATCGCTGCGCCAGCAGCCGCGATCCGGCGGCGGTCACCGTGCGGTCGATGGCGTCGAGCAGCGAGCCGCGCCGTTCGCCCGCGAGCGTGCGCGTCAGTTCGAGGTTGGCGCGGGTGGCGGGGTCGATCGCCATGGCGCTGCCCGAGGCTTCCCGCGACGGCGGCGATAGCGGCGGCCGCTTGCCGATCTGGGTGCGGTCGATATAGGTGACGGCGGCGGCTGCTGCGGTCGCTTCCAGCCGCGACATGGCGCTGAGTCCGTCCATGGTGGCGACCGCGAAATAATCGCACAGCCGCCGCTCGGCGGTCGCGCTGTCGAACACGTCGCGGGTCAGCGGCGTCACCGACGGCAACTCCCGCAGCAGCGCGCTCATGTCCGCATCGCCATGGAGCGCATCGGACACGATCACTTCATTGGGATTGATGCGCGCGAGCGTGGCGGCGAGTTCGCCGGTGGAGCACTCGGTGACCATGAACTCCGCCGTGGAGATGTCGATCCAGGCCAGCGCGATGCGGTCGCCTCCCGATGAGGCCCGCGCGCGCGCCAGCGCCAGCAGATAATTGTTGGCCTTGGCATCGAGCAGCGTCTCCTCGGTCAGCGTCCCCGGCGTGACCAGCCGAACCACATCGCGGCGCACCACGCTCTTGTTGCCGCGCTTGCGCGCCGCCGCCGGATCCTCGGTCTGCTCGCATACCGCGACGCGATGGCCGAGCGCGATCAGCCGGTGCAGGTAATCGTCCGAGCGTTCGATCGGAACGCCGCACATCGGAATATCCGCGCCCTGATGCCTGCCGCGCCTGGTGAGCGTGATGCCGAGCGCGCGGGAGGCGATTTCGGCATCCTCGAAGAACAGCTCGTAGAAATCGCCCATCCGGTAGAACAGCAGCAGGCCGGGATTGGCCGCCTTGATTTCGAGATACTGCTCCATCATCGGTGTAACCCGCGACGCCTCGGCGGAGGCGGCAGTGCTCGGCGATGTCGGAACGGTGTGCTGGATCGTCATGGCGGCGAAACTACAGAGTTTCAATGCCGCTTCCTATGGCATTGCGGCGGCCGTGCCCGTTTTCCACGTGATCGGTTCGCGGTCGCGCGAGGGCGTCCGTGCTGTTCATCCTATTCCATTACCGCGGCATGATCCGCGGACGGCGCGCGCATCGCCGCCTTGGTCGATTTCAGGATCAGCGCCAGCGGAATCGCGAGGACGGTCACCAGCGCGACCAGTTCGAAGTCCTGCGAGAACGCGATGATCTGCGCCTGCGCATTGAGGATCAGGTCCATCATCGCACGGCCCATGTCGGTGTTGAGGTTGATGGTGCTTGTCACGTTCGGCATCTGCAGCGCGTTGTTGAACGGGTTGATATGCTCGGCCAGTACGGCATGGACGCGAATGCTTCCGCTTGTCAGTCGCGCGATGACAATGGAAATGCCGATGGAACTCGCGACGTTGCGCACCAGCGTCAGCATCGAGGTGCCGTCGGTGCGCAAATGGTCGGGCAGCGTCATGAAGGCCGCGGTGGTCATCGGCACGAAGACAAGGCCAATACCGTAGCCCTGGAAGATACTGTTGATGGCAATGGCCCGCACCGAAATATCGGCGGTCCAGCCGGCCATGTCGTAGAGCGTGATCGCGATCAGCGTCAGGCCGGCGGCGATCAGGGTCCGCGCCTCGAAGTATGCCATGAGGCGGCTGACCATCATCATGGCCACGAACGTTCCGATGCCTCGTGTCGCGAGCAGCAGCCCCGCGGTCAGGATCGGGTAGCCGTAGGCGTTCTGAAACAGCGGCGAGGCCAGCGCCATGGTCGAGAACAGCACCACGCCGATCACCGCCATGAAGATAAGCGCGGTCGCGAAATTCCGGTCCTTGAAGATCGCGAACTGAACGAACGGTCGCTTCGTCGTCAGCGAGTGCGCGAAGAAATAGTAGAAGCCGACGGCAGAGACGATGAACTCGGTGGTGATCTCCCAGGATTCCAGCCAGTCGAGCTGCTCGCCGCGATCGAGCGCAAGCTGCAGCGCGCCGATGCCGATGGCGAGCGCCGTGAAGCCGAACCAGTCGAATTGCAGTTTGGTGTCGAGCCGGGTCTCGTCCATGAAAATGCTCAGACCGATGACCGTGATCAGGCCGAACGGCAGGTTCACGAAGAACACCCAGTGCCAGCTATAGGTTTCGGTCAGCCACGCGCCGAGCGAGGGGCCCATGATCGGCCCCATCATCACACCCATGCCCCAGATCGCCATCGCCTTGGCGCGCTCGTGCAGCGCGTAGCTGTCGAGCAGCACGGCCTGCGACAGCGGCACCAGCGCGGCGCCGAACACGCCTTGCAGCAAACGGGACAGCACCATCTGGGTGATATCCTGCGACAGTCCGCACATCACCGATGCGAGGGTGAAGCCTGCCGAGCAGAGGATAAAGATGCGCTTGCGGCCGAAGCGGTTGGCGATCCAGCCGACCGGCGCGGTCATGATGGCGGCGGCCACGATATAGGAAGTCAGCACCCAGTTGATCTGGTCCTGCGACGCCGACAGCGACCCCTGCATGTAAGGCAGCGCGACGTTGGCGATCGTGGTGTCGAGCGCCTGCATGATGGTCGCGGTCATGGCGCAGATCGTCACCATGTTCCGGCGCAGCCCCGGAACCGCGGCCGAATGTGCGGGGGCCGCCGACATCGATCTAGTTCTGCTTTGTGCGCGACAGGCCAAGCAGGCCCGCGAGCGTGCGGCGATGGTGGGTGTCGATCGATACGTAGACGCTCATGCCGGATTTCAGCTTGGCCACGGCGGGATCGCTCTTGTCGAAATAGATCCGGACCGGAATGCGCTGCACGACCTTCACGAAGTTTCCGGTGGCGTTCTGCGGCGGCAGGATCGCGAATGTCGCGCCGGTGCCGGGACTGAGCGACCCCACGGTGCCCTTGAAGGTGTGGTCGGGGAAGGAGTCGATGGAGAGATCGACGGGTTGTCCGACGGCCACGTAGGTGAAGTCGGATTCCTTGGGATTCGCATCGACCCATGGATGGTCGAGATCGACGACGCTGAACACCGGCGTTCCGGCGGCGACGAAGCGGCCGAGCTGAATGTTGTCGACCTGCGTGGCGACGCCGTCGATCGGCGCGCGCAGCTCGGTATTCGCGAGGTTGCGCTGCGCGTCGGCCAGCGCGGCCTTGGCCTGCGCATAGGCGGGGAATTTCTCGATCGGCAAATGTGGATCGCCAAGCAGCTTGTTGCGGGCATTCGAAATCTGCTGCTCCAGAATCTGGTTCACGCCCTGCGCCTGCACCAGCGCGCTGAGGGAATTGTCGAGGTCGAGCCGCGATCCGGAATTGCTTTTCACGAGCGCCGTCTTGCGATCGACATCGCGCTGCTTGACGTCGATGCTCTGCTGGGCGAGCGCTTCGGACTGGGCATAATTGGCGAGGTTCGATTTCAGCGTGTTGTATTCGATTGTGGCGACACTCAGCTTCGCTTGCGCTTGCTGGACGGCCAGGCGGAACGGCACTGGATCGATCTCGAACAGGGGATCGCCCTGTTTGACGTGCTGACCTTCCTTCACGGTCACGCTGTCGATCTTGCCGGAGACCTCCGGCGTGATCAGAACCTTCTGCGCGCCGACATAGGCGTCGTCGGTCGTCACGTAGCGGCCGCCCGACAGATAGAATGTCAGCCCGGCGATCAGCGCGATCAGCGGCAGCACGACCAGAAGCAGCGGCCGGCGGTAGCGGCGCAGCGAAGCCAGCAACCGCCGGCGCGGCTTGGCATCCTTGGGCGGCGATGGAGGCAGCACCGCCGGCGCGCCTTTCTGATCGGGTGGAAATTTCAGGGCTGGCTCAGCCATAGCGCTGTTCTTTCGCTTTACTGTTGTCGATGTGCCCGACGCCTTGCAGCGCGTTGCGGACATTGTCCTTGACGGTTTGAAGTTGCTCGATCAGACGGCGTGCATCCGCGATCGCGATATCGGCGAGCGCGGCTTGTGTGATTTCGCCACGCAATGCGGCAAGCTGCGCCAGCAAGGGCCGCGCGGCCCGGGTCAGGTAAAGGCGGTTGATGCGGCGGTCGGTGTCATCGCCGCGGCGCTCGATCAGGCCGGCCTTGCAAAGCTTGTCGATCAATCGCGTCAGAGTAATGGGCTGCATCTCCATCAACTCCGCGACATCGGCCTGCTTCAGCCCTTCGGTGCGCTCCAGTTTGGCGAGCACAGCCCACTGCGCCCGGTTCAGGCCGTAGCGCGACGCCTGTTTGTCGGCGAAGAGCCGGAGCAGGCGCTGCACCTCGAACAGGGTAAAGAGAAAGTCGCTCTCGATCGAACGGTCCGGCATAGGAAGAACTCCTAACACTCGTTATAATAAGCAAGCTTATGAAAAGCATTACCTCCACTATGAAAAAGCTGACCTGCGTGCAGCTCATGGCTAGCTGCTTGCCTGCACATAATACCTTCCGGGGGCTATGCTGCATTGCAAGATGTAGGTATTCCGCGAATATGACTGCTGAAATTGAAATAGAGCGGCGAAATCCGCTCAAACGGTTTAAATAGACATAAGATGACAGCGACCAGACCGACATTCCCCGTGCCGGGGCACGATCACGACCGCTGCGCCTCGGAGGCGATCAGCCATGCGGAGAAGGTCTGCGCCCAGCGCGCGCAGAAGTTCACGCCGATCCGCCGCCAGGTGCTGCAGGCATTGCTGTCGAGCCATCGGCCGCTCGGCGCCTATGAGGTGATCGAGGAACTGGCCAAATCGATGCCGCGCCCGGCGCCGATCACGGTCTATCGCGCGCTCGACTTTCTGATGGAGAACGGCCTCGTTCACCGCATCGAAAGCCGCAACGCGTTCCTGGCCTGCGGGCACGACCACGATGCGAGCGCGATGGTGGCGTTTCTGATCTGCGAGCGGTGCGGTTCGGTCGGCGAAATTCCGGCGAGCCGCGTGGCGCAGAGCCTGAGCGACGCCGCCCGCTCCACCGGATTCACGCCGAAGCTGTCCGTGGTCGAAATCACCGGCACCTGCGCGCATTGCCAGAGCGCGAGCTAGCGGCGTCGGTCGGCCATCCAGATGAAATTTTGATATGGTTTTCAATGGTTAAAACTTATTCCGCCGGCAAATTGCCGGCTTTTACCTCCATGCCCCCTTTGTTTGACGTCGCGGCGGGTTATCTCATTATGAATGACCCGCTGACGCCGGCTTTGACTTGCGGCGCCAGTGGTGGTTGCCGGCCTTTGACTTCGATCGGTCTTCCCCGCTCGCCATTGATCCGTTACTGAATGTCACGAAAACCTGATATTTTGAGACCCATGAACAAGCTCGAAAATCCGTCGCAAATCGACGTCGCTGGCCCGAGTCCGCGGCACAGAACCACGCAAGTCATGGTCGGCAACGTCGCCGTCGGCGGCGGCGCGCCGATCGTGGTGCAGTCGATGACCAATACCGACACCGCCGACATCGAGGGCACGATCGCCCAGGTCGCCGCACTGTCGCGCGCCGGCTCGGAAATGGTCCGCATCACGGTGGATCGCGACGAGGCCGCCGCCGCCGTGCCGCATATCCGCGACGGTTTGCGCAAGCGCGGCGTCACCACGCCGCTGATCGGTGATTTCCACTACATTGGCCATAAACTGCTGGCCGATCATCCGGCCTGCGCCGAAGCGCTCGACAAGTACCGCATCAATCCGGGCAATGTCGGTTTCAAGGACAAGCGCGACAAGCAGTTCACCGACATCGTCGAGACCGCGATCAAATACGGCAAGGCGGTGCGGATCGGCGCCAACTGGGGCTCGCTCGATCAGGAATTGCTGACGCACCTGATGGAAGAGAACGCCAGTTCGGCCGCGCCGCTCGACGCCCGCGCGGTGACGCGCGAGGCCATGGTGCAGTCGGCGCTGTTGTCGGCGAAGCGCGCCGAGGAAATCGGCCTGCCGAAAAACAAGATGATCCTGTCGGCGAAGGTCTCGGCGGTGCAGGATCTGATCGCCGTCTACCAGACGCTGGCGGAACGCTCTGACTATGCGATCCATCTTGGTCTGACCGAAGCCGGCATGGGCTCGAAGGGCATCGTTGCCTCAAGCGCCGCGCTCGGGATCCTTTTGCAGCAGGGCATCGGCGACACCATCCGCATTTCGCTGACGCCCGAGCCCGGCGGCGATCGCACGCTGGAAGTGCAGGTCGCGCAGGAATTGCTGCAGACCATGGGTTTCCGCACGTTCGTGCCGCTGGTCGCGGCCTGTCCCGGCTGCGGACGCACCACCTCGACCACGTTCCAGGAACTGGCGCGGTCGATTCAGGACTTCATCCGCGACGAGATGCCGAACTGGAAGGCGCAGTATCCCGGCGTCGAGCAGCTCAACGTTGCGGTCATGGGTTGCATCGTCAACGGCCCCGGCGAATCCAAGCATGCCGATATCGGCATTTCGCTGCCCGGCACCGGCGAGGCGCCGGCCGCGCCGGTCTTCGTCGACGGCAAGAAGTTCAGGACGCTGCGCGGGCCGGCGATCGCGCAGGACTTCAAGGCGCTGGTGATCGATTACATCGAACAGCGGTATGGCTCCGGCGCCAAGACGCGGGCCGAAGCGGCGACCGCGGCGGAGTAGACCGACGAAGCCGGTCGAGTGGGGACATTTCATCGACATTGCCCCCCTCCCCAACCCTCCCCCGCAAGCGGGAGAGGGAGCACATAGTGTTCCGATGAAGCGCTTTCAGCAGGGGCCGGCACTTATAGCGGCGTGTGCTTTTCCCGGTTGTCGACCACCGCTTCCTCCAGGTCGAGATCGCGCTCGATCCGGCGGCGGGTTTCGTCGGTGATCTTGCCCTCGCGCAAGAGCTGGTGGAGATGCGCGCGCTCGATGCCGATGATCTCGCGCACCATGGATGCTCCCTTGGTCGCCGGCGAATGCTCGTCGCCGTTCCGCGGCGGATCGGGCAGCGCTCGCATCCGGGTTTCGTGCCGCGCTTCGAGAAACTTGGCGAGGCCCTCGGGCAGCTTGCGTTCGGTGATGATGGTGGTGAGCGCGCCGCGCGCAGCCTCGATGATGGTTCGCCGCGCCGCGATCTCGGCCTCGCGCTCCTTCATCGCCTCGCGGCGGCCACGCTTCGAGACGCCGAGCAGGTCGACGACGAACGGCAGCGTCAGGCCGATGCCGAACAGCGTCACGAAGATCACGCCGAAGCTCGTCAACTGGATGAGGTCGCGATAGGGAAACGCCTCGCCGCCCGGCAGCGTCAGCGGCAGGGCCAGCGCCACCGCGAGCGACACCACGCCGCGAATCCCTGTGAAGCCGATCACCACGACATAGCGCCATGATGGCGTCGGATCGCGCCTGCGGACCCGCGCGCTGAGGATGCGGGTCAGGTAGGTGCCGGGGAAGACCCAGATGAATCGAGCCGCGATGACGATAGCCGAGGTCAGCGCGATCGCCATCAGCACCTCGCCGATCGGGACCGCCTTCGCCTTCTCCATCAGCACCCGGACCTCGAAGCCCATCAGCAGGAACAGGACGCCCTCGATCAGCCAGATCGCGAGATCCCAGAAGAAGATGCCCTGAAGCCGCGTCGCCGCCGGGATCAGCAGCGGTCCGTTCCAGCTCACATAAAGTCCGGCGGCGACGGTCGCGATCACGCCGGAGCCGCCGAGATGTTCGGGCACCCAATAGGCGAGATAGGGCGTCAGCAGCGACAGCAGGATTTCCACCCGTGCATCCTGGGCCCACTGGCGCAGCCGCAGGCTGAGCCAGCCGACGGCGGCGCCAAACGCCATCTCGCCGAACAGGATGAGGACGAACGATCCGGCCGCGGTCGGCAGCGAAAAGGTGCCGGTCGAGACCGCGAGCACCGCGAAGCGATAGAGGATCAGCGCGGTGGCGTCGTTGGCGAGGCCTTCGCCCTCGAGGATGACCAGGATCCTGTGCGGCAGATGCAGACGCTTGGCGATGGCGAGCGGCGCCACCACGTCGGGCGGCGAGACGATGGCGCCGAGCACGAAGCCGACGCCCCAGGGCAGGCCGAGCAGCCAGTGTGTTGCGGCGGCAACCGCGCAGGTCGTGAAGATGACGCAGCCGATGGCGAGCAGGGCGATCGGCCGCAGGTTGGATCTGAATTCGCGCCAGCTCATGGAGACGCCGGCGGAATAGATCAGCGGCGGCAGCACCATCAGCAGCACGCTTTCAGGCGCCATTTCGATGGGCGGAAGACCCGGCACGAACGCCAGCACGATGCCGACCACCAGAAACACGATGGCGGGCGCCGTCACCAGCCGCCGGGCCAGTGCCGCCGATGCGGCCAGCACGGTGAGGACGAGGAGGGAATTCAGAAAGGTTTCGGTCATGTTGGCTGTGCCTCAGATGGCGCGGAACAGCGGCGGGGTCAACAATGCCCGGTCCTTTGGGATGTTCAGAAAGCGGCCTTCTGGCGTCTCCGATCGGTTGAACGTTTCGCGAGCTGCCGTCGTCCTATTCATGCGCGCTGACGGATCGTCCGAACCCGGATGCGCAGCAGCCCGGCCTGACGATTGTGATCGGGCTCACAAAGCCTGGCTTTGATTTCAGGTAATCCGGCAGGTGTGATATGAACGAACGATCAGGACGTGCCGCCATGAGCTTGCGACGATATCTCGATTTGTTCGGATTTTTACTGGCCGCGGTCACGGCGCTGATCTGTCAGCCGGCTTCGGCGGAGACGCGCGTGGCGCTGGTGATCGGCAACTCGGAATACCGCAACGTTCCCCGACTCGCCAATCCTGACAATGACGCGGCCGCTTTCGCCCGGACCATGGAACAGGCCGGTTTCGACGTGGTCGAGGCGCGTCACGACCTGACCGGGGCCGAGATGCGGCGGGCGCTGCGCGACTTCGGCGACAAGGCGCGCAACGCCGACATGGCGGTGATCTATTATGCCGGCCACGGCATCGAGGTGGAGGGCACGAACTATCTGATTCCGATCGACGCGGCGCTTCAGCGCGACACCGATGTCTACGACGAAGCGATATCGCTCGATCGCGTGCTGGTCGCCGTGGAATCCGCCAAGCAGTTGCGGCTGGTGATTCTCGATGCATGCCGCGACAATCCATTCGACAAGACCATGAAAAGGGTCAGCATGCGTTCGATCGGTCGCGGCCTCGCCAAGGTCGAGCCGACCTCGCCGAATACGTTGATCGCCTACGCGGCCAAGGCCGGTTCGACCGCCGCCGACGGCGACAGCAAGCACAGCCCGTTCACCGCCGCGCTGGTGCGCCATATCGCGACGCCCGGCCTCGACGTGCGCAAGGCGTTCGGCTTCGTGCGTGACGACGTGCTCAAGGTCACCAACAACCGGCAGGAACCGTATGTCTACGGCTCGCTCGGCGGCGAGGATGTGCCGCTGGTTCCGGCCAAGGTCGTGCCGGCCGTGCCGGCTGCTCCCGTCGCCGATGCGCGCGCCGAGGTTCGCCGCGATTACGAACTGTCGCTGCAGCTCGGGACGCGCGCAGCGTGGGACACGTTCCTGAAGAGTTATCCGACCGGCTTCTACGCCGATCTTGCGAAAGGGCAGCTCGACAAGATCGCCGCGGAAGATGCGCGTCTCGCCGCGACCGAGAAGGCGCGCGAGACCGCGGATGAGAAAGCGCGCCTCGCGGCCGAAGGCGCGAAGCAGGCCGATGTTGCCAAGGCGGCGGCCGCAGCCAAGGTAGCCGAAGAGGCGCGGGTTGCCGCCGAAAAGGCGAAGCGGATCGAGCAGGCGAAGGTGGACGCGGCGGAGCAGGCGCGCGAGGCGGTCGAACGCGCTGCCGATACCTCGGATTCCAAATCTTCAGCGATCGTTTCGAATACGCCGGATCGCAGTTCAACGCAGTCCGGCGCGCCTGCGCCGACCGGCACCTCGCCGGCCGCCCCGACGCCGGCCCGGCAGACCGCTTCCCGGACCCCGCCGGCGGAGTCTGTCGCGCAGCCAACCTTGTCGGCCGTTGACATCAACAAATCGGTGCAGGCCGAATTGCGCCGCGTCGGCTGCTACGACGGGTCGGCCGACGGCGAATGGGGCAGGGCGTCCCGACTCGCGCTCGAAAAGTTCAATCGCTACGCGGACGCCAAGGTGAACGTCAGGCTTGCCAGCCTCGACACGCTCGGCGTCATCAAGGGCAAGACGGCGCGCGTCTGCCCGCTGATCTGCCGTCACGGCTACAAGGCCGATGGCGACACCTGTACGAAGATCACTTGTGGCCAGGGCAAGGTACTCAACGACGACAACGAATGTGTCGCGCGGAAAGAACGCAAGGCGCCTTCCGCGTCGCGCGAGCGCGATAATCGCCGGCCCCGCCGCGCCGCCCGCGGCAGGTTCGATGACGAACTGGCGCCGCCGATAGCTGCGCCGCGGAGACTGCCCCGCCGCGCGAGCACGAGGCCGGAGCAAGGTGGCATTGTCTGCGACGATCACACCTGCCACCCGGTCAAGCGCGGTTGCCGGATCGAGTTCCGCACCACCGCGGAGGGGGGTGGACGGTTAGGCGGTGGCGGCAACGTCGAGATCTGCAATTGAAGCGGGGCATTTGTCATGCGCGCAACAGGCGCGCGGACCGGTTGCTTTACGGATCATGCTATGGCTATCGGCGGTCAGATCGCGCTCGCCGCGATGTTAACCATCAGCGCCAGCAACGCCGTATTGTAGACGAACGAGATCACGCCATGCGCTGTCGCGGTGCGGCGGATGATCTTGTCGGTGATGCCGACGTCGGACACCTGCGCCGTCATCCCGATCACGAACGAGAAATAGACGAAATCCCAGTAGTCGGCGTCTTCGTGCCGGTCGCCGCTCGGAAATTGCAGGCCGCCGGGTTCAGCCCCGCGATAGTATTCGTGCGCATAATGCAGCGCGAAAGTGGTGTGCACGGCTGCCCAGGATAATGCGATGGTCAGCGTCGCCAGCGCCAGTTCCGGCGGGCTATGGGTATGGTCGCCAAGCTCGAATACGATCGCGGCGATGCTGGCGAAGGCGCCGGTCGCGGTCACCAGCAGGATCACGAAGCGGCCGTCATCCTGAAGCTGGGCGTTACGGCGGATGTGAGTGAGACCGCTGCCGAACACCACGACGAAGACGAGTATGAGATAGAGCGCGGCGAAAACGTCCCAGCCGATCAGCAGCCGCGTCACCGGCTGCAGCGAATGCGGCAGCAGCAGGCACGCGACGATGCCGACGGCGACGGCGACGAAGGTGCGCGGCCGGGCATAGACCATGCGCACCGGCGCCGGCAGCTTCCTGAAGCGAAGCAAGAATTCTTCGTCGGCGTTCTTGCCCGCCATCGTTATCCTTCAGTTCTTGCGGTCGGCGACGAAATGCGCGGCGGCGCGCAGTACGTCGCCGCGCGCGCCGAAGGCCGACAGCGCCTCGTCCGCCTTCGCCAGAAGATCGCGGACCCGCTTCTTTGCGCCGTCGATGCCGAGTTGGGTGACGAAGGTTGTCTTGCCGAGCGCCGCGTCGGCGCCGGCGGGTTTGCCGAGGGCCGCCGCATCGCCTTCGACGTCGAGGAGATCGTCGGCGATCTGGAAGGCTTCGCCGAGCGCGCGGCCGTAAGCATCGAGCGCCTGATGATCCTTTTGCGATGCCTGGCCGAGCAGCGCGCCACTGATGCAGCCGAAGCGGAGCAGCGCACCCGTCTTCATCTGCTGCAAACGCGCCACGTCCACCGGCTCGCGGTCGCCGAAGCGGCCCTCGCCGGCGAGGTCGAGCATCTGTCCGCCGACCATGCCGCCGATGCCGGCGGCGCGCGCCAGCGCGCGCGTCAGCGCCAGGCGGACCGCCGGATCCCTGTGGACCTCGTCGCGGGTGATGATGTCGAAGGCGAGCGTCAGCAGGCCGTCGCCGGCGAGGATCGCGGTTGCGTCGTCGGTGGTCTTGTGCAGGGTCGGTTGCCCGCGGCGCAGGTCGCTGTTGTCCATCGCCGGGAGGTCGTCATGGATCAGCGAATAACAATGGATGCATTCGAGCGCCGCGCCGGCGAGCAGCGCGGCGTCGCGCGGAACCCCGAACACGGCCGAGCTTTCGACGACGAGAAACGGCCGCAGCCGCTTGCCGCCGCCGAGCGAGGAATAGCGCATGGCGTCCATCAGCCGCTTCGGCCGCGCGATCTCGCCGGGCTGAAGCGTATCGGACAGCAATGTCCCCAGCAGCGTCTCTGTGTCGTCCGCCGTCCTGTCGAGGCGTTTTGCGAAATCGGCGGATGAAAGTCCTGACGTCATCAAAAAAGGGCTCCAGGAATAGAACAAGAATAGAAAACGACCTTTCCGTGCCATTTCCGGGGGCATCGCCGACGGGTCCGCGCAAAGCGCGGCCCGATAACGGGCTCCGCGACGAACCTTCCGGAATCCGGTATTTACGGATTCTCCCCGTGTTACCGGATTCCCGATAGCCGCTGACGCGCTTCGGGAATGACAACTCGGCTCAAACGACCCCTTTAGGCCGATCGGGCGGGACAATCGTCCATGACACCGGCTTCGTCAATTCCGCCCGATCGGCAATATGCCGGTTCGGCCGTGCTATGATGCGGCCGGAAGGGGAGTTTGATGCCTGCTTGTGCCGTGTTCGGTACCGTTAACCGTGATTTTGCGTGCGGGGTGTGATGCGGCGGACGGTCCGTGTCACGCTGCTGGCCGTTGTCGGCCTGCTGCTTTTGCCCTATGTGCTGACGCCGCTCTACCGGACCGGCCGTCCGGTCTCGACGTTGATGATATGGCGCAAGCTCTCCGGCGCGCCGGTGTCGCGGCAGTGGATCGATTTCGCGGCGATCTCGCCGGCGCTGCCGCGCTCCGTGGTCGCATCGGAAGATGCGAAGTTCTGCAGCCATCGCGGCATCGACTGGGATTCGCTGCGGGAGGTGCTCGACGAGGCCGAGGACGGCGAGGTGACGCGCGGCGGTTCGACCATCACGCAGCAGGTCGCGAAAAATCTGTTCCTGTGGCCGGGCCGCAGCCTGATCCGCAAGGGGCTGGAATTTCCGCTCGCGATGTGGATCGATGCCGTGATGCCCAAACAACGGATCCTCGAAATCTACCTGAATATCGCCGAGTGGGGTCCGAATGGGCAGTTCGGGGCCGAGGCCGGTTCCCGTTACGCCTTCGGGCGCTCCGCCGCGAACCTGACCGCCCGGGAGGCCGCGCTCATGGCCGCGATCCTGCCCAATCCGGTCAGGCGGAGCGCCCGAAAGCCCGGTCCCGGGGTGCGCCGGCTGGCTGGAACCTATATGGTCCGGGCGCAGGCCGCCGAACTGCGACGATGTTGGCGCGACAATCGCGGTTGAGCCGAGGCCGCGTTGTTGGAATCGGACCACTAGCCTTGGCGCGCTCCTTCCATTATAAGCCCGGCCTTAGCATTCAGCTCGCGTTCGGCCGGGCACGCCTGCCCGTGGGCGTTCCGGGATAACGCCGCCCAAACCCTGCAAGGACATCCGATATGGCCGTTCCAAGAAGAAAAACATCGCCGTCGCGGCGTGGCATGCGCCGTTCGGCGGATGCGCTCAGCAAGCCGACTTACGCCGAGGACAAGGATTCCGGCGAACTGCGACGCCCCCACCATCTCGACCTGAAGACCGGCATGTACAAGGGCCGCCAGGTTTTGAAGGCCAAGAGCGACTCCTGATCCGGCCTCATTTCGGGCTTCCGGGCTGGCATCGCAGGTCCCGCATAACCCGGAATTAAAGGGAGCGAGAAGGTCAGGGCGGTTTCGGCGCGAATTCAACCCGCCCGCTTGAACGACGGAGGCTTTGCCGATGTCCATGATCGGTTTTCCGCTGCTCCTGATCCCTCTCGCGATCTGCAACATCATCGTCTTCCTGATGCCGGGCGTCCTGTTGACGGAGCCCGTTTTCACGTTGGTGCTGGTGTCGGGCGTGGCATGGCCGGTGACGCTCGGCGACGTGGTGCTTGCGCTCGGCATCGTCCTGTTGCTGTTCGAGATCATCAAGGGCTCCCGTGCCGGCGGCAAATACCTCACCGACCATCTGTTGGCGCTGATGGTATTCGGAGGCGCCGCGGCGGAATTCGTGATGCTGCCGCAGTTCGGTTCATCGACCTATTTCATGCTGACGCTGCTGGCGTCGGTCGATTTCTTGTCCGGCCTCGTCTTGCGCGCGCGGCGGCCGGCCCGTGCGGCCGCCGCGCCGTTGCAACCGGCGTCTGAAGAAGCCGAGGCACGTGAACCACCGCGTTTTGATCCGCCCGTTTCCGCGCCGGCATCTGATTCTCCGCCGACGCCTGTCTCCGGCGTTCCGACGGCTGCGTCCGTTGCCGAACCGGTCCTGAAGATCGCGCCGGAGCCGGTGATCGTTCGCCTGGAGACCACCGCGAACGAACAGCATCCGAACGTTCCGGCGTCCGACATCCAGCCTGGCGGCGGGGCGCCGATGTCTTCCGATCAGCCCCGGCGCTAGCTCAGATGACTCGCGTCACCCGCAGGCCGATTTGCGCGCTGCCTTGATCTCGGACGCTCGTCGAATGATAGGCGGCGTGCGCAACCTGCGGTGCAGCGCGGCGTAACGCCTGCGTTTGCGGGCTGTGTTGCGCCATGGCGATCAGTTGCGTGACAAAGAAAACGTCATGACGCGCCACGGATCGCAATGGAGGCTGACGTTCGAGGGGCACGACGGCGGATGCCGACGTGGCGCTTGCGGGGTTTGTCGCCTCGCTATCGTCCCGCCGATCCGCGGCGACTATACCTGTCTGGCACGTTTGCGTGGTCGCCATTTCATCCGGCCCCGTCGAAATGTGTTGTTTTGAGACGTCGCGTCCGTATTTGCGATTGGCCTCGCAAGGGCCGTGCCGGGCACCGCGTGAGGTGCCCCCCCCGGTTGTGCCGGCAAATGGCGGCTTTCCGGGGCGTTTAGGGCCTATGCCTGGCGGCTGGGAGGTCTTATGCTCGCAGAGGAATCACCTGTCGGCGTCCCAGAATGAGGCGACCATGACATCCGCCATCGCACCGGCAGCCCAGCCCCCGTCCGGCGTAGATGCGTCACAGACAGTCGACGCGCCGGCGGAACAAGCGCCGGTGCCCAGGGTGTCGGAGATTGTTGCTGCGCTCGGCCGGGCTGCATTCGTCTGGGATATCGCCAGCGACGCCATGGCCTGGACCCGTGAGGCGGCGTCGATTTTTAAGGATATCGACCCGGCTCTGCTCGCAACCGGCGCCGGGTTCGGCGGGCTGATCGAACCGTCCGGATCTGTCCGCACCGATGTCCTGCTGGCCGCGTCGCCTGCGCGGCGCCCGGGAGAGGGCGTCCCCTATGTCATCGAATACGGCGTGCGCGCCAGCGCCTCGGCGCCGATGCTCTGGATCGAGGAATCCGGTTGCTGGTTCGCCGACGCCGATGGCAAGGCAGTGCGTGTCGAAGGCATCGTCCGGCTCGAGAACGAGCGGCGCGCGCGAGACGAGCAGCTTGTCAGATTGTCACGAAACGATGCCCTGACCGGCGAACTTAATCGCACCCATCTGACGGCGGCGCTTGCTGTTGCGATCGAGGAAGCCGCGCGCTACCGGTCGTCGTTCGCTTTCCTGCTGCTCGGCATCGACCATCTGGCGCGCATCAATGACGCTTTCGGCTTCGACGTCGCCGACGAGGTGATCGGCGACGTCGCCAGGCGTGTCCGTACGCGCTTGCGTAGCGGCGATGTGCTCGGCCGCTTCTCCGGCAACAAGTTCGGACTGATTCTGAAGGATTGCACGAGCGACGACATGAACGTCGCCGCGGAGCGGCTTCTGACGGGTATCAGGGACGAGATCGTGCCGACCAGGTCCGGTCCGGTCTCCGTCACCGCCTCGATCGGCGCGGTCCTGGCCCCGCGTTACGCACGCACCGCCGATGAGGCGATCAACCGCGCCCAGGAAGTTCTCGAAGCCGCCAAAAGCCGCCGCAACGGGTCGTTCGCGGTGTGGCGGCCCGATGTCGAGCGAGACGCGCAGCGGCGGACCAACATCCGCGTTACCGACGAAATCGTCACCGCGCTGAACGAGCGGCGCATCCTCACCGCCTTCGAGCCTGTGGTCGATGCGCGCACGCGTGCGCCGGCGTTCTACGAGTGCCTGGTGCGAATGCGCCAGCAGGACGGGCAGTTCCTGCTCGCGCCGGATGTGGTGCCGGTCGCGGAAAAGCTCGGCCTGATCCGCCTGGTCGATCATCGCGTGCTCGAACTTGTGGTCGCCGAACTCGCGGAAGCGCCCGGCGTCCGGCTCAGCATCAACATCTCGCCGGAGACCACCATGGACGCCGACTGGTGGGCGGCGATTGAATCCCTGATGGGGGCGCATCCCGGGGTCGCCGAACGCCTGATCGTCGAGATCACCGAAACCGTCGCGATTCAGGATATCGACGGCGTCAGGGAATTCGTCACGCGGTTGAAGAACTTCGGCAGCCGGATTGCGATCGACGATTTCGGCGCCGGCTACACCTCGTTCCGCAACCTGCGCAAGCTGGGCGTGGACATCGTCAAGGTCGACGGCGCGTTCGTGGAGAATATCGCGCGCTCCCCCGACGATCGGGCTTTCGTGCAGACACTGATCGATCTGGCGCGGCGGCTCGATATCAAGACGGTGGCCGAGTGGGTTCAGGACGAGCAATCCGCCGTCATGCTGCGTGACTGGGGCTGCGATTACATCCAGGGGCGGCTGATCGGTCTCGCCTCGCCGGCGCGGCCCTGGAGCAACTCCGAGGCCATCCCGGCGGCGTGACGCGGGCGCAGCAGATGGTCCTGCAAATTAGAGCCTTTCCGCTTCCGATGGAATCAGAAGCGGGCTCTATGATTTTGATTTGACGCGTTTTCTTTACGCGAACCGGTATCCACTTCACTTGAAAACGCTCTAGCCGCCATCCCTTCACGTGGCGCTGACGCGGCGGAAACCGTTCCACATGGCGGTGGCGGCGCCCGATGTCAGCACCGGCAGGACGCGCGCGGTCTGATAATTTCCGTTGAGGGAAATTCGCGGCAACGCCGTCGGATGCCCCGCATTTTCGGGAAAGATCATGCCCGGCCGCGTCGTGACGGCGGTCTTGAAACCCGCCGCCTTCGCAAGAGCGAACTCGCGCGGTCCAGCAGCACCACGGTCGCCGTAGGGATAGGCGAGGTGGGCGACCGGACGCTGCAAGACGGCTTCGATCCGCGTCCGGCTGACGGTGATCTCCTGACGCGCCTGCTGCTCGCTTCGCTTTGCGAGATTGCAGTGGCTGACGGTATGCGCGCCGACGGTGACCAGCGGATCGGCCGCGAAGGGCTTCAACTCGTCCCACGACAGACACAACTCCCGGCTGATATCGGACTCATCGACGCCGTGGCGTGCGCACAATTCGCCGATCGCGCGCGCGATGTCGCGATCGTCCGCAAGCCCGCGCAGCAGGTCGTGGATCCGAGCGAACGCGGCCTGCTTGTCCTCGACCGTGCGGGTGTCGAGATCTATGGCGGTGCCGCCGATCGTGCTGTCGATCCGGTCGGCGGCCGCGACGATGCGTTCGAGCGCGACCCACCAGAGGCGGCCGGTTCCTTCCGCGAAGTCGCTCGCGACATAGACGGTGAGCGGCGCGTCGTATTCGCGCATCGCCGGCAGCGCGAAGTCGCGATTGTCGCGGTAGCCGTCGTCGAAGGTGAAGCAGGCAAATCGTCGCGAGAAGTCGTGCTCGATCAGCCGGCGGAGCGCCTCGTCGGCCGTTACGATGTCGATTCGCTGCGATCGGACATGAGCCAGGGTCGTGCGCAGGAATTCAGGAGTCACTTCCAGGTGAAGATTGGGCTGGAACGCTGCGTCCCGGCGCGGCCGCACGTGATGCAGCATGAAGATCGTGCCGATGCCCGCGAAGATCGGCCGCAGCAGATGATGAGCGCCGCTGAAATACAGCGCCTCCAGTCCGGCGCGGATGACGGTGGTGCGGAGCTGCTTCATCCAGTTGACCGGCCGGCCCTTATTGTTGGTTTGGTGACCTCCTTAGTGGAAAACGATTGAAGAAACGGTTATCCGGCGGCGAAGCAGCAGCTATGAGGTTTTCGTCCCATTTCCGGTTTGACAGCCTCGCAAGGGTTTGTTTTCTCTTCATTTCCAGCGCGGCGCCGGCCGAATCGGCATCTGGTTTGGACCGTTCGCGCGCTTCAGATGGTCCGGCCAGCACGATCCGGAACGCCGGCGAGCCGCCCGGTTTTGCGCGACACGGGATATCGAATGCGCGGATTTTTCAAATGGAGCAGCAAGTGGTGGCCCGGCGTCATCCCTCTCGCCGTTCTTTGGGCGATAGCCGCCTGGACCACGACGGGTCCGCTGGAAGCCGATCTGACCGCGCGCGCCGCCGCTTCGCTGAAAAACAGCGTTCTCGACAAGACCACGATCAGCGCCGCCGGCCGCGATATCACGTTCTCTGCCGAGGCGTTTTCGGAGCAGGAGCGCAGCAATGCGGTGGCCTCGGTCGAGGCGGTCCCGGGCGTGAGGCTGGTCAACGATCGCACCGCGCTGGTCGCCGAGGCCAAGCCGTTCGTCTGGACCATCGAACGCGAGGTCGGAAGGGTGACGCTCAGCGGCAGCGCGCCGTTGCCGGTGGTCAGGAACAAGCTGCTGGACGCCGCGCGTGCGACGTTTTCAGGCATCGACCTCGCCGACCACATGAATCTGTCGCGCGGCGCGCCGCCGCGATTTGAGGCCGCGGCGATATTGCTGATCGGCGAGATCGGCAAACTCAAGACCGGCAAAGCCACGATTTCCGATCTAACGGTAAACCTGTCGGGCATGGCGCGCGAACTGGGCGGCCGCGAGGCGATTGCGGCAGCGCTCAAGAATCTGCCGGACGGATATTCCGTTTCCAACGACATCCAGGCCCCCCCGTATATCTTCGAGGCCAACAAGGATCCGGTTGCCGCGACGCTGACCTTGACCGGCTATGTGCCCGACAATGCCGTGCATGCGGCGATCGCCGCATCAGCCGGCCGCAAGTTCGGCGAGAAGGTCGTCGACAAGCTCAAGGCAAGTCTCGGTGCGCCGGCAGGGTTCGACGCCGTCGTCACGCGCGCGCTCGGATCCCTGTCGCGGTTGTCGACCGGAAGACTTGTCGTCTCTGATCGGGACGTCAATCTTTCCGGCGATGCCCTCTATGATGCAGCGGGAAGGCAAATCCGCGCTGACCTGCCCAAGGATCTGCCGCGAGGCTGGCAAGCGAAGCTGGAAGTATCGGTCAAGCCGGCGGCGGCGCCGGTCGATCCCGCGGTCTGTCAGCAATTGTTCGCCGATCTGCTGGGCAGGCGCACCATCCAGTTTGAAGCCGGCCAGGCCACCCTGGATCCGGATTCCATCGGCCTGCTGGACCGGCTGACGGAAACTGCGCTGCGCTGTCCGACCGCCACGATCGAGATCGCCGGACATACCGATAGCGACGGCGACGCTTCCTTTAACCAGACGTTGTCCGAGCGACGCGCGCAGGCGGTCGTGGACTATCTCGTGAAAGCCGGAATGCCCGCGGATCGATTCAAGCCGGTGGGTTACGGCAGTGCTCAGCCAATCGCCTCCAACGACACCGACGAGGGCAAGGCGAAGAATCGCCGCATTGACTTCATTGTGAGGCAGTAAGGATATGGTTTATCTGGCGATGTTTCATTGGGGTTGGCTCGCTGGATCGTGGCTGCTGGGTTTCGCCATGGGCTGGATCGCGGTGGTCCACCGTGGCCGGGGCGTCAAGAAGCGGGTCGCGCAGGGGCTGTCTCTCTTGGTCGCGGCCTTGATTGTGGCGGCGCTGACGCATCTGGTTCCCGGCCGGTTCGGTTACTGGCTCGATCTTGGATTGGTGATGTTCGGCGTCTATCTTGTCGGTTGCGCGGTCGGCTCGTGGCTGCGCGACCGGGTGGTCGCGCGCCAGTTGGCCTCCGGCGGGTCGGCGGAACACACTGATGTGTTGGAATAAAAGGCTTTTTTAACCCCGGCGGAATTCCACTAGGAACCCAAACACGCTACGACATTGTCCACGCGAATGAATGCGGAACGGCAAAGTTTTGCCGGGACCGTAGTTCGAGGCTCTCGATGCTAGGATCAATACGCAGGGCAATCTCGGTTCTGCGCCAGAAACAAGTCCTGCACAAACTCGGTGTTGCGATCAGCGTCACGATCATTGCGGTCGCATTCTATGTGCTCTTCCATATCCTCAGGGACATCGATGTCGACGACGTGCTGGAAGCCGTCCGGCAGACCGAGCCGCGCTTGATCGCGCTATCGGGCCTGTTTGTCGCCGCCGGCTATTTTACCCTGACGTTCTACGATCTGTTCGCGGTCCGGGCGATCGGCGTCACTTACATTCCCTACCGCATCGCGGCGTTTGCGGCCTTTACCAGCTATTCGGTCGGCCATAACGTCGGCGCCAGCGTCTTCACGGGCGGCGCGGTCCGCTATCGCGTCTATTCCGCCTGGGGACTGAATGCGATCGACGTCGCGAAGGTCTGCTTTCTGGCCGGTCTCACCTTCTGGCTCGGCAACGCGGCCGTACTCGGGCTCGGCATCGCCTATCATCCGGGAGCCGCGACAAGCATCGATCAGCTTCCGGCCTGGTGCAACCGACTGATCGCAACCGCGATCATCGCCGGTCTGATCGGATACGTGATCTGGGTTGGGATCCGGCCGCGTCGCGTCGGCAGCGGATCGTGGACCGTGGTTCTGCCGGACGGCCCGATGACGCTTCTGCAAATCCTCATCGGCATCGTCGATCTGGGGTTCTGCGCGCTGGCCATGTATGTGCTGGTTCCCGACCAGCCGAACGTCGGCTTTGTCGTTGTCGCCGTGATTTTCGTGTCGGCGACCCTGCTCGGATTCGCGAGCCATTCGCCCGGGGGACTCGGCGTGTTCGACGCCGCCATGCTGGTCGGCCTCTGGCAAATGGACAAGAAGGACCTGCTGGCAGGCATGCTGTTGTTCCGGCTGCTCTACTATGTCGTGCCCTTCGTTATTTCGATCATCCTGCTGACGTTTCGGGAAGTCGTCATGAGCAAGCGCATGAAGCGCGCGCATGATGCGCGGCCCGCGGCAAGCGTCGAGCCTGCGGGTAAGGTATCCTGTGTGGGGGAGCAGGGCGACTCCGGCGCCTGACAGCATTCACGCGGCCGCGGAAGGAGCCGCTTTCAGGATGCCCATGTTTGCTGCGAAGCCCGCCTCCTGGCCGGATCGGCTGCGCCGCTCGGCGCTCATTCTGCTGGTTGCGGGGTTGGTGTTGGTTGCGCTTGCCGTGTTCGGCGGACTGCAATCCTCCCGCGCCATCGCCGCCTTCGTCTGCATCGCCGCCGCGGCGCTGGTGCCCTGGCAGGTTCACGATCCGGCCGCATCGCGCGAAACTGAACTCGGCGCCAATCCGGTGGAGACCGCGGCGGCGTATGCCATCATTGCCGGCATGCCCGATCCCAACGTTCTGCTCGATCGGGCCGGCCGCGTCATCCATCTCAATGCCGCGGCGGCGCAACTCGTGCCGGCATTGCGCAAGAACGAGCTTGCGCAATTCGCGCTGCGCTCGCCCGAGATCGTCACGGCGTTGCGCGAGGCGATCGCGACTCGGGAAACGCGGCGGGCGACCTATCTCAATCATGTCCCGGTCGATCGCTGGATGGAATTGATCATCACGCCGGTTCCGGTGCCGACCGCGTTCGGCGGCATCGATCATTGCATGCTGTTGACGTTCCACGATCAGACGCCGTTGCGCCGGGTCGAGGAAATGCGCGCCGACTTCGTCGCCAATGCAAGCCACGAGTTGCGCACGCCGCTGGCGGCGTTGTCAGGCTTCATCGATACGCTGCAGGGCCCGGCGCGTGACGACCCCGGCGCCCGCGACCGCTTTCTCGGCATCATGCACGCTCAGGCCACGCGCATGGCGCGGCTGATCGACGATTTGCTGTCGCTGTCGCGGGTCGAGCTGTCGGCGCATGTGCGGCCGGACACGCTTGTCGATCTCATTCCGATCGTGCGTCAGGTCGTCGACGGACTCGAGCCGCTGGCCGTGGAGCGTCAGGTCGACATCGAGGTTTCATTGCCGAACACGCCGGTGATGATCGCCGGCGATCGCGAGGAGTTGCTGCGACTGTTCGAGAATCTGATCGAGAACGCGCTGAAGTACGGCGCGTCGGGCAGCAGGATCGTGGTGTCGTCGATGATGGATGCGGCGCCCGACGGCGTCCCGGAATTCCGGGTGGTGGTGCGGGACTTCGGTCCCGGCATCGCGCCCGAACATTTGCCGCGCCTCACCGAACGTTTCTATCGCATTGACGTCGGCGACAGCCGCGCTCAGGGCGGCACCGGGCTGGGCCTGTCGCTGGTGAAACACATCCTGAACCGCCATCACGGCCGCCTGCTGATCGAAAGCGTGCCCGGCCAAGGCGCATCCTTCACGGCGGGTTTTCCACCGGCGCAGGCGATCTCCCCCGCCTGAAGGTCAATGGTTGCAACGGCTTGCCGCTGTCATCCCGCTGTCGTCAAACCTTCGTAAAAGCAGCATCGACCGCACTTAGACGGACGCCATGAGCGCATTCGCGCTCCGCTCGATACGAGGGAGACCACACATGAATTTCTTCAAGGCCATCGCCGCCGCCGGCCTCGTTGCCGCCTCGGCGTCCGCCTTTTCGCTTCCGGCGAGGGCGGCTGACATCACCGGCGCGGGCGCGACCTTTCCGTTTCCGGTCTATTCGAAATGGGCCGATGCCTACAAGAAGGAGACTGGCAACGGCCTGAACTACCAGTCGATCGGGTCGGGCGCCGGCATCAAGCAGATCCTCGCCAGGACCGTGACCTTCGGCGCGACCGATGCGCCGCTGACGGCCGACAAGCTTGACAAGGATGGCCTCTTGCAGTGGCCCATGGTGATGGGCGCTATCGTCCCCGTCGTGAATGTCGAAGGCGTAAGGCCCGGTGAACTGGTCCTTTCGGGCGAACTGCTCGGCGACATCTATCTCGGCAAGGTCACCAAATGGGATGATCCGGCGATCGCAAAGCTCAACCCGAAGCTCAAGCTGCCCTCGGCTGCGATCGCCGTCGTGCATCGCTCGGACGGGTCGGGCACCTCGTTCAACTTCACCAACTACCTGTCCAAGGTGAACGCCGAGTGGAAGGCGAAAGTCGGCGAGGGTACCGCGGTCGAGTGGCCGGCGGGCGTCGGCGCCAAGGGCAACGAAGGCGTCTCCGGCAATGTCGGCCAGACCCGGAACTCGATCGGCTACGTCGAGTATGCCTACGCCAGGCAGAACAAGCTGGTCTACGCCGCGCTCATCAACAAGGCCGGCAAGACGGTGCAGCCGACCGTCGCCGCTTTCCAGGCCGCGGCCGGCAACGCCGACTGGGCTCATGCGCCCGGCTACTACGTGATCCTGACCGATCAGCCGGGTGAGGCTTCCTGGCCGATCACCGCGGCGACGTTCATCCTGATGCAGAAGGAACCGGTCGACAGAGCGGCCTCCACCGAGGCCATCAAGTTCTTCAAGTGGTCGTTCGAGAAGGGCGGCAAGATGGCCGAGGAACTGGACTACATCCCGATGCCGGAGTCGGTCGTCAAGCAGATCGAAAAGACCTGGACCTCCGAGATCAGGAGCTGATCGCGGCCATGGAGGAGCGCGCCATCGCGCTCCTCCATTCTTCAGGAGCCCTTGCGAGAAAGTATGCGTAGCGGGAAACAGGGGACAAGCGTGGCGGAAATGGCCGTTCATGGCGGCGCGATGGAGCAGGCGGGCTCTCATGACCGCAGCCGCGCGCTGAACGCCTTCAGGCTCGGTGACAAGGCGTTCTACTGGACCACGCGGATCTGCGCGATCCTGGTCCTGCTGCTGCTCGGCGGCATCATCGTTTCGCTGATCGTCGGGTCATGGCCCGCCATTGTGAAGTTCGGAAGCGCCTTCCTGACGACGCAGCGCTGGGCGCCGTCCGCCGAGCCGCCGGTGCTGGGCGCACTGAGCCCGCTCTACGGCACGATCCTGACCTCGGTCATCGCCATGACGATCGCGATCCCCGTCGGCATCGGCATTGCGGTTTTTCTCACCGAATTGTGCCCGTTATGGGCGCGCAGGCCGATCGGCATGGCGATCGAACTGCTCGCCGGCATTCCCTCGATCATCTACGGCATGTGGGGATTCTTCATCCTCGGCCCATTTCTCGCCAATACGGTGCAGCCCTTCTTCATCGACCTGTTCGCGGGCGTGCCGGTCCTCGGCGCGATCTTCGGTGGTCCGCCGTCCTATTTGAGCCTGTTCAATGCCTCGCTGATCCTCGCGATCATGGTGCTGCCTTTCATCACCGCGATCTCGCGCGACGTGTTCGCAACTGTACCGCCGGTCCTGAAGGAGGCGGCCTATGGGGTCGGCTGCACCACTTGGGAAGTCGTGCGCCACGTCGTGCTGCCCTGCACGCGTGTCGGGGCCATCGGCGGTGTCATGCTGGCGCTTGGTCGCGCGCTCGGCGAGACGATGGCGGTGACATTCATCATCGGCAACTCGTTCCGCCTCTCGCCGTCGATCTTCGCGCCGGGCACCACGATCTCCGCGGCGATCGCCAGCGAGTTCGCCGAGAGCGACGGCCTGCATCAGTCGAGCCTGATGCTGCTCGGTCTCTTGTTGTTCGTGCTGACGTTCTTCGTGCTCGCGGCTGCGCGCTTGATGCTGCTGCGGCTGGAGCAGAAGGCGGGGAAATAGATGATCCGAAAAAGCGGAAAGCGGATTTTCCGGACAAACGAATTTGCTTGTTCAGAGATCACGCCTGTTCGGGTGAAATCATGAATCCGATTTATGCGTCCCGCCGCCGTCGGGACATCGTCGTCCGCGCCTTGTGTTTTGCCGCCGCCGCTTTCGGCGTCACCTGGCTCGCGCTCATCCTGTTCACGCTGTTCTACAATGGCCTGGCCGGCGTGAGCTGGCAGCTTTTCACTCAGAACACGCCGCCGCCCGGTGCTTCCGAAGGCGGGCTCCTGAACGCCATCGTCGGCTCCGTCATCATGACCGTGATCGGGGTCGGCGTCGGCGCGCCGATCGGCCTGTTCGCGGGCACTTATCTTGCCGAATACGGCAGGCACGACCGCCTTTCGCCGGTGATCCGCTTCATCAACGACATCCTTCTCAGCGCGCCTTCGATCATCATCGGACTGTTCATCTATGGCGCGGTCGTGGTGCCGATGCGAGGCTTCTCGGCGCTCGCGGGCTCGCTCGCGCTCGCGGTGATCGTCATTCCGGTCGTGGTTCGCACCACTGAGGATATGCTGATGCTGGTGCCGAATTCGCTGCGCGAGGCGGCCTCCGCGCTCGGTCTGCCGCGCTCGCTCGTCATCAGGCGCATCGCCTATCGCGCGGCGCGGGCGGGACTGATCACCGGCGTGCTGCTCGCCACCGCGCGCGTGGCCGGCGAGACCGCGCCGCTGCTGTTCACCGCGCTGAGCAACCAGTTCTTCAGCGTGGACCTGACGAACACGATCGCGAACCTTCCCGTCACCATCAACAACTTCGTGCAGAGTCCCTACGCCTACTGGAAGCAGTTGGCGTGGAACGGCGCGCTGCTGATCACGCTGGCTGTTCTGGCGCTGAATATCGGCGCGAGGTTGATCGGCTCTGAGAGGACCGTAAAATGACCGACGTTTCCGCCGCCATCTCCGCGCGCCCGGCCGTTCCGCCGTCGTTGATCGATTCCGATCGCCCAGCCAGGATCGTCACGCGTAATCTCAATTTCTATTACGGCCAGCACCATGCGCTGAAGAACATCAACCTGTCGATCGCAGCCAACCGCGTGACTGCCTTCATCGGTCCCTCGGGTTGCGGCAAATCGACCCTGCTTCGCATCTTCAATCGCATGTACGACCTCTACCCCCGCCAGCGCGTCGAAGGTGAGGTACTGCTCGACAATGCCGACGTTCTCGACCCCGGGCTCGATCTCAATCTTCTGCGCGCGCGGGTCGGCATGGTGTTCCAGAAGCCGACGCCGTTCCCGATGACGATTTATGAAAACATCGCGTTCGGCATCCGCCTGTACGAGAGACTGCCGAAATCGGAGATGGATGGCCGGGTGGAAAGGGCGCTGCGCAACAGCGCGTTGTGGAATGAAGTCAAGGACAAGCTCAACGCCAGCGGGCTCAGCCTCTCCGGCGGCCAGCAGCAGCGGTTGTGCATCGCGCGGACAGTTGCGGTGCGACCGGAGGTGATTCTGTTCGACGAGCCGTGCTCGGCGCTCGATCCGATCTCCACCGCCAAGGTCGAGGAACTGATCGACGAACTCAAGGATCACTACACCATCGCGATCGTCACCCATAACATGCAGCAGGCGGCACGGGTCTCGGACACCACCGCGTTCATGTATCTCGGCGAGATGGTCGAGTTCGGACCGACCAACAAGCTCTTCACCTCGCCCGCCGACCGCCGCACCCAGGATTACATCACAGGCCGCTTCGGCTGACGTTGCGCGCGCATGCGCGGGGAGAATTGAAATGGCTTTCGAACACACCGCCAGGGCTTTCGATGACGATCTGCAGGAGCTGACGCGGCTGGTTTCCGAGATGGGCGGTTTGGCCGAGCGGCAGATCGTCGAGTCTGTGGATGCGCTGATCCGCCGCGACGCCGCGCTCGGCGCGCGCGTCGTCGACACCGACGCCGAGATCGATCAATTGCAGCGCATGATCGAGGAGCGCGCCGTGCGCACCATTGCGCGGCGGCAACCGATGGCGGTGGACCTGCGCGCGATCGTCGGCGCCATGCGGGTCGCCATCGATCTGGAGCGGATCGGCGATCTTGCCAAGAACATGGGCAAGCGCGTGGTCGCGCTCGACAGCGATTTCCATCCCCTGAAGCTGATCCGCGGTCTGGAGCACATGACCGACCTCGTGCAGTCCCAGGTCAAATCGGTGCTCGACGCCTATGCGGCGCACGACCTGCCGTCGGCGATGGCGGTCTGGAAGGGGGACGAGGAGGTGGATGCCATCTGCACCTCTTTGTTCCGCGAACTCCTGACCTACATGATGGAAGACCCGCGCAATATCGGGTTCTGCATTCACCTGATGTTCTGCGCCAAGAACATCGAGCGGATCGGCGACCACGCCACCAATATCGCGGAGACCGTGTTCTACATGATCGAGGGCCAGCAGATGCTCGACAAGCGCCCCAAGGGCGATATGACGGGATTTGCGTCGGTTCCTGGAAACTGAACGACAGCAGGCGGGACACCAATGGCTGCACGCATTCTGGTTGTCGAGGACGAGGAGGCGCTGACGACGCTCTTGCGCTACAACCTCGAGGCCGAAGGCTACGAGGTCGACGCGGTGGCGCGCGGCGACGAAGCCGATACGTGGCTGAAGGAGCGCATCCCCGATCTCGTGGTGCTGGACTGGATGCTGCCGGGGTTGTCCGGCATCGAACTGTGCCGCCGCTTGCGGGCGCGCCCCGAGACCAGGCAGCTACCGATCATCATGCTCACCGCTCGCGGCGAGGAGAGCGAGCGGGTACGAGGGCTTGCAACCGGCGCCGACGACTACGTCGTCAAGCCGTTCTCGGTGCCGGAGTTTCTGGCGCGGCTCAAAAGCCTGCTGAGGCGTGCAAGTCCGGAGCGGGTTGCAACGATCCTGAGCTTCGGCGACATCGAACTCGACCGCGACAAGCACCGCGTCCGGCGTTCCGGCCGTCAGGTCGATCTCGGTCCGACAGAGTATCGCCTGCTGGAATTTTTCCTGGAGCATCCCGGCCGGGTGTTCAGCCGCGAGCAACTGCTCGACAGCGTCTGGGGCCGCGACATCTACATCGACGAGCGCACCGTGGACGTTCACATCGGCCGGCTGCGCAAGCTGCTCAATCCCGATGGCGAGCCGGATCCGATCCGCACGGTGCGCGGTGCTGGCTACGCGCTGGACGAGCAGTTCGCGAAGGCGGCTGAATAGGGCACCCGCTGTCGCTTTTGCGAACGTGGGGGGCACACGCTTTGAAGTTGCAAGGTGTCCCTGCGTTCGCAAGGGCGTCACGTGCAAACCGCGTTTATCGGGCTTTCGTCGAGGGGCGGCGGCGATCTGCGGCGGGCTGATAGGCGATGCGCGAGTGGTGCGCGCAGTAGGGCAAGCCGGAGAGTGCCTTGCCGCCGCAGAAGAAGAACTCCGGACTGGAGGGATCCCCGACCGGCCAGTGGCAGGTGGCTTCGCTGAGTTCGAGCAGCGACAGCCGCTGGCTCATCGGCACCACATTGTCATAAGCAATCGGATCCACCTCGAGTTCGACCTCGAAGGCGTGCGCGAGCGCGGTATTGCCGCGGGAGACCGGGCGCGACACCCGCATCATGTGCTGGGCCGGGCGGGCCTTGCGCGGCCGTGGAACCGTTGACGACGGGCTTTTGGCGCGGCCCGACAGGCCGAGCCGGTGCACCTTGCCGATCACCGCATTGCGCGTCACGTTGCCGAGTTCGGCGGCGATCTGGCTTGCCGAGAGACCCGCCTCCCAAAGCTTTTTCAGTTGCTCGACGCGGTCGTCGGTCCAGGTTATCACCGTCATCGCACGTTTTCCCTTGTGTCACGCGTGCCTGCGCTAAGGCCGCACCTGAAAGCGTCCCCCGAAAACCCGTGTGGGCAGAATCCCTTAGCCCTCGCCGGGCGGAAAAATCGCCAGGACGCTTACGCCGAGAACAGAGACCTTCGAGGATCAAAAACGCCGCACGAGATGTCGTATCCGACAGCCACAACGCTACAATATGGCGTGACTCGCGCGCAAGAGTCCGGCCTTACGGCGTCCACATGTTCTGCAGTAAAATCGGAAAAATCGGCGCTTTCTGCGACTTTCGTGCATCACTGGCGTGCATCACTGGCGTGCAACGGAAATATTGACAGTGACCGCTGCGCACCTAGAATAACCCTCACGTGCCGCCCGGAAAGGCGGCACGTTTCGTTTCCGGGGCCGACAGTTGACCGATCGCCACAGCGCGATCGGATCAATCCGCTCCCATCATCAACCGGCAAACCGTCATGACCACCGCGGCGTCTCATCTGTTGCCCGTTTTCGCAAGGGCCGATCTCTCATTCGAGAGCGGCGAAGGCGCATGGCTGGTCGGTTCCGACGGCGGCCGCTATCTCGACTTTACCAGTGGCGTTGCCGTGAACGCGCTCGGCCACTGCCATCCGCATCTGGTCGCCGCGCTTCAGGCGCAGGCGGCAAAGCTCTGGCACGTCTCGAACCTGTTCAAGTCGCCGGACGGCGAGCGGCTGGCGGCGCGGCTGTGCGAGCAGAGCTTCGCCGATTTCGTCTTCTTCGCCAATTCCGGCGCCGAGGCGGTGGAGTGCGCCATCAAGGTGGTGCGTCGCCATCATGCCTCCAGGGGTCATGCGGAACGCTATCGCATGGTCACTTTCGAAGGCGCCTTCCACGGCCGCACGCTGGCGACGCTGGCCGCCACCGGCTCGGCGAAATATCTCGAAGGGTACGGTCCGCCGGTGGACGGCTTCGACCAGGTGCCGCTCGACGATATCGAGGCCGTGAAGAAGGCGATCGGTCCCGCGACCGCCGGCATCCTGATCGAGCCGCTGCAGGGCGAAGGCGGCGTGCGCGAGCCGTCCCATGCGTTCTTCCGGGGCTTGCGTCAGCTTTGCGACGAGCACGGCCTGCTGCTCGTGTTCGACGAAGTGCAGACCGGCATGGGCCGCACCGGTGAGCTGTTCGCTTACAAGCGGATCGGCGTCACGCCGGACGTGATGTCGCTGGCGAAGGCGCTCGGAGGCGGCTTTCCGATCGGCGCCTGTCTGGCGACAGCGGAAGCCGCGTCCGGCATGACGCCGGGCTCGCACGGCTCGACCTTCGGCGGCAATCCGCTCGCGGTCGCAGCCGCCAACGCCGTGCTCGACGTGATGCTGGAGCCGGGCTTCTTCGAGCGGACGCGAAAGATGTCGCTGCTCTTGAAACAGAAGCTGGCCTCGGTCGTCGATCGCCATCCTGATGTGCTGAGCGAGGTGCGCGGCGAGGGACTGCTGATCGGCCTCAAGGCGGTGGTGCCGTCGGGCGATCTGGTCGGCGCGCTGCGCGAGGAGAAACTGCTGACGGTCGGTGCCGGCGATAACGTCGTGCGTCTGCTGCCGCCGCTGATCGTTAGCGAGGCGGAGATCGAGGAATCCGTGCGGCGGCTGGAGCGGGCTTGCGCCCGGCTTTCCGGCGCGCGTGCAAACAAGGAGGCGGCGCAATGAGCAAGGCGCCGCGGCATTTTCTCGACCTGTTCGACGTGCCGGCGACGGAACTGCGCGCGATCCTCGACGCCAGCGTGGCGATGAAGAAGCGACGCAAGGAAGGCAGGACTGCCGACAAGCCGCTCGATGGCAAGACGCTGGCGATGATCTTCGACAAGCCCTCGACGCGCACCCGGGTGTCGTTCGACGTCGGCATGCGCCAGCTCGGCGGCGAGGCGATCATGCTGACCGGGGCCGAGATGCAGCTCGGGCGCGGCGAGACCATCGCCGATACCGCGAAGGTGCTGTCGCGTTTCGTCGACATCATCATGATCCGCATCCTCAGCCACGACGCGCTGACGGAACTGGCGGCGCACGCGACCGTGCCCGTCATCAACGGACTGACGCGGCGCTCGCATCCCTGTCAGGTGATGGCTGATGTGATGACGTTCGAGGAACATCGCGGGCCGATCAAGGGCCGCACCGTGGCATGGACCGGCGACGACAACAACGTGCTGGCGTCGTGGGCGCATGCGGCGGAGCGCTTCGGCTTCAACCTCAACATCGCGACCCCGCCGGAGCTTGCGCCGAACAAGCCGCTGAAGGACTGGATCAGGTCGAGCGGGGCGTCGATCAGGCTCGGCACCGATCCCGAAGCGGCGGTGCGCGGCGCGGATTGCATCGTCACCGATACCTGGGTGTCGATGGGCGACAAGGACGGCGAGCACCGTCACAACCTGCTTCGGCCCTATCAAGTGAATTCAAAGCTGATGCGGCTGGCCAGGCCGGATGCGCTGTTCATGCACTGCCTGCCGGCGCATCGTGGCGACGAGGTCACTGATGAGGTGATCGACGGGCCGCAATCGGTGGTGTTCGACGAGGCGGAAAACCGCATGCACGCCCAGAAGGGCATTCTGGCCTGGTGTCTCGCGAGGGGATAATCGCGCTTCGGCTTCTGCCGGCGTTTCTTCAGGTGTCGTTGCGAGCCCACGGGCCGGCGCAAAGCGCTGCCCGGTGATAAACTCCGCGAGAGCTGCAGGCCGCTCGTGAAGCGATGATTGCCCGCACGCTAAAGTCTTTCCGCTTCTGATGGAAACAGAAGCGGAGCTCTATGATTTTGTTTTGACGCGTTTTCTTCACGCGAACCGGTACCCACTTCGCTCGAAAACGCTATAATGCTTACGCCACCAGGTCCCGGGTCTTCTCGGCGCGCTTGCGCTCGTTGGGATCGAGGTGCTTCTTGCGCAGGCGGATCGACTTCGGCGTCACCTCCACCAGTTCGTCGTCCTCGATATAGGCCAGCGCCTTTTCCAGCGTCATCCTGATCGGCGGCGTCAGCCGCACTGCCTCGTCCTTCGACGTGGTGCGGATGTTGGTGAGCTGCTTGCCCTTGAGCACGTTGATTTCGAGGTCGTTGTCGCGGGTGTGCTCGCCGACGATCATGCCGCGATAGACCTTCCAGCCCGGCTCGATCATCATCGGTCCGCGATCTTCGAGCTTGAACATCGCATAGGCCACCGCTTCGCCCTGATCGTTGGAGATCAGCACGCCGTTGCGGCGGCCCTGGATGTCGCCCTTGTAAGGGGCGTAGCCGTGGAACAACCGGTTCATGATGGCGGTGCCGCGGGTGTCGGTGAGCAGTTCGCCCTGATAGCCGATCAGGCCGCGGGTCGGCGCGTAGAACACCAGCCGCAGCCGGTTGCCGCCGGACGGCTTCATCTCCGTCATCTCCGCCTTGCGCTCGCTCATCTTCTGCACGACGATACCGGAATGCTCCTCGTCGACGTCGATCACGACTTCCTCGACCGGCTCCAGCCATTCGCCGCTCGCCTCGTCCTTGCGCAGCACGACGCGCGGGCGTGAGACCGAGAGTTCGAAGCCCTCGCGGCGCATGGTCTCGATCAGGATGGCGAGCTGCAATTCGCCGCGGCCGGAGACTTCCATCGAGTCCTTGTCGGCGGCCTCGCTCACGCGCAGCGCGACATTGCCCTCCGCCTCGCGCAGCAGCCGGTCGCGGATCATGCGGCTCGTTACCTTGGTCCCCTCGGTGCCGGCGAGCGGCGAATTGTTGACCATGAAGGTCATGGAGACGGTCGGCGGATCGATCGGCTGCGCCGGCATCGGCGTCTCGACGACCGGATCGCAGAAGGTGTCGGCGACGGTTCCCTTGGTCATTCCCGCGATGGCGACGATGTCGCCGGCTTCCGCCTCCTCGAGCGGCGTGCGCTCCAGGCCGCGGAACGCGAGAATTTTCGAGATGCGTCCCTGTTCGATCAGCTTGCCGTCGCGCGCCAGCACCTTGATGCTCTGGTTCGGCTTGATCGCGCCCGAGGTAATGCGGCCGGTGATGATGCGGCCGAGATAGGGGTTGGCCTCGATGATCGTTCCGATCATGCGGAACGGTCCGTCCTCCACCTGCGGCGGCGGGACGTGCCGCACGATCAGGTCGAACAGCGGCTGCATGCCGGCGTCCTGCGGTCCCTCCGGGCCGTCCGCCATCCAGCCCTGCTTGGCCGAGCCGTAGAGGATCGGGAAGTCGAGCTGTTCGTCGCTGGCGTCGAGCGCGGCGAACAGGTCGAACACCTCGTTGACCACCTCGGTCGGACGCGCGTCCGGGCGGTCCACCTTGTTGATGACGACGATCGGCTTCAGGCCGACTTTCAGCGCCTTCGACACCACGAACTTGGTTTGCGGGAGGGGACCTTCGGCGGCGTCAACCAGCACCAGCGCGCCGTCCACCATGTTGAGGATGCGTTCCACCTCTCCGCCGAAATCGGCGTGGCCCGGCGTATCGACGATATTGATCCGGGTGTCCTTCCATTGCACCGAGGCCGCCTTCGCCAGGATGGTGATGCCGCGCTCGCGTTCCAGATCGTTGGAATCCATTGCGCGCTCGACCACGCGCTGATTGTCGCGGTAGGTGCCCGACTGTTGCAGCAGGCGATCAACGAGAGTGGTTTTGCCGTGGTCGACATGGGCGATGATGGCGACGTTGCGAAGATTCATGGGTCAAGGCTTCTTCTTGGTCGGGGAAAACCGCTCGTCGCCCAGTTTGGCGGCGGCGGTCTGGTCCTGTGGGGAAAAGTCAAGGAAACGGGCGCGGCGTGATCGATTCACGCGGCAAAAGCGGTCAGGGGTTCGTCGCTTCCGGCCAGGTCATTGGCGCCACTTCTTGTCTGAAATGCCGGACTTAGAGGTGCGAACAGCCGCATTGCGGCTCCGGCGCTTTCGCTGCGACGCTATATAGCCGGAAATCGTCAAAAAACAATGCGTTGTTTGTCGTAAGAAAACTCATTTTGCCGGTGACAGGGGCTCCTGCGCAGTTCGGGCGTCTTCGGTCGGGTAGAACCCACGCAAAACCTCCTCGAAATGGCTCTTGACCGCGTCGTTGCAGAGACAGGAGCGGGCGATCAAAGCATCCCGGTTCCGCACCAGGATGGCGCCGCGCCGCGTCTCCAGAATGCCCTCGGCCTTGAAGGTCTGGATGACGCGGCTGGCGTAACTTCGGCCGACGCCCAGCATGGTCGAGAGTTGCTCGTGGGTGAGCGGCACGAGGTCGCTGTCGGTCCGCTCCCTCGCCGCGAGAATCCACTTGGCCGTGCGCTGTTCGATCGAGTGGATGGCGTTGCAGGCGGTGGACTGAAAAACCTGGGCCAGCATGCAGTCTGCATAGCGCGCGAACAGATTGCTCAGCGAGCGGGATTGAGCCTTCGCGGCTTCCAGACACGTGATGCGCAATCGCACGAACGGCCCGCCGACCTTGATCGTGATCCGCGTATAGGCCGGCAGAAATCCGTGGCTGACGATACCGCCGACGGCGCCCTCTCGCCCGACCAGAATGGTTTCGACATCGCGGCCGTCCTCGTTGGGAACGAGATAGGATGTGAGACTTGCTGCGCAGGGGAAGTAGACAATTTCAACGTTGTCCCCGGGATTGTAGAGCAGGTCGTCGCTCGCTCCGGTCACGGTGACGAGAAACGGTTCGATGAGTTTGTAATCGACGTCGCTGAGCCTGCGCAGGAGATTGTTGAAGGGGCGGTCGGTGTGCGGCGCCTGCTGAGTGGCCATGATGTTCTTCCTGCGACCCGAATATAGGGAAAGTTGCCGGGATGTTATGTTCAAAAGTGAACAGACAAGCGCCCGTGCGATGTGGTCGGTTCCGGCCGGGAACTAAGCGAGGGAATGCGTCTCGGTTAAGGTTCCAGCGGAATTTCAGCCATCACCGGATGAGACTTCATGAAGCCCGTCGTTCCCGATAATTCGGCAGCGATGCCAGCCGACATGCCAGCCGACGTGCCCGGCGACATTTTGATCGTTGAGGACGATGCCATCATCGCGCTCGACTTCGAGCAGATGGTTGTGGAGTTCGGCGTAACAGGAGTCCGGATTGCCTCAAGCGTCGCTCAGGCGCTGGAGATGATCGACGAACGCGCTCCCGACTTCGCGCTTCTCGACATCGGGCTCTCCAAGGAAAAAAGCTTTGCTGTCGCGGGGCGGTTGGCCGCGCTGCAAATCCCGTTTGCTTTTGTGACCGGCTATAGCGGCGACAGGGCCTTTCCGCCGGAATATTCAGATCGACCCAGACTCTCGAAACCGTTAGCACGCGACGAATTGTCCGCGATTCTGTTGGGCTGGCAAAGCAGCACCGCGAGATGATCCGGATTCAGGCTTGTTGCTCGCCGTTCGGTGACGTTGCGGGCCTGCGGCCTGTTCGATACGGTCTATGCCACCATCGGGGTCGCCACCCGATCAACCTGTCGGTTGCGTCAGCGCAATCTCATGTTTGACCATCGAGGATACCGTTTCCCGCGGCCGAAACTTGCGCGCTGACAACTGCGGGCGGAACGATGAGAGGATGTCGCATGGCCATGTCGGATGTGGAGAGCGCAAGAGCCAGGCCATTGGCGATCTGGACGATCGGCTTCAGACCGTTTTTCCTGATGGCGGGCATCTGGTCGGCGACAGCACTCGCCGGATGGATCGTCATGCTCACGATGGGGATCGCGCCGCCCAGCCGCTTCGATCCGCTGACGTGGCATATTCACGAAATGCTGTTCGGCTTCGTCATGGCGGCCATCGCCGGCTTTCTGTTGACTGCGATCCCGAACTGGACCGGCCGGGCGCCGGTCAGCGGTTGGCCGCTCGCTGCGCTGGCGGCGTTGTGGCTCGCGGGCCGGGTCGCATGTCTCGTGTCGGCGTCGATCCCGTTCTGGCTCGCGGCGGCAATCGATCTCGCTTTTCCGTTCGTGCTTTGCGCGGTCTGCGCCCGCGAAATCGTCGCCGGGCGCAATTGGCGCAACATGCCCATGCCGCTCCCGGTCGCCTTTCTTGGGATCGCCGATCTTCTGATGTATCTGGAGCTTGCAGGTTTCTCCGTGCCCGCGGGCCTCGGATGGCGCCTCGGGTTGACGGCGATCATCGTCCTGATCTCGGTGGTCGGCGGGCGGATCATCCCGGCCTTCACGCGCAACTGGCTCGTCAAGCAAGGCGCGGACGCCCTTCCACCCGCGCATGACCGGGTCGATAGCATCGCGCTTGGTGCGCTCCATGCCGGGATGATCGGCTGGGCCTTTTTTCCGGCATTTCCGCCTGTCGGCGGGCTTCTGGTTGTCGCCGCGGTACTTAATCTCTGGCGGCTTTGGCGCTGGCGCGGCATTGCCACCACAGCCGAACCGCTGTTGAGCGTTCTTCATGTCGGGTATCTCTGGGTCGTCGTCGGCGCAGCCTTGTTGGGCGTGTCGAGGCTGACAGTTCACGTGCCGGAAGCCGCTGCGATCCACGCGCTGACCGCCGGCGCCATCGGCACCATGACGCTCGGCGTCATGACGCGCGTTTCGCTCGGCCACACCGGCCGTCCGCTCGCGGCGGATCGAACCACGGCCCTTATCTATCTCCTTGTGATCCTTGCCGCCATGGCGCGCGTTGCGGCGGCGGCCAGTGGTTCGCCTCCGATGTTGATTGAGGCCTCGGCGGCGCTATGGATCGGCGGCTTCGGCCTGTTTGCTCTCAGATACGGGCCGATGTTGCTGGCGCCCCGTCGTAACGGGTGAAACGTTCAGCATGGAGATGAACGGGCGGCGGACGTCCGGCCGCACCGCCGTCATGTCTGAACGAGCATGATCTTTTCCCGAAAGCCGGTTGCCGCCCCGGATCCAGTCGGGGGCAGGCTTTTTCGGGATCACGCTTTATAGCGTCTTCGAGCGAAGCATGTCCTCGGGCTTGACCCGAGGACGGATGCCGGTTCGCGTGAAGAAAACGCGTCGCAACAAAAGCTAGCTAGAGCGGCTTCGATTCCATCAAGCCGGAATAGCTCTAAAGCTGGACCGGACGATCGCTCACAGCCTTGACATAGTGGTGTTTTTACCGATCGACGTTCAATACTTCGCCGGTGATGGCGTCGACGTCGACCTCCATGTATCGGCCGGACAGGTCGCGCCCCTCGATTTGCCACTCGTTACCGGCGAACTCGGTGTCAGAGACGGTTACAAGCCCGATGTCGGTCGCGACGCCGAGCGCCTCCTGCATCGAGAGAAGGTCACCGGAATCGTAGGCCATTGCGGGGACGGCGGTACCGAGCGAGACGGCGGCCACCAGAGGCAGAAGATAGTTTCGCATGGGATCCTCCTCGTCGCGATACGATCCGTTGCGCCGTCGCGCGGACGCAACACCGATAGAACCGGCAGCGGTCCGTTGCGTTCCCGAACGCGGCAAGTTTGCGGGCCTGGCGGTTGCGGCGTTTTCCGGGCCGTATCTTGGCGAGCCAAGGATGAAGGCCTCCGCAGTCCCGCTTTGCGATAACGTTATTGGCCGTTGGCTGACTCGATCCGGCATTGCATCATGCAATGCAATCCAGTGCTGAGGAGCGCGATCTCCGATTTCCCATCGAACGGGCGGAGGCCGGCATTGAGAAGATGCGTTCCAAACCCCGGCTTGCCCGGCACCGTGATGATCGGGCCGCCAGATTCGTCCCAGACGATCGATAACGTGTCGTTGGTCACGGTCCATGACACATGGAGGACGCCGCGGGGCGTGGAGAACGCTCCGTACTTGGCGGCGTTGGTCGCGAGTTCATGAAACACCAGCGCGAGACTGACCGCGAGCTTCGCCGGCAGGAACAGGGGCTTGCCGTCCAGTGTGAAGCGGACGTGGCCGTAGGGGGAAAGCTCCAGGCGCAGGAGGTCGATGATATCGCAGCCGCGACCGTCCGTGCGCGCAATCAGGTCGTCGGTCGCCGACAGTGCGCGGATGCGGCTGTCGATCTTGCTCCAGGCGACCGGATAATCGTGGAGCGCCTGCCTGACCACCGCGTGGATGGTGGCGAGTTTGTTCTTGAGTCGATGCTGCAGTTCTTCCACCACGAGTTCGCGGTAGCGCTGTTCCTTGCCGAGGCGGCGTGTGAGCTCGTGGTGGTGCGCCACCAGTGAACGGTAGCGCCGTACACCCAGAATGACGAGCGCCGCGACGACGGAATAGATCGCGACGAGTATCGCCGCGGCCAGTCCCTGTGGCGCCCCGCCAAAATCCAGCATGAGGCCGAGAGCCGCGCCGCCTATCGCGGCGGCGATCCCGGCGCGTTCTCCGCCGAATGCGGCGGCCGCAAAGACAGCGGGAAGATAGGGGCCGTAGGGCACATCGGGACGCAAAAACGAGATTCCGAACCGGAGCGCGGTTGCAAGGATCAGGCAGGCCGCCGCAAGGCTGAAACCCAGGATCGCCGAAGGCACGGAGACGCCCTGCAATCCGCGCCGGAATTCATCGATCCACTTCGCCATCGGGTTCCTGATTGCATGCACTCCCGCGGTAAAAAGCTATGATACCGCGATGCGCTCGGGCAATCACCTGTCCGGTGGCCAGGACAATTCGCCGGTGCGGACGTTGTGGAATACAAGTCAGTTAACACAAAGCCCGGCTCGGACGCATACATTATTATTTCTCCCCCGTGGGATTGACCGTGCGCGGCCATCGCTTGCGTTTAACGCTCGGCTTGGTGTTCAGCGCTCGCGATACGAACGCGGCGTGATTATTCGAACAGATCACAAATGCGTCAATTCGCGCGAATATCGCATTTTGTCTTATCATGTCCGCATTTCGATGGGTGGACGGCCGCCCCGCATCGATCTACACCCCATGCCGGGATGGCATCGCGGGAGAGATCGAAATTATGAAGCCGCGCAATTGGAAGCACCTGAACGTTCTCCTGCCCTCGTTCGTGGCGCTCGGCATTATGCTCGGACTCGTCGCCTATTCGCCGGAAATATATCGCGTGTTCTGCAGTGCGACGGGATACGGAGGAACGACGCAACGGGCATATACGGACCCGGCCGTCACGTCCGACAAGACCGTTACGGTTGCGTTCGACACCAATGTGGCGTCGGATCTGCCGTGGCGGTTCGAGCCGGAGCAGCGTTCCGTGGATGTTCATCTCGGCGAGCAGAAGATGGTTTTCTTCAAGGCCGAGAATCTCAGCAACGAGTCGATCGTCGCCCACGCGACATACAATGTCACGCCGAACACCAGCGGGCCTTATTTCAATAAGATCCAGTGCTTCTGCTTCAACGAGGAGCGCCTCGACCCGCATCAGAAGATCGAGATGCCGGTCGTCTTTTTCGTCGATCCGGCCTTCGCCGAGGATTCGGACAACAAGGCCGTCAATACGATCACGCTCAGCTACACGCTTCTTCGGTCGGTGAATCCATCGCAGAGCAAGAACCTGGCGCGCTTCCTTCCCAATGCGCCGCCTGACCCGGTCCACGGCAAGCAGCTCTTCAGCGAACGATGCACGGCATGTCACGCGCTGGATGCCGACAAGGCAGGTCCCCGGCTGGGCGGCGTGGTGGGCCGCAAGGCGGGCACCGTCCCTGGCTATCATTATTCGTCCGCGCTCCAGAGCGCCGGTCTGGTCTGGTCGCGGGATAATCTGGACCGTTGGCTGGCCGATCCGAAGAAATTCGTACCCGGCGCCCGCATGCCGGTGCGCGTGCTCGACGTGCCTTCTCGCCACGATCTCGTCGCCTACCTGCAGACGGTGAGCCAGGAGTAAACCTCAAGCCGGCTCAACCGATGCCGTCTTGGACAAAGAATTCTAGTGTTCCGATTCCGGAAGGGGCTCTAAATTTTGATTCGACGCGTTTTCTTCACGCGAACCGGTAGCCATCCTCAGACCAAGCCCGAGGACATGCTTCGCTCGAAAACGCTATAGCAACCTTATGATTCCAGCGGGTTCGGGTTCAGAAGCTCGCTTGAGGGGCTTGCAGAGAGACCGAAGCGAACGTCTGAACCGCCCCCGCCGCCCCCGCCGCCCCCGCTAGGTCGATTTCGGAAAGCCCTCGACGCCGGACTAAACGCCTTCCCTGCGAGGCGAGGGGTTGGCGGCCGCGCGTCGGCGAGCGGCATTTTAGCCGAGTTATTGAGTTATAATCCCGTATATAATGCCCGTTGCTTCCCGAATATCATGCCCGGCGACGGCGTCCCCGGCGGCCGCCTGAAAGACCGTCGTCAACCTCATCGCTTCAAGGAAATTGGCTGGACCGCCATGGACACATCACATTTAGCCGACCATCTCGGAACGATCGGCAGCCTGGCCGCCTCGTTCTTTGTGGTTGCCACCTACACCATGCGGACCATGATTCCGCTCCGGGCTTTCGGCATGCTGGCCAATCTCGTGCTGATGATCACTGCGGTCCCGCTTCACAACGTCCTGCAGTTCGGGCTTCACGCCGGGCTGTTCTGCCTTAACGGCTATCGCCTGCACCAGATGCTGCTGCTCGTGCGCGAGGTGAAGAAGTCCGTGAACAGCGACCTGTCGATGGATTGGCTGAAGCCTTTCATGACCGAACGTAAATGCGAGGCGGGCGACATGCTGTTCTACAAAAACGAGAAGGCCGAGAGCATGTTCTACATCGTCAGCGGCCGCTATCGCCTGGTGGAGTCCGGCATCGAGCTTCCGGTCGGGGCCATTGTCGGGGAACTCGGGATGCTGTCGCCTTCCAACGAGCGCACCCAGTCGCTCGAATGCATCGAAAGCGGCACCGTGCTCAGCGTCAGCTATCGCCAGGTGGAACAGCTTTACGTCCAGAATCCCGAATTCGGCTTCTACTTCCTGCGGCTGGCCAGCGCCCGGTTGTTTCAGAACATCGGCAAGCTCGAGGAGCGGCTGGCGGAACGTACAGCGCCGGCGACCGCGACACCCGAGCTGGCATGAATCCCGGCGTTCCAAGAAGCACCGGCGTTCTTCCCGCGATCCGCTCGATTTTCGCAGATGTGCTCGGCGACGACGACGATCCGATACCGGTGCTGCCGGCGGGCCTGCCCGACTGTGTCAGGCCGGTCGCGGCCGATGCCGTGCATCGCCTGATCGATTATCAGGGACCGGGCTACGCGCAGCTTTACGTCGCCCGGCTGAGGCGCTTTATCGGCCGGCGCAACGTCGATGACGCGGCATTTGCCGAGATCACGCGGCTGATGGCCGCGCGCATGGCATATGATGACGCGATCCGGATGGCGCAGCTTAAACTTGCCGAGGCTGAAGCGGGGCAGGGCGTTCCGCCGGACGATGTCCGCAAGCTGCGTCTTGATGAGCTGGTGTCGTTGCTGCCGGAAACGGCGGCCGATTACGCGCTGTGGATACTGCAGTATCCGGGATGGCTACATCTGCCGGTCACCATGCGGTTCAGCGCGGCGGGCCGATTGCGGCGTCGCCGCCTGCGGATCGAAGCCTCGCTCAAGCGCTGGCGGTTGTCTTCCTTCCGCTATGCCAGAGAGCGCGCCTGGGTCGAGCACTGGCTGCACATGATCGATCGCAGCCTGACGAAGCAGCCTGCCGCAGTCGCCGCGGTGGTCGCGACAGCCGAGATGGTGCGGGGTCACGGCGATGGTTACGCGCGGAGTCTGAAGGACTGGAATTTGATCGTCGATCATCTCATTAAACCGACGCTCGACGGCGCATTGTCCTGTCCGGATCTGGCGGGCGCCATAACAGAGGCCCGCGCAGCCGTGAGTTCGGACCCGCGGCAGGAATCCTTGAAGCGCGTCATCGCCGGGATCAGGGAGCGGGTCGGAGCCGGCGCTCGCGCATCAGCGCCGGTTCTTCCGAATCCGACTTGACCAGGGTGCTCGCAAGAAACCGATGCAAATGTTAGAACCTGTTCACTACAGCGTTTTCGGGCGAAGTGGAATCCGGTTCGCGTGATTTTATAGTTCTAGAGCCTTTCCGCTTCTGATGGAATCAGAAGCGGGCTCCATGATTTTTGATTTGACGCGTTTTCTTTACGCGAACCGCGTATCCACTTCGCTTGAAAACGCTCTAGCGTGGTTTAGGTTCGGAAGTTTGCTTGACGGACTCGCAAGGGGCGATGAAGCGAACTTCCGAACCCACACACTAACAAGGGGCGTCCGCGTGCTGCTTCCCTCATTGTCGTCGTCGATCGCGGTAGGTCCGCTGGCCGGCTGGATGGCCGTGCTGACCGTCAAGCACGTGATCGCCGATTTCGTGCTGCAGAATTCGTGGATGGCGGTCGGCAAGGATCAAAAGACCGGCTGGGCGCTGCCGCTGCTCGCGCACTGCCTTGTGCATCTGGCGCTCGCGCTGCTGCTGATTTTGGTGATCGCGCCGCGCTTCTGGTTCATCGCCTTTATCGATTTTGCGATCCATATCGTCGTGGACCGCGCCAAGGGCTTCCTCTCCTCGACCTTCGAGGTGACCCAGGAGCGTCAGCACCCGTGGTTCTGGACGCTGATCGGCGTCGATCAGGCGCTGCATCATCTTACCGGCTTCGGTCTGTCGGTGGTCATGGCCTTCAACGCCTGACCCGGCACAGCATCCGCGAACATGGCCCGCATTCCGATTCGGAACCGGATTGCAAGGCGGTCGGGCAGCTCTTTGTGCGGGTGGTTAACTTCTCGTTAGGAAATTGCGTTGCATCCTCCTGATCCAGGAGAGTCTCCATGTGGTCGAGTCAGGACGCTTTCGAGAACGACATATGTCCAGTCAAGGATGATCTGTTGGGCGCCATGTATCGTTCCAACGAGCATGGGTTGCCGCAGCTCATCGCCAGCGTTGCTCCGGATGTACGAGCGATGCTGGCACTGTTCTGCTACCGCCGCAGCCACCTGCATACGCTGGCGCTGTCGATCGCCTCGAACTGCTCGGAGCGCGATCTGATCCAGCTCGGCGGCCGCGTCGGCTCCACGCTGTTCGCGTTGTCGCGTGAGGCACGGCAGCCCCATGCGGCGCCGGCATTGCACGGCCAACGCAAGCCGATCACGCTATCGACCAGACCGCTCAGCACGTTCGCTCCGCTCGATGACCAGATCGACGACGACGAGGCCGCGCTGATCCCGGCGTAGCGCTACCGCTGCATAGGCATCAGGCGTAGCGAAGACGTTAAAGACACCCGGGGCGCTCCTGTCCTGCGGGCTGCCCGGACTGTCGCGCCAATCAGGCGGCATCAACCAGAATGACGCGGATGTCGTTGACGTTGGTGAGCGTCGGACCGGTCAGCAGCAGGTCGCCGGTGGCGGCGAAGAACGCGGTGGCGTCGTTGTTGGCGAGATAGGCGAGGGGATCGAGGCGTTGCGCGCGCATGATCGCAAAGGTGCGGGCATCGATGATGGCGCCTGCGGGATCGTTCGCGCTGCCCGCGCCGCCGTCGGCGCCGTCGGTGTCGGCCGCCAAGGCCGAGATGCCGGGCGTGTCCTTGAGCTGCGATGCCAGTGACAGCGCGTATTCCTGGTTGGGGCCGCCGCGTCCATTGCCGCGCACCGTCACCGTAAGCTCGCCGCCCGACAGGATCGCAAGTCTCCGTCCGTCGGCGCGCGCCTTGAGCGCCACTTTCGCATGATCCGCGGCGACATCGCGGGCCTCGCCTTCGAGATCGGCGCCGAGGTCGAGCACCTCAAAGCCAGCATCGCGCGCGAGTCTGACGGCTGCGGCGAGCGAAGCACCGGGGCGCGCGATGATGTCGAAGCGGGCGCGCGCGAAGGCGGCGTCGCCCGGCTTGCAACTCTCGTTGGCCGGATCGTTGAGGGCGCGGATGACGGCATCGTCGAGCGTGAGATTGTGCTTTGCGACCAATGTGCGGGCGTCAGCCAGCGTGGTCGGATCGGGCACGGTCGGGCCGGAGGCAATGTCGGCCGGTTTGTCGCGCGGCACATCCGATATCGCCAGCGTCACGATGTCCGCGCATCGTCCCGCCCGCGCCAGCCGCCCGCCCTTGATGCGCGACAGATGCCGCCGCACCGTGTTGACGTCGCCGATCGGCGCGCCGGATCGAAGCAAAGCGCGGTTGGCCTGCTGCTTCTGCGCGAGCGATACGCCGTCCACGGGCGCGATCCAGTTGGCCGATCCGCCGCCCGACAGCAGGACCAGCAGCAGATCGTCGGCGGTCGCACTGCTCGCGAGCCTCAAGCTGAGATCGGCACCGCGCAGGCTCGCCTCGTCGGGCACGGGATGGCCGGCCTCGATTACCCCGATGCGGCGTGTCGGCACGCCGTGGCCGTGACGTGTCGTGGCCACGCCGACCAGACGTTCGGGGCCGAGCCTCGCGGCATCGAGGTAATGCCGTTCCACGACCGCGGCCATGGCGGCCGCGCCTTTTCCCGCGGCAAGGCAGATCACGCGACCTTTCGGGGCGCGCGGCAGGTGCGCATCGAGAATGTTATCGGGATGAGCGGCGGCCACCGCCGCATCGAAGATCGCGCGCAGCAGCTTGCGGTGGTCGGTCATGGCTCGGATCTTGCGCTTGGTCGGTGCAAAAGGACGACGGGTTGAACAAGCCGTCCGTTATCCGCCGGATTCGGCCGCAAGGAAACCCGTCTGGACGTCGGAACGATATTGAACCGCGCCGCACGTGTGACGCTGGCACGCAAGAACAGGCCGAAGTTCATGGAGGCGGATGTCCGGATATGCGCGCGCGATCCGCATGCGCGTTCGCCGGCGCCTTCACTCATACCAATGTCTAAAGCGGTTTTCGTCGTACCGCGTTTGTCGCCGCGCTCTGCCTGCTCGGCGAATTCAAATATAGCGATTGGGTTGGCTACGGGCTGGCGTTCGCGGTCGTGACCTGGCAGTGGCGGCGCGGATCCCGCCACTCGACGGCTGCGACATGAGCCTTTGCCTCATTTCGGCGGGCGTCACCAAGACGCTGGCGCTTGCAGCGTTCACGCCGGCGTGGACCCATTCGATCGAGAAGACCGGCTGGCAGGAAGACTGGCGCGTCACGCCGCGCGGTCTCGAGCTGGTGGAAGCGCGCGTGAAGGGCTCGGGCGCCGGCATGGAGCCGCCGCCGGAGGCGCGACTCCGTGATGGCTGGTTTGAATGGCGACCGCAGCGCGCTCCGATGCCGCAACTCCTGCTCGGCAATTCCGGTGTGGCCGGCTGTGCGCGGACGGAACGTGTCGTACCTTGTCTGAAATCCTGGGCCATCCCGCGGGAGTTCACGTCACGACGCTGCGCGCATGTGAGTAACCCTCACCCTGAGCCCCCAATGCGGATCGTTTTTCTCCCGGCTTGATCACCCGCCTCAGCGGTTGGAGACCTGCCGGGCCTGGGACAGGACAGGGGTGCCCGTCGCGTCGGAGACCCGGGCGCCGGCATTGCGGCTGTTCATCATCGCGTCGATCCGGTCGCGCTCTTTCTCGAAGCTGGCAAGGATCGGACCCTCCAGCGACCGGCCGCGCGGAAGCCTGACGCGCATGGGATCGACGAAGCGGCCGTTGACCAGAATTTCGTAGTGCACGTGCGCTCCGGTGGAGCGGCCGGTCGAGCCGACGAAACCGATCACCTGTCCCTGCCGCACCCGCTTGCCGGGCACAATGCCTTTGGCGAAGGCTGACATGTGGCCGTAGGCGGTCTCATAGCCGTTATTATGCTTGATGCGGACGTACTTGCCGTAGCCGCCCTCCCATTCGGCCTTTTCGACGACGCCATTGCCGGCTGCGAAGATCGGCGTGCCATACGGCGTGGCCCAATCGACGCCGGTATGCATTTTCACGTAGCCGAGGATCGGATGGCGCCGAATGCCGAAGCCGGATCTCATAACGGCGCTGGCGACCGGCTTGCGGACCAGGAATTTCTTAGCGCTTTTGCCGGTCCCGTCGTAGTAGTCGACGGTCGCGTCGTCGGGGGTCTGGAAGCGATAGTACTTCTTGGTCTCGCCGCCCACGGTGAGCGAGGCATAAAGCACTTCGTTCTTCTCGGTCGCCGGCGTTCCCTCGTCGTCACCGGCATAGAAGACGTCGAACGAATCGCCCGGCTGGACCTTGCGCTGGAAATCGACGTCGTAGGAGTAGATGCGGACCATGTCTTCGATGACCGTGGGTGGCACCTTGTCGCGCAGCGCGGTCTCGTAGATGCTTTGATAAAGCCGGACCCCGCTGCCGTCGTCGTTTTCGTTGTCGCTGGGATCGGCAGTCTCCGCGACCGAATTCATGCTCGCAACGTCGACCGCGACGTACTTGCCGAGGTCCGACAGGGCGGCGACGGCCTCGATCGTCGAATCGTTTGCCACGATCACGCGATAGGGTTGAAGTCGCTGGCCCGGGGCTGCGGGCGCCATCAGGATGCGCAGCTTCTCGCCTTCCTTAAGTCCGCCGTCGCGCCCGTGCGGCCCGAGCGTTGCCGCGATTGCCCGTGCTTCTTCCGGTGTCGCGCCCTGGTCGCGCAGCACGGAAATGACGGTGTCGCCTCGCTTGACCAGATGCACGCGCTCGGCGACCGGATTGCCGCCGGTCGACTGCTCCCTGGTCTTCGGAAGCAACGTCACGTTTTCGGGGACGATGCGGGCCTCGAATCCGGCATAGGGATCGACGCCGCCCTCCGCGGCGTAGGCCATCTTGATGCTCGACGTTGCGCCGCCGACATCGGCCGTCGCGTTGGCCATGGTGTAGCGCACGCCGCCGTTGCCGCGCCAGTTCGAGGCATCGCGCACCCGCATCAGGACTTCATCCAGCGGAATCGTTGCTGCGATCTTCGCCTTCGGCAGGATCGGGGCGAGATCGCGGGTCACGAAGGAGACTTCCGCGTCGGGTTCGGCGGCCGCTGCCGCGCTGGCATCTTCGGAGACGGCCGGGCCGGGACTTCCGACGTCGGAGAGCAGCCGCTGGGCGTTGAATGGCGGAATCTTTGCGCTGAGGTCGCTGGTCGCCATCGACAGGTTGCCGGATACGCGAACGAAGGGCCGCACGCGCATCACGTCGCGATTGCCGGCGCGGGTTACGGTTGAGACGCGGATGACCTGCCTTGCGGCAGCGGCCTCGCTCGGCGGCGGCAGGCGGTCGCTTTTGTGAAGACTGGTCTGGTGGTCGCCGGCCCCGAACGAGCCGCGCAGCGTGCCTTCCACCCGCTCCGGCATGCGGGCAAACGTGGTTTCGCCGTCGAGCGAGGCGAAAACGGCGCCGCCGATAAGGGCCGCGCCGCACAGACCTGTCAGGATGGTGCCGCTGAACCACTGCACCGAGATACGGCGACGGTCGATCACGGCGGCTTCGGATCCGTCGGCGGAAAGCGGCGGCTCGTGGCCGAGATCGATGATCCCGGTCTCGCGTCCGTAATGGCCACCGCGCGCCGTATTCAATCCGCCGTCTCCCCCCGATGTCCGCCCGCGTCCGGCGAAATTCCCTGCACCTCGCGAACCGGCGCCCCTACGAAAGGAACGGCGCGGGAAGCCGCGGATGCTTCATGCTCGTCCGAGACTCACGCCGTGTTGCGCGCAGTCCCGAATATCAATGGCGCCTGAACCCCTTGATGCGTTGCGGTCACCTGGATGAGGCGATGCGCTTGAACGATCGCCCTCTCTTGAAACCACCGTGTCCTGAAGCTGCCGGCCGATGCCCCCTAGCAATCGGCGATTCAAGACTTAACTCTTTGTGAGAACGTCGCAGGAATGTGGCTCAAGTACGGCGTGGGTCGCCGGCGGATCCTGGTTCTTCGCGCTGCGGAATTGTTTGTCCACGTGCAACAATTTGTTGACGATGGGCGTTGACAAGCGTCCGGGGGTGAGACTATAACCCGCCCACTGAGCGCGGCGCTGCTTCGGGTTTTGCCGAGGCATATTGCTACGCCTGTGAAGCTCCTCACTAGGTTGAGTGAATCAACAGCCGACACCCGTCGGTTGTTGTTTGTCGTCCGGTGAGTGTTTCACGAGGCTTCCAGGGATGGAAGTTGGGTCTCCGGACCCGGGCTGTTTGACAAGTGAAGATGAAGAAAGAGAAACGTGGACGGCGGAGTCCTTGCGGGTTCTGACGAGCGGAGGGCTTCGGCCTTTTGCGGATCGGGACCGGACGAAAGACTTCGGCGGTACACGTTTCAAAGGTTACACCATGGTCTCAGCAATGAGATCGCGTTGTCCGCGATGTGAATCGCGTTCAATGATTATGGTGGGACCTCGTCAAACGTTGTGATCAGCCGGTTCAAAGTTTCAAGTCCAACTTGAGAGTTTGATCCTGGCTCAGAGCGAACGCTGGCGGCAGGCTTAACACATGCAAGTCGAACGGGCGTAGCAATACGTCAGTGGCAGACGGGTGAGTAACGCGTGGGAACGTACCTTTTGGTTCGGAACAACACAGGGAAACTTGTGCTAATACCGGATAAGCCCTTACGGGGAAAGATTTATCGCCGAAAGATCGGCCCGCGTCTGATTAGCTTGTTGGTGAGGTAACGGCTCACCAAGGCGACGATCAGTAGCTGGTCTGAGAGGATGATCAGCCACATTGGGACTGAGACACGGCCCAAACTCCTACGGGAGGCAGCAGTGGGGAATATTGGACAATGGGCGCAAGCCTGATCCAGCCATGCCGCGTGAGTGATGAAGGCCCTAGGGTTGTAAAGCTCTTTTGTGCGGGAAGATAATGACGGTACCGCAAGAATAAGCCCCGGCTAACTTCGTGCCAGCAGCCGCGGTAATACGAAGGGGGCTAGCGTTGCTCGGAATCACTGGGCGTAAAGGGTGCGTAGGCGGGTCTTTAAGTCAGGGGTGAAATCCTGGAGCTCAACTCCAGAACTGCCTTTGATACTGAGGATCTTGAGTTCGGGAGAGGTGAGTGGAACTGCGAGTGTAGAGGTGAAATTCGTAGATATTCGCAAGAACACCAGTGGCGAAGGCGGCTCACTGGCCCGATACTGACGCTGAGGCACGAAAGCGTGGGGAGCAAACAGGATTAGATACCCTGGTAGTCCACGCCGTAAACGATGAATGCCAGCCGTTGGAGGGTTTACTCTCCAGTGGCGCAGCTAACGCTTTAAGCATTCCGCCTGGGGAGTACGGTCGCAAGATTAAAACTCAAAGGAATTGACGGGGGCCCGCACAAGCGGTGGAGCATGTGGTTTAATTCGACGCAACGCGCAGAACCTTACCAGCCCTTGACATGTCCATGACCGGTCGCAGAGATGTGACCTTCTCTTCGGAGCATGGAGCACAGGTGCTGCATGGCTGTCGTCAGCTCGTGTCGTGAGATGTTGGGTTAAGTCCCGCAACGAGCGCAACCCCCGTCCTTAGTTGCTACCATTTAGTTGAGCACTCTAAGGAGACTGCCGGTGATAAGCCGCGAGGAAGGTGGGGATGACGTCAAGTCCTCATGGCCCTTACGGGCTGGGCTACACACGTGCTACAATGGCGGTGACAATGGGAAGCAAAGGGGCAACCCCTAGCAAATCTCAAAAAGCCGTCTCAGTTCGGATTGGGCTCTGCAACCCGAGCCCATGAAGTTGGAATCGCTAGTAATCGTGGATCAGCATGCCACGGTGAATACGTTCCCGGGCCTTGTACACACCGCCCGTCACACCATGGGAGTTGGTTTTACCTGAAGGCGGTGCGCTAACCCGCAAGGGAGGCAGCCGACCACGGTAGGGTCAGCGACTGGGGTGAAGTCGTAACAAGGTAGCCGTAGGGGAACCTGCGGCTGGATCACCTCCTTTCTAAGGATGGCCCTTCAGAAGCGCTCACGCTCTTCTATCGGGTCTCTTGGAAACATCAGTGGCCGGCGATCGCCAGATCGTCGAGCTGCATTGGCGGGATTTCGCCGTCTTCGTTTCTCTTTCTTCGCGGACGAACACGCGCCAGGGGCGGCCGTGGCGATCGACGTATCATGATGGCTTCATCTCGCGATGACGTCATCGGGATCGCTCGCCGGCAAGTCTCTCGTCGTAGGGGCTTGTAGCTCAGTTGGTTAGAGCGCGCGCTTGATAAGCGTGAGGTCGGAAGTTCAAGTCTTCCCAGGCCCACCATCTTGTCGAGTGCTGCATTCGTCTTCTGGTACGGGGCCATAGCTCAGCTGGGAGAGCGCGTGCTTTGCAAGCATGAGGTCGTCGGTTCGATCCCGTCTGGCTCCACCAGATGGTTTGATCGATCGGCTTGCTCCTTGCAGGTTTCTGTATCGCCGTCCGCGAAAACATCGCTTCGCATGGCTCCATCCTTTAACCGGTGGACGTGCGGGATTTCTGACATCGTAAAGAGGAGATCGATCCGAGTCTGGATCGCAGGTCGTGCCGCCAGGCATGGTCGGCGTTCATTCACTATCTCCAGGTCATTTCGGCGCCCGTTTATGTCGCAACGCAAGTTGCAAGATGAGCGGGTTGTAAATGATCCTGTTGGCGAAGCTTGACCGCCTCGCCATCGGTTCGATCTTACGAAGCAAGCTGGTCTTTCTAATCAATGTCCAGCCGCATGCAGCATTCATCGAGGGTGCGTGCCGAGGGGACTTTCGGGTCCCGGACGCAAGTGTGCGGCCAACATTCTGCCGAGTGTGTGGATATTGATAATGAGAGCAATCAAGTGCCTTAAGGGTGTTCGGTGGATGCCTTGGCGCTGAGAGGCGATGAAGGACGTACTACGCTGCGATAAGCCGTGGGGAGCTGCGAAGAAGCTTTGATCCACGGATTTCCGAATGGGGAAACCCACCTTCGATAGCCGAAACTCTAAGCTCATGATGACGCAAGTCGTCGTGGGTTTGGATTTTCGGTTATCAAACGAAGGTATGAGACTTCTGAATACATAGGAGGTTTCAAGCGAACCCAGGGAACTGAAACATCTAAGTACCTGGAGGAAAGGACATCAACAGAGACTCCGGTAGTAGTGGCGAGCGAACCCGGACCAGGCCAGTCATGAATGTGAGACAACCAGAACCTGTCAGGAAAGCAGGGCCTCAGAGGGTGATAGCCCCGTATGGGTAATGCAAGCATTCATGCTCG